>NZ_FMWU01000039.1 GCF_900103195.1 Methylobacterium sp. UNC378MF | reverse complement strand
TGGTGTCCCGGGCGGACGCGTCTTGTCGCGCAGCAGACCCTCGACGCCCGCCTCGGCGTAGCGCCGCTGCCAGCGCCACACGGCCGGACGGCTGACGCCCGCTCGCCGGGCGACGTCCTGGACACTCAGGCGCTCGGCCGAGAGCAAGACGATGCGGGCGCGCTGGATATGTTTGAGCGGGCGAGAGCGGTCGCTGGCGATCGCAGCCAGCCGTGCCGCGTCGCTCGCATCGAGAAGAACGCATACCGTCTGAGCCATGGCCCAGACTCGCACGCCTCACCGCCTGCGTGAATCCTCCGTCCGCGTCACTGCACTAGTCTGGAGCGCGCTCGTCTCGCGGGGGCTCGTCGAGCGGCAAGCAGGCCCTGGATGGGACGAGCGTCGAGATATCAGGACATGGTGAGCTTCGGCGGTGAAGCAGCGTGTCAGCGCCCCTTGGCCGCGAACTCCCAGACCGGCGGCCCCCAGGTCTGCCCAGGCTTCGTCCGGTAGCCGGAGAACCGGTCGAACAAGCTATTCGACGTGTTCATCCCCACGTATGCATCAACGCCGAATGAGCGCCTGAAGGCGAAGGGCTATCTGAAATAAGGCCGCTGGAGATGGCCGAGCCGCCGATCCGATAGCGGCCTGGGTCGGCATCCGACTACGAACGCACGCGGACCTGCACCGCGTCCGTATTCGCTCGCTAACTCACTCTCGCAGGCGTATGCTTCGCGCCTAACAGGAGGGCGCTATGAGCACTCACATTGATCAGGACATTCCGGCTACCTTGATTTGGCTTGAAGAAGGAGCCGTTGCGACCACGCAAATGTTTCGGGCCCGGCCGGCTGACCTCACTCACGGGCCGGATATATGGCCTCATTTCGACGAAGCATTTCGCAGCGCAATGCATATGCCCCGGTCAGATGAGCACCTGCCATGGATCAGAGTTGGAGATCGGATCATAGGGCCAGAGGATCTTCGGAAGATGTATGTCCCGAGCTCTGATGAAGAACTCTGAGCATTGCTTATAGATTACAGTTACAATGACCGCTGCTGCTTGGGCGATGCGTTGAAGGCAAAATCGCCCCAGGTGAGCTATGAGCGATCCCGAACCAGACTCTGCCTTCCACGATAGATCGCTCCGCGT
The DNA here is from genome assembly GCF_900103195.1 of Methylobacterium sp. UNC378MF. Classification (GTDB taxonomy): domain Bacteria; phylum Pseudomonadota; class Alphaproteobacteria; order Rhizobiales; family Beijerinckiaceae; genus Methylobacterium. The sequence goes on along the minus strand of NZ_FMWU01000039.1, from coordinate 49,469 downwards.
TGCCAGCGAGGTTGATCGCCCGCTTGTCTTGGTTTCAACGGGTCCCGCGCTCGACATGCTCGGCCGCAAATACGATCGGTTCAGGACCGGCGTGCCGCTAAAGGGCCTTGAGGCCGCGCGGTACCGCTCCTGAAGTCGTCCGCCGCACGTAGAGATAGCTCCGAAGGCGGAGCGGCCATGGCAAAGGCGTTCGGTGATGAACTCAGATATGAAGCGTCTATGTGCAGCAGCCTTCGATGCTTGCGAGCGCCGACCACCGCTGGCCGGCCGTGAAGATGCCGAAGCCATCGTCCGCGCCGTCTTGAAAGAGCTGCGGGAACCCAGTGAAGCGATGCGTGCGGCTGGGCAGGTAGGGCAACGTGCCTTTGACGTGATGCCCGGCGCAGGGAGCGGATACCTGTCGAGCGAGCCCTACACATTCGCCGCTATAATCGACTATGTCCTCGCCAGTCCTGTCTGACCCGAACCCCGGCTCGTGCAGGAGGCGCTGCAGGCGCCGTGCTCGCAGAAAGGGGAGAGCATGGCCCAGGATCGGAACGTCCCCAACCGGTCAGTGTGCCCATTACCCGAAAGCCTCAACCGGCTGCTGCTTAGCGACTCCAACCAGCCGATTGGGTGGATCGAGGATCCGTTCATCGGCCACCACAAACCCACCATGTACGACCGCGTGCTGTGGTGGTTCAGCGTCGCGGCTTTCGGGGCGGTCCCGTTCATCACCAGTGCAAGCATGACGGTCCGGCTGCTGCGGTGAGCGCCCCAGAAGCCGCCGGCATCATCTTCATCGACGAGAACGGCGAGGGGACCGGGGTACGGCGTGCTCGGACAGGCGCTCGATCTGGTCGCGCCTAGAGGCAACGGCGGGCGGGAGAGTGGACATGCCGGCGGGGTTGCGGCGAGTAGTTAACGATCTGCCGGGTGGCGCTTCGATGATCGGCGCCCGCACCGCTACCTCGCGGAGTTCGACTTCCGGCACAACAACCGTGTGAAGCTCGGCGTGAACGATGCGGAGCATGCAGAGCGAGCGCTCAGGGGCGCGGTTGGCCAGCGGCTAACCTATCGTTTGGCCTGACAATCCGCTGCTCCAAGTAGTGCAGATTGCACTACATACGGCGCGTTGAGCCGTGCGGTAGTGTGGTTTGCACTACGAGGTGGCTATGGCTGAGATAAGCGGCCGTCTTTTTCAGACGCGCCGTATGCGATAACGAACATGGTTGCGAACGAGGATATTTGGGATTTTGACGCAATTGAAAGACGGCAAGAAATTCTTGCAAGTCTCGCGGTTAAGGCTTGGCCGATATCATGACTAGTTCAAAACCGGGCAAACCTAAGCCCACCAAGCTCGACGCCGAGACGCTGACGCCTGACGAACAGCGCCGCCAGTTCATCGAAGCCGCGCGTGAAGCTGGTGCCAGCGAGGATGAAGCTGAGTTCGATGCGGCGACGAAGAAAATTGCAAAGGCGAAGCCGCCCCGGCCAACGGGCAGTGATCTAGCCTCGCATACCGACTTACGGCAAGGTATCCTCGTCCTGTACGGACTCAATTGCTGCGATAGCGATCTGTATCTCAGCAATCTGCCGGATGGCGCTATGAGACGGAGTAGTGCTCATTTCGGCAGCAGCCGTGACGATGCTTCGACGACGGGTCAAAAGCTGATCCCGTAATTCGCTCAGCTTATCTGCTTTGCTGAGTTTGATTTCGACCAAAGATGCCAAATCGCGAAATGGCACCACTTTCAGTCCATTTTCGGTGCGACGAGCCTCGCGCACGTCAGAAGACGGGATCTGGTCCATGGTTGCGCCTGTCCAATGCAGGCCAGCGCACTTGTCGCTCAGTCACCGGAGCCTGAAAGGTTTCACCCGGCGATCATCCAGTCTTGCATGGATTGCTGACTCTGCATAGGCCAGACTCCAACTGCGGCGAAGGCTCGGTCCGTCGTATGTGCGAACGGTATAATCGCCATTGAAATAGCCTGCTGCAATCGCAGAGGTTGAGCGCTGGCGAGACTTCCGATCGGCTCTTCAGCGATTGAACGCTATGGCGGCCCGGATCAAGCCGGCGGACAGAATAGAAAAGGCGAGCATTTCCACCACGTTCATCGGAAACTCCGAGCGCTGCAACCGGAAGATTATATCGCGTCGGATGCGTTCGATCGGCGATAGTGAGGTTCAAGATTAACGGCACTTAAAGGTTCGCCTGAAGCACTTCGCGATGCCGAACATCGGTGACGTTCGATGAAAACCCGAGCCGAACCGGGAGGCCGAAAAGGGCCAACTCGCAGTTGGCTTGCAGCTCGGCACGAAAAAGCCCGCGCCGGCGGACCGAGCGGGCCTTCCCAGATCCGAGCCTCGGGGGATGTCCGGCCGAATCTGTGTCGAGGGTAATGCGTTCGTGAGCGCAAAAAAGCCCCGCACTGCAGTGCCGGCGGGGACAAAACAACGAAAGGCGTCTGGGCCGAAGCCAGGGCGACAGGGTCGATCAGAAGCTACGAGATTGCCCGAGTCGCTGCCGCTCGGCCCCGCCCCGATCTGCTCACGGGGCGGGGGAACGTCCGATCCCGCCAATGCTTTCGGGTCAAACGCCTATTGCCCATCGAGTCTCGTGGACAGGTGGACATCGACACTGAAGACGGACTTGCCGGCCTCGTCCAAGACCGCGAGGCGCCACGCCGGGCCGAGCAGCATCCTCTCGGCCTCATCCCGGAAGATCTCACCGGCCAGTCTGATCGCCATGACGCGCGCCACGTCCGGGCTGGGTAGATCAATGCCTTCCTGGTCGAGCGAGCTGTGGCCGTCGTGGACGTTGAAGAAGTATCGCGGCATGACCCTCTCCGCTGGGGGCGGGAGCACAGGCCTCTCCCAGCCGCCAGCGCCCGGAACGTCGTGCCAACGATCATCTAACGATCGCAGGATCGGTGCCGGCCTGCACTCACCTATGTCAGAAGCAAGCTTACGAAGAAGCCCGCACTGGCAGACCTGGCGGGGAGCATCCGATCTCACCAACGAGTGAGCCGAGCCGATACGCAACTTGGCTCGGCAGCAGGATGGTCGGTGCCGGTTACCGGGCCGTGCGAGGCCGGCCGGGCGCGCGTCCCGCCCGGGGATTCCGGGCACGAAAAAGGCCCCGCGCGGCATGGCCGGCGGGGCCGAAAAAAGCGCACGCCGATGAGGCGATCCGCGGCTACTTGCTGCTGCCGCCACCGCCGCCGCCCTGAGGAACAGCGCGCTCAGGCTGATTGGCATTCCCGGCCGACGACGAGCTGTTAGAAATCGTGTCGGCCGGCTGTCCGGTCGGCGAAGCCGTGACTGCGCCATTGCTACCGGTCGTGCTGTTCTGAGGCGCAACTACGCCTGAAGCGCCAGGAGCGGAGGGCGCAACAGGAGTCGCTGCGGGAGCCTGTGCAGAGGCTCCGCCTGCAAGAAGAGTGAAGACGGTGGCGGCTGCGAGAACGCGATGGCGCATGAGAACCTTCCTTTGAACTGAAGGCTGACAAACGCGCGCGCTTGAGAGATGGTTCGATATTTACGAAGCCAAGTCGGTTGCGAAAAAGCCCCGCCCGGCAGCGCCGGCGGGGCTGAAGGCTTGGAGTCTCGGAGACGGGATAGCAGCGCGTCAGCCACCGCGACATCACCTGTTCGGGGGAGGTCGGGCACGAAAAAGCCCGCGCCGGCGGACCGGGCGGGCTTCTCGGGTCGGGCACCGAATGGGGGGATAGTTCAGCCAAACCTGACACTGAGGGTAGGCCAGACGCGGGGAAAGGAAAGCCCCTGACGGTCGTGGTGCAGGGAGCGAGGGCGCGACACCCGCCCAGGCAAATCGAACCACCCGCCGGTGAAAGCGTTTACGCTCCTCAACAACGGTGAGCACGACATGAAGGTGATCTCGGCGAGCGTCCTCGGCCTGGCGCTACTCAGCGGAGTGGCTCCTGCTTTCGCACAGCCCTACGGCGGACGCGACTACGGCTACGATCGCGGCGATTACGGATCCCGCGACCGAGGCTACGGAGATCGAGGCTACGGCGACCGTGACCGCCGCGATTACGATCGGGACTATGACCGAGGCTCACGAGGCGGGCGTGGCGACTACGCTTTCAACGAGGAGGAGTATCTGCGCTGCAATCCGGACGTGCGCCGGGCGGTCATAGGCCGAGCGATCAAGTCCGGTCTGGAACACTACCGCAAGGTCGGGATGGCCGAAGGCCGGAAGTTGACCTGCAATTAGAGCGCATCTGAAGACCAGAGCAGAATGCGAAAAACCCCCGCGCGGCGGTGCCGGCGGGGCTGAAGGCTTGGGTCTCGGGCTGCGATCACCGTAACGGCTCGTCTCGATCGGTCATCCCTCATTTGAGGTCGTGACGGCAGGAAAAGCCGCCCCGGTCAGAGCCGGGTCATTCAAGATGGTTACTTCGCCGGATGTCGAACCCCAGGGTACGCGCGGCCAAGCAGGCGCGGTTCCAGTTGCCGATCCGGCTCACCGCCCCGCCAGCCCGACCTTCGCCAGGACGATCCCCCCGAAGGCCAGCAGCGCCGCCGAGGCCAAGCCCCAGCCGATCTTGCGCAGGTCCCGCACCTGCCCCGCGACCTCGGCGAGCCCCTTGGCGGCCTCCGCCTTGGCGCCGTCGACCGCCTTGTCGATCCGCCGCTCGATCTCGTCGCGCGCCACGAAGTGCTCGATGTCGCGCCGGTAGGCCACGCCCTCCAGCTTCTCGTCCATCCGGTCGAGTTTGCCGCCGAGCGCGTCCATCTGGCGGCCTGTGGCCTCGACCCGCTCGATCAGGCGCCCGATCCACTCGGGCAGATGATCCGTCATGGTCCCGGCCCTTCGCTCGCTGCGGCCCGGACGCGCTGTCCGCATCCGAGTCGGTGTCTGGTCCGTCATCGGTGCGCACCGGCGGTTTCGGGTCTCAACCCTTCGGCCCGACCACCTGCGGCACGATCTTGTCCACGGAGCGGGCCAGCATGTAGGCGCCGATCCCGACGGTCAGCAGCGACCACAGCTCGGCCGGCACGCCCTTGAGCGCACTCACCACCTCGACCTGTAGACCCACCATGGGCGAAATCACGCCCACCCAGGTGATCATCGCCAGCGCCCACAGCACGGTGATCGGCCGGGCGTTGCGGGCGAGCGGGCTCTCCGAGCCGGCATCGGCCTTCATCACCTCGGCCATGGCGCGGCCGAGATCGGCCTGCTGCTCGATCAGCGCCCGCTGCAGCTCCAGCTGCACCTGCAGCCGCTGGCCCGCGTCGGGCAGCACCTTCTGGAGGATCGGACCGAGCGCGCCGAGCAGCGCCGGAAGGAGCGCGAGGAACCCCATGGTCAGGCACCCGTCTGCATGTTGTGGCGGATGGCGTCGCGCAGGCGCAGCCACCAGGATTCAGACGCCGCGTTCGCCGTGCCGGTCATCGGCGCGAGCGGGTCGGGCCTCTCCGGCGCGGCGGGTATCGATCCCTCCAACGCGCGCACCGGCGAGGGATCGCCCCGCCGAGCATAGACGGTGCCGTAGGCGGGCAGCGCCGCTTGGTCCCGCTCGCCCTGCCGGCGCGCGCGGATCGCGGCCGGCCGGTCCCACAGCAGGAAGGCGTCGACCGCACGCGGCAGGTCGCCGGCATTGGCGCGGCGAACGACGGCGGATTGCGCGACGTTCGCTTGGCCGATGTTGAAGCCGAGCGAGCAGCAGGCGTCGAAGAACGGCTGCGGCACCGGCTTGGCGAGGGCGGCGCGCACAGCCGCCACGTAGGGCGCGAGATCGGCGGCGAAGAGCGCGTCGGCCTCGGCCTGGGTGAGGGTCAGGCCCTCGGTCACGGCCGGCGGGCCGGCCGCGCTGGTGTGGCCCCGGCCGATCGTCCAGACGCCGACGCTGTCGCGGTAGGCGCGCAGCCGGCAGCCTTCGCGCGCCGCCAGGGCCGCGTGTCCGAGGGGTGAGAGATCCATGGGCTCCTCCCGATCAGCGGCGGCGGCCGGAGGCCGGGTGGGCGGAGATCCACACCCGGCCGACGCCTGGGAGGAACACCGGGACGGACACGGCGCGCGGTCGATGAGGGCGCGGTGCGGCGATGGCGTGCGCGCACGCCGAGAGAAGCGCCAGCAGCAGAGCTGCCGCGCGGAGCAGGGGTCTCATGGGGAGCCTCGCTTGACAGGGTCGGGAACGGATTGCCCTGCGGGACGGACGTCGGCGGCAGCGACGCGTGCCGTGAGCGCAGCGCGGCCGAGGCGTCGATGATGGAGCTTCGTCTGCCGAGTCGGTCAGGCCGGGCGCGTCGCGTCCCGAAGCTGATCGCGCTCGGCCGTCACAGCCGCGAGGTCCCCGCGCAGGGCGTCCAGGTCGGCCTCGACCTTTGATAGCGCCGCCGCCTTCGCGTCCCGATCCGCCAGCACGGCGCCATCGATCGCCGACAGCAGCGCCGGCAGCGGAAAGCCTGCAGCCTCAGCCTGTGTGGGCGACAGCGCCACACTGGCGACGACCTGCGCCGGACCGCCGCCCGGGAGCGTCACCACTTGAGCCAGCACCACGTGCCAGGCCGGTGGCTGCGGATCGCCCGGCGGCCGGCCGCGATACAGAAACTCGTAGAGGAAGAGGTCGCTGGTGCTCATCCCATCACTGCCGCGTCGTCGGAGAGGCGGCGCCACGCGCCGTTGGAGTAGCAGGTCATCACACCCGAGCCGGAGCCGGCCCCTTCGAGGACCTTTCGACCGTCGCTGACGAAGACGACCTGGCCGGCGCTCCCCGCCTGGAGCGTCGCGACCGTGAACGAGCCGAGCCCGAGCGCGCCGCCGAAGCTGGCCGATCGCGCCGTGATCGGGGCGGAGAAGGCCACGGGGCCGTTCGGCGCCAGCACGATCGGGTTGCGCCCCCCGACCGCGTCGTAGATCATCAGGGCGCCGCTGGGGTCACGCCCGAACGACCACTTGGACGATAGGTTGCCGTCGGTGAAGGCGATCGACGCGAAGTTGCCGCCGCCGTTGATCACGAGCTGATCGGGTGTTCCGGAGAGCGCGAGGTTCGTCAGTGACGCTGCAGCGCCGACGAGCGGACCGGGCACGGTGACGGCGGCCGTCTTCCGATCGATCCGCAGCGCTTCCGTCCAGGCGGTACCATCGCTCGACACCTTCAAGTGCAGGTCGTCATCGCCGCTGAGGCCGATCTCGGCCCGTCCCGACCAGCCGGACTGGAACAGCAATGAGAGCGTGTTGCCGGCGGCCTCCTTGTTGAGGGTGTAGCGCAGGTCGCCGCTGCCGCCCTCGGCCTTGGTCAACGCCGTCCATAACGCCGCGTCGAGCTTGGCCGCGAAGGGGGTGGCGGCATCGGCCGTCGTGCCGATCCCGAGCCGGGTGAGGTTCTGCGGCGCCGTCAGGTCCGAGAGCTTCGCCGCCGGGAAGCCGCCGGCCGTGGCGCCGTCATGCACGACCAGGCGATTGTTCGTGGTGTCGACCACCACTTCGCCGGCACGGCCGGTGAATGTGCGCAGGAAGTCCCAGGCCTCGCGAAGCAACTGCAGCCGGATGCTCATGCGGATGCGCGCCCCAGATCGAGACCGTTGGGATAGGGGTCGGAGGCGCGGCCGAGATCGTCGCTCCGCGTGGCCGCCTGCGAGGCGAGCCCCAGATCCGCGCCGCTGCCGACCGCCAGGGTCTCGGCGACAGGACCGAACCGGCCCGAGCGGATCGGCGTCACCGTGTAGGGCGTGCAGGTCGCGAGGTCCTGGGCCGCGCCGCCGAACATGTTGAACGCCTGCAGCTTCACGGTGAGCGGCGTGCCGATATAGGCCGCCGGCACGCTGTAGCGGAACACCGCCTCGTCGAGCCGGGTGAAGGCCGTCCCAGCCGGGTGCGCGCCGGTCGGCGAGCCGGAGAGCCCGCGCTCCAGATAGGTCAGGGCGTATACGTGCGGCGCGGTGAGCGTCGCGGCGGAGAAGGACACCAGTTCCTGGCCGACCAGGGCGAGGGTGACGCCGTCCCGCGCGTCGGCCTCGCTGGCTGAGGCGAGCGTCCCGCCGGATCGGCCGAGATCGACCACGAGCGTGTTGTCGCGATCGGGGTTGGGCCCGAATGGGGCGGCCAAGTCTTCGGTGAGCACGCCCTGGCGGGCCGCGCCCGTGACCGTGCCGATCTCGACGAAGCTGGCGCCATCGCGCGAGACCCAGACGTTCGCCCCGCCCCAGTACGGGTCGGCGTTGGCGCCGGAGGCCGCGATCCAGACCTGCGCCACGCCGGCCGTGAGCGCGGCGGGCGGCTCGAAGATCAGCGGCGCGTTGACGGGCGCGGGCGCCCGGTCGCGGTCGACCGCCGATCCGGTCGCGCCGACTGTGGGATAGGCCGCCGCGGTCGCGGTCCCGCGCGGGAATTCCTCAGCCGTGACGGTCAGGAGCCCGTCCTCGTCCTCCTCGATCGCCGTGATGCGCACCGGCGTCCGGGCGAGCCCGAGCCGCGGATCGGTCAGGGTCACGACGTCCATCGGCTCCAGGAGGCAGAACTCCCAGGACAGGCGGAACGTGTAGGTGTTGCGGATGTAGAGGGCCCGCTGCAGGGCGAGCTGCGCCACGAGCCGACCGATGGAGAGCGCGCAGATCTCGCGGGCGGTGATGGTGCCTCCGACCTTCAGGCCGTAGCGCTCGATCGCGCCCTGGTCGCGCGCCTCGACCGTGGTCGCGGTGTAGCCGTGGCTCCGGTCTGAGCACTCGACGCGCTGGACGTTGGGCAGGCCGTAGGGATCGCTGCGCGCGACCCGCACCGGATCGTCGCCCTCGGCGGCCAGGATGTCGTCGTCCGTGAGGTCGTAGACCGGCGCGACGTCGGGCACGTAGGTGATGCTGGCGCCCGCGTGCGTCACCCCGGTCACGACCTGGTCGCCGTAGGGGACGATCCTGAGCCGCGCGCCCGACCACACCGCCGCGCTGTTGGTGAGCCGCAGCCACCGCGCCAGGATCGCGTTGGCGGTCTCGGCGTCGGTGAGCGCCGGGCTCAGCCCGAGGCCGAGGGCGGCGCAGTAGGTCTGGTAAGACGAATCCCCCGAGGCGCCGAACAGGGCCGCGCCGCTGAGCGCCGAGGCCGGCAGGCCGACACCGTACTGCGCGTTGGTCAGGAAGTCCGAGATCAACGCGGCGGGGTCAGCATCCTGCCCGAGCGGCCCCGCGGTGCCGGCGAGCCGCCCGACCACCTCGAAGGCGACCGACGAGATGGTGGCGCTGGTGCCCAGGTCGAAGTAGGGCGAGGCGAGGTAGGCGGTGCCGTTGTAGGGCAGCGCGGCGGCCGGATAGCGGGCCAGCGCCGGCCCCCAGGGCTGCTGCGGCGTGTCGCCGGGGATGAGGCTGAGGAAGTTGGTCGGAAACGGCGTGACCGACTGGCCGCTGAACACCTCGCCGATGCCCTGGACCGGCCCCTCGGCGAGGCCGAACATGATCCAGGTCGAGTAGGTGTAGCCGGTGACGCCGTGTCGGCCGCCGCCCTTGCCGCCCGCCTTCTTCCCGCGCTGCGCGTGGGTCTGGAAGCCGTCGGACCAGATGATGTTCGGGGCGATGCGGTTGGTGCCGTAGACGATCGGGATCGGCAGCGCGCTCGAGGCGGTCTGGACCTGCAGGCCGGTGTAGTCCGGCCGGACGGTGCGCTTCTTGCCGCCGAACAGGCTCATGGAGGCCTCAGACCGGATCAGCCTCGGCGGTCGCGCGGGCGGCCCAGAGGCTGAAGAAGCGGGGGCGCCGGCCTGGCTCGGCGAGGACGGGATTGCGCATGATCGGCTCCTCGATCACGGCCTGGGCCGGCGAGAAGGCGTGCACCAAGGTCAGCGGCGCGGTCCCCGTGACGATGCCGGCATGGGCATAGGCGCGACCGTAGCGGAAGAGCGCAACATCGCCGGGCTGCGGGCAAACGACCTCGGCGGCGCGATCGAACACGAAGCCGAGGTAGCGCTCGTCGCCGCGGTGGAGGTGCCAATCCTGCGGGTAGGGGCGCGGATCGAAGGCCGGCACGAGGCCGGCATCGACGAACACGCGCACGAGGAGCATGCCGCAATCGACGCCGACGCCGCGCAGGTCGGCGCCGGGGTGGTAGGGCGTGCCGATCCAGCTCCGGGCCTCGCGGACGATGAGTTCGCGGTCTTTGGATGCAGTGAACATAAGAGGCCCCCTCAGGTCGTTCGCCCGGAGTCCTGTTAAAATAAGACCGACACCAATCGTCACAAATCGGCATTTCCTGCCGAATGTTCGAGGACTGAATGCTCATGGAGCCACAAAATCACCTTCATATCGTAAATATTAAGAAATAATACCGGAGAAATCTGAGATAATATTACATATATACATAATTTATCAAACATATGGTGTGATTTTAAAAACAGATACAACAAGTCGAATAATCCTGAACTTCGACGGGGTATCAATATGCGGTCCACCTCAGCGGATGTCGCTCCGCTTAGGCCATTTGATATATATTGATTGAAATATTGACCTCGGGAAGGATCCGGCACAGCCGATCGTATCTAACAGGAATGATTACTCATGTCCGTGCGCTCACCTGCGCGAGCAGGCTCACTGCTCGCGGGCTTGGCCGCGCTCTTCGTATTGTCGGCGAACGACTCAGCTTTCGGACTGGAAGCGTGTCCGTCTACATTTCGAACACGAGAGATGGAGCTGACCTGCAGGTGCTCGGCAGAGCAGATGAGGCGAGGCAACGCCTACGGAACGCTACTGTATACCGATGACAGCACGCTCTGCATCGCTGCACGCCATGCAGGGGCCATTGGCGAAGTTGGCGGCCCAATCAGTGTCCGCCGATCACCCGGTCTTTCCGCCTATGAAGCTTCGACACGCAACGGCATTACGTCCCGTGCTTATGGGCGCTGGAGTGGATCTTTGCGTTTCGTGCCCGTCGATCCTGCCATCGTCGCTGCGGATGCTCGACCAAGCCAATCCCAGCCAGCTGCCGTAGGACGTCTTCCGACCAAACCTCAAGTCTCGGAAGTCGCGACTTCGATCACACACGGGATCTATGAAAGGCCGAGCGGGGCCAAAGACGCTGTTATTCCGGAAAATATCCGAGGAACTTGGCGCGGATCCTACAAATGCGATGGAAAATCGGAGCAAATAACCTTCGAACTCAACAACAATCCACGATTAATCATGTCAATCGACGGAGCCGTTCAACAAGGCTATGTCGACATAAATACTATGAAATATTCATTCGAGTTCAAGGCTAAGGTGGGTCCTAGGATGTACCGGCTAGAACCCGTGAATTATCTAGCCACCGTTGACTCTAAGGGAGAAATGTGGGGGCGACTATCTTCCTGCTCAGGAAATTTTCGAGCTTGGCGCTCAAATACTCCCGTGCCCCCGCCGAACGCACACGCCCATGTACCAGCCGCAATCGGCTCCATTGAAGGCGCTTGGGATGGCGCCGTCATGCGCGACGATGGCAACGCCGTCGGACCGATGCGCGGCAAGATCAATCTTGTGACGCTGGAGCCATTTGCCCTCGACATCAAACCGAGCGGTCCCGGCACTTATGCCGCCAAAGCTCGCTATCAGGAAACCGAATACGAAATGGAGCTACGCGGTAGCCACAAATTCCAGGCGCTGCCGGGTCTCGCCATGTTCGCCAAGCAGGGTTGGCCCAACCCCACGTTTCCGGTCGGCAGCCTCGGGTTCTTTCCGACGGGCGACGCGGAGACCTGGGAGGCAACTGGCAGCCTCTGGAATTTCACCCGTGCTGTCCCGTATCGCGTGGTGCTGCGGCGCCGAAAGCCTGGCGCGCCATCTTTGGAAACTCAGTGCAAAGGTCCGATCGCGCGGTGGTTTGAGGCTTACGTAAAGGCCTTCAACGATGCTCGAGACTTGAAAGTGGAATTCTTCCCGGCCCTGGATGGGTGGGACACGAATCGACCGGCCATTCTTCAGGCTAGCTTCGCCGAAGGGTCAATCGATATGGCACGTCTATTCGATTGCTTTCTGACCGGCCAAGTAAAGCGCGATGGCAAGACCATTGTGGGAGCGGAACCTCTTATCGATCAGGCTCTGCTAGATGCCGCCGTTGTGCGCCTCTACGAAGCGCACGAGAACGCGATTCGTCCACTCGACTATCCACAAGCTCAGGTTGTTCCCGAGGCCGAGCTACGCCGGAAGCTTGCCTTGGCCAATGATCGTCTCGCAACGATCGTCCGAGACACAAACCAACTCGTCACGCTATCCGAAATCCTGGCCTACGCCCGTCATCATGCCAGCGAGTTTTCGGAACTTCCGATCGCGCAATTGCGGGAGCGACTTCAGCCTCTCCGTGCTGCCCTGGATGAGGCCTACACGGCCTCAGGTGCCGCGAGGTCGGCGGAGCGATCCCAGCAGGCTGCAGAGGTCATGGCTGGCACATCTGTTCCGTGGCCGCTTGTGCCCCCTGGTCGCGTCGATCTCGTGCGGCGCGTGGTCGAGGGACGGGCTGAGACGCTCTCCATCTCAGATCGGCAATTCATCACGGGTATGCTTCAAGAGGCTGCCCGCCGCTGCCAGCAGCCCGCCGCTTCCATCCGACTGCGGCTGACCGGCCTATTGATTGATGGCGCTTTGGTCAGCTTCAATATACCCTGGGATGCAAGTCCTGCTGTAGGCGGTAGTCGCATTGTCACCAATACGGTCGAAGTGCTCGAAGGCGCGTCTTTCGTCGAGATGCTGCAATGCCCAACCGATTTCTTGGAGAAATTTTTCGCTCTCGTGGCTGAGTCGCAATCGCCGGATGCGACCCTTGTGCGAGCTCCTCTGATGGTTCGCACCTGCGCGCTCGATCGCTCGGCTTCTCAATGCACCTGCCTCGTCGAGGAGGCGGAGAAGGTTTCTCCCGGTATCGGCAAGAACCGCTTCACGCGAGACGTCATTGCGCCTCAGCGTCACGTGGCAATGGTCGCAAAAATGATAGCGCGATGCGGCCTGACGACATACTGATACATTTGCTATCATTAGACTATATGCTTCCTGTTCAAAAATTCGGCGAGTTCGAACAGAGGTGCCCTTTGCTTAAAAAGCTGCCTCCGGCGTCGGCACGAACGGGAAGCCGCGGAAGTTCGCCTCGTTGGCGAACTTGGACCGGCAGGTCGCCAGAATGTGGTCGCAGCCCTGGTAGGCCGTGAAGCTGTCGCCCGGGACCGGCAGCGCCGGCAGCGGGTAGGTGAGCGTCAACCCGGTCGCGTCCGCCAGCTTGATCGTGGCCGAGACCCCGCTGTTGCCGCCCGACGTGAACGTCACCGTGCCCTGCGTCAGCGCCTCGCTCGCGCCGGCCCAGGGGATGAACGTCGCGCTCGCCCCGTCACCGACAGCCCCGGCCGAGGCGTAGGCCTGCCGCACGAGCCGGCAGCCGGTGTCATAGAGGGTGTGGTTGCAGGTCGGCTGCCAGACATTGCGTGGCAGGTCGATGTCGAGGAGCGTCAGCTCGCTCGCCACGGTGAGGGTCGCGCCGGTGCGCCCGACCTGATCGACGCTCGCCAAGCGCCCGGTGAACAGCGTCACGCCGCCGATCGGTGGGGCGTCCCAGGCGCTGAGGAAGGCCCGGTCGCGCCGGATCGTGCAGCCGTCGAACACGCCCTCGCGCAGGGCCACGAGGAACGGCACGCCGCCGACCGTGTCGGTCGGGCGGGCCGAGACCGTGATCCGCTGCTGATCGACGTCGAGGCCGGTGGTGCATCGGTAGCGCAGCCCGTCCACCAGCACGGAATCGGCGCGGTAGGTGGTGCCGTTCAGCGCGATCGGCACGTCGGCGTCGGTGTAGGCGAGGATCAGGCCCGACAGCAGCGTGAAGGTGAAGCAGTCCGCCATCAGCAGCCGCTTGTCGGCCCGCGCGCGCATCGCGGCGAGGTAGGCCAGGAGGGCAGGGTCGGCCGCCCTCACGTCCGCACGCTCCGGAACTTGACCCCTTCCGCCTTCCACAGCCCGGCCATGACGTTTTCGAAGTCCTGCACATCGTCGAGGAACCGGCACAGGTAGGCGAAGCTGAACGCGGCGCCGATCACCGCGCCCACGCCAGGCGCGGCCGGCAGCACGATCCGGTTCGGCGCGGCGAGGCTCCAGCCGTTGGCTGGCTCGCCATCGATGGTGACGGCGCGCAGCGCGGTGACCCAGCCGACCGGCTCGGAGAAGCCGCCGAGCGTTCGGCGTGCCGGGAAGGCCAGCGACTGGCCGTCACCGATGCCGATCGCACCGGCCGACACCGCGTTGTCGGTCGGATCGGTGTACAGGAACGTCCCGAAGCGACCCTGGCACCGCAGGAACAGGCCGAGCAGCGCCTGGAGAGAGTTCACGCCGAGCCCGGGGAAGGCCGAGCCCGAGGCGAGCCCGTCGAAGGTCACCTCGAACTCCCACAAGGGCGCCGCGTAGAGGCTCGCGCGCACCTCCCGGCCCGAGACGTGCGGGGCAAGCCGCGTCGCGAAGGTCGGGCGCTTGTGCACCGACCAACCCTGGCCCGGCAGCGCGGGGAAGGCGGGCGGGGTCTCGCTCACCCGCGCACGCTCACGAGCCGGAAGGCTTGGGTGGCGAACAGGAGCGCCATGAACGCCTCCAGATCGAGGTCGTCGTCGGCGAAGCGGCAGAGCAGGCTCGATCCCGCGCCGAGCTCGGGTGGCACGGCGACGTGGAACGGCAGGGCGCGCCCGGCGACCCGGCCGAAGAAGCCGGCGAGGCGCTCAAAGTCTCCGGCGAGGCCGCTCGCGGCGAACCCGTCGGCGGCCAGCACGTCGTAGGACAGCTCGATCTCCCAGGACGGCGACCGTACGCGCGCCGCCCGCGCCTCGCGGCCCGAGACGTGCGCGGCCGCGCCGGTGCGGAACGTCGGCGCGTAGCGCACCGACCATGTGAGTCCGGACAGCGTCGGGAAGGTCGGGTACGGCCCCGGCACCAGTGGAGGATCGGGGGGCGGCGGCGGCAGCGCCGGTCCCTTGCCGCCGATCCACAGGCCAGCGGGCCAGTTGAAAGTGTCGCCCCAGACGTCGGAGCGCAGCGGGAAGGTCGGAAACGGCCGCGCGTCCCAGTTCCAGGCCGCGAAGAAAGCGGTCTGGAGCATCGGCAACCCGGCGGCCGAGACCTCGTTGTGGCCGTCGCGGTACCAGTATTCGTGGACCGCCCGCAGCGCCATCGCGCAGAGCGTGTCGTCCCGCCTGGGCGTGTAGGTCGCCCCGTCTGCGCTGTCCCACACAGACCAGAACGCGGTGAAGCTCTCCGTGCTCTTCGGGTCGTAGAACACGTTGGGCTGGTTGGTCGCGCGGTCGATCGAGCCGAAGCCGTACTCGACCGTGGTGATCGACTTCGAGAGCGGCACCCAGCGCGTGGCGGGCCCGCGCGGCACCCAGCCGCGGCCGTCGCCGTCGTCGTAGACGGCGCGGTGCGGGTTCTTCCACCACCACCGCAGCTGCTTGTTCGCCAGGATCTCCTGGCCCGGATAGTACCGGCTGCGGGTCTGGGTCACGCGGTCGCCGGTCGGCCTGGACACCTGCTGGTCCGAGCCGAGCGGGTCGAGGCCGATCCCGAGATTGTCCGAGTCGGCGTAGAACCAGTCGTACTTCTCGCCGCCCTCGATGTTCCGCTTCAAGTAGGCCATCGAATAGAGCGTCGGCTCGCCCGAGAGCCCGAGGCCGTTCATCGTGTCCGGCCCGGGCGGCCAGCGGCTTCGGTCGGGCGCCGGCGCCGTCCAGTTCGCCGCGTCGAGGCCGCCCTCCGTGGTCCAGTCCGACAGTGGCAGGTAGTTGTCGAAGGCCACGAGGTCGATGCTGTCCCGGCCGTAGAGCTGGTCGAGATGCGGCCACTGCCCGGCCTCGCCGGGATGCTGCACGCCCATCCACACCGACCAGTCCGGCGAATAGGTGATCAGGTTGCGCAGGCCCGCCGCGTCCCGGGTCAGGCCGGCCGCGTCGAAGATCCCGCGCACGTCGTCGGCGAGCCGCCCGAGCCCGTCGACGAAGGGATAGTCCCAGGTGACGCTGCCGTCGGCACCGGTGGTGCCGGCCCGGGTCCAGCCCGGTCCGCGGATCGCCTCCAGGCCGCGCAGCTCGGAGCCGAGCAGGAACAGGTCGACGCCGCCGGCCAGCACGCACAGGTTGGCGTAGTGCAGGATCATCCGGCGCAAGCTGTAGTCGTCGGCCGGCCCGGCATAGGCGACCGTCAGATTGGCTGTATCGCGGGTGAAGAGCGACGGCGTCGCCGGCCCTAGGATCCGGGCCAATGTAGCGGCGGCGGCCGCGGTCCCGTCCGCGTCGAGCCCGATGCGCCCGCGCCACGGGAAGCCGGGGCAGTCCATCAGCAGGAACGGGTAGAACACGACCCGGTAGCCGCGCGCCTTCAGGTCGCGCAGGCAGCGCACCACGCTTTGGTCGGACGGCGTGCCGCCGTAGACCGCGTGGCCTTCGACGACGGTGATCGGGATCAGGATCGGGGCGCCGCCCGGGCCCCGCGACAGCTGCGTCAGGCCCGAGACCTGCCAGTTCTCCTCGACGGGCTCCGGCCCGTCCACGCGCTGGAACGAGCCGTCGATGTAGATCGTCGACGGGTAGATCTTGCAGACGCGCGCGTCGATCGAGGAGCCGAACCACGCCACGAGCAGGTTGATTGTCGTGCAGCCGGGCACCTGCTCGGCCAGCGCATCGAGGGCGAGGCTGTAATCCGTGCGCCCCGAGCCCGGCGTGGCGTAGGTGTTGATCGGCTTGAACGGGCGCTTGGCGGCGGAGGGTGGCCAGCGCGAGGCCCGATAGGGCAAGGGGTCGTAGCCGAACTCCCCGGTCGAAGGCAGCAGGTTGAAGCCGGTGATGTAGTCGATCACGGCTCAGCCCGGTCCGAGCCGCGACAGGCCGAGATGCGCGCCCTGCCGGACCGCTTGGTTGATCGCCCGCATCAGTGGGCGCGAATGATTCTGGAAGAAGTCCGCCACCGAGGCGCCGTCGAGGGCGGAGACGTTGATCTGCGTGGTGTGGTTGAGCGCGAGGCTCGGGGCGGGGCTTCCGCCCATCGCGGCGCGCAGGGCTCCGGCCGGCCCGGCGGGCACGATCATCTCACCCTTGTGGACCTGCGCGACCATGTCGTTGGGCAGCGACCACGCGCCGACCGCGAAGGACGGGATCGCCGCGGCGGCCGCCGCGACCGTCGCCTCGCCGGCGGCCGCGGGGCCGACCGCGGCGGGGCCGAGCACCGGCGACAGGAACCCGAAGATGCCCGCGAAGGTCTCGGAGGCCGAGGCCATGATCGACTTGACCATCGCGCCGGCCTGCGTGGCGAAGGCGGACGCCGCGCCCGTCTCCTCGGCGCCGGTCCGGGCGGCGACGCCCGCGGTGGTAGCGGCGGTCTTGGCGACCTCGCCGGCCTGGTGGGCCGAGACCCCGGCGAGCCAGTCGGCGATCAGCTTCACCCGCGCCTGGACGTAGCTCTGGACGATCGACAGCGCCGTGCTGCGGGCGGCCTGGGCGATCGTGGTCTGCCCCTGGATCACGCTGAAGACGTTGCCGGTGAGCGTCGAGCCGATCTGCTCGTAGGTGCGTTTGGTGTCCTGATATTCGGCCTTCTGCATCTCGCGCTCGGCCTGCGCGCGGCGGGAAGCGGACTCGGACGCGAGCCGGTCGAGCTGCGCCATCGCCTGCCGGTACTGGCTCGTGCCCTGGCCCCAGATCTCGGCGAGCTTGCGCTGATGCTCGCGCTCAAGATCCTCGATCTGCCCCAGCACCGCGCCGGTCTCGGCCTGGCGCTCCGCGAAGCCGAGGCCGCGCTCCTGCGCCTCCTGGCGGAGGTCGCGCATGCGGTCCTCCAGGACGCGCTTGGCGTTCTGGTAGGCCGTGTCCTCGGCGGTGGCGCGCTCCTGCGCCTCGGCCTGCTCGACCGCCCGGGTGTTGGCGATCTTCTAGGCCTCGAGCTGGTTCCAGGCCGCCGTACCGCGGGCGTGCAGGCCCTGCTCGACGGTCAGGGCGTCGTTGAGGATGCGCAGCCGCTCGCGCGTGCCGGTCTCCATCTCGGCGGTCTGGAGGCTGGCCTCCGATCGGGTGAGCGCGACGCGCTTCTCGGCCAGCGCGGCCTCGCCCTGCGCCAGCCGGGTCTGGAGCGCCGTGCGGGCCGAGAGGTCGGTGGTCGCGTCGAGCTGCCGGCGCAGGGCGTCGTTCGCCCGCTCCTGGGCGGCGACCTCGTCGCGCCGCCCTGCCGCGTTCGCCTGCGCGGTGGCGAGCGCCTCGCGGTCGAGCGCGTTGCCGCCGGCCTGACGGTCCTCGAGCT
Source organism: Methylobacterium sp. UNC378MF (assembly GCF_900103195.1). Taxonomy (GTDB): domain Bacteria; phylum Pseudomonadota; class Alphaproteobacteria; order Rhizobiales; family Beijerinckiaceae; genus Methylobacterium. Next base: position 31,265 of record NZ_FMWU01000039.1, on the reverse strand, counting down.
GCTGGCGCAGGTCGAGCTGCGTGCGCAAAGCCTCGGCCGTTGCGCCGCCCGTGATGTTGTCGGCCTCCTGATTGCGCCGCCCCGCATTGATCCCGCCGTTGTCGCCCGACCGTCCGCGGATCGTGGCGGCGAGCGCGCCCTCGTCGCCGCTGCGCGCCGCGGCGGTCACGTCCCGCGGCAGCGAGCCGTAATTGTAGGCCACGGAGGTGAGGGAGGCCTTCGCCCGGTCGGACAGGCCCTGCCAGGCGCCACCCACCTGCGCGGCGGCCTCGGTCTGGAATTCCACGAGGCGGCGGGCGAGATCGCGCTCGGCATCCTCCCGCGTCGTGACGCTGTCGGCGGTCACCGGACTGACGCGACCGTCGGCGCCGGTGATCGTGTCCGAGCCGAAGCCGACGCGGAAGCGCCCGTCGTTGTCGCGGTAGGCCGCGCTGCTGAACCCCTCGAACTTCCGGATCAGCGCGGCGGCGTCGCCGGTCGCGCCCTGGAGGCGCTGGCGCAGCAGGTCGATCCGGCCGGTCGCCTGATCGATCCCGGCCTGGGCGGTGTTGCCGAGGAGGTTCGCGGTGGCGTCGGTGAGCTGACCGGCGTCGAGCGGCGTCCGCGCCAGGGTGGCGTTGCGGCGCTCGATCGTCTCCAGCTGCTTCTCCAGCGCCTCGGTGACCCGGTTCGCCTCGTCGACCTGCCCGCGCAGGCGCGAGGCGAACAGGCCGGCGAGCGGGCCCAGGGCCGCATAGCTCTTCAGTTGCTCCTGCAGCGACCGGGTCATCTCGTTGCCGTAGGCGCGGGCGCGCTCGACCAGGGCCGACAGGATCGCCGCCTGCATCTGGTTGGCGTTGCCGTTCTGGCGGGCGAGGTCGAACTGCGCGCGCAGCTCGCGCGAGACGCCGCCGAGCGCCGCGAGATACGGCCCGCCGGCGGCCGCGGGGTCGCGCAGCGCCCCGGTCAGCGCGGAGGCCATCTGCTTCGCCTCGTCCTCGGAGGACGCCATCATGGCAATCAGCGAGACGATCGAGGCGTTGGCCGAGCCGGTGTAGCTCGGAACGGAGGCGAGCATGGCCTCGATCGAGGCCGCGCCCTGGTCGGTCATGCCCGGGACCTTGGTCAGCTCCAGCGTGAAGGCCTGGAGCATCCGGGTCGCGTTCTCGAAGCCGCGCGCCTGCGCGGCGGCCTGGAGCCGGTCCATGTTGCCGGCGGCCGCGATGGTGCGGCCCTCGACCTCGAGCAGGCCGGACCCGTAGATCTGCGAGCCGCGCCGCCATTCCTGGAAGGCGCCGCGCTGCCGCTCGATCGCGCCGGTGAGCCCCTGCGTCGACAGGGCCGTGACGTCGAGGGCACGCGAGGCCGAGAGTGCGTTGAAGGCGTATTCCACGAGCGCGGTGGCGCCGGACCGGGCCGCTGTCGCGGTGGCCGCGATGGCGGTTCCGACCGCCGCGAAGGTCCGCCCGGTCGCGCCGGACACGGCCTCGTCGGCGGCGCGCAGACTCTCGTAGGCGGCGACCAGCGCCGCCACGGCGCGCGCCTGCGTGGCCAGCGCGGACGTGTTCTCGGCGCTCGCCTGGATCTGCCGCAGCGCCGCGTTGGCCGCGTCGATGGCGGCCTTCAGCTCGTCGTAGCTCTGGCGCGCGGTCGCGTTCTGCCCGCGGGCCGCCGTGGCGAAGCCCTGGATCGTGCCCTTGGCCTGGTCGGCCGCGGTGCGGATGCCGCCCACGTCGCCGCCGAAGCGGACCTGGATGTCGTCGGCCATGGTCGAGCTCAAACGCGAACGGGATGACCGAGCGGACGGCTGTTAAGGGTAGTTTTTTGTCGGTCTGCTTTTGAGCGTCAATCGATGGAAGCGGACATTGGCCTCGTGCCCGCCCGACCCGGTGCGGGACCTGGGAAGGTCCGCCTCCAGGCTGTCGACGAAGCGGAAGGATGAAAACCAGATCGAGTGGTTTTCTACTGGCCAGCTATCAGCTTAGACCCTCGACTTGCCGGTCTTTGAGAGCCGGCGGCTCGACATGGGCGGCGAAGCCGGCGAGGTCCGGTCGGACCCGCTCGGGACGCAACTCCATCGACGGTATCGCGTAATCCCCGCCGTTCTGGCGCCGAAACGGAATGGGCGGCGTCTCGAACAGGGTTCGCATCCGGCCCTTCAACGCCGTTGCTGTCGCGTCGAACGTCGCCTCATCGGTGCGGTCAGCGCGAAACAGCACGAATGGCGGCAGCACGTCATAACCCGGATAGAACAGCACCCCGTGGTGAATGGGGAAGAGAAGGTCGTCGATCGGCCCGTTGATCCCCCGGGGGCCATAGTGGGTTGGCCAGCCTCCGGCTGTCACGATGAGCATCGCGCGCTTGCCCGCGAGCGTGCCCTCTCCGTAGCGATCGCCCCAACGCGTCTCGCTGTGCTCGCCGACGCCGTAGGCGAAGCCGAACGCGTAGACCCGGTCGATCCACCCTTTCAGGATCGCCGGCATGGAGAACCACCAGAGGGGAAACGCCAGGATGAGCGCGTCAGCCCAGAGCAGATCGTCCTGTGCGGCGATGACGTCTTTCGTCAGGCTCCCGGCCACAAAGGCCTCGCTCGACGCAGCCGGCACCCGCAGGCGCGTAAAGGCGGACAGGGTGGGGAAGTCGCGGCGGTTGACCTCGGACTTCCAGCCGATGGCGTAGAGGTCAGTCACGCGGACCGCGTGACCAGCGGCCTGGAGTTCGGCCACTGCCACATCGCGCAGGGCGTTCGTGAGAGAGGCCGGCTCGGGATGGGCGGAGACGACGAGGATCTTCATGCTTGCGGCTCACCGGAGGAAGGAGCCGCGAAGCTAGGCTCGCCTCGATTCATCCGGTAGCAGAGGGAAAAGGATAGGATCATTCCGCCGAATGGATAGATCGGATGTCACACTGGAGCGGATGCGCAGCTTCGTGCGCGTCGCGGAGCGCGGCAGCCTGTCGGCGGTGGCGCGGGAGCATGGCGTGGGACAATCGACGGTCTCGCGGCACGTCGCGGAACTTGAAGCCGCACTCGGCGTCACGCTCCTCAACCGGACGACACGGCGTATTACCCTGACCGATGAAGGGCGGCGATACCACGCCGAGGCGCGCACCATCCTGCGTCTGGTGGACGAGGCGACAGATGGAGCGCGGAGCGCCGGCGGCGATCTGACTGGGACGATCCGCATCTCTTGTACCGCGGCTCTTGGGGTCCGCCACGTCAGCCGGATCCTCTTCTCCATCCAGGATCACCATCCGCAAATCGTGGTGGATCTCAGCCTGTCCGATGCCCGCATCGATCTGGTGCAGGAGGCGGTCGACGTCGCTATCAGGCTCGGCCCCTTGGTCGACAGCACCATGCAGTGCCGGACCATCGGTCGGTCTCGCCGCATCTTGGCGGCATCCCACTCCTATCTCGCAGAGCGAGGGCGGCCGGAAACGCCGGACGATCTAGCCAGCCACAGCGCGATACGCATGAGCAACCTCGTCGGCGGCGCGATGCTCTCGCTGCGCGGAAGGGACGGCTCAGCGATCCTTGCTCCCTTCGATGGCCGTCTGTGGGTCGATCACGGCTTGGCGGCCCGCGAGGCTCTGGCCCAGGGGCGCGGGATCGTGGCCGCGCATATCTGGCTGATCGACGATCTCTTAGCGGCCGGGACTGTCGAACAGATCCTGCCTGATTTTACTCCCGAGCCCGTGCCGCTATCGCTGCTGGTCGTGCCCGGTCGGACGCGCATCAGGCGCGTTCGGATGCTGATAGACGCGCTCGCCGCTTCGCTTGCGACGCTGCCCGGCCTCGTCCAGGATTGATGTCTGGTTTTGAGGGTGCTCCAATGCCGGATCAAAGGCTTAGCTGTGCCGAAGTTGAAGCGTTTGACTTCGGCCGCGCTAACAAAGCCTACTCGGCACCCCGATCCGAAGCTGTCGAATGGCCGACGAGTGACTGCTTCTGGGAATGTTCGACTGCGTTCTGAATGACAAGGTTGGGTGGTTTTCCGCCCGTCCGCTTCTGGACGGCGGATGCATCGAAACGGACATCGTCTACGCGCGCTTACAGGGAGAGAACATATCATCGGCGATTGTCTCCGCCGGGTCTCAGTTCGTCGATGTGGTACGCCATCGAGGGTGCCAGTCGCGCGATGTGTGGCTGCCATCGTGCCCGTTGCGCGAGATAAATCTCGGCGCCTGCCTCGTTGGGCATCGCCTCGATCCCAGCTGAAGAGAGTTGCCTGACAGCTTCTGCAAAGCGGGTGCGCCACGCCTCGCTCTCGGCTCTGCTGACGTCCGCTGGCGTGGGCATATCTCCGGGTAAGAATGTCGCTTCAAGCGTGACCACGAGCAGCATGGCGACGCGCCAGATTGCGTCGACGGCGGCAGCCTCCTTCAGCCATGCCGCCTGACGGCCTCCGATCCCGCTGCGGATTAGCGACACCGTGTCGAGCGCGACGAAGACTTGCGCCGAGACCGAATAAAAGGGCTGACGGAAGCGGAAGTAGAACAGCACGGGGTAGAAATGATGCGCCTCCTTCATCTCAGACAAGGATGCCGCCAGATCGGCCAAGTGGGTGTAGCCTGAACTAAACTGTCCCTGTGGCCCGAGCCGCGCCAGCAACTCGGCCGCATCGGCGCTTTCACCCGTCAGGAGATGCAGCTTCAGCCCAAGGGCATTGCGTTGCCGAAGGGCGCTGTAGACCTGCATCACGTAGGTCAGGACCAGCGATGTCGCCGACATGCCGACGAGGGAGTTCACGAGATAGAGGACGCGGTAGCTATCGGTGACCGGCTTGAAGTCGCTGGCCCCCACGATCGCCATGCTGCTGCCGCCCGCGTAAAGCGCGGTCATGAAGTCGGCCGGCGTCTCGCCACTGCTCGCGCGAACCGCCACACCGAGCGCGGGGTGGATGATCAGGCCGGCTCCGAGGGTCAGCCCCAAGGCCCAGAGCAGGACGTAGACGATGAGGATGACCGGGCCGCAGAAGGACAGCACGGCGCCCCGCTTCTGCCCGGCCGCATCGGCGGCGGCGCGGAAGATCGCCCAGGTGAGATGGGCGGCCCTGTCCGCGATCAGACCTGTCCCGATGCGCGCGTAGAGGACCGTCAGGAAGATGTCGGCGAGGACGAGGCCCATGACGAGCACGCCCGATGCCTGTTCGAGGACGGGCAAGATCAGGCCAGCCATCCTTCCGACCTCAGGCGTTGGTTAGGGTCCAAGGACGCATCGCTTCTGGGCCGATGATGTCGGGCGGCGGTTTGAAGCCGCGTGCCGCGCCCCGCATCGCCTCGGCACGACGGCGGAAGCCGCTGCGGCGGCGGTAATCGCGTCGGACCCTCTCAGACGGAGCGAGAGGGGCTTCCGAGAGGCTCCGCGCACAGATCACGTCGGCTGCGGTGACGCCGGCCAGAGCCACGAGGGCGATCGCCACGTTGTCCTTGCGCGGATTATGGCCCTCAAGCCCTGGCAGCACCGTGGCGATGTCGAGCGCGTCACCGGCCACGCGTGCCGAGATCCACGGGGTTGGGTCGCTTGCACCCAGGATCCCGATCCCCTGCAGGAGTTCGCGCACGCCGTAGGCTCGGATGACTGGGGCCGAGCGCGGCATCCCAAGCCAGCGAGCGATGGCGTCCCCGCACGCCACTTCAGTCAGCCCGAGACCGATCGAGAACCAGCCTAAGCCGCGGGCGAGTTCCCTAGTAGCGGGATCTGGTCTGCGGCGCGGGTCTGAAACGAAATAGCTCGGCAACTCAGAGCGATCAGGAGCGCCGCTCCGGCGGCGTTGAGACCTAGCGTCGGACATGCTGACTTCCTCGCTGCACCAGGGAGCGCGAAGGGAGCAGGCCCGCCGCAGCGCGACGGGCCGCGGAACCACTCAAGGTCTGAGCACCACCTTGATGCAGTTGTCCTTCTTGTCGCGGAACGTCTTGTACATCTCGGGCCCTTGATCGAGCTTGGCCCGGTGGGTGATGACGAAGGACGGGTCGATCTGACCATCGTCGATGCGCTTGACGAGGTCGTCGGTCCATCGGTTCACGTGGGTCTGCCCCGTTCGGATGGTCAGTCCCTTGTTCATCAGGGCTCCCATCGGCACTTTGTCGATGAGCCCGCCATAGACGCCCGGGATCGAGAGGATGCCGGCGGGACGGCAGACATAGATCATCTCGCGCAGCACTGAAGCGCGGTCGCTCTCCAGCATCACCGCCTGCTTGACGCGGTCGTAGGCGTGTTCGAGCGCGCGCGGTGAATGCGCCTCCATGCCGACGGCATCGATGCACTTCTCCGGGCCCTTGCCGCCCGTAAGCTCGTTCAGCCGCTCGACTACGCTTTCCTCGCTGTTGTCGATGGTGATCGCACCACCCGCGCGCGCCATCTCCAGGCGCTCGGGCACGCTGTCGATGCAGACCACCTGCTTGGCCCCGAGCAGCAGCGCGGAGCGGAGCGTCATCTGCCCGACGGGGCCAGCGCCCCAGATCGCGACCGTATCGGTCGGTTGGATATCGGCCTGCACCGCTGCCTGCCAGCCAGTCGGGAAGATGTCGCCGAGGAACAGCACCTGCTCGTCGCTCAGGTTTTCCGGCACCTTGATGTGGGTCTTGTCGGCAAACGGCACGCGGACGTACTCGGCCTGCCCGCCCTGGTACCCGCCCGTGAGGTGGGTGTACCCGAACAGGCCCGCGGTGGTGTGCCCGAAGGCTTTGTCGGCGATGTTCTTGTTGCGGTTCGAGCGTTCGCAGACGGAGAAGTAGCCGCGCTTACACTGGTCGCACTCGCCACAGATGATCGTGAACGGCACGACGATGCGCTCACCCTTCTTGAGCGCGCCATTGACGCCTTTGCCGGTCTCGACGACTTCGCCCATGAACTCGTGGCCCATGACGTCGCCCTTCTCCATGCCGGGCATGAAGTGGTCGTAGAGGTGCAGGTCCGAGCCGCAGATCGCGCAGGCAGTGACCTTGATGATCGCGTCGCGATCATCCTCGATCTTGGGGTCCGGGACCGTGTCGCAGCGGATGTCCTCAGTGCCGTGCCAAACCAGCGCTCTCATGGAACATCTCCTAACATGTATGAGCTTTTTCATTCCCCTGCGTAAGATCTTTTCGTCCGAAGCGGGCTTCAGCTTGAAAGGTTTCATGCCCTGAGTGCAAAAAGCGAAATCTCAATGACACCCGCATCGACGTGTAACCTTGACAATAATGCATTCGATGATGAGTTTGGATCGTTCCACAGATTGCTGGCAACCAGATTTGGCAAAACTATTTGGTGGACAAGACCGGTAGCCGCCGAGCTAATCCGGTGACGCGAACGGATACGCCCTGTCGGACCGGGCAAGTGCACACGACGTCTGCTTCAGCGCAGGCTTGGACCACGGGTATCGACCGCCGCAGGCCGGAAGCTCAGTGTTTGCTTCGGGACGAAAGGCCAAGGTTCGGTTGCCACCGAGCCGAAGTCACTGGAAATTTGACGAACGGCTGCTTTTGAGAAGCGTCGATAGGTGTCGGCGCGACCGGGTTGGGTCGCAAGCGGCCGGACCGAGAGCGGGGCTGGTCGACCTGTGGCCCTAATGCGCCTTCACCTGCCCGTCGGGGAAGTGCAGGATCATCGCGCCGATGCCGCTCGGGTCGTCAGCCTGGGCTCCGGCCGCTGCAGCGGGGGGCGGCAGCTCGGCCTGCGCCTTCACGCCCATGAACGCCGCCACCAGCTCGTGGACCGGTGGATGGGCCGACCAGTAGCGGTAGAGCCGCCGCACGTCCCAGAGCGTCAGCTCGCCGACGGCGTCGAGGGACCATCCGGTGACGGTGCAGATCCGCCCGTAGACGGCGTCGAGGTCGAGGCGGCGCCCTGCGCCGCCCGCGCTTCCCCCGTGTCGGCACCCGGCAAGGGGCTCGGCAAGTAACCCGCGAGGATCAGCACGGCCCGCGTCGCCTCCGCGAGATCGGCGCTCGTGGCCTCCAGATCGCGCAGGCCCGCGATGTCCGGCTCGTGGTCGCGGGCGAGTGCCGCACTGACCACGGCGAGGCCGTAGGCGAACGGGCTCTCGCCCGAGCCCTGCGCCACGAGCGGCTCCAGGGCCTCGACCTGGCGCAGGGTGAGCGGACGGACGATCCAGCTCTTGGCCCCGAGCGTGATGGTGGCCGGAAGCGGCCGCGGATCGGCGCTCATCCGACATCCCCGAACGACCACGTCGCGACGTTGCCGGCCGCGTCGGCAAACACGCTGAAATCAAACTCCGGCATGACGAAGTCTTCGAGCTTGGTGCCGAACCCGAGCTTCGAGGACGTACAGTTGTTGAAGCGCACGTTGACCGCGTTGCCCTGGAAGGTCGTGTAGAACTGCGCCTGGAAGGTCGGCGTGGTGCCGAGCAGCTGGTTGGTCACGGTGAAGTGCTGGCCCGCGCCGGCCAGCGCGTAGGTGTAGTTGATCAGCAGCATCTTGCCCTGATCGGCGGCGGCGAAGGTGTAGACCCCGCTTGCCACGCTGTACTGGCCGGCGGCCGGCGCGCTGGCGACCTTCGTGAAGGGCAGGCCGGTGAGCGCGTTGAGCACGCCGAGATCGTCGGCCGCGGTCGCGGCGTTGGCCACCTTCACCGTGTAGGGCGACCCGGCCGGGATCGTCCCGGACTCGCCGAAGGCGGTCATGAGCTGGCCGGGCACCGGGGTGACGCCGTAGAACAGCGAGGCCATGGCCAGCCCGGAGATGCGGGCGACCTTGGCCTTGCCGGTGGTCTTGATCGTGCCGCGGGCGATGGCCAGCGGGTGCTGCTGCTGGCCGTAGAGTTCCTTGATCGTGGCGGTCTCGTCCATGGTGACCTCCTGGACGAGGCCGAAGTTCACCGGGGTCGCGTTGGCGATGTCGGTGCGGGTTCCGATCAGGACCCCGGAGCCGAAGGAATACATGCGGGTCTCCTCTCAGGAGGGGCGGTCAGGGCGCGGCGCGCTCGAGCCCGGCGACCAGCGCCTTCACGCGCTCCTTGAAGGCGTGGACGCGGTTCCACAGCGCGGTGTGGTGGCCGAGCGCGGTGCCGCCGAGCATGTCGGCGTGCAGGTTGTCGATGCGCGCCGCCAGCGCGTCGCCGCGGATCGGCGGGGTGTCGGCGCGCAATGTCGCGGGCTGCGGCGCCGCGGCGGCGCCCGCATCGTCGTCGGTCGGCATGGAAGGCTCCTTCAGGGAAGCTCGATCGCCACGGGCACGACGAGGAGGCCGTCGCCGTCGAGGTCGCCCGGCACCTTCACCGGCCGGCCGGCGATGCGGACCATGTACGGCGTGCCGGCAAGCGTGGTGCGGCCCAGCGCCAGGTCGGCGCCGGCGGGCGCCAATGCTGCGTCGAGGGCGTCCATGATGTCGTTGAGCTGCGCCGCGCCGACCACGCGCGGGTCGCGGGCGTCGATGTAGACGAAGATCTTCACTTCGATCGTCCGCCGCGGCACGGCGCCGGAGGACCACGCGTAGCTCTCGTCGCCGCCCTCGTGCAGGAACACGGCCGGGCGCTGCACGGCCGGCACGTCGGCGAACAGCTTGAGGCGCCGGGTCGGGCCGGATCTCCAGCGATAGGCCCCGGCCACGACGGTCTGGAGCGCGACGACCGCGGCGTTGCGGAGCCCGAGCGGGGCGGTCATCCGGCGATCCCCCGGGCCACGGCGCCCTTGAGCGCCGCCACGATCGCTTCCGACCGGTCGGCGAGAGACGAGCGCATGAACGACCGTTCCGGCGTGTTGGCGGTGCGGGTGAAGCTGCGCACGTCGACGGCCCGCGGGGCGATGGCGTGCCCGAAGGCCTGCGTGATCGTGCGGACATGGGCCGCGACGGTCTCTTGACCGGTGAAGCCGAACTCGTGGCGCGCGCCGTACGTCACGTCGCCCGACTGTCTCACCGTGCCGGTCACCGCGTCGTCGCGGGCCTCGACCTCCGAGAAAATCGAGCGGCGCAGGCGGCCGGTGACCACGTTCAGCACCTCGCCGGAGAGCTTGCGCTTGATCAGCGCCTCCAGCACCAGCCGCTCGACCTGGACCGCCTTCACCATCTCGGCGCGGACGGCGTCGGGCATCCGGTCGAACCGGGCGACGACCCGGGTCTCCGCGATCTGGATCTCGGTCAGCACGGCGGCACCACCGCACGGTAGGGCTGCAGCGCGGCCGAGACGAATTCGGGCACGGCCGCGATCCGGAAGGAGACCGTCTCCTGGCCGCCGAGCGACTTGGACTGCATGCCGACTCGCTCGGCGTAGGCCATGCGGTCGCGGATCCAGTCCAGGGCAGCGTTGGCGAGATCGGCCGGGACGTAGCCGTAGGTGATGGCGACCGCCTCGCCCACGTCCTCGGCCGAGAACAGGTAGCCGCCCGAGTCATTGACGGCGTACTGCCCCTGCGCGGGGTTCTGATCGACCTGGGTGAGCGCCGCGCCGGTGCCGAAGGCTACGCCGAGATCGCACGCCCAGGCGCCGTAGGGCTGGTCCGGATACACCGTGCACGGCGCGCTGCCCGGGAGCGGCACGGGCCCCACCGCGATCTGGTAGCCGGCCGTGTACGTCACCGAGACGGCCGCACAGCCGGGACGCCCCGGAAGGGTGAGCACCTGCGGCCGGCCGGGCGGGGCGTCATCGGCGGGCTGGAGCGTGTAGCCCGCGCGCGACCCGGCGTCCTCGGCGGCCGGGACCGCCGTCGAACCGACGGTGACCGTCTCGATCCCCGTGACCGGCCAGTTGGCGAGGAGGATGCGACCCGCTCCCCCGGTCCGGACCTCGGTGTAGCGCCGCGGCAGGATCGCGGGGCGGTTCAGCGCGGTCAGGATCATGCGGCTCACCGCCGTGATCAGGCGCTGCACCGAGCCATCGGTATCCTCCTGCACGCCGAGATCGGCGAGCCGGACGAGGTCGTGGGAACTCGGCCAGATCATGGTTCAGACGGCGGGCGCCAGGGCGTCCCGGGCCCTGGCCCGCAGCGTGTCGTTGTCGACCGGCGGCACGACGCGGATGCCGCGCTTCTTCAGGAAGGCGAACAGCTCGTGGCGCTTCATCACGTCGATGTCCGCGGCGGTGACCTTCGCCGGATCGATCCGCTCGGCATCCTCCTGCTCCAGGCGCCGGCGCTGATCGGCCTCGGTGATCATGCGCGCCACATCGTCGTCGGGCATCGCCGCGACCGTCTCGGTGAACAGCGCAACCAGCTGGGCCCGGTCCGCGTCGAGCGGTCCGAGAGACACAGCAACCGAAGCTGTGGCCGGTTCCTGCGCATCCCACGGCGTGAAGCCGTGGGCCTCTAGGTCGAGCCGATGGCGCGGATCGACGTGCACCGCGCCGTCCGCGTCCAGCTCCAGCGCGTGGCCCTGGTGCGAGAAGCCGGTCAGCCCGGCGGGGGCGCGCATCTTGATCATGTCGGGGTTCCTGCTGCGAGGGGCGGGCGTCAGGCCGGGGCGCCGGTCCAGACGTTGCGCCAGACCTTGGCCAGCCCGTCCCAAACGACGGGCAGCGACAGGGTGGTGTCGAAGTAGAGCTGATCGACGAGGGGCGCGCTCGGCCGCCCCGCGGTCGGGCCAGCGAGGGCGTGCGCGCCGGCGCGGATCCAGCCGTTGGCCTCCAGCACCTGCGCGTCGAAGACGGGCACGTCGAGGACGGTGCCGGCCGTACCCCGGTAGGGTCGGCCGTTGGCGACCGTGGTGTGCGGGCGCCCGTCCCCGGGCGGCAGCATGCGGGCGAGCGGCGCGGCCATGGGCGCTCAGCCGTTGGCGATGTTGGTGATCACCGCCAGGGATGGCGGGAAGTAGTGCTGCAGCACCTCGTCGGCGTAGACGCCGTACTCGTACTTCCGGGACCGCAGCGGCCACTCGATCTGATAGTAATCCTGCCGCGCCCGCACCTGCATGACGTTGCCAACGTTGTTGATCGGGTACGGCAGGGTGCCGGTGGTGAACAGGATCGTGCCCGCCGGCAGGTTCGGGTGGACCTTGATGTCGAGGGTCGAGCCGCCCGCCATCGAGAAGCGGTTGAGGTAGGTGCGGGCCATGAAGCCGCCGCCGAGCTGGTCCCGGGTCACCGCGATCTCGTACTTGTAGGCCGAGCTGGCGTTGCCGGTGAGGATCTTCCGCGAGATGCTGAGCGCCTCCTGGCTGTTCACCCACATCGTATCGGGCGAGAGCCGGTAGACGTCCCACATCGCCTTGAGCACCGCGTCGACCTCGACGATGCCGCCCGCGCCGTCGGCGGTGAGCGGCGTGCCGATCCCCGCGCTGCCCGGGGGCAGTGTGACGATGGTGGCACCGGAGCCGGGCCTGAACGCCTGCGTCAGGAGCCCGTCGAAGGACAGGGCCGAGGTCGAGCGGTCGACCGTGCCGAGCGAGGCGGCGGTCTGGGTACCCGCGGCCGCGGCCGTGATCAGGACGGAGTTGATCGTGGTGATCGCGCCGAGCACCTCGGCGCCGGCCGCGCCCCAGAACCACGCGTAGCCGAGCGCTCCGGGCACCGGGGTCACCGAGGCGGCGATCGAGCCGGTGGCGCCGGTGGTCGCCACGGTGGCGGCCGCAGAGCGGGCCGCCGCACCGCCGCCGAACACGTCGATCGAGCCGTCCGCGTTGGTGCGGGTGATGGTCGACTGGATGCCGCCCGCGACGGTGCCGTTGATCACGCCGTCGAGGGCGAGCGCGACCGCGACCACCGACCAGGTCCGCTCAGAGAGCGCGCCGCCGGTGGCGGAGCCGGACAGCGTCGGGGTCGGCGTGGTGCCGAGCGCCAAAGAGGTGTTGCCGCCGAGCAGCATCGCCTCCTCGCCGAGCATCAGACTCTGGAGGCCGGTGCGCGCCGCGATGGCGCGCACGTCGTCGAAGCCCTGCGCGGCGTACTGCGCCTCGAACTCGACGTTCGACTCGATGCCGATGCCCTTGTAGCTGGCGGTGTAGTCGGCGGTGGCGACGACCTGCACGCCGCCGCGGTTGCCTCCGGAGACGCCGATGCGCATCCCGGAGACGTTGATGCCGGTGATCGCGCGCCACGCGGCCTGTATGCCGCCCTTGCCCGAGACGCGCGGGATCGCGTTCCGCAGCGGCGTGAGCACCGGGTAGAGCGACTTCGCGCCGAGTTCGAGGTCGTAGAAGGTCAGGCCAGAGGTCGGCGAGGTGCCCTGCGCGAAGGTGGACTTCTGCAGGTCGATCCCGAGCTGGGCCAGGATCGGGTCGGTGAGCGGTTTGGACTGCGCCTCCTTGAGGAGGGCGAGGACGTCGACGTGCTGGGTCATGGAGCGTGATCCGGTGCGGATGCACGGCCGCGCCGGCGCTGACCCGTCCCCGGGGCGCTCGACATCGGACGTATGGGGATGGTGGGCCATGCGAGCCCGACGGGACGGCGTGCGTGATCCGTCCCCGGACCCGCGGCGCGTCGAGAGTGGTCAGTGTGCGGTGTGCCGGTCGGTCTACGTCAAGTTGCCGGCCTCAATACCAACGGTCTGCATTGGGTGGATATCCGCTGTTCCGCTTTCGGGGGCGAATGCGTTGAAGCGGACGTCGCCTCCGTGTTCGCTTCGGGGTGCTGATAGTCATTTCAAAGGCTCGCAATGTTCGCCACATCGATTAAAGCCCCAAAATAATAATTCGTTAACTATAGCAAATCCGGCAATCCGGAGTGACATTGCAAGCTTGCCAGATGTATCTCGAGCCGGAACCGTCGCCGAACTCGCGTAGTTGTGCTCGATACGGACAGAAACCATACCGGATTTGCCGACAATCATACAAACCTGAGGCGCCGAATGCCCTGGAACAGTCGCTGGATGCGCGTGCTGGTCGGCGTGCTTCTTCTGAGTGCTGCCATCCTAGCGGTCCTTCCAAGCTTCACAGGCTACACCAGCCTCGACGGCACCGTGAACGCACGCTTCGCCGTCGTCTCAGCGCCCATCGAGGGCGTCGTCTCCGATACGCCGCCTAAGGTCGGCACGGCGCTGCCCGAGGATACCTCGGTGTTCTTCATCAATAACGGCCGCATCGCCCGGACCGCTGAAGCGCAATTAGATGCTGACTTGGCTGCATCCAAGGAAAAATTGCGGGCACTCGAGCTGCAGGCGAAGGATCTATCCGCACTGAAAACCGATCTCGTTGGTCGCCTCAAAGAATACCAGCAGGCGAGCATAGTGAGCATCCAGCAAGAGATCATTATCCGTCAGCAGCGCATTGCGACAGCGCAGGCGAACAAGACGTCCGCCGAGGCGGACCTTGCGCGCAAGCAGACGCTGGGCGCGACTGGCGTGGTGGCAGGGAGTTCGGTCGAGCAAGCCCGCGCTGCCTCGGTCGGGGCCGGCAGCGAGCAGAACATCGCCAAGGCCGAGCTGGAGCGGCTCCAGCGCCAGTTGGATGCGCTCAAGCGTGGCACCTTCGTCGGCGAGGGTCGCAATGACGTGCCCTACTCGCAGCAGCGTACCGACGAGGTCACGATCCAGCTTGCCAACGTCGAGGCTCAGATCCGGATCGAGAAAGCTCGCACCCAGCAGTTGAGCCTCCAACTTTCTTTGGAGCGCTCCCGCAACGACCGGCTCTCCTTCGCCGCAGTGCAGGTTCCGTTCAAGGGAGTCATCTGGCGCAATAACGTCGTGGCGGGCTCAAACGTGCTGGTCGGCAACGAGTTGATGCGCCTGCTCGACTGTCGCGACCTATTCGTGGATATCCTCGTGGACGAGGTGAACTACGATGAGATCAAGCCGGGCGATAGCGCCGATGTGCGGCTACTCGGAACGTCCCAGGTGATCGGTGGTCGGGTTTTATCGGTGCGCGGGTCGGCCGCCGCCGTCGAAGAGGTGGTGTTGGCAGCTATCCCGCCGCAGAGCCGGGGCAAGAATGCCCGCATCCGGGTCGCGCTCGACCCGAGCGATATGCAAACCGATTACGCCAATTTCTGCCAGGTCGGTCGCACGGTTCAGGTTCGGTTCGCGCGTGCCGGGTCGTCCCTTCAAACCGCCCTCGATCCGGTCGTGAATTGGGTGAAGGGCCTGTGGTTCAGCATCTCGTAAGCCTCGGGCCGACGCTTTTCGTTGCGGCCTTCTTCTTTATCTTCGCCCTGAACTGGCCCAGAGACCGCACGTGGACGCGCGCGGTTACCTGCGCCTTCGTGCTGCTCGTCGCCGTGCGCTATCTCTGGTGGCGCTTCTTCCACACCGTCCTGCCCTACCCGGCGGATCGAAGCTTCGGCTTCTTCTGGACGTGGTTCGTGTTCTTCGTCGAGATTGGCGCCTTCGCCGACATCCTGCTCTTCCTGGTGGCGATGAGCCGCTATGTGGATCGGCACGCCGAGGCCGACCGCCTAGAGCGCTCGTTTTTCGCCGCCTGCCCTGACGGCCTGCCCGCCGTCGACGTGTTCATTCCGACCTACAACGAGCCTCTGGATGTCTTGGAACGGACCATCGTTGGGGCTCTCGCGCTCGACTATCCGCGAGAGAAGCTGAAAGTATATGTCCTCGACGACAAGCGCCGCGACTGGTTGCGCACCTATTGTGAGTCGAAGGGGGCGATCCACGTCACGCGCCCGGACAACAGCCACGCCAAAGCAGGCAATATGAACAACGGCCTGAAGGTCTCTTCGGGTGCGTTCGTCGCGATCTTCGATGCCGACTTCGTGCCGTACCGCAATTTCCTGCGCCGCACGCTGCCCTTCTTCCGGGACCCGACCATCGGCATCGTTCAGACGCCGCAGCACTTCTTCAACAAGGACCCGGTACAGTCGAACCTCAATCTCGAGAAGGTCTGGCCCGATGAGCAGCGGCTGTTCTTCGACGAGATGGCCACATCGCGCGACGCCTGGGACGTTAGCTTCTGCTGTGGTTCCTGCTCCATCGCTCGACGGGCCGCCATCGACGCGATCGGCGGCTTCCCGCACGACTCAATCACTGAGGATCTGCTCACCACGCTCGCGATGCTCAATAAGGGCTACAAGACCCGGTACCTCAACGAGCGACTGTCGATGGGTTTGGCGGCCGAGAACCTTAAGGGCTACTTCGTGCAGCGCGGGCGCTGGTGCCGGGGCGGCATCCAGACGATCTACCTCCATAACGGCCCGCTGCGTGGTCCTGGCCTCAACCTGTTCCAGCGGGTGATGTTCATACCTCTATCCTGGTTGGTTCAGTACACCGTCCGCTTTGTCATCCTAATCGTGCCTGCGGTCTACCTGTGGACCGGCGCGGCTCCGCTCTACTTCACCGGCACCGAGGATATCGTGCGGTACCAGCTTCCTGTGCTGGTCGGCTATTTCTTGCTAATGGGCTGGCTCACGCCGACGCGGTACCTGCCCCTGATCTCCTCGGCAGTCGGCACCTTCGCGACCTTCCGCATGCTGCCCGTCGTGCTCTCCAGCCTGATCAAGCCTTTCGGCGTGCCCTTCAAGGTGACGCCCAAGGGCTCGGGCAACGAGGAGTCCGAGTTCGACGCCTACACGTTCTTCTGGATCGCTTCCTTGATCGCGATCACGTCACTCGGTCTCATCGTCAACATCGTACCCGAATGGTCGCGCATCGGTGAGGGCGAATTCTCGGTGGTGTCGGCCTATTGGGCCGTGGTCAACATCGTGGTTCTGATGATCGCGGCACTGATCTGCTTCGAGAAGCCACGTCCCCTCGTAGAGTCCTTCTCCACGAACGAGCGCGCACTCGTGCTCGATGTGAGTGAGACTTACCGCGAGGCGCGCATTGTCAGTCTCTCGCTGGAAGGGGGCATAGTTGAGTTCGCCACGCCTCCAGGCCTGCGGACCGGTGACCACATGTGGGTCGAGATGGACGCTTTCCCGCACCTGCGCTGCACAGTCGAGAAGGTCGCGGGTCCCAAGGCGAGCAAGCCCGTCAGCGTAAAATTCAGCTTCAAACTCGAAGGCGAGTGCCGCGACCGCATGATCGTCAAGCTCTACACAGGCCGCTACAGCCAGGACATCCACGACCTCGACAAGTCCGCTATCGCAGGTGGGGTTTGGTCGCGGATGTTCGGCGGAAGCCGGGAGATCATTTAGTGCGCCTTGGCGATGAGCCGCGCGGAGGCTTCGACGAGTTCTATCTAACCGAGCGCCGGCGCACGGCTGGCAGCATACGGGCTTCTACCCGGTCACTGGCAGATTGACGCGGATGTGGCGCGGCTTGTCGGGCCGCTCGGCGGTGCTGGCGTGGCGACGGTTCGGCCGTCAGAGTTGCACGTCATCCTGAATGCTTCCGACAGCAAGCCGTAGGTATCGAAGGGGACCATAGACGTCAGGAGCCTCGGCCCAGCCGTGCGACCGCCTGCCTTCAGCGAACGCGTTAACGGTCACTGAAATGGCCTCGAGATGCCAGGAATTTTGTAAACCAGAAAATCTGTCGCGCCGGGGACAGGAAACCAATGGTCCATTTACAGTCATCATCCATAACAAAATCCCATAAATCAAACAACTCGTCGTCTTTAGAACACGTATCAATCACTCTAACTTCTGGATCAAACGATCTAGTTGGGGAGTTTTCGAGCAGAATTTAGACAAAATTCTTGGACCTCTCCGGTCGACTTGAGCTGCCCATCTTTAGAGAGCTGCATTGCCCGCTCTCCAGCGTTCCACGAAGCGCGGCCGATCTCGGCCCGGTCAGTGGATGAACAAGCCCCGATCTTCACATCGGCGCCGATGCGCTCCTCCGTCGATTTTAGAAGATCACTGCCACGACCGGTCGCGGACTTGAAATTTCCCAGACAAGTGTTCGCGATATGTAACTGAACGTTGCAAGCAGCTATTGCTCCATTTGCCGCGCCGGTGAGCGCGCCGATCACTAAGATCCCGCCGAACATGTATGCTGATGCCACAGGGGTTGTCCTCTTCGGTATCCCAAGGAGACCCCTTGGAATGGGGAGCTCATAATGCAAATCAAATCTCTAGAGAATGAATTTTGCGACCCCGCTGATTGGCTGCGTAATTTACTGCGCGGAGCGTTAGCGAGTACTAAATTGTGCCATCCTGGACATAGATTGTTTTTCGATGTCGGCGCTTATGGCCGCATTAACGATTTCCCCAGCGCGTCCGCTTTCGAGAAGAGCGTTGATACGTTTCTTCGGCCGATTTGGGTCGCAAGCGGTCGCGAGTGACCTTACGCATGCAGCCGATCTGACCGTCTCAGCGGGCGAGCGCGAGCTGCTGCGGGGTCTGGTGTGAGACCTTGATCAGCAGATCCGCGCGCGCCTCCGGGCTCATCTTGGCCAGGTGGTCGCGGATCGCGTCCGCGGACGGGATGTCAGATGAACCGGAATCACCCTCGTTGCCCTTCGTGACCGCGCGGCCCACGAGATGGCGCGGCACGGGCTGATCCCCCACCATCTTCGCGAGCGCCGCGATCTGCGGCAGCACCTCGTCGGTCAGCGTCTTCTGCAGCGCGTCGCGCTGGCCGGTCATCTTGGCAAGTTCGGCCCGCACTGCTTCGATCGCATCGCCGCCCTTGGTCAGGTCGGCGCCGGCAGCCTTCTCGGCCGATGCACAGGTCGCGCCAAGGCCGCAGGCGTCGTCGTGCATGCGCTGGATCCGCTCCTGGTCCGCCCGGCTGTTGCGTGCGCCGACCTTGGCGAGCGCCCGACCGGCGGGGCTGTCGGGCGCGACCGCCTTCACCAGCGCGTCGTAGGCGGCGTCGGAAAGCGGTCCCGCGGCCAGCGCCATCGCGGTGTCGGTCGGCGCGTCGTCCATCAGGTCCGCCATCTCGGCCGCGACCATGGCCTGCAGGAGCGCCACGCCCTGCGTGGCCCAGGCCTTCATCTGCCGGGGCAGCGCCGCGTCGCCATTGGCGTAGACCACGTCGAACACCGCCGAGCCGACCATGCTCTTGATCTCGCTCAGCAGCACCGCGAGCCGCGACACGCCGTAGAGGTCCTTCGCGAGATCCGATCCGTCGGTCGCCTTGCCGAAATCGGCACGCGGGCGGCTGCGCGGCCGTCCCGTCTGCGCCTCGACTTCGGAGGCGGTCGCTGCCCCGTCGGCGGCCCCGAGCCGCTTGCCGAGATCGGACAGGGCGTCGAGCACCGGCCCGGCTGCGACCCTGGCGGAGGCTTCGGCCTCCGTGCGGGCGTTGTGGGCGAGCGCGTCGACCTTCTTGGCGAAGGTGCTGCCGTCCTTCGCCTTCCAGACCTGCTCGACCTCACCATCACTCGGCGGCGCGGGGTTCGACGGCTCGAGGACGGAATGCGCCTCGGCCAGCGCCGCCGCTTCCACCGCCTTCATCAGGGCCTCGCGCGCCGGCGCCACGAAGTCCCCGATCTCGCCCGGCCGGCCGGCGGCCGCAGCGAGATCCTCGGCCTTGGCGAGGACGTCCGCATTGGTCGGCTCGGGCGGCGGGGCGATCCGCACCGATTCCGCGAACGCCCGCATCTCGGCCGCGCCGTCTGCCTTCAGCACCTGGAACGTCGCGGAGGGCAGGCAGGGCAGGTCCACGAGGCTGACCTCGCTCGGATCGGCCGTATAGCGCATCAGGCCGTCCTCACCCCGCCAGCGCTTGGCGTAGGCGCCGCCCTGCGAGAACCCCGTGTAGACGCCCTCCTCGACCTTCTTCCACTCCGCATCGTCCACCACTTTCGCGCAGATCTCGATCTGCTTGGCGTCGTCGTTGAACGCGATCTGCGTGACCTTGCCGGCCGCGACCTTGCCGTGCATCGCGCGCAGATTGCCGAGCGAGCGGCCGTCGGTCGCCTTGGCGATGCTGCCCGACCATTTCTCGTAGAGCGGCTTCGTCGAGGCGTAGTCGCAGACCTCGCCGGCGCGGTCAGGGGTCTCGGCGGTCGCCAGGCCGTAGACGAGCCGGTTGGCCGCATCGACCTTCGTCAGCGGCAGGAACAGGGACAGCTCGGGCATGATGGGCTCCGACGGAGACGCGGTGGCGCACCGTGGCTGAGGTCAGGGCTGGTGGGTGTCGCGGTCGTTGAACCGGAGCCCGCGACCGTCTAGATTTCGGTCAGCGCGGGACCGTGGTGCGTCCCGGACGTTTCGCCCAAGGTCGGCCACGTGGTCGGCACGCGGTCGTCACGGCCCGCGCTCCTCACGCCCTACGTGCCGCGCTTCGAGAAGCTGTGCAGGCGCAGTGTCCGGTACCGCTTCCTGACCGTCAGGACGGCATGGTAGGTCTCGCCCCGCACCGTGTGATCGACGGTCACGACGGGCAGATTCTCCGCCTTCGTGCGGCCTTCACCAGCCCTCACGATCCCCCTCTGGAGAACGCGCCGAAGCCGCTCGAAATCGGCGGCCTGGATCGGGTTTCGATCGCTGCTGTCCGGTCCGTGATGGTTGTCGGTGTGCCGCGCGCCAACCCCGTCCAACTCGAAGCGCCACCCATCGACATCCCGGCCTGCATGAGCGGAGAAGCGGTGCCCCGGCACGCGCCCGAGATCGACGTTGTCGAGGTGCTGCCGATCCGCGATGGCGCGCTGGGCGAGGCGGCGCGCCCGCCGATCCGCACCACCGGCACCGGAGAACCGACCGTCACCGCCGCGCGGGTGCTTTGACGGATCGAACGCCTTGCCGATCGACTCGCCGACCTCGACGGCTGGCACCACCACGCAGCGGCAGGACGGATGCGCGGGTGTCGCCTCGTCCCCGCTCGGGAACGCGTCCTCCAGATCGATCGCGCCGGCATCCGCGTTGGCCTGGCAGACCGCGCAGCAACCTTCCTCGGCCCACCAGGCTTTGCGGACCGCGATGCCGTCCGCGACCACCTCCCGGTAGCTCTCCAGCGACGCCGCGCTGTTGGCGCTGGCCACCTCGTACTCGGCGATGCGCGCGGCGCGCTCTTCCGAGAAGGCGTAGTCCGCCTCGATCGCCTCCGCGATGGCATCGAGGCCGAGGTTGCGTTCCAGCCCGGACGCGATGGTCTCGCGCAGCCGGTCGCGGGTCGCTTCGGTGATCACCATCCTCGCATCGGCCGACGGCGCGAGCCGCCCGTCGGCGTCGAAGCGCATCCCGACCATCTCGGCCGCGCGGGCCCGCGCCGCGGCGACCGCCCGGGTGTTCACGCGATCGACCAGCTCCGCGCGGCTGGCGGCGCCCACCTGCGCCAGCGCGCGACGACCGGCATCGGCCGCGACGGCCTCGAGTTCGTCGGCCACCTCCGGCGCGACCGCGCGCAGGTCAGCGAAGTCGAGTTCGTCGAGGAACGCGTCCAGCGCGTGGCGCAGCGCGTCGGCGTTGTCGGGATCCGGGCCGGCCTTGGCGAGCTTGCCGAGCCCGCGCAGGCCTTCGACCACCTCAGAGCGGGTAGCGTCCAGCGCCGTCGTGAGCTGCTTCGTGATCGCCCGCATGGCCCGGCGCGTGGCCGGTCGGTCGAAAGGGACGGGATCGGCCGGCCTCCAGACCCGGCGCTTGGCGAGTTCCGCACCGGCGGCCTTCTGGGTCGGCGCCGGCAGATACGCGATCTGCGTCGTGAGGCGGCCGCGCAGATCCTCCAGGGCAGCCGCGATGGCGCTGCGGCGGGCGGCGTCGAGGCCGCCGTCGCGGACGGCGGCGATCATCGCGTCGAGCGCGGCGCCCGCCACCTCGCTGAGCCGGTCCCGTATCCGTTCGCCCGCGGCGGCGTTCCCAGCCGCCTTGCCGAACCCGACCGCGCCGGCGAGGTGGTCGAGCATGCGCGCGACCTCGTCGTCGTCGTAGCCGAGGTGCGCGCCGATGTGGCGGCCTGCCGTGACCAGCGCGTCGCCGAGCAGGTAGTTCTCGGCGATCCAGACCGCAGCTTCGACCGCGGCAGGCACGGTGCCGCCGGACGCGGCCGTGACGATCGCGCCCCCGGCGATCACCGCCCCGCCGATCGCGGTGCGCAGGACGGTGCGCTTGAACGCGGCGCGCTCCGCGGCCTCGCCCGCATCACCGCCTGCGCTCCCGTCGGTCCACCGGCCGCGCGCATCCCGCGGCTGGGTCTCGTCGAACTTGCCGAGCAACTTGGCGATCGGCTCCGACAGTCCGTCGTCCTGTTCCTCGGCGTCCTGCCCGGAGCTACCGAATCCGTTCGCCCTGGGCGGCCCGAACGCGTCGAGCGCCGCCTTCTTGCCCGCCAGCGTGTTCGCCTCGATCGGCACGAGGCCCGCGCCGGTCATCACCATCAGGACGTCGGCGGCCGGGCTCGGGTCGGGATCGAGCCCCAGGATCTTGCGGCCCTCGTTGACGCGCATCAGCCCGCCCGCGGTCAGCCCGCGCAGGCGCTCGGCCTGCGCGGCCTCGTCGATCTGCTCGTCCGCCTGCCACGCGAATTCCAGCTCGGGCGCGGCGAGGTCGTCGGCGATCACCTCGTCGAGGACGCCCTTGATCCAGTCGAGCAGTGGGGCGAGGCCCTCCTCCTCGGCGAGTTCCTTCTGCGTGTCGGCCGAGGCGCGGTTCATCTGCTTGATCAGCGCCTGGGGCGAGATCGAGAAGGCGAAGCACACCACCCGCGACAGCCACTCGTCGAACTCGCCCTTGAGCTGCGGCTCGCTCGTCTGGTGGAGCGCTACCTTTCCGGGGACGAAGCGGGCGCGCCGCCGCGCGGCCAGATTGTCGGTGAACAGCGAGTCCCAGTAGGTCTGGTAGGTCGCGATCTGGTCCGGCCCCCAGGTCTCGGGCACGCCGATCAGCGCGTCCGGCACGGTGCCGCTGGTGAAGTACTCCAGGGTCATCACCTGCCGGCGCAGGGCGATGTTGACGGTGGTCATCACCTGCTCGACCGGCGAGAAGCCGTAGACGCGGTCGGTGCGCAGGTTGCGCGGGCGGTAGAGCAGCTCGCGCGCGGTGTAGTTCACCGCCGGAAGGCCCTTGAGGATCTGCTGGTAGGCCTCGGGCCAGACGGTCTCGCCGCTCTGCACCCACGGCATCGGCACGCGGCCGTCTTCGCCAAGAATCGGCTTGATGGTGGCGCCGTCGATCGGCTCCAGTGCGAGGAGATCGCCGGCGCGAGAGCGCTGTTTGAAGTTCGTCCAGGCGTCGAGGACGAGCACGTCCTCCAGGCCCATGCGCAGCCAGTCGGTCCAGGGGTGGATGCCGTCGGGCTCGGCGAGGAAAGCCGTGACTGCCGCGGCCTTCGCGGCAGCCGGCTTCCCGCTGTCGCGCGGCTTGATTGCCCACTTCATCCGGGCAGCCTGGTCCTTACGGGTCTCGATCACGAGCCGCAGGAGGTCGTAGCCGTCAGCGAGCCGGCGCAACTGCCCGAACGAGACCGGCTCGTGGGCACGCGCCGTGGTGTTGAGGTTGTAGCCGGTCGGGTAGTCGAAGCGGCGGCCGGCGATCTCTGCGGGTGCGGAGGGGCGCATCGGCGCGGACGGGCCGAACCAGCCGAAGCCCTGGCCAGCCGTCGAGCCAGAGCCCGCGCTGCCATAGGTGAGGGTGTAGGCCAGCGGGGCGAGCGAGATGCCCGGTACGCCGCCGCGTGAGGGTGAGGCCAAGTGCGGTTGCCCTTTGGCGGAGCGCGAAGAGGGGCCTGGAGAGCGCTAAGTCTGCGATCGAAGGCCGAGAATCAGGGCTGTCTGCTTGCGACCCAACCCGGTCGTTCGGAGCGCCGTCGGCGCTTCTCCAAAGCAGCCGTTCGTCAGCCCTCCGGCATCTTCCACTCGGGGTGGAATGCCGACCTTCGCGCCAAAGCTCTCGATCGTCGGCAAGCCCTTTGAAGCGGCCCATCCTGAGGCCCCGTCGCGCAGTGGCGACTTACGGACTCCTTCACCCGACCGACGATACCGCCACAAAGGTGACGATCACGCCTTCAATCGCATTCTTCTGTATTCGGTAAGGCACGATCCGCACGAGGTGGTGCTGGCCAGCCTCCTGCTCAGGCTGCTCGATCCGGCGCTCGATCTCCTGTCCGCCGGCTAACACGCTCTGCAGATCCTCCGCGAGGCTTGGATACGCCGGACGCACGGCGAAGTCGGTCAGCGGCCGGCCGCGGTCACCCTCCTGGATCGGGACGAACCGCGCCACCGCCGGCGTGAACGTCCGGATCACCAGGTTGCGGTCGAGGAACACCGTGGCCAAGCCGCTGGCGGTGAACAGATTGCGCAGGTCGCCATTCGCCCGGTCGAGGTCGTCGATCTTGCCGCTCAGCTCATGGTTGACCGTCTGCAGCTCCTCGTTCAGCGACTGCAGCTCCTCCTTGGATGCCTCCAGCTCCTCGTTGGTCGATTGCAGCTCCTCGTTGACCGAGATCAGCTCCTCATTAGACGATTTCAGCTCCTCCAGCGCGGTCTCGTACTCCTCGATCATCGATTGCAGCCGCTCGCGTGTGTCGCGCAGCTCGCGCTCCAATTGCATCGCGTCCGCGTCCGGGTGCAGCCGCGCGTCGCGCTGCTCGGCTTCCGCCCGGCTCAGCGACGGGCCCTGGTCGTGGAACAGCACCAGGAGCAGCGGCTCGGCGCCGTCCCCCTGCGGCAGCGGCTCGACCGTGACCGACACCACCTGAACCCGCCCCTCCTCGCCCTCGACGGAGAGGTTCTCGCGCTTGGCCGACCTGCGCGTCTCGATCGCCTCGCGCAGCGCCGAGCGCAGGTCGAGGCGCAGCCCGCGGCGCGCCAGTGTCAGCAGCTGCCGGCTCGGCAGGCCGACAGACGCCTCCAGGTACTTGCCCGTGCGGGATGAGTAGTGAACCACGTCACCGTCGCGGTCGACCACGACGTGTGGCGGCGCGAACCGATCGACGACGTGGCTCTCCACGACCTGGCGCAGCGGCGGGCCGGCCTCGTTGCTCGGGGAGACCGGCCGTAGTCCGCGGCTGAAGGACGAGGTGCGGCCGAACGGGGCGGGCTGCGTGCCGGTGACCACCAGCGGCAGCGGTCCGGCGAGCCGGTCGGTCTCCCGAGCCTGGAAGATGCGGTGCTTCTTATCGAGCGTCGTGAACAGGTCGGTGAACTGGCTGATGTTCTCGGCCGTGCCGAGGAACAGGTGCCCGCGCGGGCGCAGGGCGTAGTGGAAGATCGGGATGACCTGCGCCTGCACGTCCGGACCGAAGTAGATCAGCAGGTTGCGGCACGAGACGAGGTCGATGCGCGAGAACGGCGGGTCGCGGATCACGCTGTGGGGCGAGAACACGCATAGCTCGCGCACCTCCTTGGTGATCACGTAGGAGCCGCCCTCGGCCGTGAAGAAGCGCTGGCGCCGCTCGGGCGAGACGCTGTCGAGCAGCGCCTCCGGGTAGCGGCCGGCGCGGGCCACGCTCAGCGCCGGATCGTCGATGTCGGTGGCGAAGATCTGCACCCGCGGCACGGTGCGCAGGCCGTCCATGTACTCGCGCATCAGCATGGCCAGCGAGTACACCTCCTCGCCCGTGGCGCAGCCGGGCACCCACACCCGGATCGTGCTGCCGGCCCCGCGGCCCTCGAACACGCGTGGCAGCACCTCCGTCCTGAGCGCCTCGAAGGCACCAGCGTCGCGGAAGAAGTTGGTCACGCTGATCAAGAGGTCGCGGAACAGCGCCGCGACCTCATCGCCGTCCCGGCGCAGGCGCTCGACGTACTCCTCGACCCGGGTGATGCGGGCGACCTGCATGCGCCGCTGCACTCGACGCGTGAAGGTCTTGGCCTTGTAGCCGGAGAAGTCGTGGCCGAGCTGATCGCGCAGCAGCGCGTAGATCTCGGCGGTGGCCGCCTCAGCGGAGGAGCCTTCGAGATCCTCGATAACCCCGAAGCTGCGGGCGTAGTCGGCGAGCTTGGCGCCGATCTCGTCGGCGGGGAGCGCGAAGTCCACGAGCCCGGTGGCGATGGCGCTGCGTGGCATGTCGGGGTGGCGCGGCTTGGTGCCGTCAGCAACCTGCGCGAAGGTCAGGCCGCCGCGCTCCTTGATCGCCTTGATCCCGAGCGTGCCGTCCGAGCCGCCGCCCGACAGGACGATGCCGATCGCGTACTCGCCGCACTCCTTGGCCAGGTCGCTGAAGAACAGATCGATCGGGTTGCGCTCGCGCCGGATCGGGTCGGGCTCGCGGCTCGTGAGGCGTCCGTCCTTGAGGCCCAGGATGGCACCGGCGGGCAGCACGTAGACGTGCCCGGGCTCGATCTGCATCCCGTCGGCTGCGACCGCGATCGTCAACTGAGTGAAGCGGCCGAGCACCTCGTGCAAAAGGCTCTCGCGGTCCGGACTGAGATGGGTGACGATGACGTAGGCGAGGCCGCCGTCGGGACCGAGGCCGGAGAACAGGGTGTCGAGCGCCTCGACGCCGCCGGCCGAGGCACCGATGCCGACGATGGGGAAGCGGGGTGTGTCGTCGGCCATCAGCGGGGTCTACGATCTCGTTGAGAGGAGCCCGGCGGCGCGGCGGAGGCGGTCAGCACGATCCAGGTCGGTGAGGAAAAGGTCTCACTGGTCAGCGGGGTGCCGCGTGTCGATCGTCCGGTCAAGGCTGCGTTCAAGGCTCACGGCGGGCGCGGGCGAGGATCTCGCGGGAGTGCTGCAGCGTCTCACGCGCCGCGCCGATCGCCTCCGCGATCTCGCTGGACAGCCGTCGCGCACGGGCATGCTGGTTCGGCCGGGCTAGCCGTCGCGGGTTGCGCAGCCGCTCGCCGAAGGGCACCTCCATCAGCGTCTCGCCGGCGGCGTCGGCGATGACGAAGCTGTAGGGCATCGGGCTGTGGCCCGTGTGCATGAGTTCGGCCGCCATGTCGGGGATCGAGGCGCAGGCTTGGAGATAGGCGGTCTCCAGGTCTGCCAAGACGAGACCGTCCTCGTCGGGATCGAGGCCGTCGGGCGTGCGCAGATGGAAGAAGAACAGGGGCACCAGAGCCTCGCGGCGACCGTGCAACGCAAGCGACGATCCTCGGCCGTAACACACGTTGGGACGATCCAACTTCACATGCGTTAGACGGGGCAAATACTGCGGCACTCAGCGCATTCGGCTCACGGTGTGGAGGATCCCTATGCAGAACCCCCTCGTCACCAAGCTTGAGCAGTTCGCACGCCTCTCGGATGAGGACCAGCGGGCTCTGCACACGCTGACGAGCCAGCCCGTGCGCCGCTACCAGCCGGACACGGACATCGTGTGTGAGGGCGACGTCCCGCAGACCATCCGGCTCGTCCTCTCGGGTTGGGCCTACCGCTACAAGCAACTGCCGGACGGGCGCCGCCAGGTGGTAGCGCTTATCCTGCCCGGCGACCTGTGCGTCGACAACGTGTTCGTGCTATCCGAGATGGATCACTCGATCGGTGCACTCAACGACGTGACGCTGGTTGAGATCCCACCGGCGGTGTTCGAAGCGGTGATGACCGTGCACCCGCGCGTGACGCGGGCGCTGGGATGGGCGTCGCTGGTGAACGCGGCGATGCAGCGGGAGTGGGTGCTGAACCTCGGCCGGCGCGTTGCGGTCGAGCGACTGACCCATCTGTTCTGCGAGGTGTTCTACCGCCTGCGCGCAATCGGGCTGACGCAGGAGGACAGCTGCGAGATGCCTCTGACGCAAACCGAACTGGCCGACGTGATCGGCATGACGCCGGTGCACGTCAACCGCGTGCTGCAGACGCTGCGCAGGCAGAAGCTGGTTGAGCTTAGGGGGCGCAGGTTGACCATTCCAGATCTGGAGGCTCTGGAGCGAGCGGCGCTGTTCACCCCGAACTACCTACATCTGGGCCGTGTCGAAGCGCAGTTCGACGCTTGAGGGTCCACGCTGATGCCTTTGCTGCTCGGAAGCGGACGGGCAGAAATCCACCCAAGAGAGACCTTCAGGTTGCCTCGGCTTCATAGCTGAACCCAGAGGCCAGCAGCGGCCCGGCATCCGCGCGCAAGACCGTGATTCGCCCATGGGTATCAGGCGTATAGCGTGTCCCCGACAGGCCGATCACCATTCCTGTGCCCGCCGGTGCCAACAGCTCGATCCTCGAGCCCTCGCCGGCGCCGGCGCCGGCGCCGCTCGGTATGGACCACCCGTGGCGCGGCAATTCAGGCGCCGGACTTACCCCACTCTGCCGCCGGTAGAACTCGATCAGCCCCTCGCCGGGCAGCACGCCCGCCAGTTCGTTGAACGCGTCGGCGGCCGCGTCCACCTGATCGTCGTGGCCGCCGGTCGGGAACATGCCAAGTTCCTCCAGGAACGTCTCGTTCCAGGGCCCGCGCAGCAGCAGCACGTTGCCGACCTCGACCTGGCTGGAGAGCGGCTTGGCGCGCACCTCCTTCGCGCCGGTCGGAGCCACAGCGCTGACGATGAAGCCCGCGAGCGCCGTGACGTAATCCTCCACCTGCGCGATGCCGGCCTGCCCCGCATCCTTCGGGATCCGGATGCCGACCGCGGCCCCGTCCTGGCCCGCGGTGTTGATCAGCCTCTGGCGGACTTTGCCCGGCGTCTCGCGCACCCGAACCACGTCGACGATGTAGAACCGCTTGTCCGTCCCGCGGCCCATCTTTACGCCGACGGTCCAGTCCGGATCGGCGCCGGGCCGCTTCTTCGTGCCGGCGAAGTCCCAGGCGCGCACCCACTTCTCGATCGGCGGGAGCGCGTCGACGATCCCGAACCCCGCCCGGTCGAACAGCCCGCCCTCGCGCGGGGCAGGCCGCTGCTGGAACTGGCCGGCCACCGCGTAGGCACCGAGCGGGACCTTGTCGCGCTCGACCACCGACCGCGGGAAGCGCTCGGGGAACAGCAATTCGCCGTCGAGCGTGCGCGGGTCGGCGAAGATCGGCGTCCGGCAGGCGCGGTCCGGCTCGAACTCCATCGGCAGCATCAGGTGGACGTAGCCCAGGCCGAGCCGCAGGATCTCGCCCGAGACGTCGCGCTCGTGCAGGCGCTGCATGATCACCACGATCGCCGAGCGCGCCGGGTCGTTGAGGCGCGTCGTCACCGATTCGCGGAAGATGCGCAGGGTCCGCTCGCGCTCGGTCTCGCTCTCGGCCGTCTCGGTCGAGTGGGGATCGTCGATGATGACCCGGTCGCCGCGGCCCGCGGTCAGCGAGGCGAACGGCATGCCCTCGCGCGAGCCGGTCGCCGTGTTGGCGAACGAGATCTCACCAGAGCGGGACAGGGCGACGTGTGGCCAGAGCGCCCGGTACCACGCGCTCGACACGAGGTCGCGCATGCGCCGCGCGTCGCGCTTGACGAAATCCTCCTTGTACGAGGTGGTCAGGTAGCGCAGGCCGGCGAGCCCGCACGGCCCCCATTCCCAGGCCGGCCAGAACACCGAGACGATGAGCGACTTCATCGTGCCCGGCGGGACGTTGATCAGCAGCCGGTTCTCCAGCCCGAGAGCGAGGAAGCGCCCGTGGGTGATCGCCTCGAGATGCGCGCAGAGCGCCTCGATGTGCCAGCCGTGCACGTAGGGCTGGTTGGGCTCCAGGACGTGCCACGCCTCCTGGACGAAGCCGGCGAGCGCTGCGGTGCGGGCCCGGATCCGCTCGCGCTCGGCCCTCTCGCTACGCCGCGCCTGTTCCGCCCGGATCGCCGTCAGCAGCTGCGCCGGTGGCGGCAAGCGGACCGAAGAGACTTGCGAGCGCGGCCAGTTGCTCATCGGTTGCGCCCGTCAGGTCGACCGCGATCGGACCACCGCCGCCGCCGCCGTGCTCGTGGGCCTGGGTCGGCTTGCCGTAGCCCCTGTCGAGGATCTCCCGGATCGCCGCGACCGCCGCGCCCTCCGGCGTCTTCGCGTTGCGGGCGATGGCCACGAGGCGCGCGACCATCTTCGGGCCGTGCTCCTGGCAGAGCGTCTTGATCTCCGCCGTAGCCTTGTTGCGCGCGCCCTTCGGCCGTCCATGGGGCATTGCATTTCCGAGGCTATTTTATTCAGGAGCGCGGAATCCGGGCTGTGCATGTCGCGCGTGGGCCGATGGTCCCGACGCTGACACGTGATCCGGTAGTTCCGGCAGGCGCACCCTCCACCGAGCGCAGCCTCCGGCCGGGTGGGGCCGGGCAGGGTCTCCATCACGACGGCCACTTACAGGCGCCGCCGGCGTCCGGACGGCGTGCCGAGCACGGCGAAGGCCGTGGCCGCGCCGACGCCGAGGAGACCGGCCGCCGCGGCAAGAGGATGCAGCGTCGCGCGGGTATAGGCGCTGGTCCGCATGACCGGGACGGGCGGGTCGCCCCGCATCTCGCCCGCCGCCACGGGCGCGTGCAGGGCACCGGCCGGGTTACGCGGCGCGCTCTTGCGCTTCTGCAGCGCGATGATCGCCGGGCCGAGATAGTCGTAGGCGCCGGGGGCGAATTCCTTCCCCGCCACGAAAGCCTTGCCGGCCCCGCCCACGAAGATGTCCCGCTGCGGGTGAACGGCCGCGTGCAGGATCGCGTTCGCCACCTCCTCGGGCGGGTAGATCGGCGGCGGCAGACTCGGTTCGCGGTCCATGTAGTTGCGTGCCCGCTGGGGCAGGGGCGTGTCGATCGAGGCCGGCTTGATCAGCGTCACCGAGATCGGCGCATTCTCGTCCATCAGCTCCATGCGCAGGGCATCGGTGAAGCCCTTCACGGCATGTTTCGAGGCCGCGTACATGCCCTGGTACGGGAAGGCGAGGTCCGAGGCGATGCTGCCGACGTTGATGAGGGCGCCGCCATGCTGCCGCAGATGTTCGGTCGCCACCAGGGATCCGTAGACGGTGCCCCAGAAATTCGTCTGGATCAGGCGCTCGTGGTCGGCGTCGCTGATCTCGCGCAGCCGGCCGTAGATCGAGCCGCCCGCCACGTTCACCCAGGTGTCGAAGCCGCCGAAGGTGGCCGCGGCCCGGTCGGCGACTGCCTGGACGTCGGCCCGCCGGCCGACATCGGCCACGACGTCGATCGCCTTGCCGCCGACGCCCTCGATCTCGGCCCGGATGCGCGCCAGGGCGTCGCCGCTGCGCGCCGCCAGCACCACCCGGGCGCCGCGCTCGGCCGCCATCCGGGCCGTGGCAAGGCCGATGCCCGACGAGGCGCCGGTGATCACGATGACCTGCTCGCGGAGCGGCTTGTGCTTCATGCGGTATCCCCGACGCTGCGGCGCGGCCGCACCGGAGCGGCCACGCGCTAGGCTATCGATCGGGGCGGCCGCATGTTCCGGACGTGCATGCGGGTGATCGGGTCGCAGGGGCGCCCGGCCTCGGGCGGCTATCGTCCGTAGATATCCTCGACGCGGATGATGTCGTCCTCGCCGGTGTAGGAGCCGACCTGGACCTCGATCAGCTCGAGCGGGATCTTGCCGGGGTTGGCGAGGCGATGCATCGAGCCGATCGGCAGGTAGACCGCCTCGTTCTCGTGGACCAGCACCACCCGCTCGTCGATCGTCACCTCGGCGGTGCCGCGCACCACCACCCAGTGCTCCGCCCGATGGTAGTGCTTCTGCAGCGACAGGCGCCCGCCCGGCACCACCTGGATCCGCTTCACCTGGAAGCGCTCGCCGAGGTCGATCCGCTGGTACCAGCCCCACGGCCGGTACATCCGCAGATGCGCGTCCGCCTCCGGCGCGCCC
>NZ_FMWU01000020.1 GCF_900103195.1 Methylobacterium sp. UNC378MF | reverse complement strand
GGGATGCGGCGCAGCAGCTTGTAGTCGGAGCTGTCCGTCAGGAGGGCGTCGGCCGTGGCCTCGATGGCGTCGCGCTGCTGGATCAGCCCGCGCGCCTCGCCGATGACGAGCCGGAACATGCTCACCGCCGGAGCGTCAGGCGGCACCGGCAGGCCAATCGAGCTGCGGGCCGTCTCGTAGATGTCGCCGAGCAGTTGCGCCTTGGCGACCTTGCGCCCGACGACATCCCAGGCGGCAGCGATGAAGGCTTCCTTGCTCAGCGCGGTGATGCAGGCGGGCGTGGGGAAGCGATCGAGGAAGGCGAAGAACCAGTCCGAGCGGCTGTTGTGGCGGAAGCGGTCGACCTCCGGGAAGTACAGCGGCAGGTAGTGGGTCAGGATCCGATGCAGCACCTCGGTCTTGGCTTTTGAGACGGCGTCGTGCGTTTTGGACAGTTCCTGCACGTCGTTGATGCCGGCGGCGAGCGGGTCGTGGTACACCTGCGAGGCGCCGATGCGGATCATGTGCAGCATGACCTGGGCGTCCTTCGGGTCGTTCTTGTCCCAGCCGTTGTGCAGGGCCTCGCGGGTGCGGGCGAGCCCCACGGAGGAGACCAGGCGCACGGCAAAGCCGGCCTGGAGCAGGCGCCAGGCGATCGGGCGGTGATAGTTGCCGGTGGCCTCGAAGCCGCAGGTCACCGGCTGACCGAGGTCCGATAGCAGCGCGATCAGACGGTCGTGCTCGGCGCGGGTGTTGAGGACGCTCAACCGGCGTCGTCGGCCGGAGCCGGGCACCTCGATCAGGACCTCGTTGCGGGCCTTGGCGATGTCGATGGCTACGAGAACGCCGGCCGGCGGCGTAAGCTGTGGTCTGGTCATGGTCGATCCGTCTCAGGAATGAGGCTTCGAACACCGTCACTCTAGAGACCTGCCGATCGGCCATGACCGCCCAAGGCGGCGCGCTGCGCTCAGCATGGCTTCGCGCGCCGCCCCCGAACCGTCGAGCCATCTTCCTGATGTGCTATGGACCTGAGTTCATCGCTCGGTCTGTCCGTGACTGGATCGCGGCAGTCGGCTCAGAGACCGCCTACATCGAGCCAGGCAGTCCGTGGGAGAACGGGTACTGCGAGAGCTTTAACGCGAAGCTGCGCGATGAACTCCTCAACGGCGAGGTGTTCTACACCCTCAAGGAAGCCAGCGTCGTGATCGAGCAATGGCGGAGGCACTACAACAGCATCCGGCCGCACTCATCCCTCGGCTACTGCCCGCCTGCGCCAGAGGCCGTCATCTGGCCAACCGAACCGAGCGGCTCAGTACCGTCCGCTCGCCCTACCATCGTCACGCGACCGACGATGCACTAACTTCGAACATGGGCCACCGGATGGGGGCAGGCCAGTCTGCTTAGGGCCGATCTTGTTAAAAAACTCGGAGGCACTGCTTCAGGCTTCATCGAAGGAGGCGCTACTGAGAATTTTCGCCCCCCTTGTCCAATGCAAGCCTACCTTCGCGTCGAATTCTGAGCGATGTGCTAGCAGGACCTTCTCCAGCCAACGTGACTCGCAGTGCTGTTTCAGCCTGGTACCGAGTTTTTCAACACAATCGGCCGGAAGCGGGCTGGTCGCTATGGGTGGGAAGCAGACTCCTGCTGTACGGTTGGAACCGGACTTTCAGTGGTCAGCGGCATTCGTCATTCGGTGGCGCGCAAGCTGAGCAAATTGGCTACCTAGTCTGGAGGATGTTCCAGGCCGCCTTTGATGCAGGGAGCGAATGCGGAGTTAATGGAGCCAGAGCTGAGGGGGCACGATGATCGAATTTGCAGGAAAGCTACGCACGCTCTGTCTGCTCGCAATTTCCGTCCACGGTATCGCGGTCAACGCCCACGCAGCCGAGGTCACCGTGCTCTGCTCACAGGGGCTGAAGACCGCCCTGGTTGAACTCGTGCCGCAGTTCGAGCAGGCGAGCGGTGACCGCCTCAACGTCACCTATGACACTTCCGCTATCCTCAAGGCGCAGATCGAGGCTGGCAAAGCGTTCGACGTTGTGGTCCTGACGCCGCCCCTTATTGCGGCCCTTATTCAGCAGGGCAAGGTTTTGGACGGCACCGCGACTACTCTCGCTCGCACGGGCGTCGGCCTCGCCGTCAAAAAAGGTGCCGCGCGGCCTGACATCGCCTTCGCGGAAGCACTAAAGCGGGCACTCATCAGCGCAGGATCAGTAGCCTATAGCACGTCTGGCGCGAGCGGCGCGGTTTTCGCCGCCGCTCTTCAGAAGCTCGGGATTGCCGACGAGGTGAAGGCCAGGGGCAAAGCGATCCCGAACGGTTTGACCGGAGATGTCGTCGCTCGCGGCGAGGCGGACCTTGCTGTACAACTGATGCCTGAGTTGATGTCAGTTTCAGGGGTAGACGTGGTCGGTCCGTTCCCTGCGGAGGTTCAGTCTTTCGTGGTGCTGACTGGAGGTACCTCGGCCACCGCGGACAAGGCTCGGGCTGGGGCGTTCCTTGAATTTCTCAAGGCTCCTGCCGCGGCAGCGATCATCCGCGCCAAGGGTCTGGAACCCGGCTAATTGATCAGTTTGGTTGCCGCCCCCTAAGAAGCAGACCTCGCGCAAGCCTGGATTGGGTAGAAGGTGGAACGGAATGGCCGCTCGGGGTGAGAAGCGGAAGTCAGCCACTCGCCTCGAAGTGGAAGTTCCGCATTCGACCCAACCCGGCCGCCTGCACTCCGCTCGGCTCTTCTCCAGAGTGCGTCATGCCGAAGCTCGAGTGTTCGCAGAACCGGCCGTTCGGCTTTGCGCCCATTGCGGTCGCACAACTAGCCCTCGCCGTAGCCCGAAAGCGGACGAAGTACCAGTACAGGCCTCACACCGATTGAAAAGGGCACCGCATGGTACGTCTCAACGAGATCCGAGCAGGCGAAGTCGCTGTCGTAGAGCCCACAAAACGTGACGCTGGGCTAATCTACATCGGCCGCATCAATACGCCATGGAGCGATCGCCTCGTCTGCCCGCGACAAGGACGTCCAGACGGCCCACTATGCCGCATCGAGGTCTTCGAACCTTGGGTTGCTGCCTTGGATGGGCTCGACGCCTACGACAGGATCGAAGTGCTTTACTGGCTCGATGCCTCCCGGCGGGATCTCGTCCGCCAGAGCCCAGCCAACAATGGGATCACGCTGGGCACCTTTGCTCTACGCTCGCCTGTGCGACCGAACCCAATCGGCACATCGATCGCCACGCTGATCGCCATTGAGGGGCACAAGCTGATGGTTCGAGGCCTCGACTGCCTGGATGGGACGCCGCTCCTCGACCTCAAGCCAGACCGGTCCCTCTTCACGCCCATCGCCCCACCGCAGCCTGGCGACTACGAGACCGACATCTGACACCTCGATTGGATGCATAAAGTGTCCGCGCCAGGGGTGCCGCCGATTGGCGATGGGCTATATCCAGTCAGATATAGCCCTGAGGCGCGTGTCTGGAGATTTCCTTGGTCAACTCCTACCTCCGCGCGCCGGCAAGTGCGCTTCGCCTAGCGGCACTCATGGGATCTTTCACGCTGACCTTTGCGACCGATGCATGGGCAGCGCCGGTGCGGGTCTACGCTGCCGGCAGCCTCGTAGCCGCACTTAAGAGCGCCTAACAGAACCGTCTGATCTGGTTGAGGGTGATGAGGCTGGCAGCGAGGCTTGTGAAGGCTTCGTAGATGTCGGCGCGTCGCTCGTAGCGCACCGGCAACCGGCGGAAGCGATTGAACCACGCGTGGGTGCGCTCGACGACCCAGCGGTGACGCCCGAGTTTCTCGCTGCTCTCGATGCCTTTGCGGGCGATGCGCGGCACGATCCCGCGGGCCCGGCATTCCTGCCGCCTCACCCTGGCATCGTAGGCCTTGTCGGCGTGCAGCTTGCTGGGCCGCCGGCGCGGTCGCCCGCGCCGTCCGCTGCTCAGAGGCGGGATGGCGTCGAGCGTCGGGGCCAGCATCGGGCTGTCGTGCCGATTGGCCCCGCTCAGGCAGAAGCTGAGCGGCGTGCCACGCGCGTCGGTGATGAGGTGGCGCTTCGTGCCCGGCTTGCCCCGGTCCGTCGGGTTCGGGCCGGTGGCAGAGCCCCTTTTTTCGCCGGAACAGACGCGCTGTCCAGGCTCGCCCGACTCCAGTCGATCTCACCCGCCGCGTGCAGGCGCTCCAGCAGGACCTGATGCAGGCGCCCCCACACCCCCGCCTCCTGCCAGTCGCGAAGCCGGCGCCAGCAGCTCATCCCGCAGCCGCAGCCCATCTCGGCCGGCAGCATCTCCCAGGGCAGGCCGGAGCGCAGCACGAACAGGATCCCGGTCAGCGCCGCTCGGTTCTCGATCGGACGGCGCCCGCCCTTCGGGCGTGGCCGGGGCGGCGGCAGGAGCGGGGCGATCACGTCCCAGAGATCGTCAGGTAGAAGTGGGCGAGCCATGTCGGACAACGCCTGACCCACCTACCCGTGCCCGTTCTGTTAGGCGCTCTAATACTACAGTTGCATTTTTCGCCGGGATCGAACGTGAGCAGCCCTGGCGGCTGTCTGATGCCGTCGTCGCCAGACAGACCAAGCCAATAGCAAGGCGCGCACCGGTGCGATGGCAAGAACGAGACGGGCGAGCAGGTGCCTGATCTCTGGGACGGAGAGCGGCAACATGTGCTCGGACAATTGTCGGGGCGCACGTCGCTTCAGGCGGCCTCGACGACGGCGTCCGGACTCGTTTCGTTCGGTTTACCAGTTGCAAGGCGCACCAACTCGGCGCGCAGCCGCGCGAGGAAGGCGAGCGCGGCCATGCACAGCGTCATGTGACGGTGCCACCCGTCCCAGGAGCGGGCCTCGCAATGATCGAGGCCGAGTTCACCCTTGGCGGTGCCAAAGCAGGTCTCGATCGTCCAGCGTAGACCAGCCACACCGGCCAGTTCGGCCAGCGTGGTCTCCATAGGTGCGAACACGACGTAGTAGGCGCGTTCAGACGGCTCACGCAGGCTGCGTCGGATCAACAGCCAGTGGTCCCAGGGCGGCGTCTGTAGGCGCAGGAGACGCACCCGCGCCCAGTCGTAGAGCCGCGGCCCCTTCGACCCCTCTCCGGCTGCATACCGATGCCAAGCAGAGGCGGGCAGTGCGTCGGCGATGTCGGACGCGTCGCGGGTCGAGAAGCCATCCGCTATCGTCATCAGGCGCTCGTTGCTACGCACCGCGAGCACGTAGGGCTGCGCGCGCGTCTCCAGCATCATCCGCAGCCGCTTATCCGACCCATACAGCGCGTCGGCCAGCACGAAGGCGCAGGGCAGCCCGGCATCAAGCGCTGCGGCGATCAACGTGCGCGCGATCGTCGGCTTGGTGGCAAACTCGACCGTATCGGGGACGCCGGCCTTGGCGCGTCGAGCCTGATCGGCGGCCCAGGCCTCGGGCAGGAACAGCCGCCTGTCGATCAGCGCCTGGCCGTAGCGGCTGGCATAGGCCACGAACACACCGACCTGACAGTTGTCGATGCGCCCGGCCGTTCCGGAGTACTGCCGCGCCACGCCGACGGAGTGCGCGCCCTTCTTCAGAAAGCCGGTCTCGTCGACCACCAGCACCGCGTCAGGGTCGGCCAGAGCCTCGGCTGCATAGGTCCGCACGAGATCGCGCGCCGCGTCCGCGTCCCATCGCCCCCGTCCCAGGACGGCCTGTAACCGATGCGGCCGCGCGTCACCCGCGCGCTCGGCCAGTAGCCAGCCTGTCTTGCGTTCGACGCCGGATAGGAGCCCGTCGAGATAGTGCCCGATCGACGTTCGCAACTCGCGCCGCCGCACGCACAGCCCAACGCGATCCTTCAACGATGCGAGCTCCCGCTCCCAGGCCAACAGCGAACCAGACCAAGACGCCACCGACATCGCCAAGCCTCCGCTCTCGCAGACGGCCAGCGGACCACATCACGCCTTGATACGCAACTGTAGTACTAAAGACGTGATTGCCGCCTCCGGCCTACCCGCGGAAGCGGTGGCCGCGCCAACCTTTGGGCCAGCCGGGCTGCTGCGGCAACGGATCGAGAACGGAGAGCAGGCGGACCTCTACCTCTCCGCCGACTTGGCCGGCCCCCGCCGCCTCGCCGAGGCAGGCAAGGCCAAGGCCGTCGTGCCATTCGCCCGCAACACGCTGTGCGTGCTCGCCCGCGCTGATCTCGGCCTGACCCCGGACAATCTGCTCGACCGCCTACTCAAGCCCGACTTGCGGCTAGCGACCTCGACGCCCGGCGCTGATCCCGGTGGCGACTATGCCCAAGCCATCTTCGAGCGTGCCGAGGCCGTGCATCCCGGCGCCAAGGCCGTGCTGGAGAAGAAGGCGCTCAAGCTGCTCGGCTCACCAAACGCGATGGTGCCGATGGCAGGCCGCAGTCCCAGCGCTACCGTCTTTCTGGGCAACAACGCTGACGCGCTCCTGTACTACTGCAGCGGCCAAGGTGGCACGATGAAGGAGGCGCCCGGTCTCAACCTGGTGCGACTGCCTTCCAATCTGTCGGTGCCGGCGACCTATGCCATGGCGCTCATCACCGAAAACCCGGACGCCATGCGCCTCGCCCTGTTCCTCGTCTCCGAGAAGGGGCAGGCAATCCTTACCCGCCACGAGCTCGCGCCGATCAGCGGGTTATAAGGCAATTGCGACAGTCCCGTTCTCGCGGTCACTCAACAGAAAGCAGGTCGAGCTTGATCTGTGGGTTCGGCGCGCGGCCAATCTCAATCGTTATCGGGCCAGGGCCGAGGGCGAAGCGCAGGCTCTTGCGGACCTCTGGGCAACCCGCCTTTCCGCTGATGCGCTCAGGCTTGAGCGTCGTGCGTCCATCCTGACTGACGTCGATCCAGGCATCGTCTGAAAGCGTCAGCTGATAGGTGCCGGCGGAGGGCACCGCGGCCGTGACGAAGCCCGCAAACGTCCCTGGTTTTGCCGTCCTCTCGGATTGAACCGGCAGTGCCACGTCCGCCGCCGGCTTCAGAGCCACCTGCGCCGCCCCCGTGCCAGCCGGTAAGGTCGACCCAGAGGCGAGCACGGGCAGGTCTGGCGCCGCGAATGCGGCGCGATCCCGCGCCACCGACCACGCAAAGCTCGCGCAGGCCGGCGCATCCTCGGCCACCGCCGGGCCGATGCAGCAGACCACCAGCCCGACCGTCAGGATGGCGCGGGATCTCGACGTCATCAGTCGACCGCGACCATGACGTCGGACGCCTTAATCACGGCGTAGGCCGGGCCGCCGACCACGAGCTTGAGGCTGTCGACAGCCTCGTTGGTGACGGCGGCGGTGACGATCTGCCCGGGCATGATCTCGATCTTCACGTGCGCCGTGGTGGCGCCCTTCTCGATCGCAGCCACGGTGCCCTTGATGATGTTGCGCGCGCTGATCTTCACGATATCCGCCTTCCTGGCCCGTTCGGGGCTGGTTAGTTCTTGCCACCGTCGATGACGCTGAAGCCCTGAGCCTCGAAGAACGGCTTGGCTGCAGCGCTCCGGAGGAAGTCCAGGAAACGCTTCGCACCATCGCCCTTCGCGTCCGCGGTGACGGCGAACGGGTACACCACCGGCGGGTGGCTGTCCGCCGGAAACACGCCCACGACCTTCACGTTCGGATCCGACTTCGCATCGCTCTCATAGACCACGCCGAGCGGAGCCTCACCGCGCGATACCAGGGCCAAAGCCGCCCGGACATTGTCCGTCTGGGCGAGCCGAGGCTGGATCCCAGCCCACAGGCCGAGTTTCTCGAAGGCGGTCTTGGCGTACTTGCCGATCGGCACGGAGTTGACCTCGCCGGTGGCAAGTCGGCCGTCAGGGCCGAGCGCCTTGGCAAAACCCTCCGGCGTAAAGGCGATCGTGGCCTCCTTCGCGTCCTTTGGTGCGACCACGACCAAGCGGTTGTTCAGCAGGTTCACCCGCGTGTCCGGTCGGATGAGATTTTTCTTGGCGAGGTAGTCCATCCATTCGAGGTCGGCCGAGGCGAACAGATCGGCAGGCGCCCCGCTCTCGATCTGCCGGGCGAGAGCGGACGACGCGGCGTAGCTCGACCGGATCGCGATTCCGGACTGCGCGGTGAATGCCTTGCCGGCATCGTCCAATGCGTTCTTGAGGCTGGCCGCCGCAAACACAGTCGTAGTCTCCGCCGCCTGAGCTGCGCCGGCGGCGAGGAGCAGTACGGCGATCAGGCCGGTGCGGATCAGACGGTGCATGCGGCTGGGGTTCCTGCTCAGTAGTAGGGATGGCACGCCGACAATTTGGCTCAGGCCACTCTCTGAAGCGAGGCCGTGAAGGCGCGAACCGCGCAGCCCCAACTCTCGGAATCGCTATATACGACGATGCATAGCCGCGGGTAGTGGTGGCAGCGGAATCGATACACGATCCGGAGGAGGATGAGGTGGAAGCGACGAAGCCATCGGTCGGCGGTGTCGCCTTGGGGGTTGAGGTCCAGGCGGCGCTGGATCGGATGGCGGCACTTCTCCGTCCGGTAGGCGCCGCAAGCGTGATTCTCGACGACGCGTTGGGCCGCGTGGCCGCGATCGACATAGTCGCTCGGCTCAACGCGCCACCGTTTCCAGTTGCCGCAATGGACGGCTACGCTCTCCGTTGGAGTGACGCCGGCGCGCCACTGCCCTGTACCGGCGCCATCAAGGCCGGCGACACCGTCGGCGCTCGGCTCTCGCCCGGTACCTGCCTCCGCATTTTCACCGGGGCGCCGATTCCCTCGGGTGCCGATACCGTCGTGATCCAGGAGCTCACCGAGCAGGTCGATGGACGGATTGTCCTCCTGCCGGGCGCCGAGCCATATCGCCATATCCGAACTGCGGGCAGCAACTTCGAGACGGGTCAGTCGATCGTCCGTGCAGGCCGCCGGCTGAACGCGCGTGACATCGGCCTGCTGGCCTCGTCGGGGCATCTTCACGCGCGGGTCTACAGCCGGCCGCGGGTCGCTGTCCTCTCGATGGGCGATGAGCTGTCGGATTCGTTGTCGCCCGGCGGCGGCGCACAGATCATCGATGCCAATCGACCGACGCTGAAAGCCCTCGTTCGTGCCTGGGGCGGCATACCGATCGACCTCGGTATCGTGCGCGACGATCCCGATACTCTGGCTCGGATCCTATCGACCGTCGATGTGGACCTTCTGGTGACGTCCGGCGGGGCGTCCGTCGGCGATTTCGACTTTATGGGCCAGACGCTTGCAGGACTCGGTTTCAAGGCTGCGTTCCACAAGGTGCAGATGCGACCAGCGAAAGCGACGCTGTTCGGAACCTTAGGATCGCTTCCGATCCTCGGCCTGCCTGGCAACGCCTGCGCTGCGACGATCGCCGCCCTGATCTTCCTCAAGCCCGCCATAGCGCTGCTCGGTGGTGCGGGCCGCCAGGACGCGGTTCGTGAGTGGGCGGTTCTCGGCAGCGCTATCGCGGCGGTCGGACCTCGAACGACCTTTCTTCGCGGCCGTCTCGACCGGGAGGCCGGCGGATGTTTGAGCTTCACTGCGTTGCCTTCGCAGGACAACGCGATGCTGTCAGGCTTGGCAGGCGCCGACGCCGTTGTCGTGAGACCGCCGTCGGCGCCCGCAGCCCGTACCGGCGACAGCGTCGAGATCGTTCGGTTCGACACCGTCGCTGGCTTCTGACGGGACGGCTGCCGGCCCCTCGATCAGACGGGGCCGGCGTGATTGTCAGAGCGTTCCCAGTCGTGTGGTGATCGCCTTGGTCTCAAGATAGTTCGACAGCACCGCCTGGCCCATCTCACGGCCCCAGCCGGACTGTTTGTAACCGCCGAACGGCAGGGCGGCATCGAAGACGTGGTAGCAGTTGATCCACACCGTACCAGCCCGAAGTCGATGCGCGATCTGCTGAGCCCGGCCTGTGTCCTTGCCCCAGACGCCGGCCGCGAGCCCGTAGACCGTGTTGTTGGCCTCTGCGATCAGCGCGTCGTCCACCTCGTCGAAGGGCGTCGCCACCAGAACAGGCCCGAAGATCTCCTCGCGCACCACCTTCATTCCGGGATTGGTGTCGGTGAGGATCGTCGGCGGCACGAAGTAGCCCTTGCCCGAGGGCACGGCGTTGCCACACCCGATCGTCTTGGCGCCCTCGTTTCGCCCGGCCTCGAGGTACCCAGTCACACGCTCATACTGTACCGCGGAGACGAGTGGCCCCATCTCGGTACCTGCGTCGAGCCCGTGGCCGAGCTTGATCTTGCCGGCTTCCGCCGCGATGCCTTCCACCACCTTGTCGAAGATCGAGCGGTGCACAAACAGGCGCGAGCCGGCGTTGCAGCATTGCCCGTGGTTGAAGAAGATCGCCGCGTTTGCCCCCGGAATCGCTAGCGACAGGTCGGCGTCGGGCAGGATGATGTTGGGCGACTTGCCGCCGAGCTCCAGCGATACGCGCTTCAGGTCGCCAGAAGCCGCCTTGACGATCAGCTTGCCGACCTCAGTGGAGCCGGTGAACGCGACCTTGTTGACGTCCGGGTGGCCGGCGAGCGCCGCGCCCGCGGTCTCGCCGAAGCCGGCGATGATGTTGACCACGCCGTCCGGAAGGCCGGCTTCCAGCATCAGTTCGCCCAGGCGTAGCGCCGAGAGCGGTGTCTCTTCGGCGACCTTGAGCACCACCGTACAGCCTGTAGTCAGCGCCGGCGCGAGCTTCCATGCCGCCATCAACAGCGGGAAGTTCCACGGGATAATCTGGCCGACCACTCCGATCGGCTCGGGGCGGGTCACCGAGAAGAAGTCCGAGCCCGGCGCCGCGAGCGCCGAGAGCGGGATCGACTTGCCCTCGATCTTGGTGGCCCAACCGGACATGTAGTGGAACATGTCGGCTGAAAGGGTGACGTCGGCGGCCTTGGCGACCGCCATCGGCTTACCGTTGTCGATGGCCTCCAGAGCGGCGAGTTCGTCGGCATGCTCCAGGATCAGGTCTCCGATCCGATGCAGCAGGCGGCCGCGTGCGGAGGGTGTCATCTTCGACCACGGGCCGCTCTCGAACGCGCGGCGCGCCGCCTTTACGGCAGCATCGACGTCGGCCTTGTCGCCCTCGGCGACCTTGGCGATGACCTCGCCAGTGGCTGGATCCGTGACGTCGAAGGTCTTGCCCGATTGAGCGGGCACCCACTTGCCGTCGATGAGGAGAGTGCGGTCCTTCGACAGCCAGTCGCGGATCGCGGGCGGGATGGTGGGCGAGATGGCCGGAATGTCGGCACGGACGTTCATGGCTCGGTTTCTCCCTGTTCCCATCGTCAACCGGAGCGTGAACCAAGCCGCGGGGGCGAGGTCGCCGCATCCGGGCGATGTTCGCGTTAGGATATAGCGGTCGTTGAAGGGGGCAACCGCGGTCGCGCATGATAGTGGTGCGCGGGGATGGTAGACACGCGGTGGGATCGAGGAAGGACGCGATGGCCCGGCTCAGCATTCGGATCGACTTGGCACCCGACAACCGCATCGGTCCGGGCAAGGTGCAACTCCTGGAGATGGTCGCGGAGCACGGCTCCATTAGCGCTGCCGGGCGCGCGCTCGACATGTCGTACCGCCGCGCTTGGCTGCTCATCGAGGACATGAACAAGGGGTTCGGCCAGCCTGTGATCGAGGCGCAGATCGGCGGCAAGGCCGGTGGCGGCGCGCGGCTGTCGGCCTTCGGGGCCGATCTCGTCGCCCATTACCGCGCGATCGAGCGGGCAGCCGAGCGGGCAGCGGCACCGTTTCTGGCGCGCATCGCCCCGTCCGCGCACAGCAAGACCTGAACGCCCCTCCCCCAGTCAGCCGGTGCACCTACCCCTCGCGAACCCTGGCCTTCGGTCGGCCTCCTGCTTGATCGATATATCACATCGAATATAACGATCGGCGCGGTCCGGATCACCCAGCCGCCTGCCGACGCTCTGCCGCTCGACACGAGCCGGTGCCGGCGGTGATCGGCGGTCGAGGGGGAAGTACATGCCGCTCGTGACGCGGGTACTGGGCGATACGAGCACGGACGGAAACCGCATCCGTCTCCAAATCGTCGTCGACGATCACGAGGTGAACGAGATCGTCCTATGCAGGGACGACGTGCAATCCGTTGTCGGGTTGCTGATCGCGCTGGGTGGACAGGCACTCAGTCGCAGTGGATCGGAACAGGAGCCGTCCACCGCGTCGGCCCGGCCCTTCCCCGTCGATCTCATCACCCTCGGCGACGACGAGCGCGGCGAGCCCGTCCTGGTCTTCAGCGTCGGGGCGACGGCACTGGCCTTCAATCTCGCTCGCGATCAGCTCGCGGAACTGGGTCGCACGCTCTTGACCGCCAGCGCCCAGACGGCCGGGCACGTGAACTGACCCGGCCCGACCGCGGAGGCGGCGTTCGATGCTCGCGCGGCACCTTCATTTCTTCGTGGCCCTCGCCCGCGAGAAGCATTTCGCCCGCGCCGCCCAGGCCTGCAACATCACCCAATCGACCCTTTCGGCCGCCATTCGAAAGCTGGAGGAAGATCTTCAGGTTCCGCTGGTCGTACGGAGCCAGCGCTATCTCGGCCTCACGGTCGAGGGGGAACATCTGCTTGCCTGGGCCCGGCAGATCCTGATCGACTACGACAGCCTCCGTGAGGACCTCTCCGGCTTGCGGGCGGGATTGCGCGGCGTGCTGCGCCTCGGCGTCGTGCCAGCGGCGATGGGTGCTGTCGGCCTCCTCACGGTCCGATTCCGGCAATTCCATCCGGAGGCCGGTATCGAGATCCGGTCGCTTTCCTCCCGCGAGATCCAGCGCGCGCTCGACAACTTCGAGATCGAGGCCGGGCTCACCTACCTCGAGAACGAACCCTTGGAACGTGTGCGGCGCGTACCCCTCTACCGCGAGGGTTATGTCCTGGCGATGCGCGCCGACCATCCCTTGGCCGAGCGAGACACCGTGACATGGGCCGATGCCGCAGGATGCACGCTCTGCCTCTTGAGCGAGGACATGCAGAACCGCCGCATCCTCGACGGCCTCGCCGCCTCCCTCGACCTCCGGTTGATGCCGGCGGTGACCAGCAACTCGTTCCTCGGGATCTGCGCGCATCTGCGCCAAGGCGGCTTCGCCAGCATCGTCCCGCACACCTTCCGGCACCTGTTCGGCGGTACGGACGATCTCGCCATGCGCGACTTGGTTGAGCCCGCGTACCGCCAGTCGGTCGGGCTCGTCCTGTCCGAGCGCGACCCTCTGCCGTCAATGGCCGCTGCGCTGTTCC
The DNA here is from genome assembly GCF_900103195.1 of Methylobacterium sp. UNC378MF. Lineage (GTDB taxonomy): Bacteria > Pseudomonadota > Alphaproteobacteria > Rhizobiales > Beijerinckiaceae > Methylobacterium. The sequence continues at coordinate 113,917 of NZ_FMWU01000020.1, read as the reverse complement.
GGATCGTCCTCGACGCGGACTACGACATGACCTTTGTCGACCTCTGCGAACCGGCATGAAGGATGTCTCCATGACCGAACTCGAACAGATCGAGCGCGACATCACGGCTGTGCGGGACAGCATCCTGATCGCGATGCGCGCGCCAGATGATGGCAGCCTGTATGCGGCCTTCAAGATCCGAAGACAGGCGAGCCTCGACCTCTACCGGCGCTACCTGGCAGAGCTGCTGGTGAGACGGGAAGACCTGCGCGCCATGACCAGGCATTGATCTCGAACACAGTTCGGCTCGGGACCGCGCGCGATCGGCGAACATCCGGTGCCGCGCAGGCTTGGGATGCGTGATCGACGATTTCGATCACGCAATTCGGAAAATCAATTTGCTTCAATTTAAGTCGACCAGGAAGATGACCCCGCACCGCTGCAGTTGAGACGAGATCAGTTCTCACGGAGCGCGCGCGGGGAAACGTCCGGTTTCATCGAAGATTCGAAAAAGGCGCCTCACATCGCGCTGCCGGTCGTCGTCTCCTTTGTCTTCGAGCAAAGGGAAATCTCATGGCCAAGATCGTTCTCGTCCTCTACGATGATCCCGTCGATGGAATGCCTCAGTCCTACGCGCGCGACGACCTGCCGAAGATCGAGCGCTACTCCGACGGCCAGACCCTGCCGACCCCGAAGGCTATCGACTTCCAGCCGGGCCACTTGCTCGGCAGCGTCTCAGGTGAACTCGGTCTGCGTCCCTACCTCGAAGGGCTCGGTCACGAACTGATCGTCACCTCCTCCAAGGAAGGGGAGGATTCTGTCCTCGATCAGCATTTGCACGACGCCGAGATCGTGATCTCCCAGCCGTTCTGGCCGGCCTACATGACGAAGGAGCGCATCGCAAAGGCGAAGAAGCTCAAGCTCATCGTCACCGCCGGCATCGGGTCCGACCACACGGACCTCGATGGCGCGAACGCGCACGACATCACGGTCGCGGAGGTGACCTTCTGCAATTCGATCAGCGTCGCCGAGCACGTGGTGATGATGATCCTCGGACTCGTCCGCAACTACATCCCCTCACACCAGTGGGTCGTGAAGGGCGGCTGGAACATCGCCGACTGCGTCGCCCGCTCTTATGACGTCGAGGGCATGCATGTCGGCACGGTCGCCGCCGGCCGCATTGGCCTCGCGGTGCTCAAGCGCCTCAAGCCGTTCGATATGCACCTGCACTACACAGACCGCCATCGGCTGCCGGAGAGCGTCGAGCGGGAACTGGGCCTGACGTGGCACGCCAGCCGCGAGGAGATGTACGGCGTCTGCGATGTCGTGACCTTGAACTGCCCCCTCCATCCGGAGACGGAGCACATGATCAACGACGAGACTCTGAAGCTGTTCAAGCGCGGCGCCTACCTCGTCAACACCGCTCGTGGGAAGCTCGCGGTCACCGACTCGATCGTGCGTGCCCTCGAGTCCGGTCAACTCGCGGGCTACGCCGGCGATGTCTGGTTCCCGCAACCGGCGCCGAAGGACCATCCCTGGCGGACCATGCCACATCACGGCATGACACCACATATCTCCGGCACCTCGCTATCCGCCCAGGCGCGCTACGCGGCCGGCACGCGCGAGATCCTCGAATGCTACTTCGAGAGCCGCCCCATCCGCGACGAGTATCTGATCGTTCAGGGGGGCAAGCTCGCTGGCGTCGGGGCCCGCTCCTACAGCGTGAGCGACGCCGGCAAGGGGCAGATGGCCAAGGCCTGACGTCGGTATCCAAAGCAAAGTGGCCGGCCCGCCGCGGCGGCCGGCTGCTTCACTCTCACGAGGGGATCGGGAGCCGACGATGAAGCGCGAGGACCTCACCGAGAAGCTTCTCGACATCAAGCGCGAGAAGGGCTGGAGCTGGAAACACATCCACGAGGAGATCGGCGGCCTGTCGCCGTTCCTGATCACCGCGGCCTGCATGGGCCAGATGAAGCTGCCGAAGTCCAGGCCAAGCGGGCGGCCGAGCTCTTCGGCCTCACCCCCTCCGAGGAGCGGATGCTCAACGAGCCGCCCTATCGCGGCTCGATCCCGTCCATGCCGCCCACCGACCCGCTGATCTACCGGTTCTACGAGCTGGTGATGGTCTACGGAACGACCTTCAAGGAGCTGATCCAGGAGGAGTTCGGCGACGGCATCATGTCGGCGATCGACTTCAACATGGACATGGCCCGCGAGGCCGACAACAAGGGTGACCGCGTGAAGCTCACCATGTCGGGCAAGTTCCTGCCGTACAAGTACTACGGCAACGACGACGATACGCCGGAATACGGCCTCAAGGAAACGTAGATCCAAGAAGGCCGGCGGGCCGTGACGGATGGCGCCTCCGAACCTTGTCCGCACCGCCACGGACAGGCTTGACCGAAACGGTCGACCAGCCCCCTAGGCAGACCGTGTCGATTTTGGCAGAGTGCTATATATGAACGGATATAGCGCTCTGGGGAGAGGCCGGTGCCGCCACATGCCCATCTCGACGGTCCCGCACTGCGCGCGCTCGTGTCGGGCGGCCATCCCGCCTTCGTTCCCCCGCCTTGTGCAGATGCGGCCGACAAGCCGCGTGACCGCATCTGGGAATTGGCCGAGAGCCTGCACTGCTCGATCGTCGGCACCTGCCTGACCAATGCCGAGGCTCGCGCGATCCTGGCCAAGCTCGGGCGACCGGATGCGCGAACGATCACTGAGCATCGGCTGCATGGCGAGATCGTTCAGATCGCCGGCCGGAAGGACGGGGGCGGTCGCCTGCTCCAGAAGGCCCTAGACCGGCGGCATGAGCGGGAAATCGAGCGCTTCGCTGAAGCGCACACCGCTGAGGCGGTCAGGGCGCTCTGGCGAGCCTCGGTCGAGCGCGGCGAGATACCCGGCGCCTACTGGGCGGCCATTACACACCCCGCCACCGACTGGACCCTTGTGCAGGACGTGTTCGGCGAGGTGCACATGCTCTCGCACTTGGTCGGCCAGTCGAACCGGGCCGACATTCGACGCCTGCGCCAACTCGAGGCCGATCTCGCGGAGCGTGACGAGCGGATCGCAGCTCTGGAGGGCCGCGTCGTCGATCTGATGGAGCAGCGCGACGGCCTGAGTGTCCGCAACCGCGCCATCGCGGCGGAGCAGGCGCTCTCCCGCATCGCCGTCGCCGAGCCGGCAGACGCGGACCGTGAGAATGTGAAAAATCTGACTGCACATCTCGAACGGGAGCGCGCCCACGCAGAGGCCCTCGAAGAGAAGGTAGCCGTGCTGATGCACGCCGCAGGCAAGCTAAGCGCCGATCTGGAAGCCGAAGCGGCACGCCGTCAGGCGGTCGAGGCGGAACTTGCTGCGGTCGAAGCCTTGCTGGCAGGCGCGAACGAGCCGATCGACGCTCACCCACTACCCTGCCGCGCCGACCGGAATGATGCCCTCGCGGAGCGCACGTTGCTCTACGTCGGCGGCCGTCCACGGCAGGTGGCACGGCTGCGCCGGTTCGTCGAAGCGCGCGGGGGGCGGCTACTCAGCCACGACGGCGGCACCGAAGAGAACATGTCTCTCCTGCCCGGTCTCGTCAGCAGAAGCGATCTGGTGCTGTTCCCAGTCGAGTGCGTCAGCCACGAGGCGACCGGCATGGTGAAGCGAGCTTGCGAGATGAGCGGTAAGGCATTTCGGCCGGTGCGCAGCGCCAGTCTCGCGAGCTTTGTGCACGCGATCGCGCCCGCCGTGACCTGCGCAGGCGCCTCCTGAGATCGCAATCGGATCTCCGGGTTGCCGATAGGCAACGCGGCGATCCCGGCCCAGGCGTGTGGGCCCTGCGCGGCATGCAAAAGGTTCAGCAATGATGCGAACGAAGGTGTGCAACCCGTCTTCGCGAGGCGCGCCGCTGCAGAAGCTCGGCGTGACGCTTCTCGCTGGCCTCCTGATTCAAGCCGCAGGTGGAGGGGCTTTGGCCGCCCCGAAGGATATCGCACTGCCTGGGGACGCAGCCCATCCCGAGAGCATCACCGCCACCGCGGACGGCACACTCTACGTCAGCAACTTCGCCGGCGGCGGCGTCACGCGGATCAAGCCGGGCGCCACCTCAGGCGAGGTCTGGATCGTACCCGGAGCGTTCGAGACACGCTCGACCTTCGGCGTGCTCGCCGACGAGGCGTCGGGCACGCTGTGGGTCTGCTCGAACGATCTCTCGGCGCTCGGCATCAAGGGACCGAGCGATGTGAAGGGTGCGGCGCTGAAGGGCTTCGACTTGAAGACGGGCGCCGGTAAGGTCAGCGCGTCGTTCCCTGTCAGCCCGGCCATCTGCAATGACATCGCGATCGGACCGGACGGAGCAGCCTACGTCACCAACACGCTGGGACCGCAGATCCTGCGGTTGAAGCCCGGCTCGCAGACGCTGGAGATCTGGAAGAGCGACCCGCTGTTCGCGCCCGCAGGCAAGGAGGCCGGGCTCGATGGCATCGCTTTCGGCACTGACGGCAACCTCTATGTGGACACCTTCACCACCGCAGAGCTGTTCCGGATCGATGTGAAGGATGGGCAGGCCGGTGCGGTGACACCGCTGACGCCCTCGCGACCGCTGGTGCTCGCCGATCGGCTGCGGCCGCTCGGCGACGGCTCCTTCCTCTTAGCCGAAGGCGGCGGCCGGCTCGATCGCGTGACCTTCTCGGGTGACACCGCGAAGGTGGAGGTTCTGCGAGATGGCATCGCTGGCGGTGTCACAGGCGCCACCAAGGTCGGCGCGACGGCTTTCATCACGGTCGGGCAACTCGCCGTCATCACAGACCCGGCGCGGAAGGGATCGAAGCCCGACCTGCCGTTCCGGGTTCTGGCCGTGCCGCTGGGCTCCCCATGACGCGTGTTGCCGCGCGTAGGCGGTTCCAGGACGTCCGGCCGCGTGCGCCCTAGTTCCTGCATTCGTGGCTTGTCGCAGCGTTCCGAGAGGACCCATCATGCCCCGTATCCATCCGGTGAATCGCGTCGTGTCGGCTGGAGTCGCGACGATCGCCCTCCTGGCCGCTTGGCCAGCCATCATCCCCGCGCGGGCTGCCGAGACAGCCTGCAAGACCGGTACGGGCGGCCTCAGCCTGCCGACTGGCTTCTGTGCGACGATCTTCGCCGATGGGATCGGCCATGCCCGGCAGATGGCCATCGCGGCCGACGGTACGCTCTACGTCAACACCTGGAGCGGCCGGTACTACAAGAACGACACGCCCCCGCCGGGTGGCTTCTTGGTCGCGCTCAGGGACACGAACGGCGACGGCAAGGCCGACGTCACGGAGCGCTTCGGCGAGAGCCCGGCCGAGGGCGGTCACGGCGGTACCGGACTGGCACTCCACCAAGGCGCGGTTTTCGCCGAGAGCAACGACCGTATCATGCGCTATCCGTTGAAGGCGGGTGAGGTGGCGCCCAAAGCTGCCGGTGAGGTCGTCGTCTCGGGCCTGCCGTTGACCGGCGATCACCCGATGCACCCGTTCGCGATCACGCCGAAGGGCGATCTCCTCGTCGATCTCGGCTCGGCGACGAACGCCTGCGAGGTGAAGAACCGCGTGCCGGGCTCGCCCGGCAACGAGCCCTGCACAGAGAAGGAGACGCGTGGCGGCATCTGGCGCTACGACGCCAACGCGCGGAACCAGACGTTCTCGCCAGCCGAGCGGTATGCAGCCGGCATCCGCAACGGCGAGGGCATCGCCCTCGATGCCCAGGGCCGAGCGTTCGCCACGCAGCACGGCCGCGACCAGCTGCACGAGGACTGGCCGAAGCTCTACACGGCCAAGCAGGGCTTCGAGCTGCCCTCCGAGGAGGTGGTCGAGCTGAAGCAGGGCGCCGATTACGGCTGGCCGGAATGCTACTTCGATCCGGCGCAGAAGAAGTTGGTGCTGGCTCCCGAATATGGCGGCGATGGCGGCCGCAAAGTCGGGCTCTGTGCCGACCGGCAGGGGCCGGTCGCGTGGTTTCCGGCGCACTGGGCGCCCAACGACATGAAGTTCTACGTCGGGTCCGGGACTGAGAAAGCCTTCCCGAAAGCCTATCGCGACGGCGCCTTCATCGCCTTCCACGGGTCCTGGAACCGGGCGCCCGGTCCGCAGGGTGGCTACAGCGTCGTCTTCCAGCCGTTCAAGGACGGCAAAACCGCGGGCGATTTTATCGTCTTCGCCGACGGCTTCGCCGGGGCCGTCAAGGAACCGGGCCGGGCGGAGTACCGGCCGTCCGGTCTGGCCGTCGGCCCGGACGGGGCGCTCTACATCTCCGACGACGTGAAGGGCCGCATCTGGCGCGTCACCTACACGGGTGGCGATCCGAACGCGGCGGTCGCTGCGGCGCCGAGCCCGCAGGCGGCACCAACTGCATCTAAGAAGGCATCGCCGCCGGAGGGCATGCATCCGGATGCTGGCCGTACTGTCGCCGCTCTGCCGGTGCCGAAGGGCGCGACGCGCGACCAAGTCGCGCTTGGCGAGCGGATCTTCCACGGGGAAGTAGCCGGGGCTACCTGCGGCGGCTGTCACGGCTCGGACGGCAAGGGCTCACCAGTCGGGGCCGATCTCACCAGCGGCCATTGGCTTTGGAGCGACGGCAGCCTCGCGGGCATCGAGAGCACGATCGCCAACGGCGTGCCCGAGCCGAAGGAACACCAGAACGCAATGCCGCCGATGGGCGGCGTGGAGCTGTCCCAGGCCGACCTGAAGGCGGTGGCAGCCTACGTGTGGGCGCTCGGCCAGCGCAGGAACTGAGGCCCGGCGAGGTTCGACCATTCGTCAGGCGGCAGCCACCGGGCGGCCACGTCACCAGGGCCAGCCGGTGTCAGGCCGCGACTGTCGTCACGGCCTCGGCCTCCGCCCGGATCCACACGGAGGTGTCGTGGAAGACGGCGCCCCCCGACGGGAGCGCGGCCTCGTCCGAGGTTAGAACGTTGATGCCGTGGCCCGGGCCTCCGAACGCGCCTGCTGGCCAGATGCTCTCCACCACAATCGTGCCTAGCCGCTGGCCCGGCACGTGCCGGGCGTGCAGGACTACCTCGCCGCGCGCGTTGCCAAGGCGTGCGAGCGCCCCGTCCCCAACCCCGAAGCGGAGACCGTCTTCCGGGGAGATCAGCACCTGCGGGCGGCCCTCGCGCTTGCGGGCGTTGGGCGTCTCCGTGAAGGTCGAATTCAAGAACTGCCGGGCCGGGGCGGTGACGAGGCGCAGAGGGCGATCGTCCGTCGCGCCGTCGATCAGCGGCAGCCAGTCGGGCAGCGGGGACAGCCGGCCCTCCGTGTCGCCCAGCGCCCGCCAATCGGCCCGGAAGCGGAACCGGCCGTCCGGATGCGCAAACCCGTCGAGGAAATGGGCTGATCGGAACGGTAGCTGAACGTCGAGCCAGCGCCGCTCCGCCAGGTCGGCGGCCGGCGGATAGCCGGAGGCGCGCAGCGTGGCGTCGGCCAATTCCAGGGCGGTCATCGCGAAGGTCGGGTGATCGAGGCCGAAGCACCGCGCCAGCGCGCAGACGAGGTCGTGATTAAAGATCGCCTCGCCAGGCGGATCGATGACCGCCCGTCCGATCTGGATGTGGCTGTGCCCCATGGCCTGGTAGATATCGTCGTGCTCCAGGAACATCGTCGCCGGCAGCACGACATCGGCGTAGCGCGCCGTCTCGGTCAAGAACTGCTCGTGCACGACGGTGAACAGGTCCTCGCGCATCAGCCCTTGCCGGACCCGGTTACTATCCGGACAGACCGAGGCGGGATTGCCGCTCTGCACGAGCAGGGCGTGGACGCCGGGGCCGCCGTGCAGCGCGTCGGCGTCGCCGGTCAGCACGCTGGCGATGCGGCTCATGTCGAGCTCCCGGATCGCGGGATCCCGGAGGGCCGTGCCCTCGATCAGCGACTTGTCCCAGGCGAAGATGCCCTTGTTGGTGAACAGCGCGCCGCCGCCCTCGTAATGCCACTTGCCGGTGACGGTCGGCAGGCAGGTCACCGCGTGCATCGCCGCGGCGCCCCCGCGGCCGCGGGTGAAACCGTAGCCGCAGCGAATGTAAGCCCGCGGGGTGGTGTTGTAGAGCGCAGCGAACGCCTCGATCTCCGCGACGCTTAGCCCGGTGATCTCGGCCGCCCAGGCGGGCCCGCGCGTCGCCAGATGCGCCTCAAGCGCCTCCGCATCGTCGGCGTAATCCGCCATGTAGGCGCGGTCTGCATGGCCATCGCGGAAGGCGCAGTGCATCACCGCGCAGGCGAGCGCCGCGTCCGTCCCGGGCCGAGGGGCGAGGTGCAGGTCGGCGGCCGCCGCGGTGCCGGTGCGGTACGGGTCGATCACCACGAGCTTCGCCCCGCGCTCCTTCCGGGCGCGGGTGACGTGGGCCATGACGTTGACCTGTGTGGAGACTGGGTTGGTCCCCCACAGCACGTTGAGGTCCGCGACCGCCATCTCCCGGCTGTCCGAGCCCGAGATGCGGCCGCAGCCGGCGGTCCAGCCGGCACCGGCGATCGTGGAGCAGATCGTCCCCTTGCGACCGGACCAGCGCAGGGCGTGGCGCAACCGGAAGATGCCGTCGCGCTGCACGAGGCCCATCGTGCCGCCGGAGCTGTAGGCCCAGGCGGCCTCGCTGCCGTGATGCTCGGTCGCAGCGCCGAAGCCGGCCACGACGCGGTCCAGCGCCTCGTCCCATCCGATACGGCGGAAGGTGCCGCTGCCTTTCTCGCCGGTGCGTAGGAGCGGGTAGAGCACGCGCTCCGGATGGTGGACCCGCTCGGCGTAACGGGCCACTTTGTTGCAGATCACCCCGCCCGTATACGGGTTGTCGGCCCCGCGCACCGCTCCGATTTTCTGCCCGTCCAGGACCTCTACATCCAGGGCGCAGGTGCTGGGACAGTCGTGCGGGCAGACGGAGGAGTGGATTTCGGACATTAGCGCAGCTCTTGCTCAGGCAGCGCTGACGACCGTACCCGTGCCGTACTGTGATGGCGAGTGGGAGCAGCTCCCGTGCCAACCGGTCGCTGCACGGACAGCGACGTAGCGCGTGTCCCCTGTTCCGGTAGACCTTTTCCGAAGCAGACCGAATGCTCTCGGCCAGCATCAGCCGTTGCAGGCCGACTGCGTGAGCGTCTCATATGGGTGAATCTGCGGCAGTCTGCGGTCGAATGCGACACCTAAGAAGCAGAAATCACCATCAAAGCCGTTCCTAGGCAGCTTAAGACGCACCTCCGTGCCTAGATTATCCCTGCATAGATTGTCACACTTTGCAGGCGCTCGATGTCTCGACGGGGCGGGGCACCGAACAGGCGATGGTATTCGCGGCTGAACTGTGATTGGCTGTCGTAGCCAACAGCGAAGCCGGCGGCTCCGGCATTCAGCCCGTCCGCGAGCATCAGGCGGCGCGCCTCTTGGAGGCGGAGCTGCTTTTGGTACTCCAACGGCGTCATCCGGGTCACGGACTTGAAGTGTGCGTGCAGCGAGGAGGCGCTCATGCCTGCCGCAGCGGCGATCTCGTCGATCCGAAGCGGCTCGTTGAAACGCTCGCGGATCCTGATGATGGCGCGAGTCACCTGGCTGATGCGGCTGTCGACCATGGCCATCTGCCGAAGCGTGGGGCCATGCGGTCCAATCAGCAGGCGGTAGAGAATTTCGCGCTCGATTAGAGGCGCGAGCGCGCGAATGCTCTCAGGCCGCTCCAGTAGCTTCACGAGGCGGCAGACTGCATCTACCAAATCCGGATCGACGGGATAGACAGCGATTGCCGACAGGTCCGCCTTGCTCGCCGCGCCACCCTCGATGACGATCAAATCAGCGAGCGCCTGCAGGTCGAGATCGATCTTGCAGCAGAGATACGGTGCGCTCGGACTCGCTTCTATGATGTGGCCTACAAGCGGGAGATCGACCGATACCAGCAGATAGCGCGACGCATCGTACACCACGCATTGATCTGCCAGGGAGACGCGCTTCGCGCCCTGGGCGATCAGGCAAAGCGATGCCTCGTAGACGGCCGGGACCGGCATGGTCGGTCCATTGGCGCGGATGAGCGAGAGGCCGCGCATTGCTGTGGGTGCTAGGCCCTCCGCAGGCCCGTGCCGCCTGATCAACGCGGCGAGTTCTCCAGTCCTATCCATGAACCCTTTTTCGGCTGGCCTCGCAGGCGCCACAAGCCAGAGCCGGCGGGTTCAGAGGATCGTGCAAAGCTTTCGGGCGATCGTTCTAACCACTGGGGCCTCCGCCAAAGCATGGTCTGCCGGGCAATTTGAAGCTGAAAGGATCAACCATGACCGGCGTGACCCACAAGACCATCCTCGTCACCGGCGCTTCGAGCGGCATCGGCGAAGCCACTGCGCGCGAGCTCGCCAAGGCCGGCGCAAGCCTCTTCATCGGCGCTCGCCGGGCGGACAGGCTTGAGAAGTTGGCTGCGGAACTCGGCGAGCATGTCGCCTACCGCGTGCTCGACGTCACCGACGGAGCTGACTTCGAGGCCTTCACCGAGGCGGCAGAAGCACGGTTCGGGCGGATCGATGCGCTTGTGAACAATGCGGGCGTAATGCCCTTATCTCCGCTCGCCGCACTCAAGCGCGAGGAGTGGGCCCGAATGATTGATGTCAACATCCACGGCGTTCTGAACGGCATCGCCGCCGTGCTGCCCCGCTTCGTCGCCCAGGCGTCAGGGCATGTCGTGAACGTCGCGTCGATCGGCGCACACCTTGTTGTGCCCACGGGGGCCGTATACTGCGCGACAAAATACGCGGTCTGGGCCATCACGGAGGGGCTGCGGCAGGAGCACGACGACATTCGGGCAACCGTCATCTCGCCCGGCGTCGTCGCCACGGAACTCGGCAACGACATCACCGATCCGCAGGTAGCGGATGCCTTGAAGGTTTGGAGGCAGAAATCGTTGACCCCGGACGCTATCGCCCGCGCCATCCGCTACGCTCTCGAGCAGCCGGAGGGGGTCGACGTCAACGAGGTCATCGTTCGCCCTACAGCCGCAGGCATGTAGATCACCTTGATCCGGCCCTACCGCGCGCCGGCGTTCGGGCCATTGCGGGCGATGTTTTAGACAGCCATCTCGGCCGCCGTCGCCCACGGGCGATGGTGGTCGGCTTGTATCGATCGTGACTTGGACGCCAAAGATCCAGCCGCGACCGATCCAGGCGATGCCAGTGATCTCATGGAGGCCAGGAGGGCATTACCAGCCCGCGGTGGGCGGCGCAGACGAGTAAGGTCCACGTAGTTTATTTGCGGTCGGGAGCGAGCCTCGTCGCAGACCTTAGGGCGCAGGAAGGCCGGGCGTGTCGCCTCGGCGGCCGGGCGCTTGGCTAGTGGCGATCCTTTGGAGCGCAAAGCATCCGAAGCCGAGGAGCCGACGAATGGCGGCTATTGGGAAGCAGCGGTGGCTGTCCGCACGTCTGGGGTTGGTCGGTAGGGGTCAGATTCGCTTTTGCAGCGGATCTGACTCGAAGCGGACCAGCCGCTTTCGGCCAGCATCTGCCGCCGCCCGGTGCCCGGACGAACGTCTCAGATGGGTGGAAACCGGCTCGTCTGCTTCAAAGCGAGAACTGGCCAAAGCGGACGCTGCTGTGGCGTCTCACGGGTTTCGACATATCCCATCGAGATCGAGGTGCTCGCTGCCATGCGCAATCGCTTATGCTTCGGGCCGCCGCCAAACAGAAATTGTACTCAGTCCTCCCGTACAGCCACTCTGGACGATTTTTGTCGCCCACGACCACCTCATCTGTTGCTGCTGTCGCGGCTCTGAAGAACTGCATAGCCAGCCGATAGTAGCCGAGGGGCGCAGCCGTGATATGAGAACCGGTGGAAGTCTGAGCCGAAGGAGGCGGTTTTGGACAGGCCCGTCGAGCGCCGTCTCGCCGCGATCTTGATCACGGATATCGTCGGCTACAGTCGTGTCCGTCGTCAGATGATTTGAGACGACTTGAGGCGCTCAGGAACGGAGGCTCTGGTCCTTCTGGGTTGAGAGGTTAGGCAGCCTGCGCGTGGTGGCGCAAGCGGCGATCGATGAGGGTCTGGCGCTTGATCCGCGCCCGCTCACGCAAGATCGTCTCGCCGCGGCCGAAGTAGACGTCGGCGGGAGTGAGGTTGCCCAGGCTCTCGTGAGCCCGAGCGTGGTTGTAATGCTCGACGAAGGCGGCAACCCGCGCCTCCAGTTCGCCGGGCAGGTAGGCGTGTTCGAGCAGGATGCGGTTCTTGAGCGTCTGGTGCCAGCGCTCGATCTTGCCCTGCGTTTGAGGATGGCGGGGCGCGCCGCGGATATGGGTCATGCCCCGGCTGCCGAGCCAGTCGGCCAGATCACCCGCGACGTAGCTTGATCCATTGTCGGAGAGCAGCCGCGGCCGATGCGCCACCTGCACATGATCGAGCCCGGCCGCCGCCAGCGCAAGATCGAGCGTGGCGGTGACGTCGCCGACCTGCATCGTCGCGCACAGCTTCCACGCCACGATGAAGCGCGAGAAGTCATCCAGCACGGTCGAGAGGTAGTACCAACCCCAGCCGATCACCTTCAGATAGGTGAAGTCCGTCTGCCAGAGTTGGTTGGGTGCGGTGGTCTTGTCGCGGAACTCGTTGGCGGCTTTGACCACAATGTAGGCCGGGCTGGTGATCAGGTCCTGGGCCTTGAGCAGGCGGTAGACGGTGGCCTCCGAGACGAAGTAGCGCCGCTCGTCGGTGAAGCGCACCGCCAACTCGCGCGGGCTGAGCTCCGGCTGCTCCAGCGCGAGGGCGACGATCTGCTCGCGGACCTCGGCGGGCAACCGGTTCCAGACCCGGCTGGGTCGGGACGGGCGATCCGCCAATGCCTCGGGGCCGCCACGCTGGAAAGCGTCGTACCACCGGTAGAACGTAGCCCGGGTGACGCCGAGCTTCTCCAGGGTGGCGCGCACCGACAGATGGGATTGCTCGACCAGCCGGATGATCTCCAGCTTCTCGGGGGCCGGGTACCTCATGCCTCGTCGCCCCCAGCCCCGGTCATACTTTTTTTCAGCAGGCGGTTTTCCAGGACGAGATCGGCCACGACCTCCTTCAGCGCACCCGCCTCGCGACGCAGGTCCTGGACCTCGTCGGCGGTCGCGGCACGGGCCGTGTCGCCGGCCAGCCGCTTCTTGCCGGCCTCCAAGAACTCCTTGGACCAGCCATAGTACATCGAGCTGGCGATGCCTTCGCGCCGGCACAGCTCGGCGATGCTGTCCTCACCGCGCAGCCCTTCCAGCACGATGCGGATCTTCTCCTCGGCCGAGAACTGCCGGCGCGTGGCGCGGCGGATGTCCTTGATCACGGCTTCTGCCGGCTTTTGCGCCGGCCCGGACGTCTGTTTCATCTTCGCTCCTGGGGGCTACGATGAACCAGCCATCCTCCGTTCGTGAAGACCCTCAATTTGTCTCAGGAGTGCTGACGGCGGACACCCCAAGCGCGTCGGTCCCCATACCCTGCGCCACTCCTTCGCCACCCATCTCCTGGACGACGGCGTCGACATCCGCGTCATCCAGGTCCTGCTCGGGCACAGCCGGCTCGACACCACCGCCCTCTACGCCAAGGTCGCAACCCGGACGGTGCGGGCCGTGACCAGCCCCCTCGACAGGCTCGCCCTGTTCCATAGACAGGGGGCAGCGCCGGACTGAGACGATGCCCGCCGCGATCGAGTTGGCCAACGTCTTCCGCGCCGCCGGTCCGGTCTATCGCGCCGAGCAGGCCGGGCATCTGAGCCTGGATACGCTGAGGGTGATGGCGGCGATCGAGGTCGGCCACGACCCCCTCCAGCGCGCCTGGCTTGCGGCGCAGGTCCTTGACCTCGTCGGCGGCCGCGGCCCGAGCCGTGTCACCGGCCAGCCGCTTCTTGCCAGCTTCCAAGAACTCCTTGGACCAGCCGTAGTACATCGAACTGGCGATGCCCTCGCGCCGGCACAGCTCGGCGGTGCTGTCCTCACCGCGCAGGCCTTCCAGCACGATGCGGATCTTCTCCTCGGCCGAGAACTGCCGGCGTGTGGCTCGACGGATATCCTAGATTACGGCTTCCGCCGGCTTTCGTGCCGGCCCGGACGTCTGTTTCATCTTCGCTCCTGGGGGCTACGTTGAACCAACCATCCTCCGTTCGTGAAGGCCCTCAATCTGTCTCAGGAGTGCTGACGGCGGACATGCCGGGCGTCAGTAGGAGCACGCCGGGCCGACCGAGGACGTCGGTGAGCGAATGGACCTTGGTCGTCTGGCCGCCACGCGACGGGCCGATGGCCTGGGCCTGCGCCCACCTATCCCGCCGTGCGCCGAGCAATGTGCTCGCACGTAGGTGCTGTCGATGGCAGCCGCCTCGCCCGACCAGCCGGCCTTGGCCAGGGCGGCCAACATCGCCTTCCAGAAGCCACGCCGGGACCAGCGGTTGAAACGGTTGTAGACGGTCGTGCGAGGCACATACGCGACCGGGCAGTCACGCCAGCGGCAGCCCGAGGTGGGCACTCGCAGGATGCCAGAGATGATCTGCCGGTCGTCCTTTCGCTCGGGTCCGGGTTGATCCTTGGGCATGAACGGGGCCATCACCGCCCACTGCTCATTCGAAGCCAGATCAGGTCCGCCATCGCCGCCTCCACGCTGTAAACGGCGGCCCTGAATTACAAAACCACAAACCCTGCTACGCCTTGGTTCGGTTCACACTTTAGAGCCCGTTCATACTCCCCGGTAGGCCGACATCAGCGACGACGTTCAGAACAGGTCTTAACTTGTTGGAAACTCGCGCGGCGCAGTATGTTGAAGGCGGCGCTGCTCACACACCCACAAGGCCGGTCCTCTTTATTGCTCTCGGCTTTGGGAGCGGATCGTGTGAGGTACCCAGCAATGCGGGTCAGAATGAAGATGCCCAAGAAGCTCGAACTCGAGCTCGCGGCCTCGTACCACTCTCTCCAAGATTTCATCGAGGATCAGAGGTACAGGCTCGAGTTCATGTCCGAGCAGTGGCAACAAGGCGACCGCGGTTTGGCCGTCTTAAACTGGCTCGACGATCTCGACGAGGTTGCCTACAACATGGAAGATTTCCGTACGTCGGCACTCTGAGACGTCCAATTGGGCCCCGGCATCACTGCTGGGGCCCGTTTCATTCTAAATCTCAGTAATAATACTTCTCGGTCAAATAATAATATTTCGTTTGTCTAAATACTGATAAATTTTGGTGGCTCGTAATCGCAAGGTGTGCTCCCAACTATCTGGCATTGCTTAAATTTATGATTAAGCACAACATCGGATTGTTTAGTTTTTACCTATAACGATTGATTATAGCAGGTTGCTGCGCATCATTGACGGGAGCATCGGGATGGATAAGCACTGAAATTGGCTATGACGCTTACGCCAAGTGCAATGTAAGCGGCAGCCACATGCCCGCTGAGGTGGAGCGCCGCCCTCGAGCAGTCCGACCCATTCACAGGCAGGTCTCCGACGATGCGCTTTTGTCGCACCCACGCGGAAGGCACCGGGGAGCCGATTTGTTTGGATCGAGCGACCTGGATGATGCCGGGGTCAACTTTCAAAATTGAAGTGCCCTGACGGGCCTCCCTGCCGCGGTTCGCATAGGCGCTTTCCGCTCGGCCAAGGATCAGGAATCGCGTTCATGGCGCACCGCTAAGCGCCTCTAGCTATTAGCAAAAGCGCGGCGGAGCATGCGCGAGCCGCGTCGGGTCAGAGGTGCCCCGGCGTGTGCTCCACCGCGAGAGCCACATGCCCGAGCACGATGACGAATTGGCGCGCAATGCCCGCGCTCTGGATTTCCACTGGCGCGTATCCGAAGACTTGGTTGCCGCCGCAGGCCTGCCGAAGTTCTCCCGCTCCAAGATCAACAGAGCCATGGCCAGCGTCCTGGCGGCGCTCGCCTTGGCATCGGACAGCGACCGGCCCTACGTCTCCTACAGCCGCTCTCGGGACTTCTACGCGGCCCAAGGGCGGTACGAGGGGACGGACTACACCTACTCGTCGGTGCTGCAGACCGTGAACGAACTTGGGCGCCTCGGCCTTATCGAGGAGATCCGGTCGAAGCCCGGCGCCCACCTGACCCATGGCATGCAGAGCCGCATGCGGGCTTCAAACCGTCTCGTCGAGATCCTGGCCGGTCAGCCGATCGAGTATCTTGGCTCGCGCTGCCCGCTCGTCTTGAAGGGCGAGGACGGCTCCCGCATCGACTACGAGGACACATCCGAAACCCGGCGACTGACGCGCGAAATCGGCAACCTCAACCGGTTCATGAACAGCTTCTCGGTCGACGTCTCGGCCTCGGCCTCGCCGGACAACTGGGAGCGGACCGCGCACCACGTTCGCGCCCGGAAGGTGAAAGACGGTGTCGAGACATGGGCCTGCGCCCGCATCACGCCGAAGGTCGATGTCTACCGTGTTTTCAGCCGTGGAGGATTCCGGCAGGGCGGTCGAATCTACGGCGGCTTTTGGGAGGGGCTGCCCAAGGACCGGCGGCTCGACCTGTTGATCAACGGCGAAGTGGTCATCGAGGAAGATTTCGCCTCCCTGCACCCGCGCCTACTGTACGCCATGCGCGGGGAGAGGATGCCCGCCGGGTTCGATTGCTACGCGCTGCCTCACTACCAGCGGTGGGTCGGCAAGCTTGCGCTGAACGTGGCCATCAACGCCGCGACCCTGAACGCCGCGGCCGGGGCCCTGATAGAGAAGGCCCGCCAAAAGAAGGCCGACGGCTCGCCAGTGTGGCCCTACGGCTGGACCGAGACCCGGCGCATCATCGACAAGGTCATCGCTCACAACCCGGCCATCGCGGGCTACATCGGGAGCGACGCTGGTGTCTCGCTGATGGCCATCGATGCCCGCATGGCCCTAGAGGTCCTCAAGGCCTACGAGAAGGCTGAGCTCCCGGCCCTGCCGGTCCACGACAGCTTCCTCGCACCGGAGGGTCGGCAGGCCGAGTTGAAGGGCATCATGAACGATGTCCTGGAAGGTACGCTGGACCGGATTTCACCTGCAACCTTAAGGGGTTCGCGGAAGGATTCTATAGGTGAGACGACCCAAATGATCCGATATAGGGAGCCGGGGGTGGGCGAACCTGTCGAGACCCCCATCGCGGAGCTTGAGGTCGCCCCTTCCGCGGAGCCCTTGTTGTCCTCTCCCGAACCCGTGGTCTCCCCCTCCGGGACCGGGGCTCGCTTCCGCCCCTTCCTGGGTCTCCTCCCGCCCCGCCCGGGTTCTCCCCGTCCCCGTGTTGACGCCCCTCCTCCGGAGCCCGGGGCTCTCTCTCCGGCCCCTGTAGAGCCCCCTGCGCCTGTTGCCGCCGTGCCCGTTCCGGCCTTCCTCCTAGCTTTCCGGACCCCGGCTGCGGCCGAGCCTGTCCCCCCTCCTGATGAGACGCCGCCCGTCCTCGCTGCTCCTCGCACTCGCTCGTCCCTAGCGCTCCTCGCCCCTTACCTGCCACCCGCCGACGTCCCCTCAGACCTCGCTCCGCTAAGGCCCGCCGTCACCCCTCCGAGACCTGCCCCTGTATCCCTGGCCGCACTGGATGATGGATGCCCTGAGGAAGCCCCCGAGGTGCCTCTTCCGCCCGTTGGGAGAGTGGGGCTGCTCGGCAGGCTCGCAGCCCAAGCTCGCGCCCTGCGCGACCCTGCTGGCCTCGCGGCCGGGGATGCGCGCATGGCGGAGCTCAGGGTACTCGCATCACGCCAGCGTGCACGCGCCCACGCACCATAGGCGTTGTCTATTGCCGAGCACCCTGGCAATATGCTGGCAGGCTCTCGCGGGCTGACGATGCACCTCATCGTGAAGGCCCTCCGTCCCACCCGGGCGGGGGGCCTTCTTCGTTCTGATGCTGTGCCTTGCCGGGCCGGCTGGCATGATCTCCAACAGGAGCCAGCCCGCATGTTCACCGAGCCCGCCTTCATCCTCCCCGGCCTGTGCGAGCAGATGCCGTACGAGATCCACCTCGACCCTGAGTCCGAGGCCGAAGATGCCAGCGCGCCCGAGTCTGGCTCGGCGCGCACCGCACGCGAGCGCCGGGACGCCGCCGAGCGCAAGCGGGCCGAGCGTGCCCGTCGCCGTGCCGAGGGCATCCCTGAGCCCCGCCTCGTGGAGGCCGCCATCGCCACCGCCCTCTGCGACCTGTCTCGTCGAGGTGGGCTTCGCGCGCGCGTGAAGGAACAGAGGAGCTACGACGGCATCGCCTATGGCCTCGACGCCGTCCTCGGGCAGGCCATGGAGGAGTTGGTCGAGCGCCGGGGCGTCGCGCAGCCACAGGCCAAGCGCGCCCTCATGCAGCGCCTCGGGCTGACCCGGCAGGCCTGAGCCGCGTCCCATCCGGCATGTGTTGGCCGATGTACGGGGCGGCCTGACGGTCGAGGGGTCATCCACCAGGGCCGCTCCCCCATGCCCCGCTACAACGACAACCCCATCGTCCGCCCCGCCGACCTGCGCGGCCGCTCCATCTCCAGCCACGTGACCGAGGCCGTCCGCAAGGGCACCGCCCGCCTTGTAGGGTTCGAGAGCCGGGGATTCCGAGGACGCCCGCGAGGACGATGCCGCCCAGGAGGCCATGCCGATGGAATAGAGCCCCGAGCCCGCCGCCCCGCGGTCGGTCGAGGCCGCGCCCGAGGACCGCATCGTCCGCCGCGTGGTCCGCCCGCCCGCGCCCACGGCGAACGCCATCCGTGTCCCGCCAGGCCTGCGCATGCCCTCGCAAGGTCGGGGCGAGGCCACCCCGGGCGACGATGCGCCCGGCCTCGCGGGCCCGTCCGCGAAGGTCGACATGCGCGCCCTGATGCGGGGCGCCGGCCTCGGGCGGGCCGCATCCTACGACGAGGACTGACACCGCCCCGGCCGGCATGTGTAGGCCGATGCATGGGCGGGGGGAACGGTGGGCGGGCACAGCCGGGACCCGCCTATGACCGCTCAGGAACTCGACGAGGCCAAGGCCGACCTCGCCCTCGCCAAGGCCGCCCTCCGTCGGCGCCTCGGTCCGAAGGACGTGGCGGCGGTCGCCTCGACCGGCGAGAACGTCGCGTTGGCTAAGGCCAGCGTGACGGAGCTCCGGGACATTATCGCCGACCTGGAGACCCGCGTCCGCCTGTCGGGGCCCTGCGGCTTCGGCGCGATCTACATCGGCTGAGGCCAACATGCAGCCTCGCGTCCCCGCCCTCGTCACAGCCGACGGGCTCACGCCCCTAAGCCGGAACGCAGCCATCGACAGCAGCTGGCCCGGCACTTCGTTCGCGCGAGGGATGCGGGACTGGCGGGTCTCTCGCGGCAGCGCCGACGCCGACAACGGACCAGAGGCCGACATCGCGTTCTGGCGCGGGCGCGGCTCGGAGCGGCACGAAGGACAGGTCTATTCGGCCATCCAGCAGCAGGTCCTCGCCATCGTCGGCGAAGGGCTCGACGCCGTCCCGACGCCCGACTGAAAGACGCTCGGGAAGAGCAAGCTCTGAGCGGAGGAGTGGTCCCGCGTCGTCCGCGGCCTGTTCCGGAACTGGGCCCGGACCACCAACTGCGACGCCTCCCGCACCGAGACCCTGGGCTTCATGGCCTCGGAGCTCCTGACCTCGACCATCGTGTCGGGATCCGGCGTCGCCGTGCCCTACTACCTGCCCGAGAACGGGCTCACCCGGTTCGGCACCTGCTTCCGCGTGGTCGAGGCCGACCGGCTCTCAAACCCGGAATTCGCGCCCGACACGGCGACCCGCCGTCGGGGCATCGAGCTCGACCCCGAGACCGGAGCGCCGAAGGGCTACTGTGTTCCTCGCTCGCCGGGAGGGCGTCGAGATCCAGGCCCTCGCCCCGCGGGCGCAGAGCCACGTCACCGGCGGCGTCTCGACCGGGGACCACGACGAGGGCGACGGCACCCCGAAGCGGGCTGCGCTGGCCGAGGGGGACGATTACCTGCGCGAGTACGGCAGGGGCATCGTCCGTAACGGCGTCGCCATCATCCGAGTCATCGGCCCGCTCATCGCCTACGCGTCGTGGCTGCAGAGTTGCGGCATGACCTCGTACACGACCCTGAAGGCGGACCTCGCCGCGGCGGTCGCCCACGGCGGCGTCACGGCCATCATCCTGGAGGTCGACAGCCCCAGCGGGCAGGTCACCGGCTGCAGCGAGGCGGCGGCCGCGGTGAAGGCGGCGGCCGCGCACATGCCCGTCGTGGCCTTCGTCGCCGGGGACGCCTGCAGCGCGGCCCTCTGGAACGTGTCCCCCGCCGACCACATCGTGGTGACGCCGACCTCGGCCGTCGGGTCGCTCGGCTGCTGCTGCTCCATCGTCGACCGCCGCGGCGCCGACGAGAAGGCCGGCGTGAAGACCCACGAGATCATCTCCTCGCAGACCCCGAACAAGAGGCCCGACGTCGCGACCGATTCGGGGCGGGCCGCCATCCAGAAGAACGCCGACGACACCGCCGCAGTGTTCATCGCATAGGTCGCCGCCTACCGCGGCCTGTCCGTGGACGTCGTCGGATCCGAGCAGTTCGGCCAGGGCGCGGTGTTCATCGGTCAAGCCGCCGTCGACGCCGGCCTCGCCGACGAGGTATCCACCTTCGACGAAGTCATGGCTGAGCTCGTCGAGGACGAGGCCTCGACCGGCCTGCTTGTCGCATAGGGAGCCGGGGCGATGAATGCCCCGGCCGGATGGGTCACGACGGAAGCGGGACCGGATACGCCGTCGGGTGGCGGCGGCCATGGACGACGTGGTTCACCGAGCCGACGTTAAGACCAACGCGGATGGCGGCCTCCGTCTGGCTGAGGCCGAGGATCTCAACGAGGTAGAGGACGTAGCACGCCATCTCGAACGTGCAGGGGAAGCGGCCGCGCATTGGCGAGCCCTCCTGTTCATATACAGGATGAAGGAGCTCCCGAGTTGAAAACTGCGGCGGAAAGTGACACGTTGAGGCTGCGAGCCGTCGACTTTCAGCGCAGCTTCCTCCCGGGAGCGGCTATCGTTGGTGGTCCATACGGAGCCGGGTGTTGGTAGCACCCGGCTCCGTTACTTCGACCGGCAGGACCTCAGCCGTCGAAGCACTTTCTATGAGGCCATACCGCCTCCGTCGGAATCCCCGGAGAACGACGTATTCCCGGTCGCGCCCTGCTCGCGCAGAGTTCCGGCGTCCGAGGCGTCGTCCTCCTCCTCTTCCTCGATCTCAGGCATCTCGGGGGCGGTCCCCCCATGGCCGGCAGCCGGCGCCTGGTCGAACTTGAACTGGTTGGCGGCCTTGTCCGTCACGACGAAGCCGGCGTCAGCAGACCCGTCGAGCAGCCCGCGCTCGACGTAATCGCGCGCGCGGTCGCGGATGGAGGCGAAGCTGGTCGTGATGCCGGCGTTCTGTGCGACCTCGTGCATGCGCTCGTAGTCGAAGCGCTCACCCATCAAGTACAGATAGCCGAGAGCGGTCCGCCAAGCGTGCGAGATCGCGCCCCTCTGGCGCCCGCGGCGCTTACCGTCACCGTCATGCGTGTCGAAGGCTTCCTCGTCGTCGCCGCGCGACGAGACCGGCCGAAGCGCCGCGGCCTTTTCAAAGGCCGCAAGCTCGACGGTGGCGAGAGCGATGCTCTCACGCAGGGTAGCGACCTTGGCCTCGTGGTCGGAGATTTCCGCCTCTACGACCCGAATGGCCTGCCGCTTTTCGGCGATGAGTTTATCCAATGCGTCCATGACACCGTCATAGATGCACACGGCGGATTGAAGCGCAAGGGCGCACGGCGTTTAGAGGGCACTGATTTCCGACGCGGGAATTTCCGCCGTCAGCATGTCAACCCCGAGAAATGCCGTCGAACGGCGTCAGATGCCGGGATGTTCAGACCATCCAAGTCATCCTGCGAATTGCGGCCCCGCTTCCGACTGCGGACTTCTAAAGCCAGCAGGCGGGCGCGCACGCACGCGAGGCAAGCGTTTTCCACCGCCGATTTTTTCTGTCCGGCATGTATTGGCCGATGCACGGCGGCACCTGACGCTCGCCGGGACAACAGTTCCAGGCCCGCTCAACGGCCCCGGCTGGATACCGAGGTTGGGCGCGGGTCCCCCGAACCCGGAGCAGCCCATTTCCGCCCCTCGCCTCCGCGCCAAGCTGGCGACGCCCCGCACCGCCTCGGAGCAGACCAACGAGGACAAGGCTAAGGCCAAGAAGGCCGGGGGCAAGGAGGAGGACAAGGATGCCTCCGAAGAGGACGGTGAGCCCGCCGACGAGAAGAAGGACGTCAAGAAGGGCGCCACCGCCGCCGCGACCGGCGCCTCCGGCGAGAAGGCCCGCATAAAGGCCATCACGCAGTCGGCCAACGGCAAGCTCTTCCCGGCCCTCGCCGCCGCGCTCGCCTTCGACACCGACCTCTTCGCCGAGCAGGCCTAGACGCTGTTCGCTGTTGCACTGCAGGACGTCGACACCTTTGCCGCCGCGGCCCCCGAGACGCGCGAGGCGGGCGATTCGCCGAAGGGCGACGCCTTCCGCAGAGCGATGAACGCGGAGGCCCCGAATCCGAAGCTCGGCGCCGGCGGCGGCCCGGCCGCCGAGGAGGACGAGCTCGTGAAGGCGCTGCGCGCCGCTTGCCTCCACGGGGACAGCAAGGACTGACCGGCCGCCCCAACCGCCCGAGCCCCGCCCGTAGCACCTGACGCAAGGACGCCCCTCATGCCGTACCCCAAGAGCAGCATCGTCGACTGGGACAACAGCGACTACCGCTTCGCCAGCCCGTACGGGCTCGTCCGGCTGACGCTGGCGGGCGGCGCCGAGATCATCCCCGTCGGACAGTCCATGGTCAACATGACATGGACGGTGCTTCAGTACCTCGACGTCGGGGACGTGCCGAGCAACGAGTACATCATCGAGTCGAGCGGCTCTTGGACGAGCGTCAATGACAACGCGCTCGTCAGGACCAGCTCGGGACACCCGTGCACCCCGGCCTGCGTCGGGATGAACGCCATCGTCGTCACCCTTACCGACGGGCAGCGCCTCGCGCTCTACGACCTGGCCGGGAATTTCATGAAGACGACCAACCCGCCCGGCGGGAACATCCCGGTCGACTGGACGGGCACGAGCTGGGACGTGCCGAGCACCGGGGTGGACGGCGCGTTCTTCCACGTGCAGTCGCACGACCTCATCGTCAGGGCTGATGGCTACGACAAGATCGTGCCGGCAACCTTCGACATGGGGATGACATGGGTGAATACGTACATCCCCTCGAACCCGAACAGCCCGCCGCCGACCGGATACGTCCCGCCCGCCAACGGGGGCGTGGCGGCACCCGCGCCGGTCGCTCCGCCCGCCCAGAACGGCAACGCCTTCCTCGTCGGCATCTCGGTCTGGTCGCCCGTGTTCCTCATCTAGCACCGCTCAGGTACTTCGTGACGGCGGCCAGGGCCTTCTGCAGGACGGCGTCACGGACGATGTCAGCGAACAGGAATCGGGGCTGGTATTCGATCCGCTCGGAGATGACCGCCAGGACCTGCAGGCGCCCCCGGCCGGGCAGCACCAGGGCCTCCGGCTCGCCAACCTTGAGACGCATCCAGTGGGCCCCGGCCGCGACGGCGTCACGGACGAAATTGCGGGGCAGGTTGCCCTCGGCGTCCAGCTTGTCGGCGGCGCCGGACGCCGGGACGAGCGGGCCTCCCTTCGTCGTCGCGTAGTCGCCGGCCACGCGGGGGCCGCCCTCGACCTCCAGGCCGAAGTACTGCGCTTGGTCGCCGAGGACGAAGACGTATGTGCCGGCGTCGTCCCCGGCCGCGTCTCGCCGATAGGCGAAGGCGTTGACCGTCCACGCGACCGGGTTGTCGAAGCGCAGGACGGTCTCCGCCATCAGGCGCTGGCGGGCGGCCGCGCCGAGATAGTCGGCGACCTCCTGCAAGGCCGGCTTGAGCACCCTGGCGGCGAGGTCGCTGACCTGGCGGTCGTAACCGGACCGGTCGACGGTGACTGAGATCTCCATGCCGCGGAGCGTGCCCTGCCCCCGTGCACCGGACCACACATGCCCTCGGGCCGGTGACGCCGTACTTCCCACAATCCGTTACAGAGGCAGCAAGTAACGGGGCGCTAACCGTGCTCAGAGTTCTCCCCACGTTCCGGCGTCCGGGCCAGGGACAAGCGTTGACTCCTACTCGACAGTGAGTCCGTGACCCCCGATCGTGAAATCACACCGGACGAGGGAGTGACCCAATGACGACCGCCCACGGAATCGCCAGCGACCTCGACCGGGTGGGCATGGGCCTGGCTGGCGTCCTGGCTACGAGCCTCGCGGATGCCCGGCAGCGTCAGGCCGACGCCGATTACGAGCAGGGCCTCCGGAACGCCAGCGCCGCCGGGCGCGCGATGGCCGCCGTCACCCGCCAGCGCGCTCTCCATCAGGCCGCCGTCGACGAGGCGGCCGAACTCCGCGCGCAGGTCGCCCGGCTGCAGCGGGAGCTCGCCACATCCCGTCAGGAGACCGCCACCGCCAAGGCTGAGACCGCGAGCATGCACCGGCGCGCCCTCCGCGCTGAGGGCCTCGTCCTGCGGGCCGCCCGGTCGGCATAGCGTCGGCATCTGTGCGCACGCGGTAGCACGACAAAGTGTGCACGCAGCAACTATCAAGGCCCGGACCGCAGGGTGAGCGACAAAAAGAAAGGCCCGCCCCGGCGTCCCGGGGCGGGCCTTTCGCTGTTCGGGGGTGGCGTCAGATGCCCTGCTTCAGTTGGAAGCCCGGGTCCGAGATCATGTCCTCGAATGCCTGGTCGAGGGTGGCGTTGTACTCGGCGATCTCCTCGCGCTGACGAGGCGTCACTTGCGCCGCGCTTCCCAGGATGTGCCTGTACTCCGACAGGGTCGGGCACAGGGGCAGCCCGGGGATGGCCTTAATGCCGAGCATGTGGGCGCCGGCCTGCATCGGGCCGCCGCGCCAGATGTGCATCATCTCCATCGTGTTGAGCGAATTCAGCCACGCGATCTCGGCCTCGTTGAGACCCTCCGTCGGGGGCTCGTCACCCAGCGTCGCGAGGGCGCAGGCGAACGCGTAGGCCGCCTTGCCCTTCGCGAGGACGGGATCGAGCTCGACAACTTTCGCCGTCGCGGCGGCCTTCGGGGCGGTCTCGGACTTGGGGGCCGGCGCCGGGGCGGGCGTGACGGTGTCACGCGCCGCCGGCTGTGACGGTGTCACGGGCGCGGCGGCTCGGGCGGCCACGGCGTCCATCGCGTCTCCGACCTCGACGCCCACGGGCTGCGGCGGGGCGAACAGGCTCTTCATGACCCACTTCGAGCCGTCCCAGACGGCCTGTGTGGCGGCCGCCATGGCGGCGAGGACGAGGGCGGCGAGCTTGGCGATCTTGCGCATGACGTGGGGATTCCTGACTGAAGGGCCGGCTCTGCGGACCCGTGGGAAGGCTGAATCCCGGGCTGGAAATGCACCAGCCCGGGGACTGGTGTTCACGCCGCGGCGGGAGTGTCAGCTTCCTCCGCTGCGGTCTCGGCGACCTCGGCGCGGATGGCCGCGATCAGGTCCTGTCCGACCGGCGCCTCCGGGACGACGCCGCCGCCAGCGAGGATCTCGGCCGTCGTCGCGGCGCGCAGCCAAACCTGGCGGGCGGTCGTGTCTGTGACGACGGCGTGCCAGCCGCCGCGGACCCGGAGCTCGCCCTTCTTCATGGCGTGCCCGTTGGGGTAGCGGAACCGGCGCGACACGCAGTCGAGGCCGGCCTGCTGCTTGAGGCGCTCGTGCAGGCGGAGTGTCGCCTCGGCCGGATCGAGGAGGTCCTGGGCCTCGTGTTCGTGAACGTGCTGAAGGACCTCGGCGAGCACGACGTAGGCAGTGCCGAACCGCTCCGGCATGCCGGCGGAGATCGTCACGACGACGGTACCCTCGGGCAGGTCGGCCTCGACGATGCCGGTGTGGAACCCGTCGATGATCTCGTAGCGGGCGGGATGGAGCGGCCGGTCAGCCACGACGCGGCGCGTCCCCGGCGTGAGGGCGCCCGTCCATAGCCAGTGCTTGGCGGGGATGGCGAAGGCGAGCATGTGTCGGGACCTCCTGGCAATTCACTGATTGCCAGATTGAAGCACTCGGCCAAGCACGTTTAAAGATTCGCCGAAAATTTTTTCGCTGACCTAATTGGTAATTTGCAATTTGCAAATTACGAATTACGATCCCCCGAATGTCGAAGGAATATGGCATCTTGCTTTTCAACGGAATGTCCATAGTCTCTACTGAGTTTAACATGCCTGAGACTGGAAATGGCCGCATCGCTGACAGAGGAAGAAGTCGTCGGCCGTCTCCGGGCCGCCTGCATCGAGGCAGGCGGCCAGACGGCGTGGGCGGCCGCGCACGGCCTGAGCGTCCCATACGTGAACGACGTCGTGCGCAGGCGCCGCGGGCCGGCCGCGCGAATCCTGGAGGGCCTCGGGCTGGTCCGAGAGGTCCGCTACGTGCCGCGCCAGCCCGAGACCGTGACGCTTTACGACGGGGACGTTGTTACCCTGCTCCACGCGGAGGTCCTGTGATGCTCGGGCAGCGCGACTTCGTCCGGGCCCCGACGGGCCTGATCCTCCCCAGCGCCGTCGCCGAGAAGCGCGCCCGCGTCGGCCGGCGACCGAAGGCGATGGACTTCTTCGCCGGAGCCGGCGGCATGTCCCTCGGCCTGATCCAGGCCGGCTATGAGGTCGTGGCCGCGGCTGAGTACGAGGTCTTCGCGGCCCTGACCTACGCGATGAACCTGTGCCGGTACGGCAGCGTCACGATGCACTTCGTGACCCCGGAGGACGAGAAGCGCACGTCCACCTACATCGAGAAGGAGTACCGGCGCTCGGGCCTGACCGTGAAGGGCGGTCACGTAGTCGCGGACGGTAAGCTGGCCCGCACCCCCACCTTCGTCGCCGGGTCCGGTTGGATTCGCGGGCAGGATGCGCGCGTGGCCGGCGTCAGCCATCTATTTATCGGCGACGTCCGCAAGCTGACGTCCGAGCGGGTGCTCAAGGCTATCGGCATGCAGCTTGGGGAGCTCGACCTCATCTCGGGCGGCCCGCCCTGCCAGGGGTACTCGAAGGCTGGCAAGCAGAACATCTCCGACCCCCGCAACAACCTCGTCTACGAGTTCGCCCGCTTCATCCGTGAGATGCAGCCTGTCTCCTTCGTCATGGAGGAGGTCCCCGAAGTTGCGACCATGATGGACCCCGACGAGGTGCCGGTCCTGGAGAAGTTCAAGCGGCTCGTCGAGCCCGGCGGCTACGAGGGGTACGAAGCCTTCAAGCGGGTCGCCCACGGCAGCCCGAACCGCGGCGCTTCTCTGCGAGGCTCCACCATCCGGTCGCTTGAGGCTGAGGCCAAGCGCGAGCGCAAGAACGCCACCCGGGCGAAGAAGGCGCCTCGGGCTCCGGCGGTCGCGCAGACCGACCTGTTCGGAGATGCCGCATGAGCGACCGTTCGCGATTCGTCGACGAGCTTGCCCTGCTCGACGCCCGGGAGACGCGGGCCTGCTACGCCGCCGTCCTGACCGCCGCCAAGGCCCGCGCCGGCTCCCAGCGCTGGGCGGACGTCCGGCTGCAGCGCTTCGTCGAGAACGCCGAGTACAACGTCATCAGTGCCGTTCGGTCCGCCATCGAGCAGATTGAGAAGGCGATGGAATGGGTCGACCCGAACGAGCCGGCCTAACGACGACCCCGAGCGTCACGCTCGGCTTCCTCCCGCTTGCGGGAGGGCGCACCCAACCAGGGCTGCCTGGGAAGCAAAGCCTCCCGCACCGCAGAGACCCATCATGACCCAGATGCTCACCATCCGAACGAACGCCAACCCAGCCACGCACTGCTCGTTCTGCGGCCGCACGCTGACCGATGCCGTCAGCGTGAAGATCGGCAAGGGCCCCATCTGCCGGGCCAACGGGGGCGTGCCCGAGCGCGACCTGTTCACGACCCGGTCGGACTACGAGGTCGAGATCGAGGGCGACGTCATTCTCGTGACCGACCTCGACCTCGGCGGCCGCTCGGTCACGAACGACGCCGAGGGCGTCATCGGCGACCTCGTGCGGTCCGGCCTGCTCCGTCCCGGCATGCGCGTCATCTACCGCGACAGCCGACGGGTCTGGGACGAGCTCCTGGTCCGCGACGGGCAGTTCGCCGGATTCGCGCCCATCGACCTGCGCGACCGGGATGCGGCGCTCTCCAGCCTCAACGCCAAGGCCGCCTGACGATGCCCCCGTCGCGCGCCAGGCAGTCAGTGGCGCCCTGAAACAGGCATCCCTCGCAAAAAGGAGAGCGCCATGGAGCGCACCGTCAACCTCAACCTCGACGACAGCCTGCCCATTGATACCTTCGACGTCGACGTCGCGACCGGTTTCGCCGAGGTCGGCGGCGAGTACGTCCGCATCGTCCACGTCATGGCCGCGCGGGAATACACCATCCCGCTCTCCTACGAGACGACCGCAGAGGACGCGCTGCGCCTCGCCGCAGCGGTCATCGAGTGGGACAGCGGGATGATGGAGCAGGCAGACAGCCCGTTTCACGCCAAGGGCCCGAAGGTGTCGGCACGGCAAACCATTCGCTCGTTCCTGCCGCGCATGAAGGCATGCGAGTTCCGGGAGCTCTTCGCGGACACCTATAGCTACGCGGGAGCACTCGGCTGATGCCGACCCGCCCGCCCGTCGAGCACGTCATCGTGCATCGCCCCAGCGGGCGGACCGTCTCCCGGTATCCGAGCCTGGAGGCGGCCCGCGCCGCTTGGCGCAAACGGGCCTTCCCCACGAAGGCCCTGGTGAAGGGGGCCCTGACTGCCTGGGCCCACCAGCACCTGATCATGACGACGGCGGCCGCCGCGGCTGCCGCCCACCGCCGCGCCATCGAGGAAGAGAAGAGGAGCCGCCGAGCATGACGACCGCCACCGCTTTCACGCCCCGCCTGCCGCCGGTCGCCCGGGGAGCCTGCCGCGCCCTCCATTCCGCTCCCCCGGCCGCTCCCAGAATCCCCGCCAGCGCCGCCGGCTGACGCCCCGGTGCAGGAGGTCCTGGCTGATCAGGCCTCGGCGCTCGCTCGGGCCGTAGCCGAGACCGACCCGGCCCTGATGGAGGCCGCCCGAACTGCGGCGCGGGTCCGCGCGGTCGACGAGGCGATTCGTGCCGCGGAGGAGGATCTCGCGCGGCCTCGGACGCTGACGCGCTGGGGCTATGGCGTCGAGCCGACGGCCCCGGATGAGCGGGCCCATGTGGCGATGCTGCGGGCGGCACAGTGCGCCGGCGGGGCTGCCCGGATTCACCCCTACCTGGAGGACGCCCACCGCGCCGACGAGACCCGCGCCAGGCATGACGAGCTCGTCGCCGCCGAGACTGAGTGGAAGGCCCGGGCGGAACGGGAGCGCCACCCGAGCAGGGGGTGAGCCCTGTATATAGAGAGAGGGCCCCGGTGGTGACGCCAGGGCCCTTCGCGTTTCAGACGTGTTCGCATACGACTGCGTTGAGCGTCGCCCCCGTTGGGCAGTCCCCGGGAACGGTCCGCCGGTACGGCCCCCATTGACCGCATCCCCGGCACCGGTAGCCATCGAGCGTCGCCGGTGTCGGCCAATGCCGCAGGCGGCTCGGTTCCTCCAGCCTCCAGCGATTGTGCTTCTCGACATGCGCCTCGGCGTCAGCCCGCGTCACCGCGAAGCTGACCCAGCCGCAGCGGATGCACGTTACGCAGTCGTCTGGGATCTCCTGCTCACCCCTCGGCATCGTCGTCCCCTTCCTGACCGAGCCGCCGCTCCTCTGGGATGTCCGGCGTGGCGGCGAGGCGCTCTTGGATCTCCCCCAGCGTCACAGGCCTGTAGGCCCACTGGTCGACGCCGACGTCGCAGCTTTGGCTGGTGTCCGGCAGGGAACCGTGGGTGTGCCCGAACAGGTGGATCGACCCCCTCCAAACGCCGGGCCACGCCCTGAGCGGGTAGTGGCACATGACGACCCGGACGCCCTCGATCTTCCGCGAGACGAGGTCGTGCTGCTCGTGCCAGGGCAGGTCTGTGACCCGCGGCTTGTCGTGGTTGCCACGGACGAGGATCTTGCGTCCCCGGAGCCGGCGGAACAGGGCGGCGCACCGCTCCGGGCTCGCCCCGAGGGCGAAGTCACCGAGGTGCCAGACCTCGTCGCGCGGGCCGACGACACCGTTCCAGGCGGCGACCAGAGCCTCGTCGTGCTCCTCGATGGAGGCGAAGGGACGCCTCGACATGGCGAGGACGCCGGCGTGGCCGAAGTGGGAATCGGCGGAGAAGAAAGTCGTCATGGGGCAGCCTCCGTGAGGGGGCTGCGCACGCGCGTCACGCCCCGGGGGTCGGTCCTTCGGTCGGGGGGAGCGCTATTCGGCGTTTCACGTCGGCCTCGTGCGGCTGGTGAGGATGCGATGATCGGGGCGCGGACTCAGGCGGTCAACGGCGAAGGCGGGGTTATCCCTGGGCATCGCGCTGGTTGCACATAAGGTCGCCCGGGAAGCACGAATGCCGTTATGTTCTGCGCATAAGAGCCCCGGAAGCAGCATAACTTGAACGCAGGGCCGCCCCCGTTGAACTGGTCACAGATGTTCCTACTTCGTTCTCAAGAACGGAGTGGTCGATGCTGAGCTTTCAGGACGTCGTGGATGCGGGACCGGAGGAGCGCGACGCCCTGATGCGCGCTATGGCTGAGGACCTCATGGAGGCCTCCGGCCGCTACCGCGGGTCGGCGGGATTCGTCCGTGCCGAACGGCCCCGGGATGTCGCCATGGCGCTCGGCTCGGCCCGGCGCGCTTCGGCCTCGGCGGCACGGTCGAGGGCGGCCTTCTCCCGCTCGTAAGCAGCGATGACGGCGGCGACCCAAGGCTCCATGCCGCGGGCCTTCAGGTCGAGGCGCTGCGCCTTTGCGTAGACCTTCCGGGTCACGTCTTCCAACCGCGCGTGCTCGTCATCCTTTTTCCCGGTCTTGTGCGCGAGGATGGCGCTGCCGGCGCCGCCGAGGTCCTCGTCGTCGAGGTAGCTGCCCAGAGAACGGCGGGTGTCGTGCGGGACCCACGGCCTGATGCCATGCTTCTCGAACAGGTTGACGCGCGGGGTCCGCGGCTTGCGCTCGCCGCCGTCCTTCGGCTTCCGGCTCGGCTTGCTCTTTCCTTGGAGGCGGTCGAGCAAGCCGGCGATGCCCTCGCTGGTGACGTGCCGGCCCGACTGCCGGGACGGAAACAGATAGGCGCTGTCCGTGTCCGGGTCCTCGAACCGGGCGAGAATCTCCAGCGCCGAGGGCGGGACCGGCAGCGCGTGCGGGCGGGGATCCTTGCCACCCTTCATGTCATCGGCGCTCCAGGTCCAGACCTGCCAGTCGGGACGGCCCGGCATCGGGATGACGCGGTCGAGGCGTGTGCCACCGAGGGCACCGGTCCGTTGCGCCGTCAGAACCGTGGCCCACAGTGCCGCCAGCGTGCCGGGGCTTGTCTCCTGGTCGGTCGAGCCGAGGACACGGTACCGCTCCGCCAGGGTGAGCGTGCGCCCGAGCTCGGCCAGCGTCGGCACGTGGTCCCGGGTCCCGGACGCGTACTCGATGTCGAAGGATTCCCACCAGGGCACCTTGCCGAGCTGGCTCTGCCGACGCTTGAACCGCCAGGCCCAATCGAGCGCCGCCTTCGTCTGCCTGACGGCCCGGGCGGCCGATGATGGGGACGTCGCGGCCTCGATTTCGTCCCTGACCTCCTCAAGGACCTCGACGTCGAGCTGGTGCAGGTGCCAGTGCCCGATGCGGCGGAACGCCGGGTAGGTCAGGTGGGTGCGGTACTGGCTCGCCCACGCCGGTTTCAGCTTGGGCAGCTTCGCCGCCAGGAATTCCTCGACGAGGTCGTCCCAGGTCCAAGGCCCGTGCAGCCTCCGGTGCGCCGCGTCGTCGGGCAGCACCTCGTAGTCGAAGGCGGCACCGACGGCGGCCTCGACGTCGCCGGCAGACTGCTCCAGGGCATCCCGGTAGAGCTTGAGGTCGGAGCGCGGGTCGCGCCCGTCCTTGAGGGCGAGCTTCGCCCGGGCAGCCGCCTCTCGCGCAGCCGGGACGGTGAGCTCGTCGGCGGTGCCGAGGCGCATGGTCGTCGTCCGCATGCGCAGGTACCAAGTCGCGCCGAGCGGAAGGACCCGCAGCGCAAGCCCGCGCTCCTCGGTGTCGGCCCACTCCAGACCTCGCCCCGGGACGCGGGACCCGGCGACCATTCCCCTGGCGCGCTTCAGGTCATCGGCGTTGAGCCGGCGCCGCTCGCGGGTGTAGTCGTTCCTCGTCGCCATGCCCGTCCGCGCCCCTGATACAACGGCTGATACAACAACTACCTCGGGGCCTGCTGGCAAGGGCATACGACTCCGCCGTATTCCTAACCCCATGTTTTTGTTGTGGTTCGGGGCGTTTTGGTTAACGGTTCGCCATTGGATTTCAGGTCATTTCAAGTGTTCGGTCAGCTTCCCAAGCTGAATGTCGTCGGTTCGATCCCGATCGCCCGCTCCATCCATTCTTTCCATCTCTTCAGTGACTTGTGCCGCAACCTGCGGCATGAGGCTGGGCATGCCCGGTCACGTTCGCAGGAACTCGTCTAACGAGCCGGCGCGCGACTTCATGCACTGTGGCCGCGCCTGTCGAGGGTTCAAACGTGCTTTCGCCCCTCAATCAGTTTCTGGAACTTCTCGTACTCTGCTGGATCGACACGGTATGAGTGGTCGTCGTCGGGGAAGGTCATGGTCTTGACCTCCTCGACGTACCTGCGGATGCCGGTCACCGCGACCTCGGTGAGGTTCGCGTAGCGTTTCGTGAACTTCGGCTTGAAATCCGTGAAGACGCCCAGCAGATCGTAGGCGAGCAGGATCTGGCCGTCGCAACCAGCGCCGGCACCTATGCCGATGGTGGGGATCGTGAGCTGCTCGGAGATCAGTTTGGCAATCGGGGCCGGCACGGCCTCAAATTCCAGCATGAAGCAGCCAGCGTCCTCGATAGCCAGGGCGTCCTCCAGGATCTTCATCGCAGCCTCGGCGGTGCGACCCTGGATCTTAAAGCCGCCGAAGTTGGCGATGGTGTGCGGTGTCAGCCCGATGTGCGACGCCGTCGGGATCCCGGCGTCGACGAGAGCCCTGAGAACATGGGCCTGGCTCCTGCCGCCCTGCGGCTTCACCGCGTCACAGAGCGCCTCCTGCATGAATCGCGTGGCGTTCGTGAGGGCTCGGTCGACCGTGTTGTAGCTCTGGTAGGGCATGCAGCCGAGCACGAAGGTGTCTGGCGCACCACGCCGTACTGCGCCCGCATGAAGGATCATCATGTCCATCGTCGCGGGTATCGTGCTGGCATGGCCGTGTGCGACCATGGCGAGACTATCGCCGACGACAGCAACATCGACACCCGCCATCTCCGCCCACCGAGCGGAGGTGTAGTCCGGTACGGACATGTAGACGAACTTCTCGCCCGTCTGCTTCGCGGCGCGAATGTCGAGAATTGTCCGCTTGCCGGCCTTCTTGGTCGGCTCGTTCGGAGATTTCGCCGTTGCCGCGCTCATGACTGCCCCTCCAGACTTGTTTGTTGGTCGAGGCGGCTGAGCCCGGCCTACGACTTCGGTTCGAGCCCGCGGTGATCGCCTAGCGCAGGCGCTGCAGGACGCGGTCGATGTCGGCCGTCGTCATCTCCCACTCGTTCTGGAAGTTGGCCACGACACTGCGCATGAACTGCGGTTGAAGCCGTTCCGCCTCGGCCGTGTCACCGAGGTGGTCGACCAGCATCGCGTAAGCCAGTTGCGAAGGCTCGGGTCCCTCGTAGCTCCACTCGAATCCATTGCGGGAGTAGCGCCTCGCATCCGTCCTGTCCGGAAGCGGCTTGCCGTCGACCGTGACGACGATCCCGTCGATGGTCCGGTCCCCCGCGTAGACCTTGTTCACGACCGCGCCTCCCTCATCTGGTGGCGCGGCGTGCGACCGTCGGAGCGGGAGCGCATCACTTCTGGGAAAATCCAGAGGCTGACCACCATGAAGGGGCCGAGGAACGCCACGGCCCATTGTGGGCCGGTCTGACCAAGGTAGCCCATGTAGAACCACCCCGCGAGCGCGGCCAAGGCGACGGCGACGGACAAGCCGAACTTGATCGGAAACGGCATTGGACTCCTCCCGGGTCGGTGGTTGTTCTTACAGGGTGAAGACGGAGCCGACCCGCTGGAGCAGGCCGAGCGCCCCGCCCAGGCCGGCCAGCACGATGGCGAGGCCGGCCAGGCCGTCACGCCAACGCTGGGGCCAGACGTTGAACAGGCCCGGAGCGAACAGGACGGCCAGACCGCCCACAATGATGAGGCTCGTCCAACGCAGGTTGGCGGCACCGTAGGCTAAGCCACCGCCGACCAATGCCAGCAGCAGCACGACGTTGACCGCCAGCAGCAGCAGACCGAGCGGTCGGCCCTTCAGGTCAGGGCGGGTTTCGAGCGGGAACATGCCCGTGAGGACGTAGAAGCCGACGCTGGCGACGCCGGCGAAGAGGGCGAACCATGTGAGGGCGGTGACGTTCGGTTCGATCATGCTCATGGAGGACCTCCCAAATGTCGGGGCGGCACCGCGTCGGCGCCGCATGTCGCGTGTGGCGGGGGCTTACTCGGCCGGCTGCATCGCGCCGGGCTCGGCAGCTCCAGGCGTGCGGGACGTCTTGCGCATGTCGGTCTTCACGTGACGGGTGTCGTAACCATTGAAGAGCGTGCCGAGCAGGCCACGGTTGAGGTCCGAGGTGCCGAACAACCAGTCCATGATCGGGAAGGTGAGATTCATGTTGCGCTCCATCATGATCGACTGGTCGTGATGGGCGGTGTGGTGCCGGCGGTTCGTGTTGATGAACGGCATGTTTCGGACAAACCAGTTGTCTTCGACGTGGCAGCAGAAGTGCATGAACTCGTAGATCATGTAGATGCTGGTCGTCGTCGTGATGAACAGCCAACCGACGTTCGGCGTGAACACGTTGCCGAGCACGATGGCGCCGGGGATCGACATCAGTGTGAAGGTCGCCAGGGCGTAGGGCGGAAAGAACGTCACCCGGTAGTCGCGATGGTCGGCGAAGCGCATCTCGTGATCGGTGAAGAACTGGTGATGCTGGAGCGTGTGCCGATTGTAGACGGCGCGGCCGATCGGATTGCTCTGCGGCCGATGCATAACGTAGCGATGCAGCCACCACTCGAAGAAATTGCAGAACAAGAAGACGACCGGCACCGTGGCGAGCTCCGCCCAGGTCGGCGCCTTGATGTTAGAAATGTAGATGTATAATGCCGTCAGGCCAATGGTGTAGATGATGGCGATGTGTAGGAAGCCGTTGTACCACCCCGCAACGCGCTGCCGGTAATTAGCTCGGTAGTTTTTCTGCCGCTCGCTCATCTTGGTGACTGCGAGTTCCATTGAGCTTCTCCCTTGTTCGATATCGCTGATTGTGGCCGCCGCAGCCGCTTGATCGAAGATGTTCAGTAGAACGCCATCACCGCCACGGTGTGCGGGAAAAGGACGGTCTTGTCAGCCGCCGTCGGCTTCGAAGGCGGCCCAAGCTTGGCGGCGGGACGGACGGGGTCGCGGGCCTGCCGGCAGGGGATCCGCCGCACTCCCGGCAGATGGGACGATGCCGACCCTCATCAGTGATGCGTGACGCCTGTCACATTCCGCCCCACCCAATTTGTTGCCTGCAGGATATCATTGATATATCAGATGTCAACAGCAGTGTACCAGTTCCGTTGAGGCGGCGAGAGTGCGGGTCACCCGCATTCCCGCCAGTAGGCTCAGTGCGAGATCGCTTCGAGCGACCTGCCCTTGGTCTCGATGCCGAGGATGCCGACGCTCGCCGCCGCGATGACGAAGGAGCCGGCGCCCAGGGCGAAGACGCCGCCGTGGCCAAGGGTAGGCAGGATGATGCCGATGACGTACGGCCCGATGAGCGAGCCGACGCGGCCGATCGCGGAGGCGCAACCGGCCCCCGTTGCACGGGCGCGGGTCGGGTACAGCTCGGGCGTGTAGGCGTAGAGGACCGACCACATCCCGAACAGGAAGAACTGCATCATCAGCCCGAAGGCGATCAGCCAGGTAAAGCTCGGGGAATGCCCGTACAGGTAGGCCGCCACCGCGCTGCCGAGCAGCATCAGGACAGCCGTCGGCTTGCGACCCCAGCGCTCGACGAGGATGGCTGAGGCGATGAAGCCGGGAATGCCCGCGAGCGAGATGAGGATGGTGTAGGTCACGGACTTGGCGACGCTGTAGCCCGCATCCTGCAGCAGGGCACCGAGCCAGGTGGTGAGCCCGTAGAAGCCCAGCAGTGCGAAGAACCATGTCAGCCAGATCATGACCGTGCGACTGGCGTAGCCTGGGCTCCAGAGTTCGAGGAAGGAAAAGCGACGTTCGCCCTGTACCTGCTCAGGCAGGACCTTCGGCTCAGCCAGCGAGCGCCCGTCGAGGTGCGCGGCCACCTTCGTCTCGATGGTCGCCATCACGCGGTCAGCCTCATCGTACCGGCCCCGATCGGCCAGCCAGCGTGGCGATTCCGGCACCAGGAAACGGATCACGAACAGGAACAGGGCCGGCACTGCTTGCGCCAGGAAGACCGCCCGCCAGTCGAAATAGCTTAACAGGACGTAGCTGAGGCAGCCCGCCGCGATGAAGCCCAGCGGCCAGAAGCCCTCCATGATGGCAAGGTAACGGCCGCGCTTATCTGTCGGCAGGAACTCCGAGACGATGGCTAGGGCCACCGGGAACTCCATGCCCATGCCGAAGCCGAGGAGCAGGCGGGCGTAGCCGAGCATGGTCGCGTCCGGCGCGTAGGCGCACCACGCGCTGCCTAAGCCCCAGAACACCATGCTGATCTGGAAGACGAGCTTCCGGCCGAAGCGGTCGGCAAGCATTCCTGAAAGCGCCGCGCCAGCGAACATGCCGATGAAGCTCATGCTCGACAGGAGCCCGGCCTGAGCCGTCGAGAGGCCGAACTCGGTCTTGATTGATCCGAGGAGGAAGGTGAGCGAGCCGAGGTCGATCGAGTCGAAGAACCAAGCCGTCGCGATGATGAGAAAGATGTTGCGTTGGAACTGGGTCATCGGCAGGCGCTCAAGCCGGGCCGCGATCACTGCGCTTGACCCGGCCGCGACGCGGGCGGGGATCTCGGTTGTGGCCCGCTCCGGCAGCACATCGCCGGCGGGTATCGCAATCTGCCCTACCATTCCTTGCCTCCCTGTGTCGTTTAGTATGCGCGCCGTGTTTTTGCAGGATATTTCTAATCAGCGCAAGATATATCAGACGTATGCACTTGCGCAGGGAAGTGCCCCGCCCCATGCACTGAGGCTAGGCAGCGTCGAGCGAGCTGGGCAGGGCAGAGGGGCGTCGTCGATGAACTTCGTGACCGGTAAGACGACGTCGGTCCGTGCCGCGGAGCGTGGTGAGAAGAGGGCGAGGAAGGCCGCGAAGGGGTCGCCCGACGGGCCGGCTGGCCAAGAGGATTTGCCCGACCTGACGCTGACGGACAAAGCCTACCAGCAGCTGGAGGAGATGATCACGACGCTTGTGCTCCCGCCCGGCATGGTGCTGGGCGAGCAGAACCTGGTCCAGCGTCTCGGGATTGGCCGTACCCCCATCCGTGAGGCGCTACAGCGTCTCGCTCGCGACGGTCTTGTGGTTGTTATGCCGCGGCGCGGCATCCTTGTCTCCGACATCAACGTACGCACGCAGCTGCGCCTGCTGGAGACCCGGCGCGTCCTGGAGCGCTTGATCGCGCGCCTGGCTGCGGAGCGGTCCACGAAGGAGGAGCGGGAAGTCTTCGCGGGCATTGCGCAGGACATGCGCGAGGCGGCCTCGGCGTCGGACGACCTGGCGTTCATGCGCTTGGACCGTCAATTCAACGACCTGATCGCAACGGCATCGCGCAACGAGTTCGCGGTGCGCTCCTTGGAGAGCATGGCGGGCCTGTCACGGCGTTTCTGGTACCAGCACTACAAGCAGGCGGCCGATCTGCCGCTGACCGCCAATCTCCACGCCGATGTCTGCGAAGCGGTTGCCCGACGCGACGTCGATGCCGCCGGCGCCGCCTCAGACAAGCTCGTCGACTACATCGAGAGCTTTGCTCGCAAGACCTTGGATCTTTGATCCGCGTCGTTTCGACAGCGCTGACCGAACCGGATATCGCGCTTGTTATATTCGTTGATGCGTCAGAAATCTGGACCAGCCGCCCAGCATATTGGCGCCACCCTCATGAACACTTGCGCCAAAGTAGTGAAAAGCTTCGTGCTGGATGTCCGCTTCTCGGACGCTGCCGAACATGCTCAGACGGCGGCAACGGGCGCTTTGCTGCCGGGCTGGTTTCGAAGCCCCTCGACACAGAAGCCGAGGGGCCAAACACTCAAATCTCAGTCCCTTCGGCCAGGGTCAGAGGATCCTCAACGTCGACACCGAGGTACCTGACCGTACTCTCAATCTTGGTATGGCCGAGCAGAATCTGGACGGCGCGCAGGTTGCCGGTCCGCTTGTAGATCAACGACGCCTTCGTGCGACGCAAGGAATGGGTTCGGTAGTCCTCACTTCGCAGCCCGATGCCCGTGATCCACTCATTGACCAAGCGCGCATACTGACGAGTGCTTATGTGCGTCACGTCGTCGAGCCGGCTTAAGAAGGCATAGTCGTCGAGTGTACCGCCCCTGGCCTCAAGCCATGCCAGGATGCTGGTGCGGGCAAGTTCGAGCAGTTCGAACTGCACCGGCCGCGCGGTCTTGCGCTGGATGACGATGGCCCGGCTACGGACGCGACCACCGCTGACAAGAGCGCCAATCTTGAGTTTGGCGATGTCGCATCCGCGCAGCTTGCTGTCGATGGCAAGATCGAACATCGCCCGGTCACGCGTGCGGCGTTCGCGATCGAGCCAGAACCGGATGACCCAGACCTGCTGAGGCTTGAGGGCTCGCTAGACCCCAAGCTTGCGGCCGGCGTTCCAGGCCGGCCGCCCTTTGATGGCGGGATCGTGTAGGGAGTGTCCCATTGTCTGTCTCCTCGCCGACTCATGCCGACGGAGCGAGGAGACATCTGAGACGAGCCCTGGAGATCAGGGTGAGCATATGCGGACATTCCGCATCCGACCCAACCCAGCCGTCCAAAGCGCCATGGGCGTTTCCCATAAGCGGTCATTTGCCATTCGTCCTGCGACTTTGGTTCGAGGTGGAAAGCGGCCGTACCAGGATGCGCCGTTAAGTGGCGAGCTGCCACAACCCAGGGTCATCGCGCTCGGCGGATAGATAGCGCATAAGGGATCATCACTGGCTTCGGTATCGGCCGTCAGTGCCTGAGAGCAGCGAGCGCTCCCGGCCTGATCACGCGGAGCACGGTTTTGGCTGACAGCAGACCCTTAGCCATCCTCATTACGGAGGCTGACGAGGTCGTCCGTATGGTCACGGCCGACATGCTGGAGGATGCTGGCTTCCAGACTGTAGAGGTCCGCACAGCCGTCGAGGCGCTGGCGGTTCTCGAAGGATCGATCACGGTCAGCATGCTGATTACGGGACGCGGCATCGTGGGCGATGGTGTTGCCCTCGCCCACCTCGTTCATCACCGTTGGCCCGGTGTTGGCATCGTCGTCACCTCAGGGGCCGGAGCGTATCTTCAGGAGGATTTGCCGCCGGGCGTGCGCCTGCTCAGCAAGCCCTACGACTTTGCAGAACTCATCCACGAAGTGGAAGCTGGTCTCGCACAGGTGCAGGACGAGCCATCAGGCGCTCCCGTACTCCCGGGCGGTGTACCGCCCCACACCGGAACGGAGGTGGGCAACGGCATGGGAGCTATTGCCGCTCCCACGACAGAGCCGGACAAAACGTAACCCCTGCTTTCATGCCGGCGAGGTCTGAACCCCGTTAGCTTAGCCGTGGCGATGTCGGCTTCTGAGAACTCTCGCTCGATAGTGGACCGTCGCAAAACCACCCATCTGGGACGTTCACCGAGCCACTCACGACTGCAAAAAGTGACCGTAAGCGGAATTTCTGCTTGCTGCTCATTTTGTTAAGTAGGCAGACGTTAGTGGCACAGACATCAAAGTGGTAGAGCGCGCCTGGTGAGCCGACCGGTTAGGCTGCAAATCTCGTTAAAGCTGTGCCCGAAGTTCAGACGAGAGGCGTTCACCAGCCTCACGGAGCCGCGACTTGAGGGTCTCGGCTCGTTCCAATGTCAGCCGAGATGCTGGACCCGACAGGGCGAGAGCACCAATCAGCCTCTGCTCCGTCCCGAACACCGGCATCGCAATTGATGCGACATGAGGGTCGGTGATGCCGCAGGAATAGAGTGGCATCTCGATCGCCGCCCGGTCCGAAGCCCTTCGGTCGCTGAAGGTCCTCAAAACCCGGGCAATCGCGGACTCGTCCATCGGCCGCATATCGCCGGGGCGGACATCCATCCGGAGCGGCAAGGGCGAGTCCGCCCGGAACAGGCACAGCCGCTGATTGCCCCGGCGGATGTAGAACGAAGCCGTCTCCAGGGACTCGGCCGCGAGCCGCTCCAGGACGGGGACGATCCGATCCTCCAGGGCAAAGGACTGCTGGTAGACCGAACCGATCCGAGCAGCCTCGACGCCCAGGCGGTAGCGCCCGTCATTCAAGCGCTCGATCAGGTCGAACTTTTCCAGCGAGATGCAGAGCCGCATGATCGTGCTCTTCACGAGCGACGTGCGGCGGGCGAGCTCGGAGAGTTCGAGGGCGTCGTCTCCGCGCCGGAACGCCGTCAGCACGGTCAGCACCCGATCGGCCGCAGCCACACCCTCGAGGTTGGGTCGCGCGCGCGCCTCCTTCGCCATCGCTTCGCACTCGTTCCGGTTTCGTGGAGTTCGGGACGACCGATCCATAACCAAGCGCCTTCCGCTCACCAAGCCGTGACGCGGCCTTGCCCAAGGCGTCGTTGACAGCCGCCTATGTTTGGCCGACTGAAAACGAAACGACGTTTCAAAAATGCCGATTCGGGAGTGGACGTCATGGCGCAAGGGCAACAGGCCCCGGCTCCGGCCCAGGCGCTCGACGAGCGAAACCTCCACCGCAAGATGATGCGGAGGATCCTGCCGTTCCTCTTCGTTTGCTACGTGGTCAGCTACCTGGACCGCGTGAATGTCGGCTTCGCCGCGCTCACGATGAACGCCCATATCGGGCTCACCGCGACGTCGTTCGGCATCGGCGCGGGGCTGTTTTTCCTCGGCTACTTCCTCGCCGAGATCCCCAGCAACCTGATCATGATGCGCGTCGGAGCCCGGCTCTGGATCGCCCGGATCATGATCACCTGGGGTCTCGTCTCGGCGGCGACCGCCTTCGTGACCGGCCCGATCCAGTTCGGGATCGCGCGGTTCCTTCTCGGCCTCGGCGAGGCGGGGTTCGTGCCCGGCGTGTTCCTCTATCTCAGCCTGTGGTTCCCCTCGGCGGTGCGGGCGCGCGCCACCGCGCTGTTCCTCCTCGGGATTCCGGCCGCCAACATCATCGGCTCGCCGATATCCGGCGCGCTGGTGCAGGTCGAGGGCTTCGGCCTCGCCGGATGGCAGTGGCTCCTCATCCTCGAAGCCCTGCCGGCGGTGGTTCTCGGCATCGTCTGCCTCTTCGTCCTCACCGATCGGCCGGAGAAGGCGCAGTGGCTCACGCCCGCCGAGCGCGACGTGCTTGTCGCCAAGCTCGCCGAGGAGAAGGCCGCCATCGAGAAGAAGCATCCGATGACCCTGGCCCAGGCCCTGCGGAACTGGCGGGCGCTGACACTGGCGGCGGTCAACTTCTGCGCCATTATCGGCTCGCTGGGCATCGGCCTGTGGCTGCCGCAGATCATCAAGCAGCTCGGGCTCGCGACCTCGCTCGTCGGGGTCGTGACGGCCGTCCCCTACCTCTCCGGCGCTGTGGCGATGGTGGTGTGGGGCCGCCTGTCCGACCGGGGCCGCGACCGGACGATCTACCCGGCCATCTCCCTGTTTGTGGGCGCCGCTGCGCTGGTTGCGAGCGCCCTGACTCCGACGCCGCTCCTCACCATCGCGGCGCTATGCGTCGCGGTGATGGGCATCACCTCCTTCGTGGCGACCTTCTGGGCCGTGCCCTCGGGCTTCCTCACCGGACGCGCGGCGGCGGGCGGGATCGCGATGATCGTCTCGATCGGCAATCTCGGCGGCTTCGCCGGCCCCTACCTGATCGGCCTCGTCCGCGACCTCTCGGGCGGGTTCACCGCGCCGCTCCTCATGGTCGGAGGCATCCTGCTCGTCGGCGCGCTGACGATGCTGGCCTTCGGCCGGCAGGTCCGCCGGGCTGCGCTGCCGGCCGCGCTCCCGGCCTGACCGCCATGATCCCGCGCCTCTCCCCCAGCCCCCGGGTGCCGTCCCTGACCGCGACCTTCTGCGCCGAGCTGCGCGCGCGGGGCTTCGCGGGCGACCTGACGATGGCCGAGGCCGACCGCACCGCGCTCGCCACGGACAATTCGATCTACCAGATCACGCCGCAGGCCATCGCCTTCCCGCGCGACCGCGACGACCTCGTGCGCATCGCGACCCTGCTCGCCGAGGAGCGGTTCGCCACGGTGCGGATCGCCCCCCGCGGCGGCGGGACCGGGACCAACGGCCAGTCCCTCACGGACGGGATCGTGGTTGATCTCTCGCGGCACATGAACCGCATCCTCGCCATCGACCCGGTGCGCCGCACGGCGCGGGTCGAGGCGGGTGTGGTGAAGGACCAGCTCAACGCGGCCCTGGCCGAGCACGGCCTGTTCTTCGCCCCCGAACTGTCGACCTCGAACCGCGCCACCATCGGCGGGATGATCTCGACCGACGCCTGCGGCCAGGGCTCCTGCCTCTACGGCAAGACCCGCGACCACGTGCGCACCCTCACCACGGTGCTGGCCGACGGGACGGTCTGGCACTCCGAACCCCTCGACGACGACAGGCTCGCGGCCGCGCAGGCCCGGCAGGACCTCGCGGGGGCCATCCACCGGGAGGTGGACAAGCTTCAGCGCGAGAACGCCGCGCTGATCGACAAAACGTTCCCGCCGCTGAACCGCTGCCTCACCGGCTACGACCTCGCCCATCTGCGCCGCGCGGACGGCCGCTTCGACCTCAACGCCGTGCTGTGCGGCTCGGAGGGGACGCTGGGCCTCCTCGCGGAGGCGACGCTCAACGTCCTGCCGCTGCCGAGCCACGTGGCGCTGGTGAACCTCCGCTACGACAGCTTCGACGCGGCCCTGCGCGACGCACGGACGCTCGTGGCCTTCGGGGCGGCCTCGGTCGAGACGGTGGACTCCAAGGTGCTGGGACTCGCCCAGGAGGATCCCGTCTGGGAG
The DNA here is from genome assembly GCF_900103195.1 of Methylobacterium sp. UNC378MF. Lineage (GTDB taxonomy): Bacteria > Pseudomonadota > Alphaproteobacteria > Rhizobiales > Beijerinckiaceae > Methylobacterium. The sequence goes on along the minus strand of NZ_FMWU01000020.1, from coordinate 70,796 downwards.
GGCGTCACCGCCTACTTCCCGGAGGATGCGGGCGAGCAGGTGCAGGGCGTCAACCTGATCGAGTTCGTCGGCGACGGTGCGGACGCGGTCGAGGCGGCGCTGACCCGCCTCACGGCGACCCTGGACGAGGCCGGGACCGCCCACGGCCGACGCGGCTACACGGTGGCCCGGGGCGAGGCGGAGGTCGGCCGCCTCTGGGCGATGCGCAAGAAGGCGGTCGGCCTGCTGGGCAACACCAAGGGCGACCGGCGGCCCATGGCCTTCGTCGAGGACACCGCCGTCCCGCCGGAGCACCTCGCCGACTACATCGCGGAGTTCCGCGCCGCCCTCGACCGGCGCGGGCTCGAGTACGGCATGTTCGGCCATGTCGATGCCGGCGTGCTCCATGTCCGCCCGGCCATCGACATGAAGGCCCCGGGCGCCGAGGCGCTGGTCCGCGCCGTCACCGAGGACGTCGTCGCCCTGACGCAGCGCTACGGCGGGCTGCTCTGGGGCGAGCACGGCAAGGGCGTGCGCTCCGAGTTCTCGCCCCGCTTCTTCGGCCCGCTCTACCCGGTGCTGCAGGCGGTGAAGGCCGCCTTCGACCCGCGCAACCAGTTCAACCCCGGCGAGATCGCCGCCCCCGAGGGCGCCGCGCTGCTGACCGTCGACGGCGTGCCGACCAAGGGCCAGCGGGACCGGACGATCCCCGCGCATGTCCGGGCCGGCTACGACGAGGCGCTCCACTGCAACGGCAACGGCGCCTGGAGTGGGAAATTCCGGGCCTTGAACACGCGCTTCCTCAGCACACTCTGTGCCGTGGCCGATGCCGGCTCGCTAGCCGGGGCGGCCCGGGCCATGGGGCTGTCGAGCGCCGCCGTCGCCGAACAGATCCAGACGCTCGAACGGGGGCTCGGTGTCCGGCTGATCACCCGTCTCGGACGCGCCGTGACCCTGACGGACGAGGGGCGAGCCGTCGTCACAGCGGGGCGGGACATCCTGAGGAGGGTGGCGGACCTGACGCAGGTCGCCCAGCTCGGACGGCTCAGCGGCACCCTTCGGATCGGGTCGGTCTCGACCGCTCTGATGTCGGTCGTGCCGCCGACCTTGAGACACATGGCCGAGCATCACCCGGAGATCGCCCTCAAGATCGTACCGGGTACCTCCTCGCAACTCCTTTCCATGTTGGAAGGCGGTGCGATCGACTGCGCCATCACGGTCAGGCCCACCTTCGAGATCGCTAAGGAGTTCGGCTGGCACCTGATCCGGGAGGAGCCCTTGACGCTGGTCTGTCCAGCCGAGCTTCCCTTCGAGGGCGTCGAGGCGTGCCTGTCCTCCTCGCCGATGATCAGCATGTACAGAAATTCGCCGACGGGACGGATCGCAGAGAGGTTTCTTCAGGACAAGAAGATCGTCGCAAAGGAACTCTTCGAGATCGAGGCGGCCGAAGTCATTCTCGTCTTGGTGTCGCAGGGCCTCGGCGTTTCTCTTCTGCCGGATTACGGCTTCGAATCGAGCCGGGAGCGCCGCATCCGAAAAATGGCCGTCGGCGACCGCGCCTATGGCAGGCCGGTCGGCATCCTCTACCGGCGCGGTGCGCGTATCTCCCTCATCGATGCATTCCACGCCGCCATCAAGAATGGTGCGATTTCATAGAGGTCGCACGGAGAGGATTTCTCTCAATCGTCGAACTCCGAGACTTGGCATTCGAACCCTCTCGGACCATGCGGCAGGTCGGTCGACGGCCTCGCCAGCCTTGAAGGCTGCATCTGCGCTTCAGGGGCAAAGGTAATGATGCCTCGCGAAGGCATGTCTGCTTCCGGCGACGACATCGACGCGATCGAATGACCGGTTAGGGCGCGAAGCCGAATGTCCGGTCCTGCGTGCGTTGGCGATCCGGCGCGACGTAGTCTGGCCGAAAGCGGAATGGCTGCTTCTGAGATGGTCCGACGGAAAAGCGGACAACCCCCTATCGACCCATTTCAGCCGTGCCGAAGGCCATCGGCGCCTCCCGAAAGCGGTCGTTCGTCGCGAGTACCGCAACTTCAGTTCTCGGCGGTGAGCCGTCATTGGATTGCGGCCCAAAAGCCGACCGCACGTTCGGCAGCCGCGGCCGGCTTGAGCCGCCTATAGACCGATCCGCGTCAGGCGGCACTCCGCTTGGTGCCAGCCATCGCAAAGGCGAGCGCATCGGCAGCGGCGAGCGGTCGGCTGAACAGGAAGCCCTGCACCTCCGTGCAGCCCTCCTGCCTCACACGCTCCAGTTGCTCCCAGGTTTCAACGCCCTCGGCCACCACACGCTTGCCGAGCCGCTCGCCAAGGTCAGCTACAGCCCGCACGATCGCTGCTGTCTCCGGTTCGGCGATGTCACGGACGAAGGCACGGTCGAGCTTGATTTTGTCGAACGGGAAGCGGCGCAGGTAGCTCAAGGACGAGAACCCGGTGCCAAAGTCGTCGAGCGCCACACATACGCCCAGTCCGCGCAGCCGATGCAGCCGTGCCAGCGCGTCGTCTGCGTCGCGCATCAACATACTCTCCGTCACCTCCAGCGTCAGGCGCTGAGCGTCCAGCCCTGCTCCCGCGAGTGCGGTCATCACCGCCTCTTCCAGCCCGTCGCGGATTTGAACCGTCGATACATTCACCGCGACGCGGATCGGCTCAGGCCAGCGCCGCGCCTCGCGGCACGCTCGGTCCAGTGCCCAGGCGCCGAGCGGCACGATCAGCCCGGTCTCCTCAGCCACTGGGATGAAGTCTGCTGGTGAGATCGCGCCGCGCTCGGGGTGGTGCCAGCGCATCAGCGCCTCGAAGTTCACCACCGCGTTCGTGGTCACGTCGATCACCGGCTGGTAGACGAGCGAGAAGTCGCCGCGCCGGATCGCCTCCTTCATATCGAGGGCCAGCGAGCCCCGCACCGCAGTCCGGGCGTGCGCCCCGGGTCGGAACAGGCGGTAAGTGCCGCGCCCAGCTGCCTTGGCTTCGTAGAGCGCGGCGTCGGCGCGCCTGAACACCTCGTCCGCGTCCGCGCCTCCCACCGGCACCATCGCGAGACCGATGCTGATGCCCACCTCGACGCGCGCGCCGTCGATCTCCACAGGGGCACTGACTGCCGCGATGACCCGCTCCGCCACCCGTCGCGCGCCGCCTTCGCCGTCCAGGCCGCCGAGCACCAGCGCGAACTCGTCTCCGCCGAGGCGGGCTGCGGTGTCGGCCTCGTTCAAAACCAAGCGCATGCGCGCGGCCACCACGCAGAGGAGGCGGTCGCCGACCACGTGGCCGAGCGTGTCGTTGACGGCCTTGAATCCGTCGAGATCGCAAACCAGCACGGCGAAACGATCATGAGCCGTCGCGGCTGCCTGGATCGCACAGTCGAGCCGTTCGCGGAGCAGCAGGCGGTTGGACAGGCCAGTGAGCGCGTCGTGGTACGCCATATGTTCGACGCGCGCTTCAGCCTCCTTGCGCCGTGATATGTCGATCTGCGTGCCGACCATCCGAGTCGCTTGACCCGTCGCGTCGCGCTCCACGATACGGCCGCGGGTAAGGACCCAAGGATGGCCGCCATCTTGGCGGAAGAGCCGGTGCTCGCAGGCGAACGCGGGCGTCAGGCCCTTGAGGTGTTCGCGCAGAGCGGTGGCCACACGCTCGCGGTCCTCTGGATGCACGAACTGCGCGTAGATGGATATCGCGATCCGTTCGCAGCCTTCGTGTCCCAGCCGGTGCATCCAGTGATCCGAGACCCAGACCTCACCGGCCGCGATATCCCAGTCCCAGATCCCGTCCTCGCCGCTGTCGAGCGCGAGTGCGAGCCGCTCCTCGCTCAGCCGCAGCCGCGCCTCGGCCTCACGGCGGCGCGTCGTGTCGGTATAGGTGCGCAGGTAGCCGCCTTCCGGCAAGCGCACGACGCGCACCTCCAGTCTCGTCCCATCCGGCCGCTGCCGCTCGAACACGTCCGGCAAGCTCGCGAGATCGGCGGCCACGAGCGCGCCCTCCAGTGTGTTCGGGCTAGTCCGGTACTCTCCGCGCGCAACCTGGAAGGCGTTGATCGCGCTGTAGGGACTGCCGTCGTACAGGACGGTCTCAGGCAGATCGAGGAGTTCGCGCGCGCGTCGGTTGTGCAGGCGCACGCGGAGATCCGGGCCGTACAGGATCAGCCCCTCGTCCATAGTCTCTAGGGTCGCCCGCAGCAGTGCGGCTATCTCCGCCTGCTCCTTGCGCGCCGTGATGATGTCGTCGATATCGAGAGCCGTGCCAATCCACTCGATGATTTCCCCAGCGCGACGCACTGGGATCATCACGAGCCGATGCCAGCGATAGGAGCCGTCGTGACGGCGTAGGCGGCCTTCCACGCTGTAGGCGAGACCCTTTCCGATCGTGGCGCTTCGGGTCTGGGCCATGCGCCCGGCGTCGTCGGGATGGTTGGCCGCCAGTCGGTCGGCAAGCGTCGGGCCGATGGGGCCGTAATAGGACTCGAACTGTGCGTTACGGTAGATGGTCGCGCCAGCGTCGCAGTCTATGGCCCAGACCATTTGTGGCAGAGCGTCGGTTAGCGCACGCAGGCGCTCCTCACTCGCCCTGGTCTGCGCATCTGAGGCCTGACGCTGCTCGATCTCACGTGCGAACAGGAGCAGAGCGGCCACGAGCAAGATGGTGAGGCTGCCCGCAACAAGACCTTGCGTCAGGGCCGACCGACGCCAACCGGCGAGCACGTCGGCGCGGGAGAGTGCGGCACCAACGTAGAGCGGGTAGCCGTCGAGGAAGCTGTAGGCGATCACTCGCACAACGGCATCCGTTAAGCCCGGCGACCAGAACGGCCTGTCGTCTCTGGGGAGCACGTGCTCCCTGTAGTTCGCCCCGTCCGCGTAGTTCTTGCCGACCAACTCCGGCATTCTGGGGGAGCGCAAGAGCAGCGTGCCGTCCGCGCGCCACAGGTTGAGGGTCGCCCCTGGACCGTTGTCGATCTTGGCGTAAACGGCCTGGAAGGTCTCCAGGTCGAGCATCGCCTGGACGATGCCCGCGAACGAGCCGTCCGGATTGTCGATGCGGCGCGCTACCGGAAGCAAGAGCTTGCCGGTCAATCGCCCGATCACCGGGCGGCCAATTATAAGACCATCGTCCGGCCGTTCGCGCAAAGCCTGGAAGTAGTCGCGGTCGTGCACGTCGAGGGACCGGGTCGGGAAGGCGGCCGCCTCGACGATCGCCCTTCCATCACGATCGATGATAATGATGTTGTTGAGATGCGAGTGAACGAACTGCTCGTGCAGGGCGGCATGGAGCGCTTGCGACGGCAGGGTATCGGCGCGCGGACCGACGAGGGACGCCACAGCGCGCAGATAGGTGTCGATCGTTTCGAAGCTGCGCGTGGCGTGCTGCCCCAGAGCGCGAGCGGTGTTGACGGCGCGCGTCTCGGCGTCGGTGAGGTCCTGACTGTACTGCCGGTACATAGTCCAGGTGACGAGCGCCGGGATGCCCAGACCGACCAATATAGCCGCGACGCGCAGCCAACCGCTTAGTCCCAGGGTCGCGACTGATCCCCTGATCGGTGACAGCATCGTCTCCGCCCCCGCCACAACCCAAACCTGCACGGTGGCGAGCAGCAGCAGAGCACGAAAACGTAAAGGAGGCTTCCAACTTAGAGGATCTGCCGAGCCGGGTCATTGCGCATCGCTCCTGAGCGTTGGAAGCGTGCCGCTCGCAGCAGCGCTCTCTTGCCTCCGTTTCAAAGTGCCTCTTGGCCCTGCTGAGTACCGAGCAGGAGTTGTACCCCTTTGTTCAACGTGACGTAGTATGGCCGCTTGCTGCCCGTCCGCTTCGAGAGGCAAGATGCTGAATCAGACATTCTGAGCGGCTTAGATCAATGTCTCAGAGCGCCCTCAGAAATGCGCCCTTTGAGGCACTCCGTAACGCTACCGGGCGGTGACGGCGGCCCGGATGGTCTCGTAATCCGCCCGCTTCAGGACACGTCTGGTGACCAGATCCTCTACCGACGCGTAGGGTCGAAATTCGATAATGCGTTTCCCGATCATGCCTGCTCCGAGCGCATTTAGTTGCTCGATCGAGGCTGAGTTCAGGTCGACACTCCCAGGTGTCGCTGGTAGCTCACTGGCGCTGTTCGCGGCGGTGTCCGCCCCTAAGCCCGAGCTGGGTGCGACGTCCGCTAGCCTGGTAGGCGCCCCGGCATCGATCGGCGAACGGGGATTCCCTGGCTGGGTCGAGGCAGAAGGGATCGGATCCACTCCTCCTCTGTCTTGCTGAGAAGGAGTGCTGCTGAGGGCCGATCCGGTAGATGGTCCGGTTGCTATGGTCCGGACTGGCTGCCCATGAGAATCCGTCGGTCGCTGCTGGGATAGCAGCACAGGGGCTGACGCCGGTTTGCCCTGGCTCATCTGAGGGCGAGGGCCATGCGAGATCCAAAGCGTAGCCGACACGACCGAGGCCGCTGCGAGACCGGCGCTTATGAATAGCGTGGATCTGATCATTCCGCCTCACCCCTGGACTGATGGTGTGGATGCCGCCTGGCCATGGCCTCTTCGACGCGGTCTCGTCCAGAAGGGTTCTCTCAAACCGCGGCTTTGAGGCCGATTGAAGCCGAGGAAGTGACTTGACCTGTCCGCCGGCGGTGCGCGCTCCGCCGTGCAGGAGGTCGAAGAGACCCTCGCGGCCCTGGGTTACGAGCCCATCGGCTACGCAGATCCGAAGCGGCGCTGACAGCTCGGTGCTCGGAGTCAGGACGCTTCGACATGCTGATCGTCGACAACCGGCCGTCGGATCCCTTGGGTCTCGATCCGATATTTGTCTGATTGCGGCCTCAGCTTCCGCCTGTGGTGCCGGAAGATTGTACGATTCTCAGGTGCGATTGGGTTGGAGATATCTCGATCTGTCGCGAGGCAAAGGCCGCTGTGAGGAAGGTTTCGGCATCCATCGGCTTGCCATAGCGATAGCCCTGGCCCTCATGACAGCCGTGAGAGGCGAGGAAGGCCTCCTGCGCCCCCGTCTCGATGCCCTCGATGACTTCAAGCCCCAGGCTGCGGGCGAGCGTCAGGACAGATTCAACGATAGCTGCATCGTGGTTACGGGTAGGTTGCAACGCGGGCGCGGAGGTCTTTCTGCGGCCGTAAAGCGGGAGCACGCGGATTGCTGGGCCGCCGGAAAGCGGCAAGTCGACCTTGGTGACAGCCCTCACGGAGCGGATCGCCGAGGCTGATTTCGAGTTCTGCATTTTCGACCCGGAAGGAGATTACGTCGGGCTTCAAAAATGCGTTCTGCGTCGGCGACGCGGTCACGCCGCCGCGGGCAGATGAAGTCATGAGGCTGCTGCGCGCGGTCGGCGTCAATCTGGTCGTCAACGCGCAGGCGCTGACGCTGCGACAGCGGCAGAGTCTACTTCGGGATCTTCTTTCGCAAACGTCTGATTTGCGTAGCCGAACCGGTCGGCCCGACTGGTTGATCATCGATGAGGCACATCAGGTCCTGTCAGCGGAATGTGAGCCTGGGCCGCTTTCTTTGTCCGATATGCCAAGAATTATTCTGGCGACGGCCTACCCTGGGGCATTGTCACAGGCCATTCTGGGCGATGTCGATACTATCCTGGCCTTCGGAGCTGCAAGAAAGATCGAAGCTCTCTTCGGGGGACGAAGTGAGGACCTCGAACCGCCGCGTGCCATTTCTACTGGGGAAGCCGTTTACTGGGATCGCAAGCGCACGTCACCGGTCATTCTCAGGGTCGCTCAACCTCATCAGGTCCATCGACGACATAAGGGTAAATACGCCGTCGGCGACGTAGGCAGGGCGCGAAGCTTTTACTTCACTCGGAGCCTGGAACGGCCCAGACAAGCGCGAAATCTGTTCGAGTTCCTCGATATTGGCGATCAGGTCGGAGAAGGTACCTGGATGCGCCACCTCCGGGCCGGAGATTACTCAGCGTGGTTCGAGCACGTGATTAGGGATCCGGAATTGGCCCGTGACGCATTTCAGATCGAAAGTGACCCTCACATGAGCGTCGCGGAGGGCCGCAGGCGAATAAGGGAAGCAATTGTGCGGCTCCATGCAGCACCCGCTCCGGTGCCAAGGCATGTCTCAAACGACCGCATCGCGCATACACCTGGGTAGGCGACCGGTCAGCCGGCCGACCCGTGCGTCCCAATCCGCCGAGGTCGGGTCCATCGCTGTGCTGCTCCGGAATGGAAGATTGTGGATCGGATGCGTCGCTCATGCGAGCGGCTTCTGACCGCGACGCGCTCTCGCTCCGTCAGCGCCTTGGCGCCGGACGCCCGCCGTTCTTACCGCTCGGCGCCCTGCTCGGCATCGACCGCGAGCCGAACGACCGGCGCGCGCCGCCGTTCATGCCGAGGCGAGGCACCTCGTCCCGCTTCCTGCCTGAGCGCGGGGAACTCCGCCGCCGTGACCGTCTCCGCGTCCAGGAGGAGCTTCGCTCCACCCTCCAGGTCCTGCCGCCGTTGTCTCGGTGCCCGGCGGCCTTCAGGGTCAGGTGCGCCGCGGGCTAGCGCGTCGATCAGCCAAGCCACGGTCGCCTCGTGGTCGGCATGCGCGATCGCGGGAGTTCCGTCGGAGAAGGACGTCTCCGACCCAGACACGTCGACCTTCGCCTCGCCACCGATGCCGAAGACGCCGCCCCGGCATAGGCGATGTGCGGTTCCCTCGTCGTAGAGGGCGAACTTGAGGCTCGACGCCCCCGTTCGGCACGAGGATCGTCGGCGTCAACAGGGAATCCCGGCGCGATGGGCGAAGAGCTGCGCGAGAGCGCAGGAGGCCATCCGCACCTCCGCACTATCGGAGCGGCTCGTCAGGATGATCGGGACGCGCGCGCCGAGCAGGATGCCGGCGGCATCGGCGCCCGCGAGGTGGATCAGCTGCTTGGCGAGCATGTTGCCCGACACGAGGTCAGGCACCACGAGGACGTCGGCATCGCCCGCCACCGGCGAGGCGATGGCCTTAACGGCGGCGGCGGCGCGGGAGACCGCGTTGTCGAAGGCCAGCGGCCCGTCGACGAGGCCGCCCGTGATCTGTCCGCGCTCGGCCATCTTGCACAGGGCCGCGGCGTCCAGCGTCGAGCCTAGCTTGGTCGAGATCGTCTCGACGGCCGATAGGATCGCCACCTTGGGCTGCGCGATGCCCAGCGCGCGAGCGAGGTCGATGGCGTTCTGCACGATGTCGCGCTTCTCCTCCAGGCTCGGCGCGATGTTGACGGCCGCATCTGTCAGAAACAGCGGCTTGGGGCAGCTCGGCACGTCGAGGACGTAGACGTGGCTCATGCGCCTCTCTGTTCGCAGGCCCGACGTCCGTGAGACAACGGCCGCCAGGACCTCGTCGGTATGGAGGGCGCCCTTCATCAGCGCCGTCACCTGTCCGGCGCGCGCGAGTTCCACGGCGCGCTCCGCTGCGGCATGGCTGTGGGGCGCGTCGACGATCTCGATGCCGTCGAGGGCAAGACGGGCCACGTGCGCCGCGGCCTCGATCTTAGCCCGGGGTCCTACCAGAACCGGCACGATCAGCCCGGCGTCACGCGCAGTGAGCGCGCCCTCAAGCGAGGCCGCATCGCAAGGATGCACGATTGCCGTCAGGGCCGGGCTGAATTTGCGCGCCGCCTCGATCAGATGGTTCCAGTGAACGCCTCGCTCGTGCAGGTGGACTTCGGGTAGCAGGGCGCGCGGCCGGCGCACCTTCTCGGTGGGGGCCAGCACCTCGGCCTCGCCCGTGATGACCGTCTCGCCCCGCCCGTTCAGACAGACGCAATCGAGTAGGAGGCGCTGACGGGACCCGTCCTTCTCGCGCACCGTGACGCGCGCGGTGACCGCGTCGCCAATTCGGACCGGGTGCAGGAAGCGCAGGGATTGGCCGAGATAGATCGTGCCTGGCCCCGGCAGCTCGGTGCCGAGCACCGCCGAAATCAACGAGCCGCCCCACAGCCCGTGCGCGATCACCCCATGGAAGCGGTCCGTCGCGGCGAACTCCTTGTCGAGATGGGCCGGATTCACGTCGCCGGAGGCGAGCGCGAATAGGCTGATGTCCTGCGCCTGCAGTGTGCGGGTCAGGCTGGCGGTGTCGCCCACCGCGATCTCGTCGAAGGTGCGGTTCTCGATGAAGCGAAGCGGTTCCATCATGCCACCACGTTCAGGCCGCCATCGATGAAGGTGACATTGCCGGTCACGCCTTGTGCCGCGTCACCGGCTAGCAGCGCCGCCACGGCGCCGACCTCCTCGATGGTGACGAGTCGGCGCTCGGGAGCCCTCGCCCGGGCGGTCGCGAGCAGATCCTCAAAACGGTCGAGCCCGGACGCGGCCCTCGTCGCGATGGGACCGGGCGAGAGCGCGTTGACACGGATGCCCTTGGGGCCGAGCTCGGCGGCGAGCGATCGGACGGTGGCCTCCAGCGCGGCCTTGACGGGGCCCATGACGTTGTAGTGCTCGACCACCTTCTCGGCGCCGTAGTAGCTCACCGTGAGGATCGACCCGCCCCCGCGCATCAGCGGCTCGGCCAGGCGCGTCATCCGGATCAGCGAGTGGACCGAGATGTCCATCGCCCGGGCGAACCCGGCCCGCGAGCAGTCGACCACGCGGCCGTGCAAATCCTCGCTCGGGCAGTAGGCGATGGCGTGGAGCAGGAAGTCGAGCCGTCCCCAGGCCGCCGAGATCCGGTCCATGACGGCTTCGAGCTGCCCGTCGCGCTCGACGTCGAGCGGCGCCAGGACGGCGGCCTCAACCTCCCGGGAAACCGGTTCAACGAAGGGCAGCGCCCGGTCGTCGAGGTAGGTCAGCGCGAGCTCGGCACCGGCAGCCCGGAAGGCGCGGGCACAGCCGGTCGCGATGGAGTGTGTGTTGGCGACACCGACGACAAGTCCGACTTTGCCGGCGAGCGGCTGCGCGAGGGACACCGCTCAGGCCTCCAGCACGTAGGTGCCGGGCGCGTCACCGAGCACCGCATAGCCCGATGCCGGCGCACCCGTCGCGGGCGGAGGACCAAGCGGTCCCGAGCGCGCGGTGAGCCAATTGGCCCAGGCCGGCCACCAGGAGCCCTCTCTGGAAGCCGTCTCCGCCACCCAAGTGTCGGGATCACGGTACCGGTCGGCCGTGCCCCGGGTCCGGATCCGGTGCCGGCGATGCGCATGCCCAGCTTCCGTCACGATCCCGGCATTGTGGCCGCCGCTGCAGAGGACGAAGGTGATCTCGGTTTCGGCGAGGAGGTGTATCTTGAACACCGAGCGCCAGGGCGCGACATGGTCGCGCTCCGTACCCACCGCAAAGACCGGGACCCGGATGTCGGTCAGGGAGACCGGCCGGCCTCCGGCCTGGAGGCGTCCTTCCGCGAGATTGTTGTCGAGGAACAGGCCGCGCAGGTACTCGGAGTGCATCCGGGCCGGCAGGCGCGTGGCATCCGCATTCCAGGCCATCAAGTCGGTCATCGGCTCCCGCCGGCCGAGAAGATAGTCGCGGATGATCCGGGACCAGATCAGGTCGTTCGAGCGCAGGAGCTGGAAGGCGCCGGCCATCTGCCGGGCATCGAGCGTGCCCTGGCTGCGCATCAGGCTCTCCAGGAAGCTGATCTGGCTCTCGCCGATGAACAATGTCAGCTCGCCGGCCTCGGTGAAATCGACTTGCGCGGCGAACAGGCTCAGCGACGCCAGGCGCTCGTCGCCGTCGCGGCTCATCGCGGCAGCCGCGACGGCGAGGAGCGTGCCGCCGAGGCAATATCCGGCGGCGTGGATCGGGTGGCCGGGAACGATGGACGACACGGCATCGAGGGCCGCCATCACGCCGAGCCGGCGGTAATCGTCGAAGGAGACGTCCCGGTCTTCCGGACCGGGATTGCGCCAGGAGATCATGAAGACGGTGTGGCCCTGGTCCGTGAGGTACCGGACCAGCGAGTTCTCGGGCGACAGATCGAGGATGTAGAACTTCATGATCCAGGCCGGCACGATCAGCACCGGCTCCGGCCTGACCTCGGCAGTGGCCGGGGCGTACTGGATCAGTTCGATCAACCGGTTGCGGAACACGACCGCCCCGGGTGAGACAGCCACCGCGCGCCCGACCGGGAAGGCGTCGGCGCCAACCGGGCCGAGCCCCTCGGCCGCGCGCGCGGCGTCCTCGGCGGCGTTGAGCAGGCCCGCCATGAGGTTCGTGCCACCGGTCCGTAAGGTCTCGCTCAGCACGACCGGATTGGTCCACGGCAGGTTCGACGGCGAGACGGCGTCGAGGACCTGACGCGCGGCGAACGCGACCAGGTTCTCGTGCTCTCGCGAGACGCCGGGCACGCCGGTCGTAGCGTTGTGCCACCATTGCTGGGTCAACAGGAATGACTGGTAGGCGAGGCTAAACGGCCAGACCTGCCAGGCCGGGTCGTCGAAGCGGTGGTCCTGGGGCAGCGGATCGATGCAGGGGGCGGCGCGGCCTTGCAGCAGAGCGTTCCGGGCCGCGAACTGGGCAAGACGCATCCGCTTCCGGAGGAGCTTCACCGCCAAGGTGGCCTGCTTGCCCGGCGAGAAGGCCGCGTGGACGGCCCAGTCGAACCACGCCTCGGCGAGCGCCGCTGGCGAGAGGCCGCCCGTCATCCGGGCGACCGAGGCGTGCACGCTCTGATCGATCGCGCGCCGGACCGGCGCCAGATCGTCCTCTTCCTCGGGATCGGAACGGTATGCCGGGCTGCGGACCTCTCCGAGCGAGCGCAAATGCGACGATGGCGCCTTGACCGGCGCGGCCGGATCTCTGACTTCCGCGTCGAGCATGCGCGATCTCCTGCAGCGCCGCGGACGTTACGGTGTGCGGGACCGCGCGCCCGTGATCCAGATCAAACATGCAGGAAAGAGCGGGTGGCCAGCCGCAGGAGCCCTGCCGAGCGGGCCGCAGGACAGTGCGGCCACGCCTCCAAATCACGGGTGTCCGTCACGGCGACGACCTGCCCGGCCCGGACCACATCGCCTTCGTCAACGAGAAGGCGCGCGACGCGGCGGGCGAACTTGGTGTCTATGTCCACCGCGTCGGCCTCACGCCTGCCGTTTCCGGGACCGAAGCCAGGCGGCAGCAGCGGCCGTTGTGCCTTCCAACACCTTTAGCCGCCGTCGGCGAGGATCAGCAGCACGACGGCGACGGTGAGCCACAGGCCTACCGAACGCCGACGCGGCCCGGTGGGCACAAGGTGCGCAGGAGCCGGGCCGACACCCCCGCGGGTCAGGATGACCTCGCCGGGAACGACCGTGCTTGGGACGACCTCCGCCCGTCCGGTCGCGCGTACTCACGTTGGACAGGGTAGCTCCACGGTCATGAAGGGGTGCCCGCGATCTGCGACTTGGCGACGGGCGGCGCTCCAGGAGGACCGGGCTCCGCCGCCCCCGTGCCGTCCGAATCCCCGTCATCCGGGGAAGGCAGGACCAATCCGGTGATCGGCTCGACCCAGGCCAGGTGATCGCGCAGGGCCGTGATGCCCGGCACACCCTCGACGGCTGCGTGGACGGCGCTGCGCTCCCGTTCATCGGTGATCCAGCCGTGCAGCTCGGCCGTGCCGCCGTCGACGGTAACTTCGATCGTAGCCTTCGGGATGCAGATGGCGCGGTCGAACTCGGCGAGGATGTCATGACGAATGTCGGCGTCACTCCGGTTGCCAACGGGTTGATCCGCGGCCAATGCGGCGCCGAGTACCCGAACGATATCCGCTCGGCTGATCATCCCGACCACGGCGCTTCCACGCAGGACCGGCACCCGCTTGATCCGAGCCCGTGTCATGGCCTCGACGATGGCGTGCAGGGGAGCGTCCTCCGTGACGGTGGTCACGGGACTGGACATCACCTCCTCCACCAATCGGCCGTGCGAGTGGGCGTATTCTTCGGCGAGCTTACCGGGGCTGCGGAGGTACTGGATCCAGCGCGGTGCGCGGCCTTCGGTACCAAGCTCGGTCCGGCGGAGCAGATCGCCCTCGGTGACGATCCCGACGAGCAGGCCCTGCGCGTCAATGACCGGCAAGCCGCTGATACCGGCTTCGAGCATGAGGTCGATCGCGCGACGGAGGGTAGTCTTTGGGCAGGCACTGACGACGGGCGCGGACATGATCTGACGCGCGCGCATCTGTTGCGCCCTTCTCTCCGGACGCGCTCGGTCGCTCCCGAACGGCGAATAGGTATCTGCCGGAGGTGCCGGTGCCGGATTCGGATCACGGGTAACTTTGGGCATCCACGTCCTCCCGAGGTGGGATCGGTGCGCGGCCGGGCGTCGCTTCATCCTGCCGCGCATCGCATCGAGCTACGGACCGGCAAGCATCCCGCAGGTGGCGTCGGTCACGCGAACGAGATGCGCAGCCCGCAGATCCGCTCGCTTTGCGCTGGATCAAGCTTGATTGCGCCCGGACGACAGGCAGAGATTCTGGACGCGGAAGTGGCGCATAGGGCCTCGGTCGTTACCGGAAGCCGCCCTGTCATCGCTGTGCGGGCGTGCCGCCCCTGTCGCCTGCGGCCGGAATACATGTCCAACTTACGCTTGCCGATCCATCACGCGTTGATCGATCTCACACGACGCGCCTGCGTATAATTCAAGTATTCGCTGCAGAATGGCGCACTTGCTTCGGTTCGCCGGAGCATGTTCGGCCCAACGTCAAAGCACAGAAGAACGACGATTGTGATGCCGAGGCGATCGCCGAGGCAGCCACACGCCCAACCATGCGCTTCGTGCCCCTGAAGGCACAGGAGCAGCTCGATATGCAGAGCCTGCACAGGGTCCGGTCGCGGCTGGTCGGCATGCGCACCATGCTCATGAACCAGCTTTTCTTCTGATGTGATTCATTGGCGTACGAGCCGCGATATTATGCAGGCTCATCGGTCGCGCGACAGGCAATCTCTCGCTCTGACGTCTCTGCACAGCAAGGGGCAGTGACCTGTTCACGGGCGCCCGCGAACGACGCCGGCGCGCTCCATCTGCGGCACATCCGGCCTTGGTTGGCCGTCTCAGTCAGCCCGGCTCGGGATCGCCGCCCGATCACCTCACTTCTTTGAAGATCCAAAATTGCCCTCAATACAAACTTAATCTATCAAATCCTCAATAACAACTTTATGCATTTCATTGATTCGTTTTTTGCGACGACTTTACCACCTCAGCGGAGATCAAAGCAACCGGGCGGCCGCTTTGCCATGCGTGGGAGATTCAGGCAATATATCTTGTTTGATAATGATATTTACGGCAACATTTCATCCGCAGCATGTGCTATCGAGACAGCACAGGCGACCGAATCGGGCCCGTCTTGCGGATCGAACCTGTCTTGTCGCAGGAGACGGCATCTGTGCGGGGCCGCCGAAGCAAGGATCGACCGGTTTGTCCGGTCGCGGCGAAGCGGGGTGTGTCGATCATGATGTTTGCTGTTCCCCCCGTGCTCTTGACGCTGGCATTGACGATGCCGGTCTCGGACAAGATGCCGACATTCGACGTTCGAGGCAGTTGCCAGGCGGCAACGCAGCAGATGACTCTCGACGCCGGCCGGCAGAAGCTCTGCCTCGCGGACGAGGGATCGGCGCGTGCAGAGGTCGCCAAGCACTGGTCCAGCTATCCGGCCGGTGATCGGACGCGTTGCGCAGCGGAAGCGCAACTCAACGGCTTGCCCAGCTATGTCGATCTGCTCGAATGCCTGACCCTCGCCCGGGAAGCCAAGGCCGAAGATGGTCAGTAGCCGCCGCAAGAGCGAGGCCGCAGACCGTCCCGCAGCGATCTCAGGTTGAGGGCCAACTGTGCCGTTCCTGTTGCAGCTTCCCAGATCTGTCCATTGTCTGGCCTTGGTGGCCATCGCCGGCCTCGCCGCCGGCTGCCGCGAGGCCAATCAATACGTTCCGCCGCCGCCGCCCAGCGTCTCGGTCGCGCAGCCTGTCGTGCGCACGGTGACGCGCTACTTCGAACTCACGGGTAACACCAAGGCGTTCGCGGCCGTCGATCTCGAGGCGCGGGTTCAGGGGTTCCTGGAGGCGATCACCTACAGGGACGGCGCCGTGGTGAAGAAGGGCGCACCGCTCTTCTCCATCCAGCGCAACACCTACGAGGCGCAGCTCAAGCAGGCGCAGGGCGCCCTGGCGGCGCAGCAAGCCGCCCTGGCGAACGCCCAGTCGGAATATCAGCGCCAATCCACGCTGGGACGGCAGGAATTCGCCTCGCAGGCCCGCGTGGAGGACGCCAAGACCAAGCAAGACCAAGCCAGCGCCGCCGTGATGGAGGCGCAGGCCAACCTCGACATCGCCACGATCAATCTCGGCTACACGCAGGTTTCCGCGCCCTTCGACGGTGTCGTCACCAACCACCAGGTGGATGTCGGCGCGCTCGTGGGCATCAGCGGACCGACCAAGCTGGCGCAGCTCGTGCGCATCGATCCGCTCTACGTCTACTTCAACGTCAGCGAGCAGCAGGTGCTGCTGGTCAAGCAGCACCTGCTCGCGACGCAACGGACGCTGGGCGACCTGTCCAAGATTCCGGTGGAGATCGGCCTGCAGACCGAGACCGGCTATCCGCATACCGGCAAGCTCGACTACCTCGCGCCGCAGGTCGACCCGTCCACTGGCACGCTCCTGGCCCGGGCGCTCATCGAGAACGGCGATCACGCCCTCCTCCCGGGCCTGTTCGTGCGGGTCCGGATCCCGGTCGGGCGCCAGGACAAGGCCCTGCTGGTCCGCGACGACGCCATCGGAACGAACCAGCAGGGCAGCTACGTGCTCACGGTCGGGGCCGACGACACGGTCTCGCAGCGGGTGGTGACGCTCGGCCCGCGGGACGGACGCTACCGGGTGATCGAGACCGGGCTCACGCCCGGCGACTGGGTCGTCACCGACGGGATCCAGCGGGCCATCCCCGGGGCCAAGGTCGCGCCCCAGAAGGTGGCGGTGGCCGATGTCCCGTCCGACGCGGCGTCGCTTCAGCGGTGAGAGATCGGTCGGAGGCCGGCCTCCGCGAACCCGCGCCCCGCCGCTGCGGCGGGCCGCTCCTGAGATGCCGGCACCGAGGACCAACGGCATGATCTCGCGCTTCTTCATCGAGCGGCCGGTCCTGGCCAACGTGCTGGCCCTGGTCATGGTGCTGGTCGGCGCGGTGTCGCTGCTCAACCTGCCCGTCTCGCAGTACCCCAACGTCGTGCCGCCGACGGTTCAGGTCACGACCCGCTATCCGGGGGCCAGCGCCCGCACGGTGATCGACACGGTGGCGCTGCCGATCGAGCAGCAGGTCAACGGCGTCGAGGGCATGCTCTACATGCAGTCGACCAGCGCGAGCGACGGCACCTACACCCTCACGGTCACCTTCGCGATCGGCACGGACGGCGATCAGGCCCAGGTGCTGGTGCAGAACCGCGTCGCGATCGCGATGTCGTCGCTGCCTCAGGCGGTCCAGGTCCAGGGCGTGACGACCCAGAAGAAATCCACCGCCATCCTGCAATTCGTGACGCTGTCGGCCACCGACGGGAAGTTCGACAGCCTGTTCCTGTCGAATTACGGCGTCATCAACGTGCAGAACGAGCTGGCCCGGCTGCCCGGCGTCGGCAACGTTACGGTCTTCGGCGCCGGCCAGTACGCGATGCGGATCTGGCTCGATCCCGACCTGGTGCAGGCCCGCGGCCTCACCCCCGACGCCATCATCAACATCGTGCAGCAGCAGAGCCAGGAGGTCACCGCGGGCGCCGTGGGGATGCCGCCGGTCCCGGCCGGCCAGGATTTCCAGTACACCCTCAACGTCAACGGGCGGCTCAACAACGCCGCGGACTTCGAGAACATCGTCATCAAGGCGGACGCGCAGGATGGCGGCCGCATCACCCGCCTGCGCGATGTCGGCCGGGTCGAACTCGGCGCGCAGACCTACAGCCAGTCCTTCACGCTGAACGGACAGCCCGCGGCCGGCATCGGCATCTACCAGTTGCCCGAGGCGAACGCGCTGACGGTGGCGAACGCAGTCCGCACCCGGATGGCCGAGCTCGCGAAGACTTTCCCGCCGGGCCTCGTCTACGCTATCCCGTTCGACACGACGGAATTCGTGCAGGCCTCGATCCACGAGGTCTACAGGACGCTGTTCGAGGCGGCCGTGCTGGTTCTGATCGTCATCCTGGTCTTCGTTCAGGACTGGCGCGCCATGCTGGTGCCGGCCACGACCGTGCCGGTCACCATCATCGGCGCCTTCGCGGCCATGGCGGCGATGGGCTTCAGCGTGAACCTCTCGACGCTGTTCGCCATCGTGCTGGCCATCGGCATCGTGGTGGACGACGCCATCGTGATCGTCGAGGGGGTGTCCCACCACATCGACGAGGGCCTCTCGCCGCGGGCGGCGGCCGAGAAGGCGATGGAGGAGCTGTTCGGCCCGATCATCGGCATCACCCTGGTCCTGATGTCGGTCTTCGTGCCGGCTGCGTTCCTCCCCGGCCTGACCGGGCAGCTCTACAAGCAGTTCGCCCTGGTGATCGCCGCAACCGCGCTGATCAGCGCGATCAACGCCGCCACCCTGAAGCCGACCCAGTGCGCCCTGTGGCTGCGCAAGCCGGTGCCGCCGGAGAAGCGGAACGTGTTCTACCGCGGCTTCAACCGCGTCTACGGCGTCCTTGAGAACGGGTACGCTCGGCTGATCGCCCACATGGTCCGGCGCAGCGGCCTCATGGTCGCCGTGGCGCTCCTGCTGATCGGGCTCGCCGGATGGGGGCTGACCCGCCTGCCCACCGCCTTCCTGCCCACCGAGGATCAGGGCTACGTCCTGATCGGCGCCCAGCTGCCCGACGGGGCCTCGAAGGAGCGCACCGACGCGGTGATGCAGCGGATCAGCGCCCAGGCGAAGGCGACGCCGGGCGTCGACAACGTGCTCTCGATCAGCGGCATCTCGGTCCTCGATTCCAGCGCCACCCTGCCCAATGCCGGCGTCGCCTACGTGGTTCTCAAGAACTGGGACGTCCGGGCCAGGGAGAAGGGCCAGGATCTGCGCAGCCTCTACGACCGCTTCAACGCGATGCTGGAGGGCGTCGAGGACGCCGCCACCTTCGTGCTCATCCCGCCGCCGATCCAGGGCATCGGCAACGCCAGCGGCTTCACCATGCAGATCGAGCTGCGCAACGGCGATTTCGATTACCCCCTCCTGGAGAGCCTCGCCCGGACGATCGTGGCCGACGGGAACGTGCAATCCGGGCTGCAGAAGCTCAACACCTCGTTCCGGGCCGGCGTGCCGCAGATCTCGATCGCGGTGGACCGGATCAAGGCCGAGGCGCTTGGCGTGACGGTCGGGCAGGTCTTCTCGACCCTCTCGAGCTATGTGGGCTCGTCCTACGTCACGCAGTTCAACAAGTTCGGCCGGACCTTCCAGGTCTACGTGCAGGCCGCGCCCGATTACCGGCTCCGCCCCGAGGATATCGAGAACCTGAAGGTGCGCGCCGGCAACGGGGCGATGGTGCCGCTCGGCACAGTCGTGGAGATCAAGTCCGTGCAGGGCCCGTCCCTGATCAGTCTGTACAACCTCTACCCGACGGCCACGATCGTGGGTGGCGCGGCGCCCGGGTTCAGCTCAGGGCAGGCGCTGGACCTGATGCAGCAGATCGCCGCCAAGGTATTGCCGCCCGGCACGGGCTATGACTGGACGGCGATGTCGTATCAGGAGAAGGCGGTCGGCGCGCAGATCTACCTCGTGTTCGGGCTCGCCATCCTCCTCGTCTACCTGGTTCTGGCCGGGCAGTACGAGAGCTGGATCCTGCCGCTGGCGGTCCTGCTCGGGGTGCCGCTGGCGCTCCTGGGCACCGTCGGGGCGCTAATGCTGCTCGGCGTCGCCAACAACCTCTACACGCAGATCGGCCTGATCCTGCTGATCGCGCTGGCGAGCAAGAACGCCATCCTGATCGTCGAGGTCGCCCGCGAGAAGCGGCAGGCCGGCCTCGACATCGCGACCGCTGCCGTAGAGGCGGCGCGTCTGCGCTTCCGCCCGATCCTGATGACGTCGTTCGCCTTCATCCTCGGCGTTCTGCCTCTCGTCACCGCCTCGGGAGCCGGGGCCGCAGCGCGCAAGTCGATCGGCATCACGGTGTTCAGCGGGATGCTCGCCTCGACCTGCCTGGCGGTGCTGTTCGTGCCGTCCTTCTACGTCATCCTGCAGCGCATCGAGGAACGCCGCGTGCGGGGACGGCAGACCGCGCACGTCGAGGCTCCGTCTTCGGCCGCGGAGAGTACCTGAGTCCGATCGGGCTTCAACGAGGCGATCTTTTTCAGGGACCCACCAACTCGGCAACCCTTTTACTTCCCGTCGGCGACACCCTCCTGCCGATTCAGGCCGGCGGTCCTGACCTCACCGTGCAGGCCCACCGGCAACGTCGTCTGTCCGCTCGCCACCGTTCGTGAGACAGCTCCGGGAACGACGAGTGCGAACGGAAAAACCGGACGAAGGTGCCTCCCCAACACTTGATCCGGCCGGTCATGCTGCAGAGCGGCGCGCGTTTACGGACCTGCGCCCGGCCGAGCCAAGGATAGTTTGAAAACATACGCAGCTTACCACGCCAGTTTCTTTCTTAGCTATGTTAATGATCGCCCCTCATCATCGGCATAGTCCTGAGTGGACGGTGACGTTCCACGGGATGGCGAACATGACCACAGATCGCGTCGACCTGGACGATCATACGGCTTGGCTGGTCCAGCAACTTGCACGCAACGGGCCGGTCTCGGCCCAGGCGGCGACGGCCCTGACGATCGAAAAATTGCGCCGTCTGGAAGATCTGGCCCGGAATGCCGGAGCCGACCGGCAGGCATTCCAGAAGATCCTGTCAGCCCGTCGCGTGCTCGGCGACCATGCTGACCTCGGACGGGCCCCGATTTTCGATGAGGACGATGTTGCGATCAGCCCAACCCCGCAAGCGTTGAAGCTTTCCGTACCCGTTTCCGCACCGGCGATTCAGATATTCGGTCTATCGGACCGCACGGAAGCGGGTGCATGAGATCTTCGCCCAGACCTGCCGACGATCCTGTGATGCGCAGGCTGGTCACTCTTCTGGAGGAGCAGCTGCCGAATTCTGCCCATCAGGCGCGCATCCACCTGCTGGCACAGCTTTCCCTCTTGGAGCAGGACGCAGTCGCGACGGGTGTCGACCCGGGGACGCTGCGCTCAATCCGTGCCGTTCAGCTGTTCGTCCGGACGAGCGACCCGCTGACCGGCGCGTCATTGCGTTGATCAGGACTCGCGCCGATGTCGGGCGATCTGAGGCCGGCGCGCCAGGACCGGTCGTGCGGTGGACAGCGGTGTTTCGCACTCCGCGCCTCGCTGGGCCCGATTGTCCCGGTCAGCCGGGACAAACCCCGGACCACTGACGCGGCCTCGATCACGGCCGCGCCTGCGATACCTTCGGCCTGCAACTGCCACATCGGCTCGAACAGGCCACCGGCCAGGCGCAGGTCCCGGATCGGGCCGTCTTCGACGATCCGGCCCCCGTCGATCACCGGGACGCGGTCGAAGGCCGCGAGCGTCGACAGGCGATGGAGTGGGGCTTCTCGGGCGTGATGGTGCGCGGCTCGGGCATCCCGTGGGACCTGCGCAAGGCGCAGCCTTACGAGTGCTACGAGGAGATGGAATTCGACATCCCCGTGGGCAAGAACGGCGACACCTACGACCGGCAGGTGATCCGCATGGAGGAGATGCGCCAGTCGGTGCGCATCATGAAGCAGTGCGTCGCCAAGCTGCGCGAGCCCGCCGGCCAGGAGCCGATCGCGGCCCTCGACGGCACGTTCGCGCCGCCGCCGCGCCGGGCGATGAAGCGCTCGATGGAGGCGCTCATCCGGCCGCGGGCGCGGTCTTGCACCGGAAGGGGCCGATCAAGCGCTCATACTCGGCCTCGGCCGGACCGTAGCTCGCGCCCGCAAGCTTGCAGAGGATCGCCCGGTCCTGAACGATGATCCGCGCCCGCTTGGCGCTGATGGCGCCGTGACCCTCGAGCGCCTGCATCGCGAGGGTCACGCCAGAGCGCGTCGTGCCGAGCATGATCGCCAGGAAATCGTGCGTCAGCAGCAGCTCATCTCCGTCCAGGCGATCATGCGCCATGAGGATCCAGCGGGCTAACCGCTCTTCAATCGAGAAGATCGCGTTGGACATCGCTGTCTGGCTCAGGGTCATCACGAGCACATGCGTGTACCGCAACAGCAGGTCGTGCAGGGCGGGACATTGGCGAATGGTTGCCTGCAGAGCCTCGACCTTGATCCGGAGCCACGGCCCGCCAACCTGCACCATCAGTTCGTGGGGCGTGCGATCCGAGCCAAGCACCGTCGCGGTGCTGACCATCGCTTCGAAGCCGAAGCAGCCGACCTCGATCCTGCGGTTCTCGTGCGTGACCGCGATGTTCGACGACAGGCCGCCCTCCGGGAAGTAGGCGAACTCCAAGACTTCGCCGACCGAGGCCAGGACATCACCCTTCTCGACCTCCACACGTTCGAGATGTGACAGAAGCTGCTCCAGATCGCCCGACGGCAGCGCCTGTAGCAAGCGGTTCTCGAACTTCGTCAGACCCATCGCAAGCGTCCGCCCTTCCTAACATCGTATGGGCGCGCCCATGCTGGACAGATCGATCGGACAGGTGGATCGAGCGGTCTGAACGAAGGCTGCGTCAAGAGGTCTGCTCGATAGACCCGTGAAGGTTGGGCCGGTTCCGCGAAGACGCCTCCCCGCGCCAGCCGTGGCATCATCCGCCCTTACCTCGGCCGCTCCTCCTTCAGGATCGCAGCCACCGGTCAGGAATTTTCAGGCACGGCACGGCTTCGGCTACGCGACCGAGCGCTCGCGGCATCTGCCTTTGAGGCGCCGCCATGTGCATTGAGCGGCGGCAACGGGCTCGGAGCCTCCTGTCGCCTGCCGGCCGGCAAGCCGATGAGGGCTCTCCAACCCGCTCGGCCCCGCGGAGTCCCGATCCCCGCCGTCCACTCGGCTCCGCTCGACCAGGCCGGCTGGACATGACGCAGACACGTGTGGCGACCCGATCCACCTGCATCTTGAGCCCGATACCGGGGCCAGTGGCGCAGGTGCCGGACCCTCGCTCCGATTGACATGCGTTAGTGCGCCGCACTTCGGCAGCAGATAGGCCAAGCAGCCCACAGGCCGCTGGAGGGTACCTGCGCCGGCCGAGTTCGCGCCACGGCTGCTTGGGCCGAGCCGTTTCCGGCCCGGCGAAGCTGGCCACGAGAGCTAGATGGAACGTCCAGGTATCATCGAGACAGCGGACATTGCGGCGGGCCGCTACAAGCTGCTGGTCGAGGCGATCACGGATTATGCGATCTACATGCTGGATCGCGACGGTCATGTGACAAGCTGGAACCCGGGCGCCAGGCGGTTCAAAGGCTATGCGGCCGAGGAGATCATCGGCCGTCACTTCTCGGCCTTCTACACAGACGCTGAACGCGCCGCGGGCGTGCCAGCGCGAGCGCTGCACGAGGCAGCCCAGACGGGGCGCTTCGAGCGAGAGGGTTGGCGCGTACGCAAGGACGGCACGCAATTCTGGGCCCACGTCATCATCGACCCGATCAGGTCGCCGGACGGCGAACTCATCGGGTTCGCAAAGATCACCCGCGACCTCACCGAGCGGAGAACCGCCGAGGCGAAGCTTCGGGAGAGTGAGCAGCAGTTCCGACTGCTTGTCCAGGGCGTGAAAGACTACGCGATCTATATGCTGAATGCGCGTGGCGAGGTCGCAAGCTGGAATGCCGGCGCACAGCGGATCAAAGGTTACAGTCCGGAAGAGATCATCGGGAATCATTTCTCCGGTTTCTACACGCAAGCTGACCGCGATGCCGGCCTGCCACAACTCGGGCTGGACACGGCTGCGCGTGAGGGCCGTTGGGAGAACGAAGGGCTGCGGGTTCGCAAGGACGGGACCACGTTCTGGGCGCACGTTACCGTCGACGCGATACGCGACGATGGTGGTCAGCTGATCGGGTTCGCGAAGGTTACCCGCGACATCACCGAGCGCCGCCGGGCGGAAGAGGCACTGCAGCAGGCTCAGGCGGCCATGCTGCGCTCGCAGAAGCTCGAAGCTGTCGGTCAGCTCACGGGCGGCATCGCCCACGACTTCAACAACCTGCTTCAGGTGATCAGCGGCAACCTGCAGCTGCTCAGCAAGGACGTCGCCGGCAATCCCCGCGCCGAAACGCGGGTGCAGAACGCCATGGCCGGGGTGGCGCGCGGGGCGAAGCTCGCATCGCAGTTGCTCGCCTTCGCCAGGCGCCAGCCGCTGGAGCCGAAGGTCGTCAATATCGGCCGCTTGGTCCAGGGCATGGACGACATGCTTCGCCGCGCACTCGGCGGTGAAGTCGAGATCGAGACCGTCGTGGCGGGCGGGCTGTGGAACACCCTCGTCGATCCCGACCAGATCGAGAACGCTGTCCTCAATCTCGCGATCAACGCCCGCGATGCGATGGACGGCCATGGCCGCCTGACCGTCGAGGCGAGCAACGCCTTCCTGGACGACGCGTATGCGCGGGGTCACGACGACGTCGCGCCGGGTCAGTACGTGCTGCTGGCGGTGACCGATACCGGCGTGGGCATCCCTCAGGACGCGCTCGAGCGGGTCTTCGAGCCGTTCTTCACGTCCAAGCCGGAGGATAAGGGTACCGGTCTCGGCCTCGCGATGGTCTATGGTCTCGTGAAGCAATCCGGCGGGCACATCAAGATCTACAGCGAGGTGGGTGCAGGCACGACCGTGAAGGTCTACCTGCCGCGTGCGATGGACAAGGAGGACGCCCTCGTCGCCACGCCGCCTGTGGAGATCGGTGGGGGCGACGAGACGATCCTGGTCGTCGAGGACGACGACGAGGTTCGCGAGGTCGCCGTCTCCATGCTGGGTGAACTCGGCTACCGGGTTTTCAAGGCGCGAGATGCCGCGAGTGCGCTGGCGATCGTCGAGAGCGGCCTGCCCATCGACTTGATCTTCACCGACGTGATGATGCCTGGCGCCTTGCGCAGCCCCGAGTTGGCGCGCAAAGCCAAGCAACGTTTGCCCAATCTCGCGGTGCTGTTCACGTCTGGATACACGCAGAACGCCATCGTGCACGGCGGACGCCTCGATCCCGGCGTTGACCTGCTCGGCAAACCCTACACGCGCGAAGCGCTTGCGCGGAAGGTCAGGCATGTGCTTGCCAACCAGGCTCAGCGCCAAACGGTTGCTCGAACCGACACCCGGCCTCTGGACCGGGACGCCGTGAAGGGCGCGACCGTGCTGCTGGTCGAGGACGATTCGGTCATCCGGGGCACGACGACCGAGATGCTGATCGATATCGGCTGCCGCGTTCGACAGGCGGGCAGCGTGGAAGAAGCCTACAGGGTGCTGGAAGTCGACAGCATAGACGTCCTCCTCACGGATGTCGGCTTGCCGGGCATCTCCGGCCTGGAACTTGCCAAGACAGTGCGGGCTCGCCAGCCGGAGGTGTGTGTGATTCTTGCGTCGGGCGACAAGGGTGTCGGGTCCGACGCTGCCTTCCTGCGCGCCTCTCTCGTCGTGAAGCCCTATACGCCCGACACCCTGAGGCAGACGATCGCAACGGCGCTTCAGGTGCGCAGGCTCACATCCCGCCAGCAACTCGGTTAGCGCCGATTCCGGGCGTCCGATCTGCTCCCTCTGGCTGATTGATCCGGCGCTCGATCTCGGCGCTTGGGCGGTCCAGCCGGTTGGTGGAGTGACGCCTGACCCGATGCTGAGCGATAAAGCCTCATGCAGGCTCGGTAGGCCTGATCCGGTCAGCAGACCGCCGCAACTGGCCAGAGGCATGCATCGGCACGAGGTGAAGCCCTCCAAGATGCGAGCCAAGATGCAGCGGCTGCGCATCCCGGCTGCGACGAGAAATCCTGATGTTCCTCAGTGTGTTCGACGTGTTCAAGCTCGGCATCGGACCGTCCTCGTCCCACACCATGGGACCGATGACGGCAGCGGCCGACTTCCTGGACCTGCTGCGCGCCGACCGCGCGAGCCAAGCGGCCGAAGCAATCCGCGTGACCTTGTACGGCTCTCTCGCCTTTACGGGTCGTGGGCATGCCACAGAACGGGCGGTGGCCCTCGGCCTCCTCGGCTACCGACCCGCCACGATCGAGATGGACGAGGCCGAGCGTCAGCTTGCGGAGCTTCGCGTCAGCAAGCGCCTGGCCCCGCCGGGACTGCCGGCACTCACCTTTGACCCGTTGACCGCAGTCGTCTTCGATTTCGGGCCCCCGCTACCCGGACATTCGAACGGCCTCATCGTCACGGCTTTCGACGCCCAGGGCGCACAGATCCTGTCCGAAACCTACTACTCGATCGGCGGCGGCTTCATCCTGACGGCCGCCGAACGGGACGTGGGTCTCCCGCCCTCCTCGGAGGCTTCCGATCCGCGGCTCTGGCCCTACCCATTCGAGTCCGCGGCCGCCATGCTGCGCATGGCGCGGGAGAGCGGCCTGTCGATCGCCGGCATGAAACGCGCGAACGAGGCCGTCGGCCGCTCGGATGCCGAGATCGAGGCGGGTCTTGCACGCATCTGGCAGACCATGGACGGCTGCATCGAGCGTGGTCTGTCGCGCGAAGGGGAGCTGCCCGGCGGCCTGCGCGTCAGGCGTCGGGCCAAGCGCATACGAGACCAGCTTCTGAGCGAACAAGGCTCGAACAGGGCGCAGCCTCACAGCGTGACCGAGTGGTTGAGCGTATATGCGATGGCGGTCAACGAAGAGAATGCGGCCGGCGGCCAGGTGGTGACGGCGCCGACGAACGGTGCCGCGGGCGTCGTTCCAGCCGTGATCCGGTATTATCTGGACCGTTGCATCGGCGCCGACCCGGCCCGGGTTTCGGATTTCCTGCTGACGGCCGCAGCCATCGGCGGACTGATCAAGCACAACGCCTCGATCTCGGGCGCGGAGGCCGGTTGCCAGGGCGAAGTCGGCTCCGCCAGCGCGATGGCGGCGGGCGGCCTGTGCGCCGTACTCGGCGGCACGCCCGCGCAGGTCGAGAACGCCGCCGAGATCGCGCTGGAGCACCATCTCGGAATGACCTGCGACCCGGTCGCGGGCTTGGTCCAAGTGCCTTGCATCGAGCGGAACGGCATCGGAGCCACGAAAGCCGTCGCGGCCGCATCGCTCGCGTTGCGCGGCGACGGGTCCCATTTCATGCCGCTCGACAATTGCATCGCGGCCATGCGGCAGACCGGCGAGGAGATGAGCACCAAGTACAAGGAAACGAGCTTGGCCGGTCTCGCCGTGAACCTCCCGGAATGCTGACGATCAGCGCGGTGTGCCTGCTCATGCTCGCTGCAGCGGAGCGCGAGAACGTACCGGCCCCTGAACAGACCTGGCTGCCGTGGGTTGATCGCACGTTCGTCGTGCGTCCGACCGAGACCGGGGCGGCGCAGCCGAGCCCGTAGATCCCACAGCACCCACGCGAGCGATGATGGCAGAGCTCCGAACAGCCCTGGTTGCGGGCGCAAACGGAATCATCGGCAAAGCGCTGATGCAGGAACTTGCGGCATCGGAGGGTTGGCACGCGCGTGCCCTCTCACGGCGGCCGCACGGATCGAGCGAGGCCATTGCGGCTGATCTGACTGATCCAGAAGCGACCCGCGCCGCCCTCGCTCAGGCCCGCGAAACCACCCATCTGTTCTATGCCGCTCTCGCACCCCCGGCCGAGCCTTGCCGATGAGGACCGCGTGAACGGCGCGATGCTGCGCAACCTTCTCGACGGACTGGAAGCGGTCGGCGCCCCTCTGGAGCGCGTGGTTCTATATCAGGGCGCGAAGGTCTACGGTGTCCATCTCGGCCCGGTTCCAGCGCCGTTCTACGAAGACGAGAACCCACGCCACATCGGGCCGAACTTCTACTTCACGCAAGAAGATGAGTTGCGGAGTCGGGCGGATCGCGGCGGGGCGGCTTGGTCTATCCTCCGTCCCGACGTGGTGGTTGGCGATGCCGCCGGCAACGCCATGAACATCGCCACGGTGATCGGCGCCTACGCCGCCTTGTGCAGGGTGGAAGGCGCCGCATTCCGTTTCCCGGGGCCGGCCCACGTCTACGAGGGTGTGTTTGCCCAGGTGACGGATTCCGGCGCCCTCAGCCGGGCAAGCCTCTGGGCCGCGACGTCCGATGCCGCGCGCGGTGAGGCCTTCAACTACGTGCACGAGCCCTTCCGGTGGCGACGGGTCTGGGAGAAGCTTGGCGCCGCGCTCGATCTGCCGGTCGGGCCGCCGGTTCCGATGCGCCTGGCCATCCACATGGCGAGCAAGAAGCCGGTCTGGACGCGACTAGCGGCAGAACAGGGCCTGAGCGACCTGCCCTTCGAGAGGGCGGTCGGCTGGAGCTTCGGCGATTTCGTGTTTCACAGCGACTTCGATCTGGTCTCCGACATGGGCAAGATCCGGCGCGCGGGTTTCGGTGAGAGCATGGACAGCGTCGAGGCCTTGGTCGCTGCTATTCGCCGCTTGCAAGAGGCGAAGGTGCTGCCGCGCTAGGACCAAGGGCTCCGGTGGCAGGACAATCCTCGGCTTGACCTGATTGGCCTCGACGTAACCCACGAGGATACGCTGGTGGTACGACGAAGGACCGTCAGCCAATTGTCCTGGTCCTCATGGGGATCGGCTTCCTGTGAAAGCTTGCAGAGATACGCGGGCGACCTCCCGAAGCGCCTCGCGGTCGGCGCCCGAGGACGCCAGGACACCCATGCCCGAGGCAACGGTCGATAGGAACCGCGCCAGTGAAGCCGGGTCGGCCTCCGCCGGTAGATCCCCGATCTGCTTGGCCTGAAGGAATCGCTCGCGGAGCTCCGTCTCCGTCTGCGCGCGCCGGGTTGCCAATTCGAACGGGATGTTCTCCGAGCCGGCCCCGCAGGCGAGCCCGCCCTGGACCAGGAGGCAACCGGGCGGATTGGCGGGATCGGTATGGCTCTCGGCGATGCTGCCCAGGAAGCGCTCGGCCACGTCGCGCGCCGTGGCCCCTGCCAGAACGAAGCGCATGTGTTCCGAGCGCCGCTGCGCGTAACGATCGAGGGCGGCCTTGAGCAGGCCCTCCTTGCTGCCGAACGCCGCGTAGAGGCTGGGCGGTTTGATGCCCATGGCCTTCGTCAGCATGGCGATGCTCGCGCCGTCGTAGCCGTGCCGCCAGAACACCTCCATCGCCTCGTCGAGGGCCTTGTCCGTGTCGAAGGACCGGGGCCGCCCCATCACCATTGTCCGCACACTCCAACTTTTGTATCGAGTGGTAGATAAGTCACTTGACGCATTGCGTCCATGCCGACATGTGTAGCGATCTATACAGATGTCGGAGTCGCTCGTGGAATCCCAGCCTCGTTCCATACAGGGTCTCGCACGCGTCAGGCGCTTCGCCGCCGGAGGGCTCGCGATCGCGTCCCTGTTGGGGGCAGCCTACCATGTCGCGCCCACGTCGCTGATCAGGGGCAGTCAGGCGATTGCGGCTACGCCGCCCGTCGAGACCGCCATGCCGGCTTCGGTCGCGACCGTCGAACCGCGCGACGTCATCCTCTGGGACGAATTCTCGGGCCGGCTAGAGGCGGTCGATCGCATCGAGGTGCGGGCCCGAGTCGGCGGCGCGATCCAGGCCACGCATTTCGCGGAAGGCGAGCTGGTCAAGGCCGGGGACGTGCTGGTGACAATCGATCCCGCACCTTACGCGGCGGAGGTCCGGCGGCTGGAAGCTCAGGTAGCGGGCGCCGAGGCGCGCGTTGCCATGACGGCAAGCGACCTCGAACGCGGGCAGAGGTTGTCGGATCAGCATATCGTCACGGCGCGCGATCTCGACGTTCGAGCCAACGCGTTCAAGGAAGCGAAGGCGAGCCTTGATGCCGCGCAGGCGGCGCTGGAGGCGGCACGCCTGAACCTCGGCTACACTCAAGTCCGGGCTGCCGTGAGCGGTCGCGTCGGACGGCGCGAGATCACGCCGGGCAACCTCGTGGCGACCGGCGCTGGGGCTGCCGTACTGACCACGCTGGTCTCGGTCGACCCCGTTTACGCGAGCTTCGATGCGGACGAGGGCGTCGTCCTGAAGGCGCTGGCGTCGATCGCGGATCCGGCCGGTGGCCGCGGCAAGCTCGACCGCATCCCCGTGGAGATGGCGACGGCCGATGGCACGCGGGCCAAGGGGCATCTGCAGTTCATCGACAACAAGGTCGATGCCCGCAGCGGCACGGTTCGCGTGCGCGCGACCTTTTCCAACAGCGACGGCCGCCTGATCCCCGGGCAGTTCGCGCGAATGCGGCTCGGTCAGGCCGCACCGGAGCGCCTTCTCCTCGTCGACGAGCGCGCGATCGGCACCGATCAGGATAAGAAGTTCGTGCTCGTGGTCGGCGCGGACGACCGAGCCATGTTTCGGGCCGTCACCCTCGGCAGGGCCGTCGAGGGATTGCGCGTCGTGACCTCCGGCCTGTCCGGCGGCGAGCGTATCGTGGTCAACGGGCTGCAGCGCATCCGGCCCGGCACCCTCCTGCACCCCGAAGCTGTGGCGATGGGAACGCGTCCGGACGGTACCGCGTCCGGGACGAGCAAGCTCGCCCAGCGCTGACGGACTGCGCCTCGCCCGGCCGACCAGAAGTCCCGACGCAATGATTACGGCGACCCGCTCGCGGCCGCCCTATCGACCTCTGACCTCGCGCCCTCGGAGGGCGGCATGAACCTCTCCAAATTCTTCATCGACCGCCCGATCTTCGCGGGCGTGCTCTCGATGCTCATCTTCATCGGCGGCCTGCTTTCGCTCTTCGCGATGCCGATCTCCGAGTATCCGGACGTGGTGCCGCCGTCCGTAGTCGTCCGGGCGACCTTCCCGGGCGCGAACCCAAAGGTCATCGTCGAGACTGTGGCGACGCCCATCGAGGAGCAGATCAACGGCGTCGAGGGCATGCTCTACATGTCGAGCCAAGCCACGACGGACGGCATCATGACGCTGACCGTCACCTTCCGCCTGGGCACCGACCCGGATAAGGCCCAGCAGCTCGTCCAGAACCGTGTCTCGCAGGCCGAACCGCGGCTGCCGGCGGTCGTGCGCCAGCTCGGGATCGTGACGGTGAAGAGTTCTCCCGACCTGACGATGGTCGTTCATCTCGTATCGCCCAATGGCCGCTACGACATGACCTACCTTCGCAACTATGCGGTGCTGAACATCAAGGACCGCTTGGCCCGCCTCGATGGCGTCGGCCAAGTGCAGCTCTTCGGTTCGGGCGACTATGCGATGCGGATCTGGCTCGATCCGCAGAAGGTCGCCGAGCACGGCCTGTCCGCGGGCGACGTCGTGCGCGAGATCCAGGCCCAGAACGTCGAGGCCGCCGCCGGTGTCATCGGCGCATCACCGGCCGTCCCGGGCATCGATCTGCAGCTCTCGCTCAATGCCGAGGGTCGCCTGAGCAGCGAGGAGCAATTCGCCGACATCGTCGTCAAGACGGGAGCAGACGGCGCCATCACCCGGCTTCGCGACGTCGCGCGGATCGAACTCGGAGCCTCCGACTACGCCCTCCGATCCCTCCTCGACAACAAGTCGGCGGTCGCGATCCCGATCTCCCAATCTCCCGGCTCGAACGCGATCCGCATCTCGGACGAGGTCCGCCGCACCATGGCGGAGATCAAGCAGACCATGCCGGAGGGTGTGGACTACCAGATCGTCTACGATCCGACCCAGTTCGTGCGCGCCTCCATCGAGGCGGTGATCCACACCCTGTTGGAGGCCATCGCCCTCGTCGTCCTTGTGGTGATCCTGTTCCTGCAGACGTGGCGGGCCTCGATCATCCCGCTGCTCGCCGTGCCGGTCTCGATCGTCGGCACCTTCGCGGTGATGCATGTCTTCGGCTTCTCGATCAACGCGCTGAGCCTCTTCGGCCTGGTGCTCGCGATCGGCATCGTCGTCGATGACGCCATCGTCGTCGTGGAGAACGTCGAGCGGAACATCGAGAGCGGGCTCTCACCGCGTGAAGCCAGCTACCAGGCCATGCGTGAGGTTTCGGGGCCCATCATCGCTATCGCGCTGGTGCTCGTCGCCGTCTTTGTGCCGCTGGCCTTCATCAGCGGGCTCACCGGCCAGTTCTACAAGCAGTTTGCTCTGACCATCGCGATCTCGACGGTGATCTCGGCCATCAACTCCCTGACCCTCTCACCGGCCCTCTCCGCCCTCCTGCTGAAGGATCATCACGCCCCGAAGGACCGGCTGACCCGAATTCTCGACGGGCTCCTCGGCTGGTTCTTCCGCCGGTTCAACCGCGCCTTCGGGCGGGCCTCGAACGGATACGGAAGCGGCGTCGGCTTCGTCGTGTCGCGCAAGGCGACGATGATGGTCCTCTATGTCCTGCTCGTCGGCCTGACCGCCGTTCTGTTCCGCCAGATCCCAGGCGGCTTCGTGCCGGGGCAGGATAAACAATACCTCGTGGGTTTCGCGCAGCTGCCCGACGGCGCCACCCTCGACCGGACCGAAGAGGTGATCCGCCGCATGAGCGAGATTGCGCTCAAGGAGCCCGGCGTCGAGAGCGCCGTCGCTTTCCCCGGCCTCTCGATCAACGGGTTCACCAACAGCTCCAACTCGGGCATCGTGTTCTCGACCTTGAAGCCTTTCGACGAGCGCAAGGATCCCTCCTTGAATGGAGCGGCCATCGCCCAGTCGCTGAACAGGAAATACGCCGCAATTCCCGAAGCCTTCATCGCGATGTTCCCGCCACCGCCCGTCAACGGGCTCGGGACCATCGGCGGCTTCAAGCTGCAGATCGAGGATCGGGCCGGCCTCGGCTACGAGGCGCTGAATGATGCCACCAAGGCGTTCATGGCCAAGGCCGCCCAGACGCCCGAACTCGTCGGATTGTTCTCCAGCTTCCAGATGAACGTGCCGCAGCTCTTCGCCGACGTCGATCGGACGAAGGCTCGCCAGCTCAACATACCGGTCACGGACATCTTCGACACGCTTCAGATCTATCTCGGATCTCTCTATGTGAACGACTTCAACAAGTTCGGCCGGACCTACTCAGTGCGTGTCCAGGCCGACGCGCCCTTCCGAGCGCGCTCGGACGATGTCGGGCTGCTGAAAGTCAGGGCCGGCACCGGCGAAATGGTGCCGCTCTCAGCCCTGCTGCGCGTCCGCCAGACCGCGGGCCCAGAGCGGGCTATGCGCTACAACGGCTTCCTGTCAGCCGACATCAATGCCGGTGCAGCGCCCGGCTATTCGTCAGGTCAGGCTCAGGCCGCCGCCATGCGCATCGCGGCCGAGACTCTGCCGCGCGGTTTCGCCTTTGAATGGACGGATCTTACGTATCAGGAATTCATCGCGGGCAATTCCGGGGTTTGGGTGTTCCCGCTGGCGCTGCTCCTGGTCTTCCTCGTGCTGGCCGCGCAGTATGAGAGCCTCGCCCTTCCGTTGGCGATCCTGCTGATCGTGCCGATGGGCCTGCTGGCCGCCATGTTCGGTGTATGGTTGTCGGCAGGCGACAACAACGTGTTCACGCAGATCGGCCTCATCGTGTTGGTCGGCCTTTCGGCCAAGAACGCCATCCTGATCGTGGAGTTCGCGCGCGAGCTGGAATTCGCCGGTCGCACGCCGCTTCAGGCGGCGATCGAGGCGAGCCGCCTCCGACTGCGTCCGATCCTGATGACGTCGATGGCCTTCATCATGGGTGTCCTACCACTGGTGACCGCGACGGGCGCCGGCTCGGAGATGCGACGCGCGATGGGCGTCGCGGTGTTCTCAGGCATGATCGGCGTGACTGCGTTCGGCCTGTTCCTGACGCCGGTCTTCTACGTGCTGCTGCGTCGGTTGAGCGGCAACAGGCCCCTCAAGCAGCATGGCAACAGCACGTCTGTTCTATCTGAAAGCAGCATCGCGGAAGCCGCGTAGCCGATGCAGCGGGTCGGCCGGATCCCGACCCGTTTGGCGCACGCCCAATCCGTCCTCTTCGGAACCGCCCCGTTCTCGGACCCTCAGGACGTCCGTGTCTCCGGGCCTGCGGCGGCATCAAAGCTTGAACCTGAAGCGACGACACCGATTCCAAAAAGTGCATACCATTCAAGATCTTCACGCGCTGAGTATTGTTGCCGAACGTGGCCGCAGACCACTTGGCAAGCTGCTCGATCTCGCCAAGCTCTGAGCAGATCTGCAGAAGAGACTATCGTTCGGTTCTGATTGCGACCTGACAGAATCTTGCAGGACCGGCGGATGGCAGGTCGCGCACGGAGCGCGTTTGATTGCTCACCCGATTGAGAACAGGGGTCGACAGAGCCACGCGCACCGTCAATCCTCGAGGTCCAGAGGCTGGCGTCAGCGAAGCGTCAGTTACGCCGCCGCCCGGCTGGCCATGTAGTGGCGCCAGCCACCGAACCGCGTGATATCGACCGCACCAGCGACGCCGGCCGCCTCCACGAGGAAGCCCTTCGGTGCGGTCCCGTCGGCGAGCCGTAGGGTGCCGATGCCGAGCGGCTCCGGGATGCCGGCCACGAAGGTCCCGAACGCAGAAGGGGGCAACGCCCATACCTCGGTCTCGATCGCACCACCTTCGTCGACGGCCACCCGAAGCAGCCCGGGACGATGCGGCGGGCCGCCGGGCAAGGCATAGAGGCGGTAATCCGGTCGAGTCGCCACGGTCCGCAAGTACCGTGCCCCGTGCTCGGTGAGTTCGCGATTTAGGGGCAGACCCGACAGATGCGCCCCGACGACCGCCAGCTCGAACTCGCCGGGCTGCGCCTGGGCCGGACCCGGTTCCGCGGCCGGTACAGGATACGTCCCGGCGCCGATCCGGACAGCGGCGGCGGCATGCAGACGTGCACCCAGGGTGGCGAGCAGGCCGTCGCACCCGCGCGGCGCGAGCAGGGTGAGCCCGGACGGAAAGCCGTCGGCGCGGGGCCGCCCCGGGATTGCGAGGGCGCACCAGTCGAGCAGGTTGACGAAGTTGGTGTAGGTGCCGAGCTCGCTGTTCGGCCCGATCGGGTCTGCGACCACCGACGCGCAGGTCTGCGGGCGCGGATAGGTCGGTACGGCGAGGACATCGATGTGGTCCCAGATCGCGCTCGCGTCGCGACGCAGCTCCGCCAGGCGGTAGAGGCCCGCGAAGGCGTCCGCGGCGCTGTAGCGCTCGGCGGCGGCAATGACCGTCCGCGTCGTCGGGTGCAGGATCTCGGGGCGGGTCACCATCACCGGGCGGATCGCCGCGTAGCGCTCGGCGACCCACGGCCCGTCGTAGAGCAGGCTCGCGACAGCGAACATCGGACTCAGGTCGATCGGCACCCCGGTGCCGATGAGCGGTTCGAGGTCGGCCACCGATGCCGCGAAGGCCGCTTCCGAGAGCCGGTCACCTCCGAAATGGAGGCTCGCCGCGTCCGGCAGGCCCAGGCGCAGTCCCGCCGGTATCCCGGCCGGCGCCGCAGCCACCGGCAGCGTCCGTGACCAGGGATCGGCACCGTCGAACGCCACCATGACGCGGAAGGCCGCGTCGGCGTCGGCGACCGTGCCGGCGAAGACCGAGAGCGTGTCGAGGGTCCGGCAGGCCGGCAGCATTCCGCGGCTGGAGACCGCCCCGAGGGAGGGCTTCAGTCCGACGACGTTGTTGAGCGCCGCCGGCACCCGGCCCGAGCCCGCCGTGTCGGTCCCGAGGGCGAATGATACGATTCCGTGGGCCACCGCGACCGCCGAACCGCTGCTGGACCCCCCGGGCACATAGGCCGGATCGATGGCGTTACGCGGGACGGGATAGGGAGTCCGCAGGCCGACGAGCCCGGTAGCGAACTGGTCGAGGTTGGTCTTGCCGATCAGGATCGCCCCGGCGGCGAGGAGGCGCGCGACCGCGGGCGCGGTCTCGGCGGGGGTATGGGCGAAACCCGGGCAGGCAGCGGTGGTCGGCAGGCCGGCGACGTCGATGTTGTCCTTCACCGCGAAGGGCACGCCCCAGAGCGGCATCGTCGCGGGGTCGAAAGGCGGGAGTGCGGCCGCTGCGGCCAGCGCCTCGGCCTCCAGCACCAGGGCGAGGAAGATACCGGGATCATCGACCGCCGCGATCCGTCGATAGGCCTCGGCCACGACGGCACGCGGGTCGAGGCCGTCGGCATAGGCCGCGTGCAGGAGCGAGATCATTGGGAAGGGGGGCACAGCGGCTCCTCAGCTCAGGCCGGCACGAAAATTTACGACACGTCGCCGGCGGCGCTGTACCAGTCGAGGATCTCGGCCCCTTGCATGAAAACCGCGTCGCTGCGCGCCAGGATGGCATCGAGCAGCCGCTCCAGCAGGCCGATCCGGTGTGGAACGCCGGTGATGTAGGGGTGGATCGCGAAGCCCATCACCTTGGCGCCCCCAAGGGGCCCAGAACCGGCGGCCTCCGCGGCAAGGCGGTCGAGATTGGCGAGCGCCCGCTCCACGAACTCGTCGGCCCGATGATGCTGGATGGCGAGCAGCGTGATGTCGTTCAGCTCGACAGAGTAAGGAAGGGCCACGAGAGGCCCGGTGCGCGTCGCCACCCGGCACGGACGGTCGTCGACCACGAAGTCGCCGACATACTCGATGCCAGCCTCGTGCAGGTGATCGGGCGTATCGAGGGTCTCGGTGAGACCCGGCCCGAGCCACCCGCGCGGCGGACGACCGGTGGCCTCGGTGATCGCCGCCACCGTGCGGGCGATCATCCCGGGCTGGTCCTCGACCCGGTGGGTCGGGACTTGGTGGAAACCGTGGGCCATGAACTCCCAGCCGGCCGTGTGGGCGGCCTCGGCAATGCGGGGATAGGCTGCGCAGACCGAGCCATTGATCGACAGGGTCGGGCGGATGCCGCGACTCGTGAACGCCTCGAAGAAGCGCCAGAAGCCGACCCGCATGCCGTATTCGTGCCAAGCCCAGTTCGGGATGTCGGGCAGTAGACTCGCGCCGGTCGGCGGCACCAGGATCTGGCGCGGCATCGGATGGTCGATCAGCCAGTGCTCGACATTGACCACGGGCCAGACGGCAATCTGCTTGCCCGCGGGCAGGGTGATCCGAGGCCGGTCAATGGCGGCGCAATAGGCGAGCCGGTTCTCGGGCCGGCGGGGATCGTCGAACGAGGTCTCCATCACGCCGCCACCCGCGGCGCGTGGTGACTGTGAAGCTGGGCCGCGAGCATCCGGCGGAGGTCGTTGAAGGCCGGGCTGGACACGTCCCGGCGCCGCGGAAGGTCGACCTCATGCACCGCCTCGATACGGCCGGGACCGGGCGACATCATCACGATGCGGTCGGCGAGGAAGATCGCTTCCTCGATGGCGTGGGTCACGAACAGGATCGTGAGCCCCGTGCGCGACCAGAGATCGAGCAGCTCGTCCTGCAGTCGCTCCCGGGTCATAGCGTCGAGCGCGCCGAAGGGTTCGTCCATCAACACCACCTCGGCCTCGTTGGCGAGCACCCGGGCGATGGCGACGCGCTGTTTCATCCCGCCGGAGAGCTGGTGCGGATAGGCGTCGGCGAAAGCCTGGAGCCCGACCAGGGCAATGTAGCGCTCGGCGGCGTCGCGCACCTCTGCGGCGGGCCGCCCGCGCGCCTTGGGGCCGAAGCCGATATTGTCGCGCACCGAGAGCCACGGGAACAGGCCGTAATCCTGGAAGACCATTCCGCGGCTCGGCCCCGGCCCCACGATGGGCTTGCCCCACATCAGGGCCCGTCCGGAACTCGGGGCCTCGAAGCCTGCAGCGACCCGCAGCAGCGTCGACTTTCCACAGCCCGAAGCGCCGAGCAGGCAGACGAATTCGCCGCGGGACACCGTGAGGTTCGCTTCGCGCAGAGCCTCAGTCCGTCGCCCGCCTACCCCGTAGGTCTTCGAGACCGCGCACATGTCGAGGATCGGGATCGTGGGGTCAGCCATCGGACTCAGCCATGATTGGGACTCCAGGCGAGCAGGCGGCGTCCGAGCTGCATGACCAGCCAGTCGGAGACGAAGCCCGCGACGCCGATCACCGCCATGCCGCAGATCACGATCTCGGTGCGCGAGAGCTGGCGCGCCTCCATAATGATCGCGCCGAGGCCGGTCTGGACGCCAGTCATCTCGCCGACCACGATCACCACCCAGGCGAAGCCGAGGCCAAGCCGAAGGCCGGTGAAGATCGATGGCAGCGCCGCCGGCAGTACCACCCGGACGAATTGCGCCGGCCCGGTGCAGCCGAGCATCGCGGCCGCCTCGAACAGGCGCGGTTCCACTGAGCGTACCCCGAACACCGTGTTGACCAGGATCGGATAGAACGCGCCGAGGAATACCAGGAAAAAGGCCGAGCGCGGCCCGAGGCCGAACAGGATCATCGCCAGCGGCAGCCACGCGGTGACCGGGACCGGCCGCAGGACCTGCAGGACGGGATCGAGGAGCGCCCGGACCAGCTGGACGCGGCCGATCAGCAGACCCAGCGGCAGGGCTGCGGCAGCCGCGAGTGCGAAGCCACCGTAGACGCGAGTCAGCGACGCCGCGAGATGAGTCCACAGAGTGCCACTGAAGGCATCGTCGTTGATGCCGCCGATGGCGAGGTCCCGCAGCTCGGCCCAGACCTCCGCGGGAGGCGGGATCAGGCTGTAGGGCCGGCCGGCGGTGGTGAATTGCCAGATCGCGACGAGCGCGGCCGGCACCACGCAGGCGAGCGCCAGTCCACGCAGGCGGGCGAGCCCGAGTCCGGCCCGACGGGCGGGGGCCGGTGGTACCGTCGCCGGCAGAGCGCTGGCCTCGATCCCGGTGCTCACACCCGCCCCATCGCGTCGACGAAGCGGGTGTCGATGAAGCCTGGCTCGGGCAGTCGCTTGATCTGCTTCAGAGCGAGCATGTGCTGCGCGTAGGCGCCGGCCTGCCGGACCTCGTCCGGCCCCAGACGCCAGGTCAGCTCGACATTCGGGGCCGAGAGTTCCAGCGCCTCGCGCTTCTGCCCGAGCTTGGCCACCGCCATGGCGATCATGGCGTTGCGATCGCCGGCGGCGAAGTCCGTGGCCTTGCGATGGATCTCCAGCATGGTCCGGACGAGGTCCGGTCGCTCGGCCACCGTGTCGCGATGGGCGCCGAACACCATGTTCAGGGCGCCCATCTCGGTGCCGTAAGGATACTCGACGAGCTGGCCGACGCCCGAGGCGAGGCTGACGCCGGGGCCCGGTTCGGCGCCGACATAGGCGTCGACGTCGCCGCGGGCGAGCGCGATGTGCATCTCCGAGAAGGAGACCCGCACGGGGGTGATGTCTTTCACGGAGAGGCCCTCCATGCGCATCCGCTCCAGGACGAAGACCTCCTGGGTGCTGCCGGGCCAGATCGCGACCCGCTTGCCCCGCAAGTCCTTGATGGCGCGGATGTCAGAGTCCTTCCTGGCGATCACCGCCATGCCGCGGTTGCAGGTGGAAGCGATGACCGCAAGCGGCTCGCCCGCCGCAGCGCCCAGCGTCGCCGCTGCAATGCCGAAGGTGCCGAAATCGACCGACTTGGTGACGACGGCGTTCTTGCACTCGGCGGGGCTCTCGAACGGAACCACCTCTACCGTTACGCCGACCGGCGTGAAGCGCTCGTAGAAACTCGGCGCGATCGAGTGAATGAGCTTGAGCGAGCCCATCCGGATTGTGACGGGGCTGCCCTGAGCACGCGCCCCCGACAGTGGAGCGGAGGCGAGGCCGGCCCCGAGACCGGCCAGGAGGGTACGGCGGCAGATCATCGAACGGCTCCTGCAGGCTCCCGATGTCTTGACGCTAGGGGCGGCTCCTGTTGCAAGGAAGTGCTATTTTCTGAGTGTATCGTTGCTTTTACAGCAACAGGGACGCAGGATGCCGGCGTGAAACACCTGCGTACCGTCACTTACGTTGCCGAGGTTGCCCGCGCTGGCTCAATCCGGCGCGCCGCGGAGCGGCTGAACCTGACGCCTTCGGCCTTGACTCGACAGATTCAGGACCTCGAATACGAACTCGGCACGCCGATCTTCGAACGCCTGCCGCAGGGGATGCGGCTCAATGCAGCCGGCGAGCTTTTCGCCCGCCACATCCGCGACCAAGCGGCCGATCTCGACCGGGTCCGCTCGCAGATCGCCGATCTGTCAGGGGTGCGGCGGGGCCACGTGTCGCTCGCCTGCAGCCAAGCCTTCGTCACGCAGGTCGTGCCGGAGGAGGTCGAAGCCTACCGCGCCCGTTTCCCGCAAGTGGGCTTCACGGTACAGGTGCGCGACCACGCGCAGGCGGTGACCGCCCTGGTTGCGTTCGAAGCGGATCTCGCCTTGATCCTGCAGCCGCCACCCTCGGCGGAGCTGCACCCACTCTATTCCGGTCACCAGACCCTGTGTGCGCTGATGCGCAGGAGCCACGCGCTGGCAGCGGACAATGGGCCGGTGCGGCTGCGTGACTGCCTCGCCCATGCCCTGGCGCTGCCCGACCGATCGCTGGCCATCCGCCATCACATCGAGCACGCTCTGGCCCGTCGCGGCGTCGAGCTGCGGCCGGTGGTCGAGTCCGGCTCGCTGGAATTCCTACGTAATCTCACTCTGCGAGAGGATGTGATCAGCCTGCAGGTTCCCAGCGGTATCCCGGAGGACCCGCGCCTGCACAGCCGGCCGATCGACGCCCGCGACCTCACTCCGATGACACTGGTTCTCGCGCAGTTGCGCGGGCGATCACTCTCCGTCGCTGCGGCGAAGTTTGCCGATCAGCTTGTTGCTCGCCTCAACCGGAACTCTGCCTAGCGTCTGTCGTCGGCCTAACCATCTGGCGGAGCGCGCGCTTTATGCCTTCCTTCTGGGGAAGGACGATGCTGAGCAAGACGCAATGGGACTGTTCCGGAAATCGGCAGCGTGATCGAGCGGCGGAGCCCTGCGGGACAGATCAGGCGCGACCGGGGTTCGCCGTCCCTCCGTCCACCTCCTCCTCGGTGGGAAGCTCGCAACGGTTATGGATGTCAGTGGCTGCGACCGCGCCGTGGCCCATGGCGACCACGATCTGGTCGAGCCCCCGCACGACCCCGCCGGCCGCGTACAGGCCCGGCACCGTCGTGCGGTTGTGCTCGTCGACGATCAGCGCCTTGGTCCCGTCGTGTTGTGCACCGAGAGCGACTGCAAGTCCGGAGCGGATTCGCAAGCCGAGAGCCGAGTAGAGCACCTCGAAGCGGTGCTCAGTGCCGCAAACCGTGCGCAACAGCGTGAGCCTGGACCCCTCGATGGTGAGGCCGACGACGGGTTCGCGGACGATCTTGATCCCGTGCTGCGCTACGCGCACAGCTTCGGTCGCATCGAGGTCCATGACCCGGCCCAAGGTCATCAACGTCACGTCGCGAGAGTAGGTCCGCGCGACGAAGATTGCTTCGCCGAGGCCCCTGTCGCCGTGGCCGATCACCGCGATGCGCCGGCCCCGCGCCTCGTAACCGTCGCAGATCGGGCAGTAGCGAACGAGCCCGCGCCGGACCGCATCAGGCAGGTCGGGGAAGCTGGGCTCGATGTCATCCGCGCCCGTCGCGAGCAGAACTCGACGCGCTCGGACCTCGAGTGCGTCCTCGGTTCCGGGCATCTCTACCGTGGCGACGAAGCCGCCCTT
The DNA here is from genome assembly GCF_900103195.1 of Methylobacterium sp. UNC378MF. Taxonomy (GTDB): domain Bacteria; phylum Pseudomonadota; class Alphaproteobacteria; order Rhizobiales; family Beijerinckiaceae; genus Methylobacterium. The sequence goes on along the minus strand of NZ_FMWU01000020.1, from coordinate 29,412 downwards.
CGCCTTGCGCAGGTCGCTGACAATCCCTGGCGCTACATGGAAACCGTAACGGGCGAGGTGTTCGCGCTGACGTTCCAGGATTTCCTTGCCGGAGAGTCCGTCGGCAAAGAGGGGGACATTGTGGCTAGTCGGAATCCAAGAGGCACGGGAATCCCCCGCATCCACGACCATGAACCGGCGTTCGAAGCGGGCAAGGTATAGCGCGGCCGTCAGGCCTGCCGGCCCTCCCCCAACGATCAGGCAATCGAGCGGTGCGTCCGCGGGTTTGGTGCAGAGTTCGGCCATCGGTCCACCTTCACCAAGCTCGTCCCGCACCACGGCTGGCGCCAGGCAGCCACAGATCCTGCGAACTGCGACCAAGCGTGCATCATCCGGAACACGGGCCACCGGCGGCCGGTTCACGCTTCCACGGCTGCCTGCGTCACGGCGAGAGACCAGCGAACGTGCATCACGCCCCTTCTTCGTTACGGCTCCTCATCGCCGAGAGCGAGCCGCCCGAGGCACGTGAAAGCCGGCGCGAGAGCGTCGGCCGGTCCTCGGGTGAGACCTACATCGACACCCTTCTGGAGCTGGCACCGGGTGCGCAGTGTGACCGGGTCATGCCGGCGGATGCAGGTGCCGGGCTTCCTGCTGGCACCTCCCTGGCCGCGTATGACGGCGTGTTCCTGACAGGATCACCGCTCCACCTCTACGAGGAGACGCCGGAGACGCGGCGCACGGTCGCGTTCATGCGCGCGGTCTTCGCCTCCGGAACGCCGTCCTTCGGTTCGTGCGCCGGCCTTCAGGTGGCCACCGTCGCGGCAGGAGGCACCGTGCGCCCCAATCTTCGCGGCTACGAGGCCGCGTTCGCTCGGCGCATCACCGCGACCGAGCGGGGTCGCAGTCACCCGCTCCTGGCAGGACGGCCGGCCTGCTACGACGCTCCCGCGGTGCACACCGACGAGGTCGAGAGCCTGCCGGAGGGAGCGGTGCTCCTGGCGAGTAATCGGGTCAGCGTGGTTCAGGCTGCTGAGATCCGCTTCGAGGGCGGCGTGTTCTGGGGTGTGCAGTACCATCCCGAGATCGCGCTCGATGAAATCGCCGGGGCGCTCCGCCGGCAGGCGGACGGCTTGATTGAGGCGGACCTGGCTCGGGGCCGGGGCGAGGTGGAAGCGTATGCCGACCTCGTCGACGCGCTGCATCGCGAGCCTGGACGGCGCGACCTTGCCTGGAGGCTGGGGTTGGACGAGCAGGTCAGCGACCACGGCAAGCGCCTGACGGAACTCCGCAACTTCATCGAGTCACTCGTCAAGCCGCACAGAGCTTCACGGGACCGAAGCTGAGGGTCGTTCCTTGCCCGCGCGGCTGGGCAACCAACGGGCTTGCCGGCGAATGTCGCATCGACCCGGCGCCGCAATTCTGCACGTCGGGCGTTCCCGGTCTCGGCGCCACGCTTGCAGCTGCAGGATTACCGGAGAGAGGCGCGGGTCGCGCCGGTGTGCCGATCGTCGCCACAGGTCCCGGCGCCGATGATTTCAGCCCTCAAGACTCCGCTGACGCGAGCAATACAATCCGAAGTCAAATCCTGGACCCAGGCCTCCGGTAAGCACATCGAAGAGGCGTTCAGAGCCGGGACATAAAGCATACGCATGATCTTCACTCCAAATTGTGTGCCTCTCGTCGAACGGAGGCAGCGAAGGCCTCTCCAGCCTCATGGACAACCAGACCGAGCGCGGCGGAGAAGCGCTGTACGCCGCCTTCGTCGGCGCACCCGCGCCATCAACGACCGACTTATGACGTCCGCGTCCGACAAGACGATGCTGCCGGACGCAGTTCGGCCGCATCTTGGCCTGCAACGGGCACTGTTCAACGCGGACGGATTGTCCGACGGCGCGAATCAACCGTTCGAGACCGTCCTGGCGGGCCTCGACCTAGCACTTCGTGTCCGACCCGATGCTGAGGCGCACGCATTTCGTTGCCAATGCCTCGATCCGCGCCGGAGCTTGCTCGCAGGCGCCAGCGGCTTGGTCCGCGAAATAGCGACTGCCGCGGATCTCGTTCCGGAGACCCTGCTGCATGCCTGGCGCCATCGGGGTCAGTTCAAAGCAGGGACGAACCTGGAGGCCTGTGAATTTACGATCCTACGCAACCGAGAGTTTCATTGACGTCTCGGTTCGGCTCGACTTCTCGACGATGGCTTTGAACAGACTGGTGCGTGAACTCGTACTCGTGGTGCTGCTGGCGCATGTCGGAGCCGCGCGGGTCACCATGGGATGCGGCATGCCGAACTGCGGCAAGTCCCCCAATCACCACCGGAACGCACTATGCTGACGTCCTGAGTTCGACCGGGCCGGCAGCCGTGGCGATCGACCGGAAGGCGCGCACGAGATCACGGTCGAGCTTGCCCTCCATCCCGGCTAGGACTCCGAACGCTTGGCCAGGCTCCATCGGGCTTTTGTACGTACGGCGCTCGATCAGCGCGCCGAAGATGTCGCAGATCGTCACCAGCCGCACGAGGTCCGGGATAGCGCGGCCCTGAAGCCGGTCGGGATAGCCTGATCCGGCCAAGAGCTCGTGATGGGAGCGTACGACTGCGAGCATCTCCTCAGGGTAACCGTAGCCTTGCAGCATATCGTAGCCCTTGACGGGATGGGTCTGGACGATGGCACGCTCCGCCTCGTCGAGCACGCCGCGCTTGTTCAGGATCGCCAGCGGAATGCGCGACTTGCCGACGTCGTGCAGTAGGGCCGCCTGGGTCAGGCGCTCGCAGTCGGCTCTGGACATGCCGAGATGCTGGGCGAAGCCAGCGGCAAGGCCGGCAACGAGCAGGGAGTGCTGGTGCGTGATGTCGTCGAACTGCCAAACCACTTCGAGCCAGGATCGCACGTCGGTCTCGCGCAGCGCGTTCTCGATATAGGCCGCTCCCGTCGCGATCAGGCTTGGCTCCAGGCTTCTCCCGTTTCTTCCAAGGGCGAGGATCCGAACCAGCACCTCGCGCGCGCCCTCTGCTTGCCCGCTCAGGCGGACAGCAGAATCTTGCGGCGTCGCCGCAGGCGAGCGCGGCTGCATGAGCGCAAGGCGTTTGGCTAAGTGTTCGACGGGAACCGCGTAGGTTGCCTTGAGTGCAGTTGCCTGGGCATGGGCGCGCGCGCTCGCTTCGTGCAAGATGCAGAGGAAAGGCTTGCGCAGATCTTGGAGCGCATCGAGGTAAAGGCGCAACGCCGCGATCGTCTCGGACCGCGAGAACGAAACGTCGCTGACAATCACGCGGACGCTGGCGCGTTCGATGTCGGACGGGCGCTGATTAGGATCGAGCACGTCCATGATCCGGCTGGATCCTAGGTGGACGAGGTCGCGTGCGAGTCGCTGGGCTCGCAACGGGGTATCAGTCAGGAACAGGATCTGCACACCAGCCTCGCATGCACCGACGATGGGGCTCTGGGATGATGCGCGGCGCGCCCTGTCCCGGCGATGGCAGCGAGTTGTAGTCTCCAGCATCTGTCATGCGCTTAATACAATTGCCGAAAGACTCGGGCAATCGACGGTTGTCGTGTGGCGGCGTGATACGAAAGCTGTCATTGGTGCAGGGTCCGCGTTCGACGTGCAATTTTCCGGGGAAATCTCAGGGGCGTGCCTATGCGCGGCAGCCCTGATCCCCGCCGCCTTCGACAGACAGGCCCGCAGCGCGATCCGTGTTTGACGCAGGTCCTCGAACCAGGGCTCGTTGGCTGCCCTCGATTACAGACCGCACCCGTTCATGCGCGTTCAGCAGCATGAGCAAGGCGCGCGCGACGAGGCACGCCAGCAGACCCAGGCAGCCGGCCAGTTGCCCCGGAAGCAGAGCGACACGGCCACGGCCTGCATCCGGGGGTTCGGGAGGATCGGGACCGCAAGACAGATCCCGACGCCGAGCATTCAGCCGCAGACGACAGCTGCTCGGTCACGCCGGAAGCCAGCCGGAAGACAGACTGGCCGAGCGGCAGGACGATCCCATCGCGCCGGGCGCGGATCGTGCCGACCGGCGGGCTGCGAGACGCGTTCCCTGCGCCTCGATCAAGCGACCGCGAGGGCCTTCTCGGCGCGCAGGCGCAGAGCCGCGCGGTCGATCTTGTTGGTCGAGGCGAGCGGCAGCGCCTCGACGAACCAGACCCGGCGGGGGTGCTGGTAGGCCGGCGCGTGGGCGAGCGCGTGGGCCTTGAGGGCGGCCTCGTCGACGGTGGCGCCGGGTCGGCGGACCACGAAGGCGACGGGCTTGGTGCCCTTTATGGTATCCTCCACCGGCACCACGCAGGCCTGGAGCACCTCGGGGTGGCACTCCAGCACCAGCTCGACCTCGCCGGGGAAGATGTTCTCGCCGCCCGAGACGAACATGTCGTCGGTCCGGCCGAGAAAGTAGAAGAACCCGTCCGCGTCGCGGCGGAACACGTCGCCGGTGTCGTAGAAGCCGTCCGCCGTGATCGGCACGGGCACGTCCGGCCGGTTGTGGTAGCCGAGCATGATCGCGGGGCTGCGCATCTGCAGGACGCCGGTCTCCGGTGCGTCCGGCCCGACGAGGCGCACCGCGACCTGGGGGTGAGGCGTCCCGACCGACGCGACCGGCGTCGGCAGGCCGTCCGGATGGTCGCCGAACACGACCGGGCCGCCCTCGGTGGTGCCGTAGGCATTGAGGATGCGGGCGTTCGGCAGCAGGGCGCGGATCTGCCGGGCCAGGGCATCGTTGACCGGCGCCGAGCCCATCCGCACCGTCCGCACGCCGGTCAGGTCGGCCTCCGCTAGGAGATCCTGCTCCCGCAGCATCATGGCGATCATCGGCGGCACGGCGGTGAGCCACGTGCAGCCGTGGCGGTCGATCGCCGCGATGTAGGCCCGGGCCTCGAACTGCGGCAGCAGCACCATCGTGGCGCCGGACGCGCAGACGAGAAGCGCCAAAGCCAGGGCGTTCATGTGGTAGAGTGGCGCCGCCACGAGCAGCCGGTCGTCGCGCAGGTCCGTCTCCGCGGCGCGGGTCCGGGCTACCCAGAGGTGGCTGGCATGGCTCAGCCGCACGCCCTTCGGTCGGCCCGTGGAGCCGGAGGTATAGAGGAACAGGGCCGCCTCATCGGGCTCGGGCACGACCGGCACGAAGGGCCCGGGATCGAGCCAGGCCGCGAAGCCCTCCGGCCGGTCATCGTCGAACACGGCGACCCGCACATCGGTGCCGAGCCCCGCCAGCATCGCCCGGCGCGGGCCGTCGCAGAGCACGAGCCGCGCCCCGCAATCGGCGAGCACGGCGGCGATCGTGGCCGGCGGGAACTTGTGATTGACCGGGACCGGGACCACGCCGGCCCGCATCGCGCCGAGCAGCGCCGCGACGGTATCGGGCCGGTTGGCCGCGAGGATCGCGATCCGCGCGCCGCGCGCGATCCCGCCGCGCCCGAGGCCGCGTGCGAAGGCGTCGGCTCGGGCGTCGAGGTCGGCGCGGGTCATCACCTCGGGCTCGCCATCGAAGGCGACGCCGATAATCAGCGGCTTGTCCGGCGGCCCAGACCGGTCGACGAGGTCGCCGAGGTTGGTCGGAACCGTGTCCGGGCGCATCATGGGGCTGCCCTGCACGGGAGATGGAGGCCGAAGGCCGGCAGCGTCAGCTCCGCCGTGTCCGGCCCGTGCCGGACCCACGTCGCCTCCGGGAGGACAGCCGCGCGGGCCTCGAGGGCGTCGAGGCCGCGGAAGCGTAACGCCAGGGCGGCGAAGCGGGCGATCGGCCCAGGCACGATCGCGATCCGCGTCTTGCCGAGCCGGAGCGTCCAGACGTCGCCCGCGGCCTCTGCCGGCGCCCCGCTCGCGGCAGCGTAGAGATGGGCATCGGCCTCGGGTGCGGGGCTCTCGATCGTCAGCGCGTCGATCCCCGCAAAACCGTTCGGATGGTCGAGCCACTCGGGGCGCCAGACGAGATCCGGGGTCAGGTGCTCGCAATGGTAGAGGCGGCCCGCCGGGAACCGGTCGGCCGGCACCCGCACCGTGCGGAACCGGGCCGCTTCCTCGCGGCCGTCGACGGTCACGGGGCGCGAGAAGGCGACGGGCGGGCCGGCCGCCAGTCCCACCGCGGCGAGCCGCGCATGGGTTGCGTCGGCGTCCCGGCTCGCCACTACGAGCCCGTTCAGGCCGAACGGGCTGTCCAGAACGTCCTGCCGCTGCGCGCCGGTCTCAGGGATTCCGACGAGTTCCAGGTAGGGGCCCGTCGTCATCATCAGGTGGTTGATCGAGCCCAGCGAGTGGTGGCCACGGGGCGTGATCCGGAAGCCGAGGGCGGCGAAGAGCTCCGCCGCCTCGTCCATCCGCCGCAGCACGTTGATCACCACATGGTCGAGGGTCCCGTCCGCCGGGGCGGCGGGGCTGGCCCCGGTCATTTGGCCGGCGCCGTCATGTAGACGCCGCGGCCGCTCGCGAGCAGGCGTCCCGCGTCGTCGAGGATCTGCGCCTCGGCTACCGAGAGCTGGTTGCCGAACTTCACCACCGTGCCGCGGCAGGTGAGATCGCCCTGCATCGCGGCCCGGTGGTAATCGACCCGCAGATCCACGGTGGGGACGCCCCGCCCGGTCTTGGAGACCAGCGCCCAGTCGGCGGTGAGATCGACGAGGGTCGCCAGGATGCCGCCGTGAACGTAGCCGCGCTCGGCGTTGACAACCCATTCCGGCCGCCACGTCGCCTTCAGCTCGATCGTGCCCTCGCCGACGGCGACGACGGAGAGGCCGAGCCACTGGTGGAATGGGCCGCGCAGCAGCAGCGCCTCGACCTGCTCCTTGCTGAGGGGGGTGTCGGACATGGCCTCTTGGCTCCTTGCACGGGTCTCTCCTCCCCCTTGCGGGGAGGAGTTGGAGGTGGGGGTGGCTCAGGATGGGGCGCTGCGGTGCCTTCTGCGCCACCCCCACCCCTGACCCCTCCCCGCAAGGGGGAGAGGAAAGCCCCTCGGTGGGAGGCGACGGTACTGCAGCCGAAGGCGCGAGCTCGGGCGGGCGTCAGGGGGTGACGACGATCTTGCCCATGACCTCGCGGTCGCGGATCATCCGCAGGCCCTCGGCGGCCTCCTCGAGGGGCAGGAGCTTGTCGATGGTCGGCTTCAGCGTGCCGGCCTGGATCATGTCCATCAGGGCCGACAGGTTGTCGTCGTAGAAGCTGTTCGAGCCGATCACCTTGAGCTCGAAGCTCCAGATGTAGCGGAGATCCTCCTTAGGATCGTGTCCCGCGGTCGCCCCGCAGACGAGCAGCGTGCCGCCGCGCTTCAGACACTTGAGCGAGGGCACCCAGGTATCGCCGCCGGTGAAGTTGATCACCACGTCGACGCCGCCCTCGTAGGTCCGGCGCTGCGGCTTGCCGTACTGCTGGATCGCCCACTTGGAGAAGTCGGTCTCGCGGTAGTTGACGACGTGGTCGGCCCCGAGCGCCTTCAGCGCCGCCATCTTCTCCGCGCTGCCCGCGCAGGCGATGACCTCGGCGCCGAGCTGCTTGGCCAGCATCACGCAGCCGGTGCCGACGCCGCCACTCGCGCCCAGGATGAGGACCTTGTCGCCGGCCTTCACGGTGTTGTGGGTGATCAGCATGCGGTGAGCGGTGCCGTAGGCGACAGGCAGCGAGGCGGCGTCCGCGTAGCTCACGTCCGGCGGCATCGCGATGAGCTGGCTCGTCGAGACCCGGCAATACTCGGCCATGCCGCCATCGAGCATCTCGCCCATCAGGCCCTTGGCTTTGTTGAGCGGATTGACCAGCACCCGGTCACCAACGCGCCACTCCGTGACGCCCTCGCCGAGCTCGACGACCTGCCCAGCCATGTCGAGGCCGATCACCACCGGCATCGGCACCTTGATGCCGGGCATGCCCTTCACGGTGAACACGTCGTGGTAGTTGAACGAGGACGCGCCGACGCGGATCAGGACCTCCCCCGCGCCGGGCGAAGGCTTCGGATAGTCGTTCACCACCTTCAGCGTGTCGATGTCGCCGTGCGCCTCCAGCACGAGCGCCTTCATGGTCTGAGCCATCGTTGAAACCTTCTTCTGCCGATCGGTGGAGAGCTACGGGATCGTCTTCGACCGCTCGTAGGGGCCGGGGTTCAGGGCCGTGTCCGGCAGGCTGCCCTGAACGGCGCCGACCGCCTTGAACACCTCGAACTCCCGCTTCAGCGAGGCGATGTCGGCGGGCTCCAGGCTGACCGTGTAGATGCCGTCCCAGAGACCCGCGTAGGCGGCGGCGTCGGCATCGCTCAGGTTCGCGGCGGCCTTCAGGATCCCGGCCACGGCCGCCTTGTCGGCTTGGCCGAAGGCGTAGGCCTTGCGCATCGCCGCCACGACCTTGGCGGGGGCGTCCGGATTCTGCGCCATCCAGGCGTTGCGCATCAGGCCAACGCCGAGGACCGGTGGCGCGTCCTGCCGGGTGAGCTGCTTCCACTCCGCGCGGAAGGTGCCGAGGCGGCGCAGCTTGACGTCCGGAAGAAGCGCCAGGGTCACCGTGCGCAGGGCGGCGGCGTCGATGTCCTTTTGGACGAGGAATTGCGCCAGCCGGGAATCGTTGCCGGGCACGGCCTGGTAATCCGCGGGCCTGAGGCCGTGATTGGTCTCCAGGATCGCCGCCGCGATGGCGGCGGTGCCGCTGCCGGCCGGCGAGGTGCCGATCTTCTTGCCCTTGAGGTCGGCCATCGTCCGGATCGGAGAATCCGCGGGGACGACGAAATCGAGGTCGGCCACCTGCGTCGCCAGGACGATGCTCATCGGCAGCCCGTCGGCGGTCACGCTCAGCGCCGTCCCCGCGCTGGCAGCGATCGCGAAATCGATCGCCCCGGCGGCCATGGCCTTGGTCGGCGCGTTCACGTCCGGGAACTTGACGTACTCGGCCGTCAGGCCCTCCTTCTCCATGAACTTGCCGGCCTCCAGCACGGCGCCGAAGCCGAGGCTGATGCCGGAGCTCCAGTAGCCGATGCGCACCGTCTCGGCGCGCGCGAGGGCCGGCAGGCAGATTGCGCAGAGCGCCGTGGCGGCGAAGACGGCACCGCGGCCTAAGATCCGTTTCAAGGTCTTCTCCAAGTCGTGGGCGTGCAACGGAGGTTTTCCCGCGTGGTGCCAACCGTCGTCACGGCTGCGCGACCTTCTTCCAGGCGAACAGGTGCTGTTCCGCCGGCTTCAGGACGAGCGTCTCGACCCCGATCATCAGGGCGACGAGGGTGAGGGTCCAGGCGAAGACCTGATCGGTCTGGACGAGGTCCGCCGCCTGCCGCAGGCGGTAGCCGATGCCGCTGCTCGCCCCCAGCGACTCGGCCACGAGCACGACCCGCGCCCCGAAGCCGATGGCGAGGCGCGCGCCCGAGAAGAAGGCGGGCAGGATCGTCGGCAGGTAGATCTTGGTCAGCACCTTGTGGCGCGGCATACGGAAGGTGCGGGCGAGCTCGAGATGCTCGGCGCTGACCGTGCGCGTGCCCTGCCAGACATTGGTCAGGATCAGCGGCATCGCGGTCATGAACACCACGAAGATCGTGGTCCAGTTCGAGAGACCGAACCAGATCAACGCGAAGATCGCCCAGATCGCCGACGAGACGGTGTTGGTCACCGTCAGCACCGGTTCGAAGAACCGGCCGAGGCGGGGGCTCGCGCCGAGCAGCAGGCCGAGCGGCAGCCCCACGAGGGCCGCGAAGGCGAGGCCCGCGCCGATCCGGCCCAGCGTGATGCCGAGATCGGCGGCGAAGCTCGGCGTGGCGACGAGGGCGAGCCACGCGTGCCAGACCCGCGCGGGGCTCGGCAGGACGAAGCTCGGTGCGTGCAGCGACCCCAGCTGCCACGCGGCCAGCGCCAGTGCGAGCAGGGCGAACCGCTGCAGGAGCAGGCCCGCCCGGCGTCCGGCCCCGGACGTCCGCGTCTGCCGGATCAGGCGGGGCGGTGTCTTCACGAGCATCGCGCGCTCGCGGCGGAGAGGCTGATGCGCAGGCGCCGGACCTCCTCCGCGACCTCCGAGGAGAGAGGGTCGCGGGGGTACGGCAGATCGATCGCCCGGACCGCACCGATCCGGCCCGGCCGCGGGTGCAGGACGACCACCTGGCTCGCCAGCACCACCGCCTCCTCGACGTCGTGCGTGACGAAGACCAGGGTCATCGCCCGCAACCCGGCGATGCGCAGCAGCTCCGCGTGCATCTGCGCGCGGATCTCGGGATCGAGCTTCGAGAACGGCTCGTCGAGGAGCAGGATCCGGGGCTCGGTGACGAGGCTGCGCGCGAGCGCCACCCGGCTGCGCATGCCGCCCGACAGCTCGTGCGGGTAGGCGTCGCGGAAGGCTTCGAGCCCGACGAGACGCAGGGTCTCGTCGACCCGCCGGGCCCGCTCCGCCCGGCCCATGGGCCCGGCCTCGAGGCCGAAGGCGACGTTCTGGGCGGCCGTACGCCAGGGGAGCAGCCGGTCCTCCTGGAACATGTAGGTCATGGCCCGCCAGTCGCGGAAGGCGTGCGACGGGATGCCGTTCAGGAGGACGGCGCCCTGATCGGGCTCGACCAGTCCGGCGATCATGTTCAGGAGGGTGCTCTTGCCGCAGCCAGACGCACCCAGGATCGCGACGATCGCGTGCTGCGGGATCGCGATGTCGATGGTGTCAAGGACGTGGAGCGGCCCGCCCTCGCGCCGGTCGAACCACTTGCTGACCTGGTCGAGCTCGACGGCGTTCACGGCTCGCCCCCGTCGGCCACCGGAGGCTGCACCGGCGCCACAACCGCGGTGTCGCGCAGGCTGGCGATGACCTTCTCCATCGTCATGGCCCGGAAGGTCTCGACGTGGCGGCGCGCCACCAGGGCGGCGCTGTCGGCATCCCCCGCCACGAGATGCTCGATCAGCGCGGTGTGGTCGTTCTCGATGTTCGGCCGCACGCCCTGCACGCCGAAGCCGAGCGCGACGAGGCGGGTCATCTCGTCGAGGAGGCCCGACAGGGTCCGGTAGAGGCGCCCGTTCCCCGAAGCCGCGGCGATCGCGAGGTGGAAACCCCGGTTGGCCTCCAGGAAGAAGTCGATCTGGTTGCCCATCTCCACGGTGATCTTGCGGCGGCAGGCCTGCTCCAGGCGTTCCAGATGCGCCCGGTTCACGCGGCCGGCGGCTCCTCTTGCCGCGAGGGGCTCGAGTTCCATCCGAAGGGCGAAGACCTCGTCGACATCCTTCACGGTCACCGGGCTGACCCGGTAGCCGTGCCGCGGCATCGAGCTGACGAAGCCTTCCTGGGCTAGGCGCTGGAGCGCGATCCGACAGCTCGCCTTCCCGATCGCGAACCGCTCCATCACCTCGGCCTCGGTGAAGCGCGTGCCGGGCAGAAGGCGGCAGGCGACGATCTCGCGCCGCATGAGGTCGTAGGCCTGATTGCCCTTGCGTGTGGCGTCGGGGACGGCGAGCACCGTCGCCGTCGGGCGCGCGGGCCGGGACCTGTCATCGCGCGTCGTCATCGCACCTCGCTGTTCGGGCATTGAGGCTCCCACAGCAAGCTGTGAGCTGCTCACCGCACGCACGACATGTGCCAACCGCGCGCCGGCCCGGCCGTGCGCGACGGGCATCGGCGTGTGGAACGGTCGTTGGATGTCGACATTCGTCGTACGGTGGGAGGCTCATACGCGCCGTGTGCTCAGATCAGCGCGTCCTGTGAGCATTCCATGACGTATTTATGCGCAGCGGGCTGACGACCTGTAAATGGAACGCGCGTCTAATTTTCCCGAAGTTATTGGAAGGAGAGCGCTTTCGAGGCTTCTCGGCGCAGAACAAACTGTTTTTTCTTTGGGCAGAGAGCGCGTGTTCGCGGCCTCCTTGACGGTGCCTTAGACTATGTCGGGCTGGCCTCTCCGGTGCTCATGCCCCGCTATGACGCGGCGCAGGAGCCGAGCCAGGGTGTCCTGCTCCGAAGCGGTGAGGGCCTCGACGGTCAGCGCGTGCGCGGCTCGCGCCGCTGGCTCCATCGCGCCGTGGAGCGCGGCCCCCGCCTCCGTCAGCCGGCAGACCTGCGCGCGGCGGTCGTAGGATGAGGTCGTTCGGCTCACCAGACCACGGGCCGCGAGGCGCTTCAGGGCGCCGGTCGTCGTCGTCCGGTCCAGGGCGACCGCGCTCGCGAGCGTCGTCTGATCGGCCTCCTCAAGGTCGCGCAGCAGCGAGAGCAGGCTGTACTGGAGCGGGGTGACGCGAAACGCGGCACAGCGTTCGGCGAAGAGGCTGACGTGGATCTGGTGCATGCGGCGGGCGAGGAAGCCGGGGCGCTCGGCCAGGGGCCAGTGCCGCGCGTCCGCCACGCCGTTCGCCGCGCTTGCCGAGGCCCCTGCCTCTGCCGACCCCGCCGCGAATCCGGCGTCCGGGACCTCATTCATCGTCCGACTCCGCAGAACGGTTCCAGTCTTGGCACGCTGTGTGCAACGCCGGAATACGAAGCATGCTTCGCTTTTGGCAAGCGCAAGGCCGGCGCGCGCCGGCCGGGACCACGAGGTCGACATGGACAATCGCCGCTACGATCTGGTTCTGCGGGGCGGGCGGGTGATCTGCCCAGCCTCCGGCATCGACGGCATCCGCGACGTGGCGGTGCAGGACGGGCGCATCGCGGCCGTGGCGGAGACGATCCTGCCCTCGGCCGCCGCCGAGGTGGTCGACGTCGCGGGCAAGCTCGTCCTGCCCGGCATGATCGACACCCACGCCCACGTCTACCAGTACGTCACCGGCCGGTTCGGCCTGAACCCCGACATGGTCGGCGTGCGCTCGGGCGTCACCACGGTGGTGGACCAGGGCGGCCCGTCCTGCATGACCCTGCCGGGCTTCCGCCACTTCATCGCCGAGCGGTCCGAGACGCAGGTGCTCGCCTTCCTGTCGGCCTACCTCGTCGGCGGGCTGGAGGGGCATTTCTACCCGAATCTCTACAGCCCGGACGGCGTCGACATCGACGCCACGGTGAAGTCGGCCACCGAGAACCGCGACCTCGTGCGCGGCATCAAGGGCCATGCCGAGATCGGCGGCTTCGCCCGCTGGGGCATCAAGGTGATGGAGATGGCCGCAGAGATCAGCCGGCGCTCCGACCTGCCACTCTACGTGCATTTCGGCCAGCTCTGGGGCCTGCCGGAGTCGGGCGCCAACGGCGAGGATGCCGACACCATCGTTGAGCGGGTGATCCCGCTGCTGCGGCCCGGCGACGTGCTGGCCCACCCTTTCACCCGCCACCCGGGCGGCTTCATCAACGAGCAGGGCGAGGTCCACCACATCATCCGCCGGGCCATGGAGGCCGGGCTCAAGGTCGATGTCGGCCACGGCAGCCACTTCTCCTACCGCGTGGCGCGGGCCTCCCTGCCGGCCGGCGTGATCCCCTACACGCTGGGCGCCGACATGCACGGCTACAACACCGAGATCCCCGAGGTGAAGAAGCCCGCCGGCACCCCGGACGAGCACCACGACGACGAGAACCATCCGTTCCTCGGGCAGGCCCGGTTCAGCCTCACCCAGGCGATGAGCTCGATGATGGCGCTGGGCATCCCGCTGGAGGAGGTGGTGCCGATGGTGACGTCGCACCCGGCCGAGATGTTGCGCATGGGCGACCGGATCGGCGCCCTCAAGGTCGGCTACGCGGCCGACGTCTCGGTGCTGCACGACGATCGCGGCCGCTTTTTGCTGCGCGACAACGAGGACACGCGGGTGATCGCCGACCGCCTGCTGCGCCCGGCCTTCTGCCTGCGCGCAGGGAAGCGCTTCGAGGCCGACTCGCCGATCCTGCCCCAGGCGATCGCGGCCTGAGGTGGCGCCGGTGCCCGCCTTCGTCCTCGACGACCCGACACCGCCGGATCCGCGCCGCCGCTGGGACAGCCTGGACTTCGCGGCGCGGGGTGCCTGCTACGACAACAACGCGGGCGTGCCCGACAGCGCGGCCCAGGTCGCGACCCGCAACGCGGCCTCCGCGACGTACCGGGCCGCCCATCCCGCCGGGCTCGACATCCCCTATGCCGCAGGCGAACGCACGGCCTTCGACCTCTACCCTGCGGCGGACGCGCAGGCCCCCTGTCTCGTCTTCGTCCACGGCGGCTACTGGCAGCGCAACGCCCGGGCCGACTTCGCGTGCTTCGCGGAGGGGATGAACGCGGCCGGCTGGTCGGTGGCGATGCCGGGCTACACTCTGGCGCCCGAGGCGCGCCTCGTCGGCATCGTCGCCGAGATCGGGGCCGCCCTCGACTGGCTCGCCGAACATGGGGCGGCGCGCGGGATCGGCGGACCGATCGTCCTGGCGGGCTGGTCCGCGGGGGCGCAGCTCGCCGCCCTCCACCTCGGGCACCCCGCCGTGACCGCGGTCCTGGCGATCTCCGGCGTCTACGACCTCGCGCCGATCCGCGAGACCTACCTGAACGAGAAGCTCGGGCTGAGCGACGCCGAGATCGAGACCCTGTCGCCCCTGCGGCTGCCGGTCACGCCCAAGCCCATGACGGTCGCCTACGGCAGCCGGGAGCTGCCCGCCCTCGTCCACGACGCGCGCAACCTCCACGCCCTGCGCAGCGCCGCCCACGCGCCGGGCGCGCTGCTGCCGGTGCCGAGCGCCGACCACTTCTCGATCCTCGACGGGTTCCGCCGACCCGAAGGCCCCCTGGTCCGCGCCGCGCAGGATCTTCTCGGAGGCATCCGATGAGCCGCGAGGGCGTCGGGGCGCCCCTGCCCCGCAAGGAAGACGACCGCCTGATGCGCGGGCGCGGCCAGTATGTCGGCGACCTCCGGCTGCCGGGGATGCAGGACGTCGCCTTCGTGCGCAGCCCCCTCGCCCATGCGCGGATCCGCGCCGTCCATGTCCCGGAGGCCTACCGCGACCGCGTCTTCACCGCCGCCGACCTCGACGGGGTGATGCCGATCCGCGCCGTTTCGGGGCTACCGGGCTTCAAGGTCTCCGAGCAGCCGGTGCTGGCCACCGGCAAGGTCCGGCAGGTCGGCGAGCTCGTCGCGATGTGCGTCGCGCCGACCCGCGCCGAGGCCGAGGACATCGCCGCCGCCGTGGTGCTCGACCTGGAGGAGTTGCCCGCCGTCCACGACATGCTGGCCGCGCGCGCGCCGGGCTCCGCTCTCGTCCACGAGCACTGGGGCGACAACGTCTTCCTGGAGACCCTGGTCGATGTCGGCATCGAGAGCGCCCTCGACGCGCCGATCAGGGTCAGCCGCACCATCTCGACGGGGCGCCAGTGCATGGCGCCGATCGAGGGCCGCGGCACCGTGGTGCAGCTCGATCACCGCCTCGACCAGCTCGTCGTCCACACCGCGAGCCAGATGCCGCATATCGTGCGCAACGGCCTCTCCGAATGCCTCGGGATCGAGCAGGGACGCATCCGCATCGTCTCGCCGGATGTCGGCGGCGGCTTCGGCTACAAGGCGATCCTGCTCGCCGAGGACGTGGCCCTCGCCTGGCTCGCGCTCCGCTGCGGCCATCCGGTCCGTTGGCTGGAGGACCGGCGCGAGCACCTGACCGCGAACGCCAATTGCCGCGAGCACCATTACCGCATCACCGCCTACGCGGAGCGGGACGGGACCCTGCGCGGCATCGACTGCGAGGCCACCGTCGATTCCGGCGCCTACTCGGCCTACCCGTTCTCGGCCTGCCTGGAGGCCGCGCAGGTCGCCAGTATTCTGCCGGGTCCCTACGACTTCCCGGCCTATCGCTGCCGGACGTGGTCGGTGGCGACCAACAAGTGCCCGATCCTGCCCTACCGGGGCGTCGCGCGCACCGGCGTCTGCTTCGCCCTTGAACTGGTGCTCGACGCCGTCGCCCGCGCGGCGGGGGTCGCGCCCGAGATTGTACGCGAGAAGAACCTCGTGCGGCCCGAGCAGATGCCGTTCGAGAACATCACGAAGAAGCATTTCGACAGCGGCGACTACCCGGAGGCCCTGGCCCGGGCGCTGAAGGCCGTTGACGTGGAGGCGGTCCGCGCCCGCCAGCGTCAGGGCGAGCCGGACGGGCGCCGGATCGGCCTCGGCCTCGCGATCTACTGCGAGCAGGCCGCGCACGGTACCTCGGTCTACTCGGGCTGGGGGATCCCGATGGTGCCGGGCCACGAGCAGGCCAGCGCCCGCCTGACCCCGGATGGCGGCCTGGAGCTGCGGATCGGCGCCCATTCCCACGGCCAGGGCCTGGAAACGACGCTCGCGCAGGTCGCCCACGAGATCCTGGGCGTCCCGGTGGCGCGCACCCGCCTCGTCCACGGCGACACCGCCATGACCCCCTACTCCACCGGCTCTTGGGGCTCCCGCGTCATGGTGATGGCGGGCGGCGCGGTGGCGGCGGCCTGCGAGGAGCTGCGCGACCGGGCCGTGCGGATCGGCGCCCATCTGCTCCAGTCGCGGCCCGAGGAATGCCGGTTCGAAGGCGGCCACGTCGTCGGCCCCTCGGGCGACGTCCCGCTCGAAGCGATCGCCCGCACCTGGTACCGGCGGCCGCAGGACCTCGCGCCCGACACCGATCCGGGCGGCCTCGAAGTCACCGCCGGCTACAAGCCGGTGCGCGATTCCGGCACCTTCTCCTATGCGGCGCACGCGGCCGTTGTGGCGGTCGATCCCGATCTCGGGGCGGTCGAGATCCTCGACTACGTCATCGTCGAGGACGGCGGGACGCTGGTGAACCCCCTGGTGGTCGACGGCCAGATCTATGGCGGCCTCGCGCAGGGGATCGGCACCGCCCTGTTCGAGGAGATGCGCTTCGACCCCCGCGGCCAGCCGCTCGCCTCGACCTTCGCCGACTATCTCCTGCCCGGCGCCGCCGACGTGCCGATGGCCCGCATCGACCACATGGAGACGCCCTCGCCCTACACGCGCTTCGGCCAGAAGGGCATCGGCGAGGGCGGCGCCATCGCGCCCCCGGCGGCGCTCGCCAACGCCGTCAACGATGCGCTGGCGCCGCTCGGTGTCGAGCTGCTGCATTCGCCCATCACCCCCCGGCGGATCGTCGAGGCGGTGCTCGCCGTCGGGACCCCCGCCGTGACCGCGCGGGAGGCCGCATGAAGCCCGCCGCCTTCGCTTGGGAGCGCCCGGACAGCCTGAAGGCGCTGCTGGCGCGCCTCGCCGAAGCCCCTGCGGGCGTGAAGCTGATCGCGGGGGGCCAGTCCCTCGGACCGATGCTGAACCTGCGCCTCGTCGAGCCCACCCTCATCCTCGACATCACCGGCGTGCCCGAGCTCCGGACCGCGCGGGTCGAGGGCGACACGCTCGTGCTCGGGGCCTGCGTGACCCATGCCGACATCGAGGACGGGCGCGTCCCGGACCTCACCGGCGGCGCGCTGCGGCGGGTCGCGGCCGCGATCGCCTACCGGCCGGTGCGCAACCGCGGCACGGTCGGCGGCAGCCTCGTCCATGCCGACCCGGCCGCCGACTGGGTGAGTGCCCTGACGGCCCTCGGCGCCGAGGTCGAGATCGCGGGGCAGAATGGGCGCCGCACCCTGCCGGTGGAGCGCTTCGTGACCGGAGCCCTCGCGGTCGCGCTCGGCGCGGATGAGATCCTGGTCGCGGTGCGCGTCCCGGCGCTGCCGGCGGGCGCGGCCTGGGGCTACGTCAAGCACTGCGCGAAGATCGGCGAGTTCGCCCACGCCATCGGGGCCGTGCGCCTCGACCCCGGCGCGGGCCGGGGCCGGGCCGTGATCGGCGCGGTCGAGGGGCCGCCCGTGTTCCTGGCCGACGCCCGCCCGCTCTTCGGCGGCCGCATCGGCGCCGACTTCGCCGCGCGGTTCGACCCCGGGGCGGCCGACCAAGCCCTGCGGGACGCCGGGATGGCCGACGCGGTCGAGCGGCACATCCACGTCACGGTCCTGAGCCGCGCCGTGGCCGCAGCGGCCGAGCCCGGTCCCCGATCCAACCCACTTCAGGAGGCCGCATGAGCGCCGCGCTGGCCGAACCCGGGCCGTCCCGCATGGCCCTGGCGCTGACGGTGAACGGCCGCGCCGTGCGGGTCGCGGCCGAGCCGCGCAGCCATCTCGGCGACGTCCTGCGCGACGGGCTCGACCTCACCGGCACGCATCTGGGCTGCGAGCACGGCGTCTGCGGCGCCTGCACGGTCCTGCTCGACGGCGAGCCGGCCCGCGCCTGCCTGACCTTCGCGGGCGCCTGCGCGGGCGCCGCCGTCACGACGATCGAGGGACTCGATACCGACGAGATCGCGGGCGAGCTGCGGGCCGCCTTCAACCGCGAGCACGCACTCCAGTGCGGCTACTGCACGCCCGGGATGCTGGTGGCCGCCCGCGACCTGGTCCTGCGGCTGCCCGAGGCCGACGAGCGGCGGATCCGGGTCGGCCTCTCGGGCAATCTCTGCCGCTGCACCGGCTATGCCGGCATCGTCCGGGCGGTGATGGCGGTGATCGCGGACCGGCGCGGGCGCGGCATCCCGCCCGAGACCGGCGCGGAACGCGCCCTCGGCCAGGTCGGCGCCCGGGTCGGCGCGGCGCTGGTCGCGCCCCTGCACCCGCCGGCGGATCCTGTCGCCCCGGCGGCGCCCGCCACGGTGGCGGACCTGTCCGACGCGTTCGCGCCGGCCCACGGCTTCACGCAGGTCCTCAACTTCGCCCACCCGCCGGAGGCCGTCTTCGCCCTGCTGGGCGATATCGCGGCGGTCGCCGCCTGCCTGCCGGGCGCGGTGCTCACGGCGCGGCCCGCCCCCGACACGGTCGAGGGCGGCCTGCAGGTGCGAATCGGGCCGATCGCCGCGACGTTCCGCGGCCGCGCCCGCCTCGCGCGGGACGAGGCCGCGCGGACCGGCGCGGTCCACGGCGCGGGAACCGACGCGGGCGGCCGCTCGGCCACCGAGGGGCGGATCCGCTACCGGGTCGATGCCGGACCGACGCCCGGCACCGCCCGGGTCGAACTCGACGTCGGCTACACCCTGACCGGGCCGCTGGCGCAGTTCGGGCGCCCCGGCCTCGTGCGCGACCTCGCCGGCCGCATTGCGGCGGACTTCGCCCGCAACCTCGATGCCCGGCTCTCGGGCGCCGCGGCGCCGGCGCCCGCCGGCCTCAACCCGCTTCGCCTGCTCCTCGGCCTCGCCCGCGCGCGCCTCGCGGCGTGGTTCGGCCGCGCCTGATCCCCTCCCGCCTCAATCCACCGGAGACACGCGAATGCTTGGCAGGTTCACCCTCACGACCGCGATCCTGCTGGCGCTGACGGCGACGGGCACCCGGGCGGACGCGATCCGCATCGGCGTCAACGAGCCCCTGACCGGGCCGTTCGCGGCGTCCGGCACCTACGTGGTCAACGGCGCCAAGATCGCCGCCGACGAGATCAACGCCAAGGGCGGCGTCCTCGGGAAGAAAATCGAACTCGTGATCGAGGACAACAAGAGCAACCCGACCGAGGCCGCCGCCGTCGCCGAGAAGCTGATCACCAGCGACAAGACCCCGGTGATGATGGGCGCCTGGGGCTCCAGCCTGACGCTCGCCGTGATGCCCAAGCTCGCGGATTACGAGACGCCGATGCTGGTCGAGACCTCTTCGTCCGGCAAGATCACGACCTCCGGCAACCCGTACGTGTTCCGGATCTCGCCGCCCTCGTCGCTCGAGGCCGAGACCTTCGCGCCGATGATCGGCCGCCTCGGGCTGAAGAAGGTCGACTTCCTGGTCCTCAACAACGATTTCGGCCGCGGCGCCGCGACGGATTTCGGCAGGATGCTCAAGGACAAGGGCGTCGCGGTCGGCCTCGTCGAGACCATGGACCAGGGCGCGCAGGACATGAGCGCCCAGCTCGCCAAGCTGAAGGCGTCGGATGCCGACACGATCATGATCACGAGCTCCGTGGATCAGCTCGTGCTGCTGTTCAAGCAGATGGCGGCGCTCGGTCTGAAGAAGCGGGTGATCACCACCGGCGGATCCCAGAACCCGGACCAGATCATTGCCCAGGCGGGCGCGGCGGCCGACGGCACGATGCACCTCACGACGTTTCTGCCCTGGTCGCCCGACAAGACGCCGGACCCGAAGGCCACCGAGGCCTTCATCGCCGCGTGGAAGAAGCGCGGCTTCGACTTCGCCGGCGTGACCGAGAGCTTCCGCGGCTACGACGGCATCCGCGCGATCGCCCACGCTATCGAGAAGGCCGGATCGGCCGATCCGGCCGCGATCACGAAGGCCTTCTGGTCGGTCGACTTCGTCGGGCTCAACGGGCCGATCCGCTTCGCCAAGGCCGGCCCCGCCGGGAAGGAGAGCGGGCAGAGCAAGCCCGACGTCTACATCATCGAGATCAAGGACGGGAAGGTGATCGTGCCGGCGCTCTGAGCGCCTCCGGACCGGCGCTCTGACGCCGGTCCCTTCACTCGCCCGCCGGCCTCCGGGCCGGGGCGCACCCTCGGAGGCCGCCCGTGAACGAACTGATCCAGCACCTCGTCAACGCGCTTATCCTTGGCGGCACCTACGCGCTGCTGGGGATTGGCCTGACGCTGATCTTCGGGATCATGAACGTCGTGAACTTCACCCACGGCGCGCTCTACACGGTCGGCGCCTACGTGATGTACTTGGCCGTCGCCGCCCTCGGCCTGAACTTCTTCCTGGCGCTCCCGGTGGCGATCCTCGGGGGGCTCCTGCTCGGGGCCGCGATCGAGCTCCTGCTGCTGCGCCCGTTCCGGGGCTCGGACATCGACACCACCATGCTGGTGATGATCGGCGCCGGCATCATCCTGCAATCGGGCACGCTCTGGACTTTCGGCGGCGTCGCCAAGGCGATCCCGTCGCCGTTCCCCGAGGCGCCGCTCCAGATCGGCCCCGTCTCGGTCTCCTGGCTGCGGCTGTTCGTGCTCGGCGCGGCGCTGACCCTGATCGCCCTGACCTACGCGCTGATCAACCGGACCAAGCTCGGGCTCGCCATGCGCGCCGCCTTCCAGGATTCCGACACGGCGGCGCTGATGGGCGTCGACGTCCGCCGGATCTACACCGCGACCTTCGCCCTGGGCTCCTCGCTGGCCGCGGCGGCCGGCGCGCTCCTCGGCCCCGTCTACGTGGTGTTCCCGCAGATGGGCGGCCTCGCCGAGCTCAAGGCCTTCGCCATCGTCATCCTGGGCGGGCTTGGCAACGTCACCGGGGCGGCGATCGGCGGCTTCATCCTGGCGCTCGCCGAGGAGCTGGGCGCCGGCTACGTCTCCTCCGGCTACCGGGACGCCATGGGGTTCCTGATCATCATCGCGGTCCTGCTCTGCAGGCCCACCGGGCTGTTCGCGAAGGCGGAGCGCATCGGATGAACCGGCTCCTTCCGCTCGTGCTGCTGGCCGGCCTCGTCGCCCTGCCCCTGACGCTCGGCGCCAACCCCTACCTCCTCAACGCGCTGATCGTGACCGGCATCCTGACGATCGGCGCCATGAGCCTGAACCTGCTCCTCGGCTTCACCGGGCAGCTCAGCCTCGGCCACATCGCGTTCTTCGGGATCGGCGCCTATGTCAGCGCGCTGACGAGCCTCGGCTTCGACGTGGATCTCGGCTTCGGGATCCGCGCGGTCCACGAGCCCTGGCCGGCGGCGGTCGGCCTCCTGCTGGCGACGGTGGCGGCCGGCGGCTGCGGCTACCTGATCGGGCGGCTCTCCTTCCGGGTCCGGGGCGCCTATTTCGTGATTGTGACGATCTCGTTCGCTGAGGTCGTGCGGCTCGTGGCGCTCAACTGGGTGGAGCTGACGCAGGGGCCACTGGCGCTCACCAACATCCCCGCCATCACCCTCGGCCTGCCAGGCCTCGGGATGTGGACGCTCAAGACCAAACTCCAGAACTACTACCTCGTGCTGGCCGTGGGGACGCTCTGCTACGGCGTGATCGCCCGGCTGGTCGGCGGGCGCTTCGGCCGAGCGATGCGGGGCCTCAAGGAGAATGAGCCGCTGGCGCTCTCGGTCGGCATCAACGCCACCCGCACGCTGACGGTGGCGGCGGTCATCTCGGCCGCGATGGCTGGTGCGGCCGGGAGCCTCTACGCCCATTACCTGCGGATCATCGATCCCGACGTGTTCCTGTTCGCCACCACGGTCAGCATGGTCATCATGGTCGTGGCGGGCGGCAAGGGCACCCTGATGGGGCCGGTCGTCGGCGGCCTGATCTTCGGCCTGCTGCCGGTGGCGCTCCGCCCGGTCATGGCGCCGGAGGCGCAGTGGATCGTCTACGGCCTCGTGCTGATCGTGATCCTGTTCGTGATGCCGCGGGGCATCGTGCCGGGTCTGGCGGCGCTGCTCGGCCGCCGGCCAGCCCCGGCCGCGCCCGTCCTCGAGGTCAATCCGGCGGTGCAGCGATGAGCGCGATCCTCTCGGTCGAGCATGTCGGGGTCCGCTTCGGCGGTCTCGTCGCCATCGCCGACCTGCATTTCGACGTCCACGCAGGCGAGATCGTCAGCCTGATCGGCCCGAACGGAGCCGGTAAGACGACGGCCTTCAACGTGATGACCGGCTTCCTCAAGCCCAGCCAGGGCGACGTTCGCTTCCGCGGCACGTCCCTGCGCGGGCTGGCGCCGCACGCGATCACGCGGCTCGGCCTCGCCCGCACCTTCCAGCGCACCAGCGTCTTCCCGGACGACACGGTGTTCGACAACGTGATGATCGGCCTGCACCAGATGGGCGCCGCGGCGGGCCGCGTGCCGGGTCTCGACGCCCTCCTCGGCCGCGCGGCGGCTGCCGAGCGCGCGGCGCGAGCCCGCGCCGAGGCGCTCCTCGACTGGGTCGGGCTCTCCGCCAGAGCGTACGAGAAGGCCGGCGCCCTGGCCTACGGGGAGCAGCGCCTCGTCGGGGTCGCGCTGGCGCTCGCCACCGAGCCCGCCATGCTGCTCCTCGACGAGCCGGTCTCCGGGATGAACGCCTCCGAGACGAGAGTCTTCGTGCGGCTGATCCGACAGATCCGCGAGCGCGGCGTCACCGTGCTGCTCGTCGAACACGATATGCCGATGGTGATGGAGGTCTCGGACCGCATCGTCGTCCTCAATTACGGCCGCCTCATCGCGGAGGGCCCCCCGGATCGAATCCGCAGCGACCCGGCAGTGATCGAGGCCTATCTCGGCCAGGGCAGCGCCGCCCGGCAGGCCGCCGCCGCGCAGGAGGCGGTCCATGCTTGAGATCCGCGACCTCGTCTGCGGCTACGGCCACGTCACGGCGCTGAAGGGGCTCACGATCGACGTGCGCGAGGGCCAGCTCGTGGCCCTCGTCGGCGCGAACGGCGCCGGCAAATCCACCACGCTCCGGGCGATCTCCGGCCTCGTCCCGCCGCGCTCGGGCGCGATCCGGTTCGCCGGCCGGGACATCGCGGGGGCGGAGCCCCGCCGGATCCTGGCCGCAGGCATCGCCCATTGCCCGGAGGGGCGGCGCGTCTTCCCGCAGATGACGGTCGCCGAGAACCTCGCCATGGGCGCCTATCTGCGCCGCGACCGGGCGGCGGTCGCGGCGGACCTGACGCGCATCTACGGGGAGTTCCCGCGCCTCGCGGAGCGTCGCGACCAGGCGGCTGGCACGCTGTCGGGCGGCGAGCAGCAGATGCTGGCCATCGGCCGGGCGCTGATGGGGCGCCCGAAGCTCGTGTTGTTCGACGAGCCCTCGCTGGGGCTCGCCCCCAACATCGTCGAGCGGATGTTCGCGGTGATCGGGGCGATCCGCGACGCCGGAACGACCGTGCTGCTCGTCGAGCAGAACGCCTTCGCGGCCCTCGAACTCTGCGATTACGCCTACCTGCTCGAGACCGGCCGCATCGTCCTCGAGGGACGCGGGCAGGACCTCATCGCCGATCCCCATGTGCGGGACGCCTATCTCGGTGGCTGAGAGGGATCTGCCAGGGCAGATCCGCCTCGGCCCGATCGACCTTCTCGGCGACCGAGATCTGCTCCCGGTCGCGGTGGACGGCCGCCAGCTGCTGCTCGTGCGGGCCGGCGCGCGGATCGTGGCCGCCGAGCGCGCTTGCCCGCACGAGGGAGCCGACCTGGCTCTCGGTCGGTGCGTCGCGGGACGGCTGCTCTGCCCAAGGCATCTCGCCTCATTTGACCTCCGGGATGGTTCCGTCTCGCAGGGCTGGACGGTTCGGGCCCTTCGCCTCTTCGAGATCGAGACGGCATCGGATGGGTTATGGCTCACGATGAGATGAGGCGTCCCGGGGCGGGCTCTACGACCAAGTCTGCGGTCTGGAAGGAGCAATGGTGTGCTGAAGCTCCGATACCATCGGCAGGCTATGTCGTGAGCTTACGGCCCGCCCACCGCGATCCACAACGGCTACAACAGGTAGTCTCAGCGCCGGGTCTAGCAGCGCCTGTCAACCTGGATCGCTCCGGGCCGTCGTCCCACCCGGATGCCTGATCGTCCGTGAAGCCTACGACGCACAGAGCCTTGGGATCGGCGGAAGAGCCGCACGGAGATCGCTACGTCCCCGTCTACGGCTACCCGGACGATACCCTAGAAGCACAGCCGGATCGCGCATGAGCGGCGCAATCAGATTGAGTGCCTGTTCGGCCGTCCCAAGAACCGGCGACGGGTCGCGACCTACCATGACCGCTTGACCTGCAACTATCTCGCTGCCGTCGCGCTCGTTTCCTGTGTCATCGCGTGGACCCGACTGCGTCCCTTAGCCAGGGCCGCGTCTTGGTAGGCGGCAAATTCCGATGTCGAACCCAACGTGGAGGCGTCGTGCACCATCAGCCTCAAGGCCAGCTGTTACGGCTGACTGGCGGCATGGAAAGTCGGGTTTGCCTCCGCGGAAGCGCAACACCAATGAAAACCGGGCAGGCCGCTTTTGCCTGCCCGGCCCCTTCGATCATGCAGCTCTGACGGTCGCGAGAAAGTTGGCGACCTCGGCACTGAGCTGCTCGGAATGGCGCGAGAGTTCCGTCGATGAGGTCAGAACCTGTGCGGCCGCAGCGCCTGTCTCCTCAGCCGCACCGGCGACACCCTCCACATTGGCCGTAACTTCGCTTGTCCCGACTGCCGCCTTGTTGACGTTCCGGACGATCTCCTGCGTGGCCGCTCCTTGTTGCTCGACCGCCGCCGCGATCGTCGTTGCCACGCGACTGATCTCCTGAATACGCGCCGCAATGCTGCCGATCGCCTGCACCGCCTGGCCGGTCGCCCCCTGGATCTTGCCTATCTGGCCGCCGATCTCCTCGGTCGCACGGGCCGTCTGGCTCGCGAGTTCCTTGACCTCGGCGGCCACGACCGCGAAGCCTTTACCCGCATCCCCGGCACGGGCCGCTTCGATCGTCGCGTTGAGGGCGAGCAGATTGGTCTGTCCGGCAATATTGGAGATCATGCCGACGACGTCGCCGACGCGCGCCGCAATGTCAGTGAGTTCGCGGACCAGCGCTTCGGTCTGGCTCGCTTCGTTCGCAGCCTCGCGAGCCAGAGTCGCGGAGCTGCCCGCCTGCTGGCCGATCTCGTGGACGGAGCATCCGAGCTGTTCGGCGGCGGCCGCGACGGTATTCACGTTTGCGGCCGCCTCGCGGACCGCGCCCGCTGCCGTTCCCGATTGGCTTGCCGTCTCTGCTGCGGTGCTTGCCATCGCGCCGGCCGTGGCCTGAAGCTCGGTGGCCGAGGCCGAGACAGCCTCGACAATGCCACCGACGGCGGCTTCGAAGGCCTGAGCCATATCGTGAAGCGTATGCCGCCGTTGCTCTTCGAGCTTGAGGCGTTCCGTTTCGGTGACGGCGGCCCGCTGCTCCGCTTCTTCCTGAGTCAGGATCCGAATCTGGTCCACAGCACGGGCGATATCGCCGATTTCATCGACGCGCTCCGAACCGGGAATCGTCTCCGTAGTACGGCCCTGAGCCATGTCGCGCAGAGCCTGGGTCAGCCGCTTGATCGGAGTGGTGATGCTCGTCGAGAACGCGAACATGATGGCGATGCCGACAGCGGTGACGAGACCTCCGACCAAAAGCTGCATGAGCAGGTCCCGATGGCTCCGATCCGCCATCGCCGCGCTCAGGTTTGCCGCATCCGCCATCACCAAAGCGCGTGGGACGGCGATGAGGACGGACCATGTCTCGCCGGTACGGCCGAGCGTGATCGGGGTGACGACACGGATCTCGTCCAGAGCGGGATCCTGGCCGACGAAGCTCGCACCGGTGCGCAACTGGTCGGCATAGTTTTGCCACGTCCCATC
This sequence comes from Methylobacterium sp. UNC378MF, assembly GCF_900103195.1. Lineage (GTDB taxonomy): Bacteria > Pseudomonadota > Alphaproteobacteria > Rhizobiales > Beijerinckiaceae > Methylobacterium. The sequence goes on along the minus strand of NZ_FMWU01000020.1, from coordinate 3,393 downwards.
GACCTTGCTCAACGCGGAGCCAATCCCCTCGGGATGCCGGCTGGAGGCGATGACAAGACCGGTCTGCGAAACGATCGCGACCGAGCCCTTGCCTTCGTAAAGGGCTCCGTTCACCCCTTCGACGGCCTTCTGAACGAAGGCGAGATCGAAGTCCGCTCCTGCTACGCCGAGAAATCGGCCGTCCACCATGATCGGCACGGAGATCGTGGCGAGGTATACGGGTTTGCCCTGCACGATGTAGGGAAGCGGTGCCAGCATGCTCTCGCGGCCGGTCCGCTTCGGACCGATGTACCAGCCGCCCTTCGCGACACCGTTGGCATGCTGCTCCTCGCTGTCGTATTCGACAAGCGGCTGCAGGGCGATCTTCCCATCGGCAGTCCGGGTCCAGTAGGGCAAGGCGCGGCCGGTGTGATCGGAACCAAGCTCCCTGCGATCGCTGTAAGCCTCGTCGGCGCCGTCTATCGCGTTGGGCTCCCAGGCGCTGTAGGCGCCGTTGAAATCGGGATTGCGCTGCAGAACGCCGAGAAGGAAATCGTTGAGCTGCAGGCGACGGACGGCCTCGCGCGACGCGCTCTTCTTTCCGGCCGCGACAATGGCCATCATGCCGGCGGAATTCCGTGCGGCGTTGAACGCGAAGTCCAGCTTGCTCCGGATCGTGGAGGCTTGGTTGGCTGCCAGCCCCTGGATATTCTCCTTGCTCTTGCGCTCGAGGATTTCTTCGGTCGATTTCGAGACGAGGGCACTCGTGCTCGACGAGGCGTAGAGCCCATATCCGACCAAGCTCGCCGTGGTCAGTGTCACGCACAGACCTGAGACGGCAATCATCTTGATTTTGATTGAGCGCAGCGCGTGGCTCTTGCGCGCAGATGGAGCGGCCGTGTTCTGCATAATCAACTCCAGGACGCACCAGCATGCAGCAAGGCCGGGCAATCATCCAGGCGTCGCAAATTTAGGATCGCGTTGGCTGCCGGTGCGAATGAATTGATTTCGTCGCGGTCAACCTAAAGCCAGGTTAACGCTACCCCCATACCAAAGCATTGGATGGCGCCGTAGAAATTGTCAGGCGCCTTTGATCGAGATCAATGCAGCCTCTTTGGCGGCAACAGGGATAAGGCAGCCCGATCGACCGGAGAGACGGCGACGTTCTGAGACCGGGATATTCGACAACGTTGTATCGGAACTCATAATTTCAGAACCGAGAATTCGGCTGCGCACCGTAAACGATGACAGGAAAGGCATCTTTCGCGATCGGGGCGGTGCGCGAAACCGCTCACCGACCAGCCGCTCTTCCCGGATGGCGGATGGAGGCGTTGACGGATCAAGCCCATCAATTCGCCGCAGCCGCGTCACGTCGTGGTGCAGCAGAGATCTCGGCCGCGGATCAGGATCGATAGACGACGGGAGTCTTCGAGGTTTCAGCGCCGAGGCCCGCGGCCATGCCCTCGAAACGCGCAACCACCTGCAGCCCGGCCCAGAGTTCGACGATACCGTCCGCGACGAGCTCGCTTGCCATGACCCGGGCTTCCGCTTCGCAGGATGCCTCCAGGGGGACCATCCCGAGCACACGCCCGTTCGGAGCGACGAAGAAGGCCCTGTACGCCACCGGTGCTGCGGCCGGTACCGGTGCAGAGGTCGGAATGCCTGTCGAAGCCTGGTACATCGGTTAGTCCCTCAAGCCATGCGGAATGATGGGGGCGGCGAACTCGCTTTCGGCCGAGGCCGATGGTGCGCCCGCCGAGCGCGGACGGGTCGTAAGCGGGCCCGCCGTCGGTGCTTTGATCCAGGTCAGAGATCGCGGAGCCTGCATCACGCCGCCGGTCACGCGCGGCGATCCGGGCGCCTGTCACAGGTCGAAGAAACCGGGGCCGTGAGCGAGGCGGGTCCGGTGACCTGCCCCGCCGCGTGATGAGGGTGGCCCGCGCCGGCGATACGAGGAGCCCATCGCGGGCCAGGGGCGATCCGGATCTCGGACTCGTCGCCCGGATCGCGCGGCTCCGGCCGCGTCCGCCGCTGCAGGCGGCCTGCGGAGAGCGCTGTTCAGCGCCTACGGGAGCGGGCCGATGAGGCGCTTGGCATCCGTGAGGATGTTCTCGCACGCGCGTTGGTTACCCTCGCGATCCTCGTCCAGCGCCTCTCGGATGAGAAGCCTGGCCGCCGCGACGCTCTCGCGGGTGGGCGTGGTCTGCCCGCTGCTCGGCTGAACCGGCAGGACGCGAGGGAGGGCCTTGAGCGAGCCGGTGGTCAGGGTGTGTCCGGGTTCGAGACCCGCGACCCGCACCGCACCGACGCTGTCGAGGCGCCGCTGGAGGGCGCCGATCTGCTGGGTGCAAGAGGACGCGAGGACCGGGAGAGCCGAGCAACTCAGCAGGGCGCCGGCGACGACGAGGGACGAGACACGCATATCATGGTTTCCTTGGCAGTCGGGCAGGTAGTGACCGTACCGGACGGCTCGTTTTGCGCTGCAACGAGGAGCTAGGCCTTGCGCTGGATCAAGGCATTCCGGTCGCCCGCCATCCGATCCTGATCGGCCCCGCCGGCCCGTCGGCCGGCCCCGTCGAAGCCCGCCCGGGGATCGTCCGGTGCAGGTCGTCCTGAGAGGCGCTCGTATGGCCCCCGCGGCGATCACGCGGGCTCTCGGAGTCAGCTCGGCCGCGAGGCACGGTCCAGAGGATTGATCGCGATCAATGCCGGCCTTGTCCGCAGGAGACAGACGAGACAGCGCGATCACCGGTCGCCGATCCGATACCGCAGAGGTCGCAGAGCGCGCCTGCCGTCGGACGCCACGACGTCAGGGGTAACCTTCGCATGCGCCTCACCTCGATCGCGGATCTTCAACGCCCTTCCTCGCGGAGCCGCAGCCCGGTCGATGGCGACTACCGGAGCTATTTCGAGGCGGCCGTGGCACGCCTGCACGGCGAGCGGCGGTATCGTGTGTTTGCGGATATCGAGCGGATTTCGGGGCGGTTTCCGACGGCCAAGTGGCGCCAGCCCGACGGCAGGACGGCCGAGATCACGGTGTGGTGCTCGAACGACTATCTCGGCATGGGCCAGCACAAGGAGGTGGTGGCCGCCCTGACCGAGACCGCCGCCCGCTGCGGCGTCGGCGCGGGCGGCACCCGCAACATCGCCGGCAACACCTCGCCGCTGGTCGACCTGGAGCGCGAACTCGCCGACCTGCACGGCAAGGAGGCGGGTCTGGTCTTCACCTCGGGCTACGTGTCGAACCAGGCCGGCATCTCGACCATCGCCAAGCTGATCCCGGATTGCCTGATCCTGTCGGATGCCTTCAACCACAACTCGATGATCGAGGGTGTGCGCCATTCCGGCTGCGCGAAGAAGATCTTCCGCCACAACGATCTCCAGCACCTGGAGGACCTGCTCCGGGAGGCCGGC
>NZ_FMWU01000019.1 GCF_900103195.1 Methylobacterium sp. UNC378MF | reverse complement strand
CCCCAGACGGTCTCGATGTAGTTCTTGCCCTGGCTGGCGTTGGCGAGCTTCTTGCGCAGCTTGCAGATGAACACGTCGATGATCTTCAGCTCCGGCTCGTCCATGCCGCCGTAGAGATGGTTGAGGAACATCTCCTTGGTGAGGGTGGTGCCCTTCCGCAGCGAGAGGAGTTCCAGCATCTGGTACTCCTTACCGGTGAGGTGGACCCGGGCGCCGCCGACCTCGACGGTCTTCTGGTCGAGGTTCACGATCAGGTCGCCGGTGGTGATCACCGACTGAGCGTGGCCCTTCGAGCGGCGCACGATGGCGTGGATGCGCGCCACCAGCTCGTCCTTGTGGAACGGCTTGGTCAGGTAGTCGTCGGCCCCGAAGCCGAGGCCCTTCACCTTGTCCTCGATGCCGGCCATGCCGGACAGGATCAGGATCGGCGTCTTCACCTTGGCCACGCGGAGCGAGCGGAGCACCTCGTAGCCCGACATGTCGGGCAGGTTCAGATCGAGGAGGATGATGTCGTAGTCGTAGAGCTTGCCGAGATCGACACCCTCTTCCCCGAGATCGGTGGTGTAGGTGTTGAAGTTCTCGGACTTGAGCATCAGCCCGATGCTCTGCGCAACGGTGGCGTCGTCTTCGATCAGCAGAACACGCATAATGCTACCTCGATCCGAGACGCCTCATACGTCCTCAACGATACCGAACGGTTAACAGCCGCTCCAGTGCTTCAGCACTTGGTGACAAACCGCACGGCCCACTCCTCGGTGGTGAGCTCGTGCCCCTCAAGGTCGGGCGCGCCGTCTCTGGCGGTGACCTTGCGCCGCGCTCTCCGGCGCTACCGGTTCGTCGAATCCATGTGCCGCATCTAATGCGCCGCTCTCCGTTCGCGCTCGATCCGCTGCTGCTCGATGAACGACGTGATCTCCCGTGCCAGTTCCTGATCGATCGGGTCGGGCGACGCCTCCATGGCGGTGACAGCGGCGCCGATGCTGCCGTGGTCTGCCGCGATCTCCTTCATGCCCGCCAGAAGCTGACGGTCCAGGTGTTCGTGGGACATGCGGGCGCGGGCATTGTAGCGCTGGCTCGCCTCCAGTCTGGCGATGCGCGCCTCAATAGCTTTGATCCTCATCAGAGCACTCCTTCTCGGCGCAGCAGGGCAACCGCCCGTTCGTCGGGCCTGGAACCCAGGATCTCGCCAGCTTCGACCGGCCGCAGGGCCTCAATGAGGCCGGCAAGCTCCCGGTTGTGTGTCGACGGGCTTGCCTTCCCTTATCGCGCAAGTCTCGGACGAGTGTTCGCGCGTGGGCCGACGTCGACGAGGAGCCGCAGGTCCAAGCCTGGGCAGCGCCTCACACCCTTCGGGTCAGTGCCTGGACCAGTTCGGGCTTCAGTCCGCCTCGACCTGCAAAGCCATCGGTGTGTCCAGCGCAAGCGCCGGGGATTGATGCGCGGCCGCGAAGGTGGACTTGCGTTCCTCCGGCCTGCCGCCAGGACCGCGTCCTGCGAACCGAGGCCGATATCGACCTTGCCCCATTCCTCGCCCTCGGCCCCGTCAAGCCGGAGCAGCGCGAGATGTGGCGCCCGCCCGTCTTAGCGGCGCCCGGACGCCGCATTCGGCTTCAGCGCCCGCTCGATGGCCTCCATGGCACTCTCGTGCGCCTTGGCCTCGCTGCGGTGCGGACGGTCGGACCGCTCGCTCAGCTTACCGCTCCGGCGGATCGCCCACTGGAAGTGGCCCTCCGGCTTCGCGAGAGGCGAGACCTCGATGGAGTAGGGGTGGGGAACAGTATCGACCATACCGGCCTTATGACAGGCTGCTCGCGATCACGCCATGGCAAAGGTGACTTCAACCCGTCGACAGCAGGCGCATGAGCGTGGCCTCTGCCCGAAGAGCCAGCGGAGATGTCCGCAGCTGAGCGAACGTCCCCAAGCTGACGTCCTCAAGCTGACGTCCTTAGACTCGCGTAAATGGATTGCCGGACTTGTAGTTCTTACCCTTCGGCTCGGCCTTGCGCGGGTCCGGCTTGTCGGCGAGCAGGCGTTTCACGCGCTCGTTAAAGTCCTCGGGTGTGACAGCCTGTGCTTTGCCGGTCGTGAATTCGCGTGCCATTTCGGCCTCCGCTTCGTGGCCCAGGGCACGGGATTGCGCGGAGGGATGAAGCTCTTATGCACCATCTCAGAACGCCGTCCTAACACATTCGCGGCCGAGGTGGCCGGCCCGTGCCTCGCCGGGAGACGGGTTCCACGTGGTCCGCATCTGCTCGGCGGTCGACAGACAGGCCGCGCTGCTGATTGGGTCAGGCGCTCAGCCGGCCGGGATGCGTCACTCTGCTGGTCTGGCGCTGCTGTACCGACAAGCATATCAGCTCGGCATGGCCAAGCGCGTGAAGTCCCTGCCCCAAGAGCGGGGCACCATCCTGTTCGATGTCGTCTTTGAGGACGGCAGCCGCGCTTCGAACCGGCGTGTGCCGATGGAGATGCTGGGTGGCTTGGATGGCGACCAGCCGGCCCGCGAGCTCATCGAGCAGCAGGAGGCGGAGATCGCGCAGAAGGCAGGTCGGCCGCCACGGGCGATCCGGAGCCTCACCCGGGCCGCCAAGCCCGAGCCGAAGCCTGCGCGCGACTAGGGCGTCACTGCAAACGCGGGGCAGGCACGCGAAACCAGCGAGTTCACCGCCTTCGGCGCTCGGCAGACCGAGCGAAGCGACTGCCAAATGCGCTTGAAGAAAGCAAAAAGCTGACGCGCTCGCACGAACGAGACAGTTTGCAGAATCGCCCTGGTCCGTTCCTGAATCCGCCCCGGTGCAGTGGGAGGCGCGTGATATCGAACTCGTCACGGCAGGCGGGTTCATTCGCGGGCTTCCGCCCGCCTCTGGCCCGGACCGGAAGCGGGCGCAGGGACAAGCCTGAAACAGCTCAGGCTTTGGCGCCGAGAACCAGCCGAAGCGAGCGAGCCAGTTCGTCGCGCCGGTAAGGCTTGTTCAGCACCGGCAACTCGCCGTGCCCGATCACCTGTCCTTCGTCGAGGTTGGCCACGTAGCCCGAGGTGAGCAACACCTTGATGCCGGGACGTATCCCCTGCGCTTCGACCGCCAATTGCGATCCGTTCATCCCGCCCGGCATGACGACGTCGGAGAACAGGATGTCGATGCGTTCCACGCCCCGGAGATGCTCCAACGCTTCGGCGGCGTTGTGGGCCACGATGACCCGGTAGCGCAGCTCCTCGAGGCTCTCGACCGCCATCCCGAGCACCTGCTCATCATCCTCGACCAGCAGCACCGTCTCGCCCTCGCCGGCCCGGCGAAGCGGGATGGCACCCAGCACTTTCGGTCCGGTCTGCGCGTCGGCTGGGTCGGTCGAGCGCGGAAAGTACAGGTTGAACGTAGTCCCCGCGCCAACCTTGGACTCGACGTCCACGAAGCCTTTGGCGCTGCGGGTGAAGCCGTAGACCTGGCTGAGCCCGAGCCCCGTTCCCTTGCCGACCTCCTTGGTCGTGAAGAACGGCTCGAACACGCGCTGGAGCGTGTCGGGCGGGATGCCGCTGCCGGTGTCGCTGACCGATACGACCACGTAGGATCCCGGTGACACGCCCTTGTCGGCGACGGCGGCCGTGCCGAGGCGGACGTTGCGGCTCACGACCGCGATCCGGGCGTGCCCGTCCCGGTTCTCCATCGCGTCGCGGGCGTTCACGATCAGGTTCAGCACCGCCGCCTCGAACTGCACCGGATCGATGCGGATCGGGTCAAGCGCCGGGTCGAGATCGAAGATGAGCTCGACGGCCCCTGTTGCCGCCCGCTCGGCCAGCGGTCTGAAGTCCAGGAGCAGGCGGTTCGGGTTCAGAGTCTGCGGCCGCAGCATCTGCCGGCGCGAGAACGCCAGGAGTTGCTGGGTGAGCTGCTCGCCGCGCCGCGCCGCGCCCATCGCCGCCTCGGCCAATCGCTTGACCCGGTCGACCTGCTCGGGCCGGCGCAGCATCATGTCGAGGCCACCGACGATGACGGTGAGGAGGTTGTTGAAGTCATGGGCGACGCCCCCGGTCAGCTGCCCGATGGCCTCCATCTTCTGGGCCTGCCGCAGCGCGTCCTCAGTCATGCGCTGATCGGTCCGGTCCACCAGGATCCCGGCGATGCGGGACGGCGCACCGGTCGCGTCGTGTCTCACCTGCCCTTTCGCCGCGACCCAGCGCACGGCGCCGTCCCGCCGCGTGATCCGGCATTCCAGGTTGATCCCACCGGTCTCCGGGACCGCCGAGAACGCCGCGTCGACCGCCGGCCGGTCCTCCCTGACGACGTGAGCGAGAAGGGTCTCGCGGGTCCACGATGGGACCGGCTCGGCGTAGCCGAAGATGGCATCGAAGCGAGGGGAGTGGCGGGAGGTTCCGTTCGCGAGATCGAGGTCCCACGAGCCCATGCCGGCCGCCTCAAGGGCGAAGGCCAGGGTCTCGCGAGCGGCCTCGACCTCTTGGGTCCGCTCCGTGACCCGCCGTTCGAGACCCTCGTTGAGCAGGCGCAGGCGCTCCTGCGTGCGTTCGCGCTCGGCCAGGAGGGTCCGTGCCTGGTACTGGCGCCGGCGCGTCCGCAGCGCCGACGCGGCGGCGCTGGCCAATGTCTCGGCGTTGATCGGGCGCTCCAGCAGGATGACGTTGCCGAGTCGCGCGAGCATGCCGGCGGCTCGCTCCGGCCGGCGGCCGACCTGCCGGGTCGCCAGGACGATGAACGGGAAGTCGGACCAGGCGGGCTGCTCGTCGAGCCAGGCGAACAGCGACCGCGTATCCGCGTCGGCGAGCGCCTCCTCGGTTACCAGCGCGGCACCGGCTCCCGCCTGCAGGCACGTCACCCAATCGGAAAGGTCTGCGGACACCGTCGTCGGGGTGCCGGCGCGGTTGAGCACCTGCTGGATCACCTCCGCGTCGCGCCCCCGCGGCGCCAGGATCAGAACGCGCCTTTCGTGATCCGACAGGCGGTCCATCAGACCGCATCCACCGGCCGGGTGCTGCCAGGCAGCATCGCGACCTCGCCCCGGTAGGACGGGAGGCCCGTGAGCACAGCCTCGAAGTCGCTCAGGGCCGCGCCGACCCGAAGCCCCTCGGCCGTGAGCTTCAACTCGCGGATCGTGCGCTCATGCGCGTTGACCCGGCTCTTCACCATGGACACGGCCGTGCGGACCTCGCCCTTGGCCTCGAAGTAGCGGAACAGCAGGATGCCGTCGCTGAGATAGCTGAGGTCGATGTCGGTCTGCACGTTCCCGATGACCCCGTGCTGGCCCAGGACCAGCAGCGTCGTGACGCCTTGCTGGTTCAGGTAGTTCAGGAGTTCGTGCATCTGCAGGATCAGGAACTGCTCGCCCGGCATCGCGTGCAGGTAGGCGTTCAGGCTGTCGATGGCGACGAAGGTCGAGCGGCGTTCCTCCACCGCGTGCCGGACGAGGGTGGAGAACTCGCCCGGAGCGAGTTCCGCCGGATCGATCTGGGTGATGGTCAGCCGGCCCGCCTCGATGTGGGGAGCCAGGTCCATGCCGAGCATGGCGGAGCGGGCGAGCACGGTCGCAAGCCCCTCGTCGAACAGGAAGTAGGTCGCCGCCTCTCCTCGCTCCAAGGCGGCGAGCATGCATCGGACGGCCGTCGTGGTCTTTCCGGCCCCCGAGGGACCGAGCAGCAGGGTGTTGGTGCCGGGCACCAGGCCGCCGCCAAGCAGCAGGTCGAGCTCGGCGGAGCCGGTCGAGGTGGCGGTCGAATCGAACCTCGCGTGGTGCTCCGCCGCGATCAGACGGGGGAAGACCCGCAGACCACCCGTGTCGAGCACGAAATCGTGGTAGCCGCCGCGGAACTTGATGCCACGCATCTTGATGATCCGCAGCCGGCGTCGTTCAGAGCCGAACTCGCGCGGCGACTGCTCCAAAGAGATCACCCCGTGGGCGATGCTGTGGAGCTGTACGTCGCCGGCCTCCGAGGTCCGGTCGTCCAGCATCAGCACGGTGCAGGCCCGCTTGGCAAAGAACTGCTTGAGGGCCAGGATCTGCCGTCGGTAGCGCAGCGGGTTCTGGGCCAGCAGGCGCAACTCGGACAGGCTGTCGAACACCAACCGGGCTGGCTTCAAGTCGTCGACGCGAGCGATGACGTCCTTGACGGTCTCGCCGAGCTCGATCTCGGACGGGTGCAGGATCGACTGCTCGCTGTCGGGATCCAGGCCGAGTTCGTTGACGAGTTCGTAGATCTCGATGCCGTCGAGCGACCAGCCGTGCGAGGCAGCCGCGCTCCGCAACTCGTCCTCCGTTTCGGAGAGGGTGACATAGAGGCCGCGTTCGCCGCGCGCGGCGCCGTCGAGCAGGTACTGGAGCGAGAGCGTGGTCTTGCCCGTGCCGGGCGTACCCTCCAGCAGGTAGAGCCTGTCCGGGGTGAGGCCGCCGCACAGGACCTCGTCGAGGCCTGGTACGCCGGTCGAGATGCGCCCAGGGACGCGCGGGGTGTCGGGGCCGTGTTCTGCCATCGTGTTGGTACGCCGAGCCTTTCCGAAGCATCAGTTCAACGCTCGGCCACGGGGAATGCTCCTGCTTGCTCGGCGGCCCATGCGCGGCCTTTGCGCCTCCCGGGCCGCTCGACCGGATCAGGTCATCGCTTCGCTTCCGAAATTTCGTCCTCCTCGAGCCGGGCGTGGGGCGCCGGAGACGCGGCGCACGGTCGCGTTCATGCGCGCGGTCTTCGCCTCCGGAACGCCGTCCTTCGGTTCGTGCGCCGGCCTTCAGGTGGCCACCGTCGCGGCAGGAGGCACCGTGCGCCCCAATCTTCGCGGCTACGAGGCCGCGTTCGCTCGGCGCATCACCGCGACCGAGCGGGGTCGCAGTCACCCGCTCCTGGCCGGATGCCGGGATTGCCAGGCAGCCTCCTGGCCGATCGACTGACCGGCCTCGATCGCCGGTGCGCGAACCGTCAATCGAGGGCCATTGTCAAAGAGGCCTCAGCGGCTTTCCTTAGAGCCCGACGCCTTCGAGATAGCCGCGGTTCCACGTGGGGCTGATCAGGATCTCATTGACACACACCGTCGCCGGCAAGCGGGCGACGAACAGGATCGTTTCGGCGAGATCCTCCGCTTGCAGCATCCGGCCCTTGTCCTCGGTCGTCACGGGAACCGGCCGTTTGTCGAGGAGGGGCGTCGCGACCTCGCCGGGGCAGATGCAGCAGGACCGGATGCCATACCCGCATTCTTCCTGGTTCAAGCTCTCCGAGAGCGCTACCAGCCCATGCTTGGCCGCGGAATATGCGGGTCCCGTCAGCTTGGAGACGTAGCGTCCGGCCCACGAGGAGACGTGGATAATCAGACCGCTTCGCTGGGTGCGCATCGTCGGCAGCGCCGCCCGCGACGCGTAGAATGGACCGTTGAGGTTGACTCCGACCACGGAGTCGATGCCCGACGGAGTGACCTCGCTCCAACTCCGCTGAGGCACGTTAAGACCCGCCGAGTTCACCAGCAGATCGCAGCGCCCGTAGGCGGTGTAAACCGCCTCCCAGGCCTGCTCGACCTGGAGGGCCACGCCCATGTCGGCGGGGGCGACCAGGGCTTGCCCGCCCGCTGCGCGGACGAGGTCCGCGGTACGCTCGAGGGGCTCCCGTCCCCGACCCGTCAGCGCGAGCCGCATCCCGGCCTTCGCCAGCGACATAGCGGCGGCCTGTCCAATGCCGGACCCGGCTCCCGTCACCCAGGCGACCTGCCCCGCAATATCACGCATCATGTCGATTGACCCTGTCTCTACGGCTTGCCGACGAGCGGGCAGCCACCCTCTGCGAGAGGCCGGAAGGCCTGCTCGGCGGGGATCGTGTCGAGGAGCCTGTAGAGGTCCCACGTGCCCTTCGACTCTGACGGCGCCTTCACCTCGAACAGGTACATCGGGTGGATCTTGCGCCCGTCCGCCCGGACCACGCCCTTGCCGAACAGCGGGTCATCCGTCGGGTTGGCTTTCATCCAAGCCATCGTCGCCTGCGGGTCCACCGACTTGGTCGCCGCTACCGCCTTCAGGTAGTGCAGGAGCCCTGCGTACACACCCGCGTGGTTCATCGTCGGCATGCTGTTGCCGTTGCGCGGATAGAAGCGTTCGGAGAATGCTCGTGTCCCCGGGTTGAGATCCCAATAGAACGACTCCGTCAGCACCAGTCCCTGCGCGGTCTGCAGGCCGATCGCATGGACGTCGACGGCGTAGACCAGCAGGGCGGCGAGCTTCTGACCACCGTCGGTCAGACCGAACTCATGCGCTTGCTTGACCGCGTTGATCGTGTCGCCGCCTGCGTTGGCCAAGCCCACCACCTTCGCGCCCGAAGCCTGCGCCTGCAGCAGGAACGAGGAGAAATCAGTGGCTGGGAACGGGACCCGGGCTGCGCCCAGGACCCGTCCGCCTCCCGCGTCGATCACGGCAGTGGCCTCGTTCTGCAGCGAGAGGCCGAAGGCGTAGTCGGCGGTGAGGAAGTACCACGTGTCGCCCCCACGCTTGAGCATGGCGCCGGCAGTGCCGTGCGCCAGGGCATAGGTGTCGTAGGTCCACTGGATCGTGTTCGGCGAGCACTGCTTGCCCGTGAGTTCCGTAGTCCCGGCCCCGGAATCGATGAAGACTTTGTTCTTCTCGCGCGTGACTTGGCTGACCGCAAGAGCGACCGAGGAGGTCGGCACGTCGAGGATCGCGTCTACGCCGTCGCGGTCGTACCACTGGCGGGCGACGGCGGCGCCGACATCAGGCTTGTTCTGGTGGTCGGCCGAGACGATCTCGACCTGCACGTCTGAGTTTGACTTGACGAAATCCTCGACCGCCATCTGCGCGGCAAGAACGGAGCCTTTGCCGCCGGTATCCGCGTAGACGCCGGACATGTCATTGAGGACGCCGACCTTGACGTGGATCGGCTGGGCGGAAGCGGCGCCGATCATGGCGGCGAAGCTGATCGCGGCTGTAAGGATGCAGCATTGGATCAACGCCATGACAGGCCGTCCTCCCAGACAAGTTATTGTTCAGGGTAGGAGGACACGCTTGGCTTCCCAGCGTCAAGCGCCGGCCCGCAGCGAGGTGCGGCGCAGGGGAAACGCAGCGGTGAGAGCAAGCCAGTGACGTGAGCGGGCACTATGATGCGGTCTGAGCCGGTCGCAACTTCGGTGAGGCCGAAGGCCACCGACTGGCCGGGACGGGCGCAAAGCGGCTGGCTGAATCTGGCCGTACGCGGCCGGTCTACTTCGGAGCAAGGCTGTCGGAAAAGCGGACAATCCTGTAGCGAATGTAGCACCTGCCGCGAGCATGAAGGCCGTTAAGGCGGGAACGGCAGCGTCCAGATGCGATCCCGTCAGGTCTCTTGTGAGGACGTCGCCGACGGACGCACCGGGAGGGGACATGCCCGTTCCCCATACGGTCCCCCCGCGCCCGGTCGAGCAGATACGGCGCGCTGGTCATGCTCTCCATGCCGCGGACGACGGCGGCGCTCACGCTGCCGGCGCGCAGGGCGCGTGGGTGAACATGGCGGCCTTCATGCCCGGGCCGCAGATCCTATTGACCATCGTCAGGCCTAGGGACATCGGCAGCACGGCGCCCAGGGCCCGCTCGGCGGGCGGGCGGCGAAGGCGACTGCCGATCAACTCATTTTTCCAGGTGTGATCAGGCTGCCCGAAGCCAAGCGCGGCTTCATCCCGTTGCGACACCGCTATGGGCAGTCGAGCGCCTCAGCCTGGGTGGCACGCTCTCGACGCTCGGCCCGCGACTGCGAACGCTTGCCCGCCGCCGGGGCCGGCCTGCGCCCCATCGCCTTTAGGGTCCTGCACCGACTCAGGGCTGTAGACTTCGCAGCAGTCTGCATCGGCCTTTAGGTGTTCTGGCGCGCACAACAAATGGCGGCCGCTTAACCGGGTGCGGCGGGATGAACTGCCGCCCTCAACACCGATGGCACCTGCGACGGCAGAAATGCATCCAGCATCTTTGCGCCAGCGCCTCTGAACACGTCGATGCGGGGTCGGCCGCGTTTCAAGGGCCGGAGCAACGACGGTCGGATCCGTCTTAGCAGTCGAGCGCCGATGTGGCGGGCCGACATCGTCAAGCCAGCCATCGGGTCCTCCCGGTCCCCTCCCGCTCGCCGGTGAAACTCGGCACCGCCCTTTGAGGTACGCGACCCGTATTGCGGCGGTTTCCGTTTCGCGACTCCATCACTCCGACGATCAGATCGTGGCGTTGGACAGCACGGTGGGAGACACGGAGCAGCAATGGCCATGCGGCTTATCGCGTCCGGATTGGAATATTCCGGACCTGCACGAGGGGCGGGCGTCACATACGATCCACCGTTCGGGTGTGCGGATGCCCTCGCAGTCGTCTTCCTGTGCGCCTGCTACGCGGACAGCACCCTCCTCGGAATCCTGTCAGGCGAACGGTATGTGTGGTTCGCCGTCGACGTCGTGGCGGTGTTCACGGTCCTGGGCCGCCTGTCTCGGCTTAACGACTGCCTGATCGCAAACCCCTGGCTAACTGCGTGGCCGGTGCTGGCCATGATCTCAGCGCTCTGGTCGCTCACCCCTGCCGTCTCGTTCTATCACGGCCTGCAGTTGTTGATGACTATCGTTGCGGGCTATGTCTTTCAACTATACTTTGGCCAATCCCGCCTATTGAAGATCCTATTCTGGGCTCTCGTCGCTGCACAGATCTTATCGGCCGTATCGGAATTCGCGTTTCATCGCGGCGCGATTAGCGGCGCAGGTGTGTGGTTCGGCATCTACACCCATAAGAACGTGCTCGGCGGCATGATGGCACTCAGCGCTATCTGCGCCGCCTGCTTGTTCTTGGACGGGTGGAATCGCCCGCTCACAGGCGTGTCATTTATCGGTTCGCTCACCATCCTCTACCTGTCGCACTCCACCACCGCTCAAGTTGCAACCCTAGTGGGACTATGTCCGCTCATCGTTACTGCAGTCTGGCGGAGAGGATCTGTGTTCACAGGCTTCGTGGTCGGGCTTGCAGTCGCCTTAGGGAGCGCTGGGCTGGCTTATGTTGTCCTGCACAGCGATGCGATCGGTCAGCGGTTTTTGGAGGACACGGGCAAAGATCGAACCTTAAGCGGACGGACCCTTCTCTGGCAGTTCGCGTCTGACCAATTCTGGAGGGACCCGTGGTTCGGAGTTGGCTACAAGGCTTATTGGGAGAGCACCTCGACCCCCGTCGAGTATCTCCGATACTCAATCGGCCAGAAACTCTGGTTTTTTCACAACAACTTCTATGACGTGGCGGTCGCGTTCGGCTTGGCAGGACTGATACTTTTCGGATTGGGCCTTGCCGCTTGTCTCAAGCGAGCCTGCGCAACAGCATTGAAGGGCCAGTCTTACGCCGAAGTGTTCCCTCTGAGTTTCTGCTTCTCTCTCGCCGTCTCGATCAATCTGGAGAACGCGCTTTTCCAGAATCATAGCTTCAGCCAATTTCTGCTCGCAGCGCTCATCCCGGTGACGGCAAGAGGAATCAACTCAACGACCGGAAGCTATGATGAAAGTGAGAGCTATTCCGAGACGGACGTTTCAGTCTCGTCTGATTTTTCCCTCACTGCTCATCGAACTCAATTTTGATTCGGTTCGAAACGTTGCTGATTACCGTCAAGCGGCAGGCCTTCGGACAGCGTTGCATCAAAAATCAACGGCAAGACGATATGCATCTTGTATATTCCGTGAAAAAACATCGCCATTGAATGACTATCCATGGGCAAGCGTTTCCTAGTTCGCCAAATGTCGGAGGCCCTATGTTAAAGAAGCAACTGATGCCGAGCGCGGTCTCACTGTTCTCGCTGCCTGGCTTGACTTCATTTCCGAGAATATTGGAAAACATTGGGACCGCCCTCCAATCGAAAAGAGGTGGGGGCTTCGATGCCGATTGGCAGGAGGTCGAAAACGCGGTCAGCTTCATATCGTCTGATCAGCCGATTATTTTTGACATTGGAGGAAATGTTGGAAATTGGTCGCACCGCATCTTCGAGCGACTCACAACGATGGGTTCGTCTGCGAAAATATTCATCTTCGAACCGCAGCCTCAATGTTGGCCGGTCATCAACGCCATGAAATTGGAAAATTGCGAGCTGATACGACAGGCCGTAGGAGATACCGAAGGAGCCATGGATCTATA
This sequence comes from Methylobacterium sp. UNC378MF, assembly GCF_900103195.1. Taxonomy (GTDB): domain Bacteria; phylum Pseudomonadota; class Alphaproteobacteria; order Rhizobiales; family Beijerinckiaceae; genus Methylobacterium. Next base: position 132,354 of record NZ_FMWU01000019.1, on the reverse strand, counting down.
CCAAGGTGAGAACAGCGAGGTGGCGTCCGCCTACAATAGATCAGATTTTGCCGGAGTTACCGATATCATCAAAGTCGATGTTACCACCATTGACGCTTTTCGCGCCCGCAATAAGTTAGATTTTATCGATTACATTAAAATGGATATTGAAGGTCACGAATTGAAAGCCGTCCTAGGAGCCATCGATAGTCTGAAAACTGGCAAAATCGGAGCGATATCTTTCGAATTTGGGCCAGCCAATGTCAATTCACGAACTTTCTTTATCGATTTTTTTGTCTTTTTCAATAATCTTGGCATGGACCTGTACAGGATGGGACACGACGGAGTGCCGATCTTAATCACGACCTATGACCGAGGGGCCGAGTATTTCAGCGGCGTCGCAAATTACATTGCAAGCTTCAGCCGTCCGGCAAAGTGGAGAGAGCCGTAATCTCCGAGGGTGTATTGATAAAAGGTCCGGTTTCTGCCCGTCCAAATGTTCGGTGAATACAGAATTTCGACACGAAGCGAAATCGCGATTCATGCTCGGAACTTTCGAAAATCCAACTCATCGCCCGCGGCGGAACGGAACCCGGTGCTTCTACGCCCGAAGGATGTTCAGGATGGAACACCGATGACCTTCGTGGCGAAATTCGCAACTCGTGCTTTTACCCAGGACACAATTGACTTCATCAAGACAATCGGTCGCCCGTGTCGGGCGGCGGACTGCTATCGAGATGTGCTTTAGGACGAAGGCGCATCCCATTCTCTAAGTCAATCGGCTAAGGTGCTTCCGCTGCCGAACGCGACGATCTGTAGGGTGAGCCTGGAGAGCGCCTCCCACATGTCTCACAGCTTCGTCTCGGTGTACGGAACGGAACCCGTTCCAGCGGCGGTCGCCACGCCGACGACCAGCCTGCGACCAGCGCGCCTGCCGGCTCTTCAGATCCTTCGGTTCGTCGCGGCCTTCCTTGTCGTTCTGTTTCACGTTGGCAGCGGGCTGTCGGTGGAGGCGGGCGGGGCGTCGAACCCATTCAATGATGGGGTCATCGGTGTCGACATCTTCTTCGTCCTGAGCGGCTTCATCATCGCGTATACGGCCGAACCGGCGCGCGGGATCAGCCATTTCGCAGTCCGCCGTGTCGCCCGGGTCGTGCCGCTCTACTGGCTGCTCACCACCGGCGTGGTCTTCGTCACCCTGATGGCTCCGGCGCTCGTGAACGGCACCACAGTGTCGACCGAAAAGATTATCCGGTCCTATCTCTTCATACCGTATCAGAAAGACAACGGCCTTGTTCAGCCGCTACTCTTCCTGGGGTGGACACTCTGCTATGAGATGTATTTCTACGCCTTGTTCTGCCTGTGCCTGAGTGCCGGCCGACATGCCGCCTGGATTGCCTGTGCACTTCTCTCGCTGATCGTCCTCGTCGGCTGGATACGGCCCGAGGGAGGCACGCTGTGGCACTTCTACACGAACCCGATGATCCTTGAGTTCGCTTTCGGCCTCGCGCTGTCGCAGATCTACGCGATCGGGCTGCCGATCGATCGGGGACGTCCGGCGCTCGCCGCCCTCTTGGCGATCGGCGCCCTCCTGCTTTACCTGCTGGATCTCGACCTGCCCTCGGTGATCAAGCACGGCTTCGTCGCGACGCTCATCGTGGCATCATGCCTGTCGCTGCCGCCCATGAGCGGGCGCTTGGTGGCCAATTTGATCCTGCTCGGGGACGCGTCGTACGCGCTCTATCTGAGCCATCCTTACTTCGTTCAGGCGTCGATCAAGATCGCCGCACCGCGCGTCGGCGCGGAGTTCGCCCTGCTGGCCGTCGGCATCGGGGTGGGCTTGGCAATCGCCATCGCGGTGGTCCTGCATCGTGTGGTCGAACGACCGGCGCAGAGCTTCATCCTGAAGCGGTTCGCCCGCACGCGGGCCGGGTGACGGCCTCGCGATGTGTCCGGCACGCCTTCAATCACGTCGCGGGGCGGGCCCCGCGATGAGCCGAGACTCTCACCAGCACGCAGGACAGGCCATGAGGCAAAGCCCGCTGTTTTCCAGTTCGACGCACGCGTCTCCAAACCGCCGCGCGATGCTCGCTCTACTGGCAGCCGGCGCGACGGCGGCTCGGATTCCAGCCGTCGGCGCCGCGACCGGATCGGCGCCGAACGACCTGCCGACCTACACGGTCCATGACGCGCGCATAGGCCCGAACGGCCGGACAGCCACCGTGGCGATCCGTCGGGGGGGACCGAGTGCGTATTCGTGCTGCCTCCGTTTCGAGATCGACAGTGGCGCATCGCCTCAGTCCGGCGCCTTCGTGTTCGAGTACGATGTCGATGAAATCCTCATTTCGGTAAGCTTGCCGAATCCGGGCGCGGGCGCGAGCATCCGGATCCAGCCTTTCGTGACCTATGACTTCCGTCCTGTTATCGCGAAGGGGGCAGCCCGGATCGGGCCGGATGCCTTGGACCCGTCACCATTGGCGCCTGGAGCGACCGCGCGAGCCTGGAACGCGCCGAAGCCGAGACCCGTCGCCAAGGGGTGGACGCGCGACTTCCACAGCGACCTCGTCAGGGACTTCGTCTGCACCGCCACCGGCGTCGACCGAGACGGCCGCCCCTGCTTCACGAACAGCCTTCCGAGCGGCCGGGCGCAGTTCACCAATGCTGAAGTGGGCCTCTATTCGGATCCAAGGCTGCACGGCACCGCACCGCTGCAGATGCTCGACGGGCGGCGCCTTCTCGTCCCGGAGCGCCTTCCGCACCCCATCGTGCTCACGCAGGGAGGCCATAGCAAGCGGTGCACGCATTCCACTCCGCTCGTCTCGACCGAACACAATGGTCGGCTAGGCTATGGCCGGTTCGCCTATCGCTTCGCGCTCCTGAACATGCAGCAGGGCTGCTGGCCGGCGGGCTGGCAATTGTGTCTTCCGCATTATCGCTGGCCGAATTGTGAGCAGGACACGGTCGAGATCTCGTTCAACCAGCCCGATCCCGTATCCGTCCTTCCCTACCAGACCAACTGGTGGGGCGCAGCCGGAACCGGTGGTTCCAAGGAAGGGCAGTTCGTCGATATCGAGCGGCTTCTGCCCAACTTCCGGTACGACGAACCCCACACGTATTGGTCCGAATGGACACCGGAACGCATGGCCTTCGGGATCGACGAGACTCTCACCTTCTCGGTTCCAAACCGATTCTATCTGACAAACCCGGCCGATCCGGGGGATCCGAATCGCGTCTTCATGATGCTTCAGATCGCGCTGGGCGGAGCAGGCGGCAATACAGAGAAAGGCCTCTATCCGACGGCTCCCAGCAAATGGGCTCCGGGAGCACCGGCCATGCTCGTCGAGCACATGGCACACTACGCCATGCCGATCTGACGGGGACAACCGCGGCTAGGGACACCGGCGACGCGGGACGCCCGCGGCGCCGTCGTTTGGTCGGGCGCACCGTCGCGCGCGTCGCGGTCAGCGGGCTTCGAGCCTGAACCGCGCGTCACCGACCTCCTGTGCCGTGAGCGCACGCTCGTAGAGGCCGTCCCAATATGCATTCGCCTCCTGTGCGCCGAAGAGACGCTCGGCATCGGATCGCGCGTGGCGCCGCATGTCATAGAGCTCGTCAGGCCGTTCGATCAGCCGCTCGATCTCCAGGATCGCCACTTGCGCCATCCGTTCGATCTCCCCCTCGACCAGACTCTCGTAAGCCCGACTACCGCGGTCGGGATGCGCGATATGGATCCACTCGCCGTTCGGCGCCGTGTCGAGATCGAGCAGAAGACCGTTCTGGCGGTGCACGATGAACTCAGGCAACGCACCCTGTCGCGTAGCGAGTACCGGCGTGCCGTGGATCATCGACTCGATGGCACTGTAGCCGAACGTGTCGCAGAACGTCGCGAGGAGCGAAACATGCGAGCGGCGAAACAGAGCATGGACCTCAACGTTCGATAGAGTGGCGTGCCAGCGAACGTTCGGAAGCTTCAATGCGGCGCGGTAGCGATCGTAGAAGTGATCGTTCAGGGGATCAGTCCAGACGCCGCGACCTACCTGCAGCGAACTCACGATCTCGACCTGCACTGGCAGCTTCTTTTGAAGGGCCAGTTCGGCCATCCTGACCGCGACGCATCCCCCCTTTCGCGCGAAATGGTTGCCGACGAATGAGACGACGAACGGAGCCCGGCCGACCGGTTCGGGCCGAGCGGCCTCGGCAGGAATTTCGATATTCGGGTACCGGACGGACAGCTTTCCGTAGAGTATATCCCGCATCGCACTATTCTGGTGCGTTTCCTTGAAGATTTCTCTCGCATAATTTGAAATCGCGATGATGCCCCGGCAGCGCGGGGATGCCAGCATTCGCGAGAGAACGCCGTAATAGTGGCTGGTCTCTAAGCCGAATCCCCGGGGCATGTGAGACTCGAAGCCGATGACGAAGGGCGCATGGCCGAGAGGGATCCGGTTGAAGGCGTGAATGAGGTCGAAGCGCCGCGGCGGCCAAGGGCTGAAGGCCGTGATCCCCTCGATGCCTTGATGCACCCAGTTCAGCGGAAGGAAATTTCGGTTCTCGATCCTGTGCCGCGACCGCCGTGGCCCATTGAAGCGCCATGGATAGCGCGTGGGAGCGAGGATTTGGAGGGGTCGCTGTAACGTCACCGAACCGTCCTTCAACCACCCAGAAGAACGCGGCACCCTGCATAGCTAGGGCGATCCCGCGAGAAATCGTGCGCCGATCCTGATCGCGCGCAGTCCAATGGCCCGCTGATGCAAGGACGGAACTGGAAACGCTGCAAGGCCTGTCGCCTACCTAGAAAGACGCAGCCGCCGGCGACCGCAGAGGCCTGCCGGTCCCGGACCGGGCGCCGCATTCCGACGCGAGTGGGCGTGCGCCCGGCCGAACGGTGACTTGATGATCGAATCCTGGCTCACGCTTGATGTGCGCCCCTCGAGGAGACGCGTCTGCCCGGCCGGTCCGTCTCCCCAGAGTGCACAAGGTGTTGCAAGCGGCCGCAGAATGGCGCGGCGCGTCCTGTTCCATAAACTGCTCTTGTCGGAATAGCTCGGCCTTGCCGGAACGATGAATGCCGGATGTCCTCGGTCGCGGATGTGTCGCCGGTTGATCCGTAGATCAGGCAACCGCTCGTATAGACGAACCGCTTGGTCGTGCCGCGGAGCGCGCCGATGATCGCGCGCACCGCGGCCTCGTCGTAGGCCGCCGTGTTCAGGTCGCCAGGCGAGGCAGCATGGACAACGGCATCGCCTCCTTAAGCTGCGTCGGCGACGCCGGCCACATCAGGGAGGTCACCTCGAACGACCGCGAAGCCCGCGCCATCCACCTTGGCCGCGCTCGCCTCCGAGTGGGCGGCCCCGATGACTTTCTGGCTGCCCGCCCTTCAGACGGCGAGCCACGGCGCCCCAATCAACCCCGTCCCGAGGCGGCGCGGACGAGGCTGCTGGCCGATCACAGGGATGACCTTGAGCATGAAGAAATGGCCATCCTCATGGCCGAGCTCGATCTGGAAGAGCAGCAAATCAGGGTTGCGATGGACGAGAGATAGCGGCTGTCTCGATCAGCATGCCACCAGGATATGAGCGCTGGCCTAACTCTGGTCTATTCGGCGCAGAGAACGAGGTCTGCCGTCATCGTCCAGAGCCACGTAGGTGAGCACGCCTTCGGTGACCTTCTCCGGATGGCGGCCGCTTCGTTCCCGGACCCACGTCTCGACTTTGACCGCCAGTGACGTCTCACCCGCTTCGTGCAGCGTACAATAGCAGCTGACCTCATCGCCGACTGAGATTGGGCGCAGGAAGCGCATGGCATCGATGCTGACCGTGACGACGCGACCCTCAGCGCGCTGGGCGACGAAGGTGCCCCCGGCGAGATCCATCTGCGACACGGTCCAACCGCCGAAGATGGCGCCACTCGCGTTCGTATCGCGTGGCATTGCGACAGTGCGCAGGTGCGGACCACCAGGGACGTCCGGGATTTGGTCGCTCATCAGCCGCACATCCCCTCGTCGGCGCGCTTAGGTCTGTGAGCCGGCCAATGGTGAACCCTCGTAGTGGGCGAGCAGGTCTGCCGGATCCCGGTACGTCGCGATGCAGCCCGCCTGCGTCAGCTCCTCGGCCGACCAGCCGCCACTGAGCAGCCCGATTGTGCGCACACCGGCCTTTCTCGCAGCCTCGGCATCGTACGGGGTATCACCGATGACGATGGCGTCGGTCGGCGCAATCCCGTTGAGCCGCTTCAGAGCCGCCTGGAAGATGTCCGGGTTCGGCTTGCTCTCCTCGGCATCATCCGATGAGGTTTCGGTGCCGATGAGATCGTCGATGTCGGCAATTTTCTTGTACGTCTGAAGTTCGTCCTGCTTGGCAGAGGACGCGAGCGCCAGCTGCTTTCCGTCGGCCTGCAGGCGCTCGATGAGCGCACGCACCTGCGGAAGGCCCTGGATGGTCGGTAGGTAGCGCTCCTTCAGGATCTTGGCGCGGTGCTTCTCCAGCGCCTCACCTTTCTCGTCCAGCTCGTCCCCTGACAGGAAGACTGGGAGCAGCTGATCGCCTCCTTTGCCAATCTGGCGGCGGATGTCCTCGAACGGGATGTCATGACCGAAATCCTGAAAGGCGTCCTGCCAAGCTCTCGCATGCTGGGGAACGGAGTCGATCAGAGTTCCGTCTACGTCGAAGATCACAGCCTTGAGCATCAACATGCCTTCCTCGCTCTTTGGGGAAGTGGCCGATCGATGTCCCTGTTCCCCCTCCGCGATCCGTCGAGCAACTTTGGATTCCTCGATGCGGCGTAGGTCGCCCGCGCCCGAGGGAAGAGGGACTGCCGTCGCCGCCGGGCATCAAGGGTCGTCATCGTTCAGCTGCGGTCGAACGCTTCTCGAAGATCGGTCCGTCAGGCGCGGACTGCGCCGACTTCATCACACCTCCACCTCATCATCCCTGGCCATGCCGGGCGACGCACCGCCGCAACAAAGATGGCTCGGGCCGGATTGGCCTCAACATCCAGGCTGCCTGCGCATCGGCACGCGTCCTCCGACGACCTTCGACGAACATGGATCGGACCCCGTATGAGCCTCGGATCGGCCCTTGGCCTGAGCTCGGGCAAGAAGGTTTGCTACGCCTTCGTCGCGCTCGGTGACATCGCTCAGGAGGCCATGCTGCCGGCAGTCAAGCACACCGGCAACTCGGAGGTGGTTGCATTCGTCACGAGCGACCCCGAGAGGGCCCGCCGCATCGGCGAGCAATACGGCATGACCGATAGCTACGGCTACGAGCGAGGCGGGTGGAAATGAGGAGGCCGGTTGAGGCCCTCATGTCACCCCGAAGCGCCAGGCCCTGGATCTGGAGGCCGGGGGTGACATGACGGCGTTTAGAGGCGTAATCACACATTGGGCGAAGCCGTAAATCCTGTATTTCACAGCCATTTTCGTGAGGGATGTAAATGATATCATCTGCATTTATTACATAGCCGCGATTGCGACTCGATCTCCTAGGCCGTAAGCCGAGGGAGCCGCTGCACTCCGGCTCCGGTAGATGATCGGGTGTCAGCGCGTGCAGCCTCCCGATGCACTTCGCCTGAACGCCCGGTCGGCGGTTGATCCGAAGCAGCGCCGCTCTGCGGTATACTGGCCGATTGAGGTAGCACCGGACCGTCAAAGGCCGTGCTACACTTATCGGAACTTCGAGCTTGGGAGGGGTCGATGAAGGTGTTCCAAATCCGTCAGAGCGCCACAGGCACGATTCTCTGGACCGGCTCAGCGGCCGATCCGTTGGCCGCCCTCGATGCCATGGCCCACGCGGCGGGCTATTATGATCACAGCGATATGCCTGACCACTTGTGGGTCGGCTGCCTACACGTCGCGGAGATCCGCGCCTAGCACGTCGTGACTGCGGCCCGGCCGCCCTAGTCTCCGGTCGTCAAGGCGTCAGTGATCAGAAGGTTGACCAAGGCATCTCGCCTTGCTCGTCGCATCACGATGTGGGCGGCCGCTTGGGTATCCAAGGGATGACCTCCCTGACCACCTCACCAGCGCTCTTGAAGGTCTGGTCCGCTTTCGCTTCCGAGGACTCACCCCGAACATCGGTGAACAGCTCACACGCTAGCCGGCCGGGCTCCTCATCTGAGCGCTTCTGGCCCGGCCGGTCCGTCATGGGTGTACGCCCCAGACGCATCGGCCGCTCGGCCCCGCCCCGATCTGCCCACGAGGCGGGGGAGCGCCCGATCTCACGAGCGCGAGCCGATACGCAACGCAGCTCGGCCGAATCGAGATCGCGGAGCACCGCGTCGTTGTTTATTGCGAACCGTCCAGTTTTGACTTCTTGGACAACTCGGATTTCCCATTGCGGTGCTTTCAATGAGAGCACATTGACCGCATCAATCGGGTTGATAGCAATCAAGACCATTGACGCAATCTGAATAGTGCTATATTCGGCGCATATATCTAACGGAACGCGCCCGCCAGGAGTGCATCCGATGGGAACGTGCTGCCGAAATAGAGCTACATGTGCGCTGGCCGCGCTAGTGATTGCTCTGGCATACTCGCCTCTGGCATCCGCGCAGGATGCGGGCAGCAACCATCTTACCGATAGTGTGGCATCAAGCGCCAGGAACGATATAGATCCCGCGCCGAGCGAAGAGCCTGATCTATCGATCATCAGCCACGATGTGGTTGGAGAGTTCGGCACCGCCGTCCCATTAGACATCAAGCTTGTCCTTACGAGAACGGTCGTTGTCGAAGGGATCAGGTTGCTTGGATTGCCCCTGGGCGCGACGATCAGCGACGCTACCAACACGTTCTCGCCATCGGAAGACAAGGACGATGCCGACATTCGCACCTGGGATATCTCGAAACTTCAGATCACGTACAAGGACAGGCGCAACCAAAATGTCCCGCTTACAGTCGCGGCGATCTGGAAATTTGGGACAGGCGGCCACTTAGAGGTGACGACCAGCCGCTTCAATGTCAGCTTTGTTCAAGGAAATCGGGATCGTATGACTGTTAACGGCGGTGAACTCAGCAGCTCAAAACGGCCTACCGTCCAGATCCACGAGACAACCCCTTCCACCCAACGTCTCGTCGCCACAGTCAGTCGCGACGCCTCGATCTCCGGTGTTCTCGCGGCGGACGGACGTGCTGGGCCTCTTGAGGGCTCCGAGACAGGCAAGCGCCCGGCAGTTCCGGCGGCTGTGGAGGGGAAACCTGGCGCTGACGTGAAGGCAGTCGTCCTTCCGCGACCTCCGGCCTCACCGCAGCGAACATCGCGCGTTGATCCGCTTGTCGAGCGGGCAAAGGGGCTGATCCGGCTCGGTGACATCAGTGGTGCGCGGCTTCTGCTGGAGCGCGCTCGCACACGCAACGCGCCGAACGCGACCTTTCTTCTAGCGCAGACGTGGGACCCAGCCATGCTGCGGAGCTGGAAGGTGCGTGGCCTGCAGCCGGACCCGGCCCTCGCCAGAAGCCTGTATGCGATGGCCACGGCTGAGGAGGGACCGGAAGAGCGGATACTCGCTGCGACGAGCCGTTGAGAACAAGCCCTGAGGACAGACGAATGATCGTTGGGGGACGCATAAATGCCGAGGCCTGCCCAATTCGCCGCTTTTCTCTGGCTTGCCACCGTAATGTCTGGTCCTGCCGCATGGGCCTTGGATACGAGGCGCGCCGACGCCGGCCTCGAAACGGAGGCTGCCCTGGGCGAGCGGATGAACGCCAATACCGTTACGGTGGTGACGGGCACACCTGGCGGGACCTACTTCCGCGTCGGAGCCGACCTCGCCTTCGCGTTGGATGACGGCGATAACCTGCGGATCCTGCCGATCCTCGGCAAGGGGGCAGGCGAGAACGCCTACGATATCCGCTTCCTGAAAGGCGTTGATCTGGGCTTCGTCCGAACCGATACGCTGGACCAGCTGAGGCAAGACAAACGGCTGAAGAATATTGAGCGGCACATCCAGTTCATCGCCAAGCTCTTCGATGACGAGTTGCACATCATCGCGCCGAAGGCGGTTCAGACGGTCGGTGATCTCAGCGGCAAGCGGGTCAGCTTCGATGTCAAAGGTAGTGGCACGGATTACAGCGGCCGGGCCATGTTCCGCGAGTTCGGAGTCACCGTAGAGGCGATCAACGTCGACCAGCCGACCGCCCTGGAAATGCTGCGCAAGGGTGAGATCGAGGCGGTCGTCTCGGTGGCGGCTAAGCCGGTGGCCTTCGTCGCAGGCTTCGAGCCGGGGGATCGCTTCCACTTCGTGAAGGCGCCCTACCCTGACACGATGAACGAGGCTTATGTACCCGCTACCCTCACGCGGGCCGACTATCCAAAGCTCGTTGGCGACGAGGCGGTGGAGACCGTCGCGGTCGGCACGATCCTCGGTGTCTACAACAGTCCGAAGGGGTCGGCCCGCTACGGGAAGCTCGTCCGCTTCGTCGACGCCTTTTTCGGCCAGTTCGACAAGCTCCTGGCTCCGCAGCGGCACCCGAAATGGCGGGAGGTCAATCTCGCGGCGTCAGTAAGCGGCTGGACCCGCTTTGGACCGGCGCAGGAATGGCTTGACCGCCACCGGGAGCGGGAGGTCGCCGCCCACCCGGATCTCGACCGTTTCTTCCAATCACAGCTCGATGGGCGCGCTGGAAAGGAAGAGATCTACCAAGCCTATTTGAAGTGGCGGCAGGCTCGGTGACTGCTGAGTTCGGCGGCGCGCTCGCGTAGACTCGGTCGTTCCGAGTCGCGCCGGATCAGCATCTGGACGGATGCGTGCAGAGACGTCGCGGGATCCTCGGATGAGGGGGCGGGCGTCCGGCCCGCCCGATTCGCGGATCGGGTCAGAGGAGCGAGGCGTGGCCGGTGAGCGCTGTCAACGAGCGCCGAAGTCTGGTTCATCCGCACTTTGTGTGGTGAGGCTGGCATCTGGCGGGTTGCCGCCCTCTGCTCACGGATCTCTGCGGGCAGACGATTCCGGACCCGGCTGGGTCGGGACGGGCGATCCGCCAATGCCTCGGGGCCGCCGCTCTGGAAGGCATCATGCCAGCGGTAGAACCGGCACGACGTCGAAGTTCCGGACGTGATGACAGTGGAGCGGACGTAGCCGCACGGCACAAGCCGTCGTACAGCCTTCCCCGAAGCGGCGGGGTCCGAGGCCGCTGTGCTCGTCACCCTCAAGCGCGGCAAGAGCCTTCAGGGCAAGCCTCGGATCACGTACTCACGGCTGATCGGCAGCAGCGTCGGTCAACAGCCGGTTCGTCGCATGGTTGTCGATCAGCGGCGCTACATAATGCCTGATCGCCGTGTCCCGCTGAGCCCGTCCCGGACGCGCCCGCGAGGCGTGTGCGACGGAGTCATGGCCTCCGCACGGGACGCACCATTTTTGCCGCACGCATCAGAATTCATCGTCCATCGGTGAGTATTCCGGTTACTAGCCTTGGTCCGGCTCGCCCCGGGCATTGACCAGGCAGCCGAGCTTCCGAACGATACCGCTTTCCCATTCGGGGTTGCACTGCTCATCGCCAGGATAGGGATCGCCCGTGCGTCGTCCAGTCCTCGTCACATTCGTCCTCGCCGTCGTCCTCGCGGCCACGGCCGCGCAGGCGCAGTCCGGCCTCGGCAACGGGATCGGCAATTCCGGCGCCGGCAACGGCAACGGCAACGGCAACGGCAGCAACAACGTGCTGGGCGCCGCCGCGGCGGCGGGCTCGTCGAGTTCGGTGAACATCGGCGGCAGCGGCAGCGGCCGGAACACCCCCGGCGTGTGGGCGCCGGGCCTCGCGGCGGCCGGGATCGAGAGCTGCCTCGGCAGCGCCAGCGCCGGCGGCGCCGGCCCAGGATTCGGTGTCACCATCGGCGGAACCCTGACCGACAAGGGCTGCAACCTGCGCCTCTATGCGCGAACCCTGTACAGCCTCGGTCACCGGGTCGCGGCGACACAGATCCTATGCAACGATCCCGACGTTGCCCTCGCCCTCGCGGTCGAGGGCGTGCCCTGCCTCGCCGGCCCCGGCGCGGAAGTGCAGCGGTCGGTGGGCTTCACGGCCCCCGCGTCCGACTACGCGGCGACGTCCGCCCTCGGCGCGGAGACCGGGCTTGAGCCAGCCCCCATGCTACCCCGCTCGCCTCCGAAGCGCCGCCGGCGCGTCCAGGCGGAGACCGGCCGGCGATCGGCGGCGCCCGCTAGCCCGCGGCCCGCGCCGCCAGGGCTCGCGGGTGCGGCGCAGGCGCCGGTGGCACCAGGTGGGGCGTGAGCAGAATCGCGATCTGGGTCCGGTTGTGGAGCCCGAACTTGCGCATGATGTTGCCGATATGCGTCTTCACGGTGTTGGCCGAGATCCCCATCTCGTAGGCGATCGAGTTATTCTTCGCGCCCGCGGCGATGTGCCGGATAATCTCCTGCTCCCGCGAGGTCAGGGTGAGGTGAGTGTCGGCGAGAGCGCCGCGCGCACAGATCTGGACCACTGTGACCTCCTTCCGGGCCGGGACACGGCCAGCGAGACGTGATCATTCCATCTTGAGGGCGTCGACCGGATCGAGCCGTGAGGCCCGGTGGGCCGGGTAGTAACCGAAGAACAGTCCGACGAGCGCCGAGAACCCCACCGCCAGCAGGATGGCCTGGGCGTCGACGACCGTCGCCCAGCCCGCTGACCGGGCGACGGTCAGCGAGATCCCGGTCCCGACGACCACTCCGACGAGGCCGCCCAGGAGGCAGAGCACCAGGGCCTCGGCCAGGAACTGCAGGCGGATGTCGGCGCCGCGCGCGCCGACCGCGCGCCGGATCCCGATCTCCCGGGTTCGCTCCGTCACCGTCACCGTCATGATGTTCATGATGCTGATGCCGCCGACCAGCAGCGACACGCCCGCCACCGAGGTCAGCAGCAGCGCGATCGTGCGCGTGGCACCCCGCTGGGCATCCATGGCGGCGGCCGGGTCGGAGACCCGAAAATCGTCCTCTTGGCCTGCGGTCATGCGGTGGCGCTGGCGCAGCAGCGCCTCGATCTCGGTGCGCGCCCGGGCCATGGCCTCGTCGGAGACCGCCTTGGCGATGATGTAGGCGACCGCGTCGCGGTTGACCCCGCTGGCGCTGCCCAGGAAGCGCAGCTTGGCGGTCTCCAGCGGGACGAACACCACGTCGTCCTGGTCGGGCCCCTTGGCGTCGAGCACGCCCACCACCTCGAACGGCACGCTCATGATGCGCACTTCGGCGCCGATCGGGTTGTCGTGCCCAAACAGCTCCTTGGCCACCACGCTGCCGAGGATCGCGACTTTGGCGGCGGTGGTCTGCTCGGTGCGGTTGAAGCTGCGCCCGCGTTCCAGAAGCCAGTCGCGCACGAGGAAGTGGCTGTTCGTGGTGCCGTTGACGACGGTGTTCCAGTTTTTGTTCTCGCGCACGATCTGCGCGCTGCCCGACAGCGACCCGGCCGCGGCGCGGACCTGCGGCACCTGCGCGAGGATCGCCTCGACGTCGCCCTCGGTCAGCGTCAGGCGCGTGCCCGCCTTGAGCCGGATCCCGTCCTTCTGCGCGGTCCCGGGATTGATCATCAGGACGTTGGCGCCCACCGCCCGGATCTGGTCGGCAACCCGGCCCTGCGCGCCGCTGCCGATTGCCAGCACCGTCACCACCGAGGCGACCCCGATGACGATGCCCAGCATCGTGAGAAAGCTGCGCATCGGGTTCAGGCGCAGCGACCGCAGCGCGACCAGGAGGGTCTGGGACAGGCTCATGCCGCCATCACCCGCCGGACGTCGCCGCGCACGTCGTCGAGGATCCGGCCATCGCGCAGGTGGATTGTGCGCGCGCACTGTGCCGCGACCGCGGCGTCATGGGTGATCATGACCACGGTCTGCCCGCCCCGGTTGAGCTGGCGGAACAGGTTGAGGATCCCGGCGCCGGTCCGGCTGTCGAGGGCGCCGGTCGGCTCATCGGCGAGCAGGACTGCCGGGTCGCCCACCAGGGCGCGGGCGATCGCCACCCGCTGCTGCTCGCCCCCGGAGAGCTGCGCGGGGAAGTGCCGCTCCCGGGCCGACATGCCCACCGATTCGAGGGCGGCGCGAGCGCGGAGGCGCCGCAGGCGCGGCGCGACCCCGGCATAGATGAGGGGCAGTTCCACGTTCTCCACCGCAGTGCTGCGCGGCAGCAGGTTGTAGGACTGGAACACGAAGCCGATCCAGTCCCGGCGCATCCGTGCCCGGGCGTCGTCGGACAGGCGCGCCGTATCCGCTCCGTCGAGGCGGATCGACCCCGAGGTCGGGCGGTCGAGCAGCCCGACCAGGTTCATCAGCGTGCTCTTGCCCGATCCGGACGGGCCCATAATGGCGACGCACTCGCCCGCCTCCACGTCGAGCGAGATGTCGCGAATTACCGGCACCGACACGGTGCCGACCTGGAACGTCCGGTGCACGGCGTCGAGGGCGAGGAGCGGCATCGTTAAAATCCCAGCCGGACGCCGAACAGGCGCCGGCCGGCCGGCGCCTCCGCCTGCCCGACTACGACCTCGCTGCCCTCGGCGAGGCGGCCGGCCGCGCGCAGGGCGACGAGGTCGGCGCTGGTGGCGCCAATCTCGACCCGCACCGGCTCCAGCCGGCCGTCGGGCGCCCGCACCCAGACGGCGGGTGCGGCCGGATCGCGGGGCGCCGTCCCCTCGGGGCTGAAGCGCAGGGCCGCCAGGGGCACCTTCAGCACGTCCGCGTCCTTGTGGATCGTCAGCTTTACCAGGGCAGTCATGCCGGGCAGGAGCAGGCCGTCGCGGTTGTCGGTCTTCAGGACGACCGTGTAGGTGACCACGTTCTGCGTCACCAGCGGCGCCTTGCGCACCTGCCGGACTACCGCCTCAAACCGGCGGCCCGGATAGGCGTCTACCCCGAAGGTCGCCCGCTGCCCCGCCGCGACCCGGCCGATGTCGGTCTCGTCGACGCGGGCATGGACCTCCATCTCGGCGAGGTTCTTGGCGATGTTGAAGGCCGTACGCACCTCCAAGCCCGCCGCCAGCGTCTGCCCCTGGTTGACGAAGCGGCCGACCACGACCCCGTCGGTGGGCGCGCGGATCACCGTGCGGTCGAGGTCGATCTCGGCGCCGCGCAGGCTCGCTTGGCGCTGGGGCACAGCGGCACGGGCCTGGGTCAGCTCGGCCTCGAGGCGCCGGACCTCCGCGACGGCGGCCTCTACCGCAAAGCCGTTGAGGTCGAGCAGGGTGCTGGCCTCGCGCGTCTGGGCCTTGCGAGCGGCGAGATCGGTCTGCGCCTCCTCCAGGGCGGCGGCCGAGGTGACCTCGCGGGAGCGCAGCGCGACCTTGCGCTCCAGGTTGCGCTCGGCCGCCAGCTGCAAGGCCTGGGCACTCTCGAGCTTGGCCTGGAGCACCGCCTTGTTGCCGCGGGCGTTGTCGAGATCGACCCGGACGCGGTCGAGCCGGGCCTGCTGGACCGTCACGCTGGCCACCGCCATCGCGAGGGCGGCGCGGTTCTCCTCGACCTTGGCGAGGAAGCTGCGCGGATCAAGCTCGGCCAGTGGCTCACCGAGCCGGACCCGGTCGTTGAAGTCGACGTACAGCTTGGCGATCTGCCCCGCGAGCTGCGAGCCGACCTCGACCGTGTCGACCGGCTGCACGGTGCCGGTGGCTGTAATGACCTGCTCTAGGGAGCCGCGCTGTACCGGGGTCGTGAGGAAGTGCCCCTCGGGCGCCGGCGTGGCGACCTTAGCGGCCCCCCTGGCATCCTCCTGAGCGGCCGCGACCGCCGGCGACCCGTGCGGGGCGGCTCTGAAGCCGCCGACCTCGGGGTTGACGTAGGAGAGCAAGGCGAAGGCGGTGACCGCCGCGAAGCCGAGCGTCATCAGGTTGTTGGGCAACCATCGCGCCACGAACCGTCCCTCCCATTATCCCGCCTCGGATGACCGGAAAACCCGCGCCTCGGGACGGCGGCCCTAGGCTCAAGCCCGAGCCATTTGCCTGTCATGTCAGTGATCGTTGCGTTTGGATATTTTCTGTGAAGCCCCACGTATCCATGTGTAGTTTCGACGCGAAGGCTCGGGTCGGAGAATGCCCGTGGCCCTTCCGGCGCGCCCGCATCGCACACGGCTTCATTAATAGTTGGACGGGGGAGCGACTCTGTTTCCGACACCGTCCCCCACGCCGAAATTGCCGTTGCCGTTCGTTTGGTTTCCGTTGCCGTTGTTGGAACCGATGTTGCCATTGCCGTTCCCGTTGCCTGCGCCGCTCCTCAGGCCCGGGCTCGACGAGGCAGCAATCCCGCCGTTGAGAATGGTGAGGCCTTCGGGCGTGGTGGGCGGCGTGCCGAAGTCGGTTGCCCCCGCGTCAGCGAGGGGCTGGAGCATGCCCCAGAACCGGACGAACTGGCCGTGCGGCGGTACGTGGTGAGGGCGCCAGATGGGGCCTGCACTCCACCTCTGGCTATCGATCGGGACGGCGGATGCCGGCGGGATCACGAGCACCTGGGCCGAGAGGGAGGCCGGGAGCAGCGCTACGACGGTGATGTAGGCACCGAGGGCGACACGTCGGAACAAGTCGTTCATGCTGCGAACTCCTTCGATCCTGTTTCCTTGGCGAGGCGCGACCCTCACGTCTCCGACGCAAGTCAGCGAGATGGCATGCGCTGTGTATTACTCTCTCCAGACTGAGATGCCGCTCTTAAAGGTACGATCACCTGTCCAAGAACATCCAGCGACAGGGTCCGGGCGCACGCGGGGATCACCGCCGGAAGACGCTCAGGCTTGGGTTACCGTTGAGGTTGCCGTTCCCAGCGCCAATGTTGCCGTTGCCGTTGCTGCTGCCGCCGTTAAGGTTCCCGTTGCCGGCGCCGACATTCCAGTTCCCGTTCCCTGCGCCAGAATTGTTGTTCCCGTTATAGGCGCCGACGTTGTGCGAACCGTTGTTGGCTCCCGTATTGCCCATCCCGTTGAATGCGCCCACGTTGCCGGTCCCGCCGTTAAAGGCCCCGATGTTGTTCGAGCCGCTGTTGAAGGCACCCATGTTGCCGTTCACGATCGGCATGCCAGTGCCGTTGCCGTTGCCGGTGCCATTTCCTGAGCCCGAGTTCGAATTGCCGTTGTTGTTCCCATTCATGGAACCAATATTCCCGTTGCCGTTTCCGACTCCGTTGCCGATGGCGAAGATCTGAGCCTGCGCCTGTGGAGGAACCGCAAGCAATGTACCGAGGAAGAAGGCTATGAGGAGAGATTTCACCGCAATGCTCCCTGGTTCCGACGGCCTCGCGTGAGGACGATCCCGAACGCAGTGCCGACGGCCGCACACCGGGCGACCGTCGCATTCGTTCTTGGCCCGCGCGCTTAAGGTAGGTTGCGGTTGCCGTTGAGGTTGCCGTTGAAGCTGCCGAAGTTGTTGACGCCGTTGAGGTTGCCGTTGGCGACCCCGAGGACATTGCGGTTGCCGTTGAGGTTGCCGTTGGCGTTCCCGGTGTTGATGTTGCCGTTGCCGTTGCCGTTGCCAACGCCGAAGATGTTGCCGTTGCCGTTCAGGTTGCCGTTACCGGATCCCGCGTTGCCGTTGCCGTTGGCGTTGCCGTTCAGAAAGCCGATGTTGAAGTTGCCGTTGCCGTTGCCGTTCAGCGACCCGGCATTGGCATTGCCGTTGCCGTTACCGTTGCCCGAGCCGATGTTGCCGTTGCCGTTGCCGTTACCGTTGCCGCCGGCCAGCGCCATCGAGGGCGCGCCAGCAAGGGCAAGGACGGCGACAGCCGAGAGCAGCATTGTCCTCATCGCGTTCCTCCTGATTGATGCTTACCCAAGCCCCTTCTAGCGGGCCGGGCGATGTAGTCCGTCGCCCAGGTCGAGCAACGCGATCAGGGTGCTGATTTGAGCAGAATACGGATAGTTATCATTTCGATCTAGCCTATTAAGACTACCTCGTTTGACGTAAGATACCATTCATGGACGCGATACGCCCCAATTTTATTTTGCAATGCAATATGATGCCAATCACCTATAGTGTTTATTTGAATTTTCGTTGAAGCAATGGCGGTATGAAGTACTTTCCGTGAGCCGGAAGAGCGCAACGATCATTGACAACCGATGTCGTTGACAAGCGGCATTGTGATTTCGACTGTGGGCCGGCCCTCTACGATGGTCAACGGAAGCGCTATAAGCCGGCCTCATGCGAACAGCACGACCGAGCTCGAGTCATGTGCTTCCGCACTGCCGCACCATCGCAACGCCACACGAAGCTTTTCAGTTGTCCGGCCAGCATATTGCCGGCGAATTGAACTCGGGTCCTGCGATGAGAGGGGGCCGTGCGTCGCAGCTCAGCGATTGCGCGCGTTCCCGAATCAGCCGGAGGCGAGTGGATTAACGCGCTGCGATGCACACGTACGTCGTGCGACTCGAGACTGCTCAGGTCGCGCGGGCGGTCTTCCCGAATCGGACCTCAATCATGCGCCTGTACCACCAGCTGGCCCGGAGCTGCCGGACGGCCGAGGGTGCCCGCCATCGGGATGCGCTGACGGCCGCCGGCATGACCGGCATGGGTCGAGGCTGTGTCAAAACGCGGGGGTATTGAGAAGTCGTAGAGCAAACGTCTGCGCATCAGCCGCCAGAGATCTCCAGAGCGACTGGCCGGTGGCAACACGAAGCCCCTGAGGCCGATGTCACGCTTCTTCGAGAGACCAATTTTCGACGGCCGCCGATAGCATTCGCGCTTTGACACAGCCGCGGTCGCAAGCTGCGCGTCCGCTTTTCCGACAGACCTGCTCCGAAGCGGACAGGCCGCTTTCGGCCAGCTTCTGCCGTTGAGGCTGCGATCGGCCTGGCTAAGCGGCCTGTTCAAGGGCCTGCTTTGGGCCAGATCGGGCTTCCGGCTGCATCGTTCACAGAATGTGGAGAGGAGGCGAGCGACGGAAAGGCGCTCGAGCGCGCCCCCTCCTCGTTCGTACAGCGGCGAAGGTCGTCAGACGACCTCGGCCGGAACGTTCGTTTCGCTCCCCGGATTGCCCGTCAAGGCGAGCCGAGAGCGCGAGGTCCCCCGGATTCATGACGGTACCTGCACCCCCAACACAGTCGGCGAAGCCCTGTCGTATTCTCCTCGTCGCGACCATGCGAAACGAGGGCCCGTACATACCAGAGTGGCTCACCTACCACCGTGCGATCGGGTTTACGGATATCGTCATCTGCACGAACGACTGCATCGACGGTTCGCCGGCACTCCTCGACCGCCTTCAGACGCTCGGTCTGCTCACCCATCTGCCCCATACCGTTGCGCCAGGAGACAAGCCCCAACTCGCCGCCTATGCCCGCGCCGAGACGCTGCCCATCCTGACGGAGGCAGATTGGGTCATGGTGCTCGATGCCGACGAGTTCCTCAACATTCATGTCGGCCAGCGGCGCGTGACAGACCTGATCACGGCCGTTCCCGGGAGCACCGCCATTCTCGTCAACTGGCGCGTATTCGGCAGTTCCGGCCACCGCACATGGTCTCGGGACTTCGTGACGGAGCGGTTCAGCAGGGCAGCGCCTCTGGAACACGGTGTCAATCGACCCTACAAGACGCTCTTCACGAAAACGGAAGTTTACGGCTGCAAGCTGCTACCGCATCAGCCACGCTTTCCGCGCTCGGACGCACGCGACACACTTCGCTATGTGAACGGAGCAGGTGCTACGCTACCCGCCTACTTCTACGACGAGTCGCACGGAGACTTTCTGCAATCCGAGCCGGGGACGGTCTCCTGGGAGCTCGCTCAGGTCAACCACTACAACACGCGTTCTTGGGAGGACTACGTCGTCAAACACCGACGAGGCGGCGGTCTGAACATCAGGTGGTCGCGCGAGGCGAACTGGCCTGTCTTCGACCGGAACGAGGAGGAAGACCTCAGCATCGCAGTCGGGCTGCCGGCAGTCAGGGCCAGCTACGATAAGCTCATGATGGATGAAGGCGTCCGAACCCTCTACGAGCAATGTTGCCGCCTCTACGCCACGCATGTCCGGGCGCTTACGCGCGATGTCGCCGCAGCTCAATGCGGCCCAGGGCCATTCTGAGGGCAGCGGATCGTGGCGGAACCTTTCACCTTCGGTATACCGCTGATCGCGCGTGACACTGCGACGGACTGGCCGCTCGTTGAGGCGCTGCTCGGCCTGACCCTCAGGTCAGCCGCGGCCCAGACGGATCCGGCCTTCCGTGTCGTCATCGCTGGACATGACCAGCCAGCCATCGCGCCTCTAGATCGCCGGGTTACCTTTATCGCCGCCGATTGGCCGGTCGAGGCCGTCCGTGCTGACAATCTCGACAGCGGGCGCAAGAAGCACCTAATAGCGCAGCGTACTCTGGCGGAAGGCGGTGGTCTGCTGATGTTCCTCGACGGCGACGACTGGGTCGACCGTCGGCTCGTCGAGGCGGCACGGACCGTGATCCCGGCTGGGGCACTGGGCGGGTACATCGCCGACGGCTTCATTGCCGACATCCGAGGGCACCGGGCGATCCGCCTGCCGGACGAGCGCATCTTTGACGGAAGCTTCCAGCGTCTCTGCGGTTCGAGTGTCGTCGCGCGGCTTGTCCCCGAAGCGCCCGATGCGCTGCAGCGCGATCCCCATGCCGTCCTGCACGAGCACTATCGCTGGCCGGAGACCGCGCAGGAGCACGGCGGAGCGGCTGTCCCGCTCCCTGTGTCCGGCGCCTACGTCGTGAATAGTTCCGTGAACCACTCGGAGGTTCACGGCCCCTTCAGTTCCTGGCGCCGCAGCTTGAGCAAGGCGGTTGGGGAAGCCGGCTTTCCAATGGATGATGATTTTCTGTGTGATTTTGGGCTGACATCACACGAGGTCGCTCAAGCTGTCGGATGTCATCTGCGGTGATTGTCGGTGCAGATCGGTTCAGCCACGAACTCGCTCCGGCCCTGGTCGGCTCGCGGCCACGAGCGAAACTTCGTTTTCGACCGAAAAGCGGCCCTTTCGCCTCGCGCCCAACAGACCAGATCTTGTTATTGAACACTGTGAGGAAGTCCGATCAGCCGGCCGGGCCGCGGCGCGACGGACCGTCGAGCGCGCGGCCTCGATCGTCACCGTGGCGGCGCCGAGCAGCCGCGGCTCCGCCGGTCTGTTCAGGGCGTGGCGGGCGATGCCCGCCGCTAGGTCGTCGACCTCGACCGCGATGGCGTCCAGACGGTCCCGCTCGGTCTCTCGCCGGGCGGTCGAGCGGAGTGCGAGCAGGCGCGCCACGGCAGTCCAGGTGCTGCGGGTAGCCGAGGACGGGTCTGAGGTCGAGGACGTGACGCGCTACCTCGCGCCCCACGACGTGAATGCGACGACGCGGCAAGTCGCAGTCTCGGCTTCGACCGCCGCCGAGGACCTGCAGAGAGCGGCGGTCGACGCAGATGCGAACCTGATCGTGAGCGGCGCCTTCGGTTACAGCCGCCTGCGCGAGTGGTTCTTCGGCGGAATCGCGCGCGACCTGCTCGCCGAGGCGGCGGCCTGCTGTCTGATGAGCCACTGACCGGAGGAGGCCGGCTTCCCATGCGCCGGTGGGGCGAATGGTGCGGCAAACGTCAAATCAGACGAAAAAAACGTGATAAATCAACGGTAACTGGCGGAGAGGGGGGGATTCGAACCCCCGATGCCCTTGCAGGCATGCCGCATTTCGAGTGCGGTGCATTCAACCGCTCTGCCACCTCTCCGCGAGGTGCCTCGATGAGACGGGCGGTGCCTAGCACGCGCGGCCCGGCTTCACAAGCGACGTCACGCGCCTCGGCCGGCTCAGACCACCACGGTGATCGCCTGCGCCGCGCGGGTGAGGCCGGTGTAGAGCCAGCGCGCCCGGTGCTCGCGGAACGCGTAGGATTCGTCGAACAAGGTCACCCGGTCCCATTGCGACCCCTGCGCCTTGTGCACCGTCAGCGCGTAGCCGTAGGTGAACTCATCCGTCTCGCGCCGCAGGAACAGCGGGATCTCCTCGTCCGTGCCGGAGATCATCGCGCGCAGCACCTTGATGTCGGTGGGTTTCCGGCGCAGCCCCGGGTCGTCCTCCGGCACCACGTCGAGGCGGATCAGGTCCGGCCGCGGCGGCGCGCGCAGCGCCTGGACCGTCCAGGTCGAGCCGTTGAGCAGGCCCTTCACCCGGTCGTTGCGCAGGCAGACCAGCTTCTCGCCGATCGCCGGCATCGGATCCGTGTGGCCGGCCAGTTCCCGGAGCCGGGCGTTGTAGAGGCGGCGCGTCTTGTTGAGGCCGACCAGCACCTGGTCGCATTCGAGCACCTCGGCCGGATCCAGGGCGCGGCGCGACACGACCCGGCTCTGCCCGTATCGGCCGAGGTCCAGCCGGCCACCCTCGCGGATCGTCATCGCCATGCGGACGATCGGGTCGTCCTTGGCCTGCCGGTGAACCTCCGTGAGCATCACGTCGGGCTCGGCCTCGGTGAAGAAGCCGCCGCCGCGCACCGGCGGCAGCTGGGCCGGGTCGCCCAGGACGAGCACCGGCCGCTCGAAGGACAGGAGATCGTTGCCGAGGTCGGAATCGACCATCGAGCACTCGTCGATGATGATGAGATCCGCCTTGGCGGCCGGGCCCGACCGGTTCAGCGTGAAGGTCGGGCCGCCCTCCTCCGCCTCCTTGGTGCGGTAGATCAGCGAGTGGATCGTCGCGGCGTCGTAGCAGCCCTTCTGGCGCATCACCGAGGCCGCCTTGCCGGTGAAGGCCCCGTAGACCACCGTGCCGTCGACATCCTCGGCGATCCGGCGCGCGAGGGTGGTCTTGCCGGTTCCGGCATAGCCGAACAGCCGGAACACCTGAGATCCCCCCTCCCGCCGCCACGCGGCGATCGCCTTCAGCGCTGCGTCCTGCTGCGGGGCGTAGGCGGCCGGCAGACCCGCACTCACGGCCAGCGCACGGTCGGCGGCATCGAGGACAGGATCGAGGCGACGTTGCCGCCGGTCTTCAGGCCGAAGATCGTGCCCCGGTCGTAGAGCAGGTTGAACTCGACGTAGCGGCCGCGCCGCACCTGCTGCTCGTGGCGGTCCGCCTCGGTCCACGGCGTGGCGACGTTGTCGCGCACGATCTTCGGATAGGCCTCGAGGAAGGCCCGACCGACGTCACGCGTGAAGGCGAGGTCGGCCTGCGGATCCCCGCTCCAGCGATAATCGTAGAAGATCCCGCCGATGCCGCGCGGCTCGTTCCGGTGCTTGAGGTGGAAATACTCGTCGCACCACGCCTTGTAGCCGGCGTGATCGATGCCGTGCGCCGTGCAGGCCCGCTCCAGGCAGGCGTGGAAGTGCCGGCTGTCCGGATCGTCCTGGTTGCGGCGCCGCTCGAGCACCGGGGTCAGGTCGGCCCCGCCGCCGAACCAGGCCCGCGTCGTCGCGACGAACCGGGTGTTCATGTGCACCGTCGGCACGTGCGGATTCCACGGATGGGCGATCAGCGAGATGCCGGTGGCGAAGAAGCGCGGGTCCTCGGCGGCGCCGGGCATCTGGGCCCGGAATTCCGGCGCGAACTCGCCGTGCACCGTCGAGATGTGCACCCCCGCCTTCTCGAAGACGCGGCCGCGCAGCATCGCCATGACGCCGCCGCCGCCGGGCCGGCCGGTATGGTCGGTCCGGTTCCATGGGGTCTTCTCGAACGTTCCGGGGCCCTCGGGCGCGTCGGGATGGAACGGGCCCGCGGCCTCCGCCTCCAGGGCCTCGAAGGCCGCGAGGATGCGGTCACGCAGCGTCTCGAACCACGCGGCGGCCTCGGACTTCATGGCCGTCACGTCGGCCTCTGAGGGAGGCGCAACCAGGGCTGCGCGCGCATCATCCGGCTTCGTCATGACACAGGCTTTTCCACCCTGCCGGTCGCACGTCAATGCAAACGCGCCCCCCGCACGAGCGCGCAGGGCTCCGGCGCCGTCATTCACGCCGGCGGCGCGCCGTCTAGGCCGTCGCCGACCGCTCGCCGACGGGCTTGAGCAGCCCCGTGGCGGTCGCCACCAGATCCCCGGCCGCATCGCGGATCTCGGCCTCGCAGAAGATCACCGACCGGCCCGCCCGGGTGACCTGACCCTCCGCAATCAGGACGCCGCGCCCGGGCGTGAGGAAGCGGGTCTGCATGTCGAGCGTCACCACGGGGCGCCCCGCCCGCAGCCGGGCCGCCGTTCCGAGGGCGACGTCGAGCAGGGTGCAGAGCGCGCCGCCATGGGCGATGCCGAGATTGTTGGAATGCTCCGGCCGCAGGGCGAGGCGCAGGCGCGTCCGGCCCGCGCGCACGTCGAGGGCCTCGATCCCGCAGTAATCCACGAACGGGATGGCGGCGCCGAAGACGGTGCCCGGTTCCGATTGCTGGTCCACGTCGATCGCCCCGGATCCCGCCCCGTCCGAAACCTTATGGCCCGGACGCGGCCGAGGCCAGGACCGGACCGCTGCAGATCAGGTGACAGTCCGGTCGAAACGTTCGTTCCGCCTGGACGGACTGACGGCACGTCGCAACGGGCCGCGGCGTGAAGTTCCGGGCGTCTCATCAGACCCGAGACCGATCTTCGCAGAGGAAGCCGGCGCCGTGATCGCGGCAGAAGGCATAACCGGCCCCTTCCGCACGCCCCGGTCTCATCCAACCTCGCCTCCGGCGTGTCGGTTTGCTCGACGGTCGATTTCAGCTGGACCGACGGCTTCAACAATATGCGTGTTCACGACCGGGGCATTGTGTAGGGAAATGCTCGACGACGACTTGATTTTGCTGCACAGACGTTAGAACCGTCACACCACGGTCGGATAGAGGGAATCATCGATGGACGACAACGCGACTGAGCAGCAGCAGACCTTTATCGAGCAGGCATCGGACATCGTCTCGGCCTATGTCTCGAACAATTCCGTGCCCATCAGCGAGCTGCCCGGTCTGCTCGCCGGCGTTCACGCGGCGCTGACGAAGCTCTCCGCGCCCGCCGCGACGGTCACCGAGACGGCCGACAAGCCGACCCCGGCCCAGATCCGCAAGTCGGTGACGCCGGACGCGCTGATCTCCTTCATCGACGGCAAGCCGTACAAGACGCTGAAGCGTCATCTGTCGCGCAACGGCCTGACGATCGAGCAGTATCGCGAGCGCTTCGGGCTGCCGCGCGACTATCCGTCGACGGCCGCGAGCTACTCGGCTCAGCGCTCGGAACTCGCCCGCAGCCTCGGCCTCGGTCAGCAGCGCCGCAAATCCGCCGCCCCGGCGCCGGCGCCGGTGCCGGAGCCCGTCGAGGAGGTGGCCGAGAAGCCGAAGCGCGCGAGCCGCCCCCGCAAGGCCAAAGAGACGGCCTGAGATCGGCCTGAGCCCGGCACGGGCACGGGCCGGGCTCCTGGATCCCGGCCGGCGTGCAGCCCGCGCGCCGGCCGGATCACGCGAAATCGGCGAGATCGTCGGCGACGTCGCCGGCGGCGATCTCCGTCTCGGCCTTGTGCCGCTCGACCGGATCCGCTTTCCCGTTCGGCTCAGGCTGCGACACCGTCCGCCCGGTCTCCGGCGGCGGCGGCACGCCTGCCTCCGCATCGTCGGATTGATCCGTCACCCGACCCGCCATTCTGCCGCTCCCTGATCTTCGACAGACAAGCAAAGCCCCAGGTTGCGAGCGCGTTCCGGCCCGGAAACCTTGCGGGCGACTTCGCCGAATGGGGATCCCGAGCGGCCCATCGGCATTTGCGACTCCGCCGCACCCTTTACCCACGGCCCGGATGCCGCCCCTGCGAGCCGCGCCCGGAGGCGACGGATCGCGCTGCGACGCGTTGAACGCCCGGGCAGGCCGATCGGGAGCGGGATTTGAGCAATCGCTACGGGCTGGAGATCCGCGCCGCCGCCGGCGCGGACGCAGCCGGGCTCGCGGCCCTGCTGGGCGAGACGGGGATCGCGGTCGGTGCCGCGGATCTCGCAGCCCGGCTCGAGGCCCTGCAGCGGGACGGCGGCACCGCCCTCGTCGCGGTGGAATGGGGACCGCCGAGCGGCCTCATCACCGTCGCCCCCATCCGGACCCTCGAGGCGCCGCGGCCCTTCGGCCTGATCACCAGCCTCGCGGTCGCGGCCGAGTCCCGTCGGCGGGGCATCGGCCGGGTGCTGCTGAAGGCTGCCGGCCGGGCGGCACGGCAGGCGGGCTGCGACCGGCTTCTCCTGGCCGCGGGGCCCGACCAGGCGGCCCTGCGCGCCTTCTGTGCCGCGGCGGGCTTCAGCGACCAAGGGCAGATGCTCGCACGGCCGCTGCTGAAGCGCGGGGCCGGGGAGAGCTGAGATCCGCGACATCCTGGCCGCAGCCGACCGGGCCGCCCGGGCGTTGACTCCGTAGACTGGAGCCCCGCCGATGACGTTGCGATCCGAGACCCCGCCGCCGCCCGGGAACCTGCCCTGCGATCCGCCGCCGGATTCCGAGGCGCCGACCACCGCCCAGCTCAAGGGCGACATCGACAGCGGCCGCACCGCCGACAAGACCCCGCATATGGATATCGGCGCGGCCCCGCTCGGGACCTGCGAGGAGGCCGGCGGGACGCCGCCGACATCCCAGGAGGTCCGGATCGCCCGGCAGAACGAGCGGGCGCCCTCGGAGCGGGCCGCGAAGGGATACGTGCACCAGCGGCAGCCCTGGGTGCTGCCGCTCTATATCGGCTTCATCGTCGCGGCGGCGGTGGGACTTGGCCTCATGCTCTGGCTGACGCGCTGAGGCCTGGCCCGGATGCGGGCCACCATGATGCAGGACGGCACGGCCGTGGCGGAGGCGGTTTAAAGGTCGATTCACGTCGATGCGGTTAGCGTGACCTTACTGCAGTCTTGCGTAACCGATCCTCCATGCCCTCATCCGTCGATGCTCCGCCGGACCTGTCCGGGCTCCTCGAACTGTCACGCATCGAGAATCTCGATCTCAAGCCGGTGATCCTCCGGGTTCAGACGGATCTGTTCGTCCGGGCCGCAGCCCGGGACAGAACCGAGATCGAGATCTTCGAATCCCTGGCCTGCGGCCTGATCCCGACGGTGGATGAGGAGACGGCCCGGGTGGTGGCCCGCAAGCTGGCCCCCTGCCCAGAGACGCCGCCGGCGGTTCTGGAGGCGCTGGCGCGGCGCGGCGGCGAGGCCCGCGACGCCGTGGTGGAACTGGCCCCGACCCTGAGCCATCGCCTGATCGAGGCGGCCCTGGCCGAGGGGTCGGATATCGCCGCCCGCATCGCGGCCCGGGCCGGGCTGAGCCGCGAGGCGGTGGACGAACTCTCCCGCGAGGGCCGCCCCGAGATCGACCGCGCGCTGGCGGCCAATCTCGGCCATACCCTGCGGGGGGCAGCCCTGGCGCGGCTCGTAAACCGCGGCCGCAGCGCCCCCGACCTCGCCCGGCTCCTCCTGGTCCGGCCCGACGTCTCGGCCGCCGACCTCGTGCCCCTGTACCTGCACGCCGATCCGATGCGCCGCACGGTGATCGGCCGGACCGTCGAGGCGACCGCAGCCCTGCGCCCCTGTCCGCCGCCGCCCCGCGGCCTCGGCGAGACCCTGACCGGCCTGTCCGCCACCCGCGACGTGCCGGCCTTCATGGCGTCCCTGGCCGACGGCCTCGGCCTGCCGCGCGATTTCCTGACCGTGGTGGCCGATCCGAGCGCGCGCTACGACCTGCTGACCCTCGGCCTGCGGGCCGCCGGCCTGCACGAGGAGGAGGCGGTCTACATCTTCCTGACCCTCAATCAGGGGGTGGCCCGCTCGGCCGAGCGGGTGGCCGACCTCGTGCGGCTGTTCCGCACCGTGAGCCGGCCGGCATCCCGGGACCTGATCGCCGCGATCCTCGACCGGCCGCTCGCCGAGCGCGGGCGCAGCGAGGCCCACCAGCCCCTTCACGGCCCGGAAGCCAAGCTGCGCCAGGGCGCCGAGCGCGTCGCCGCGCAGCGGCCGCCCCTGCCGGCGCGGGCGAGGGCGTCGGGCGGAGGGGAGCCGGCCTGACCGGCGGGCCGTCAGCGGGGTTCGAGGCGCGGACCAGGCTGCGGATCGGCCTGCGGATCGGCACCCCGCCAAGCGGGTTGCCGGTCGGTCTCCTGGAGGGTGTCGTTCGAGGGCACCGGCTCAGCGGCGCGGCGGCTCAGCTCCGCCATCAGGCCGCGGGCCAGGACGGCGCGCACCGCCCGCTCGCGGGTTTCGGGCGGCACGGCGTCGAGGGCGGCCGGCAGCGCCGCCTGGGCGCTCGGCACCGCGCCGGCAAGTCTTCGAGCTTCGGCGGCCGGATCCGCACCGGTGCGCAGCAGGGCGAAGTAGGAGAGCACGCCGATCACCAGCGCGGCGCGCAGCAAAACGGTCATGGGACGGTTCCTCCGCTCCAGGTCGAACGGAAGCATTCGACGGATTTCGTGAACCGGGCCTCTACCGAGCCGAGCTTTCCGGCGCGATGGTGAACGAAGCTTGTTCGCGATCGGTTGGTTACCTCGCGGAAAGCATCCCGATCATTCGGACAAGATCCGCAACACTCGTTTAAGCCGGCTCTGCGACCGTCCGGAAGTCGTTCGAAGTCGAACTGGAGGCGCGACGGATGCGGGAACGCATTCTGCGCGGCGCGTGCCAACCTTGACCATGAAGACTGTCCTGACGTCGTTGATCGACGACCGGCTCGCAGGTCTCGTCCACGAATCCGTGGCCGACAATCCGGCTGCCCGCGCGCGCCACCAGCGCTTCCTGGTGTCGCGTCTGGCGACCGGCGCGGTCATGATGGCCGGGCTGCCGCCCTACCTGCTCTGGCGCGGGGTACCGTCGGGCTTCGAGGTCCTGGCGATCGCGAGCCTGCTGCTGCCGGTCTTCGCCGCCGTCCTGCTCGCCCGCACCGGATCCCTCTGGGTCGCCCACGCGGTCTCCTCGGCGGGCCTGACGGGGCTCGTCGTCGCCCTGGCGGGCGTCACCGGCGGTGCCGCCTCGCCCGCCGCGGTCTGGCTGGTGGCGATCCCCCTGGAAGCGCTGGTCTCCGGCTCGCTCCGCGCGACGATCGCGGCCTCCGTCATAGCGATCCTCGGCGTGCTGGCCGTGGTGGCCCTCGGCGCCTGGGCCGATTCCCTGCCGGTCATGGACATCTCGGCCGCCTACGCCCTGCCGGCCTTCGCGATCACGGCGATCGGCCATGTCGCCGCCCAGGCTCTCGAGCACATGCGCAACGAGGGCGTCTGGCGCGAGCGGCTGCGCGACAACGAGGCCCGCGATCGGCTTCTGCTCTCGGCGATCGACGACCTCGTGACCTGGCACGACCGCAACGGCCGGGTGCTGGAAGCCTCCGTCTCGGCCATGCGCCTGCTGGGCAGCGATCCGGTCCGGCTGCGCGGCCACGGGCTGCTGGAGCGGGTCCACGTGGCCGATCGGCCGGCCTTCCTCAAGGCGGTGAGCGACGTGGCCGCGACCGGCCGGCCCGCGACCCTGCCGCTGCGCCTGCATGTCGAGTCCGCAACCGGGCGCGCCGACGGCGCGAGCCTGATCCACGCCGAGATGCGCGCCCACCGGATCGAGCACGGGCCGCACGATGCCGCCATGGCGGTGGTGGCGGTCACCCGCGACATGACCGAGCACCACCGGCACGCCGTGGAGCTGGAACGCGCCCGCGCCGAGGCCGAGCGGGCCGACGCGATCAAGGGCCGGTTCCTGGCCAACGTCACCCACGAGCTGCGCACGCCGCTCAACGCGATCATCGGCTTCTCCGAGGTTCTGTCGGGCGAAGGCGCCGTCAGCCTCGGCCCGGATCAGGCGCGGGAATATGCCGGGATCATCGGCGCCTCCGGCCACCACCTGCTCGGCGTCGTGAACACGCTGCTCGACATGAGCCGGATCCAGAGCGGCAACTTCGACTGCGCGCCGGAATCCTTCGACATCGCGGGCCTGCTCCAGGCCTGCTGCGACCTGATGCGCCTGAAGGCCGACGCCGCCGGAATCGTCCTCACCGCCGCCCCGTCGGGGCCGGTGGAGATCACGGCCGATCCCGCCGCCTGCCGGCAGGTCCTGATCAACCTCATCTCGAACGCCGTGAAGTTCACCCCGCGCGGCGGCCGGGTCGACCTGTCCCTGCGCCGCGGCGCGGGCAGCCTGGACATCGTCGTGGCCGATACCGGCCTCGGCATCGGTGCGGACGACCTGCCCAAGCTCGGCACGCCGTTCTTCCAGGCCGGGAGCGGCGACTACAAGCGCCAGCACGAGGGGACCGGCCTCGGCCTGTCGGTGGTGCAGGGCCTGGTCGGCCTGCATGGCGGCACTCTCCTGATCGAGAGCGCGCCGCAGGCCGGGACCGTCGTGACCGTCACCCTGCCCCTCGTCTGCCGGGCTCCCTCGCTTGCCCATGGCCCGGCGCCGATCCGCACCGCCGTGCGGGGCGCCCCGACACAGCGCCGGGTGGTGCGCCTGCCGCTCGGCCTGTTCGACGCGGAGCCGGGCACCGCCTCGGCCCCGGCCGACCCGGTCCTGCGCCGCACCGGCTGATCCGCAGATCCCCCGGAAGGAGATAGGATGTCAGGCTACCGCGAGATCACCGTACCGGGCGAACCCGGCCGCGCGCGCGCTCCCGGGCCGCGCCGCGCCACCGTCCAGGGCGATTGGCGCGCCGTCCTCGTCGGCGCGCTGAAGGCGACGGGAGCCACCTGCCGGACCAGCCCGGGCACCGTTCTCGGCAGCCTCGTCGCCGTGGCGGCTGCGGGCTTCGTCTGCGTCAACGCCCTCGGTTACCAGTCCGGACGCCATCCGGCGCCGATCCTGCCGAAGCTCGCCCAGAAGGCACCTGCCCCGCGGGAGGCGGTTCCGGCCGCCAAGGAGCCCGTCCGGGACGCGGGGCGGGATCCGGTTCGCGTCATCGAGGCCGACCGCGCCGCCGCGCCGCCCCCCGCCAAGCCGGCGGCCCGGGACGCGATCGGCGAGCTGATCCGGTCGGAGGAGACCACCGCCTCGGTCACCCCGCGAGCGTCGCCGGTCCGGGCGGCGGCCAAGCCCGCTGCGAAGGAGACGAAGGACGCCAAGGTGGCCAAGTCCGAGACGGCTAAGCCCGAGACGGCCAAGTCCGAGACGGACCGCGATCCGGTGCTGCGGGTGCAGAAAGCCCTGTCGAAGCTCGGCTACGCGGTGAAGCCCGACGGCGCGATGGGCCCGGGCACGCGCGCGGCGATCGAGAAGTTCGAGCGCAGTGCCAAGCTGCCGGTGACCGGAGAGGCGACGGGCCGGACCCTGCGCGAGTTGATCGCCCGGGCGGGCCACGGCTAGCGCGATCGGGCGGCCCCCGCGCGGGCGCGGGGGCCGATCATGGGGCGTTCGGAGGCGCAGCCCTCAATATTGCGTGCCGGTGAACCGGCAGATCGTCTTGCAGCGCGGACCGCCATTGGCCTGCCAGGACTTCGCGTGGCCGATCGATCCGGTCATGTCCTGCGTGGGATTACCGCCGGGCCGATGCACGACGATGTTGCAGCGATCCTGCGGCGTGCGCTGGTAGCGCGGGCAAGACGCGGAGTCGCGGTTGTCCAGTAAATTCATGAGCGTCTCCGAACGGGCGTGGGCCGACGGCGCAACACCGCACAGGCAGGCGACGACCAGCGTCGCGAGCGAGGTCATTCTCCACATCGGAGTGCTCCTTAAATCATCGTGACATGCGAATTCGGGCGCCCTTTGCTCAGTTAATCAGCAGGAAATACTATAGATGTGCGCCAACACACATCGTTCAGTTCTTTTTTAATCCCGAAAAATACTGATTTTTTCGGCGGAATATTCTGCGCCTGGAACCGTTGCGGCTTCAGGGAGCCGTGCGGCGCGCCCGAGGTTGCTCGAACGGGCGCTTTCGCGCATGGCGGATGCAGCACCGCTCTGGACCCCGGGGTTCAGGATCCGACCGCCGTATCGGACCGCCCATCCTGCGGCGCGCCGATCTTCACAGGGCCACAGACGCATGCGCCTGCGCTCCGATTTCTGGGTTTCGGCCCATCTGCGGCGCCTGGACGTCGCGGGCATCCCGGCCGTGCTGCGCCGGCGCGGATCCGCGGAGGCGGGCGCGATTTTCGTGAAGGTCGATCGGCTCGACGGCAGCGCCGACCTCTACGGACCGGCGCCGCAGGCCCTGTTCGAGGCCGAGGAGAGCGGTGACCGCCGCTTCGCCGCGATCGTCACCGGCGGCAGCCCGCTCGACGTGGAGGAGCGCCTGACCAAGGAGATCCGGTTCGATTCCGATCTCTGGATCATCGAGATCGACGACCGGCAGGGGCGGCACTTCCTGGATCTGGCGGAGTAGGACGGCTCGCAGGCCGTCTCTGCAAGCGGAGCGAAGCGATCGAGAAGCGCCAGGCCGACTGACGGCGCGCCGTTCCGGGTCACGGCGCTACGCTCGTGCTGACGGCGCGACGCCGCGCGGCGTCGCGCCCGAGGACGCGCCCGTTAGCCCTCGATGATGCGCTCGTCGAGCTTCCGGTCGACGGTCTCGACGGTGCGGTCGATCTCGGCGTTCGGCTCGCCGAGCTGGTGCGAGATCAGCTTCACCAGCAGGTCAACGCGCTCGATGTAGGGCGCCCCGTTCGCCACGGCGCGCGCCGCAGAGGACGGCTTCAGCAGGCTCTCGGCGGCCTTGGCGTATTTCTCGAACGGTACCTGATCGGCGGGATCCGCACCGAGCTTCCGGGCGATCCCATCGACATGGTCGTAGATCGCCCGCGAGCGCGCCAGATCGCCGTGGACGGCGTCGTGGATCGATTGCGGCTCGCCCGGGGTGATGCAGCGGTAATTGCCGGTGAGCAGCATCGACCATTTGGCGAGCGGCACGAACAGCGAGTCGAACACCTTGAGCTTCACCGGCACGTCGTGCCCGTCGAGGCGCACGGCGTCGATATCGGCCTCCAGCTCGCGGAGAAGCGTGTTGTGCGCCTCGTCCTCGAAGGTCGCGGCCTTGAAGTTCGTCGGCAGGCCGACGTGGAGGACATTGGCCTCCTCCTCGGGCGGCCGGAAGGCCTGCGGATCGGGGGAGCAGAGCGACACCAGGCCCGGCTCGAACCGGTCCCACACGCCGGCATTGGTGTAGGCGTCCTCGAGGTCCATGGCGGCGAGCGCCGGGATCCGCTTGAGGTAGGGCAGCGGCGGCATGTTCATGATCGACAGGCACGGCAGCTTCGCCGCCGCGATCTTGATCATGAGGACGCGGATCGTGTGGTTGTTGTATTGCGGCTCCTGCATGGCGAGGCCGACGAGGTCGTAGCGCGACACGTCGACGTCCTCCGGCGGCATCGCGTCGACCTTGCCGGGCAGGTCGCGCGAGTGGATCGCGCGGTGTTCCTTCTCGTCGCGCAGCTTGATGCGGACCTCGGTCCCTTCGCGGTTGATCAGGTCGGCGGTCTTCCTGCGGCAGACCAGGGTCACGTTGTGACCGGCCATCAGGAGCTTGGTTCCGAGCAGCGAGCCGTAGGAGGCCCCCAGGATCAGGATGTTTCTGGCCACGTCGTTCCTCCCCAGCATTGAAGACTGCTGTGTGTTGTCTGGCTGCTGGGAACAGCGCGTCTCCGCCGCGGCCCCCATCGCACCCGCGATGGATGGCAGCCGGGCGGGCGGAACGCAAGCCTTCTGGTATACCTAATCCCAAACCCTTTGTGATGCCCCGGCGGTGACAGCCGGGGCGATCCCTATCCTCGCACCCGGGGATCTCCACAGGGCGGGGCACCGCCTTCCGGCCAGCGACCGGCCATGCCGCCGTCATCCCGGGGCTGCAGAGAGGAGCCCGGATGACGACGTGGCGGAGCGGGTGAAAAGCTTCGGAGGCGCGGCTTAGGACGCGGCCATCGACCCCGTCCTAAGCCGACCGGGAACGGCGCGAGCTTATCTGCCCTACCCCCACAGCTCCGGCGTGGGCGGGTGCATGAGGCTGCCTTCGTAGCGGAGCGGGGGGTCGCGGTCGCGGGCCAGCAGCAGCGGCCCGTCGAGATCCACGAAATCGGCTCCCTCGGCCAGAAGCGCCGCGGGTGCCATGCCGAGCGAGGTGCCGAGCATGCAGCCGACCATGACCGAGAGCCCCCGCGCCCGCGCCTCGCGAGCGAGGAGCACCGCCTCGGTCAGGCCGCCGGTCTTGTCGAGCTTGATGTTGATCGCGTCGTAGCGCCCGGCGAGCGCGTCGAGCCCGGCGCGGTCGTGCAGGCTCTCGTCGGCGCAGACCGGCACCGGATGCGCGATTTCGGCGAGCAGGGAATCGGCATCGGCCGGCAGTGGCTGCTCGATCAGCGCGACGCCGGCCTTCAGGCAGGCGGCGAGATTGGCCTCCACGTTTTCCGGCCGCCACGCCTCGTTGGCATCGACGATCAGCCGGGATTTGGGGGCACCTTCCCGCACGGCGGCGATGCGCTCCGGGTCCCCACCCCCGCCGAGCTTGACCTTGAGCAGCGGCCGGTGCGCCGCCGTGCGGGCGGCCGCGCCCATGCTCTCGGGTGTGCCGAGGCTCAGCGTGTAGGCGGTGATGGCCGGACGCGGCGCCGGCAAGCCGGCGATCGCCCAGGCGGGGCGGCCCTGGAGCTTCGCCTCAAGGTCGAACAGCGCGCAGTCGAGGGCGTTGCGCGCCGCGCCGGCCTTCATGCGCGCCATCAGCGCGTCCCGGTCGATCCCGGAAGCGATCGCCTCCGCCTGCACCTCGATCAGGGCGCTGACGCTCTCGACGCTCTCGCCGTAGCGCGGATAGGGCACGCACTCGCCGCGCCCGATCCGGTCCCCGTCGGTGATCGTCGCCACCACCACGGCGATCTCCGTGCGGCTGCCGCGGGAGATCGTGAAGGCCCCCGCGATCGGGAAGCGCTCGACGGCGAGGGTCAGACGGCGGGCCATGGCGTCGGGTTTCCCGGTTGGAGCCTTCGGTCGATGCAGTCCGCGCCGTCATCGCGAGCGAAGCGACCCGGTGATGCGCGGCGCTGGAGCCCGTGGCGCTACCCTGGATCGCCTCGCTGTGCTCGCAAAGACGGTGTCGGAGCCAGCGCAGGCAGCGGTATCAGATCGCCGGGAAGTCGGCGACGATCCGGTCGACCAGCCCGTCGACGCCGAAGCGCACCGGGTCGGTGGCGGGGAGGTCGTGCTCGGACGCGAGTGTCTCGAGGAGCGCCCGGGCCTCCCCCTCGGCGAGCGCCTGGGTGTTGACCGCGATGCCCACCGGCTTGATCGCCGGGTTGGTCAGGCTGCCGAGCTGCACGGTGAGGTCGATGACCTGCCGGATGGTCGGCAGGGGGTGCTTCACGCCGCGCATCGTGGTGCGGGTCGGCTCATGGCAGACCACGAAGGCGTCGGCCTGCGCGCCGTGCAGCAGGCCGAGGCTCACGCCGGCGAAGGACGGGTGGTAGAGCGAGCCCTGACCCTCGATCAGATCCCAGTGGTTCGGGGCGGCCTCCGGCGAGATCGTCTCGACGGCCCCGGAGATGAAGTCGGCCACGACGGCGTCGATGGCGACGCCCTTGCCGGAGATGAATACGCCGGTTTGGCCGGTGGCGCAGAAATCCGCGTCGAGGCCGCGCTCGCGCATGCCGCGCTCCAGGGCCAGCACGGTGTACTTCTTGCCGACCGAGCAATCGGTCCCGACGGTGAGCAGGCGCCGCCCCGCCCGCTTGGTACCCTTGCCCGTGGGGAAGCGCTCGTCGGTGTGGCGGACATCGTGGAGCTGGCGGCCGCGCCGGGCGGCGGCCTCCGCGATGGCCGGCACCGCGCCGAGCTTGACGTGCAGGCCGCTCGCCACGTCGAGACCCGCCTCGATCGCCGCGACGATCTCCTTGACCCAATGGTCCGGCAGCACGCCGCCGGCATTGACGACGCCGATCACCAGGGTCCGGCAGCCCTTCGCCAGGGCCTCGGGCAGGGTCATGTCGGGGATGCCGAGATCGGCGGCACAGCCCGGCAGGCGCATCTGACCGACGCACCATTCGGGGCGCCAGTCCTTGATCCCGTAGGCGGTCTTGGCCGCCAGCGTGTCGGGCACGTCGCCCAGGAACATCAGGTAGGGCGTGGCGATCTGCATCGGTCGAACAACCTTCTCCGGAGGCCGGCGCCCCGTCTATGCGGGATCGCGGGCGCCCGGCGCAATGCATGAGGCCGGCCAGGGCCGTGGACGCGGCCATCGACGGGCGCATGCCGGGGCTGCGCCATCCGGGGCGGGCGCCCGTCCAACCCTCTCCCTCGTCCCGAGGCGCCGGAGCGCGGCGGAGGCCCCGGAGGAGGCCTCCAGGGATCGCGCGCCTGGCGGGAGGGCTCCTTCGAGGCCCGCTCACGCGGGCACCTCAGGATGAGGTCGCGTTTGGGAGAGCCGATCTGACCCCGGCGGCGCGTGGCGTCCGCGCTCAGGCGGCGCGTCGTCGCGCGACCTGGGCCTCGTTCGCCACCGCCTCGACCGGCGACAGCACGCCGGTCGCCCGGACCAGCCCCTCGGCCCCCGCCAGGGCGCCCGCGCGCAGTTCCAGCCCGAGGAAGCGCGCGCGCTCGAACGGGCCCGGCAGGGTCAGGCCCTCCGCGAGCGCCCGGTCGAAGCCGAAGCGGGCATAGT
Organism: Methylobacterium sp. UNC378MF; assembly: GCF_900103195.1. Classification (GTDB taxonomy): domain Bacteria; phylum Pseudomonadota; class Alphaproteobacteria; order Rhizobiales; family Beijerinckiaceae; genus Methylobacterium. The sequence continues at coordinate 95,998 of NZ_FMWU01000019.1, read as the reverse complement.
AGGGCGCGTCGCCGACCAGCAGCACGGCGCCGTGGCCCAGCGATTCGGCCCGGCCGAGGGCCGCCTGCATCATCACCGAGCCGAGCCCCTGCCCCTGGATCGCCGGATCGACCGCGAGCGGGCCGAGCAGCAGCGCCGGCCGGGCGAGCCCGGCCTCGACGTGCCACAGCCGCAGGGTGCCGACGAGCCGCCCGGCGCGCATCGCCGCGAAGGCGAGGCCGCGGGCCGGCAGACGGCCCTCGCGCAGGCGCTCCGAGGTCTTGGCGCGTCGGTTGCCGGGAAAGCACGCGTCGAGCAGGCGCTCGCGCGCCGGGACGTCGTGGCAATGCTCCGCGCGGATCTCGATCATGGCTGTGCCCTCCCCGGGCCGGAAAGCGGGAGAAGCGACGGTGTGACGGACGGTCGAGCGCCTTCCGTCAGTGCGGCAGCGGGAGATCAGTCCCGGCAGCCGAGGGCTGCCGGGATCTTCTGCAGCAGGTCAGATGACGATCTGCTGAAGGGGCGGGAAGCCGTTGAAGGCCACCGCCGCGTAGGTCGTGGTGTAGGCGCCCGCGCCCTCGATCAGCACCTTGTCGCCGATCGAGAGCGAGACCGGCAGCGGGTAGAGCTGCCGCTCGTAGAGCACGTCCACCGAGTCGCAGGTCGGACCGGCGATGACGCAGGGCTCGGTCGCGTCCCCGTCCCGCGCGGTGCGGATCGGGTAGCGGATCGCCTCGTCCATGGTCTCGGCCAGGCCGCCGAACTTGCCGATGTCGAGATAGACCCATCGGACCTCGTCGGCTTCGGCGGACTTCTTCGAGACCAGCACGACCTCGGCCTCGATCAGGCCGGCATTGCCGACCATGCCGCGGCCCGGCTCGATGATCGTCTCGGGGATCTGGTTGCCGAAATGCTTGGTCAGGCCCCGGAAGATCGCCTCGCCGTAGCTCTCCACGCCCGGCACCGCCTTGAGGTACTTGGTCGGGAAGCCGCCGCCGAGATTGACCATCGACAGGCCGATGCCGCGCTCCGCGCACTCGCGGAAGATCGCCGCCGCCGAGCCGAGCGCCCCGTCCCAGGCCTCGGTGTTGCCCTGCTGCGAGCCGACGTGGAACGAGATCCCGTAGGCCTCGAGCCCCTGGCGATGGGCGTGTTCCAGCACGTCCGCGGCCATCTCGGGCACGCAGCCGAACTTGCGCGAGAGTGGCCAGTCGGCGCCCGCGCCGTCGCACAGGATGCGGCAGAACACCCGCACCTCGCCGGCCGGCACGCCCAGCGCGTCGGTGGCCCGGGCGATCTTCTCGACCTCGGCCTGGCAGTCGACCGCGAACAGGCGGATGCCGAGCTTCAGGGCGCGGCCGATGCAGCGCTCCTTCTTGATGGTGTTGCCGTAGGAGATCCGGTCGGCGGTGGCGCCGGCGGCCAGCACCATCTCCATCTCGGCGACCGAGGCGGTGTCGAAGCAGGAGCCCATCTCGGCGAGCAGGCGCAGCACCTCGGGGGCCGGGTTCGCCTTCACGGCATAGAACACCCGGGTGTCCGGCAGGGACCGCGCGAAGGCGGTGTAGTTGTCGCGCACGACGTCGAGATCGAGGACCATCACGGGGCCTTCGTCCTGACCGAGGTCGCGGCGCACGCGCAGGAAGTCACGGATGCGGTCGGTCATGGTCGTCTCCCGGCACGGGTTCGCGAGCGCCCTTACGCGGGGCGCGCTGTCGAAGATGACGGCCCGAACGGGCCGCCGGCGTCAGGGGGCGATGCGTCGCGCGGACCCACGCGCTTTGGAGACGCGTGCATCAGTGCGGGCGCAGAGCACCCGGAAGCTGCCGTGGATTGGAAGGGAGGACCCCCACCGCACGCCGGGCAAAGAGAAACAAGCCTCTTCGGTGCCGGCCTGTGGAGGGCCGACGAGACCAAAAAAGCCCGTTCGTCGTTGCTTTAAGCTGCGTCCCCCGTGGAGAGCGGGGTTCGCCGGTTTCGCCTCCGGCTGCCGGTTGTTGTCGGGGTCCGGTGTTGCCACCTGGATGCCGGCCGTAGGGATCCACCCTTGCGACCATCGATCCTTTAAGACCCCTGGCGGCTGTCCGGCAGTTGACCGGATGCCCACCAACCGACACGCGGCCACAGGCACGTGCGAAATTGGGCAGGGCGCATATACGGAGACGAGCCCCGCGCGGCAAGGGGAAGAGGCTCCGCAACGCCCGCTTTTCCGCCCGGAATTCACACCCTGCGCGGCCCGTTGCAAAAACGCCGCATCTCGCTGGCGCCGATCCGGCCGTCCGGACTTCCCAAGCGGGGCGGAAGCGGGCATCTGACCGGTCGGGCAGAAGACGCAGGCGAGCACAAGATGGCCGGGCCGATCAGATCCTCCGCAACGGCGCGGGCGTGAGCGCGCCCCTGCGCAATCCAGTCGGCGACGGGTGCCCCGAGCCGAGGATCCGCACCGCCACGCTCGCCGATCTCGACGCCCTGGTCGCCCTGGAGCACGCCGCCTTCGCCACCGACCGGGCCGAGCGCCGGGCGATCCGCCACGCGATCCTGTCGCCCACCATGGACGTGCTGGCGGCGCTGATCGATGCGCCGGACGGGGATCCGACCCCGGTCCTGGTTGGTGCCGCAGTGCTGGAGCGGCGGCGCAGCAGCCGGATCGCCCGCCTGGCCTCGATCGCGGTGGCGCCGAACCGCGGCGGCCTCGGCCTCGGCGGCCGGCTCCTGGACGCCGCGGAGGCCCGCGCCCGCGCCCAGGACTGCGATCGGCTCCGGCTGGAGGTGCGCGCCGATAACGGCGCCGGCATCCGCCTCTACCAGCGCCGGGGCTATACCCGCTTCGCGGTGCGGCCCGATTATTACGAGGACGGGATGGAGGCTTGGCGCTACGAGCGGGCCTTGTGAGGCCGTCCGCCCTGATCCCGCCCGGTTAGGAGAGTTTTACGGCTCCCGCGCTACAGCGCGCGGGATGACCCGAGAGATCCCGCAGCTCATGAGACGCCGTCCATGGCCGTGATCGTCGCCTTCGTCATCAATGCGGGGCTCAACTTCGTCCTCGGCCTGCTGATCGCCAAGCTGCTGGGGCCGGCCGATTTCGGCCGGTTCGCCTTCGCGACCACCGGCGCCATCGTGCTGAACACGGTGCTGTTCGAGTGGCTGCGCCTGTCGGCGACGCGGTTCTACTCGGGACGCGTGCGCGTCGACGAGCCCTGGATCCGCCACGGACTCGACCGGGCCTATCTGCGCATCGGCCTGCTGCTGCTCGCCGCCGCCGCCCTGTGCGGCGCCTTCGGCTTTGCCGGCGGCGCCGACGGGCGCGAGGCGGTTCTGTGCGGCACCGGCATCGCGGCGCTGGGGATCGGCGTGTTCGACTACCACGCGGCCCTCGCCCGGGCGCGGTTCGACGGCAAGCTCTATCTCGGCCTCGTCGCGGTGAAGAACGTCCTGTCCTTTGCCCTGATGGCGGCGGCGGCCTGGTGGCTGCCCCAGCCGGCCTGGGTTCTGGCGGCCGCCGGGCTCAGCCAGCTCCTGGCGGTGCTGCTGCTGCGCCACCCTCTGCGCGATCCGCGCACGCCCTTCGAGCGACCGCGCCTGTCGGCGACCTGGCGGGTCTTCGCGCGCTACGGCCTGCCGCTCATCGCCGCCAACACCGCCTATCAATGCCTCGCCTTCGTCAACCGCGGCGCCATTGCGGGCCATGCCGGCTTCGCCGAGGCCGGCTATTTCGCCCTGGCCGCCGACGTCACCGGGCGCGCGCTGATGACGCTGGGCACCGCCCTCGACCTGCTGCTGTTCCAGCTCGCCGTGCAGGCCGAGGAGCAGAGCGGCCGCACCGCCGCCGAGGCGCAGGTCGCAGCCAATGCCGGCACCGTGTTCGCCCTGCTGGCCCCCTGCGCGGTCGGCTTCTGGGCCGTGCTGCCGGCGCTCCAGGGGCTGGTTGTGCCGGACGCCTATCGCGGGCCGTTCGAGACCTACAGCATCGTGCTGATGCCGGGCCTGTTCTGCCTGTCGATGATGTTCTACGCCCTCAATCCGGTCTTCCAGATCCGCCGCCGGACCCTGCCGGTGGTCGCCGCCGCCCTGGTCGGTCTGGCGGTGAACGGCGCCGGCCTGCTGGTCCTGCCGGATCGGATGGGCGGGATCGGCGTCGCGCTGGCGCAGAGTGCGGGCCTCGCGGCCGCCGGTTTGTGGCTCGGCTGGCGCGCGCTCGCCGGCCCGGAGCGCATCGCGCTGCCCTGGGGGGAGATCGGGGTGGCGGCCCTCGCCTGCGCGGCGATGGGCCTGGCCCTTGCCCCCTTCCGGCACCTGCCGCCCGCCCTGGCGCTGGCCATCCTGGTTCCGGCCGGGATGGGCCTCTACGGGGCGCTGGTCTGGCTCTTCGACATCGCCGGCCTGCGCCGCGAGGTCCTGGCACGTCTGCGTCCGCGCCGGACGGCGGCGGCGGAGTAGGCTCACGGCGCGCGGGCGCCGCACAGCGGCGGCGCAGTGGAAACCCGGCCGCTGAAACCCCGCGACTCCACCTGCGCTTGAATCCGCCGCCGGATCCGGCGACACCCGTCCTGGAATGGATACAAACAGGACCGGGACGGAAACGATGGGCGTCTACGAGCCCGGCACCGAGGCGGAGGCCGGGGAGATCGTGCGGGCGGCCGCCGGGCGCGGCGAGCGCCTGCGGCTCGCCGGCGGCGGCACCGCCGCGGGGCTCGGCCGGCCCGCGCAGGACAACGCGACACTCTCCGCGAAGGCACTCACCGGGGTCACGCTCTACGAGCCCGCCGAGATGGTGGTGGGGGCCCGGGCCGGGACGCCGCTTTCCGAGGTCGAGGCGCTGCTCGCCACCCGGGGCCAGATGCTCCCCTTCGAGCCGATGGACCTGCGCGGCCTCTACGGCAGCACCGGCGAACCGACCCTCGGGGCCGTGGCGGCGATCAACAATGCCGGTCCCCGGCGGATCAATGCCGGGGCGGCCCGCGACAGCCTGATCGGCGTGCGCTTCATCAACGGACGGGGCGAAGCGATCAAGTCGGGCGGCCGGGTGATGAAGAACGTCACCGGGCTCGACCTCGTGAAGCTGATGGCCGGCGCCCACGGCACGCTGGGCCTGCTGACCGAGGTCACCTTCAAGGTGCTGCCGGCCTGCGAGCGCGTGGCGACCCTGATCTTCCCCGGCCTGGACGATGCCCGGGCGGTGACGGCCCTGTCGGAGGCCCTCGGCTCGCCCTTCGAACTCACGGGCGCCGCGCATCTGCCGGCGGGGATCGGCGGCCCGGAGGCGCGGACCCTGATGCGCCTCGAAGGCTTCTCCGACTCCATCGCATACCGCACGGGCGAGCTGCGCCGCCTGCTCAAGCGCTACGGCCAGCCCGAGATCGTGGACGGCGAGGACGGCGCCGCCCTCTGGCGGTCCGTGCGCGACGCCGCGCCCCTGGCCGAGCCCCGGGAGTCCGCCCTCTGGCGGATCTCCACGGCGCCAACCCACGGGCCGGCCCTGGCGGCGGCGGTCGCGGCGGAGCGCGATGCCCGCTGGTTCTTCGACTGGGGCGGCGGCCTGATCTGGCTCGCCACCGGTGCCGAGGGCGATGCCGGCGCCGATGCAGTGCGCCGGGCGGTGGAGGCGCAGGGCGGCCACGCCACGCTGGTCCGCGCGCCCGACGCCGTGCGCGCCGCCGTGCCGGTGTTCCAGCCGCTGGCCGAGCCGCTGATGCGGCTCACCGCCGGCATCAAGGCGGCGCACGATCCCGCCGGGGTGCTCAACCCGGGCCGGATGTACGCGCAGGTTTGAGGTTCATCCCCTCCCCCTACGGGGAGGGGCCAGGAATGGGGCGGCTGAGGACCGGGCGCAACGGTGCCTCCTGCGCCACCCCCTCGCGGGATCCGCGATCCCGAAACTCCGCCCCGCAAGGGGGGAGGAGAGCAGGCAGGAAGAGACCGTGCAGACCAATTTCGCCCCCGCCCAGCTCGCCGATCCCGCCATGGCGGCCTCGGAAAAGATCCTGCGGACCTGCGTGCATTGCGGCTTCTGCACGGCGACCTGTCCGACTTACCTGCTGCTCGGCGACGAGCTCGATTCCCCGCGGGGCCGGATCTACCTGATCAAGGACATGCTGGAGGGCGGCAAGCCGGCCTCGCCGGAGGTGGTCAAGCATGTCGACCGCTGCCTCTCCTGCCTGTCCTGCATGACCACCTGCCCGTCGGGGGTGCATTACATGCACCTCGTCGACCATGCCCGGGCTCATATCGAGGCGACCTACGCGCGGCCGGCCGGCGACCGGTTCCTGCGTGCCGTGCTCGCCCAGGTCCTGCCTTACCCGAACCGCTTCCGCCTCGCGCTCACCGCCGCCAAGCTCGGCGCGCCGTTCCGGGGGCTGGTGGCGCGGCTGCCGCGGGTCGGCAACCGCCTCGCCGCCATGCTCGACCTCGCCCCCGCCGGGATGCCGCCCCGCGAGCCGACCAACCGGCCGGGCCGGTTCCCGCCGGCCGGCGGACAGGCCGTCAAGCGCGTCGCCCTGCTGCGCGGCTGCGCCCAGAGCGTGCTGCGGCCGGACTTCAACGCCGCCGCGATCCGGCTGCTCAACCGGCACGGCATCGAGGTGGTCCACGCCGCGGAGGGCTGCTGCGGGGCGCTGACCCACCACATGGGCAAGGAGGATTCCGCCCACGCCCACGCCAAGCAGACGATCGACGCCTGGGATGCGGAGATCGCCAAGGGCCTCGACGCGATCCTGGTCACGGCCTCGGGCTGCGGCACGACCATCAAGGATTACGGCTTCATGTTCCGCGACGACCCGGCCTATGCCGAGAAGGCGCGGCGGGTCTCGAGCCTGGCCAAGGACGTCACCGAGTACGTCGCCCAGCTCGACCTCGCGCCGGTTGCCGAGAGCGATCTCGTGGTGGCCTACCACTCGGCCTGCTCGATGCAGCACGGCCAGGGCATCCGCACCGAGCCGAAGACGCTGCTCAAGCGCGCGGGCTTTACCGTGAAGGACGTGCCCGAGGGCCATATCTGCTGCGGCTCGGCGGGGACCTACAACATCCTGCAGCCGGAACTGGCGCTGAAGCTGCGCGCCCGGAAGGTCGCCAATATCGAGCGCGTGCGCCCCGACGTGATCGCCACCGGCAATATCGGCTGCGCGACGCAGATCGGGAAGGGCACCGGCATCCCGATCGTCCACACGGTCGAGCTGCTCGACTGGGCGACCGGCGGCCCGAAACCCGCGGCGCTCGCCGGGGTGGCGCCGCGGCTGGAGGCGGCGGAGTGACGGATGCCGTCGGTCGAGCGCTCGCCACGAACATGCACGATGCGCGACAGCGCTCTCCGGACAGGATGACCGGGTGATCCCACCCGCCCCCTCATCCTGAGGGGCCCGCGTCAGCGGGTCTCGAAGGCGGGCTCCAGGGATCGCGCGGCCGGCCGGAGGGCTCCTGCGGGGCCTGCGCTGCGCCTCCCGCACCTCGGGATGAAGGCGTGGATCGGACAGCCGATCCGAACCTGCCGGGCATGGAATCGCTGCGTTCGGCGCAAAAGGACCGCGCGCCGTGACAGCCCCGTGACATCTATTCACGCTTGACCCTTGCCAAATCCGCGCAGCCGTCTGTAATGATGAGGACCCTCTCCGGTCCCGCCGGTCGCCGCAACGGCCCGCGGACGCGACCGAATTCCTTGCGAAAACGGTCGCGGTGTCGCGGTGGGCCCAGTCGGTCCGCTTGGCGGCGACGGGTGTCGCCCGCGATCGGGCAGGTGTCGCACGACGCGGCGGAGCTTCTCCGCCGCACCCCAGAATTCACGGCCGGTCCCCATCCGGCCGAGATTGTTTCGCGAGGTCGGGACCACGATGGACGGACGCACGGCCCAGCATAGCGCTGCGCGTGCCCCGGAGGCGCAAGAGGCGCGTCGCACCGGTCCGTCCCTCCTCCCGGCCTGTTTCAACCCCAGGCGCCCAGGGCGCCGAACGGCGGTTGACGGCAATTTCCCCTCGAACCCATCCGCCTCGGCGACGAGGCCGGCACCCCACCCGACAGGTTTGACGTCGGGCGAGGCGCCGCCGGGACCACGGGCACGGAGAACGACGTCGGCCGCCATGCCGAGAGTCCGACATGGCCAACAAAATGCTGATCGACGCGATGCACCCGGAGGAGACCCGGGTCGTCACGGTCCACGGGTCTAGGGTCGAGGAGTTCGACTTCGAGGCCGCCAACCGGCGTCAGCTGCGTGGCAACATCTATCTCGCCAAGGTCACCCGCGTGGAGCCGTCGCTCCAGGCGGCGTTCGTCGAGTATGGCGGCAACCGCCACGGCTTCCTGGCCTTCAACGAGATCCACCCCGACTATTACCAGATCCCGCTCGCCGACCGGCAGGCGCTCCTCGAGGAGGAGGCCCGCGACGCCGAGGAGCACCGCGATCGCGAGGAGCGCCGCCGCCGGTCGCCGCGCCGCTCCCGCGGCCGCCGCGCCGAGGCCCGGGCCCGCGGCGCCGACGAGACCGTGAGCGCCGAGGACGGGCACGAGGTGTCCCGAACCGAAGATCTGGCCGAGGATCACGCCGAGATCCGGACGGAAGCGGGGATCGACCCGGCCGTCGAGCCCGATACCCTCGCCGAGAACCCCGAGGCCGTGCGGGAGGCCCTCGCCTCCGAGACCGCCGCCGGCGACATCGCCGCTTTCCATGACGAGCCGGCACAGGCCGCCGAGCCCGCGGCCGAGGCGCCGTTCGAGGCCGCCCCCGCCGAGGGGCAGGCGGCCGACAGGGGCGCACCGGTGGCCGACGAGCCCGTCGCCTCCGAGGAGGACGCCACCGATCAGGACGCGCCGGTCGAGCCCGAGGCCCGCATCGCCGTGGCGGAGGCGCTGACCGTCGCCGACGCGCCGGCCGGGACCTTCGCGGAGGAGACCGCCGAGCCGGTCGACGACGAGGCGGATGAGGCGTCCGACGAGGACGACGAGGAATCCGACGACGATGAGGATGAGGACGAGTCGGAGGACGACGAGGACGAGTCCGACGAGGATGAGGATGAGGATGAGTCGGACGAGGATTCCGACGACCCCGACGCCGAGCCCAAGATCGCCCAGGTCGGCGGCAACGGCGACGCGCTGGCCGAGATTCCCGAGCGGCCCCGCCACTACCGCCGCCAGTACAAGATCCAGGAGGTGATCAAGCGCCGCCAGATCATCCTGGTGCAGGTGGTCAAGGAGGAGCGCGGCACGAAGGGCGCGGCGCTCACCACCTACCTGTCGCTCGCCGGCCGCTACTCGGTGCTGATGCCCAACACGGGCCGGGGCGGCGGCATCTCCCGCAAGATCACCTCGGCGGCCGACCGCAAGCGCCTCAAGGAGGTCGTGCAGGACCTGGAGGTGCCCGAGGGGATGGGCGTCATCCTGCGCACCGCCGGCGCCTCGCGCTCCAAGCCCGAGATCGCCCGCGACTTCGAGTACCTGATGCGGCTCTGGGAATCGGTCCGCGAGCTGACGCTGACCTCGATGGCCCCCGCTCTGGTCTACGAGGAGGGCTCGCTGATCAAGCGCGCCATCCGCGACCTCTACAACAAGGATCTGGACGAGGTTCTGGTCGCCGGCGAGGACGCCTACCGCGAGGCCAAGGACTTCATGCGGATGCTGATGCCCGGCCAGTCCAAGGTCGTGAAGCCGTACCGCGACCCGACGCCGATCTTCGCCCGTTTCGGGGTCGAGCAGCAGCTCGACGCGATGTTCTCCAGCCACGTCTCGCTGAAGTCCGGCGGCTACCTCGTGATCAACCCGACCGAGGCGCTCGTCTCGATCGACGTGAACTCGGGCCGCGCCACCCGCGAGCACGATATCGAGGACACGGCCCTCAAGACGAACCTGGAGGCCGCCGAGGAGGTCGCCCGGCAGCTGCGCCTGCGCGACCTCGCGGGCCTGATCGTCATCGACTTCATCGACATGGAGGAGAAGCGGAACAACCGCGCCGTCGAGAAGAAGCTCAACGAGTGCCTGAAGAACGACCGCGCCCGCATCCAGGTGGGCCGGATCTCGCCCTTCGGCCTGATGGAGATGAGCCGCCAGCGCATCCGCACCGGCGTGCTCGAATCCTCCTCGATCCCCTGCGCCCATTGCGGCGGCTCGGGCTTCGTGCGCGCCACCGCGTCGGTGGCCCTGCACATCCTGCGCTCCATCGAGGAGGCGCTGCTCAAGTCGGCCTCCCACAACCTCGTCCTGCGCACCCGCACAGAGGTCGCCCTCTACATCCTCAACCAGAAGCGCGGGCACCTGCGCGAGCTGGAGCTGCGCTTCGGCGTGACGATCACGATCGCGGCCGACGAGCGGCTGGCCGCCACCGCCGCGTTCCAGCTCGACCGCGGCGAGCCGGCCCAGCGGGCAGAGGGTCCGGTGACGGGCGTGCGCGCCCAGGCGATCTCGCCGACCACCGAGTTCGAGGACGAGGACGAGGAGGCCGACGAGGCCGAGGCCGAGACGGAATCCGAGGGCGAGGCCGACGAGGGCCGCGCCGAGGCCCGCGAGGACGGGCCGCGCGAGGACGGCGACGGCCGCCGCCGCCGCCGCCGCCGTCGCCGCCGGGGCGGCCGACAGGAGGGCCGTTCCGAGGATGGCCGCTCCGAGGAGGAGCGCGGCGACGACGAGCGCCAGGACGACGGCCAGGAGGACGGCCAGGACGACGGCCGGGACAGCTCGGACGAGACCGGCCGGGGCGAGGCGTGGGACGGCGAGCAGCCGGCCGGCACCGAGGCACCGGTCGAGGCCGTCGCGGCGGAAGCCGGGGAAGCCGACGAGACCGTGGCGGGTGCCGACGAGGCGTCCCGCACCGACGATGAGGGCGGGCGCCGCCGTCGTCGCGGACGCCGGGGTGGGCGTGGACGCAGCGAGGGCCGGTCGCGCGACGGCGCCGAGAAGGACGAGGCGCCCGAGGCGGCGGGCGATGCCGTCGCCCTCTCGGCGGAGGAGCCGGTGAGCGCTCAGGCGGTGGCCGAGGCGGTCGAGGCAGCCGAGGCCGCCCCGGCCTCGGGCGGCACCGAGACGGCGGTGGACCTGCCGGTGGCCCCGGCCGAGACCCCGGCGCCGGCCGATCGGGAGAGCGCAGGCGCGCAGGCTTCCGCCGCGCCGCCCGAGGCTGCGCCCGCCGAACCGGTCCCCGAGCCCGTGGCGATCGTGCTGACGCCGCCCACCGATCCGGACCGGCCCAAGCGCGCGGGCTGGTGGTCGCGCACCAAGGCGGCTCTGACCGGAGAATAAAGCATTGCGCCCCCTGATAGATCGCTATCCGGGGGCGCAACTTCTCGCAGAGAACGCGCTGCACCGCACCAATGCGGTGCAAGGGTCTTTGAGAGACTAGTCTAGCCTTCACCTTTGGTTGAAGGTTCTGTGTGACCATGCCGGCCGATTAAGATGTCGGAGAGGCCCGCATGTTCAGTTTGCGCCGGCAGCGTCAGACCCCTGACGCGCTTGCAATCCCGGTGTCGGCGACCGCGCCCGTTGAGGCGGCGGTGGCGGTTCCAGTCGCTCCGGCGCCGAATCCCGCCGCAGAGCCGGCCTTCGATCGAGAGTGGCTGTCCCTCCTGGCGCGCCTGTCCGCTTCGGCGTCCGATGCCGGCACCTCGATCGGCTGGATGACCCACGACGCCTCCGGGACCGCCGAGCAGGCCCGTCTCATCGCGGCGGCCAGCGAGGAACTCGCGGCGACCACGGGTGAGATCGCCGCCCGCTCCTCCTCGGCGGCCGAGACCGCCGAGACGGCCCGGGCCGGCATCGCCACCTGCGTGGGCGACCTCCACCGCGCCACCGCCGGCATGCGCGGGATCGAGGAGGGCACCGAGGAAATCGGAAGCCGGCTCGACAGCTTCTCGACCGCCGCCCTGCGCATCGAGGAGATGGCCGGCACCATCGCGGCGATCTCGGCCCAGACCAACCTGCTGGCGCTCAATGCCACGATCGAGGCGGCGCGGGCCGGCGAGGCCGGACGCGGCTTCGCGGTGGTCGCCGCCGAGGTGAAGACGCTCTCGGCGCAGACCGCCAAGGCGACCGACGAGATCCGGGCCCGGGTCAGCGGCCTGCGCGAGGAGATGGCGGCGATGCAGGCCGCGGTGACGCGCAGCCGCGGCGCGGTCGAGGCGGGCGCGGCCGCGATGGTGCGGGCCAATGCCCGCGTCGAGGCGGAGAGCGGCGCCGTGGCCAATGTCGCGGCGCAGATGCGCGAGGCTTCGGAGATCCTCGGCCAGCAGATGCAGGCCACCGGCGACATCGCCCAGAATGTCAGCCGCATCGCGGAAGGCACCGACAAGGCGCGCCGGGAGATCGGCGACGCCCTCGCGCAGCTCGGACGGATCGAGGATCTCGGCCGCACCCTGCTCGACCGTCAGGCCGGCGCCTCGGCGGATGAGCGGGTGATCCGCCTGGCGGCGGATTGCGCCGCCTGGCGCCGCGCCATCGCGGCGACCCTGGTCGGCATGCGGTCCACGGACACGCCGCCGGAGGGGATCCCCGCCGACGCGACGCGGCCGGCCGCCATCGAGAAGCCCCTGACCCAGGCCCGCGAACAGGCGGCGGCCCTGGTCCGCCACGTGCGCAGCCAGGCCTGGGATTCGGCGACCACGGCGTTCGTCGCCTTCGAGGCGGCTGTGAAGGAAGCCAGGGCGGCGATCGAGGCCTGAGGCCCGGCCGGCTCCGGCAAAGCCGCGCGGCGCCGTCTCACGGCGTGATCAGGCGCTCCAGGCGCATCCGGGTGATCTGGGCGACCTCGCCCAGCGCGGTCGCCTCCTCGGCCTCCGGATCCTGTCCGAGCCGGGCCTCGAAGACGGACCGGATCTCGGCCCGTCCCCGGCCCCGCACCGCGATGATGAAGGGGAAGCCGAAGCGCGCGCGATAGGCGGCGTTCAGGCGGTCGAACGCCGCGGCGTCGGCCGCCTCCATGCGGTCGAGGCCGGCGCTTCCCTGCTCGCTCGCCGAATCCGCGGTGAGAGTTCGGGCGCGTGCCTCCGGCCCGGCGAGCTCCGGGTGACCGTTGAGGAAGGCGCGGCGGGTCTCGGCGGGCGCGGCGCGCAGCACCGCCATCATCGCGGCGTGCAGATCCGCAATCCCGGTGAAGGGGCGCCGGGCCCAGGCGCCCCGTGCCACCCAGGGCGCGTGCTCGAAGACGGGACCGAGGAGCGCTTCGAAGGCCGGCGCGTCCATGCGGTTGAGGGTGGCGAGATCGGTCATGGACTCAGCGGCTCCGACGGCAGGCCTGCCTGCGAAGCCGTAGGCCTTACACCAAGGGCGGGCTCGTCGGCCTGCAGAGCCAGCAACCCGTGTGCCATCCCGGGCCTGGAGGGCGTGCCGAATGCGGGTTCCTGCCGCACGGCGCCGCGCCTGAGCGCCGGGCGAAGCCTTCACGGAAGGCTTGCAGCCGGAGATTCGTCGCGGTGCGCGGGCGGCAGCAGCGGCCGACGGCGTGCCGGGACGAGCCGTGAGCACGCCCCCTCGGGCACCGTCAGGATGCGCGCTCCGACCGGACCTCGTCAGGTCGGCTGCGCATCGGATCTCGGGGCTGTCGGTGCCTCGCCGGCCTTCCGGCGATCGCGCTCCTTGCGCAGTTCCCGCTCGGCCAGAAGCCAGAACTCGATCTCGAAGCCCTCGGGCCGGTGGTTGCGCTCCCAGAGTTCGTAGGCCCGCTCGCGGATCTGCTCGAACGTGATGGCATCGGGCGACGGGGCCGGAGGCTGAGGCGCAGCCTCGTCGGGACCGGTCGCGGGTTCGGGCAGCGTCGTCCCCGCCGCCGGAAGATCCGGAGGCGGACGGAAATCAGGGGGCACGTCCATGACGCGGCCGATCTCAGGAGGCCGGCTTGTCGAGATAGGCGGCCACGCTCGTGATCCGGCTCCCGACCATGGTCACCGCCTTGCGCAGCCTCTCCTCGCTGACGCCGAAACGCTGCGCCCATTCCTCGCGGGTGGGACGGTCGTAGATGTCGATATGCGTCTTGCCCCTGAATTCGGTGGACATGCTGTGCCCGCTCCGGTTCGCCGTGAGCCGCGGCCATACCGGGCTCTTCGAAGGGACAACCGGACTCGGGCCCTTCGGTTGCCGCCGGTCGCGGCCGGCACGCGGTGCGCCGCGGGATTCGCCTCAGGGCGCGCTCGGCGCGGGCGGCGGGACCGGCTCGTGCCCCGGCTCCAGCCCGTCTGCGTCCGAACCGACGCGCGCCGCCACGAAGGCGGTCAGGAGCGGCACGAGCAGCGCCGTGACCACCACGCTCGCCGCCACCAGCACGGTGGCGGGACCGGCAGCCTCCGCGTAGGCCGGATTGGCGGCCGCGATGATCGCCGGCACGGCGGCGGCGTTGCCCGCGGTGGAGGCCGCCGCGACCCCGGCGACGCCATTGCCTCCGGTGAGCCGGTCGGCGACGAACAGGGCCGCCCCCGTGACCGCCACCACCGCCACGCCGAGGCCGATGCCGAGCAGGCCCGCCTGCCAGATCTTGGCGAGGTCGAGCCCGAAGCCGAGGGCGAACGCGAAGAACGGGATCATCACCGGCGCCGCCCCCGACAGGAAGGCGCGCATGTCGCGGTCGAGGTTGCCCAGGATCATCCCGATCACCAGCGGCAGGATGCTGCCCACCAGCGTCGGCCACGGGAAGGCGGACAGGCCCGCCAGCCCGAGGGTGACCATGGTGAGGAACGGCCCGGATTCGAGGCTCATGATCGCGTAGGCGCCCGCATCCTTCGGGCGGCCGAACTGGCCCATCAGGGCGAGGTAGAGCCCGCCATTGGTGTCGTTCATCGCGGCGACGATCGCCAGCGTCGAGATTCCCGCGAAGGCGCCCCCGACCACCGGCGCCTCGCCGAGGACATGGCCGAACACCACGCCCATGAGCGCCGCGATGCCGACCTTGGCGGCCAGCAGAACGCCGCCCTTGCGGGCGATCGCCGGGGTAGCGCGGAAATCGATGCCCGCGCCCATGCAGACGAAGAACACCGCCAGGATCGGCAGGGCCCCGTTGAAGAGCGCACCGGTGAACGAGCCGAAGAACGTCGCCGTGTTGGGAAAGAGCGTGTGGAGGATCGCGCCGAGGAACAGCGGCACCACCATCAGGCCGCCGGGCACGCGCTCCAGGGAACGCTTGATGGGAATCTGCATGGTTCGCCCTCCCGGTGCCACCCTGTTCCGGGCCTTCGGCACCCGCTCATCCCCCGGGCCGGCTGCTACAACCTTTTGACAAGCAGGCGCAACTCGCGCCCCGGATCGTACAAATGTTGACAAGCGGCGCGGTTCATCGCTGACTTGACGCAGCCTGGCTCGATCCCTGGAGGCAGCCCCGGATGTCGTCGGCGGTGTCCTCATCCCTGTCCGGTCCGCCCGACCGGGCGGAGGCGCCGGAGCGGCCGGCGCGCCGCGGCGCGGATCCGAACCGGCCCGGCTCCCTGGCCGACGGCATCTATCACGCGCTCCTCACGGGGATCGGGAACGGCACCTACGGACCCGACACGCGGCTACCGAGCGAGCACGACCTCGCGGCGCGCTTCCAGGTCTCGCGTCCCGTGGTCCGGGCGGCCCTCGACCGGCTGCGCCGGGAGGGCGCCATCGTCTCGCGGCAGGGGGCGGGCAGCTTCGTGCGGCCGCGGGTGGCGCCTCCGCCCCTGGGCTTCGCCCCGGTGGAGAGCATCGCGGACATCCAGCGCTGCTACGAGTTCCGCCTCTCCCTCGAGCCGGATGCCGCCTTTCACGCGGCTCTGCGCCGCGATGCCGACGCCCTCGGCCGGATCGCGGCAGCGCTCGACCGGCTCAGTGTGGCGACCCGGCAGGAGCAGCACCGGGCGGATGCCGATTTCGCCTTTCATCACGCGATCGCAGCCGCGTCGAACAACCACTATTACGCGGCTTGCCTGGAGGCGCTGCAACCGCACATCGCCGTGGGCATGACGATCCACGGCCTCGCCCTGCAGGGTCCGCGATCCGGACTGCGCGGCGTGCTGGAGGAGCATCGCGGGATTTTTTCGGCGATCGCGGATCGCGACGCCGAGGCCGCCCGGACCCGCATGGAAGCCCATATCGCCACGTCCCGCGACCGGCTGTTCGAGGGGCGGCTGCTCGATCTTTCCCTCGGCCGGCCTGCCGAACCCGGCCCCGGGAAGCCGCGTGCTTGACCGCGGCGCCGGGGGGTCTGTATGCCTGCCGACAACCTGACAACAAGCTTTCGAGCCGCGGCCTGGCGGAGTGGCCGATGATGGTCCTGCCATGATCCGCTCGACATGACCCGCCTGCGCCTCATCGCCGACGATTTGACCGGCACCCTCGACACGGCCGCGGGCTTTACCGGCCTGTGCGGGTCGATCCCGGTGGCGTGGCCGGAGATCCTGGCGGCGGAATCCGCCGGATGCCTGGCGATCGATTCCGGCACCCGTGAGCGATCGGCGGAGGCCGCCGGGCGGATCGTCGGCGCCCTCGCCCCCCGGCTGGTCGGCGCCGGCATCGCCTTCAAGAAGGTCGACAGCCTGCTGCGCGGCCCCTGGGCGGCGGAACTCGCGGCGGTGCTGCGGCAGGGTGCCTGGGATCGCTGCGTCGTGGCGCCGGCCTTCCCGTACCAGGGCCGCCGCACGGAGGCCGGATGCCAGCTCGCCCGGCGCGGTGGCGGCTGGGAGCCGGTCTCCGGCGACATCGCCGAGGCCCTGCGGGCCGCCGGACTGCCGGCGCGCCGGGCCAGCGTGGCCGACGGTCCCGTGGCCGGCGTGGCCGTCTACGACGCGGCCAGCGATGCCGATCTCGCCCGGGTGGCCGATCTCGGCGGCGCGGATCCGGTGCTCTGGTGCGGCAGCGGCGGCCTCGCGGCGGCCCTGGCGCGGGGCGCGGACGCGCCGGGCGACGACCGGCTCGCCGGCCCGGTGCTCGGGCTGTTCGGCTCCGACCGGCCCGAGACCGCCGCGCAGCTCGCGGCCTGCGGCGGCCACCACCTCGTCCTGTCGCCGCAGGACCCGGACCATGCCGGCGCGGTGGCGGCGCGCCTCGACCGGCACGGCGTCGCCCTGGCGAGCCTCGCGCTGCCCGAGGGGATCGCCCGCGAGGCCGCCGCGGCGCGGATCGCCGCGGCCTTCGCGGGCGTGATCGACCGCATCCCGCAGCCCGGGACGCTGCTGGTGGCCGGCGGTGAGACCCTGAAGGCGCTCTGCCTCGCGCTGGGTGTCACGCGCCTCGACGTCACCGGGCAGATCATCCCGGGCCTGCCCCGGTCGACCCTGCGGGGCGGCCGCTGGGACGGGCTCGCGGTCGTATCGAAATCCGGCGCCTTCGGAACGGAGGGCGTCTGGCGCGATCTACTTCACGGCAACGGCTTTCCGCCCGAGAGGAGCGACGCGTGACCCCACATCTCGCCATCACCATGGGCGATCCCGCCGGCATCGGCCCGGAGATCATCGTCAAGGCCGCCGCCCGGCTGAAGGAGCGGATCGACGCGGGCGATCTGCGCCTCATGGTCATCGGCAGCGCCCCGGCCCTGCGTCGCGCCGAGGAAGCGCTGGGCCTCCTACCGGAACGGATCCCGGAGGTTGCCGAAGACGACGACTGGCCGGCGCTGTGCTGCCTCCAGGCGGATGCCGAGGGTGCGCCGATCGAGCCCGGCCGGCTCTCCGCCGATGGCGGTCGCTTTGCCTACAAGGCGATCGAGGCCGGGGTGCGTCTCGCCATGGCCAACAGGATCGGCGGCATCGTCACGGCGCCGCTCAACAAGGAGGCGCTCAACAAGGCCGGCTACCACTATGCCGGCCACACCGAGATGCTCGCGGAGCTGACCGGCGTGCGCGGCTCGGTGATGATGCTCGCCCACGGCAACATGCGGGTCTCCCACGTCACCACCCACGTGGCGCTGGAGGACGTGCCCAAGCGCCTGACTCCGGAGCGGCTGCGCCTCGTCATCGACCTCACCGACAAGGCCCTGAAGGGGCTGGGTCTGGCCAAGCCGAAGATCGCCGTGGCGGCGCTCAACCCCCATGCCGGCGAGGGCGGCCTGTTCGGGCGCCAGGACATCGACGTCAGCACCCCCGTGATCGCGCAGGCCAATGCCGACGGTCTCGACATCCACGGGCCGGTGCCGGGCGATACGGTGTTCGTGAAGCTGCGCGCCGGCCAGTACGACGCGGTTGTCGCGATGTATCACGACCAGGGGCATATCCCGGTGAAGCTCCTGGGCTTCGAGATCGACCCGGCCACGGGGAAGTGGATGGACCTGTCGGGGGTGAACGTCACCCTGGGCCTGCCGATCATCCGGACCTCGGTCGATCACGGCACCGCCTTCGACATCGCCGGAACGGGCATCGCCAACGAGCGCAGCCTGATCGAGGCGATCGAGTTCGCGGAGCGGCTCGCCGCCAATCGCGCGGCGTGAGGCGCGGCGGATGAAGGGGCGGTTGGATCGAAGGGGCCAGCCTCTCGATCCGGCCGCATCGCGCCCGACCCTGCGAGACGCCCGTCCGGTCAGGCGTGTTTCACGTGAAACAAATCGGGAACGCGGCCTAGCGCGCGTCGGCCTCCCGCCCCACCGCGTCGCAGGCGAACGGTGACGGCGGCGCCTCGACGCCGCGCCAGCGGCCATAGGTCCAGGGCCGGTACCAGGCACAGCCCTCCGGCAGCCGCTCCGGCACGAGGTCGATCCCGTGGGTCCCGAACGGGCCGCAGCGGCAGATCCGGGCGAAGCCCATCCAGCCGCCCGGCCAGAACCCGTGCCGGGCGATCGCCGTGTCGGTGTATTCGGAGCAGCTCGGCCAATGCCGGCACTGGCGGCCGATCAGGCCGGACAGGGTGAGCTGATACAGGCGGATCGCCCCATGGGCGGCGCGCCGGACCATGCCCTCAGGCGGCCTGCCGCTTGGCGGCGATCTGGTCGAGGGCGTCCACCACCGCGTCGAAGGTCAGGAGCGTCGAGGCGTGGCGCGCCTTGAACTCCCGCACCGGCTCCAGCACCGCGAGGTCCGACCACACGCCCTCGGGCGCGGGACCGTTCGCCTTGAGCATCGCCCGCATCGTCTCGCGGACGCCGCGCAGCTCCTCCGCGCTGGCGCCGACCACGTGCCGTCCCATCAGCGACGCGGAGGCCTGACCGAGGGCGCAGGCCCGGACCTCCTGGGCGAAATCCGCCACACGGCCATCGTCGCCGAGGACGAGATCCACCGTCACGGTCGAGCCGCACAGCCGCGAATGGGCCGTGGCGCTGGCATCCGGGCTCTCGAGCCGGCCGAGCCGCGGGATGTCGGCGGCGAGTTCCAGGATACGGCGGTTGTAGATGTCGTCGAGCATCGGGTCCTCGGCCGGAGGCGCAATGTCCATCGGGACTCTGCCGCGTGCATCGCGCATTGCGCGTTGCCCCGCGAACGATGATATAGGCGCGATACGGTCGCTTCGCGAGGAGGCGGGCCGTCGACCAGGGTCGCGCCCACGGCCACGGTGGTTCCCACGGCCTTTCGTCCATCCCAGGGCGCCGGCTTGAAACCTTTTCGAGCCCGGGATCTTCCCTCGAACGCCCGACGCGATTCCGACGATGTATGCCAAGCCCGACAGCACCCCGATGAAGTCCCGCATCGCGCGGGCCGGAGATGCCATGGATGCCGCGCTCAAATCCTTGTCCTACCAGGGCGATGGCCAGGGTTTCGACCGGAACGGGATCGACCGGCAAGGGCTGAACGGCATGCGCAATGACAATCGGCCGGTGGATGATGGCCGTCCCGTCGAGGTCGCGCCCGTGCCGGCCTCCGCCACCCGCGTCCCGGACGGGATCGAGACCGGCCGCCCGAGCCGCGCCGAGGCCGAGGCCGCGGTGCGCACGCTGCTGCGCTGGGCCGGCGACGATCCGGCCCGCGAGGGCCTGCTCGACACCCCGGCCCGGGTCACCAAGGCCTACGAGCAGCTGTTCGGCGGCTACAGCGTCGATGCCGAGAAGCTGCTGGAGCGCGTCTTCGAGGAGGTCGAGGGCTACTCGGACATCGTGCTGGTGCGCGATATTCCGTTCCACTCCCATTGCGAGCACCACATGGTGCCGTTCATGGGGCTCGCCCACATCGCCTATTACCCGACCCGGGGCGTGGTCGGCCTGTCGAAGCTCGCCCGCGTCGTCGACACCTTCGCCCGCCGCCTGCAGACGCAGGAGACGATGACCGCCCAGATCGCCGACGTCATCGAGAGCATCCTCAAGCCCCGCGGCGTCGCCGTGATGGTGGAGGCCGAGCATCTCTGCATGGCGATGCGCGGCGTCCAGAAGGCCGGCGTCTCGACCATCACCAGCCAGTTCCGCGGCGTCTTCAAGGACAATGCCAACGAGCAGGTCCGCTTCCTGACCCTGGTGCGCGGCGGCGCCAAGTAGTCCCAGACGACGTCTCGACCATGACCGCGCGCGACTTCGCCTTCGCTCCCCCCGGCACCCGCGCCGAGGTCGAGGAGGGCCATGCCCTCACGCCCCGATTCGACCGGGACGGTCTCGTCGCCTGCATCGCGGTGGATGCGCGGGACGGGCAGGTGCTGATGCTCGCCCACATGAACGCCGAGTCGCTGGCGCGCACCCTCGAGACCGGCGAGGCGTGGTACTGGTCGCGCTCGCGCCAGGAACTCTGGCACAAGGGGGCGACCAGCGGCCAGGTCCAGCGCGTCGTCGAGATGCGCGTCGATTGCGACCAGGACGCCCTGCTGATCCGCGTCGAGGTCGGCGGCGATGGCGGCTGCTGCCACACCGGGCGGCGGGACTGCTTCTACCGCAGCGTCGTCCGGGAGGCGGACGGCCAGGTCGTCCTGAAGGCCGCCGGGCGATGAACCGCCCTCTTGCCACACGCTGGCAAGACGAGTCCGCCGATCCGCATTTCCTTCCCGGCACCGTGGAGCCGGTCCGGCCGCCGCCGAGCGCCGGTCCGCGGATCGGACTCGCGCTCGGCGGCGGCTCGGCCCGCGGCTGGGCCCATATCGGCGTGCTGCGCGCCCTGGAGGAGGCCGGCATCCATCCGACCGTGGTGGCGGGCTGCTCGATCGGTGCGGTGGTCGGCGCCTGCTACGCCGCGGGACGGCTCGACCGGCTGGAGACGTTCGCCCGGGCGCTGACCCGGCGCCGGGTCGTCGGGCTCATCGATCCGCGCCTGCCCGGCTCCGGCCTGATCGCCGGCAACCGCCTGCGCCAGCGGCTCTTCGCCGACCTCGGCACGCGCCGGATCGAGGATCTGCCCATCCGCTTCGGCTGCGTCGCCACCGAGTACGGCACCGGTCACGAGGTGAGCCTCACCGAGGGGCCGGCGGTGGAAGCGGTGCGCGCCTCCTACGCGATCCCCGGCCTGTTCCCGCCGGTGACTTACGCAGGCCGGGTGCTGATGGACGGGACCCTGGTCAACCCGGTCCCTGTGGGGCTGGCCCGCACCCTCGGGGCCGATCTCGTGCTCTGCGTGAACCTCAACGGCGATACCGGGGGACCGGTGGTGCACGAGGTACCGGCGCCGGTGCCGCGTCGCAGCTTCCTGCAGGTGATGCGCGGGCGCCGGCAGGGCTTCGAGAGTGCGGAGCCCGAAATCCCCGTCCCCAGCATCGCCCGGGTGGTGCTCGGCGCCTTCAACATCACGCAGGACCGGATCTCCCGGGCGCGGCTGGAGCGGGACCCGCCGGATGTCGCCATTGGCCCGGATGTCGGCGCCTTCGGCCTGTTCGACTTCCACAAGGCCGCCGAGGGAATCGCCATCGGCTACCGGGCCGCCCGGGCGGCCCTGCCCCGGATCCGCGCCGTGGTCGAGGGCGCGGCCGCGCGGGCGTGACGGATTCGGGGATCGCGCGGCCGGATTGAGGGCTCCTTCGAAGCCTCCGCTGCGCCCCGGCAGTTCAGGATGCGGATGCGGGCCGGCGGTTTCCGGGCCGAGATCCTGCCGGGCTTCGGTCAACCCGTCATCCGGCTGTCGCGACCGCCTGCGATGGGCGCCGTGCATGCTGGAGGACCTCCAATGTATACCAGTCGCCGTCAGATCCTGCTGTCCGGAGGCGCGGGCCTCGTCGGGCTGGCTTCCGGCCTCGCGCGTCCGGGGCTGAGCCGCGCCGCCGACCGGCCGCTCCTGAGCCACGGCCTCCAGTCGGGCGATGTCGGCACCGACTCGGCCATGGTCTGGGCCCGGTCCGATCGGCCGGCCCGGGCGATCATCGAGTGGGCGACCACCGAGAGCTTTTCCGATATCCGCGGCGGCGTGTTCGCCGACGCCCTGCCGGAGACGGACGGCACCGTGAAGGTGGCGCTGACCGGGCTTCCGGCCGGCCAGGACGTGTTCTACCGGGTCCGGCTCCAGGACATCGCCGCGCCCACGATCGTGGGCCCGAGCCAGGTCGGACGGTTCCGCACCGCGCCGGCGGACCGGCGCTCCGTGTCGTTCTGCTGGTCGGGCGACACGGCGGGCCAGGGCTGGGGCATCGACGAGGCCCGCGGCGGCATGACGATCTATGCGGCCATCCTCAAGAACCGGCCGGACTTCTTCATCCATTCCGGCGACACGATCTACGCCGACGGGCCGATCCAGTCCGAGGTGAAGCTCCCCGACGGCAGCCTGTGGCGCAACCGGGTCACCGAAGAGGTGGCCAAGCCCGCCGAGACGCTCGCGGAGTTCCGGGGCCGGCACAAGTACAACCTCACCGACCGGAACGTGCTGGCGATGAACGCCGCCGTGCCGATCCTGGCGCAGTGGGACGACCACGAGGTCACCAACAACTGGTGGCCGGGCGAGCCCCTCACCCGGGCCGAGCACCTCAAGAAGAAATACGCCGACCCGAACGTGCTGGCCCTGCAGCTGCGGGCCGCCAAGGCCTTCCATGAATACATGCCGATGCGCTTCGAGCCGTCCGAGCCCGGCCGTGTCTATCGCAAGATCGGCTACGGCCCGCTGGTCGACGTGTTCATGCTCGACATGCGCTCCTACCGCGGCCCGAACGGCGAGAACCGGCAGACGGAATACGGGCCCGATTCCCACTTCCTCGGGCCGCAGCAGATCGCGTGGCTGAAGCGGGCGCTGCTCGAGTCCCGGGCGACCTGGAAGGTGATCGCCGCCGACATGCCGCTCGGCCTCGTGGTGACCTACGACGGCGACCGCAATTTCGGCTCGGAGGCGGTGGCGCAGGGCGACGGGCCGCCGCTCGGCCGCGAGTTGGAGATCGCCGACCTGCTGCGCTTCATCAAGAGCGCGGGGATCCGCAACACGGTGTGGCTCACGGCCGACGTGCACTACACGGCCGCCCATTACTACGACCCCAACAGGGCGCAGTTCCAGGATTTCGACCCGTTCTGGGAATTCGTCTCCGGACCGCTGCACGCGGGCACCTTCGGGCCGAACGCGCTCGACAACACGTTCGGGCCGCAGCTGCGCTTCGTGAAGGCGCCCGACAAGGGCCAGGTGAACCTGTCCCCGGCCGCCGGCTACCAGTTCTTCGGCCACGTGGCGGTGGACGGCGCCACCGAGCAGATGACGGTGACCCTCAAGGACGCCACCGACACCGACCTCTGGCACGTCACGCTCGATCCCGTGAAGGCGTGAGACGGACCGTGGATGATGCGGGCTTGAGCTGTCGGCCCGCTCGTCCCTCGACGCGAAGGAGCGCGGGTCCCCCTCCCGTGCGGGAGAGGGAGCGCGGTCGCGCTCCGGCACCGGCCGCCTGCCCTGAACCGGGGACGCCCGGAGGCGGAGGGCAGGAGAAACGTGGGGCTTCGCGCGCCTACGCCATCGTGATGTAGTCGCGCAGGGCCTGATGCTCGGCCTCGACGGTGGCGATCTTGCGCGCCACCACGTCGCCGATCGAGACCAGGCCGATCAGCCGCCCATCCTCGCAGACCGGCACGTGGCGGAAGCGCCCGTCGGTCATCAGCGCCATGACCTCCTCGATCGTGGCGCTCCGGCCGCAGGTCGTGACCGTGCTGGTCATGTGGGCCGAGACCGGCGCGTCGAAGGCCGAGCCCCCGTGCCGGGCGAGCGCCCGCATGATGTCGCGCTCGGAGATGATGCCCGCCACCGTCCCGTCGGCATGGGCGACCACCAGGGCGCCGATCCGCTTGTCGGCGAGGATCTGGATTACCTCATCGAGGCTCCTGTCAGGGCTCACCGTGACGACGGAGCTGCCCTTCTCGGCGAGGATGCGTGCGACGGTCATGGCTCTCTCCCTTGTGACGCGTCCGGTCCGCCGTCAGCCCGCGGCGGCCTTGTTGCGCTGTCGTCCGGGTGGGCCCCGGCTCGTTCACATTGTGGCGAGTGTGTGACCGATCCGGCCCGTTGGCAAGGTGCTCAGTGCCGGCGCGGCTCCCGGGGGTCCACGAGGGGGAACAGGAAGAAGCCCGCGATGAAGCCGCCCAGATGCGCGTCCCAGGCGATCGCGGCGTTCTCCCCGACCAGCGGCATGCTGACGAGGCCGAACAGCAGGTTGGTCAGGAGCCAGATCGCCAGGAACGACACCGCCGTCCGGTTGCGCAGCAATTCCGGGATCGTCTCGGCCGGCCGGGGCGGCGGCAGCTGCCAGGCCGGCGCGCCGTAGCCGGAGACCGGCGGCTGGAACACGAAGCGGGCGGCGGCCGCCATCAGGGCCGAGATCCCCGCCGAGGCGCCGACCAGCGGCCCGGCGCTCAGCGGGTCGATCAGGATGTGGAGCAGGCCGCCGGCCGCCGTGCCGGCCAGCGCGAGCACGCACCAGCGCAGGGCGCCGCAGCGCCGCGCCACCGGCGCGCCGAAGGCCGCGAGCCAGACGCTGTTGAAGATCACGTGCATCCACGAGCCGTGCAGCAGCGCGTAGGTGACGAGCGTCCAGGGCAGGAGCGCGTGCTCGCCCGCGATGTAGCGGGCGAAGGCCTCGCGGGCCGCCTCCAGGCCGGGATCGCCCGTGCCGCCGGCCGCGCGGATCACCTCGGAGGCCTGGCCGGGATCGAACCAGAGGGTCCAGCGCGCCGGCACCAGCGCGAGATCGAGGACGAGGCGGATGTCCCAGGTATCCGGCAGCAGGAACTCGCGGACCGCCTGGATCGCCAGGAGCAGCCCGATCGCGACGGTGACGATCCCCGGCATGTTGAACACGGGCACGCGGCTCTGCCGCGGGAAGTCGGGGGAGGCATCCATCGCGGCACCATGTCGGGGCGCGGGGCGCCTGGGCAAGCCCCGGCGACGTATTGAAGCTCGCGAATACCGGCCGGATCCCGGACCATGACACCGCATCGATCCGTCTTCCGGCCGGATCCGCCCGGAACGACCGAGGCGCGCCGAGGAGGATGCGACGGGGGTGCGACGATTGTGTCGCCGGCCACGACGCGCTACCCCCGCACGGTGCGTCGCCGGCGGGCCCGGCGCCGCACGGGTGCGGGGGGGCCGGCACGGCCCGTGCGCCCAGACGCGGTGAACGCCCGGATCGGCCGGTCACACCCGCTCGGATGTGCCAGATTGATCCGGGGATGAACCACAGGCGTTGAGAATCGGGACACCGATGAAGCATCCCACCAGCCGCATGCTCCATGCCTACTGGGAGCGCCTGCGCGGAGAGCGGGCCGCACCGGAGCGCTCCGAGATCGAGCCGGGCGAGATCCGGCACCTTCTCGCCGACAGCCTGATCCTGGAACTCGACATGCCGAGCCGCTCCGCGAGCATCCGGCTCGCCGGGACGCGGGTCTGCGCCCTGTACGGCCGCGAACTGAAGGGCGAGCCCTTCGCCCGGCTGTGGGGCTCCCGCGCGCCGGATCCCTGGCGGATCGTCGAGATCGTCGCCAGCGACACCCTCGGCGTCGTGGCGGGCCTGCGCGGCACCAACGCCGAAGGCGAGGCGGCGGATCTCGAACTCCTGCTCCTGCCGCTCCGTCATCGCGGTCGGACCCAGGTCCGCGCCCTCGGAACCCTGAGCCTCGACGGCGCCCCGCACTGGCTCGGCCTGCGCCCGCTGGTGGAGGCCGAGACCACCTCCCTGCGCATCCTTCCCAGCCGCCGCCCGGAGGCGGGACCGCCTGCCCGCGCGGCCGTCCGGACGAGCGCCGGTTATCCCGGTCCGGTGCGCCACGGCCACCTCCTCGTCCATGCCGGCGGACGCGCCTGAAGACTGTATTCATTCAATCTTACGCCCGGATTGCGCCGGCTCATCCGATCGCAGCGCCGCGCGCGCGCGAGAAGATCTTCGGCGTGCAAGTCGATCGCGCAAGTCGACCGCGCAGGGCGCAGCGCTCCGCGCGCGTGAATGTTTCAGCAGCGCCGCTCCGCGCGGAGGCCGGAAAAAGGGTTTCGTAACAGTCCGCGCCTAGTCTGCACCGGCCCTCATGCCGGCGCAGGACTATTCTCGGAATGATCGCGGTCGAGGCCACCGCCGGAACAGATCGACACGCGGTGCCCCCCGAGCCGGCGCGCGGCGCGGCCGACCAGCGCCGGCACCAGCGCGTCCGGGTCGCCGTGCTCGGCCGCTACATGCTGGCCGACCGGCGGGAATATCCCTGCCAGACGGTGGACATGTCGCCGGGCGGCGTGCGGCTGACCTGCGCGGTTCCGGGCGCGGTCGGCGAGCGGGTGGTGCTGTATCTGGAGCATATCGGCCGGATCGAGGGCGTGATCGCCCGCATCTGCACGGACGGTTTCGCGGTCCAGCTCAACGCCACGCCGCGCAAGCGCGACAAGCTCGCCTCCCAGCTCACCTGGCTGGCGAACCGGGAGATGCTGGGCCTGCCGGAGGGTCGCTCGCACGAGCGCCTCGTGCCGACCAGCACGGCGGTGATCCTGCGCCTCGAGGGCGGCCGCGAGATCAAGGCCCGCATCATCGACATCTCGATGTCGGGCGTGGCGATTTCCTGCCCGGTGCCGCTGGCCCTCGGCGCCGCCGTCACGGTCGGCAGCACGCCGGGGCGGCTGGTGCGCTACTTCGAGGGCGGCTTCGGCGTGCAGTTCCTGCTGCCGCTCTCCCCCGACCGCTTCCATGCCGGGATGACGCTGTAGCGCGTCCCCGGCCCGATCCTGCCCCGGTCAGATCTTCCTGGCGAGCTGCGCGGCGACCTCGTCGGCCGGCCGGGTCAGATCGAGGGCGCCGAGGAAGCGGTTCTGCGCGTCCATGACGTAGACCAGGGCGGTGTGCTCCATCGTGTAGTCGCCGTCCTTGGCCGGCACCTTGCGGGCATAGGCGCGATACGCCTTCTCGGTGGCGGTGACCTGCTCCTGGCTGCCGGTGAGGCCGGTGATGCGCGGGTCGAAGCTCGACAGGTAGGTCTTCAGGCTCGCCGGGTCGTCGCGCTCGGGATCCACCGTGATGAAGGCGACCCGCATCGCCCGGCCCTTCGGCCCCAGGGCGGCCAGCACGTCGGAGATCTGCTGCAGGGTGGTCGGGCACACGTCCGGGCAATGGGTGAAGCCGAAGAACACGAGATGCGTCGCGCCGGCGAAATCGCGCTCGGTGACGGTGCGTCCGTCCTGGTTCACGAGGGTGAACGGGCCGCCGACTCCGGGCACGCCCACCGGCGCCCTGTCGGGCAGGAAGGCGAACACCGCCGCCCCGGTGAGGCCGAGCAGGCCGAGGCAGAAGGCGAGGAGCGGGACGAGGGCGCGGCGCATGGGACGGGTTCCGACCTCCGGGGAGGCCGGCACAGCACACAACCGCGCGCGGAGGCAAGCCGGCGCGGTGCCGCCGGCCGCCCGGCGCCACGCCGCCCGACCCCGTCAGGGCTTCGGCGCCGGCTCCCCGGCCGGGCTCGCCGGGGTGGCGCCCTTCGGCGGCTCCTTGCCGAGATAGACGTATTCCGGTGCCGCGCGGAGCTGGTCCTTGGTCGTGTCGATCCGCGCCTGGAGGGTCTTGCCGTCGGTGCGGTCGAGCTTGAGCACGGACGGATCGACCGCGACGTATTTCGAGCCGATCCCCAGGAAGCCGCCGACCCCGATGATCCAGGCCTTCACGGCGCCCTTCTGGTCGAGGACGAAATCGGCGATCTGGCCGATCGTCTCGTTGGCGCCGTTGACGACGCTGGAGCCGATCAGCTTGCTGGCGACCATGTCGTCGGGGGTCTGGGCCACGAAGGTCGGGCGCAGGTTGTCGGCCATGGTGGCGGGCGCGCCCGGGACCGGGGTCGCGGCGCTGCCGCTATCCGGCTTGGCGCCGTCGGTCTGCGCCGAGGCGGTGGCGAGGCCGGCCAGCAGGAGGGCCGAGGCGAGGAGCGGGGTGCGCATCGGAGCAGGTCTTTCAGACGGGGCCGAACATCGGGGTGGCGCCGCCTCAAGGTTCTGGCGGGGCTTAAGTTCCGCGCGGTCTCGGCATCGGCCGGGGCCGCCCCGGCGGTTTGCCGGCCGTGTGTCGCCGCCGCCGGCCTTTGACGGCGCGGCATCCGCCCCGCACAAGGCCGGCGCCATGCTCCGCCTCGCCCTCTACCAGCCCGACATTCCCCAGAACACCGGCACGATGCTGCGCATGGCCGCCTGCCTCGGGCTGGCGGTGGAGATCGTGGAGCCCGCGGGCTTCGACGTCTCGGACCGGCACCTGCGCCGCTCGGGCCTCGACTATCTCGACCACGTGGCGATCACCCGGCACCGCTCCTTCGCGGCCTTCGCGGCGTGGCGGGCCGAGGCCGGGATCCGGCTCGTCCTCGCCACCACGGCGGGCGCCCTGCCCTACACGGATTTCGCCTTCCGCCCGGACGATTGCCTGATGGTCGGGCGCGAATCCGCCGGCGTGCCGGAGGCGGTGCACGCGGCGGCCGATGCCCGGATCGTGGTGCCGATCCGGCCGGGCCTGCGCTCGCTCAACGTCGCGGTCGCGGCCGCGATGATCGCCGGCGAGGCCCTGCGGCAGACGGGCTGACCGTCGCCGACGGACAGCCAGCCCGATGCCGGTTTCCTGCCGTCATTGCGCGCGGAGCGAAGCAATTCAGGGCCGCGCGCCCTCCGTGACCGGGGCGCGGACTGGCTTGCTTCGCTCCGCTCGCGAAGACGGACGTCGCAACGGATCCCGTTCCGCCGGCTTGGTAGGACGAGGTCTACCTTCCGACCGGAGAGACGCGCCGCCGCATGGACGACACCGCCTTCAAGCCTTCCCGGCGCCACGCCGATCTCGGGCCCGCCTTCTTCGATCCGGTCACGCCGGCCCGGTTCCCGCAGACGATCCTGCGCTACCGCAATCAGGCCTGGGCGGAACGGATCGGCCTGGGCGGCCTCTCGGAGGCGGCGTGGATCGCCCATTTCGGCCGGTTCGAGCCGCTGCCCGGCAGCTTCGAGACGCCGCTCGCCCTGCGCTATCACGGCCACCAGTTCCGCTCCTACAATCCGGAACTCGGCGACGGCCGCGGCTTCCTGTTCGCGCAGGTCCACGACCGCCTGGACGGGCGCCTCCTCGACCTCGGCACCAAGGGCAGCGGCACCACGCCCTGGTCGCGCGGCGCCGACGGGCGGCTGACCCTCAAGGGCGGCGTGCGCGAGGTGCTGGCGACCGCGCTCCTGGAGGCGCAGGGCGTCACCACCTCGAAGAGCTTCAGCCTGATCGAGACCGGCGAGGATCTCGTGCGCGGCGACGAGCCCTCGCCGGCGCGCTCCGCCGTGCTGGTGCGCCTGTCCCACGGTCATATCCGCATCGGCAGCTTCCAGCGCTTCCTGGCGCTCGGCGAGCCGGACAACATCGCCCGGCTGCTCGACCACACGATCGAGACCCACAGGCCGGATCTCTGGCGCGACAGCCTGGAGGATCGGGGCGTCGCCTTCCTGGAGGACGTGGTCGCCCGGGTCGCCCGGATGGGCGCGCAATGGGCGGCGGCCGGCTTCGTCCACGGCGTGCTCAACAGCGATAACATCAACGTCACCGGCGAGAGCTTCGATTACGGCCCCTGGCGCTTCCTGCCGCACTTCGACCCGGACTTCACCGCGGCCTATTTCGACGAGACCGGGCTCTACAGTTTCGGACGCCAGCCGGAGGCGCTGTTCTGGAACCTCGCCCGGCTGGCCGATTGCCTGCTGACGCTCGCGCCCCAGGCGCGCCTGGAAGCCGCCCTCGCCGGCTTCGGGCCAGCCCTGCAGGAGGCGTTCGCCGAGGCCCTGTTCCGCCGGCTCGGCCTCGCCGCGGCGCCGCAGCCGGAGACCGACCGGCTGGTGTCGGCGGTCTGGCGGTTCCTCGCCGAGACGCGCGCGCCCTTCGAGCGATTCTTCTTCGACTGGTACGGGGGCCTCGCGAGCGCCGGGCGCGCGGAGGCCGGCCCGGCCGCCGCGTCGTACCGCTCCGAGGCCTTCGCGCCGGTGCGGGCCGCGCTGGAGCCGCTCGCACCCGCCCCGGGCGCGCGGCTCGACCATCCCTATTTCGCGGGGGCGCCCTGCACGCTCCTGATCGACGAGGTGGAGGCGTTGTGGGCGCCGATCGCCGCGGTGGATGACTGGTCCCTGTTCGAGGCCAAGCTCGCCGGGGTCGCCCGGATGGCCGAGGCCTGCGGGACGACGCCCGCCTCGGCCTGAGCGGCCTCCTCGGCCAGCCGCTGCCGCTCCTCGGCATAGCCCCCCGCGATGGCGAGATCGACCAGCCGCCGCGTCAGCCGGAAGGCCAGCCAGAACAGGGCGAGGCAGAGAAGCGTCGCGGCGGCGGCCTTGAGCGGGTCCAACGGGTTCTCCGGTGATCTCTCCTCGGGTGGAGCGGCTCTCTTAGAGCCGAGGCCGGGCGTGGGGCAATCGGACTTGGTGCCGAGGACGGTGCCATCCGGCGGCGCCGCGATCGGGCGCGTGGAACATCCCCGAATCGCTTCGCTCCGTCCGCCATGCGCGGTCGATGGGCTGAAGGCCGCAATCCGGACCGACACAGGACTGGAACATGCTATGGCGCCCGCCGGCCGGATCCCGATATCCGACCCTGTAAGCCCCTCGATCAGGCGGATTCCCTTGCGCGAGACCTTCCATATCGAAGTCCTCGGACCTGAGCCGAACGAGATCCAGACGCGGATCTCCGTGCGGGTCGGCAGCCTGGAGAGCGCGCAGGAGCGGGCCCTGCGCCTGTTCGCCCGCGCCCGGGTGCCGCAGCGCTCGGGCGAGCCGGCCGAGGCCGTCCGGGTGATCGACGGCGCCGGCCGCGAGGTGTTCTATCGCACGCGCTTCGACGCCGGGGATTGAGGCGTCCGGAATCCGCCGATGCGCGCAGCCCTGATCCTGCCGGTTCTGCTCCTCGCAGCCTGCGCGCTGTTCCTGCGCAGCTACACCCTGCCGCCGGCCCCCGACCGCCGGGGCGGCACCACGCTCCTGCTGACCTGGCCGAACCGCCCGGCCTTCGGCAGCCCCCGGGCCGACTGCCTCGGCGGCCCTCCGGACGGGCCGGTCCTGCCCTGCCTGATCGCCTCCGTCGCCCGGGCGCGCGACGACGGGTACACGCTGCTGCAGCTGCCGTTCTGCGCGGCCTGCTACGACCTGTCCGGGCGGATCGCCGTCATGGGCCGCGACCCGGCGGCGACGCGGGCGCGGCTGGAGCAGATCGCCCGCTTCGGATGGTGAGACGCGCCCGGGCGACGCGCTCGCGGGCGCGTTCCAGGGTCCGGGCGACCGGGAACAGGGGATCGCGCCCCGCCTCCACCAGGAGATGGGCGATCGGGCGGCGCTCCGTCCAGAAGGTGGTGCCGAGGGCGAAGCCCGGGGGGGCGCAGGAATCGATCCGGTCGATCGGCGCGTCGCCGGCGGCCAGGGCCTCGGTCAGCCGGTGGACGAGCTGGACCCCCGGCGCCGTCTCGGGCCGGGTCTCGTCGTTGGCGATCTTCAGCACCCAGGCCTCCCGGCCGGTGACCGGAAGGATCAGGGAGGCCAGGAGGTCTTCCCCCCGGCGCAGGCGCGCGATCCGCACGGCGTCCGCGGCGCCGAGATCGGCCAGGGCGGTGCGCAGGAACGCGATTTCCGCCGGCCGCTGCACCAGGCTCGTGCCGGCCTGGCCCTTCCAGCCGGCGGCTTCGAGGGCGATGTGGGCGTCGAGGGCGGAGCCGAGGGACTCGGGTGCCGCGAGGATCTCGAAGGTCACGGGCCCTGCCGCCTCCAGGCGCGCGCGGGCGCGGCGCAGCTTGCGCCGGCGCTGGCCGGAGAGGTGCCCGAGATAGGTGGCCCGCGCCTCCGGCCCGAGCCCGGTCAGGTCGAGCAGGCCCCGGTCATGCGGCCAGTAGGCGGCGCGGCGTCCGCCACAGGCCGTCAGGAGGTCCGGCAGGGGGCCGTCGGCGGGGGCGTTCGGCAGGAGGAGGCGCGGCGGCAGGCCGAGCGCGCCCGGCGCGGCGAGGAGCCCCGCCAGCGCGGCCTCCGGCGCGGCGCCGTCGAGAAGCGGCGCGCCGAACGGGCTGTAGCCGTGGGTCCAGCCCATGAGCAGCGGCAGCGGCAGGCCCCAGCGGCGCCGCGATGGCCGGAACGGCCAGGCGGCGGCGAGCCGGGCCCCCGGCGCCTCAGGCGGCCGGTCGGCGACGAGGAGGAGGCGGACGCCCGCCCCGAAGGCGTCGCGGGCGGCCAGGGCGTAGCCCGCCTCGTAGAACGGGTTCCGGATCAGGGCGGCCGCGCCCAAGGCCCTCCAGGCCGGGATCCAGGGGGCTCCGGGATCGAGGGGCCGGACCGCCGCCACGAAGCCCCCCGGTAGCGCGACGGTGTCCGCCATGGCGGGACCGTCAGGCCGCGAGCCGGTCACGGATCGCGCCGGCGAAGCCGAGCACGTCGTAGCGCCATGCGGTCACGCCGGCGGCGACGGCGAGCAGGACCAGCCGCAGGGCCTGCCCCGGCGGCATCAGCCCGCCGGGAACCAGGGCGATGCCGGCATTCACCGCGCCGCAGGCCAGCGCGATCCCGGCGATCCCCGCCATGTCGGCGAGGGGCAGCGGCATCATCGTGCCGGCCCGGCGGGCGCCCAGCACCAGCACGAGGCAGGCCGCGCTCTGGCCGCCCGCGAAAGCGAGGGCCGCCCCGGCGGCGCCGAATCGCGGGATCAGCAGGAGCGACAGCGCGGCGACGGCGGCGAGGGTCGCGAAGGCGGCGGCCGCCTCCAGGCCGCTGGATCGGGTGAAGTAGATCACCTGCCCGAAATAATAGGCGCGGAACATCATCAGGATGGAGGCCAGGATCAGCACCGGGGCGAGTGCCCGCGCCTCCGCCCGGTAGGCGGGCCCGAGCAGCACCGCGACGACCAGATCGTCGAAGCACAGGAAGAACACCGCCCCGAAGGCCGCGATCAGCGTCATGGCCCGGGCGGCGTCGCCCAGAACCCCGGAGGCCGCCGCCATCCCGCCGACCCGCGCCTCGCGCTTGGCGATCGAGATCAGCGACAGGGCGATCGCCTCGCCGAACACGATGAAGCTCTGCTTCAGGAAGTCGGCCAGTGCCCCGTAGGCGCCGAGCCCCGCCGGCCCCACCGTCTTGGCGATGATCAGTCGGTCGAGGCTCTGGGCGAGCGCCGCCGTCCCGAAGGACAGGACCAGCGGCCAGCCATAGGCGAACAGCCGCAGGGCCTCGGCCCGGCTGCCGCGACCGGGCATCATCGGGGCGATCGTGGCGGCGGCCGGGAGCGAGGCCAGGGCATTCGCGGCCGCCACCGCGAAGGCGAGATGCAGCGGATCCTGCGAGAGATGCAGCGCCAGACTACCGAGGGCGAGGATCAGGACCGCCCGGCTCATCACCGAGGCCGCCACCGCCCCGGCCCGCAGGCGCGTCCGGGCGATCTCGGTGGAGCCCTCGAACAGGGTGGTCCCAAAGGCGAGCGCCAGGATCGCGGCGGCCATGCGCGCCGGCATCAGTCCGAGGGCGGCGGCCAGCGCGCTGCCGAGCCCGGCGAGCAGCAGCGTGCCGCCCAGGATCCGCACCACGGTGCCGACCTGCGCGGGCTCCCGCGCCTCGTCGTAGAGGGCGAAGAACGCGAATTTCGGCCACTGGCAGGTCGCGCCGTAGAGCACCAGCGCCCAGGACAGGACGTACAGGTAGGTGCCGTAGCTCTCCACCGGCGCGAGCCGCGTGAACACCGCGACGGAGGCCATGTTCAGGGCGGCCGCGAAGCCCCGCGAGCCGACATAGATCAGGCTGTGCCGGGCGATCATGTCCTAGAACCGGTCACACGCACCACAACCTCGCACCACGCTGGGACAGACCGGCCTCGTGGCGGGGGGTAACGCAGGGACGGCATGCATGACAGCCCGGGCAGTGCAGGCGGCGTGCCGCCGGGCCGTCGGTCAGCCCTCGCCCCGCTTCCGGATCAGCGACGTGCCGGTCATCTCGGCCGGCTGGTCCAGTCCCATCAGGGCGAGGAGCGTCGGCGCCACATCCGCCAGGCGGCCGTCGGCCAGGGACACACCGTCGACGCCGACGAGCATGGCGGGCACCGGGTTGAGGGTGTGGGCGGTGTGGGGCTCACCGGTCTCGGGATTGCGCATCATCTCGCAATTGCCGTGGTCGGCCGTCACCAGCAGCGCCCCGCCCTGGGCCGTCACCGCCTCGACCACGCGGCCGAGGCAGGCATCGACGGTCTCCACCGCCGTCACGGCGGCCGCGAGGCTGCCGGTATGGCCGACCATGTCGGGGTTGGCGAAGTTCAGGATGATGAGGTCGTAGCGGCCGGAGCCGATCGCCTCAACGGCGCGGTCGGTAAGTTCCTGTGCCGACATCTCCGGCTGAAGGTCGTAGGTCGCGACCTTCGGCGAGGGCACGAGGACGGCGTCCTGCCCCGCGAAGGGCTCCTCGCGGCCGCCATTCATGAAGTAGGTGACGTGCGGGTACTTCTCGGTCTCGGCCATACGCAGCTGGGCGCGGCCGGCCCGAGCCACGGTCTCGCCGAGGCCGTTGGGCAGGTCGAGGGGCCCGAACAGGGTCTCGGCGAAGGCGTCGATCTCGACGCTGTACTGGACGATCCCCAGGGCGGCGGCGAAGCGGATCGTGCGCGGG
This sequence comes from Methylobacterium sp. UNC378MF, assembly GCF_900103195.1. Lineage (GTDB taxonomy): Bacteria > Pseudomonadota > Alphaproteobacteria > Rhizobiales > Beijerinckiaceae > Methylobacterium. Next base: position 61,241 of record NZ_FMWU01000019.1, on the reverse strand, counting down.
CGGTCGAAGCCCGCAAAGGCCGGGTCGAGGAGCGCCTCCAGGATCTGCCGGGTCCGATCGGCGCGGAAGTTGAAGCTCAGGATGCCGTCGCCGTCGTGCATGCCGGCATAGTCGCCGATGATGGCGGGCCGCATGAACTCGTCGGACACGTCCTGCGCGTAGGACGCGGCGACCGCCTGCCCGGCCCGTGCGAACCGGGTTCCCCGCGCATCAGTGAGGGCGTCATAGGCCGTCTGAACCCGCTCCCAGCGCCGGTCGCGGTCCATCCCGAAATAGCGACCGCACAGGGTGGCGATGCGGGCGCCCTTCGGGAGGGTCGCCTCGACGTCGGCGATGCAGGTGGCGGCGGAGCGGGGCGGCATGTCGCGCCCGTCGGTGAAGCCGTGGAGCCGGACCGGGATCCCCGCCCCGACCAGGACGCGCGCCAGCGCCACGGCATGGTCCTGGTGCGCGTGGACGCCGCCGGGCGACAGAAGGCCGACGAGGTGGCAGGTGCCGCCCGACGCGCGCAGCGCGTCGATGAACCGGGTCAGGGCCGGGTTCCGGGCAAGGGAGCCGTCTGCGACTGCGGCATCGATCCGCGGCAGGTCCTGCAGGACCACCCGGCCGGCCCCGATATTGAGGTGGCCGACCTCGGAATTGCCCATCTGCCCCTTAGGCAGGCCGACATCGGTGCCGAAGGTCTTCAGCCGCGCCCGGGGGCGCTCCCGCATCAGCGCGTCGAAGACCGGGGTCTTGGCCTGATGGACGGCGTTGTCGGCCACCTCGTCCCGCAGACCCCAGCCGTCGAGGATCACGAGCATCACGGGACGCGGTGTACTGTCGGGCACGGTCACAACTCTCCTGGGCTGCCACGCGCGGCGCGCGGCCGGTCTCCGAGCCCTGTGCGGCCGGATCGTTGCGCGTTTCGATAATCGCCTTGGCCGCACGAGACCACCGCCCTGAAGGACCAACGGGCGACGGATGCGAGAGAGCGTTGGGCTTCTGACATGCCTGGACCGCGCCCCGCTCATTGCCGAGGGTGCGGCCGACCGGGCTTCTACCTGTCAATTGACTCGGGCCGCGTCGGATCCCGGCGGGACGCCGAGGAGGGGCCGCTTTCGGCGTAGGGCGGCCCGGAGCAGGGTCCTGCGGTAGCCCGGATAAGACAGGAACCCCGCCGCCCAGGACAGGTGCATGGTCACGGCCGCCGGGCCGCTCATGACAAGGATGGGTTCCCGCGCCTTGAACGCGAGGGCGAGGCCGCTCAGGGTGCAGCCTCCGGCATAGACCAGCAGGGGGATCAGCAATGTGGGCACCAGGGCCGCCAGGGGCAGGGCCGCGCCGGCGTAGAGCAGGACCAGGGCCGGCAAGATCTGGCGCGGGCGCGGCAGGCTGGCGTGCTTCTCAAGGGTCCGCGCGCAGCCACGCCCGTATTGGAGGTACTGCCGGGCGAGGCTGACGAGGCACGCGCGCGGGAAGTAAGTGATCGCGAGTTCGGCGGCGAGATAAATCCGCCCGCCCGCCGCGCAAAGCCGCCGGTCAAGTTCGGCATCCTCGTTGTGGGTGAAAGTCTCGTCGTAGCCGCCCACCCGCAGGAACTCGCGCCGGTCGAAGGCCGCGTGGTGACCGTGGGCGACGTAGCCCGAGATGCCGCCCTGACGGTGGGCCGCGCCGCCGTTGCCGAGCCGGCTGTTCTGCGCGGCTGCGATGGCCCGCTGCAGCGGCGTCACCCCGACGGTCCGGAGCGGTACGACCACCGAGGCGGCGTCCCACAGGCGCATGGTGCGGATGAGATTCTGTACGAACCCCTCGGGATAGATGGCGTGGCAATCGGCGCGGACGAGGTAGACGGAGGCCGGATGCGCCAGCCGTGCGGCGAGGTTGATGGCTGCGGCCTGGATGCGGCGCTCGTTGTGGATGAGCCGGATGCGTGGATCCCGGGCGCTCAGGGCGGCGACGATCGCGCAGGTCTGGTCGTGGCTGCCGCCGTCCAGCACCAGCAGCTCACAGGCGACCGCATCCCGATCAGGTAGCACTGACGCGATGGCGTCGGCGATGTGAGCGGCCTCGTTCAGGGCCGGCATGGCGATCGTCACGAGCGGAGCGCCGGCGGCGCTCACGGGGTCCTGCATGGCGGTTCTCCCGAAACCTGGACCCGGTCGCCTGCGGATTGGAGCCGGCGGTCCTGGGCGGAAGCGGAAGCCGAAAGCGGCGCGCGTCCGAGGTCTCATTTGTGGTGATTGGCAGCGATTACCGTTGCTGATCACAACCACCACTTCAGTCGGCAGCACCGATACGACGAAAGTTGTAATTCTGAACGCCTCTCGGCGATGATAGCCCGTTTCGGCGGGACGGCCGGCTGGCTCACAGGCCGATTCGAACCAGATCCCGCGAGCTGGACCACCGGCTCAGAGCGTCATGCGGGACGACCTCGAATGATGAAATCTTTGAATGCGATTGGCCTCGGCTCGTCAGAATGCGGGTTGACGGAACGGCGGACCGATCCGTCGACGATGCGGGTCACTGAGATCGCGCCAGACGACCGAATCGTCGCCTTCGATGCGGCGGGCTTGGCGCAGTACAAGGGTCTCTTGCGCGTCCTGATCTTGCGTGACCTGAAGGTCCTCTATCGGCAAACCGCCCTCGGCGCCTGCTGGGCGATTGCGCAGCCGCTCTTCACTGTCCTGATCTTTACGGTGATCTTCGGCCACTTCGCAAAAATCCCAACCGACGGTGCGCCCTACGCACTCTTTGCCGGCAGCGCGGTCGTCCTGTGGACGTACTTCTCCGAGGCGGTGCGGCGCAGCGCCAACGGTCTCGTGGCGGAGGCCGAACTCATCCGCAAGATCTACTTCCCGCGGCTGGTTATTCCGCTCGCGACGGTTGTGTCGCCGATGGTCGATTTCGCAATCGCGCTCGCCGTGATGCTGGCCCTGATGCTCTGGTACGGGGTGGTGCCGGACTGGCACTTGGTGCTGGCCGTCCCGACCCTGATCGTCACGGCCATGCTCGCCCTCGGCGTCAGCCTCTGGCTCGGGCCGATCAATGTCCGGTTCCGGGACGTCAAGCACACGCTGCCGTTCCTGATCCAGATCTGGATGTACGCCTCGCCGATCGTCTACGCGTCGAGCATCGTGCCTGCCTCGGTGCGCTGGGTCTACGCGCTGAATCCCATGGTCGGCCTGATCGAGGCGTTCCGGTTCGCCATCCTAGGTGGATCCCCGCCTGATGCCTTTGCACTCGTGGTCTCGGTCACTGCCGCGCTGGCCCTCCTCGTCAGCGGATTGATCTTCTTCCAGCGCATGGAGCGCTCTTTCGCGGATATAATCTGATGTCGATGGCAATCAGCGTACAAGATATCGGCAAACAGTACTGGCGCGCACCGCGCGCCGCCCACCAGAACTCGCTGCGCGACGCGCTCAGCGAGGGCGTCCGCGGCCTGCTGAGCCGCCGCTCCGAGGCACGCCCGTCGCAGGAGAGCTTCTGGGCGCTAAGGGAGGTGAGCTTCGGCATCCGGCACGGCGAGAATGTCGGCATCATCGGCCTCAACGGCGCCGGCAAGAGCACGCTCCTCAAGCTCCTGTCGCGGATCGCCGCGCCGACCACCGGCCGGATCCGCCTCGAGGGCCGGGTCGGGGCCCTGCTGGAGGTCGGCACCGGCTTCCACCGGGAGCTGACCGGCCGCGAGAACATCTTCCTCTACGGCTCGATCCTCGGGATGGACCGTCGGGAGATCGCCGCGAAGTTCGACGCGATCGTCGCCTTCTCGGAGATCGGCGAGTTCATCGACATGCCGGTGAAGCGCTATTCCAGCGGCATGTATGTCCGGCTGGCCTTCTCGGTCGCCGCGCATCTCGAGCCCGACATCCTGCTCCTCGACGAGGTGCTAGCGGTGGGCGACTACACCTTCCAGCGCAAGTGCATGGACTTCGCCCGGCGCCTCCAGGGCAAGGGTTCGACGATCCTGCTGGTCTCGCACAACATGTTCAGCATCAAGACCATGTGCGAGCGGGTGATCTACATCAAGGGCGGCCGCGTCGCCTATGACGGCCCCACCGACGAGGGCCTGACCCACTACGAGCGGGACAGCTATCTCGCCGACACCGCGTGGTTCCGCCCGGACACCGGCGACCTGCCGGTCAAGATCAGCGACGTGACGATCACCGACGAATCCGGCGCGCCGCGAACGCTGTTCCGCCACGGCGAGCGGATGCGGATCCGGGCCCGCTACAACGCCGCCGAGCCGGTCGCCGATCCGCACGTCCTATTCTCGATCACGCGGTCCGACGAGCTGCTCTGCTGCAATTTCAGCACGCAGGCGGACGGCGCCGGCCTGACCGCCCTCTCGGGCGAGGGCGAGGTGGAACTGCTGACGCCGCCGCTGACCCTGACCGCCGACACCTACACGGTCTCGATGGTGGTCCGGCAGCGCGGCTTCGAGCGCCTCCTCGCGGCCAAGATCGGCGGCCGCTTCCACATCGAGCACCCCGTCTTCGCGCCGGACGTCTTCGGAGTCTTCCACGAGGCGGGGAGCTGGACAACGAACGGCGCCGCATCGCTGCGCTGAAGCCCGGAGGGCATGATGGTCAAAGGCGCGTCGGAACTCTGCCGGGACGGCGATGGGGAGAATGCAGCCGGGACGGCGTCCCGCGCCGGGCGGATCCGATCGAACTTCGCCGCCTTCGATGCCCGGGTGCGGCACGCGGAGCGTCTTGCGGCGGCCGGCGACCATGCCGGCGCGGCCGTCGAGACCGCCATCGCGGCGACCCTGGCAGCGCACCGGCATTGCGGCGTGTTCGCAAGCCCGCGCCTCGAACGGTTGATGACCGGGATCGGCCGGACCCTCGACGGCGGCGGCGAGGCCCGGGACGGCGCGGGCGCCGACGGGGCCCCGTACCGGCGCGTCCTCCACGTCTGCACGCAGCTCGCCCCGGTGGGCGGCCTCACCAAGATGCTCGCGCTCTGGATCGGCGCCGACCGCGGCCGGGTCAACGGCGTCGCCCTGACCCAGCACCGCGGCCCGGTCGACGCGCGGATCACCGCCGCGGTGCGCGAGAGCGGCGGCGGGATCCACCACCTGAACCACCACAAGGGCGACAAGCTCGCCTGGGCGCGGGAGCTGCGCCAGATCGCGCGCGGCTACGATGTCGTCGTCCTGCACATCCACTGCGAGGACGTGGTCCCGCTGATCGCCTTCGCGGACCCGGCGAAGAGCCCGCCGGTCCTGCTGCTCAATCACGCCGACCACCTGTTCTGGATCGGGACGCGGATCAGCCACGCGGTGATCAACCTGCGCGAGGCCGCGCGCCGGCTCGCCGTCGCGCGGCGCGGCGTCGATCCGGCCCGCAGCCTCCTGCTGCCGACCCTGATCACCCTGCCCGAGCGCCAGCGCGCCCGCAGCGCGGCCAAGCAGGCCCTGGGCGTCCCGGAGGACAGCGTCCTCCTGGTCTCGGTGGCGCGGGGGGCGAAGTACCGCAACGTCGGGCCGGTCACCTACGCGGACCGCCACGTCGACCTCCTCGCGGCGCATCCCCAAGCCCGGCTCATCGTGGTCGGCCCCGGCGAGCGGGCCGACTGGGAGCGGGCCCGGGCCGCCACCGGCGGGCGCATCACGGCCCATGCCGAGCTCGCCGACCCGCGGGTCTTCTTCGAGGCGGCCGACATCTACGTCGATTCCTACCCGTTTGTGTCGTCGACCTCGATGCTGGAGGCCGCCGCCTATGGGCTGCCGCTGGTCACGCGCTTCGAGGCCCCCGCGGCGGCGGAGATCGTGGCGATCAACCATCCGGGGCTCGACGTCACGGCCCGCGTGGCCCACGACCAAGCCGCCTACGAGTCCCACCTGACCGCGCTCATCACCGATGCCGCGGCGCGGGACGCCGCGGGCGCCGAGAGCGCCGCCGCGGTCGCGGGCCTGTACGCGCAGGCCGCCTGGCTTACAGGACTCGACGCGGTCTACGCGCAGGCGCAAGCCCTGCCCCGGCTGCCCCCGGAGGCCGGGGCGCCCGGCCCGGCCGAGACGCCCCATCTCGGCGAGCCCGACCTGCGACACCAGGACATGTTCGGCTCGGACTTCCCCGTATCGGAGATGACCAAGAACTACATCGGCATGCTGCCGCTGCGCCAGCGCGTCGCCTCCTGGCTCGCCCTGCGCCGCGCGGGCGACTTCTCCGGCCTCTGGGAACCGGTGCGCCTGCTCCTCCCGGAATGGCTGGTCCGCAACGTGAAGGATCGGTTCGGCCCGATGCGGGTCCGGGCGCAGGTCCCCAGCGCCTGAGGCCGCCCCGGGCCCGGGTGGGTGCGGATCGATCATGCCGATTGGCGCGCGTCTCGCCCGGCGGAGCGGTCCCGGCCCCGCGCGGTCCGCGCGTCGCGGAAGGCCGGGCCGCCCGGCCGCGCTTCTGCGGCCTTCACCGGTCTCCGTCGCGACGGCCCGCTCTCCGCCGGCAAGGACGGTCGCGCCTCGTAGGACAGCTCGGAATCACGGGCGGTGCGCACTCCGGCCACGGCCGGGACAACGCGAGCCCGCTCCGGCGGCCGGGCTCCGGGGAGGCCCGCGCCGCGGAGCGAAAGCCCGTCGGGCTCAGCGCGTCTCCGGATCGGCGGTCAGCGGCCGGGCGGCTGGCCCGGCGGCCAGCGCCAGCAGGGCCGCGCGCGCGCGCGTCGGCCGGAAGGCTTGCCGGATCGCCCGGTGCGGCATCAGGCGGAAAGCCGTGAGGAACGCCCCGGCGGCGGCGCGGCGATCGCCGCGGGCCACGTGGGCTTCGGTGGCGTCCAGCAGGGCGTCGTAATAGCCCTGGACGGTCCCGAAATAGAGCCGCAGGGCCGCGAGCCGCGAGACGCCGAGAGCCGGCGCGTGACGTCGGAAGACCAGGCGGGTGAAGTGAATCCGGCGGGCGATCAGGCGGTCGAAGGTCCCCGCCGGCCGCTGCCGGAAATGCACGCAGGGCGCGGCGACGAAGCCCACCCCGTGGCCGCGGACCGCACGGAGCTGCCAGTCCCAGTCCTGATCGCCGAGCAGGGCCTCGTCGAACAGGCCGATCGCGTCCACGACGGTCCGGCGCACCACCGTCGCCCCGATCTGCGGGAAGTAGCCGCTCAACATGCGGTGCAGCAGCGCGCCCTTGTCGGACGGAAGTTCCGCCGGCCAGGGGCCGTAGGTCGGCACGAGGTCGTGGTCGGTGGTGACGATCTGGCCGAACGCGACCCCGAGCTCCGGATCGGCCTCGAACAGGCGCAGATGATCCCGGATGTGCGCGGGCTGCCAGACGTCGTCGTCGTCGAGGAAAGCCACGTAAGGGGCGCTCGCCCGGGTCAGGCCGGCATTGCGAGCCGCGCCGGCGCCGGGCCGCTCGACGGGGACATGGATCGCGCCGAATTCGGCGGCGACCTCGGCGGCCGGCCCCGCCTCGCCGTTGTCGCCCACGATGATCTCAAAGGCGAGGTCGGGGCCCTCCAGGGCGCGGATGCTCGCAAGGGCCTCGCGCAGGAAGGCGGGCCGGTTGCAGGTGGGCACCACGACGGAAACGCGGCGCTGCGCGGGTCGATTCATACCCACTCCTCCCAGGCATCGTAGGCGCCCCGGAGCAGAGCACCGAAGACGAGATCGTTGTCGAACTGCGTGACGAAGTTGCGCGCCACAGTTCCGGCGGGGCGGGTCTCCACCGCCTGCGCGTAGACGATCCGGTAGCCCGCCTCCCGGGCTGCGTGGGCGGCCGCCTGCGTCCAGTTCGCCGATTGCCCGAGCGGGATCGCGAAGCTGTCCGGCCGCACGCCGAGGCGAGCCCCGATGGCGCGCCGGGATTCCTCCAGTTCCTCGGCCGCCTCCGCGGCGCCGAGTCGCCCGAAATCCGGGTGGGTCACGGAATGGCTTCCGATTTCGACCCCGTTCGCGGCGAGCGCCTCGATGGCGCGCCAGCCCAGGATGCCCGGCGGTCCGCTCTCGGGGCGGTCGAGCCAGCCCGACACGATGAACAGGGTCCACGGAATCCCGTAATCGCTCAGGATCGGTGCCGCCCCGCTGAGGACGCTGTGCCAGCCGTCGTCGAAGGTGATGGCGAGATCCCGCGCGCCGCCGCGCCCGTCGGCGATGGTGGCCGCCGGCACGAAGCGGTAGCCGAGACTGAGCGCCCGCTCGAGCTGGTCGCGGAAGCGCGCGGGAGTGACGTCGTTGACGCCGCATTCCGGCTGGCCGACCGAATGGTAGCAGAGGATGCGACCACCCGGCGCCGGCCGCCGGATCCGGGCGAGGGCGAGCGTCGTGCGCTCGCAGGCCATCCGGGCGGCGGCGACGCGCGGGCGCGTCAGGCCGACCGTCCGGGCGAGGCTCCTGACCGGTGCGGGGATCATTTCAGGGCGGCGCGCAGGCCGTCGACGACCTGATCCTGCTCCGCCTCGGTCATCGCCGCGTAGAGGGGCAACAGGATCGCGTGGTCGCGCGCCCGCTCGGATTCCGGCAGCGCGAAGCGCCGCGGCGCCTCGGCGTAGGGCGGCTCGAGATGCGCGCACATGATGCCCCGGCGGGTGGCGATGCCCCGGTCGAGCATCGCCTGCATCACTGCATGCTGGTCTGCATCATCCGGGAGCCGGACGCAGTAGCTCTGCCAATTGCTGCGCATCCCGATCGGTTCGGGCGGCGGCGTCACCGCGGGGAGGTCGGCCAACCGCGCGCGGTAGCCGTCGGCGAGGCGGCGGCGGCGGGCGATCAGGTCGGGCAGCCGCTTCAGCTGCTCCCGGCCGATGGCCGCCTGAACGTCCGTCATCCGATAGTTGAAACCCGCGATCGCGTACGATTCGACGACCACCGTGGCGCTGCCGTGTCGGGCGATGTCGGAGACGCTCATCCCGTGCTGGCGCAGCAGCCGGAAGGTCCGGTCCCATTCGGGCTTGGCGGTGGTGATCATGCCGCCGTCGCCGGTGGTCAGCACCTTGCGCGGATGGAACGAGAAGCAGGCGATGTCGCCGGCAATCCCGCCCCCGCTGCTGCCGATCGGCCGCCAGACATCGCCCTGGAGCCGCTCGGAGCCGATGGCGCAGGCCGCGTCCTCGATCACCGGGATGCCGGACCGGCGCCCGATCGCCACGATCGCCTCCAGGTCGCAGGGCATGCCCATCTGGTGGACGCAGACGATCGCCTTCGTCTTCTCGGTGATCGCCGCCGCCGCCGCGGCCGGGGCCATGTTGAAGGTCGCCGGGTCGATGTCGACGAAGATCGGCGTCGCCCCGCACTGGGCGATGGCGTTGGCGGTGGCGATGAAGCTGTGGCTCACCGTCACAACCTCGTCGCCGGGGCCGACCCCGACGGCGAGCAGGGCGAGATGCAGCGCGGTCGTGCAGTTCGAGACCGCGCAGGCATGGGGGGCGCCGACGATCGCGGCGAACGCCGCCTCGAAGGCCGCGACCTGCGGCCCCTGGGTCAGCCATCCGGAGCGGACGACGGCGGCGGCGGCCTCGGCCTCGGGGTCGCCGACTTCGGGCTTGGCGATCGGGATCATGCCAGCGCCCGCCGCAGGTGATCGGAGCGGGACTCGTCCTGCCACCAGGCGACGAGGTCGGCCAGGCCCTCGGCGGCGCCGATCTCCGCCTCGAAGCCGATCAGGTCCTTGGCGAGGCGCGTGTCGCACAGGCGCCGCGGCACCGGGTTCACCGCCCGCTCGGCCTCGTGGAGCAGCGGCGTGCCGTCCCGGCCCATGATCCGGGTGAGGTGGCCGGCGAGGTCGACCAGCGAGGTCTCGACGCCGGTCCCGACATTGAGCACCACGTCGGTGGCCGACGACGTCGCCGACAGGATGTTGGCCCGGGCGATGTCGCGGACATGGACGAGGTCCATGGTCTGCAGGCCGTCGCCGAACACGATCGGCGACTGGCCCTCGGCCAGGCGCTGCATCCAGCGGACCATGACCTCGGTGTAGCGCCCGGTCAGGTCCATCCGCGGCCCGTAGGCGTTGAAGTACCGGAGGGCGACGTAGTCGAGCCCGTACATGTCGTTGAACGAGCGCAGAAGACCTTCGCCGAAGGACTTGGCGGCCCCGTACAGGGTCCGGTTGTCGTAAGGATGGTGCTTCTCGTTGGTCGGGAAGACCTCCGCCATCCCGTAGACGGAAGCCGAGGAGGCCATCACCACCTTGGCGACGCCGGCCTCGACGCAGCTCTCCAGGAGGTTGAAGGTCGCGGTGGCCATCACCTCGAAGGCGTGGCGCGGCTCCGAGGCGCACTGGGTGATGCGCAGGGCCGCCTGGTGGAACACCACGTCGGTGCCCTTGACCAGCGTGTCCATCAGGGCGCGGTCGCGGATGTCGCCCTGAACCAGGCGGACGCGGCCGGAGCCGAGGGCGTCCGCGAGATTTTCGGGGCGGCCGCGGACCATGTTGTCGACCGCCACGATCTCGTCGCAGCCGGCCTCGACCAGCAGGTCGATGATGTGGGAGCCGACGAAGCCCGATCCGCCGGTGACCAGGATCCGGGTCCCGCGCAGGTCGCCGCTGAACCGGCTTCCCTTCGTGACCTCACGCAGCTTGGGCATCGGCGACCTCGCAGTAGCTCGCGACGGCCTGGCAGACGGTATCGATCTGCGCGGACGTCATCTCGGGGAACATCGGGAGGGACAGGGTCCGGGCGGCCAGCCGCTCGGTGACCGGCAGGCGGCCGGCGCCGTCGTCCAGGTGGCTGTAGGCGGGCTGCCGGTGGACCGGGACGGGATAGTGGATGCCGGTGGCGATGCCGGCCGCGTTGAGGTATTGGCGCAGCCCTTCGCGGTCCGCCGTCGACACGGCGTAGACGTGGAACACGTGGTCGAGCCCGGCGGGGGCCGGCAGTTCCAGGCCGAGGCCCGCGAGCCGGGTGCCGTATTCCGCCGCCACCGCCTGACGGGCGCGGGTCCAGGCCTCCAGATGCGGGAGCTTGACCCCCAGCACCGCGCCCTGGACGCCGTCCATGCGCAGGTTGAAGCCGTGGCGGACGTGGTTGTACTTGCCCTGCTGACCCCAGTCGCGCAGGCAGCGGGCCGCCTCGGCGAGGTCGTCCCGGTCCGTGACGATGGCGCCGCCCTCGCCGTAGGCCCCGAGATTCTTGCCGGGATAGAAGCTGAAGCAGCCGATATCCCCGATCGTGCCGGCCTTGCGGCCGCCGCGCTCGGCGAGATGCGCCTGGGCGGCGTCCTCGACGAGGGCGATCCCGTGGCGCCGGGCGATGGCGCCCAGCGCATCGAGATCCGCCATCCGGCCGTGGAGGTGCACCGGCAGGATCGCCTTGGTGCGGGGCGTGATCGCCGCCTCGACCAGGGCCGGGTCCATGGTCCAGCTGACCGGGTCGATATCGACCAGGACCGGCGTCGCGCCGGCATACAGCACCGCCGCCACCGTCGCCACGAAGGTCGACGAGACCGTGATCACCTCGTCGCCCGGGCCGATGTCGAGGGCCAGCAGGGCGAGGTGCAGGGCCGCGGTGCCGCTGCTCACGGCGACCGCGTGGCGGGCGCCGCAGGCTTCCGCGAAGGCGGCCTCGAAGGCGCTGACCGCCGGGCCGAGGACGAAGTCGCCGCTGCGCAGGACGTTGAGGACCGCCGTCTCGACGTCGCCGCCGATCGCCGCGTACTGCGCCTTGAGGTCGAGGAAGGGAATCACGAGGCCCTCGCAAGTGGCATGAGGTCGATGGGGGAGCCGTTCTGGCGCAGGGAGCGCATGGCGGCTTCGAGCATCTCGACGACGCGCAGGCCGCTATGGCCGTCGGTCATGGGCGCGGTGCCGGTCTCGATGGAATCGGCGAAGTGCTCGATCTCGACGATCAGCGCCTCGCGGAAGGACAGGTGCGGCGACCACATGTCGCCGGTCCGGTAGGAGACCATCAGCTCGGTGATGTCGTCCGAGCCGCCGCCGACGGTGACGCCGCGGTCGTAGACCTTGACCTTCTCGATCGGGTCGAGGTCGTTGTAGACGATCATCTTCTTGCTGCCGCCGATCAGCGTCTGCCGCACCTTCACGGGCGCGAGCCAGTTGACGTTGATCTGCGCGACGACACCGCGCGGGTAGAACACGGTCAGGTGGGCCATGTTCTCGGGGCGGCCGCTGAAATGGCCGGTGCCGCTCGCCGAGATCGCCACCGGGGTGAGATCCAGGATGTGGTCGAGGATGGCGAGGTCGTGGACCGCCAGATCCCAGATCACGTTCACGTCGCGCTGGAACAGGCCGAGATTCACCCGGGTGGAATCGTAGTAGAACACGTCGCCGATGGCGTCGGTCGTCACGAGCTCGTGGATCTTCTCGACCGCGCCCGTGTAGACGAAGGTGTGGTCGACCATCAGGGTCAGGTTGCGCTTGGCCGCTTCCTCGATCAGCAGCCGCGCCTCGAAGGCCGAGGGCGTGATCGGCTTCTCGATGAAGACGTGCTTGCCGGCCCGCAGCGCGTTGATGGCGATCTCGAAATGCGAACTCACCGGCGTCGCCACCATGACGGCGTCGATCGCGGGATCGGCCACGAGGTCGCGCCAATCCTGATGGAGCTGGACGGCCGGGTAGCGCTTGCCGGCCCGGCCGAGCGCGGCCGGCGACTGGTCGGCGATGGCCACGAGCTGGCAGCGCTCGGACTCCGAGGTGCACCGGGCGAGGTTCGGCCCCCAGTAGCCGTATCCGACGATTCCAATCGAGATCATGACTGCATTCCCTCAGGCAACTTGCAGAGGCTCGGCCGTCTCGGGCCGGGGCGACTGGGCGGATCGGGCGCTGTTGGCCCGCTTGGTGCGCGTGTCGCCGACGACCCGGGCAGGGCATCCGGCGACGATGGCGTAGGCCGGGACATCCCGGGTCACGACGGCGCCGGCGCCCACGAGCGCGCCCTCGCCGATGGTGATTCCCGCCACGATCGTGGCGTTGGAGCCGATGGAGGCGCGGGCCTCGACCACGGTCTCGACGAGGTCCCACTCGCCGTCCCGCTTCAGGCTCCCGTCCGCATTGGTGGCTTCCGGATAGATCTCGTTGGTGAAGACCACGCCGTGGCCGACGAACACTTCCGCCCCGATGGAGACGCCCGCGCAGATGAAGCTGTGCGAGGAGATCTTGCAGCGCGGGCCGATCCGGCTGCCCCGCTGGATCTCGACGAAGGGTCCGATGCGCGAACCGCTTTCGATTCGACATCCATAAATATTGACTAGATCTGGGTAGAATATACCCACATCAGGCCCAATATCTGCATCGGTAATCGGCATACCCGCCGCTCCTTTCGCCGAACTTCTGTGCATCAAAACTGCACAGAGCTGCGGACAGCCGGGAACCCAGGCTTTCGATGCCGTTCGTCCGTCGAAAGGCGAACGGCACCCGTCCGAGACGGCCCGTCCCGGTTGCGGCGCGCCGTTCCGGCCAGAGGGCCTACGCCGAAAGGCGCAGCCCCCGCCCCGGCATGGACGCGCGATCCCGCCTTTTGGAGGAGTCCCGGCTGGCTCTGCCGTTACGCATCATGCCGTCTCAGCCCTCCATGAGCCCGTGAGGCCGGCGCGCGGTCCTGCCGCTCGATCGCCGCGCCTGGATTCGGAGGGGGAGCCTAGAGGGAGTGCTGCGTGTCGAAGACTTCGACGAGGACCGAGGCTGCCCACGGCGCCGCCCGCGCCGGGTTCGCGGCCTGTCTGCTCGCCCTGTCCACGCTGCCGGCGGCGGCGGAGTACCGCATCGGCCCCGGCGACACGATCGAGGTCTCGGCCCTGAGCATCCCGAGCTTCAGGCAGGAGGCGACCGTCTCCCCCGACGGCACCGTCATGGTGCCGCTGCTCGGCGACGTGCCGGCGGCCGGCCTCACCGTCGCGGAGCTGCGCCAGAACCTGCAGAAGTCGCTGCCCGCCAAGGCGGTGCGGCAGCGCAACTCGGAGGGCAAGGAATCGATCGCCGTGATCGAGCCGGACGAGATCGGGATCCGGATCTCGAAGTACCAGCCGGTCTACCTGAGCGGCGACGTGACCAAGCAGGGCGAGCACCCGTTCCATCCGGGCATGACCGTCCGGCAGGCGGTCGCGCTGGCGGGCGGCTACAACCTCCTGCGGTTCAGGATGGAGAATCCGATCGTCGAGACCGCGAACCTGCGCGCCGAGTACGACAGCACCTGGGCGAGCATCCAGCGGGAATCCGCCACGGTCTGGCGCCTGAAGGCGATCGTCGCGGCGGCGCGGGGCGAGAAATCCGCGCCCGCGACCGACCCCGCTCCGGGCAGCCGCGCGACGCCGGCGCAGAAGCTCGCGGAGCAGCAGCTCAGGGTCCAGATGACCGACATCGCCAAGGAGAAGGACCACCTGCAGCGGTCCCTCTCCCGGACGCAGACGCAATACGCCAGCCTCAGCGAGCAGCAGAGCAAGGAGAGGGAGGGCGTCACCGCCGATGCCGAGGAATACGACTCGGTGCGCGCCCTGTTCCAGCGCGGCGCGGTGGTCACGACCCGGCTGACCGACGCGCGGCGGGCCGTGCTGCTCTCCTCGACACGGGCCCTGCAGACGACGGTGCAGCTCACCCAGCTCGAACGTGACAAGAGCGAGGTCGCCCGCAAGCTCGAGCGGGTCGACGACCAGCAGGCCCTGGACGCCCTGGAGAAGCTCCAGGTCGCGGAGAACAATCTGGCGACCTATCGATCGCGGCTGAACAGCATCAACGACAAGCTGGTCTATACCGGCGCCCTCCGGGCCCAGCTCCTGTCCGGAAGCCGCGCGCAGGCGTCGATCGCGGTCTTCCGCCAGGGCAACGCGTCCCGGAGCCAGCTCGACGCCGCCGAGGACACGGAACTTCAGCCGGGCGACGTCGTCGAGGTCGCGCTCAAGCCGGATCCCGCGATGCGCGGCATCGGCGACGGCACCGGCCAGAACTGACGACGCCCAACGCCCGGCTCGACGCGGCCCGACGGGCCGGGCCGGAATCCCCCTTCGACGGAGCGCGCTCCGAGGCGGTGACCGCCGCGGCGAGGAGAGATCCATGAACCGACACTCGACCGGTGCGTCCTTCCTGCCGATCGGCGCGGCCCGCGCCGGCGGGGCCGGGCCCTGGCGCAGCCAGCCCTTCCCGCCCGAGGCGGTGACCCAGGTCTCCATCCTGACGATCGCGCGGCAGAACTGGCGGTCGATCCTGGCCTTCGCCGCCGTCGGGCTCGTCTGCGCGGGAATCTACGTCGCGACCGCGCCCGCCATCTTCACCGCCCGGGCCCGCGTCTACATCGAGAGCCGCACCAGCCCGGTGACGGCCCGCGACACGCCCAATGCCGGGACCCCGCTGGAGATCGCCGAGGTCGAGAGCCAGGTCGAGTACATGCGCTCCGAGAAGATCGCCCTCGCGGCGGTGCGCAGGCTCGACGCCTCGGCCCTGCAGGATCTCGCGGCGCCGACGCACCCGCTCTTCGTGAAGATCCGGGAGTTCGTGAAGGCCGCCAAGGCGCTTCCCCTCCGGCTGATCGGCGCCGAGCGGCCGGTGCGGGAGCCCGCCCCCGTCAGCCCGGAACTGCGCCAGGCGCGGACGCTGCGCGAGAACGTGGAGGCCAGCCGCATCGGCGCGGCCTACGTCATCGAGGTCGGCTACAACGCCGACAATCCCACCACGGCGGCCGCCGTCGCGAACGCCGTGGCGGAGGCCTATGTCAGCACCGAGCTGGAGAACCGGGCGAAGGTCTGGAAGGTCGCCGGCGAGTGGATGCTGCCGCGCCTGACCGAACTCCAGCAGCGCGCCAGCCAGGCCTCGCGCGAGGCGCAGACCTACAAGGCCGAGCACACGATCATCGATCTCGGCAAGCGCGGCCTCGTGGGCGAGCAGCAGGTGGAGGAACTCAACACCGCCGTGGCCGCCGCCCGGTCCAAGACCGTGGACGCCCGCGCGGTGCGCGACCAGATCCGCGGGCTGCTCGATTCCGACATCGCCGATCCGGGGATCACCGAGGCCTTCAAGGACAGCGTGATCATCCAGCTGCGCCGGCAATATGTCGACCTCGTGCAGCGGGCCGACGACCTGAAGCGCCGCCTCGGCCCCGACCACGAGGCGGTCCTGGCGATCCAGCGGGACATCCAGGCGGCCAAGCAGTCGCTGCGCACGGAACTCGAGCGCCTCGCCGTCTCCCTGGACCACGATTACGAGGTGGCCCGGGCGCGCGAGGACAGCATGACCGCAGCCTTCGACGCCCTGATCTCGAAGACGCTGATCATGAGCAACGCCCGGGTCAAGGCGAAGGAGCTCGACCGCACCGCCGAGACCTACGACCAGATCTACACGAACCTGCTCCAGCGCTACATCGACGCCGTCAACCAGCAATCCTATCCGCAGCCCTCGGCCCACGTGATCACGCCCGCGACCGTGCCGGAATCCCCGAGCGCGCCCCGCGGCAGCCTGATCATGCTGCTCGGTCTCCTGGTCGGCACCGGCTTCGGCGTGAGCGGCGCCTTCGCGCGGCACTGGTTCGATCGGACGGTCCGGGCGCCCCGGCAGCTGACCGGCCACGGCCTGACCTGCCTCGCCGCCCTCCCCGAGCTGCGGCGCGAGCCCGGCTTCCGGGCCGCCCTGGCGCTGGCGCTGGCCCATGCCAGCGAGGCCCAGCGCCCGGCCAGCGTCGAGGCGTTCAAGGCGAGCGCGGTGCGGTTCATGCCGCAATCGGCCTTCGCCGAGCGCCTGCACAGCCTGAAGGCCCACGTCCTGGGCAGCGACCGACGCGGGCCGGTCTTCGCGATCGGCGTCACCTCGGTGGGGGCCGGCGCGGGCAAGACGCTGTTCGCGAGCAATTTCGGCCTGCTCCTCGCCCGCGCCCGGTCGAGTGCCGGGCGGGTCCTGATGATCGACGCGGATGTGCGGCAGGCGACGCTCTCGCGGCTCAGCCAGGCCACCGAGCAGCGCGGCCTGCTCGACGTGCTCGCCGGCCGCTGCTGCGCCACGGAGGCGGTGCGGCCCCAACCCGGGGAAGTCCGCCTGCTCGCCTGCGGCAACCGCCATCCGAACGATCCCCATTTCAGCGACCTGATGACGCCGGACGGCGTCGCGGCCCTGGTCGGCGACGGGCGCGCGACCCTCGACCGCGTCATCGTCGACCTGCCCCCGGTGGACGAACTCCCCACCCTGCGGCCGCTGCTCGACGGCCTCGACGGCCTCATCATCGTGGTGGAGGCGGGCCGGACGAGCATCGACGAGGTCACCACCGCCGTGCAGGATCTCGAGGCGAGCGGCAGCACCGTCCTGGGCATCGTGCTCAACAAGGCGAGCGACGAGCCGGCGGTCCGGCGCGGCGGCCGCAGGAGCGCGCTGACGCGCTTGGCCGGCCGCCCGAAGCGGAGCCGCGGCGCGACCGAGGCGGCCTCGTGATCGGCCCCCGCGCCGGCGGCATCGGCCGGGCGGCCTTCGCGCCGGCCCCGGTCGCCCCGGCCCCGGCGGTCGCGAGCCCGGCGACCGCCCCCGGCCGCCGGGTCGCCTTCTTCGGCCACGACCGGATCGAGCCGACGGTACGCAAGCGGATCGACGCCATCCGGGAGGCCGGCTGGTCCGTGGTCGTGTACGCGTTCGAGCGGGACCGCTACGGCGGCTCGGCCGAGGCTCCGGCGACGGACGACGTCGTGCCGCTCGGCCGGACGGTCGACCGGAACTACGCCCGCCGCCTGCCCCGCCTCGCCCTCGGCATCGCCCGCGCCCTGCGTCGCCGCCACGATCTGCGCGCGGCCGACGTGATCTACGTGCGCAACCTCGACATGGCCCTCGTGGCCTGGGCCTCGGCGCGCCTCGCCGGAAGCCGCGCGCGCCTCGTCTACGAGGTGCTCGACATCCAGCGGCTGATGGTCCGGCCGGACGCCCCGGGGCGGATCGCCCGCGCGGTCGAGCGCTGGCTCCTCGGTCGCAGCGCCCTCCTCGTCGTCAGCGCCCCGGACTTCATCGACCGGTATTTCCGGCCCGTCCAGGGCTTCACCGGGGCCTGGCATCTCCTCGAGAACAAGGTCATGGGCCATCGCCTCGGCGAGGTGGTGGACCGGCTGGACCGCACCCGCACGGCGGAGCCGCCCTGGGTGATCGGCTGGTTCGGGACGCTGCGCTGCCGCAGGAGCCTGGCGATTCTCGCCGCCATCGCCGACGCCCTCGGCGACTCGGTGCGGATCGTCCTGGCCGGGCGCCTCTCCGCGGAGGACATCTCCCCGCGGGAGCTGGCCGCGACGCTGGACGGCCGCGCGAACATGGTGTTCCGCGGCCCCTACGCCAATCCGGGCGATCTTCCCGAGATCTACGGCGGGATCCACTTCAGTTGGGCGGTCGATTATCTCGACGACGGACTGAATTCGGACTGGCTTCTGCCGAACCGGCTCTACGAGGGCGGCCTGTGCGGCGCCCTGACGCTCGCGCGCGCCGCGACCGCCACAGGCCGCTACGCGGTCGCGGAAGGACTGGGCTGGGCGTTTCCCGAGCCGCTCGCGGAATCGGTGACGGCCTTCCTGCGGACGCTCACCCCGGAAGCCTTCGCGCAGAGACATGCGGGCCTGCTCGCCCGCGACCTCACCACGTTCGTCGATGTCGACGGCATGCGCGATCTCCTGGTCCGGGTGGACTAGAACAGAGCCGTCGCAGAGCCTTTCCGGATCTCGCGGGACCGCCCCGGATGAACAGCTGATTCGCCCTGCGCGCGGGGGGCGCGCCAGAGTGCGTAGGCCGACCCCGGGCCATGTGCCTTTTGGTACGGCAGCGTGCCTACGAAATCAGTAATCGGGCTCAAACGCGCAGCGCGAGCGGGAACCTATGTCGCCTTTTAGACCCCGCTACAGACCGCATACCGGCACAGCTCGAATACTCAGCGCTCGAATACCCGGACCACATTCGAACCCTTGGATTGGGATTGAATGACCGAAAAAACAGCGTGGCAATAAGCAACGCCAAACGAGACAACGTTTCGTTATGTCAAAATCCCTCAGACGATCGAATACATTCGCCAAGATCTTGAAGCCTATCGCCGCCCGACGACGAACGACCTTGCGAATGCACATCTCCATCAGCCGCCGATCCCGCAGTCAAAGAAATAACTACGTACGTACGTAGTAGGCTTTGATTGTATTTAGCCCGGCAATTTTAGCGATTAGTTTCAGATGGGGTATTTACAGACGATTTTACGAAAGTTAGCATTGTATCCGTGGTCATTGGCGCTCGCCCCCATGGCGACCCATCGGATCGCACTTCTCGGTTTCACGCCGTCGGCGAACTTATTGAGTACTCCGTCACCGCCGACAATCGACTTCCTTCGAAAGGAGGTAATTTCTTATGGCCAGTCTTGGTACTCGAGACGCGCTCACCCTCGTCGAGCGGAACACGGCCGAGAGCCGCGGCGGCTTTTCGGGTGGACATGCCGGTGACGGCCCGGTCGTCATCGAGCCACGGGACCAGTCCCGGACACGCTCAAGCCGCATCGTGATCATCGATCGACGGCAGCTCGTCGGCCGATGCCTTGCCGCCTCCCTCAGCGAGGCCGACCGGGAGACGTCGTTCGAGGTCTTCGCCGACATCGACTCGTGGAAGCGGCAGAAGCCGTTCGTCCCGGCGAGCGTGGTCGTCCTCTGCCGGCCGGACGGCAACCTGTCCGAGACCGAATGGGCCGAGATCGTGCGGGAGCTGGCGTTCCTGCAGGGCGAGGCCGGCGCACCGCCGGTGGCGGTCATCTCGGACGGCGAGAACCTCGACCAGATCGTGCGGATCATCAAGCTCGGCGTCAAAGGCTACATCCCGACGACGACGTCCGTCGACATCGCCCTGCAGGCCCTGCAGCTCGTGCAGGCTGGCGGCGTCTACATCCCGGCCGAGTGCCTCCTGCCCCTGCTGGCCAATATCAAGATGGACGAGCCGGCCGAGCCCGGGGACGACGAGATCTTCTCGCCGCGGCAGCTCTGCGTGGCGCGGGCGCTCCGGAAAGGCACGCCGAACAAGATCATCGCGTATGAACTCAACATGTGCGAGAGCACCGTGAAGGTTCATGTCCGCAACATCATGAAGAAGCTCAAGGCCAAGAACCGGACCGAGGTCGCCTACCTGACCAACAAGTACTTCCTCCGGGAAGATTCGAGCCTGGCGAGCGTGAAGGTCCCGGCGGCCTGATCGTCCCGGTGCCGGCCCCGCTGCGGCGGGGCAGCCTCGGCGGCCCATCGATCCGCCGCCGCTGAGCGGGGTTACGGGCTCGCCGATTCGGGCGGCCCGCGAGGAAACCCGGTGTCTGTTCGGCCCGCGCGTGACGCGGACCGATCACCACCCCCGCGCCCATTCGGGCGCGATCACCGGCGTGATGGGCGCGGGAAAACGGGCTCGCTCCCGTGGCGGACGGTCCGACGCGTTGCGGGCCGCGCGACTTCTGCACCTGAGCGGCTTCCGGATTGCCGGCCTCCGGCACCCGCTCCGGGGTCGGGCTCGCCTGCAGCGCTCCCGAATGACCGGGCGGATCAACCGGCGCGGGACAGCGACGGGAGCCAACTTCCCCCAGGGGTGACGTTCTGGCGTTGCGCCCGCCCGTGCCGAGTGGGGCAACGACAGGCCATGGGGACATGGCGGCGACCGGCCCCGCCGGCGCGTGCCACGCCCGGAGCCTGTGCGACGCGGACAGCGTCGGCTCGCAGCCCGCACGCGAGGGAGGCTTCGCGCCATATCCGGCGCCGGCGGCGCCGCCTCAACCGGATCGATGACGGCTCCGGCTCAGACGCGGACGGTCGCAGATCCGGTCGCAGATCCACGCGAATCGATCCTGCACACGCGCACGCGGATGCCGCTCGGGCCGCAGCGTCCGACCATGACGGGGCATTCCCGTCCGCCGGGGAGGCGCCTCACGGATCCGCCGCGGCGACGGCGTCCTCGACGGCCTGCAGGGTCTCGGCGTCCTCCCCGGGCCCGGTGGGGCGGCCGATGCTGCTGTAGGCGAAGCCGTGAGACCGGACGTCGTCGGCCCGGTAGACGTTGCGCAGATCCACGAGGACCGGCCGCTGCATGGCCGCGTGCAGGCGGGCGAGGTCGAGAGCCCGGAAGGCGTCCCATTCGGTGACGAGGACCAGCGCATCCGCGCCCTCGGCACAGTGATAGGCATCCTCGGCGAAGGCGACTCCGGGCAGGAGCGGCCGCGCCTGCTCCATGCCTTCGGGATCGTAGGCGCGGACCATCGCGCCGGCATCCTGCAGGCCGGCCGCGATCGCCAGGGACGGCGCGTCGCGCATGTCGTCGGTGTTGGGCTTGAAGGTCAGCCCGAGCAGCGCCACCGTCCGGCCCCGCACCGAGCCGCCGCAGGCCTTGATCACCTTGCGGGCCATGGCGCGCTTGCGCTGGTCGTTGACCGCCACCACCGTCTCGACGAGCCGCAGCGGCGTGCCGGCATCCTGGGCGGTCTTGACCAGCGCCAGGGTGTCCTTGGGAAAGCACGAGCCGCCATAGCCCGGGCCGGCATGCAGGAACTTCGACCCGATCCGGTTGTCCAGGCCGATGCCGCGCGCCACCGCCTGCACATCCGCGCCGACCGCCTCGCACAGGTCCGCGATCTCGTTGATGAAGGTGATCTTCGCCGCCAGGAACGCGTTCGCCGCGTATTTGGTCAGCTCGGCGGTGCGCCGCGACGTGACCATGATCGGCGCCTGGTTCAGGTAGAGCGGCCGGTAGACCTCGCGCATCACCGCCTCGGCCCGGGCCTCCTCGGCCCCGACGACGATGCGGTCGGGCCGCTTGAAATCGGCGATGGCCGCGCCTTCGCGCAGGAATTCGGGATTCGAGACCACGGCGAACTCTGCGGTCGGATTGGCCTCGCGGATGATGCGCTCGACCTCGTCGCCGGTGCCCACCGGCACGGTCGACTTGGTCACCACCACCGTGAAGCCCGACAGCGCCCCGGCGATCTCCCGGGCGGCCGCGTAGACGAAGCTCAGGTCGGCGAAGCCGTCGCCGCGGCGGGACGGCGTGCCCACCGCGATGAACACCGCGTCCGCCTGCGCGACCGCCGCGTCCAGATCGGTGACGAAGGACAGCCGGTCCTGGCGGACGTTCTCGGCCACCAGCGCCTCGAGACCCGGCTCGTAGATCGGCATCCGACCGGCCTTCAGCGCCTCGATCCGGCCGCGATTGCTGTCGACGCAAACGACGCTGTGGCCGAAATCCGCAAAGCAGGCGCCGGAGACCAGACCGACATAGCCCGATCCGACCATCGTGATGTTCATGGATGCCTCGCCGCGATCGTCCCGACGCTCGGCTCTACGGCGGCCCGCCGGAGCCGCCAACATCATATCTTAGGCGTAGTCGCCTCTGCCGATCGGGCGTAGCGGCGGCGATTCGGACCCACCCCTCCCGTTCTCCGAGGCCCGATCCGCGCCCGGGACCGGGCCGCGCCGGCCATCCCCGTCCGGATATCGGGGCGCCCGGAGACTACGCCCTTCGGCTGACGGCGCGCCGCCGCCCGACGATCCGGTTAACATTTCCCCGGCGCATCACCCGAATTGTCAAAGACAGGCGGCTCATTTCTAGCCGCCTCATCGGGGAACGCGGACGGCTATGGTGCTAGACCCGGGCTATAGAACTGAACTCGCCAAAGAGTTCCGGCTGAGGAGAGCCCTGTTGGCGGCGCGTTTCTACTTCGAGATCGCAAATGCCGAGGAGACGATCCACGACCTGGTGGGGGTCGAGGCCGCGGGCCTTGAGGAAGCCCTGGTCGAGGCGCGCAGCGTGATCGCCGAGATGGCCGAGGAAATCACGGGGAACGGCCGGGAGCCGCCCTGGACCCTGCTCGTGCGCAACGAGGACGGATGGCTGGTCGGGCGGCTGCCCATCAGGAAGTGACGGCACGCCCCGCACGGCCGCGCTTCCTTTAAGATATCGTTAACGGATCCTCCGGAGGATCGGGCCTGCCCCCCCAGACCGTGGCAGCCATGGCCGGAACGCTCCTCTCCCAGAATGTCCCGCACGCCGCCCTGCAGGCGGACGCGATGGCCGCCCAGATGGCGCTGGCCGCCCACGCCCTGCGGATGCGCGGCGATGTCGGGACAGCCGAATCGCTCCTCGCAATGGCGCGGCACAACCGGATCCTCGGGCTCAAGCTGCGGGTCGCGCAGGGTCTCGCGCCGGGCCGGGACCGCGCGCAGCGTCCGACCACCGCCGGCCGATAGCGGTTCCGTCCCAGACGCGTCCGGGCGGGTCGCACCCGCCCGGACGCGCCGGCTCACGGCGGCGCGCGTGCAATGCGGAATCGGCACTGCAGAAAATCTATATGGTTGGCGCCCAACAAAGACCGTGATAAAGTAATAGAATAACTCCTGACAGGAAATTCAGTCCTCGTGTCGACGCCGGAAGCCGGACACTGCGAGGTCAGCGCGACCCTGGCGCTGGACATGGTCGGGCGCGCCTATCTGGCCCTCGCCCTGCTTTACGAGACGGCCCATCCGGGTGAGTTCGGCGACGTTCAGCAGAAGATCCGCACGTTCGTCGAGGACAATTTCCGCATCATCCAGGAAACGGACCGCAACGAAAGCCTGACGACCGGGAGCCTCGACGACGCTGTTCAACTTGTTAACAGCGTCCTCGGCGAGGTCGAGAACAAGATTGCCACGATGATCCGGCCGACGCGACACGCGCGCAGCTAAACGGAATCTTGGTTTTACCCATCCGAATCCGGGACTGTTGCAGTCAAGCCATGGCGCGTCGATAAATCGCCTCGCACCATTCGGGAACGAAGATTGTAACGATCCCTAACGTCGACAGTCAAATTTGGGCGTGTTACCCGGCGACAAGGGCAGGAATAGATAATACGCACAATGATGGGCAGCGATAATTGTGATCGGGGCGGGCGCAGCGCGGATGTCGCGCTGGAGGTTCTGGTCCGCGCCTATCACGCGCTCGCGGTCATCTACGAACTCTCCAGCCCCGGTGCCTACGCGGCGCTCCACGGCAAGATGATGCCCTACCTGCTGGACAGCTTCCGGCAGGGCGAGCCGCGGGACGCGGTCGATCCGGATCTGGACGCGGCGTTCTCGACGGCCCTGGAGCGGGTCCGCTGCGCGCTGGACGACGTCCGCTCCGACGTGGCGGCGGTGCGCACGCGCAAGGAGGAGCGCGACCGCTGATCCGTCGCGGCGGCGCGGACCGGATCGGCCGGCCGTGCCTCAGCCCGCCGGCTCCAGGCGGCGCTCCGGTCCGAGGAGCAGGCGCGGACCGGTCTCCCGGTCCGGCGCGGGGGCCGGCACGCGGCGCGCGCGCTTGGCCGCCAGGGTCACCGACAGGATGTGCCGCCACGCCAGGGGGGCGCCGAGCAGTTCCGTCAGGGCTGCCGCGTAGCCCTGGGTGCGCCGCCGGTCGAGGACGCGCCGGTGCTGCCAGCGCTTCGCCGTGGCGGCGCGGTGGGCCCGGAGCGCCGCGCGTGCGTCCGGGGCGAGGCCCGGCCGGCCCAGCATGGCGTCGTCGAAGGCCAGCAGCGCCGCGAGATCGTCGGTCCGGTGCTGCGCGCTCAGCGAGTTCGACCGCTCGACCGCCACGTAGCCGCAGGGCTCCGTCACGGAAAACACCGCTCCGGCCGCCAGCGCCTCGACGTAGAGGGCGTAATCCTCCCCGAGCCGCAGCCGCGCGTCGTAGCGGAGCCCCTGCCGCTCCAGGAAACCCCGCCGGATGATCGGTTTCAGGAAACCCAGTTCGCGCCGATACGCACCGGGGCGCGGGATGTTGCCGGCCACGAAGGCCGCGAGTGTGAGCCGCTGCGGCCGCCCGGGCCCGGTCACGAGGCCGGCGGCGGAGGCCGCCTCGCGGCCGCGGACCATGACGATGTCGTCGGCGATCAGGTCCCAGGTCCGGGGGGCGGACAGGAGGCGGCCGAGCCGGCCGTCGAGGAAGTAATCGTCGGCGTCGAGGATGCAGAGCAGCGGGGCGGTCGCGGCCGCGACGGCCAGGTTGCGGGCGCCGGCGGGGCCGAGATTGCCGGCCAGCCGGATCAGCTTCAGGCGGCCCGAACCGTCATCGGCGGCCGCGGCGACCGCGCCGGTCCGGTCCGCGGACGCATCGTCCACCACGATGACCTCCGCGACCTCCGGCTGCCGGAGCGCGGACGCGATGGCCACCGCGATGGTGTCGGCGGCGTCCCGGGCCGCGATGATGACGCAGACCTCCGGGACGGGGGACGGGGCCTGTAAGCTGCGCACCGGACGACTCCGCGACTCTCCGGCCGATCCGCGCCGCGGCCGGTCCGCCGACACGGTAGGGCGATCCCGGCCCGGGGTGCGAGATCGTCCGAAAGGAGAGGGCCGCCCCCGGGTCGGATCGTCCGAATGATCACCGGCCGGCGGCGACTGGTTGAGGACGTGCGCAGGACGCTCTTGTCCGGCCCGGACCTCCGCCTCTGCGTGGCGGCGACGCTTCCGCGCCGCCGGCACGTCTCGGACGGCTGGGTCAACGGCGACCAGCGCATGAACGACGCGATCGACGTCGCGTGGCGCGGCACGGACGCCCGCAAGGTCCAGCTCGACGGCTTCCGGGCTGAATCTTAACCTCTCCGCGTCAGGCTGGGCTCCCGAATGCGCCCGGAGCGACGCGATGCATTGGTCGAGCCTCGTCATCGCCGCGTATGCCGCCGGCTTCGTGGAATTCTGGCGCCTCTGCATCGAGGCACCCACCGCCGAGGACGATCCGGTCTGACATGCCCGCGCCGCCGAGACGGTTCGGGCCGATCCCGGGAGGCTCACCGCTCGTTGGTCATGGGCCGCAGCAGCGCGCCGAGCAGGAAGGCCAGCTGCCCGCAGATCAGCAGCGCCGTGCCGCGCCGCAGGCAGGCGCTGGCGCTCAGGTTGTAGACGCAGACGCCGTAGCCGACCTCCGCGGCGACGATCGGGATGAAGATCAGCAGCCGCCAGACCGAGCCGAAGCGCCCGAGCATCACGCCCAGCAGGGCGTTGAGCATCATGCCCTTCATCGGCGCGCTCCGCGGGCGCGGCGCGGCGGCTGGGACATGGCCCTAGCGGCTGCCGCGCTGGCTCAACACGGCCGGCACCGTCTTGAGGAGGATGCCGAGGTCGCGGGCGAGGCTCCACTGGGTGGCATAGGCGCAGTCCAGGGCGACGCGCTCGGCGTAGCCCGTGTCGCTGCGGCCGGAGACCTGCCACAGGCCGGTCAGCCCCGGCGGGACGGAGAAGCAGGTGGCGAAGTCGGCGCCGTAGCGGACGACCTCCGCCTGCACGATCGGCCGCGGCCCGACGAGGCTCATCTCCCCGCGCAGCACGTTCCAGAGCTGCGGCAGTTCGTCGAGGGAGGTCTTGCGCAGGACATGGCCCAGCGCCGTCACGCGGGGATCGTGGGTGAGCTTGTAGGAGGCCTCCCATTCGGCCCGGGCCGCGGGATTCGCGGCGAAGTGCCGTGCCAGCACCGCATCGCCGTCCGGAACCATGGACCGGAACTTCAGGCACCCGAAGGGGCGCCCGTAGCGGCCGAGGCGCTTGTGGCGGAAGATCGGCGACCGGCCGTCGCTGCCCCAGATCAGCAGGGCGATGAACAGCAGAAGGGGCAGCAGCAGGAACAGGGCCGTCAGGGCAATGGTGGCGTCGAGGACGCGCTTCGTCACCCAGCTCGCCCGGAGCCCCGCGCTGGCCTGAACCGTGGCCGGCAACGTCTTGACGAACGCTTCGTTGAGCGTCTCGACCATATCGTGTGGCGTCGACGACTCGATCGGCGTCGGGGGGCCAGCCGGGCGCAACATGTCGGCTCCTTGACTCGGGGCGAGACGGGGTCCGAACCTGCGGGACGGAACGAGTGCCCCTCGGCCCGGCCGGCGTCGCCGCAGCCGGCTCCGGTGGCCTTCAGCCGATCCGAAGGGGCGTCGATCGCAAGCGTAACCCTCGCGACAATTCTGGGCCGGCGACGGGCTCGGCAACAAGACGGCCGCCAATCCGTCAATGGAGGTAAGTCCTTGCTGGTCGTGCTGGTCTTTGCCGCGCTGACGGGAGGAGCGATCGGCTTCGCGTTGGCCCTTCCGCAGGGCATCCTGGTCGCGCTGCTGGCGGCGCAGGCCGCGGCGGCCCTCTCCGTCGGCCTCGTCGCCGTGCTCGTGCTCGCCCGGCGCCGCTGAGCGGCAGACCGCTTTCGGGGAGCCCCACCCCCGATCGAGGTAAGGGCCCCCGAATCGACATCCGATCTATGGCGGGGTGTCCGGCCGTGCGGGCGAGCTCTGCCTCGGGGCCGCACGGCCGATCACCGGACGAGACGCGCCGTGGCCCCTTCAGAGCACCGAATCGTCGGGTTCGACGGCCTGCGCGCCCTGGCCTTCCTGATGGTCTTCGTCAGCCACAAGGCGCCGAGTCCGAGGACCGAGGCCCTCGGCACCGCCGGCGTGTGGCTGTTCTTCGTCCTGAGCGGCTTCCTGATCGTCCGCATCCTCGCCGCCGCCCGCTCGGCCGTGGAGGCGGGCGCGTCGACGCCGCTCGGCAGCCTCGGGCTGTTCTACCGGAACCGGATCGCCCGCATCGTGCCGGTCTACTACGCCTTCCTGCTCGTGCTCTACACGGTCCGGCCCGGCGACCCGTCCAGTCTCGGCACCGCCGCGTTCGAATGCGCGACGTGGTTCTACGTCACCAACGTCTACATCGCGCAGAACGGCTGGGGGACCGAGCTCGGTCACCTGTGGAGCCTCGCCGTCGAGCAGCAATTCTACCTGCTGTTCGCGCCGGCGGCGCTGCTCCTGCCGCGGCGGCACCTGGATGCGCTGTGCTGGATCCTGGTCGGGGCCAGCGTCGTGATGCACGGCGCGCTGTGGCTGGCGGGCGCCGGGCCGACGCGATTCGATGTCGATACGCTGGCCAATCTCGGGCTGATCGCGCTCGGCGGCCTTGCCGGCCTGCGCGCCAGGCCGCTGCCGGGCTGGCTCGCGCAGGACTGGGCCCTGGCCGGCGTGCTGATCCTGTTCCTGACCCTGCCGCTCGCGGTGGCGCCGACCGGCTGGTGGCTGATCCTCGGCCGCCTCAGCGGCATCCTGGCGGCGCTGCTGCTGCTGCAGGTGATCCAGGCGCGGGAGGGCCGCGCGGTCGCCCTGCTGGAAATCCCGTGGCTGCGCCGGATCGGCGTGATCAGCTACGCCGCCTACCTGTTCCACGTTCCGCTCCACGCGGAACGGGTGCTGGCGCTGGTCGGCCTCGATCGCGCCGCACCGCGATCGGTCTCGATGGCGCTCGACCTGCTCCTGACGCTGCTGCTCGCGGAGATGTCGTGGCGGCTTCTGGAGCGGCCTGCCCGCCGGCTCCTGCGGGCCCCGCGGCGCCGGGTCGGCGCCTCCGCGCTGATCAGCCCGTAGTGCCGCCGGGCGGCACGCGGCGGACCATCGATGCGGGCCGCGAGCGGGCGTCGGCCTCGCCCTATGCCGGACGGGCCATCTCCGCGGCTCGCGGGGCCGAGCCGGCATCCGACGCGTAGGCGTTGATGATCCCGCTCAGCAATCCGGGAAAGCGCGCCTCCACTTCGGCCCAGCGCGAATGGTTGCGCACCTCGACGCCGTGCCGTTCGCTGCGGATCAATCCGGCCTCACGCAGCACCTTGAAGTGGTTGGACAGGGATGATTTCGGGATCACCCGATCGCCCAGCGCCGAGAGCGCCGAGCAGGCCTCGACGCAGCCCACCTGCATGATCTTGGCGAAGATGGCCGCTCGGATCGGATCGGATAGCGCGTGAAGGATCGCCTCCGGTCGCAGGTCCTCGATCGGGGGATGAGAGAGGGGTCTCATGATTTTTCCATATGGGGGCTTGATCTGCGCTCCGATAGTTCCGAAATTCCGAACTATGGGACTAAGGCCGCCATCCCGGGGCCGGTCCCTTCTGAGAGTTAGCACACATGTCCAAGCTCGACGGCAAGGTTGCTGTGGTGACCGGCGCATCGAAGGGTATCGGCGCCGGAATTGCCAAGTCGCTGGCGGCGAATGGCGCGGCGGTCGTGGTCAATTACGCGTCCAGCAAGGCTGGCGCCGACGCGGTGGTCGAGGCCATCATCGCGGCCGGTGGCAAAGCCATCGCGGTCCAGGCCGACGTTTCCAAAGCCGAGCAGGCGCAGGACTTGATCGAGGCGGCGGTGAAGCAGTTCGGCCGGCTCGATGTGCTGGTCAACAATTCCGGCATCTATGAATTCGCGTCGATCGAAGAGATCACCGAGCAGCATTACCGCCGGCTTTTCGACGTCAATGTCCTGGGT
Source organism: Methylobacterium sp. UNC378MF (assembly GCF_900103195.1). Classification (GTDB taxonomy): domain Bacteria; phylum Pseudomonadota; class Alphaproteobacteria; order Rhizobiales; family Beijerinckiaceae; genus Methylobacterium. The sequence continues at coordinate 32,135 of NZ_FMWU01000019.1, read as the reverse complement.
GTCCTGCTGGCGACGCAGGCGGCTGCGAAGCATCTCGGCGAGGCCGGAAGCATCATCAATATCTCGTCGGCCATCACCCATGTGCACACGCCGACCGCAGCCGTCTATGCAGGGACCAAGGGAGCGCTGAATGCCATTTCGGGTGTCCTTGCGAACGAGCTGGCGCCGCGCAGGATCCGGGTCAATGTCGTCAGCCCGGGCTTCGTGGTGACCGAGGGGACGCACGCGGCCGGCGTCGTCGGCTCCGACATGGAGGCCGGCCTCGTCGCACAGACGCCCCTCGGGCGTGCCGGCCAGCCGGATGACATCGCCGGAGTCGTCGCTTTCCTCGCGTCCGACGAGGCCCGCTGGCTGACCGGCGAGGTGATCACCGCCAGCGGCGGCATTCGCTGACCCACGGTTGCTGACCCTGGGCGTGTTCACCCGCTTGCAGCACGCGCAGGGAGGAAGGCTCGGACAGGTTTCGATGGGGCGATTCCGGTCGTCCGCCGACGATCTGTCCGCCCGGTTTCACGCCATGCAGCGGCCCGGCATCGAAGGCGTGGGAATGCGCTTCAACCCTTGATCGGCAATCGCCCGACCACCGCTCCAGTGGCGTCGCGGACGACGAGCGTCCACGCGCCGGACAGGCCCGCGGCACCCGGTTCACCTGCCATTTCGTCGATCACGCTGCGGGCCTCCGCCAGCGCCTCGGCCAGGTCTTCGGCTTCCACGCCCTGCGCGTCGCGGATCGTTTCCTTGCCGTTCTCGATATCGAAATAGAAGCGACTGGGCACTCATCTCCTCCCTGAATGCTGCCCTCGGGAGGGCCCTCGGATACTACCTACGTAGTTTACCACCATCCAACAACGCTCAGTAGGAGACATAAACCTTAATAAACACCAAAACTGCTTTCGCTCTTGGCGTTGCAATAATGCCGAGATTCCAGCCAAATAATCCATTATAGGTATCGACGATCACCCTTCCGGCCGCGTCGGCAACGGCGACGCGCGGTAACGGGCCTCACGGGCGTTCGACATGACAGCCTGCGGCGATCCGAGCCTCGAGAACACCTCTCCCGCTGCGGAGGAGAGAAGACAGAAATTGCGTGCCCATGTCCGGTCCGTCCTGGCGAAGGGCCTCGCCGTCCGGAATGCCCGTCCCGGCAGCGACACGGCCTCCAACACGGAGTGACCGCTGCCGGCCGTCGGGGCCATCCCTCGCAATGGGAGGGGACGGCCGCCGCCCTACGCCCTTTGAGCGTCGTGCATGCCGACCGCTTCCGGCCAATGTCGAGGGTGGCCGGGGAAGGCCGCGCCCGGCGGCTCGGGAAGCGCGATGGCGGATCAACTCTTGTCCGATGCTCGGGGCACGTTCGTGGACGTCTCGTTCATCATGGCCGCGCACAATGCGGCGCCCTGGATCGAGACGGCCATCCGCTCCGCCCTCGCCCAGACCGGCGTCGCCGTGGAGGTCGTGGCGGTCGATGACGGCTCGCGGGACGGGACCGCGACCGTGCTGGCGCGCCTGGCGGAGGCCGATCCGCGCGTCCGCGTGATCCCCCTCGCCGGAGCCGGAACGGGCGCACCCCGGGGGCCGTCGAGCGCCCGGAACGCGGCCCTGGACGCGGCCCGGGGCCGGTGGATCGCGATCCTCGACGCCGACGACCTGATCCTGCCCGACCGCACCCGGACCCTGCTCGACCTCGCCCTGGCGGCGGATGCCGACATCGTCGCCGACAACCCGATCCCGTTCACCGGCCTGTTCGATCCGCAGAGTCCGGGCATGCTGGAGGGCGGCCGGGAGCCGTACCTGTTCGAGATCGACCTCGCCAAGTACATCGCCAGCAACCAGATGCTCAGCCCCGTGACCAAGCTCGGCTACCTCAAGCCCGTGATGCGCGCCGAGACGCTGCGCCGGCACGGGATCCGGTATGACGAGGGCGTCCGGATCGGCGAGGATTTCCTGCTGTGCCTGGAGGCGCTCGCGGCAGGAGCGCGCTTCGTGGTCACCAGCTATGCGGGCTACGGCTATCGGCGCGGACCGACCTCCCTGTCGCACCGGCTGCGCCAGGCCGATATCGCGCGCCTGGATGCGGCCTTCGCGGCCCGGGCCGAGCACGGCCGCCTCGCGGCGGCCCGGGCGCAGTCCGCCGAGATCCGCCACGGCAGCCGCGCCTACCGCGACGACCTCGCGATGATGCAGGTGATCGCCCGGGTCATCGAGGCGGCCCAGGCCGGCCGGTGGCGCGAAGGCGCGGCGCTGGCGCTCCGGCATCCCCGGACCTGGCGGCACCTGGCCGCGACGCTGCTGGCGGTGGCGGGCAAGCGCCTGCGGCCGCGGCTGCACGCCCTCCCGATCGGACAGAGGTAAGACGATGCGCCTGTGCATCTGCATCTGCACCTGCGAGCGGCCCGTGGGACTGGCGCGCCTGCTCAAGGCCCTGGACCAGCAGCGGCTCGGCAGCCTCGCCGAGACCGCCCTGCGCATCCTGATCATCGACAACGGGCGCAGCCGCGCCGCCGTGCCGGTGGTGGAGGCCTACCGGGCAACCGGGCGATTCCCCGTCACCTACGCGCGGGAGGAGACCCGCGGCCTCGCCGCGGTCCGCAACCGGAGCCTCGCGGAGGCCGCCGCGGCCGGCGCCGACTGGGTCGCGCTGATCGACGACGACGAGTTTCCCGACCGGGACTGGCTCCACAACCTGCTCGAGACCGCCCTCGCCTCGGGCGTCCCGGCCTGCATCGGGCCGGTCGTGCCGTTCTTCGACCGGGTGCCGCCCGCCTGGGCGGCCGCCGGGGGGTTCTTCGCCAAGCGCCTGCCGGTCCGCGACGGCTTCGTGCAGGACGGCTACACCGCGAACGCGCTCCTCGACCTGCGGGTGATCCGGGCGCTGGGCCTGTCCTTCGACATGCGCTTCAACACCCTGGGCGGCGAGGACACGTTCTTCTTCCGGTCCCTGCTGCTCGCCGGGCACCGGATCGCCTGGGCCGAGACGGCCCTGGTCTACGACAGCATCCCGACGCACCGGATGCGGGTGCGCTGGCTGCTGGCCCGCTGGTACCGCAGCGGCAGCGTCGAGGCCTATCTCGGGCGGCTCCGCCCGGAGACGGTGAGCGGCCGCCTCGCCAATGCCGGCCGCGGCCTCGCGCGCCTCGGCGGCGGCCTGCTCCGGCTCGGAATCGCCGGCCTGTCCCTCAGGCCCGCGGCCCTGATCGGCGGCGGCTACACGCTGTGCCGGGGGGCCGGCCTGCTCGCATCCGTGATCGGCCTGAGCTACCGGGAATACCACCCGTCGCGCTACCGGTAGCCGCGCCTACCGGGTCGCGAACGCGATGCTGAGCGCCGCCTCGGCCACGAGGCCCGGGCTTGCCAGCGCGTCGCTATACGCGCGGTAGCGCCGGCCCAGGGCGTTCTGGACGACGACATCCGCGGTGATCCGGTCGGTGACCGCGCCGGTGGCGCAGAGGTCCACCAGCCCGTAGGCCCCCGGGCTGGAGACGGTCGAGCGCGGCCCGCGGGACCACGCTCGTGCCCGCCAGGGCGTCGACGCACGGGCCGGACGCTCTCCGGAACCTGCGAAGTCCGATCAGTCCGGTGCGCGACCGGCCGCATCCCGGTGCGGCAGGAGGAAGGGCTGGCCGCCCGCGGGCACCCGCCCGACCGGCCAGCGGACGCCGAAGACCCGCGCGATCAGGTCGTCCGTCAGGACCTCGACCGGCCGGCCGCTGGCGACCAGCCGGCCCCCGTCGAGGACCAGCAGCCGGTCGGCATAGGCGGCCGCGAGGTTGAGGTCGTGGAGGATCGCCACCACGGCGACGCCGGTCGCCGCCAGCCCGGCGGCGGCGTCGAGCAGCGCGCCCTGGTGCCGGAGATCGAGGCTCGCGGTCGGCTCGTCGAGGAACAGCACCTGCCGGTCCGCGACCGTGCGACCGGCCTCCAGCTGGCAGAGCACGCGGGCGAACTGCACCCGCGCCTGCTCGCCGCCCGAGAGAGTCGGGTAGGCCCGGTCGGCGAGATGCGCCACGTCCGCCCGCGCGAGGGCCCGCGCCAGGATCGCCGCCCGGTCGCGGGCCCCGAGGCCCCGGCCGATGCCGTCGAGGCCGATCCGGGCGACCTCTTCCGCCGCGAACGGGAAGGCGAGGCGCGCCGCCTGCGGCAGCACCGCCCGCGTCGCGGCGAGCCGCCAGGGCGGGATTGTTTCCACCGGCTCCCCCGCATAGGCGACGGCGCCCCGGGTCGGGCGCAGGGCGCCGCTGAGCAGGCGGACGAGGGTCGACTTGCCGGCCCCGTTCGGGCCGACGATCACCTGCAGGGTGCCTCCCTCCACGGCCAGGGAAACGTCGCGCACGAGGTCGCGCCCCGCCACCGTGACGGTCAGGTCGCGGGCGGCGAGCAGGGCCGGATCGGACATCGTCAGACCTCGTCCGGCCGCACCCGGTCGAGGAGCAGCCACAGGAAAACCGGCGCGCCGACGAGCGCCGTGACGATGCCGATCGGCAGTTCGGCGGGCGCGGCGACGAGGCGCGCCACCACGTCGGCGAGGACGAGGAAGGCGCCGCCGAGAAGCGCCGAGGCCGGCAGCAGCAGCCGGTGCCCCGGGCCGATCAGCAGCCGCAGGGCGTGCGGCACCACGAGTCCGACGAAGCCGATGACCCCGGCCGCCGCCACGCTGGCGCCGACCGCCACCGCCACCAGCACGATGCAGGCGCGCTTCAGCCGCTCCACCGGGACGCCGAGATGGAACGCCTCGGCCTCCCCCAGGACCAGGGCGTTGAGGCCGCGGCCCAGGAACGGGACCGCGACCACGACCGGCAGGATCAGCGGCGCCGAGGCCCCGACCTTGGCCCAGGTGGCGCCCCCGAGGCTGCCGAGAGACCAGAAGGCGAGATCGCGCAATTGCCGGTCGTCGCTGACGAAGGTCAGGAGGCCGGTGAGCGCGCCGCTCAGCGCCCCGAGGGCGATCCCCGCGAGCAGCAGCGTCGCCACCGCGGTGCGCCCGGACCGGGTGGCGAGGGCGTAGAGGATGAGGGTCGCGCACAGGCCGCCGAGGAAGGCGCCAGCCGGCAGCACGGCGTAGGGCAGCGGCCCGGGAAGCCCCAGCCGGGCGAGGATCCGGTCGCCGAGCACGATGATGAGCGCGGCGGCGAGCCCCGCCCCCGACGACACCCCGACCAGCGCCGGATCGGCCAGGGGGTTGCGAAACAGTCCCTGCATCAGCGCCCCCGAGACCGCCAGCCCGGCCCCGACCAGCAGCCCCAGCAGGGTGCGGGGCAGGCGGATCGACAGGATCACGAGCGCGTCCCGGGCGCGGGCCGGATCGCTCCCCTCCCCGATCAGGACCGCGACGACCCGCTCCGGCGGGATGCGGATCGCCCCGAGGCTCACGGAGAGCAGGGCGGCAGCAAGCACTAGGGCCGCCAGGATCCCCAGCACCCAGGGCGCCGCGGACCGGCGGCTCACGCGCCCCGCCCGCCGCCGCGCGGCTCAGTCACGCGGCAGGTCCGGGTAGAGCGCCCGCATCAGGTCGGTGGCGGCCTCGGGCGTGCGCGGGCCGAAGCCCAGGAGGTAGAGGCCGTCCATGGCCACCAGCCGGCCCTGCGCCGCCGCCGGCGTCTGGCCGAGGGCCGTGCCGGGGGCGAAGATGCTCTCGCGCTTCGGCGGCTCGGGGCCGTTCTGCATCATCACCACCGCGTCGGGGGCCGCGGCGACGATCGCCTCGTCGGTCATCGGTTTGAAGCCCTCCAGGCCTGCGGCCGCGTTGGCGATGCCCGCCAGGGTCAGGATGCCGTCCGCCGAGGAGCCGGCACCGCCGACGACGGTCCGGCCGCCCTGGATCGAGAGGACGACGAGGGCCCGGGCCGCCCGGGCGATCCGCGCGCGCCGCGCCGCGAGGTCGGTGAAACGGGCGCGGACCTCGGCCTCCAGGGCCTCGGCCTCGCGCTCCAGGCCCGCCAAGCGCCCGACCGTGGCGATCTTGTCCAGCACGCCCTCGGGGCTCGGCGGCTCCGCCACGGTCTCGACGCGCAGCCCGGCCTCGCGCAGCTGCGCCAGGACCGCGGGCGGCCCCGCCCCTTCGGCGGCGATGATCAGGTCGGGCTGCTGCGCCAGAAGGCCCTCGGCCGAGAGCGCCCGCAGGTAGCCGACATTCGGCTTCTCGCGCAGCGCCTCGGGCGGGTAGAGGCTGGTCGTGTCGACCGCCACAATCCGGCCGCCGGCGCCGAGGCGGTAGAGGATCTCGGTGACGGCACCGCCCAGGGCGGCGATGCGGGCGGCCACCTGCGCGGCGGCAACGCGCGGGGCGAGCGCCCCGGCCGCGGCGGCGGCCAGGAGGGCGCGGCGAGACAGAAGGCGGGGAGCGCTCATTTGGTCAGGATCAGCTTGTCGCTCGCGGTCACCCGCAGGCGGTAGGCGCGGTCACTGTGGCGGATGACGATCTCGCGGCGCCCCTGCAGGAGGCGCGCGGAGCCGATCTCGGCCGCCGGCTCCGGACGCGGAACGGACTGCGTCGCGCCGGGCCCCGCGCCTGTGCCATCCGGAAAGCCGCGCCGTCCCTCTCCTTCGGCACACAACATGGACCGGTCGCTCCAGATCTGTTCTTTGTAAATTGTCAAATGAGAGAATGATATCGGTAGGAACGTAGCGTAACGGCAATTGATCGCGGAGGCCACCCCGCCGCAGGGGCGCAGTTTTACTTGAGAAATCGGCGGCCAACGGTGGGCGATGCCGCTGTCCGGGTCCGGACATCGTCGCACGCGCGTCTGTGACCGGTTCCAAGCGGCGGACATTGGTACAGGCGGTGATACAGGCGGCGTCCGCGGCGCAGGCGGGCCGTCCGAGGCCGGGGCCGGAATGAAAGGGGCTTCGGAGCGCCTGTTCGAGCCCGGCGCGGCGCGACAGCGGTACGCCTCCTTCTGAGAATCCGCACAGCGGGCGCGACGGAGGGCTCCACGGACCGCGCGGCCGGCCGGACGGCTCCTTCGAGGCGCCCGCTGCGCAACCGCGACGGCTGTCCCGGGTCCAGGAGCGGCGCAGGCCGGATCGCCTGCCCGACGTCGATGTTGGATTGATCGATGCGCCGCCGGCATCGTCGGCCCCGGCGCGGCGCCGGGATGACCGGGCGCCTCAGGCGGCGGCCGCCGCTCCGTCCGGAGGAAGCCGGAAGGCCACCAGGGTCATGTCGTCCCGCCGGGCCTCGGCACCGCGATAGGCGTCGAGATCGGCCTCGAGGGCGGCGGCCTGGGCGGCGAGCGACAGGTCGGCGTGGCGCAGGAGGCTGTCGGCCACGCCGCGCTGGCCGAGGAGCCGCGGCGCCCGATCCGGCGCCGCGCGGCCCATCTGGTCGGTGATCCCGTCCGTCATCAGGTAGAAGGTGGCACCCGCCACCGGCACGATGACGTCGGCGCCGACCTCCTCCGGCAGCGCCTCCCGGCCGGTACGCGGGTAGCCGAGCCCCCGGCGGCCGCCGCGGATTCGCTCGGCCACCCCGTCCCGGATCACGGTCAGGGACAGGCCGGCGCCGGCGAAGCGCAGGGTGCGGGCCGTCCGGTCCCAGACGCAGAGGCCGCAATCGAGCCCGTCATCCGATTCGGCGCCGCGGCCGTCCTGGCGGAGCTGCGTGCGGACCATCGCGTCGAGCCCGGCCAGGATGGCGGCCGGCGAGCGCAGGCCGCGTTCGTGCAGCAGGCGATCGAGGGCGGTGGCGACGATCAGGGTCAGGAACGCGCCGGGAACGCCGTGCCCGGTGCAGTCGGCCACGGCGATGACGCACAGGCCGTCGATCTCCTCCAGCCAGAAATAGTCGCCGCCGACCACGTGGAGCGGCTCCCACAGCACCGCCACCTCGACCCCGGCCCCCGCCAGGGCGTTCCGGTCCGGCAGCACCGAATCCTGGATGCGCCGCGCGTAGCCGATGCTCTCGACGACCTGGCGGTTGGCGCGTTCCAGCTTGTCGTGGGCGCGTTCCAGATCGGCGAGGAGTTGCTTGGCGGCATCGCCGCTCCGCAGGCCCTCGACCATGCGGTTGAAGGCCTGGCTGATGACGTCGATCTCGTTGCTGGGCCGGTAGGCGCCACCGAGTTCCACGCTCGTCCAGCGCTTGTGCTCGATCTCCCGCATGGCGAGCAGCAGCCGCATCAACGGCGCCATGACGTGGCGGCGCACGGTGGCGTGCAGGGTGATCACGAAGGCGATCATCAACCCGATGCTGGCGCCGAGGGCGAGCATCACCTGCCACGCCGCGTTGTCGCGCAGGTCCTGGGTCGAGACGGTGACCGTCAGGCTGCCCGCGGGACCGGCGAGGCCGGGCACGGAGAGGTCGGCGCTGGCCGAGAGGGTGGACCATCCCCGTCCGGTGGGCGCCGCGCCGGCCGTCCCGACGACGTGGCCCGCCGCGTCGCGCAGGACGGCGTGACGGAAGGCCGGCTCGGCCGCGAGCGCCCTGAGCGGGCCGGCATAGGCTTCCGCGCTGTGCGCCCAGTCCGGTCGCGCGATCGCGGCGGCGGTGAGCCGGGCGAGGAGATGCGCCCGGTCGTCATACAGGCGGAGCTGGTCGGTGTAGTTCACCCAGGCGATCCCGAGCTGGGTCAGCAGCAGGAGGGCGCCGATCACCGGGTAGATGCGCAGGAACAGGGTGTGGGACAGGCTGTCGAGGTCGCGGCCCCGGGCCGCCCCGCGCAGGGCGCCGGGCTTCATCAGTTCGTCCGCCGGCGCGCCCGCGGCCAGCACGTCGGCGAAGCCGCGCTTCGACAGGGGATCGCCCCGGCGGATCGGGCCGGCCCCGCGCAGGCCGGCCGCGCGCCCGGAGCCGCCGGCGGCCGGGACGGGATCGATGTCGGCGAAGCCGAGCCGCGCCAGGGCATCCCCGGTGCGGAGGGGCCGGGCGCCCCTGAGGCCCCCGGCGGGGCGGGGCGCATCCATGGCCGTGTCAGGTCCGCTCACGCGACGTCACTCCGTGTCACAGCGCTGCCGGCCGCCGGCTTCGCGGCGACCGAGGCCTCCGAAAACCGGTCTGATCGCGCAGGCCGGGCGCGCGGCGCCTCAGGTCAGGGAGGAGCCCGGCAGGGGCAGATCCGGCCAGCCGCCGGCCTCGGCCGCGCAGCGGACGCAGTCGCGGCCGGCATGCTTGGCGGCGTAGAGCGCCGCATCGGCCCGCCGCAGCGTTGCCGACATCGACTCGCTCGGGCCGAACGCCGCGAGGCCGATGCTCACCGAGATCGGGAGCAGCCCGTGCTCCAGGCGCACCGGCCGCTGCGCCACGGCGCAGCGGAGCTGCTCGGCGATGGCCTGTGCCTCCGGAAGCACGGCCCCGGGGACGAGGATCGCGAATTCCTCCCCGCCCATGCGGCCGATCACGTCGACCGCGCGCAGGCTGTCGCGGCAGGTCTCGACGAAGGCCTTGAGGACCATGTCGCCCGCGCTGTGCCCGTAGCGGTCGTTGATCAGCTTGAAGCCGTCGAGGTCGAGCATCAGCACGCTGGACGGCGTGTCACCGGACTGGGTCCGGGCCCACACCTCCTCGCAGATCTGCAGGAAGCGGCGGCGCGAGAGGGCGTCGGTGAGGTGGTCGGTGTCGGCGAGGCGGCGGAGTTCGGCCTCGAGGCGCGTCCGGTGCTCGATCTCCGCCGTGAGGGCGTCGTTGAGGTGGCGCAGGGCCCGCTGCTGCTCGGCCATCCGCTGGTTGGCGCGGTGCAGGTCGAGCTGCATCCGGTCGCTCAGCCGCACCAGCCGGCGCTGCTCGTGGTAGCTGCGCCGATAGGCGCCGGCGAGTTCGCGCACCCCGTCGCCGACCTCGGCGAGCCGGGCCAGCATCACCTCGGACCGGCCGAGGACGGCCTCCTCGGTGTCGAACAGGCTGAAGGCGTCCGCCGGCTCGGACAGGAGGTCGTGGGCGGGGGCCCGATGCGCGCTCACGCGGTGACGCCCGCGATCATCTCGAACCGGGCATGCGTGAAATCGGCCGCGAAATCCTCGCCGGCCTCCTGGATCACGTCGTCGTCCGCGCTGAACATCCAGCGGATCGTCACCGGACGTCCCTCCGCGGCGGCGTCCTCCAGGGGCATGAACAGATTCATCAGCGCCTTGGCGCTCGAGGAATTGAAGTAGGCGAGGTCGACATCGAAGGTGATCGGGCTCGCCTGGGTCTCCGCGAGATGACCGCGCAGGGCGTGCAGCAGCGGGCCGAAGAATGCGGCGGCATCCTCCGGGTAGGATTCGCCGCGCAGGACGAGGCGCCCCGACGCGAAGTCGAAATCGACCTCGGGTGATCGCTCGGTCCGGGTCAGCGTGATGCGTTCCATGTCCGTGCCGTCCTCAGATAAAGGCTTTGAGGCAGAACAGGCTGCGCTCCGCGCCCAGATCCTGGAAGTCGTACTCGACAGGGGCGCTCGACCGGCGTGCGATCTCGATCAGTCCGATGCTTCCGCCCAGGCTGCCCTCGTCGGGCGGCTGGCGCAGCTTCTCGCGGTAGACCTTCTTGAGTTCGTCGCTCGACAGGCCGGAGATCTCGTCGAGCCGCTCGCGCAGCCGCGGCACCTCGGTCTTGCCGACCTCGTTGCCGCAGACCACGAAGAACCGGCCCTCCTCGGTTCCGACCGCGATCATGCCGGCGCTGACCCGGGCCGGGCCCGGCGGCTCCGCGGGCGCGACCTTGTCGGCCGAGTAGCGGATCACGTTCTGGGCCTGCTCGACGAAGATCGAGAACACGCGCTTGGCGATCGCGGCATCGGTCTCCTCGTGCCGCATGCGCAACTTCAGCACTTCGCCGAGCGAGAACAGGATGTTCTCGGACAGATCCCCGCCGAACGACAGGATCACGCCGCTGCGCTTCGACGCCTCGTGGAAGGATCGGAAATCGCTTGCGCGCAAGGAAGCCTCTCGACCGCTTCATCGCGGCAACACACCGCGTGTGTAGGCCCATATTTATGCGGGAATAATCAAAGCTTTCTTACTGGCTCTGGTCGCTTTCTGAGCAACATTGCTCGTATATCGGGCATTCTCACAAGCTATACGCTGGCTACACCGCGGGAGCGGGAGGCTTCCACCCCGTCGGGGTCAGGCGGCCGCGCCCTGAACCGTGCCCGCGTCCCAGTCGCTCCCCCAATCCTGGACGACGTGGCCGGGCGCGACCTCGCGGTAGAGCCGCTCCGGCGCCAGGTGGTCGGGGGCACGGATCGGGCTGCGGATCTCGTCGTCGGGCAGGGCGTGCCGCTCGCCGCGCCGGGCCGGATCCGGAACCGGCACCGCGGCGAGCAGCTTCTTCGTGTAGGGATGCTGCGGGTCGCCGAAGATGGCGGCCCGGGGCCCGATCTCCACGATTTCCCCGAGATACATCACGGCGACCCGGTGGCTCACCCGCTCCACGACCGCCATGTCGTGCGAGATGAACAGGTAGGCGAGGCCGAGCTCCGCCTGGAGGTCGAGCATCAGATTCACGACCTGCGCCTTCACCGAGACGTCGAGCGCCGAGACCGCCTCGTCGGCCACGATCAGCCGGGGGTTCAAGGCGAGCGCCCGGGCGATGCAGATGCGCTGGCGCTGGCCGCCCGAGAATTCGTGCGGGAAGCGCCCGGCGGTCTCGGGCGGGAGCCCGACCCGGGCTAGCAGATCCTCGGCGCGCCGCCTTGCCGCGCGGGGCGTGGCGAGGCGGTTGATCAGCAGCGGCTCCGCCACAGCCGCGCCGACGCTCATGCGCGGGTCGAGGCTGGCGAACGGATCCTGGAAGATCATCTGCATCTTCTGCCGGCGGGTGCGCAGGGTGCCGGCGTCGAGGCTGGTAATGTCCTCACCGTCGAGCAGGACCGAGCCCGAGAGCGGTGCGACGAGGCGCAGGATCGAGCGGCCGGTGGTGGACTTGCCGCAGCCGGACTCGCCGACGAGCGCGAGGGTCTCGCCGGCCGCGAGGCTGAACGAGACCCGCTCCACCGCGTGGACCCGGCCGGTGACCCGGCCGAACAATCCGGAGCGGATGTCGAACCGGGTGGTCAGGTCGCGGACCTCCAGAACCGGGCGCTCGGCGGCTTTCACGGTGTCGGGCGTCTCGGGCGTCGGCGCCGCCAGGCCAGTGGCCCGGTCGACCACCGGGAAGCGCATCGGGCGGGCGCGGCCCGCCATGGTCCCGAGGCGCGGGACCGCGGCCAGCAGCGCCCGCGTGTAGGGCTCGGCGGGGGCGTCGAAGATCCGCGCGGTCGGGCCGGCCTCCACGGCGCGGCCCCGGTACATCACCACGGTGCGGTCGGCGATCTCGGCGACCACGCCCATGTCGTGGGTGATGAACAGGACCGACATGCCCTCCTCGTCCTGGAGGCTCTTGATGAGGTCGAGAATCTGGGCCTGGATGGTGACGTCGAGCGCCGTGGTCGGCTCGTCGGCGATCAGGAGCTTCGGCCGGCAGGCGAGCGCCATGGCGATCATCACCCGCTGGCGCATGCCGCCGGAGAAGCGGTGCGGGTATTCGTGCAGGCGCGACCGGGCGGCCGGGATCCGGACCTTGTCGAGGAGCCGGAGCGCCTCAGCCTCGGCGGCGGACCGCGACAGGCCCCGGTGCCGGATCAGCGCCTCGGCGATCTGGAAGCCGATGGTCAGGACCGGGTTCAGGGAGGTCATCGGCTCCTGGAAGATCATGGCGATGGCATCGCCGCGCACCCGCCGCATCTCGGCCTCGGGGGCGGCGAGCAATTCGCGGCCTTCGAAGCGCACGCGGCCGCCGATGCGGCTCGCGTCCCGCGGCAGGAGGCGCAGGATCGACAGGGCGCTGACGCTCTTGCCGGAGCCGGATTCGCCGACGAGGGCCACGGTCTCGCGCGGGCCCACGTCGAACGAGACGCCGTGCACGACCTCGCGCCAGCGCCCGTCCGAGCGGAAGGAGACGGTGAGGTCTGAGACCGAGAGGATTGGGTCCACCGGATCTGCCATCGCTAGAGAACCCGCCGCGGGTCGAGGGCGTCGCGCAGGCCGTCGCCGATGAAGTTGATCGACAGCACCGTCAGGAAGATCGCCCCCCCCGGGAACAGCGCCCAGTGGGGCGCGACGTCGAGGTGGTCCTTGGCGTCGAACAGGAGCCGGCCCCAGGTCGGGATGTCGGGCGGGAAGCCGAGCCCCAGGAAGGACAAGGTCGATTCCGCGATGATCGCCGCCGAGACCTCGATGGAGGCCGCCACGATCACCGGACCGAGTGCGTTCGGCAGGATGTGGCGGCGCACGAGGTGCCCGGTGGTCGCGCCCTGCGAGCGGGCCGCCTCCACGAACTCCTTCTCGCGCAAGCTCAGGAACTGCGCCCGGACCAGCCGGGCGACCGGCATCCAGCGCAGGCCCCCGATCACCGCGACGATCATCAGGAACACCCCGCCCTGCGTGCCGAACACGGCCTTCAGGCTGTCGCGGAACAGGTAGATCACGAGGAGCAGCAGCGGCAGCTGCGGCAGCGACAGGAACAGGTCGGTCAGCCACATCAGCACAGGGTCGAGGAGGCGGCGCGACATGCCGGCGAGCGCGCCCACCAGAACCCCGATCAGGCTCGCCACCGCCATGGCGGCGAAGCCGACGGCGAGCGAGATCCGCCCGCCGTAGATCATCCGGGCGAGCAGATCCTGGCCGAGATCGTCGGTGCCGAACGGGTGGTCCCAGGACGGGCCCTGGAGCTGGGCGGCGAAGTCGATGTCGTCGATGGCGACCGGCCAGAGCAGGCCGCCGAACACCACCCCGGCGACGAGGAGCGCCAGCACGCCGACGCTGGCCACCGCCAGCCGGTGCCGCCGGAAGCGCCGCCACGTCTCCCGCCCCGGCGAGGCCGGCGCGCGGGCGAGGGCAGGCGCCTCATCGGAGGGCGATGCGAGGGTCGAGCCAGCCATAGAGCAGGTCCGCGACGAGGTTGAACAGGATGACGAGGCCGGCGAACACGAAGGTCACGGCCATCACCACCGGCGTGTCGTTGGCGAGCATGGCGTCGATCAGCAGCGAGCCGATGCCGGGAATCCGGAAGATCTGCTCGGTGACGATGGCGCCGCCGAACACCGCCGGGATCTGCAGCGCCACCAGGGTCACCACCGGGATCAGGGCATTGCGGGCGATGTGCCGGCGGGTGACCGTGCCCTCGCTCAGCCCCTTGGCGCGGGCCGTGGTGACGTAGTCGAGCCGGGCCACATCCAGCGCGGAGGCGCGGACGTAGCGGGTGTAGGAGGCGGCCTGGAAGAAGCCGAGCACCGCCACCGGCATGATCGCCTGCCGGATATTGGCCCACATCCAGGCGAGCCCGGTCCCGGGCAGGTCGGCCTGGTAGACGAAGGGCAGCCAGCCCAGCTTGATCGAGAACAGCAGGATGAACAGCAGGCCGGTGAAGAAGGTCGGGAGCGAGAATCCCACGAAGGCCAGCGTGTTGGCGACCTGATCGGCCAGCGAGTAGGGCCGGCGCGCGGCGTAGAGACCGACCGGAATCGCGATCAGCAGCGCCAGCACCTGGGAGGAGCCGACGACGAACAGCGTCGTCGGCAGCCGCTGCAGGATCAGGGCATCGACGTTCACCCGGCTGGCGAAGGAGAAGCCCCAATCGCCGTGCAGCATGGCGGTGAGCCAGCTGAGATAGCGGGTGAAGATCGGGTCATCGAGGCCGAACTTCGCGCGCAGGGCCGCCCGGACCTCGGGCGGCACGTTCGGATTGCTGGCGAGTTCGCCGAACGGGTCACCCGGCGCCAGCGCCAGGACGGTGAACAGGATCAGGCTGATGCCGAGCAGGCTCGGGATCGCGATGAGCAGTCGTCGCAGGATGTAGGCGCCCATGGCGCTCCGCCTCCCGCTCAGGCCTCCTTGTACCAGTCGGGCAGGAACGACAGGTCGTTGTCCCAGCCGCTGCGCGGCGCCGTGAGCGCGGCGCCCACCGCCGAGACCTCGGCCCGGTGGATGAGCGGCACCACGTTCTCGGAGACGGCGAGGTCGTTGCATTTGATCAGGAGCGCCGCCCGCTTGACCGGGTCGAGCTCGCTCTGGGCGGCGTTGTAGGCCTTGTCGTAGGCGTCGTTGCGCCAGCGCACGACGTTGCGGCCCTGCCACTTGTTGGCCTTCTGGGCCACCTCCCAGGAGGCGTACATCAGCAGCCAGATCGCCGGATCGGCCTGCGTCATGCTGTAGGCGTACATTTCCATGTCGGCGTAGAAATGCGTGCAGGTGTCGGGATTCGCCGGGTCGGAGGAGAAGAACACCGAGCCGGTCACCGATTTCAGCTCGATCTCGATCCCGGCCTTGGCGGCGGCCTGCTTGATGATCGCCTGGGTTTTCTGGCGCGGGGCATTGATCGAGGTCTGGAACAGCAGCTTGAGCTTCTTGCCGTCCTTGGCGCGGATGCCGTCCGGGCCCTTCTTCCAGCCGGCCTCGTCGAGGAGCGCGTTGGCGCGGGCCGGATCGAAGGCGAAGCTCGTATTCTTGGAGACGAAGCGCTCCGGGCCGTTGACCGTGTTGGCGGTGGCCTTGCCGGTGCGGCCGTAGATGTAGGTCTGGATCGACTTGCGGTCGACGAGCAGATTGATCGCTTGGGCGACCTTCGGGTCGGAGAAGGCGGGGTGCTTGGTGGTGATCGAGGCACGCTCGCCGTCGACCTCGACATTCGGGTCGGTGGCATTGAGGAGCAGGAACTCGAGCTTGCCGCCATAGACCACGTCGACCCGGCCCTTGCCGCCGGTCTCCAGGCGCTTCAGGACCTCGTCCTCGATCAGCATGTTCCAGGCATAGTCGTACTCGCCGGTCTGGAGCACGGCGCGGGCGGCCGAGACCGCGTCGCCGCCACCCTTCATCTCGACGGTGTCGAAGTACGGGCGGTTCGGCAGGTGGTAGTCGGGGTTGCGCTCCCCGCGGACGATGTCGCCAGGCCGGAACTCCACGAACCGGTACGGGCCGGTGCCCACGGGGGCGAGGTTCTGGGGCGCGTCCCGGGACTTGGCGCCGCTGTAGGGCCCGAACAGATGCTTGGGCAGCACCATCCCGACGATGCCCACGTAGGCGTCGCACCAGTAGGGCGTCGGCTTGTCGAACAGGACCCGGACGCTGAGGTCGTCGATCTTCTCGACCTTGCAATCCTTGTAGGAGCCGGCCGTCACCGCCGCGGTGGCGGGGTCGCGGGCATATTCCCAGGTGAAGACGAGGTCGTCGGCGGTGAGCGGCTTGCCGTCGTGCCATTTCACGCCCGGCTTCAAGGTCCAGACCACCGAGCGGCCGTCCGCGGCGAGCGCCCCGTTCTCCTTGGACGGGATCGAGGCGGCCAGCACCGGCACGAGGTTGCCGTCCGGATCCCAGGCGGCGAGCGGCTCGTAGAAGATCCGCGAGGCGTCCTGATCCTTGGTGCCGACGGCGAAATGCGGGTTGATCAGCGTCGGGGCCTGCCACCAGAGGAGCTTGAGCGCGCCGCCACCCCCGGCCTTGGTCGGCTTGTAGCCGGAGCGGATATCGGCCGCCATGGCGACGTCGTTGCCGGCCAGCATCAGACCGGCCATGGGCGCAGTGAGGCCCACCGCCACCATGCGCTGCACGAAGGCGCGCCGCGACAGGCGGCCGTCCTTCACCCGCCCGATCAGGCCGCGCAGATCCCGCTCGTCCATGTACGCATTCCCATTTACCGCCGCGAGCGGCACAGCAACATTCCGGCAGCGGCCTTGGCAAGGGGCGGGCCAGTGACGCTTCAACCGAAACGTGTCGTCACCGGATCCATCCCTGTGGTTTCCTGGCCCCGGCCCTGCAACAGGACGGCCGACACGCCCTCCCGGAGATTCCCGCCATGGACAACCGCAACACCGTGTGGCGCCACGTCGACGCGCAGAAGGCGCGGCTGATCGCCCTGTCCGAGCGCGTCTGGGGCATGCCGGAGGTCTGCTACACGGAAGCGCGCTCCTGCGCCGAGCACGTCGCCGAGCTGCGCCACCAGGGCTTCCGGATCACGGAAGCGGTTGCCGGCATCCCCACCGCCGTGATGGGCGAAGCCGGCGCGGGCGGGCCGGTCATCGCCTTCCTCGGCGAGTACGACGCCCTGCCGGGCCTGTCGCAGGAGGCGGGCGTCGCCGAGCACCGGCCGGTGGAGGCGGGCGGCCATGGCCACGGCTGCGGCCACAACCTCCTCGGCTCGGCGGCCTTGCTCGCCGCCACGGCCGTGAAGGACTGGCTCGCCGAGACCGGCACGCCCGGCCGCGTGCGCTACTACGGCTGTCCCGCCGAGGAGGGCGGCGCCGCCAAGGCCTTCATGGTCCGCGCCGGTGCCTTCGCGGATGCCGACATCGCGATCTCCTGGCATCCGGGCAGCTTCTGGGAGGTGGCGCCGCCGGTGGCGCTCGCCAACACCCGGGCCGACTTCGTCTTCACCGGCCGCACCGCCCACGCGGCGGCCGCGCCCCATCTCGGGCGCTCGGCGCTGGACGCCGTCGAGCTGATGAGCGTCGGCGTGAACTACATGCGCGAGCACATGCCGTCCGACGCGCGGGTGCACTACGCCTATCTCGACGCCGGCGGCATCGCCCCCAACGTCGTCCAGGCCAGCGCGACCGTGCGCTACTCGATCCGGGCCCGCGACCTGCCGGGCATGCTGGCGCTGGTCGAGCGGGTCAAGAAGATCGCGCAAGGCGCCGCCCTGATGACCGAGACCGCTGTGGAGGTGCGGATCGTCAGCGCGGTGTCGAACCTGCTGGGCAACGATCCCCTGGAGCGGGCGCTGCACGGCGTCATGGAGGAACTCGGGCCGCCGCATTTCGACGAGGCCGACCGGGAGTTCGCGCAGGCGATCCGGGCGACGCTCACCGACGGCGACATCGATGCGGTGTTCCGCGCCATCGGGATGCCGCGCACCGAGGCACCGCTCGCCGATTTCCTCGTGCCCCTCGACGCGCCGCGCAACCCGGCGGTGGGCTCCACCGATGTCGGCGACGTGAGCTGGGTGGTGCCGACCGTCCAGGCCCACGCGCCCACGGTGGCGATCGGCACGCCGTTCCACACCTGGCAGGTGGTGGCGCAGGGGAAGACCCCGGCCGCCCACAAGGCGATGGTGCAGGTCGCCAAGGCGATGGCCGCCACCGGCGCCCGGGCGCTCACCGACGCGGCCCTGCGCGACGCCGCCAAGGCGGACCTCGCCCGGCGGGTCGGCACGACCGGCTACGTCTCGCCGCTGCCGCCGGAGGTCGAGCCGCCGCTCGGCATGTCGCTGGGGCGCTGACGGGGCCCCGTCTCAGAGCGTCCGGGCGCGGAGCGCCGTCACGACGATCTCGGCCAGGATGACGACGCCGAAGATCGCGGCGAGCACCACGGCGACCTGGTCCCAGTAGAGCAGGTTCAGGGCGGTATCGAGCGCGACGCCGATGCCGCCCGCGCCGACCAGCCCGAGCACGGCGGATTCGCGGATGTTGATGTCCCAGCGGAACAGCGCGATCGACCAGAAGGCCGGCTTCACCTGCGGCCAGTAGCCGAGGAGCAGCGTCGACATCCGGCCGGCGCCCGCGGCCTGCAGGGCCTCGATCGAGCCGCGGTTCGCCTCCTCCAGAGCCTCGGCGAAGAGCTTGCCGGTGAAGCCGACGGAGCGGAGCGCGATCGCCAGGGTCCCGGCCAGCGGCCCCGGGCCGAACACCGCCACGAACAGCAGCGCCCAGACCAGGGAATTCACCGAGCGCGAGGTCACGAACACGAACTTGGCGAACAGGTTCAGCGCCCGGTTGGGCGTGACGTTGCGGGCCGCCATCAGCCCGATCGGCACCGCGATCGCGATGGCGATCAGGGTGCCGAGCGTCGCGATATGGAGCGTCTCCACCAGCGCCCGCAGGGTCGGCCCGACATAGCCCGCATCCATCGGCCACATCCGGCCGAACAGGTCGGCCAGCTGGTCGGGGGCGTCGTAGAGGAACTCCGGGATCACCTCGATCGTGCGCAGGCTCGCCACGAAGGCCGCCACCGCGCAGAGCGTGAAGGCGAGCCGCGCCAGCCGCTTCCACAGGGGGAAGCGCTGCCAGCGGCGCGGGCCGGCGGAAGCGGACGCGAGGGCGACGCTCACTGGAACACCTTGCGGGCCCAGCCGGAGACGATCTCGGCCACCATGATCAGGGCGACGATGACGATCAGGATCGCCAGCACCACGTCGAAGTCGAAGCGCTGGTAGGCGGTGAACAGCGTCGCGCCGATGCCGCCGCCGCCGACGATACCCACCATGGTCGAGTTCCGCAGGTTGGAGTCGAGCTGGTAGGTGGCGAAGCCGATGAAGCGCGGCAGCACCTGCGGCTGCACGCCCATGATCAGGGTCGACAGGAAGCCGGCGCCGGTCGCCCGCACCGCCTCGACCTGCTTCAGGGAGATCTCCTCGATCGCCTCGGCGAACAGCTTGGCGATGAAGCCCACCGAGGCGACGATCAGCGCCATGACGCCGGCGAGCGCCCCGAAGCCGATCGCCTTCACGAACAGGATCGCCACGATGATCGGGTGGAACGACCGGCAGAGCGCGATCAGGATGCGCGTCGGCCACGTCACCCAGGGCGGCATCAGGTTGCGGGCCGCCAGGAAGCCGATCGGCAGGGCGACCGCGATGCCGATCACCGTCGCGATCACGGCGATCTGCAGGCTCTCGAGGATGCCCGACTGGATCAGCTCCCAGCGGGAGAAGTTCGGCGGGAACATCCGGGCCAGGAACTGCCCGCCATGGGCGAGGCCGCCGGCGAAGCGCTCGGGCGAGAAGCCGAGCTGGGTCGCCGCGTAGACCGCGTAGAGGGCGAGGAGCGCCCAGCCGGCGCGCGCGGTCCAGTTGGGCCGGAACGCGACGCGGCCGGGGGAAGCGCCGGGGGAAGCCGGGCGGGCGGGCGCGTTCATTCGAGCCAGTTCTCGCCGCCGTAGATGCCGCGCAGGTCAGCCTCGCTCAGCCGGTCCGGCGGCCCGTCATAGACCACGTGCCCGCCCGACATGCCGACGATCCGGGCGGCGAAGCGCTGGGCGAGCGCCACGTTGTGGATGTTGACCACCACCGGCACGCCGCGCTCGGCCGCGAGCCGGGACAGGATCTCCATGATCTCCACGGAGCTCTTCGGGTCGAGGGACGAGGTCGGCTCGTCGGCGAGCACGATCTCGGGCTCCTGCATGATCGCCCGGGCGATGCCGACGCGCTGGCGCTGTCCGCCCGACAGGGCGTCGGCCCGGCGCGTGGCGAAGCCCGACAGGCCGACCGCGTCGAGGAGGTCGAAGGCGCGGGCGATGTCGGCCTCGGGGAAACGGCGCAGCCACGCGCGCCAGGCCGGCACGTAGCCGAGGCGGCCGCAGAGCAGGTTCTCCATCACCGAGAGGCGTTCAACCAGATTGTACTCCTGGAACACCATCCCGATCCGGCGCCGCGCCCGGCGCAAAGCGGGGCCGGAGAGCCGGGCGAGGTCCTCGCCGCGGAACAGGATCTCCCCCGAGGTCGGCGGCACGAGCCGGTTGATGCAGCGGATCAGCGTGCTCTTGCCGGTGCCGGACGGCCCGATGATCGCCGTGAGCCCGGTGCCGGGCACCACGAGGTCGATGCCCTTCAGGACCGGCTGGCCGGCCCGGTACGCCTTGGTCAGCCCGCGGATCACCAGCGCGCGGGGATCCTCCGCGCGGGGATCGCCGTCGGGTCCGACCGCCACCGCGCGCGTCGCGCTCCCCGCCGTCGCGGCTTGCGTCACGGTTTGCGTCACGGCTTGGGCGCGCCCGCGGCCTTCTTGCGCGCGGCCTCGGCCTCGCGGGCGGCCTCGCGTTCGTAGGCGACCTTGTTGTACGGCGTGCCCGATTCCTCCGCGACCTTGCGGACGATCGCCCAGTCCTTGAGGTAGGTGATCGGCGCGAACCGGTCGTCGCCCTCGAAATCCTTCACCATGTCGGGCGGGAAGCGGAAATCGTAGAAGCACTGCTTCAGCTTCTCGGCGAGTTCCGGCTTGAGATCGTGGGCGTAGGCGAAGCCCGAGGTCGGGAACTTCTCGCTCGTGTAGATCACCCGGTAATCGTCGCCCTTGATCGTGCCGCGGGCGACCATCCGGTAGAACACGTCCGAGGCCACCGGGGCGGCGTCGTAATCGCCGGTGCCGACGCCCAGCGCCGACTTGTCGTGGCCGCCCGAGTAGAGGAGCTTGTAATCCTCGCCGGGCTTCAGCCCCTGCTCGGGGAACAGCGCCTTCGGGGCGAGGTTGCCGGAATTCGAGGACGGGGCGGTGTGGGCCACGCGCTTGCCCTTGAGGTCGGCCAGCGTCTTGTACGGGCTGCTCGCCTTGACCACGACGATCAGGTTGTAGCCCTCAGGCCCCTTCTCGGTGCCCTTGGCGGCGAACGGGATCGCGCCGGCCATGTTCACGGCGAAGCCGAGGGGCCCGGTCGAGAAGCCCGCCACCGTGAGCCGGCCCGAGCGCATCGCCTCGATCTCGGCCGAGTTCGACTGGACCGGGTAGTAGACGACGCGCTTGCCGGTGCACTGGCTCAGATAGGTCGTGAACGGCTTGAACGAATTCTCGTAGACCGCGGGATCCTCCACCGGCGTGTAGGCGAAGACGATGACGCTCGGGTCGCGGGTCTTGGCCGGGACGTCGGCGACGAGGTCCTTGTTGGCGTCGCAATAGGCGTCGTCGAGCTGGCCGCGGTTGGGGCACTCGTCGGCCCGGAGGGGCGACAGAGAACCGAATCCGCAGAGCAGCGCCAGCGCCGCGCCATATCGGGCGAATGTCACGTGGTATCCTCCCAGCGGCGCCGTGCCTCGGGCCGGCGCCGTCATGTTCCCGCTCGAGCGCGGCCGAGCCTTAAGTCGGCAAACTTGTAGGCGGCGGTTTTCGGGAGATGCAAGGCGGTCTGTCAAACAGTGGTTGAAGGACGCGGCCCGGTGACAGGGATCCGCAGCGGCGCGAGACCTCTGTCATACCGGCCGGCATCGGGGCACCCGCCGTCGCCACCCTCCAGGGCTGACACCGGGCGCCGACGGGAAAGCGGTTCCGCCCTGGCCCGCCGCGACAGGGCAGCCGCCGCGGCGGGCTAGGAATCCGGTCCGGCAGCCTGATCCTATCGCGCTGCGGATCGTCCATCACGAGACAGCCCCGACCTTGGCCACGCGCCCTGGAAGCCGCCTTCTGCCCTGGCGGACCCGCACCGTTTGCCAAGCCAAGAGCCGGCCGGTCCGGTCGAGGTCCCGTCGTTTTCGCCGCAGGCAAGCCGACGATAATCCGGTCGATCCCACCGGTCCGGGATCAAACGATTAGTCGAGGGCGTTCGACCAAGCGTGACTAAAAGAACTACGCAACCCACACGCACTGCGGATCTTAATTTAATCGGCTATAGGGACGACATACCCTGAGCCTTTACCAGTTTGTGACCCTGGAAACCGGCCGATCCTGCTGCTCGGTCCGAATGGTCGTCAGACCGGATAACAACACCGCTCGGGCGCATATTGAACCGCGAGACCACGCTTCCATGAGTGCCCTTGCTCCAGCCGTCACGCGAGGCGAATCGGGAAACAATTTCGGCACGCTCCGGATTGCGTTCGCCCTGTTGGTCATCATCGGCCACGCTCCCGAGCTGATTGACGGAAATCGCGAGCGCGATTTCCTTGTACGGATGACCGGGAATGCCTTCTCGGGCGACTTGGCTGTCGACGGTTTCTTTCTGATCAGCGGCTACCTCATCACGAAGAGCGCCCGATCCTCTCGATCCGTGACCGGCTATATCGGCAAGCGCATCGCCCGAATATACCCCGGCTTCATTGCAGCCTTCATCGTGTCTCTTCTCCTGTTCGGCACCTTGTCGGGCGGAAGCATCAGCGACGTTCCCGTCGTCAAATCTGCTGTGAAGCTGTTCTCGCTGGGCCTTCCCGTCCTACCCGGTTCGTTTGCCGGGTTGCCGCATCCGGACCTGAACGGCTCCATGTGGACGATTTCCTACGAGTTCCGCTGCTATCTGCTGGCCATCGGGATAGCCTTCATCTCGACCAAGGCGCGACGGCCGTATTTTCTAGCCGTCATCACCGGGTTTAGCGTCCTCTATTTCTATCGTGATGCGCTGCCGGACATCCCGCACGGGAGTGCGATCTTCGGCAGCTCCACCGCCACGATCCGCCTGACCTTCATCTTCCTGGTCGGATCCGCATATTACATCTGGCGAGACGTCATTTCCTTGACGCGCCGCGGCGCAGTGCTTGCGCTGACAGCTTGCACGGCCTTCCTGTTTGTTCCCCCGCTGGCGGAACCTGCCTTCGCGATCTTCGGCGGCTACCTGATCTTCTGGTACGCGCTGGCGACACCAGCGAACCATCTGAGCCGCTGGATCGATCGCACAGATCCGACATACGGACTGTATCTCTACGCATGGCCCATTCAGAATCTGATTATTCAAACCATTCCCGACGTGACGCCGTTGACGTTGATAGCACTCACACTCCCGATCGTCTTCTGTTTCGCTCTTCTGAGTTGGCACTGTGTCGAACGGCCCTTTCTTCGCCCCAAAGGCCGGCCTTTCCCGGAGCTTCTGAGCAATCCCGACCGCTACTCGTCCGCTCCGATGCACAGACCTCGCCTATGAGGGTCGCGGCCCCGGGGGCCTTCGCGGTTGGCTCCCCTTGCACCCCCACCAGATCGCGATTTCGCTCCTGGCCTCGGCCTGCGACTGGACCAGGTCGCGCCCGGACGCCTCAGGCGGGGTTGCAGCCCCGACCGCAGAATCGTTGGTCGACTCCGTCGGGCGCTGAAGCATCGGATCTGGCGCCGCCTTGGGAGGCTGATCCGACCGGCCCCTCCCGCGGCGGGCGTTCCGGCCCCGGCCCGCTTCAGCGTGACGGTGATCTGCTGGGGCGAAGCCGTCCTCCTGCAGGATCTCGCAAGCGCAGAGACCTCGTAAGGGCAGAGACCTCGCGCGCTCCTCGGATCGCGGCGATGGACGCGACGTCGAACTCGGCGGCCCCATCGGGCCAAAGCGTCAATGCTTCCGGCTATCGCGCCGCTTTCGCGGAGACATGGTCGAGCTTCCCGCTGCACAGGAACGCAGCCCTGCATGGATGAAGCCCCGGGGGAGCCGATCGCATGGCTCGCTGTGCAGATTGGTGAGCGCAGATTGGCTTCATCAGGAGAACGACCACGTCCGCTCAAGTCGTCCCTCAGACCGCGAGGACGCAATCCGCCAGATGCTCCCTGCCTTGTTTTCTGAAAGGGCCGGGATTTCGGATCTAACTTAAAAATCTATTATACGGCACCCATATGGCTCAATGACGCCCGCGGCCACCAGGCGATGACTGTTTTTACAATGTATATGCACTTCGATTTTCCGCTACCGACTTGTTTCGGCTAGACTCTGGCCACGCAAAACTGCTATGTCCGGACTCAAGCTTGGCTAGAATGGCCCGGCGCGCCACGAGGTCGGCCATGGCTTTCAAACGGATCGGAACACTTGTGGCAGTGCTGGCATCCAGTGCATGCTCACATGTGCCGCTGAGCCCGACCGCCTATAGCGCGCTGCCGCCACCGACCGCGATGGCGGCTACAACGGCGCCGACGGCCCCGCTCGTGGACCTTGCAGCGCCGCAGCCCGAAGCGGATGACGGCCCGATGCCCGTCGTCATTCCCGGCACGCTGAAGCTTCAGAACGCCGAGTCGGGGCAACGCGGCGTCAACCCTCTGGCAGTGCTTGATTTCTCCAGGCGCTCGCGCCTGGCCTGGAAGACCTTGCGTCCGCAGGACCTGATCAAACCGCCGGTCTACGCCTCGGTCTCCCGGATGTATGACGATGTCGACATCCGGGAGACGGCGACCACGTCGGGGAAAGGCCCTGCGCCGGAATCGGGTCTCAAAGCCGGCAAGGCGCCCTTGGATTACGACCGCGAGGCGACGATGGAGACCCTCTTGAAGGGCGGACGCATGGCCACGAGCAGCATCTGCTCAGGTTGCTGATCCGGTGCGTCGCGGCATTGCCGGCACCGCCTAGCGTCTCCGGATCCGCGCAGGCCCGATCTTGGCCCGTTGCGGTCCCGTCGGCCGGCCGGTCATTGCCTCGATCGCGGAACCCGGCATCGGTGGCACAGAGCGCCTGACAGAACGGCACGATAGGTCCGGCGCGGCGGTGTCGGGGCTGCGCCCGGCCGCTTCAGCCCGACGACCTCCGGAGCGAGATCGCTCGGGTTCGGCCACCGGACGCCTTCGGCAGTTCCCGGGGCTCGAACCCGTCAGCGACGGCGGTCCCATGAACCCTTCGGATTCGCATCCTGCGAGCCGAGAACCTAGGGTTCGTCTCCGTCCCTGCACGACCGCTCACGCAAGGCGGGCCATCCCTGATTCCGGCTGCAACGCCGCCGTCCGGAAAGGGATGCCGCCGGCGGCGGCCGCCCGGGCCCCGGCTGATCCGCGGCGAGCGGGACGCTCACCCCATCCGACGCGGCCCCAAGCTAGTCTCGCGGCAGGAACTCCGTCCAGGACAAGACGGTGAACACGGGCGGCGCGCGATCGGCGGGCTCGACGGATACGGGATCCTGCGACCGCTCCATTCGAACGGACGGGCATAACAAGGTCGACCCCAATTCGGCTTCTGGTGACAAGATCCGCCGAAGAGGAGCCGCCGTCGTCATGGCCGGCTTCGGTTCGAGCCACGTTCCGGGCATCACCTGCTGACCGCAATTGCCGACAACAGCTTCGAAGATATGTCCCTCGATGGAAGCGGAAACGATGCAGCTGGCAGGATGGTACACCAATTCATATTGGAATTTCCCGCGATCATCGGACTCTGTCCGAAATCGGTCATCCAAGACCACCGTCGTGTGAGGTCGCTCGGTCGTACCGATCACATAAAGCCGGCCGGTGGCGATCCCGGCGGACGTGATGTCTGAACCAGCCGAAGCGGGCGTACTGAAGCCAAGGGCCACTGCGCCAGCCAGCGTCCCAGCCACGAACACGCCGAGCATTTTGACCTCCCCCAACCGACAGCCTGATCAAAGCCCACCCAACCATATCGCAAACTGCAATGGTGCGATGAATATGGCATTTCATAACCATTTTAACTATCGCCTCTCACCTGCATCGGTCAATTGAGGTAGGAAATAATGATACGGCATGGCTCGTCGCTCAAGATTGTCACTCTCTCATAGTTTTTTGCGCCTTTTATTGCAGGCTGACGCCTGCATCTCCGTCGTTCTCAATTTTCCACGCAATGCAGCCAAATCATATCGCAGTCGGGCCATTCGATAATGGCTCGAACAAGCTAATTCCACGTTTCAATAAGGGCCGATCCGGTTGGAATACGGGAAGTCCGGCAGTTGAAATACAACCGGATAACCGCCAATCCCGGAACGACTCCGGCGCGGTTCCGGATAGGGCACCTGACGTCCGCGCCGTGTTTCCGTGCGATTGAGGTTGGTTCAGGCTGCGCGGCACCTGCTCGGCCAGGTGCCGGCCTCGGCTTCGTTGCCCTGACCGCGAGCAGGTTCCGCAGCTCGACCACGACCGGCACCCTGGCGAGGATTGCCGCGCCCCCTCTCGGGACCTTTGCGGCAATGCCGCCGCTGGTGCTGTCCTGCTCACCGGCCGTACGGCCTGCAGGAAGGTCCA
This sequence comes from Methylobacterium sp. UNC378MF, assembly GCF_900103195.1. Taxonomy (GTDB): domain Bacteria; phylum Pseudomonadota; class Alphaproteobacteria; order Rhizobiales; family Beijerinckiaceae; genus Methylobacterium. The sequence continues at coordinate 5,637 of NZ_FMWU01000019.1, read as the reverse complement.
CATTTCGGTTTTCGGCTGGACTCGCCAACTTGCCCGCGCTCGCAGGTCCCCGGGGAACCGAACACAGAGCACGTGTCATCAGGCGTCACCGCTGCCGATCGTCTGTGGCCGTGGCCTATGCAGGCTCGGCTGAGGGCTGCGATCACGCGGAAAGCAATGCAAAGACCACGACCTGAATCGTTACAGCAATGAATAAACAACAATGATTATTGCTATCAGCACGAACAGGCAAGCAGACACAACCAACCAATGATCGAAATATGCTGCATCACGGTCAGCCTGATCGGTCGCGCAGGACAGGCAGTACACGTCCGGAACTTTCACTGTCTCACCACATGACCGGCATACCCCGATCGAGCGTGATCGTTCCTTTGCGGACATCCTGCGGGCTCGCAGCGCTTTCCCCAGATGCCAGAATCGCGTGGACCGTCCAATTTCTGAACTTCTCATCCGAGCACACGCCGTTCGACTCTACTGAAATGCGTGCCCCAGAAATTGGGCACCCTCTCGTCAAGCAAGCTCATTCAATCAACCGAATAAATTATTTATCTAAATGCCAGCCAATGATGCATCTATTCATTGCCGCTTCCACCTCGGCAGGCCGCTCGCGTTCCGTGCCGCGTTCCCATGACACCTCTGGCCGCCCCGCCTGACGGAAACCGCCATCGTCCGGGGCCTCGAGCTCTGGCGGCGCGCATGCCGACCCCGCTCTCAAGTTGCGGTCAGAGAATACTGTGCTTCGACCGATCAGACAGCTATCTCGTTGATGAACAGTGTATCATCATATTTCGCGCCGCAACCCAAGCGACGCGGTCTGACGCTGCGGACCGCTGAAGCCCTGCGTACAGGATCGGCGGCCAGTGACCAAGGTTCGCGCCGGGCGGTGCTTTCCCGCGGCACAAACCTAAGCTCCGGTGCTCCAAGCAACGGCATTTCAGGACATCTGATCTGGCCGGCCCTGCGGTACAGGATGGCACGGTGCGCAGCGGCCAGCGCGACGAGGCCGGTGCCTGGCCGCGACGGTTTCCCGGAAGCGTGGGTCGCCGCGCCGCTCTGCGGCTCCGCCTGCGCGGTCGCAAGCACCATAGCGCCGCAACCTCCGCTCCCTGCCCTCGGGCGGGAAACGCGGCGCCCGATGTCGAGCCAGGTCGTCCGGCTGCACCGAATCCGCCCGACCCCAGCGAGATCGGCGCTCTCGGGATTTGGCCGCGCGTCCGGGCGGGCCGTCGCGCGTATCGGCCGGGTTGGAGAGACTGCTCGATCGTCCGCACACCTGTCCGGAGCGGACCCTGGCTTCGCGCAGAGGTTGGCACCAGCCCGGAGGGTCCCAGCCATCGCGGCTCGGTCAGCGATACGGCCGACCCGTCGATCGGGTGGGCTCGGGAACGGATGCCTGGCGCCGGACCATCACGGCGCGGCGCGCGACGCTTCAATCAGGACCGCCTTGCCGTGGCGATCCAACCTGATACTCCGCACCACAATGTGGTCGGGAGCCAGAACAGAGAAACCGCCACCTCAAGACCCGCCTTGAGAAGTAGAAACGAAAGGGCCAGCCCCTGAAGGATCGGCCCCGGAGGCTCGTCGGGTTCGACCCGATCATACCAAATCGGATCATCGTGCTGACGCGGGTCGAAAATGGCCAATGCTGGAACCCTCCACAGCCCGCAGCGGTCGTCAATCGCTGCAGTAGCAAATGTTTTACCGGTGCCCCGCGGGCCGTGCGCAGGCAGAAGGTTCCCGGCCGTCTGCGCAGAGCGCGCCGCCATATTCCACGCGACCTGTGCCTCGGATGCCGGCCCTTGCGGAGGGGCCGCTCGGTGACGCTGCCGCGCGCCGGCGCGATCTGGTCCCGGCGCCGGCTCCCCGCGGAAACCCGCCTCGAGCAATGCCGACCCGACGCATCAGCGGCAGCGGCCAGGACCGGACCTGCCGCGGCGGCGTGATCATCATCGCGCCGGTGGGCGTTCTGACGCGACAGAGGGCTGCCCTGCCGGGTGGATGCCGCCTCACCGGCTCCCGCGCTGGGCCAGGACGGCTGGCACGGTGCGGATCATGATGGCGAGATCCCGGCGCAGGCTCCAGCGGGTCGCGTAGTCGAGATCGAGCGCCACACGCTCGCGGTAGGTCGTGTCGGAACGGCCCGAGACCTGCCACAAGCCGGTCACGCCTGGCGGCACGGCAAAGCAGGTCGGGAAGGCTCGCCCGTAGCGGACGACTTCGGCCGGCACGATCGGGCGCGGCCCGACAAGGCTCATCTCGCCGCGCAGCACGTTCCAGAGCTGCGGCAACTCGTCGAGGGAGGTCTTGCGCAGCACGTGCCCGATGGCCGTGATGCGCGGGTCGTCGCTGAGCTTGTGGGTCGCCTCCCATTCGGCACGGGCCCGCGGATTGGCGGCCAAGTGCGCTGCCAGCACGGCGTCGCCATCCGTCACCATCGAGCGGAACTTCAGGCAGCCGAAACGACGCCCATCGCGACCAAGTCGCATGTGACGGAAGATCGGCGACTTGTGATCGCCGGCATAGATGAGGCCGGCGATCAACAGCATCAGCGGCAGGAGCAGGAACAGCGCCGTGGCCGATACCGTGATATCGAGCCCACGCTTGGCCGCCCAGTTCAAGCGGGGGCCTCGCGTCACGAAGGGCGCCGCTGGCAGAACCGCCTCGGCAACGGCCTCCGCAGCCTCGCTCACGTGATTGGCCAACTCGACACCATGGTGCGGCGCACGCAGGATGGTGTGAAGCGGCTGGCCAGCGTCGCGCAGCATGGTGTCGGCTCCTCGTGAAGGAAGTCGGCAGGGGAAGCGGAAAATTGATTAATCAGTTATTAACGGCTGAATATCAAATCATCGCACTTATTACAAGCTGAGCCGTAGCCCATATTTCAGTCTTCGAGCGGCTCAAAATCCCAAGGATTGGGGACGGCTTGACGTGTCCAGCCGCAGCTTTACAGCGCTTACGCCACGGACGCCGCGACCAAATCCGCCTTCTGCCCTGCGTCGGCGCAATGCCGCGATATATCTATCTCGTCTGGATGCTCACCGAACATTTGTGCACTGCGTGCGGCTGGCGCGGAGAGAGCCGCATGCCTGGATGGTTGACACGCAAGAGACGAGCCTCGACCGGCGTTGTGCTTTTCGCGAACGGACCGCCCGCCAAGCTCCATCGGCACTCCCGTCTGGCCAGAAACTGCGCATCCCCAGGTCCGGGACAGGCGCGCTCCGCCCAAGGACGCCGATCTGGCTCTGCGGCGCCGCGGAGATCGGAAGGCCGTCCGGCTCCGCCTGGGAACAGAGGAATAAACTGAGTTAGGGCCGCAAATTCAATTTAGAGCGAGCAGCGATCATGACACGTTGAGGGACACGCTCTATGGAGCGCACCTGTAACGGACTAAAAGCGCGAACGATGAGGTTGAGTTCGGCGCCGGTTTGACGGCATATGCCGCCACGCCGAACGGGAGCATGGGCGCGCGTCCGCTGTCCGACGCGGCGGCGCGACAGCCACCACGGCAAGCGCCGTCTCGGATCCGGACGGCCACGTCAGTAATCTGCGCATGCCAAAGCGGCATCCATCATGCAGGAGCCGATGTGGATGGGGATTGTCCCTGCCATGCGCGCCGGGAAAGGACAGCGTTTCGGGCGACACTGCACGCGCGTGGATCTGCGCCAGCCCGGCCAGCGGACGGGGCCGGCACCGGATGCAGGCTTTGTCCCCTGGAACCCGGCCCGACCCGCGCACCGCGGCCACAGCGCGCACGTCACGAGACCCAGTCAGGGGGTTTGGAGGCCCTCGATATCGGATCGGCCCGACGTTTGATTGACCCCTGCCCTATTGAAGATACCTGTTTCAGATCGAGCTGAGAACACCACATTCATGGTCCATTGCCTATGGAAAGGCTGCACGGTCGCAGTCGATCAGGGTCCCTGCCGATGGGCAGAGTGGCCCGCCTCTCGTCGGACGGCGTCCGGAGTGGGACCCGCTTGCGACGCGCATGCCCCTTCGGCTGCCCTCCAAACGGCGCCGGCCGCCTTGTCTGATGGTCGTGGGATCAAGGTTTGATTGATGAAAGTCGCGATCGTCCATTACTGGCTCGTCGGGATGCGCGGAGGCGAGAAGGTCATCGAGGCGCTGTGCAACCTGTACCCCGAAGCCGATATCTTCACACACGTCTACGCGCCGCAAGCCATGTCGCCGGCCATCGCCGCGCACCGTGTGACGACATCCTTCATCGGTACGTTACCGTTCGCGGCCAAACGGTATAAATCCTATCTTCCCCTGATGCCGATGGCTCTCGAGCAGCTCGATCTGCGCGGGTACGATCTGATCATCAGCAGCGAGTCCGGTCCCGCGAAAGGCATCATCCCGCCCTCCGATGCGGTCCACATCTGCTATTGCCACTCGCCGATGCGGTACGTCTGGAACATGTACCATGACTATCGCGAGCGTACAGGATTGCTCACCCGCCTGATGATGCCGCCAATGGCCCACTATATCCGGAATTGGGACGCCATCTCGGCAGGCCGGGTCCACGAATTCATCGCCAATTCAAACACGGTAGCCCGGCGGATCGAGACCTACTACCGGCGCCAGGCAGAGGTCATTCATCCGCCCGTGGATACCGCGGCGTTCGAGACTGTCCCGGCCGGTGAGCTCGGCGATTATCATCTCATGGTCGGGGAGTTGGTGCGCTACAAGCGGCCGGAACTGGCGATCCAGGCCTTCAACCGCTTGCAGAAGCCACTCGTGGTGATCGGTGGCGGTGAAATGTTGCGCGAGTTGCACAGCATGGCCGGTCCACATATCAGGATTCTCGGCCCACAGCCCTTCGACGTGTTGAAGCATCATTACGCGCGCTGCCAAGCCTTGATCTTCCCCGGAGAGGAGGATTTCGGCATCGTCCCTGTCGAGGCGATGGCGAGTGGACGGCCCGTCGTCGCGTATGGCAAAGGCGGCGTTACCGAAACGGTCCTCGACGGAATCACCGGAACGTTCTTCCACGAACAATCCGTTGAAGCGTTGATCGATGCCGTCGAGCGCTGCCGGACCATCGGCGTGGAGCCGGAGCGGCTCGTCCGCCGTGCTGCCGACTTCGGTGTCGGCCGTTTCTCGGAGGAGATCAGCCGCTTCGTGGACGGCGTCCTGGCCCGCAGGCGCCTGACGGCGCCCGGAGTGCAGCGTGCGCCGAGCCGCGCCTATCTGGTCCAGTGAGACCGCGGCGTTCCGCCCCTGAGGGCCCTCGGAAAGAACGCAATCCTCGGGAAACGGATCTTATGTCGGAAGCCGTCGTCTCAGTCCGTCCGGTCGTTCTGTGCGGTGGGACGGGGACGCGGCTGTGGCCGGCCTCGCGCGAGAGCATGCCCAAGCAGTTCGCCCGTCTGGTCGACGCCGAGCGCTCGACCTTCCAGGCGACGCTGGCGCGGGTGTCGGACGCCGCCGTCTTCGCCACGCCCACCGTCATCGCCTCGGCCGAGGCCCGGTTCATCGTCGCCGAGCAGCGCGACCAGCTCGGTCTTGCCGCCGACATCCTGCTCGAGCCGCAGGGCCGCGACTCGGCCGCCGCCGTGGCGGTCGCCGCCCTCCACGCCGCCGCCAGCGACCCGCAGGCCGTGGTGCTGATCATGGCCGCCGACCACGTCGTGC
>NZ_FMWU01000004.1 GCF_900103195.1 Methylobacterium sp. UNC378MF | reverse complement strand
CACCGGCTGCTACACGACGGCAAGTTGTCGAAGGATCAGGTCCGGGCCTGGGCGCTGAACCGCTACTACTACCAGGCGATGATCCCGGTGAAGGACGCCGCCGTGCTGGCGCGCATGACCGACGCGTCGCTGCGGCGGATCTGGCGCCAGCGCATCGTCGACCATGACGGCGACCACGAGGGCGACGGCGGCATCGAGCGCTGGCTCAAGCTGGCCGAGGGCGTCGGCTTCGACCGCGCCTACGTGCTGTCGACCCGCGGCATCCTCTCGGCCACGAAGTTCTCGGTCGAGGCCTATGTCCATTTCGTCTCCGAGAAGACGCTGCTGGAGGCGATCGCCTCGTCGCTGACCGAGATGTTCTCGCCGACGATCATCTCCGAGCGCGTCGCCGGGATGCTGAAGAACTACGACTTCATCACCAAGGACACGCTGGCCTATTTCGACAAGCGCCTGACCCAGGCGCCGCGGGACGCCGACTTCGCCCTGGACTACGTCAAGCAGCACGCGACGACGCCCGAGCTGCAGCGGCAGGCGCTGGCGGCGCTGACGTTCAAGTGCACCGTGCTCTGGACGCAGCTCGACGCGCTGTACTTCGCCTACGTCGCCCCCGGCATGGTCCCCCCGGACGCGTGGCAGCCCGGAGAAGGGCTCGTGGCCGAGGCATCGCGGGCCGGATCGGGCGCGGCCGGCGGGACGATGGCGGCCGGCGACCGCCCGCGGCTGCCGCGCGGGGTTCGGCTGCGCAACGACGAGACCCGCGGCAAGTGGGTGCTCCTCGCCCCCGAGCGCACCTTCGATCTCGACGACAACGCCGTCGCGGTCCTCAAGCTCGTGGACGGGGCGCGCAGCGTCGCCGACATCGCGGACGAGCTGGGCAAGACCTACGCGGCCGATCCGCGCGCCATCGAGGCCGACATCCTGGTGATGCTCGACGGCCTCGCGGAGAAACGGGTTCTCGAGCGATGAACGCGCTGACGCCGAACCGCCCCGATGCGCCAGCCCCGGTCGGTCTGCTCGCCGAGCTGACCCATCGCTGCCCGCTGCGCTGCCCGTACTGCTCGAACCCGCTGGAGCTCGACCGCCGGTCGGGCGAGCTCGACACGCAGACGTGGCAGCGTGTGCTCGGGGAGGCCGCGGCGCTCGGCGTCCTGCACGTGCACCTGTCCGGCGGGGAGCCGACGGCGCGCAACGACATCGTCGAGATCACCAAGACCTGTGCCGATCTCGGCCTGTACTCGAACCTGATCACCTCCGGCGTCGGCGGGGCGCTGGGCAAGCTGCAGGCGCTCTACGATGTCGGGCTCGACCACGTGCAGCTCTCGGTGCAGGGCGTCGACGCGCAGAACGCCGAGAAGATCGGGGGCCTGAAGAACGCCCAGCCGCAGAAATTCGCGTTCGCCGCCAAGGTGGTCGAGCTCGGCCTGCCCCTGACGCTGAACTCGGTGATCCACCGCGGCAACATCCACGAGGTGGCCGGCTTCATCGATCTCGCCGTGAAGATGGGCGCCAAGCGACTCGAGGTAGCGCACACGCAGTATTACGGCTGGGCCTACGTCAACCGCGCCGCCCTGATGCCCGACAAGGCGCAGGTCGATGAATCGATTCGGATCGTTGAGGCGGCCCGGGAGCGCCTGAAGGGTCAGCTCGTCATCGACCTCGTCGTGCCCGACTATTACGCGAAATATCCGAAGGCCTGCGCGGGTGGCTGGGGCCGCAAGCTGATGAACGTCACGCCCCAGGGCAAGGTCCTGCCCTGCCACGCGGCCGAGACGATCCCAGGGCTGGAGTTCTGGAACGTCAACGACCACGCGCTCGGCGAGATCTGGCGCGACTCGCCCGCCTTCAGGGCCTATCGCGGCACCGAGTGGATGAAGGAGCCCTGCCGCTCCTGCGACCGGCGCGAGAAGGATTGGGGCGGCTGCCGCTGCCAGGCGCTCGCGCTCGCCGGCGACGCGGCCGCCACGGATCCGGCCTGCTCGCTCTCCCCACTCCACGCCAAGGTCAGGGCCCTCGCTACCGAGGAAGCGGCCGAAAACCCGCCCGACTACGTTTATCGGACGATCGGCAGCAACGTCCGGTCGCCGCTCAAGGAGGACGTGCACTCGTGAGAAGTCTTGTCGTGAGGAGCCTTGCCGCGACGACCGTTGGGCTGGCTCTGGCCGCGTCGCCGGCCCTTGCAGAGGATGCCTCAAAGCCTGCCACCGTCACCCAGGCCAACGCGGCCGCTCCGCCTTCGGCGGCGGATCTGCTGTTCGATCAGCCGCACATGAAAAATACCGCGCCGGGTTCGACGCTGACCTACGATTACCTGCGCCGCTCGGGCATCGCGAAGGGTCCGTTTGGGCCGCCGCTGGCGGACACGGTCCAGCTGAAGGTTGAGCCTGGCAAGAGTGCCGAGGCGCGCGATATCAGCGTGGTGATGTTCTCCGGGTTGAACCGGGTACCGGCTGGCCCGTTCGAGGACATGCCGGGCAATCCGGTCGTGTCGCTGTTTCTCGAGAACCACCTGCGTGGTCTGGCCAAGGTACTGGAAGCGAACCCGCGCTACCTCAAGCTCGCAATCCGCAAGGGCCTCCGCGAGAAGGCCGTCGTGACGCCCGCGAAGGTGAATATCGACGGGCGCGAGGTTGATGGCTGGCGCGTCGTCACCAAGCCGTTCGCGGGCGACGCGATGGCGCAGCGCATGCGCGGCATGGACGACATGACCTATACCTTCGTCATCGCCCCCGCCGTCCCGGGCGAGATCGTCTCGATCGAGGCATCGTCGAAGAGCCCGGATGGCGGCGAGCTGCTCGAGGAGAAGCTGAACTATGATCAGAAGGCTGGCTGAACGGGGCACCCTGGCCGTCCTCGCTCTGACGTTGTCAGGCCTGGCCGGCTGGGCGGCCGAGGAGAACGACTACCCGACCGACGCGCGGGTCGATTACGTGTTTGGCTGCATGGCGGCCAACGGGCAAACCCGCGAAAGCCTGCAGAAATGCTCCTGCTCGCTGGACCAGCTTGCCGCGATCCTGCCGTACGACAAGTACGTCCAGGCAAGCACGGTCCTGTCGATGCGACAGGGCATCGGCAACCGTGCGAACGAGTTCAAGTCGACCAAAATCTTCGACGACAAGGTCGCCGAACTGCGCCGCGCCCAGGCCGAGGCCGAGATCCGCTGCTATCGCGGCTGAGATTCGCGACGAGGCCGGCGTTGCGCCGGTCTCCCGATTCGCGCAAACCGGCTCCCGATCGCGCCTGTGAACGGGACCCGCTCCGTGACCTCCTCGTCTAGCCTGTCCCACCTGTTGCCCGCCCTCGGCGGCCGCACCCTGGTCATGGGCATCCTCAACGTCACGCCCGATTCCTTCTCGGATGGCGGCCTGTTCGCCGCTGAGGCCGAGGCGGTGGCGCAGGCCGAACGTCTGGTCGCGGAGGGAGCCGCAATTCTCGACATCGGCGGGGAATCGACTCGGCCCGGTCACGTTCCGGTCTCCGCCGACGAGGAGCAGGCGCGCGTCCTGCCGGTTATCCGGGCCGTGGGGCCGCGGCTATCGGTGCCGATCTCCATCGATACCTACAAGGCGTCCACGGCGCGCGTTGCACTCAAGGCGGGCGCTCGGATCGTGAACGACGTCTGGGGACTTCAGCGCGAGCCCGACATCGCCTCCGTGGCGGCCTCGCACGGCGCGCCGGTCATCATCATGCACAATCGCGAGACGATCGATCCGAATCTCGACATCGTCGCCGACATGCTGGCCTTTTTCGAGCGGTCTCTCACCATCGCTCATCGGGCAGGCATAGCGGATTCCGAGATCGTGCTCGACCCGGGCGTCGGCTTCGGCAAGACGTGGAACCAGCATCTCGAGGCGTTACGGCGTCTGCCTGAGATCCGGGCCCTCGGGTTTCCCGTTCTCGTCGGTGTTTCCCGCAAGTCTCTCCTCGGACGCCTGCACGACCGCGAGACCCGTCCGGCGGACCGCCTGTACGGTTCCCTCGCCGCCCATGCCGTCGCGGCGACTCTTGGCGCTGATATTGTTCGTGTGCACGATGTGGCGGCGCATATCGACGCGATGCGCGTCGTCGACGCCGTGATGCGCCCTGAGGCCCGGTGAGCATGGCGGGCGACCTGATCCGCGTCACCCGGATTGCCGTCTTCGGCAGGCACGGCGTGCTGGCCGAGGAGGCGGTGCTCGGCCAGCGCTTCTACATCTCCCTGGAAGCCCAGGTGGACCTTGAGGCCGCGGGCCGCTCGGACGACGTGGCCGGCACTGTCAGCTACGCGGATCTCACGGCGGTCGCGGTTGGGATCGCCACCGAGCGACGCTTCAACCTGATTGAGGCCCTGGCCGAAGTGATCGCTACAGAAATCCTCCGCCGTTTCGCTCCGATCGATGTCATCACGGTCCGTGTCGACAAGCCGAGTGCGCCCGTCCCCGCAATCCTGGAAAGTGTCGGCGTCGAGATCACGCGCCGCCGCGGAGCCGGTCGATGAGGGCCTATCTCGGCATCGGCAGCAATGTCGGTGACATGGCCGCGATGCTCGATGCCGCGGTGGCGGGTCTCGCGGCGATCCCCGGCCTCACGGTCACCGCGCGGTCTTCCGATTATCGCACGCCACCGTGGGGCAAGACTGACCAGCCGTGGTTTCTGAACGGGGCTGTGGCGGTGGAAACGAGTCTCGATCCCCACGGCCTGCTCGACGCTTGCCTGCACGTGGAGCACAAACTCGGGCGCATCCGCGAGGAGCGGTGGGGGCCGCGCGTGATCGATATCGACGTTCTGGCCTACGAAGGCGCCAGCATCGACGATGCACGTCTGGTTCTGCCGCACCGTTATGTGCGCGAACGAGCCTTCGTGCTGGTGCCCCTGGCCGAGATTGCGCCCGATCTTGTGATCGGCGGCGAACGTGTGGCCGATGCTCTGGCCAAACTTGACCGGACCGGGATCGAGCGCGCCTGACCTCCCGCGACTAAAGGGGCGAACTTGAGGGGCACATTAGCGCCGCTTGTCAGCGCTCACCCGGATCGGCCAGCTTGTTCTCCTCATCATCGAGGAGGGGCACGTCGTAATCGCGCAGCACCTTGTCGATATCGGCCTTGCGCTTGCGCAGAACGGTGTTGAGCGAGCGCTTCCAATCATTCTCGCCGATCCGGACGCCCATGGCGATCCGGTAGGCCATCGGGGGCCGCTCCGGCTCCTTGAGCAGTGGCACGACGCTCATGGCGGTGCCCGATTGCTTGGCGAGCCACCCCGCCGCCGGTCCCCAGAGCACGGCTGCGTCGATTTCCTTGGCTGCCAGCGCCGCGATGATCTCGGCGGCGACCGTCTGGTGCTTGCGCGCCGGGTCGAGCTGGTAGGGCGCGTAGGCCTTCATGCTCGAGACGAGGCCGAGTTCGCCCATTCGGTTCACCGGCGGCGTACCGGCGATCACGCCGATGCTCTTGCCCTTCAGACGCGGGTCATCGAGACCGGTCACGCCGTTATACTCACCCTTCCGGGTGACCAGCGTGTAAGCGGATCGATAATAGGGATTCGTGGTCTGTACGAGGTCGCTCCCGAAGGCCTGGCCCATGATGACGTCGCACAGCCCGGTGCCGAGCGTGTTGCGCACGAAACCGGGCCCTTGAGTCAGCCAGTAATACCGGACCTTGATCTTCAACTCGTCAGCGATGATCGCTGCGATCTTGTTTTCAAAGCCGTCCTCCTTGCGTTCGGAGAACGGCATGTTGCCCGGATCACCGCAGACGCGCAGCACGTCGGTTGTGACCGTATCCGGCAGATGCTGGGCGAGAGCCCCCCGCGTCCCGGTCAGAGACAAGGCGCAGAGGATTGCGATCCGGGCAAAAGACGACATCAGCCGCCCATGCATTCCTTCTCCGCCTTCTTGGCGGTATCGGGCTTATCTTCGTGATCGGAGGGACGAATACGCCCGATCGCTCCGGCGGCCCGTGCCTTGAGGTAGACGTACAGGTCGTCCGAGTAGCACATGACGTTCTTGTTGTCGCCGAAGGCGGGCATGACCTTCTGCTCGGCGGCATTCACATCCTGCTTGCCGCCCGCCAGGATGCCGATGAACTCCTCGTAGGAGAGGTGCTTCAGCGAATCCTTGAGCGCTGGCGCGTAGGTCGAGCCCATGCCATCCGGACCGTGACACACGTGGCACTCGGCGTGATAACGGCGATAGCCCGAGTAGGTGTACCAGTCGAGCATCTTGCCGTCCTGGGTCACGTGAAACGTCGGGTGACCGTCGGCATCGAAGTACTTGCCGTCCTCGACCTTCACCGCAGCATCCTGCTTCAGAAGCTTGGGATCCTGCTCGGCGGTCTTGTCGTTCGCGTTGTACGAGTTGGCGAGCTTGGGGTCGGCAGGCTTGGCATCCTCAGCATGTACGGCAACCGTCGAGACGGTCGCTAGGGCGAGGGCGGCGATAACCGGCCGCGTTACGATCTTGCTGAGGTTGAGCAACGCATGTGTCTCCCTGGATCGAGGCTCTTCGTCTCCCCCCGAGCCGCAGCCTCTTGCGAGAATGTCTAATCACAAGGATGCCGGCGCGGGAACCCGCGCCGGCATCGTTTTTCACGTCGAACCCTGCGGCCGATTAGTTCGGCAGGGCGAAGACCGTCAGCTGGCCGCCGAGGTTGGTGTACTGCGACAGAGCCGCGTAGCCACCCACCGCGCCGAGACCGGCGTTCGGGTCGGTCAGGCCGGCCGCGAGGCCGATACCCGCCCAGCCGCCGACGCCCGACAGGACGCCCACGTACTGCTTGCCCTTGTGCTGGTAGGTCATCACGTTGCCGATGATGCCCGACGGGGTCTTGAACTTGAACAGCTCCTTGCCGGTCTTGTCGTCGACCGCCTTCAGGTAGCCCTCAAGCGTTCCGTAGAACACCACGTCGCCGGCGGTGGCCAGAGCACCGGACCACACCGAGAACTGCTCGGCGTTGGACCACTTGATCTTGCCGTTGACGCCATCCCACGCGATGAAGTTGCCCATGCCGCCGTGCGAGTTCGGGGCCGGGTACATCGAGAGGGTCGCACCGACGTAGGGCTGGCCCGGGGTGTAGGTCACCCGGAACGGCTCGTAGTCCATGCAGACGTGGTTGGTGGGCACGTAGAACAGGTTGGTCTTCGGCGAGAAGGCCGCAGGCTGCTGATCCTTGGTTCCCAGCGCCGCCGGGCAGATGCCCTTGGAGTTGGTGTCCTCACCGTTCTGCTCGGTCGAGTACTTCGACACGACCAGCGGACGGCCGTAGTTCTTCGAGCCCTTGTCCATGTCGACCTTGGACGCCCAGTTCACGGCCGGGTCGTACTTCTCGGCGACGAGCAGGGTGCCGTCCGCGCGGTTCAGCGTGTAGCCGAAGCCGTTGCGGTCGAAGTGGGTCAGGAGCGGCTGCTCCTTGCCGTCAACCTTCTGATCCGTGAGGATCATCTCGTTGATGCCGTCGTAGTCCCACTCGTCGTGGGGGGTCATCTGGTAGACCCACTTGGCCATGCCGGTATCCGGGTTACGCGCCCAGATGGTCATGGACCACTTGTTGTCGCCCGGACGCTGCTTGGGGTTCCAGGTCGAGGGGTTGCCCGAGCCGTAGTACATCAGGTCGAGCTTGGGATCGTAGGAGAACCAGCCCCAGGTGCAGCCGCCGCCGGTCTTCCACTGATCGCCTTCCCAGGTCTTCAGCGAGGAGTCCTTGCCGATCGGCTTGCCGAGCGACGTGGTCTTCTCCGGGTCGACGATCAGCTGATCGTCCGGGCCCTCGGAGTAGCCGCGCCACACCTTCTTGCCGGTCTTCAGGTCGTAGGCGGTGACGTGGCACTGCACGCCGAACTCGCCGCCCGAGATGCCGACGATGACCTTGTCCTTCACGGGCAGAACCGTGGCGGTGTTGGTCTCGCCCTTCTTCGGGTCGCCGTTCACGACCGACCAGTTGACCTTGCCGGTCTTGGCGTCGAGCGACACGAGGGTGGTGTCGGCCTGGTGCAGGAGGATGGCGCCGTCGGCGTAGGCGAGGCCGCGGTTGACCGTGTCACAGCACATGACCGGGATCACGGACGGATCCTGCTTCGGCTCGTACTTCCAGAGGATCTTCGCCTCGTGGTCGAGGTCGAGGGCGTACACGATGTTCGGGAACGGCGTGTGCACGTACATGATGTTGCCGACGACGAGCGGCGAGCCCTCGTGGCCGCGGAGCACGCCGGTCGAGAACGTCCAGGCGACCTGTAGGTCCTTGACGTTCTTGGCATTGATCTGATCGAGTTTCGAGTAACGCGTATTCGCGTAATCGACCGTCTGAAGAACCTGTTCCGCCGGGTTGGCGATGCCCTTCATGACGCTTTCATTGGCCAGCGCCGGCGCGGCGACGGCCGCGACACCTGCGCCGAGCGCAAGGAGATGTACCGCTCTCATGGGTTCCTCCGACAAGTCTTGAGAGTTCTCGCGGCGCACGAAAAGACTGGCGTCGCTCGGACTCCGACCTGACTGTTTGCGACAGGGATGGACGCCTCGGTAGCGGGCATAGTGGACTTCGAGGAGATCTACTGATCCCCTAGCCAGGAGCCGCCATCCCTGAGGCGGCTCCCTCGAAACCGAGGCTTGCCCGGACCTTAAGAGATTTTTGAGCGCCGTCAACTCGCAGTTCGGCACCTGTGAGCACACAGTGAAAGCTTCTTTTCTTGTGACAAATGCACGGTCGATGTCATGCATTTGCGAAAAGAAATGGTGCGGCGCACAAGAGGCGGTCGGTTCCTTTAGCTGCATCACACGGCTACGGATGCGGCTTCCATGCAGAACTTGCAGTCGCGAGCGCTTTGCTCGGCATTAGCATGCACTTGTTGCGCGGGCCGCCAGTCCGGGCAAAGCGGAGCCCGGCTCCGCTCCATCGCGGTGCAAGACGGCTTGGCCGTTTTGTCCTGCCAAATTTTCCCGGTCGACCCGCGTGCGCCCAGTCGCCGCATCCGATATTTTGACGGATCCGGTCGACCGAATTCGTGTTCGCGCGCGACAAATTGCCAGATCGTCCCGCTTCTCAGAATCATTCGGCCTTCGGCCGCACCCAGCGCGAATGCTGAAGACAGCCGCGGCCGGTAATGTCTGGTGGCTCAGGACCACTGTCAGAGAGCGCCGACTGGTCCTGTGCTCTCGAATTCGGCGACCTCGCCAACCAAGTCCGTCACGGAGATGTTGAGGCGTCGGCCATTGGAGAGCCGGAGTTGGGCGTCCGGCTCCAGCCAGATCGGCCGCAAGCCCGAATAACTGCCGTAGAGGTTACCGTACGCGACGAGCCCGCCTTCACGCCGTTCGACAACGAGCCGATAGCGGACCCGAGCGGATTCGCATCCCTCTGCCGATACGAGACCGCGCCCGGTCAGCGTCTTCAAAATCTCGTTCGGTTCGAACATACGCGGGATGCACGGCCGGGATTAAATGGCAATCCGATTGCCATTTAATCCCGCTCCGGTGGCAAGTCACGCCTATGGGCCCGGATTGTCCCACGACCGTCGCGGCGCTGTCATTCGGCCGGGTCGTCGCTGGTCTCCACAGGCTCGGTCTGCAGAGCGCGGACCACGATCCGGCCGCCCTCGACCGAAAGCGCCAGCCTGCCCTGCTTCAGTGCCAGGGCCTTTTGGCCGAACAGCGCGCGGCGCCATCCCTGGAGAGCCGCCACCTCGGCGGCATCGTCGTCGGCGATCGCCTCCAGATCGTCGACCGTGGCGATGATCTTGGGTGCGACACCTTCGGCCTCGCAGACGGCCTTGAGCAGGACCTTCAGGAGTTCGACGATCGCGCCGTTGCCGCCGCTCCGCCGCGCGCGCTCGGGCATCCGGACGGCGCTGGTGTCACGGGCGAGACCGCGCTCCACGGCGGCGACGATGTCGGCCCCCGTCCGGGAGCGCTCGAACCCCGCCGGAATCGTGCGCAATCGGCCGAGCGCCTCGGCGTTGCGGGGCGCCGCCGACGCGATGTCGATCACCGCTTCGTCCTTCAGGACCCGCCCGCGCGGAACGTTGCGCGCCTGGGCCTCGCTCTCGCGCCACGCTGCCACTTCCATCAACACAGCGATCTCCCGCGGCTTACGCATCCGCCCGGAGAGGCGCCGCCAGGCCTGGGCGGGGTCGGCGCGGTAGGTCTCGGGAGAGGTCAGCACCGCCATCTCCTCGTCGAGCCAAGCGCCGCGATCGGTCCGCAGCAATTCGGCGACGAGCACCTCGTAGATCTTCACCAAGTGCGTCACGTCCGACAGCGCGTAGGTCAGCTGCGCCTCGGAGAGCGGCCGTCGCGACCAGTCCGTGAACCGGGACGACTTATCGATCTTGGCCTTCGCGACATCGTTGACGAGTTGCTCGTACGAGACGGAATCGCCGTAGCCGCAGACCATGGCGGCGACCTGCGTATCGAAGAACGGATGCGGCAGGATCCCGCCGATCAGCCAGATGATCTCCAGGTCCTGACGGGCGGAGTGAAACACCTTGACCGTGCGCTCGTCGGCCATCAGCGCGATGAACGGCTCGAGGTCGATTCCCGGGGCCAGAGGATCGACCAGCACGCCCGTGCCATCCGGAGCCGCCAACTGGATCAGGCAGAGCTTGGGATAGTACGTCGTCTCGCGCATGAACTCCGTGTCGACGGTCACGAAGGGCTGCTCGGCGAGGCGTGTGCAGATCTGGCGCAGTGCGTCAGTGTTGGTGATCAGGTCCATGCATCGGCTATACGCAACCGCAGCCAACATGGGGAGACGCGCCCGCGCAGGTCCCCATCTTTCGCGCACAGCCCGTCATCGCCAGGCAACATCGCTAAGCCAGGGCAGAAACGGCCGCCTTCCGGCGCACGCGTGCCTGTCGGCGGATCCGCAGCGCGTCGGCCCGGCGTTGCGCCTCGGCGCGCCCGAGCAGCCGGTCGAGGATCCCGGTCTCGATGCGCTCGCCGGTGGTCCCGTCGACGAGACGGCGGATCCGGTCCACCCGAAACCCACGATAGCCGCCGCGCCGCGCGTCGATGCCGCCGAGCAGCGTCCGGCCCGGACCGAGCTTGAGTTCGCGCGCGTCGAGCGACCGGTTGCTCCAGGCGCCGGTCGCGTCCTCGTAGACGAGGTCGAAGTGGCCTTCGAGGGGCAGCGTCCGCCACCCGGCCGAAGCCCGTCCGGGTGCCGGCTTCACGGTCTGCTCCTGGACGAAAAAAACGTTGTCGTTCATGGACATCATATGGGGATGGCATGCCCCGCGCGGTAGGCCGCGGGACGCTTGCGGAGCGGCTTTTGGGGCCGTGCTGCACACCCCGCGCTTGACTTGGGGGGCCTCGCGTGAATGGTGCCGGCCTTCCCTCAGAAGAAGCCCATCATGCACCGTTACCGTTCCCACACCTGCGGGGCGCTTCGCCCGTCCGACGTCGGGCAGAGTGTCCGCCTCTCCGGCTGGTGCCACCGCATCCGTGACCACGGGGGCGTGCTGTTCGTGGACCTGCGGGACCATTACGGGCTGACCCAGTGCGTGATCGACTCCGATTCGCCCGCCTTCAAGGCTGCCGAAGCTGTGCGTTCGGAATGGGTTGTGCGGATCGACGGCCGCGTTCGCACCCGCCCGGCCGGCACCGAGAATGCCGAGCTGCCGACCGGGGCGGTCGAGGTTTATATCGATGATCTCGAGGTGTTGGGCCCGGCCGGCGAGCTGCCGCTGCCGGTCTTCGGTGATCTCGAATATCCAGAGGAGACGCGGCTGCGCTACCGCTTCCTCGACCTGCGCCGGGAGAAGCTCCACGCCAACATCATGAAGCGCGGCGCGATCATCGATTCGCTTCGCCGCCGGATGCGCGAGGGCGGCTTCTTCGAGTTCCAGACCCCGATTCTGACCGCCTCGTCGCCCGAAGGTGCACGCGACTACCTCGTGCCGTCGCGGGTGCATCCCGGCAAGTTCTATGCACTTCCGCAGGCGCCGCAGCAGTTCAAGCAGCTGACGATGATCGCGGGCTTCGACCGCTACTTCCAGATCGCGCCCTGCTTCCGCGACGAGGATGCCCGCGCCGACCGGAGCCCTGGCGAGTTCTACCAGCTCGACATCGAGATGAGCTTCGTCACCCAGGAGGACGTGTTCCAGGCGGTGGAGCCGGTGCTGCGCGGCGTGTTCGAGGAGTTCGCCGAGGGAAGGCGCGTCACCAAGGAATTCCCGCGCATCACCTACGCGGATTCCATGCTGAAATACGGCGTCGACAAGCCGGATCTGCGCAACCCGCTGATCATCGCCGACGTCACCGACCTGTTCGCCCGCGACGACGTGGCGTTCAAGGCGTTCAAGGGCGTGATCGCCTCCGGGGGCGTGGTCCGCGCGATTCCGGCGACCGGCGCGGGCGCGCAGCCGCGCTCCTTCTTCGACAAGCTCAATGACTGGGCCCGCTCCGAGGGCGCGCCGGGCCTCGGCTACGTCGTGTTCGAGGCGGAGAACGGCGAGCTCACCGGCAAGGGGCCGATCGCCAAGTTCATCCCCGCCGAGGTTCAGGCGCTGATCGCCGAGCGGGCCGGCGCGAAGGCCGGCGACGCGGTGTTCTTCTCCGCCGGTGTCGAGGGCAAGGCGGCCGGCCTCGCCGGCAAGGCCCGTATCCGCATCGGCGACGAGCTGGGCCTGTGCGACAAGGACCAGTACGCGTTCTGCTGGATCACCGACTTCCCGATGTACGAGTGGAGCGAGGAGGAGAAGCGGGTCGACTTCTCCCACAACCCGTTCTCGATGCCGAACATCGACCGCGAGGAGTTCCTGGCGCTCGACCTCGATGCGCTGTCCTCCGAGGACGAGAACGGTCCGAACACCAAGCGCATCCTGGGGATCAAGGCGTTCCAGTACGACATCGTCTGCAACGGCGTGGAGCTGTCCTCCGGGGCGATCCGCAACCACCGTCCCGACGTCATGGAGAAGGCCTTCGCCATCGCGGGCTACGGCCACGAAGTGCTGGAGCAGAAGTTCGGCGGCATGCTGAACGCGCTGCGCATGGGCGCCCCGCCGCACGGCGGCATCGCGCCGGGGGTGGACCGCATCGTCATGCTCCTGTGCAACGAGCCGAACATCCGCGAGGTGGTGCTGTTCCCGATGAACCAGCGCGCCGAGGATCTGATGATGGGCGCGCCCTCGGAGGCGACGCCCAAGCAGCTGCGCGAGCTGCATATCCGTCTCAACCTCCCCGAGAAGAAGGCCTGAGGCGCCGCGCTTCGCTGCCCGGTGCCGAGCCTCGTTGCGATCGTCGTCGCGCATGACAGCGCCGACGTGCTGCCCGGCTGCCTCGCGGCGCTCGCCGGCCAGCACGTGCCGGCGATCGTGGTCGACAATGCCAGCCGGGACGCCTCCGCGTCGGTCGCGGAGGCGGCCGGCGCGCAGGTGATCCGCAACGCCCGCAACGAGGGTTACGGCCGCGCCAACAATTGCGGCGTTCGGGCGGCCGAAACCGCGGAGCATGTCCTCATCGTCAACCCGGACGTCGTTCTGCGCCCGGGCGCCGCGGACGCCCTGCTGGCGGCGGCCCGATCCTGGCCGGATGCGGGCCTGCTGGCGCCCCGCCTCGTCGAGCCCGACGGACGCTTTTTCTTCCAGGCGCGCTCGCTGCTGGCGCCCTATTTGACCAATCCCGGCGGCAGGCTCGCACTGCCGCAGGGCGATGCCTGCGCGCCGTTCCTCTCCGGGGCCTGCCTGATGATGCCGCGCGCCCTGTTCCTGGACCTCGGCGGCTTCGACGAGAACATCTTCCTGTTCTACGAGGATGACGATCTGTGCCGCCGCGTGGCCGAGCACGGCCGCGCCCTGATCCATGTCCATGGCGCCGAAGCTCTGCACGGTCGCGGCCGCTCGTCGGCGCCCGAGCCCGGCCGGGTATTCCGGTCGCGATGGCATCAGGCATGGTCGCGCGCCTATGTCAGCCGCAAATACGGTCTGCCCGACCCGAGCCTCGCCGCCCTGATGGCCAACGTGCCGAAGGCACTCCTGTCGGCCCTGATCCTGCGCCGGGCGGGTCTGGAGCGCTATGGCGGCTCGGCCGCAGGCGCCCTCGCCTTCCGGCGCGGCGGGACCGCGCTGTCCCGCGAAGGTCTGACCCGATGAGCGCGCCGACGATCGCGGCCGCGCTGGATCGGGGCCGCAACGGCTTCACCGGTCTCCGACTGATTCTGGCCTTGGCGGTGGTCGTGTCCCATGCGTTCAGCGTCGCGACCGGTGCGGCCGGCGACGAACCCCTCGCCCGGCTCACCGGCTACACCCTCGGCGAGCACGCGGTGAACGGCTTCTTCGCGGTGTCGGGTTTCCTGGTCACGATGAGCTGCGACCGCCGGGGGCTTCGCGATTACGCCGTTGCGCGAACCCTGCGGATCCTCCCGGGACTCGTGGCGGCGACACTCGTCGTCTCGTTGGGGCTCGGCGCGGTCCTGACCCGCCTGCCCGTCTCCGCCTATCTGAGCGATCCCGGCCTGTGGTCGTTCATCCGCGGGACGCTGACGACCTTCAAGAGCAACGCCGCCCTCCCCGGCGTCTTCGAATCCAATCCCTACCGGGCCCCCCTCGGCACAATCTGGACGCTGAAATACGAGATTCTGTGCTACCTCGGCGTTCTCGTCGCCGCCCTGTGCGGCCTGCTCCGGCGGCGATGGTCGGCGCCCCTGATCGTGGCCGTTCTGGCGCTCGCCCTGACCATCGCCTGCGGCCTTCGCGGTCCGGATTTGCCCAAGGGCACCGAGACGGCGCTGCGCCTGCCGCTGCTCTTCGCGGCCGGCGCGTGCCTCTATTTGTGGCGCGACCGCCTGCGGATCTCGGCCGCCGCCCTCGCCTGCCTGGCCTTCGGCGCCTTCGTCCTCGCGCGGACGCCAGCCTATCCGGCCCTTCTGTTCCTGGCTGAGTCGTATGGCGCGGTCTGGCTCGCCCTGGGCCCCCTGGCGCGCGGCCTGTTCGACCCGTCGGCCGACCTCTCCTACGGGATCTACCTCTACGGATGGCCGATCCAGCAGAGCCTGCACGACCTGTGGCCGGCCGCCTCCGGGCCGGCGCTCCTGGTGCCGGCCCTCGCCCTCACGCTGCCGGTCGCGGCCCTGTCCTGGTACGGGGTCGAGCGGCCGGCTCTGTCGCTGAAGGCGCGGGCGCTCGGGCGGCGCCGCCTCGGCACGATCGAACCGGCCGGGCCGTGACCGCCGACGGTCCGCTTCCGCCGCTCCGGGCGCTGGCTCTGGCGGCCCGGATGCTGGAGCCGCACGGCTTCGCGATCGTCGCCCGGAACGAGCGCGGCGACAGCCTGTATCTGCGGCGACAAGACTGCCCCTGGCACCTGCGTCTGTCGAACCACGCGCGCACCGCCAAGCAGCGCGCGCGCCGCTCCGATATCCTGGCGAGCCTCGTCATCGGCGGGCCGCGTGCTCCGGAACGGGTCGCGACGCTCGTCCGGGATTCCGTCCGGAACTTCGACGCCGCGCTGGCGCGGGTCGATCAGGCCTCCGCTTCGGGCTCGCGGAAATAGGGCTCCACGGTGCCCTTCAGCTTCACGGTCATCGGGTTGCCGGCCCGGTCGAGGGTCTTGCCGGCCGACAGCCGGACCCAGCCCTCGCTGACGCAATACTCTTCGACGTTCGTCTTCTCGACACCCTTGAAGCGGACACCGACCCCGCGCTCCAGCACCTTCTCGTCGTAGTACGGGCTGTTCGGGTTGGAGGCGAGGCGGTCGGGAGGCGTATCGGTCATCGTCCAGATCTCGGGTCGTCTTCGATTTGGGCCCCGCCGGTACGGGAATCCGCGCTGGCGTGCAACGCCGCCAGCAGATCCGCGATCCGGCCGCTCTGAAGCAGCGGCGCCAGGCGCGTCACCGTCGCGTGGGGCAGGTCCCACCATGCCGCCGCCACGAGGGCCGTCACCGTGGCCTCGTCGAACCGGCGCCGCACCACCCGCGCCGGATTACCCGCCACGATCGCGTAAGGCGGCACGTCGCGCGTCACCACGGCGCGCGCCGCCACCACGGCACCGTGCCCGACCGTGACCCCCGACAGGATCATGCATCCGGAGCCGAGCCAGACATCGTGCCCGATCACCACGTCGCCCCGGGAGGCATGGTAATCCTCGGGCGCCTGCGCGTCCGGGAACAGCCCGCGCATCGCCGCGAACGGGTAGGTCGATGCCCAGTCCAGCCGGTGGTCGCCGCCGAGCAGGATCTCGACCTTGTCGGCGATGGAACAATAGCGGCCGATCGTCAGCCGCCGTCCGCTCTCCGGAAAACGGACTTTTGGACGCCCGTACGAATAAGCGCCTATGGAGAAGCCGTAGGTCCTCGCCAGTTTGGCGAGGTGGATCCGGGTCTCGTTGTGCGGGTTGCGCCCCCTGCGCAGCCGGTGCAACAGACCGGTCATGACGCGAGCCCGCGCGCTGCGCGACCGCGTCGTCCTCGGTGAAAAAGGTGAGCGGGAGCGTGGGCGATGGCCGATAACATGTCCGAGGACCTCAAGGCCGGGGCGCTCGTCTACCACCGCCTGCCCAAGCCCGGGAAGCTGGAGATCCAGGCGACCAAGCCGCTGGGCAACCAGCGCGACCTCGCGTTGGCCTACTCACCCGGCGTCGCCGCTGCCTGCATGGCGATCCACGACGACCCGCAGCAGGCCGCCGAACTCACGATCCGCCAGAACCTCGTGGCGGTGCTCTCCAACGGCACGGCCGTGCTGGGCCTCGGCGATATCGGGCCGCTGGCCTCGAAGCCCGTCATGGAGGGCAAGGCCGTCCTGTTCAAGAAATTCGCCGGCATCGACGTCTTCGACATCGAGGTCGACCAGAAGGACGTGTCCAAGCTCGTGGACGTGGTCTGCGCCCTGGAGCCGACCTTCGGCGGCATCAACCTGGAGGACATCAAGGCCCCCGAGTGCTTCGAGGTCGAGGAGCAGTGCCGGGCCCGGATGAACATCCCGGTCTTCCACGACGACCAGCACGGCACCGCGATCATCGTGGCGGCCGCCGTCCTCAACGGCCTGGAACTCGCCGGCAAGAACCTCGCCGACGTCCGGATCGTGACGTCGGGCGCGGGCGCGGCGGCGCTCGCCTGCCTCAACCTGCTCGTGTCGCTCGGCGCCACCCGCGAGAACATCACGGTCACCGACATCAAGGGCGTGGTCTACAAGGGCCGCCCGGAGCTGATGGACCGCTGGAAGGACGTCTACGCCCAGGAGACCGACAAGCGGACGCTCGCCGAGGTCATTCCGGGCGCCGACGTGTTCATCGGCCTGTCGGCCGGCGGCGTCCTGAAGCCCGAATACCTGAAGGAGATGGCCGAGAAGCCGCTGATCATGGCCCTCGCCAATCCCTATCCGGAGATCATGCCGGATCTGGCCGAGCAGGAGCGGCCGGACGCGATGATCTGCACCGGACGGTCGGACTTCCCGAACCAGGTCAACAACGTCCTGTGCTTCCCCTACATCTTCCGCGGCGCGCTCGATGTCGGCGCCCATAAGATCAACGAGGAGATGAAGAAGGCCGCCGTGAAGGCGATCGCGGGACTGGCCCACGAGACCACCTCGGACGTGGTCGCCCGGGCCTATGGCGGCGAGGCCCGACCGTTCGGGCCGAAATCGCTGATCCCGAGCCCCTTCGACCCGCGGCTGATCCTGCGCATCGCCCCCGCGGTCGCCAAGGCCGCGATGGATTCGGGCGTCGCCGGCCGGCCGCTCGCCGATCTCGACGCCTATGTCGAGAGCCTCGACCGGTTCGTGCACCGGTCCGGCCTGATCATGAAGCCGCTCTTCTCGAAGGCGAAGGCCGAGCCCAAGCGCGTGATCTACGCCGAGGGCGAGGACGAGCGCGTTCTGCGCGCCGTTCAGGCGATCGTCGAGGACAAGGTCGCCTTCCCGATCCTGGTCGGCCGGCCCCGGGTCGTGGAGACCCGGCTGAAGCGCTTCGGCCTGTCCCTCGTGCACGGCCGCGATTTCGAGCTGATCGATCCCGAGGACGATCCCCGCTATCGCGCCTACGTGCAGACCTATCTGGAAGTCGCAGGCCGCCGGGGCATCACGCCCGACGCGGCGCGCACGCTGGTGCGGACCAACAACACGGTGATCGGCGCCATCGCGGTCCGCCGCGGCGAGGCCGACGCGCTGATCTGCGGCCTGGAGGGCCGGTTCGAGACGCGGCTGCGCATCATCCGTGACGTGATCGGGCTTGCGCCCGGCGTGGAGCAATGCGCCGCGATGAGCCTCGTGGTGACGCATAACGGCGCGTACTTCCTGGCCGACACCCATGTCCGCCAGAACCCCACCGCCGAGGAGATCGCCGACGTGGCGCAGGCCTGCGCCAGCCATGTCAGCCGTTTCGGGATGACGCCGAAGATCGCGCTCCTCAGCCACTCGGATTTCGGCCAGTCCGACTCCCCCTCCGCGATGAAGATGCGCGAGGCGCTCGCGCTTCTGCAGCGGCGCGACCCCGAGCTTCAGGTCGACGGCGAGATGCAGGCGGATTCGGCTCTCAGCGAGATGGTCCGCGACCGCGTGCTGCCGGGCTCGCGGCTCAAGGGGGCGGCCAACGTCCTGATCTTCCCGAATCTCGACGCAGCCAACATCGCCTTCCAGTTCGCCAAGGTGCTGGCGGATGCCCTGCCGGTCGGCCCGCTCCTGATCGGCCCGGCCAAGCCCGCCCACATCCTGACGCCGTCGGTCACGGCCCGCGGCATCGTCAACGTCACGGCCGCCGCCGTCGTCGAGGCGCAGGCGGACGAGGCCGCGGCGACCGTCGAGGAGCGCGGCGCCGGCATGATCTCCGAATGAGGCACGGCTGTCGGCGGCCGCGAGCGTGGCCGTCGATTTGCTTCCCAGTCCCGGGGCCACGAAATCACCGGGAGACGACGCGATGTGCGCGGGCGATGATCCAACCTGCCACGCCTTCGAGGAGCACCGCCGCCGGTTTCGGCGGGATCTGGAGCCGGAGCGGCGCGCGTTCCTGAAGAGCAGCTTCGCGGCGACCGGTGCCGCCGCCGCGGCCTTCGCGACCGGCGGCCCGTCGCTGGTGAGCCCGGCCCTCGCCCAGGCGAGCGGCGCCAAGATCGCCGCCACGGCGCATTACCATCTCCCAGCCAATGCCGAGACCGTCCATTGGGGCTTCTTCAGCCGCAGCCTCAAGCCGCAGGTCGAGATCGGCTCGGGCGACTTCGTCACGATCGAGACGCTGACCCACCAGGCGAGCGACGATGCCGAGCGGATGATCCAGGGCGATCCGGGCGCCGAGAGCGTCTATCTCTGGACCAAGGACAGGATGGCTGTCTCGCCCCGCGGCGCCGGCCCTATGGACGCCAAGATCGGCCCCGGCGGCGGCCTCGGCGTGCACATCTGCACCGGACCCGTTGCGATCCGTGGCGCCGAGCCCGGCGACGTCCTGGAGGTGCGGATCCTCGACGTCGCCCCGCGCCCCTGCGCCAATCCCAAATACAAGGGTCTGGCCTTCGGCAGCAACGCGGCGGCCTGGTGGGGCTACCATTACAACGACCTGATCACTGGCGATCAGAAGCGCGAGGTCGTCACGATCTACGAGGTCGACGCCACCGGGGAGCGCGACTGGGCGCGGGCGGTCTACAGCTTCCGCTGGCCGGGCGTGACCGATCCGTTCGGCGTCTCCCATCCGACCATCGACTATCCCGGACTGCCGGTGGATCACACGAAGACGCAGAAGACCTTCGAGGTGCTGAAGGGCATCCGGGTGCCGATCCGACCGCATTTCGGCACGATGGGCGTCGCGCCCGCCGAGGCCGACCGGGTCAACACGATCCCGCCGAGCTACACCGGCGGCAACATCGACAATTGGCGGATCGGCAAGGGCGCGACCTTGTACTACCCGGTGGCTGTGCCGGGCGCCCTGTTCTCGGTCGGCGATCCCCATGCCAGCCAGGGTGATTCCGAATTGTGCGGGACCGCGATCGAGTGCTCGCTCACCGGCACCTTCCAGTTCATCCTGCACAAGAAGGCCGACCTGCCCGGCACGCCGCTGGAAGCCCTCGATTTCCCGATGATCGAGACCCGGGACGACTGGGTGCTGTCCGGCTTCAGCTACCCGAACTACCTGCGCGACCTCGGCCCGGACGCGCAGAGCGCGATCTTCCAGAAATCCTCCATCGACCTCGCCATGCGCGACGCCTTCCGCAAGATGCGCCAGTTCCTGATGCACGCGAAGGGGCTGACCGAGGACGAGGCGATCTCGCTGATGTCGGTGGCGGTCGATTTCGGGATCACGCAGGTCGTGGACGGCAATTGGGGCGTCCACGCCGTGGTCAAGAAGTCGATCTTCTCCGATCGGGTCGCCTGAGATCCGGCAGCGCCACGCCGTTCGGCGTCGCGCTGCCCAAAACCGCCGCGCCGGACGCGAGGACGGAGAGGCCGGCCTCGCCCCGAGCCGTTGCGGGGAAGCCCTCTCACGCGGCCCGCGCGGTCCCCGCCGTGGTCATCAGACCGGCGATGACCCGATAGGTCTCGGACCAGGCGGCCCGAACCTCCGGCGTGAAATCCGCGCCGAGGCCCCGTTCCAGGGTCCAGAGCAGCGCTGCGCCGACCGACTCGTAATGCGCCTCCAGCGCGCCGTAGCCGACATGCCGTTGCCCGAGGTCGCGGACCGTCGAAACCAGGGCTTCGGGCTTGTCCAGATTGGCCACCGACAGGGCCAGCATGGCCATCAGCTTCCGCTTCTGCGCGGTCATATCGTCGGGGAAGAGCGAGCGGACCTGGGGCGCGATCGCGAACAGGCGTCCGTAGAACAGGTCTGCCGCGGCGTCGCCGATCGCCTGCACCGTCGCGAAGCTGCCCTGCACCAGGGCGACCTGCGCGGCCGAGACGGCGTAGGAGACGCGAATGCTCCCCAGGAACCGCCCGACCTCCGCGGACAGGTGCTCGGACTGGTGCGACAGCGCGGAGGCCGCATCGAGGACCTGGCTGGCGGCCAGACCGGTGCTCTCGGCCGCCTGCGCGACGCCGGTGATGTTGCTGGTGACCTCGCCGGTGCCGATCGCCGCCTGCCCGACATTGCGGACGATCTCCTGAGTCGCGGCGCCCTGCTCTTCGACGGCCGCCGCAATCGAGGCCGCCACGCCGTTGATCTCGCCGATGCGCGCCGTGATCGTCGCGATGGCCGCGACGGCCTGTCCGGTGGAGCCCTGCACTGCGGCGATCTGCGCCGAGATCTCGTCGGTGGCCCTGGCGGTCTGCTCGGCCAGCGCCTTCACCTCGCTGGCCACCACCGCGAAGCCGCGGCCGGCGGCGCCGGCGCGGGCCGCCTCGATGGTGGCGTTCAGCGCCAGCAGATTGGTCTGCTCGGCGATCGATGCGATCAGCCCGACGACAGCGCCGATCTTGTTCACGGCGCCGCTCAGCTCCTGGACGCGGGCCGCCGTGCGGTCGGCCTCCGCCGCGGCCTTCTGCGCCAGATCCGCCGAACCGTCGGCCTGTCGCCCGATCTCCTGCACGGATGTGCCGAGCTCCTCGGCGGCCGCCGCCACGGTGTTGACGTTGCCGGAGGCCCGCTCGGCGGCGGCCGCGACCGTCGTCGATTGCCCGGCTGTCCGGGTTGCGGTGGCGGTCATGGTCTGCGCCGTGCGCTGGAGGGCGGAGGCCGAGGCCGCGACCTGGCCGATCATGTCGCCGACCGCCTGCTCGAAGCGCTGGGCCATCTGGCGCAAACTGTCGCGCCGCTGCTCGTCGGCGTCGAGCCGTGCCCGCTCGGCCTCGGCCTCGAGATCGCGGGTGCGGATCAGGTTGTCCCGGAACGCCTCTACGGCCGCCATGATCGGCGCGAACTCGTTGCGGTACGCATCGATGGGAAGCGTGACGGCTGTCTCACCCTTGGTCAGGGCGCGCATCGCCGTTGCGATGATCCGGATCGGCCGCAGGACTCCGCCGAGCAGGGCGAGAAGGCCCAGGGCGACGAACAGCGAGGCGGCCAGAAGTGCGCCCGCATTGCGCCGGAAGACGCTGCCCGCTTCCGCCGCGAGGATCTCGGCGCGCGTGACCATCTCCTCGAGGGCCGAATCCGCGAGGTCGACGATCGTCATTTGGTCGACGGTGTTCCGTCGGCGGATGTCCTGGATCCTGCCGGGGGCCGCCCGCTGCTGGCTCAGGGCATCGAAGATCGCATCCGCCTCTTCGGCAGCCGCGCCCTCGAAATTGCTGCGCTTGGCCCGCTCGAACGCGGCGCGCGTGGTGTCCGAGACGGAGGCCGCGGCCTCGCTGGTGCTCATCCAAGCCGCCTTGGCCCGGGCCCGCTCCTCGGCCGCCGCCACGGTCTCGTAGAGTGACCACGACGTTCCGGCAGCCAGCGCCGCCTGCACGCGCATGGAGGCGTCGCCGATCGCGACGCGGCTCTTCCAGGCCGATCGTTTGAGGACGAGGTAGCGCTGCAGGATCGCGTCGGAACGGGGGATCGCCGAATCCACGGCGTCCGAGGCGGCCGTGAGCGCGTCGAGTGCTTCCTGAAAGGTGGTCAGCACCTTGGGCATCAGCGTCGGATCCCGCTCCGCCTTCGCGACGCGCAGAGCATTGTCGATGCGGGGCCGGAGCGCGTTCAGGGCGTCCTGAGCCGCGTTCAGCCGCGCCACCGTCGCGGTCACGCTGGGCACATCCTGGCACTGCAGCAGATGCTGAACGGTCTTGAAGCCTGCGGCCGCGGCCTCCCGGTTGGTCGCGTAGGCTGTCAGGCTGTCTTGATCGACCGCGTCACCGCCCAGGGCGACGGCTGCTCCCCGCTCAAGGCGCACCGAAAGAATCGTCTTGAGCAACTGACGGCTCGCGCGCGTCAAAGTCACGGCCTCCTCGGCCTCCCGTGCCTTACTCCGCGCGTCGATCAAAGCGTTGCCGGCATATCCCAAAAGCATCAGCGCCATCGAAAATATGGTCGCACACATAAAGGCACGAATTGATAAATAACCAAGCCACTTCATTTCACAATATTCCCATTAATTGGGCTCAATCTGGGAGGGCGATCCCAGCATACAATGAAAAACTCTCCTGACTACGTCACATGAAATCGATCGCTAAGGGCGACTATAATCTTTCAACCTGCATCATAGGGCATTCTTACCGCATATTCGGCAATATATATAAATCAATTACAATATTCACACAAAATCGGAAGTTTTTATCGGCGCATCATTTGGCGTCATTCGGCTGTGAGCCGTCGCCTTTTCACGGGCGGAATCCGAAAGGTTTAGACGCGCGGGCCGGGCCGCCCGAGCAGGTCCTCGGTGCTCATAGGGCGGACGAGACGAGCGCCACCGGACCGCGATAGCGGAACACGACCCGACATCGCGCGCCCTGTCTCACCGCGCCGCGCTGCCGGGCGGCGCCCGATGGGCTTCGGGCGCCAAATCCGTCGCGCACGTGTCGGGTTGCCCGCGCCCCGCGCAGACCGGATCAGGAGGGCCCGCCCGCGATCTCGATCCGGCCGTCGAGTCCGATCACGCGGCCGAGGCCGCGAACCCGGTTCAAGAGGCGGTCTCCGTTCAGGGGCTCCCAGGCGCGCGGCAGACGCAGCACGACCCGGCCTTCCTCGACGGCGAGCGGTGCCCGCCCAAGGGCGCCGTCCATGCCGGCCGAGATCGGGAAGGCGATGCGGAGCAGCGCGCCCAGCAGGCGGGCCCGTTCGAACAGGCGCGGACCGGCGACGCCCCGGAGCATCGCGTTCGCCTTCTCGGGCGCAAGGCCGGAATGCCGCAGGGACACAGCCAGGGCGAGATAGGCGCGGCCCGGATGATCGACGCCGACGAAGGCCGCGTTCTGGATCACCGCGATGCTCTGTTCGTCGCGGTAATCGGGATGCGCCCGCCATCCGACATCCGAGAGCAGGCAGCCTGCGTGGCGCAGACGGCGCTCGTCGGCGGTCTCGTGACCCTCCAGGGTCGCGACGAATTGGTCCGTCCAGGCGATCAGCTCTTCCCCGTGGCGGGGTGAGCGGGCGCGCAGATTGTTGAATTCCGACGCCGAGGCCAGAAGCGGATCGAGCAGCCGGGTGTCGCGGTCGAGCTGCTCGAACAGCAGGCCCTCGCGCACCCCGGAGGCCGAGATCGCCACTTCCCGCGGGCGACCGACCCGGATGATCTCCTCCAGCACGACGGCTCCGTAGGCCAGCAGCGGGCGCCGCGCCTCCGAGATCGCGTCGACATCCTGCAGCAGCGCCACGTCGGTCTGCTCGACCACTTGGAGGAAGCTCAGCTCGTCGGTCGGCTCCACCGCGTAGCCGTGCATCACGTGGACGGGGTAGCCGCGGGCGGCCTGGTGGAGGCGCGCGATCGCCCGCCACGTGCCGCCGACAGCGTAGAACGTCCGGCCGCGCAGGGTCTCGAGCTGCGGCGCAGCCTTGCGCATGTACTCGCGGACGATCTTGGCGGCCTTCTTGACCGAGCCGCCGGAGAGGTCCTGAAGGGCGAGGCCGCCCAACGGCATGGTCACCCCTTGTCCGACCACCGTCCCCCGAACGTCCACGAGTTCGAGGGAGCCGCCGCCCATGTCGCCCACGACCCCGTTCGGCGCGTGAAACCCGGAGACCACGCCGAGGGCCGACAGTTCCGCCTCGCGCCGCCCGGACAGCAGCTGGATCTCCTGGCCGCAGGCCGCTTCCGCCGCACGCAGGAAATCGGGACCGTTCTCGGCGTCCCGCGCCGCCGCGGTGGCGAGCACGAAGACCTGTCTGACGCGCATCGTCTCGCACAGGACCCGGAACCGTCCCAGGGCCGTGAGCGCCCGGGCCACCGCCTCCTCGTTCAAGCGGCCCGTCGTCAGAACGTTGCGGCCCAGGCCGCAGAGCACCTTCTCGTTGTAGAGCGGCGTCGGCGCCCGGGTCAGGCCGTCATAGGCGACCAGCCGCACCGAGTTGGAGCCGATATCGATGATCGCCACCGGCTGCTGGGCGGCGCTGTCGATCGCCTCCGCATCATGCGCGAGGGTGAGGTTGGCACGAGGGCTGCCCAAACGTCCGAGTCCTTCATCAGCCCGCCGCGCCTGTCGACGCGCCGTGCGGGAGGTTTAACCCAGCGTCGCTGCGCGGCGAAACTCAGCTGCGCTGCGCGCGGCGGCTCAGTGCCCGCGGGCTCGACTTCTTCGATGCCTTGCCGCGTCCCGAGAGGCTGGGGTTGGTCATGAAGTACTTGTGGGCATTGAACGGCTCCTCGCCGTCGGCGGGCTGGATCCGTTCGCAGCCACCCGAGGCGAGCAACCGCCAGCTCTGACGGTTGTCGAGCAGGTTGGCCAGCATGATCTGGTCGAGCACCTGTTGATGCACCGTCGGATTGGTGATCGGCAGCAGCGCTTCGACGCGGCGGTCGAGGTTCCGGCTCATCAGGTCGGCGGACGAGATGTAGACCGTGGCCTTGGGATGCGGCAGCCCGACCCCGTTGCCGAACGCATAGATGCGCCCGTGTTCCAGGAAGCGGCCGACGATCGACTTGACCCGGATCGTCTCCGAGAGGCCGGGAATGCCCGGCCGCAGGCAGCAGATGCCGCGCACCACGCAGTCGATCTGAACACCGGCAGCCGAGGCGTCGTAGAGCGCGTCGATGATCTGGCTGTCGACCAGCGAGTTGCACTTGATC
The DNA here is from genome assembly GCF_900103195.1 of Methylobacterium sp. UNC378MF. GTDB lineage: Bacteria > Pseudomonadota > Alphaproteobacteria > Rhizobiales > Beijerinckiaceae > Methylobacterium. The sequence continues at coordinate 241,450 of NZ_FMWU01000004.1, read as the reverse complement.
CAGATGGCCGCCGGGCGCCCCGCCTTCGCGTGGGCGACCTCCGCCTCGATATGCTCCAGAAGCCGGTTCTTCAGGGTCAGCGGCGAGACCGCCATCCGCTCCAGCTCCGCCGGTTCGGCATAGCCGGTGATGAAGTTGAAGATGCGCGACACGTCCCGCGCGATCGCGGGATCCGCCGTGAAGAACGACAGGTCCGTGTACACCCGTGCGGTGATCGGATGGTAATTGCCGGTGCCGACATGGCAGTAGGTCACGAGCTTGTCGCCCTCGCGCCGGACCACCAGCGACAGCTTGGCGTGGGTCTTCAGCTCGACGAAGCCGAACACCACCTGCGCGCCGGCCTTCTCGAGGTTGCGCGCCCAGCGAATATTCGCTTCCTCGTCGAAGCGCGCCTTCAGCTCCACCAGGGCCGTGACCGACTTGCCGAGCTCCGCAGCCTCGGCGAGGGCCGCGACGATCGGCGAGTTCGAGGATGTCCGGTAGAGCGTCTGCTTGATCGCCACCACGTTCGGGTCGCGGGCGGCCTGCGCGAGGAACTGCACCACCGAATCGAAGGATTCGTAGGGGTGGTGGACGATGAAGTCCTTCTGCCGGATCGCCGCGAAGACATCGCCGCCGCTCTCGCGGATGCGCTCCGGGAAGCGGGGATTGTAGGGCTTGAACTTCAGGTCCGGCCGGTCGATCCCGACGATCTGGGACAGCTCGTTCAAGGCGAGCATGCCCTCGACGAGAAAGATCGCGTCCGCGGCGATCTCCAACTCGTCGGCGACGAAGCTGCGCAGATCCTCGGACATGCCCGCCTCGACCTCGAGGCGGATCACGACGCCGCGGCGCCGCTGCTTCAACGCCGTCTCGAAATGCAGGACGAGGTCTTCCGCCTCCTCCTCGATCTCCAGGTCGGAGTCGCGGACGACGCGGAACGCGCCGCTGCCCTTCACGAGATAGCCCGGGAAGAGCCGCCCGGTGAACATCCCGATCACCTGCTCGATGGTGATGAGGCGTGCCGCGGTGTCGCTGTCGCTGACCGGCAGGCGCACGTATCGGTCGATGACGCCGGGCAGGCGGATCAGGGCGCGCAGCAGCCGCCCGTCCTTCGGACGCACCAGCATCAGCGCGATGGTGGTGCCGAGATTCGGGATGAAGGGGAACGGGTGGGCCGGATCGATCGCCAGCGGCGTCAGCACCGGAAAGACGTGGTTGAGGAAATACTCCTCCAGCCACGCCGTCTGCTCGGCCGTGAGGGCTGCAGGCTCGACGATGTCGACGTCGGCGGCGTGCAGCTCCGCGCGCAGCTCCCGCCAGCGGGCCTGCTGGTCGGCGGCGAGGCGCGAGACCTCTGCGCCGATCCGGACGAGCTGCTCGGAGGGCGACAGGCCGTCCTGCGACGGGACCGTGATCCCGGCCCGCACCTGATCGATCAGGCCGGCGACGCGGACCATGAAGAACTCGTCGAGATTGTTCGCCGAGATCGACAGGAAGCGGAGGCGTTCCAGCAGCGGATGGTTCGGGTTCGATGCCTCCTCCAGGACGCGCCGGTTGAATTGGAGCCAGGACAGCTCGCGGTTCACGAAGCGCTCCGGTGAGTGGCGCAGGGACCGTCCCGCTTCCAGCACCGGCTCACGGGCCGCGCCGACGACCGGCTCCGCCGGAGGCGAGGCCGCGGCCGCAGCCGGCCACTCGTCATTGGCGTCCGCGGCGGCGGGATCGGCCAGCTGACGCCTGGGCGCGGGCGCGCGCCGCACCGCCGGATTGGCCGCCGCGCGCCGACGGGGCTCGGCGGTCTCTTCGGCGGCGTCGCGGTCCACGGGCTTCTGCGTCGATTCCATCCCCGATCCCTGTCTCTACGCGGCGCTCCTCGCGGCGGCGGAGCGTGTATCACCCTAGACCTGCGGCCTTCACGACGGTTTCGTGACGGCCGCAGCATTCGGCGTTCAGCCGGCCGGGTCGGCCTCGTCGTCCAGTCCCATGCGGCGCAGCACCGCCAGAGCGAGCGGCCGGCTGATCCGGCGTCCGCGCCCGAGGGCGTCGCGATCCAGCTCTGCAACGACATCCCGGGCGCGGCCCAGCGACCGGTCGATGCGCAGGGCCAGCGAATCGATGACGCCGAGATCGACGACCAGCTGCCGGTCCACGAACAGCTTGACCAGGACGGCCCGCAGCAGGGCGTCGTCCGGCGCCTCGATGGCGATGCGCGGGGCCAGGCGAAGCCGCGAACGGAGGTCGGGCGTCGCGAGGCCGAGGGCGTCGATCCCGGTCGCGCTGGTCAGCAGCACCGGGCAGGCGCGCTCCCGCGCGCGGTTCAGCAGGTGGAACAGCGCCGCCTCGTCGAGCCGCTCCGCCTGATCGATATCCTCGATGACCAGCGCCCCGTTCGAGACGAGGTGCTGGACCGCGTCGGCCCCCAGCTCGGCGGCCGGGAGGGTCCAGGCATGGGCGCGCTCCGCCCAGATCGCCGCGAGATGGCTCTTGCCGCTGCCGGACGGGCCGGTGAGGACCAGGACGCTGTCGGGCCAGTCCGGCCAGGCCTCGATCAGCGTGTAGGCCGCCTCGTTGGCCGGACCCACGAGGAAGTCCTCGCGCCCGTAGCGCGGGTCGAGGGGCAGGTCGAAGGCCAGCTGGCGGGGTGGTGCGTTCTCGCGCATGCGTTGCCCAGGATCATCCCCCGCCCGCGGAGGTCAAGGCCGAAGCGTCCTTGCCGTCTTGCTCGATCAGGATCGGCTGGCCGGCATGGTAGAGGCGGCTCTCCAGATAGCGGGCCAGGGCGAAGCGCACGAGGACGCCGATCGAGGCCGCGATCGGGACGGCGAGGAGCAGCCCGACGAAGCCGAACAGCGTCCCGAACGCCAGCAGCGCGAACATCAGCCAGACCGGGTGCAGCCCGGTGGAATCGCCCACGAGCTTCGGCGAGATGACGTTGCCCTCCAGGAACTGGCCGACGAGGAAGACGCCCACGGTCAGCCCCAGATGCAGCCAGTCGCCGGAGGGCCAGAACTGGACCAGCGCGACGCCCACCGAGAGCAGGAAGCCGGTGAGCGTTCCGACATAGGGGATGAAGGTCAGGAATCCGGCGATCAGACCGATCAGCACGCCGAAATTGAGCCCGACCAGCCAGAGGCCGACCGCGTAGAAGCTCCCCAGGATGAGGCAGACCAGGGTCTGGCCGCGGACGTAGCCGGTGACCGCCCCGTCGATCTGGCGGGCCAGCTCGCGCACCGTCGCCCGGTGCCGCGGCGGCACCCAGCCGTCGATGGACGCGACCATCCGGTCCCAATCGACGAGGATGTAGAAGGCGACGACCGGCGTCACGACCAGCAGCGAGGCGATCGAGATCAGCGCCTGGCTGCCCGACCAGAGCGATTTCAGGAATGCGAGCAGCCACGTCCCGGCCTGGGTGGCGAGCGTTCCGACGGAGGATTGCAACTCGTTGAGAACGTTCGCGCCGCCGACACGCTCGAGCAGGGTCCCGGACCGCTCGGCGATGATCGCCTGAAGGCGCGACACCATCCCGGGCAGCGCATTGACCAGGGCCACCACCTGATTGGCCGTGAGGGGGATCAGGATCAGCAGCGTCACCACGAGGACGACGACGAACAGCGCCAGGATCAGGAGGCTCGCCGCCAGCCGCCCGAGGCCGAGCCGCTCCAGCCGGTCGGCCAGCGGGTCGAGGAGATAGGCCAGCGTGATGCCGGCCACGAAAGGCAGCATCACCTCCCGGAGCAGGTAGATGATCAGTCCCAGGGCGACGACAGCGGCCAGCCCGATGATAGCCCGTGCGCGCACGATGATGCTCCCCCTCGCGGCACACCACGCCAGCGGGCAGAGTGGGTATGCGGGGCGCGCCGATCAAGGCGCCGCCGCGCCGACTCGCGCGGGACGCGGGAAGCCGCTAGAGCGGGGCCAATCTGGAACGAGGTGGCGCGGGCATGACGGCCAAGGACGGCAACGAGCCGAAGACGGGGCTGACCTACGCGGCGGCGGGCGTCGATATCGATGCCGGCAACGCCATGGTCGAGACGATCAAGCCGCTGGTGCGCTCGACGCGGCGCCCGGGCGCCGACGCCGAGATCGGCGGGTTCGGCGGCCTGTTCGACCTGAAGGCCGCGGGCTTCCGCGACCCGATATTGGTCGCGGCCAACGACGGCGTCGGCACCAAGGTCAAGATCGCCATCGAGACCGGGCGTCACGACACGATCGGCATCGACCTCGTGGCGATGTGCGTGAACGACATCATCGTCCAGGGCGCCGAGCCGCTGTTCTTCCTCGACTACTACGCCACCGGAAAGCTGGTCCCGGGCGTCGGCGCCGACATCGTGCGCGGCATTGCCGAGGGCTGCCGACAGGCGGGCTGCGCGCTGATCGGCGGCGAGACCGCCGAGATGCCCGGCCTCTACGACGGGTCCGACTACGACCTGGCCGGCTTCTCGGTCGGGGCCGCCGAGCGCGGCACGCTGCTGCCGCGGCCCGGCATCCGGCCAGGCGACGTGGTCCTCGGCCTGCCCTCCTCCGGGGTTCATTCCAACGGCTTCTCGCTGGTCCGCCGGATCGTCGCGAAGACCGGACTCGGCTGGGATGCGCCAGCGCCGTTCGCCCCGGGCCGCAGCCTCGGCGAGGCGCTGCTCGAGCCGACCCGGATCTACGTGAAGCCGCTCCTCGCGGCGCTGGGTGCCACCGACGGGATCCGGGCGCTCGCCCACATCACGGGCGGCGGCTTCCCCGACAACCTTCCTCGGGTCCTGCCGGACGCGGTCGGCATCGCCGTCGACCTCGACGCCGTGACCCCGCCGCCGGTCTTCGGCTGGCTTTCCCGCGAGGGCGGCGTCGCCGAGGCCGAGATGCTGCGCACCTTCAATTGCGGGATCGGCATGGTGGTGATCGCCGCCGCCGACGCGGTGGACGACGTCGACGAGGCCCTCACCCGGGCCGGGGAGACGCCGGTGCGCCTCGGGCGGATCACGGCGCGGGGCGCCGAGCCCGTGACCTTCAGCGGACGCCTCGCCCTCTGATGACAACCGTCCGCAAGACCCGCGTCGCGATCCTGATCTCGGGGCGCGGCTCGAACATGGTCGCGCTGCTTGAGGCGGCTGAGGATCCCGCCTTCCCGGCCGAGATCGTGCTGGTCCTGTCGAACCGCCCGGAGGCCGCCGGCCTCGCCCGGGCGGCCGCGGCCGGGATCCCGACCCAGGCGATCGACCACAGGGCCTTCGCCGACCGCGCCGGCTTCGACGCCGCCCTCGACGCCGCGTTGCGGGCGGCCGAGATCGACCTCGTCTGCCTCGCGGGCTTCATGCGGATCCTGACGACGGATTTCGTGGCGTCCTGGGCCGGGCGGATGCTCAATATCCACCCGTCGCTCCTGCCCCTGTTCAAGGGCACGCACACCCACCGGCAGGCGTTGGAGGCCGGCGTGCGCCTGCACGGCTGCACGGTCCATTTCGTCGTACCGGAGCTCGATGCCGGCCCGATCGTCGCCCAGGCCGCGATCCCGGTCCGCCAGGACGACGATCCCGACAGCCTCGCCGACCGGGTGATCGTTCAAGAGCGCCGTCTCTACCCGGCGGTGCTCGCCCTGGTGGCGGGCGGCCGCGCCCGCCTGGAGGGCGACCGCGTGGTGATCGCCGATACGGCGCCGGACGGCGCGCTGTTCAGCCTCTGAGGGCCTGTCCCGCGTCCGGGTCCGGCTGATCCCATCCACCCCCGCATCCTGAGGTGCGGCGCACCCGCCCCGAAGGCTTACGGCGGAGTTCGCGATTTGTGGCGCCCTCCTTCGAGGCTTCCCCTGCGCCCCAGAACCTTGGGATGAGGAGGTGGATGGGAGGGGCGCGTTCAGGGAGATACGTGCGGCAGCGCGCAGCACGACCGCGGGAAGCTCGCGCCGCTGACAGGACGGGTCGCCCCGACGCCACCGGGCCGAGCGCAGCGATCGGGCATCGCCCCACCGTCCCGGGTTGCCTTGCTGCGCATGCTCGCGCGGGGTTGCCCGAGGCAACCCCGCGGGTTTGTCCTCAGACCGGGCGCTGCAGCTTGCAGCTGTCGAGAGCCGCGAGCGCCTTCGCGCGGGCGGTGTCATTGAAGTAGCCGGTGGCCCGGTAGGCCTCGATCTCGGAGGCGTCGAGGCTGCGCAGGGTCTGCCGGGCGTAGCAGCCGCAGGGACGCTCCAGGGACGCCTCGGTGGCGCTGGTCAAACGGGCCTGGACGACGGTGCAGGCGTGGCGCACGCGGCCTTCGAGATTGGACTTGCTGGCGGTCTTGAGCGCCGGATCCGGCTCGTATTGCTGGAACGGGGCCGTGGATCCGCCCGCGAGGGCGGCGGTCGCGCCGAGGGCGAACAGGCCGGTCGCGATCAGCAGGGGCAGGCGGCGCATCGTCATGGTCGGGTGGTCCGAAGGCTGAGGTTGTCTAAGCTCGGCCGTTGGACGCTTCCGGGCTCCGTCCCGTCAAGGACGGCCCGGTCACACAGGGCGGCATTCCCGGCGCCGCCGGGTGCAGTGCACGCAAATGGCGGGTCGGTGTGCCCAACCCGCCACCGCCCGTCGCCTCAGGCGGCGATGTCGGAATCCTTGAAGAACTGCGCGATTTCGATCTTGGCGTTCTCGGCGCTGTCGGAGCCGTGCACGGTGTTCTCGCCGACGGACTCGGCGAACTTCTTGCGGATCGTGCCGTCGGCGGCCTGGGCCGGGTTCGTGGCGCCCATGACCTCACGGTACTTGGCCACGGCGTTCTCGCCCTCGAGGACCTGAACCACGACCGGGCCGGAGGTCATGAAGGTCACGAGCTCGCCGAAGAACGGGCGCTCCTTGTGCACCTCGTAGAACTTCTCGGCCTGCTCCTTGGTCATGCGGATGCGGCGCTGGCCGACGATGCGCAGGCCGGCCTCCTCGATGACCGCGTTCACCGCGCCGGTAAGGTTCCGGCGCGTCGCGTCGGGCTTCAGGATCGAGAAGGTGCGCTCGGTGGCCATGGTGCGTCCGGTCTGTCTGTGGAAAAGGTTTGCGGCGCACCGGCGATCCGGACACGCCGCGGCAGCGAAAATTTCGCTTCGGCGCCGGGCTTATAGCGGGCGCCCCCCCGTGCCTCAAGCTGCGCGGCGAGACCGGGTGGGACAAGCACGGCCGTGGCTCTGCCGCAACACCGCCGAAAAATCGCCCGATTGCGACGGCTCAGTCGCGCACCAACCGACTTCGTCCACCCCTCGGGCGTCCGCGGACGCCCCAATCCCGGAGACGAACCATGCGCCTCGCTCTCAGCGCCAGCCTGCTTCTCGCCGGCCTCACGGCCGCTTCGGCCGACACGGGCAAGGATCCGTCCGGTACCTGGCTCACCGGCGATGGACGCGCCAAGATCCGGATCGATCGCTGCGGCCCCGGTCAGAAGCTCGTCTGCGGCAAGGTCGTCTGGCTCAAGACGCCGACCTTCGACAACGGCAGCCCGCGCACCGACCTCAAGAATCCTGACCCGAAGAAGCGCGCCCGGCCGGTGATCGGCCTGCAGCTGATCGAGGGCCTCAAGCCGGATGACGAGAAGTTCACCGGCGAGCTCTACAACATCGAGGAAGGCAAGATTTACACGGTCAGCCTCGAGCGCGAGAGCGAGGCCGAACTCAACGTCTCGGGCTGCATGCTCAAGATCCTGTGCGGCTCGCAGACTTGGACGCGCGTGCCGGACGTCAACCAGCAGGCCGCCAACAAGAACTGACCGGAGATCAGATCGACGCGAGGCCGCGCTGCACCGCCGGCCTTGCCAGGATGCTCTCGAGCCACCGGGCCACGTTCGGCAGGGCGTTGATGTCGACGCCCTGCTTGAAGTTGAGCTTCGCCCAGGTGAACGTCGCGATATCGGCGATCGAGTAATCGTCGGCGAGGAACGCCCGACCCTCGAGGCGGCGCTCCAGCACCCCGTAGAGGCGCTTGGCCTCGGCGGTGAACCGGTCGATCGCGTAGGGCACCTTCTCGGGCGCGTAGATCTTGAAGTGGTGCGTCTGCCCGAGCATCGGCCCGAAGCCCGCCACCTGCCAGAACAACCACTCGTCGACTACGACGCGGGCGCGCTCGTCGGTCGGATACATCTGCCCGGTCTTCCGGCCGAGATATTGCAGGATCGCGCCTGATTCGAAGACCGAGATCGGCTGTCCGCCGGGCCCGTCCGGATCGACGATGGCCGGGATCTTGTTGTTGGGGGATATCGCCAGGAAATCGGCGGCGAACTGCTCGTTCTTGGCGATGTCCACGGGAACGATGCGATAGGGGAGCCCGCACTCCTCCAGCATGATCGGGACCTTCCAGCCGTTCGGCGTACTCCAGGTATGGACGTCGATCGGCCGCCCGGATACCGCTGCCATGCTCTGCCTGCTCCTGCACCCAATCGTCGGCGGCGCGGTGGTCCTCCGCCGTTTCCGGACAATCCGGGCAGTGAAGACGATTTCCCTTCCGCGCTCAAGGGCATCGCGCGAAGGTGCCGCGCAAAGGCATCGCGAATCCGGTCCCACCGACCCGCCGAAGCGTTGCCGCAGCTGTTGGCGGCTGCCGCGTCGGGCTTGCTCGCCCGGCTGGCGAGCGGCGAAACTGCGGCTCGGGCGGCGCAACGTCGCCCGAGGGGGAATATCCGATGATCGATCGTCTCGTCAGGATCGCGATCCTGTCCGTGCCGCTGCTCGCGGCCCAACCCATCCTCGCCAAGGATGCACCGGCCAAGGATGCACCCGGCAAGGAAGCGCCGGCCAAGGAAGCGCCGACCAGGCAGGCACCTGCCGCGGAGGTCCCGCCAGCACCGACTGCGAAGCAGCCGAGCCCCGGCCAGTCCGCGGCCCGCGACCGGCAGAAGACCTGCGGCTCCGAGTGGCGCGCCCTCACCGAGGCGCAGAAAGCCGCGCAGGGGCCGAAATGGCCTCAGTACTGGAGCAAGTGCAACAAGCGCCTCAAGGGCGGCGACAAGGCTTGAGCCGGGGCGAACCACGGGGCGTCCTGTTTGTTCAGACATCCGCGGGTGATTGGCCGGAGGCGCCACGACATGACGGACCTTTTTCCGTTCCGATGGGCGGCGGACAGCCCGCCCGAAGCGGTTCGGCGCAAGGTCCGGCATGGCTGAGGCCCCGGTCGCACCCGGCGCTGGGCGCCATGCCGTGTCGGCCATCGACCGCGCGGTGAGCTTTCTCGACACCTGGGTTCCCAAGCCGGCCGCCTGGGCTTTCGCGCTGCGGATCTGGATCGCCATGATGCTGGCGCTGGCGGCCGCCTTCTGGCTCCAGCTCGACAGCGCCTCGTCGGCCGCCACCTGCGTGGCGATCCTCGCCCAGCCCAAGCGCGGGCAGGCGATCTCGAAGGCGGTCTACCGCCTCCTCGGCACGCTGATCGGCGCTGTGGTGGCACTCGTCCTGATGGCCCTGTTCGCTCAGGACCGGGTGCTGCTGCTCCTGGGCTTCACCGTCTGGCTCGGCCTCTGCGTCTTCGTCGCCCAGTTCCTGCAGGATACCCGGGCCTACGGGGCGATGCTGTCCGGCTACACCGTTGCGATCATCGCGCTCGGCCAGATCGACGAGCCGCAGGGCACTTTCGACGCCGCTGTGTCCCGCGTCGCCGTGATCGTCCTCGGCATCGTCGTGATCACCTTCATCAACGACGCCCTCGCCTCGCCGAGCACGTGGCGGGCATTGCTGCCGCAGCTCCGCGAGGCCTGGGACGAGACGCGCGGCTATGCTCGCGAGACGCTGACCGAGGGCGATCTCGGCGCGTCCCGGACCGCGGCGCTGATCCGCACCATCGCGCCGATGCGGGCCGACGCCAGCGCGATTTCGGGCGAACTCGACGACGGCCGCTTCCGGGCGGCCGGCGCGCGCAGCTGCATCGCCGCGCTCTACGTCATGGCGGCGTCGATCCGCAGCGTCGCGGCGGCGGCGGCGTGCCTGCGCAACCCGGGCCCGGCTGTTTCGGAAGCCATGGCGATCTGCAGGCGGGTGACCGATGCGCCCGATCCGGATGCCCTCGACCGCGACGACGAGCGCCTGCGCGATCTGGTCGACGCCGCGATTCGCGACGGGACCCGCCCCCTCGACGAGGTGGTGGTCCTCCAGCGCGCCCTCGACTTCGTCTGCGCCGCGACCTTCGCGCAGGACGGCATCCGCGCCGTCGCCGACGGTCACAAGCCCCTGCGCGACGCCACGCTGCCGACGCATCGCGACTTCCCCGTCGCCCTGCGCGGCGCTCTGCGGGTCGCGCTGAGCTTTGCCGTGACGGCCGCCACCTTCGTGGCCCTCGGCCTGCCGCAGGCCTCCTTCGCGCTGGTCCAGGTCGCCGCCACCGCGGCGCTGTCGTCGGTCACGCCGGATCCGAAGAAATTCGCCACCGGCGTCGTCATTGGGATGATGCTGGCGGCCACGTTCGCGGGCATCGCCCGGTTCGCGCTGCTCAACGGCGTTCAGGGTTTTCCGATGCTGGCCATCGCGATGGCACCGGTGATCGCCTTCGGCTGCTTCCTGTCGCTGAACCCGAGGACCTTCGGCATCGGCTTCATCGTGATCGTGTTCTTCCCCGTCCTGCTCGGCCCCTCCAATCCTCAGACCTACGATGCCCTGACCTTCCTGCTGAACGCGTTCCTCGTGGTCGTGGCGGCCGTGATCCTGTCGATCGTCGTCCGCCTCATCCTGCCGGTCACGCCCGCCCAGCAGCGGGTCTTCGCCCTCGATTCGGCCCGGCGGTCCCTGGCCGACGCCCTGATCGGCCAGGGAGGCGACGCCACCACCCGCACGAGCCTGAATGCCGACCGGCTGTTCCAGTTCGCCGGCTACAGCTCGGGGAGCGGTGCCGTCCGGCGGGCGAACCTGCACCACGCCTTCGCCCTCGCCCGCCTGGAGGCCGCCGCCGCCCGCGCCCATGCCGAGCTGCGCCGCCTCTGGTCGATCGAGGGCCTGCGCGGCGCGATCCCGCATGCGCGGGACGCTCTCGCGGCGGGCAACGATCGCGGCCTCGAGATCGCCGCGCGCGATCTGATCCGCGCCGCCTCCGGCCAGGATCGGCCGGTGCGGCTCACCACCGCCCGCGCCGCGAGCGATCTCGTCACCGCGTCGCGAACCATCACCCGCCACCGGCGATTCCTCCATCGCCTTGACATCGCGCCCTTCTGACGGGCGGCTTTCTCCCGGGGTCACGATGCACGAGGACATCCATGTCGGCGGGGTGCTGGTGAGCGCCTTCGTCGCTTATGCGCTGGCCGCGTTCGTGATTCTGGTCGTCCTGCGCCGGGTCTTCGCGCGCATCCGCTTCAGCCGCTACGTCGCCAATGCCCCGCTTGCCGAGGCCGGCCTCTACGTCTGTGTTCTCGCCCTCCTGATCGCGTTCATCTGATGCCCGATACGACCGCCGACGAGGACGATCCGAAGCCTGCCGCCCGCGACAGCGCGCCCGGTCGGAGCGACCCGCTCCCCTCGGTCCCGCGCCGGGGGCGCGCCGCCAAGATCTTCCGTCTGGCGGCGACGGGGGTGATCCTGCTCGCCGCGATCCTGGCGGCCGCCTTCGTTTGGGAATTCTACGTGGCGGCGCCCTGGACCCGGGACGGCACGGTCCGCGTGCAGGTCGCCAACATCGCGCCGCAGGTTTCCGGGCAGATCGTCGAGGTCCGCGTTCACGACAACCAGAATGTCCGCAAGGGCGACGTCCTGTACGTCATCGATCCGATCGACTTCGAGGTGGCGGTCACCTCGGCGGATGCCGAGGTGAAGAATCGCGAGGCCGATCTGCAGGTGAAGAACGCCCAATCGGCGCGGCGCCAGGCGCTCTCGACCGTCTCGACCTCGGTCGAGGAGAAGCAGCAATTTGCCGGCTCCGCCAAGATCGCCGAGGCGGCGGTGGAGAGCGCGCAGGCGCAGCTGCGGCAGGCGAAGGTGAATCTCGAACGCACCCAGGTGACCTCCACGGTCAACGGGCGCGTGACCAACCTTCTGATGCGGGTCGGCGACTACGCCCGGACCGGCAGCTCGAACATCAGCGTGGTGGACACCGATTCCTTCTGGATCGACGGCTATTTCGAGGAGACCAAGATGCCCAACATCCGCGTCGGCGACCCCGCCGACGTGAAGCTAATGGGCTTCGATCCGCACCTGACCGGGACGGTCCAGAGCATCACGCTCGGCATCTCCACGGCGAATGCCGCGTCGAGCACGCAGGGGCTGCCGGACGTCAATCCGGTCTATACCTGGGTCCGCCTCGCGCAGCGGGTCCCGGTCCGCATCCGCATCGACCACGTCCCGCCCGGTATTCCGCTCATCGCCGGCATGACCGCGACGGTCTTCGTCAACGGCGGCCGCGGCCCGGCTCCGAACTGGCTGATGGATTTGCGCGACCGGGTCTCCCCCTCGGCGACGCCGGCGGCCGGTCCGGCCACGGAGGCCGGCCGGCACTGAGTCACCGCGCGAACGCGGGCCGATTGACCATAGTGCGGATGCCTGAGGCACATCCGGGTGGGAGACGAGGATGCGCCGCCGCGGCCCCACGCCCGCAGACGCCCATTCTCGCCTTCCCACTCTCGAACTTGTCACCGCGTGGACGACGAAGCCGACAGCGTCGACCGGGGCGGCAAGACCGACACGCTCTCCGCATGCGGCTTGCGCTGCCCGGTCGGAAAAAAGGGGGCGGCGATCCGCTCGGGCGTCACAGGGTCTTTCGCAGTGCCGCAGGATCGATCCAAGTCGTTGACCCCGCAGGCGGTGCGGCGCGGCACTGCGGCCAAGTCGAGCGAAAAACCAGTTTGCCGAGAAAATAGCTATTGACCGTCCCGGATGACGGGCGCAGTCTCCCCCTGTGCTTGGCGAAAGCGGGCACGGGCCGGCACGAAACCTTGATGCGATCAGGTTTCGCAGCAGTGCCGGTTTACGGAAGCTGGAGGAGACAGGCATGACTCCACCGCAGCGGAAAGCCGCCTAGACGGTCCAGGGACCGGTTCGGCCCGAGACTCAGCGGCGCTACACGAACAGCCGGACGGACGCGGCTCCAGGGGCGCAGAAGCGGCCACACATGGCACGCCTTCGAATGCGCGAAAGGCCCCACTTCGAGCCGTTCCGCCGCGGTTTTTCTCAGAGGATCCGCATGCCCTACCTGCCCGGCTGTGCCGCGGCGGGATTTCGTCGTGGCCGAAGCGACGAGGGGGGCTCGTCGAGGCGGTGATATCCTGCGAGCGGGAAGTGCCAGCAATCCGGCCCGCGCCCGCATCCTGAGGTGCGGCGCAGCCGCCTCGAAGGCGGGCTCCAGCCCGCCACGCGGCCCCTGGAGCCCGCCTTCGGAGCCCGCTGACGCGGGCGCCTCAAGATGAGGTCACGCGCGGGAGATGGCCGTCCGTCGCGACGTGTTTACGCGATTCCCAGCTTCGCCTTGAGAAGCGCGTTCACCGCCGCGGGGTTCGCCTTGCCGCCGGTGGCCTTCATGGTCTGGCCGACGAACCAGCCGAGCAGGGTCGGCTTCTCCTTGGCCTGGGCGACCTTGTCGGGATTGGCCGCGATGATCTGGTCGATCGCCGCCTCGATGGCACCGGTATCGGTGACCTGCTTCATGCCGCGGCTCTCGACCACGGCGCGCGGGTCGCCGCCCTCCGTCCAGACGATCTCGAAGAGGTCCTTGGCGATCTTGCCGGAGATGACGCCCTCGCCGATGAGGTCGATGATCGCACCGAGCTGGTCGGCCGAGACCGGGGTCGCCTCGATGGAGAGCCCTTCCTTGTTGAGGCGGCCGAACAGCTCGTTGATCACCCAGTTGGCCGCTGCCTTGCCGTCACGGCCCTTCGCCACCGCCTCGTAGTAGTCGGCGGAGGCGCGTTCAGCGACGAGCACGCCGGCATCGTAGGGCGAGAGGCCGAATTCGGACACGAACCGGGCCTTCTTGGCGTCCGGCAGCTCCGGCAGCCCCTTGGCCAGGGCATCGACGTAGGCCTGGTCGAACTCCAGCGGCAGCAGGTCCGGATCGGGGAAGTAGCGGTAGTCGTGCGCCTCCTCCTTGGAGCGCATCGAGCGGGTCTCGCCCTTGCCGGGATCGAACAGGCGCGTTTCCTGGTCGATGGTCCCGCCATCCTCGAGGATGGCGATCTGGCGCCGCGCCTCGGTCTCGATCGCCTGCCCGATGAAGCGGATCGAATTGACGTTCTTGATCTCGCAGCGCGTGCCCAGCGGCTCGCCGGGGCGGCGCACCGAGACGTTCACGTCGGCGCGGAGCGACCCCTTCTCCATGTCGCCGTCGCAGGTGCCGAGATAGCGCAGGATCGTGCGCAGCTTGGTCACGTAGGCCTTCGCCTCCTCGGAGGAGCGCAGGTCGGGCCGGGAGACGATCTCCATCAGCGCCACCCCCGACCGGTTGAGGTCGACGAAGCTCCGGGTCGGGTCCTGGTCGTGCAGCGACTTGCCGGCATCCTGCTCGAGGTGCAGGCGCTCGATGCCCACGGTGATCGACGTGCCGTCGGCCAGATCGACCAGAACCTCGCCTTCGCCGACGATCGGGTCCTTGTACTGCGAGATCTGGTAGCCTTGCGGCAGATCCGGGTAGAAGTAGTTCTTCCGGTCGAACACCGAGCGCAGGTTGATCTTGGCCTTCAGGCCGAGGCCGGTGCGCACCGCCTGGGCGACGCATTCCGCGTTGATCACCGGCAGCATCCCGGGCATCGCGGCATCGACCAGCGAGACATGGTCGTTCGGCTCAGCCCCGAACTCCGTCGAGGCGCCGGAGAACAGCTTCGCCCGGCTGGACACCTGGGCATGGATCTCCATGCCGACGATCACCTCCCAATCGTGGAGGCCGCCCTTGATCAGCTTCTTGGGGTCGACGGGTGCGTTCATGGTCGTCCGGGCCGAGGAAACGAGCGTGGCGTGATCCTCCCACCCACGGCCTCATCCTGAGGTGCTGCGCAGCAGCCTCGAAGGAGCGCTCCAGGGATCGCGCGGCCAGCTGGAGGCCTCCTTCGAGGCCCGCTCACGCGGGCGCCTCAGGATGAGGGCGCGGGTGGGCGTGGATGTCTTCCGGTCACTTACGGGCGGCGTCGCGAAAAGATCAAGCGCGGCGTCGGACCGCCTGCCGGGCGCCGTAGCCGAGGATCGCCCAGAGCAGGGCCGCGACGGCGCGCACCGGGAAGAAGGTCGGGCCGTCATGGGTGATCGGCGCCGGCCACGGAATGCCGGCCGCGCTCACCGCGTAGGAGAACAGCACCGAGAAGCCGAGCGCCGCGATCGCCGCGATGAACACCTTGCCGAATTGGCTGGCGGTCCAGCCGAGATAGACCGCCACCACGATCAGCGCCGGATCGAACCCGGCCCAGATCCAGACCGTCCAGGGGTAGTATGGGACGGTCATGACCACCACGGCTCGGGCAGGGTTGTGCGACCCGCCGAATCCTCGATCACCTGCGCGACCGCGAACAGCGTCTCCTCGTCGAAGGGACGGCCGATGAGCTGCAGGCCGAGCGGCAGGCCCTGGCCATCGAGCCCGGCCGGCACGGCGATGCCCGGCAGGCCGGCCATGTTCACCGTCACGGTGAACACGTCGTTGAGGTACATCTCCACAGGGTCGGCCGAGGCCTTCTCGCCGATGCCGAAGGCGGCCGACGGCGTGGCCGGCGTGAGGATGGCGTCGACGCCGTCCGCGTAGGCCGCCTCGAAGTCGCGCTTGATCAGCGTGCGGATCTTCTGCGCGCGGACATAGTAGGCGTCGTAGTAGCCTGCCGAGAGCACGTAGGTGCCGATCATGATCCGGCGCTTCACCTCACGGCCGAAGCCGGCGGCGCGGGTGTTCTCGTACATCCCGGCGATATCCTTGCCGGGCACGCGCAGTCCGTAGCGGACGCCGTCGTAGCGGGCGAGGTTCGAGGAGGCCTCGGCCGGGGCCACGATGTAATAGGCCGGCAGCGCGTAGGCGGTGTGCGGCAGCGAGATCTCCTTGATCGTCGCCCCGGCCGCCTTCAGCCAGGCCGCTCCCTCGTCCCAGAGCTTCTGGATCTCGGCGGGCATGCCGTCGACCCGGTACTCCTTGGGGATGCCGATGGTCAGCCCCTTCACGCCGCGGGTGACCGCAGCCTCGAAATCGGGCACGGCCAGATCCGCGCAGGTCGTGTCACGGGCATCCGCGCCGGCCATGGAACCGAGCAGGATCGCACAGTCGCGCACCGTCCGGGCGATCGGGCCGGCCTGATCGAGGGAGGAGGCGAAGGCCACCGTGCCCCAGCGCGAGCAGCGCCCGTAGGTCGGCTTGATCCCGACCGTGCCGGTGAAGGCGGCGGGCTGGCGGATCGAACCGCCGGTATCGGTCGCAGTGGCGCCGAGGCAGAGCCGCGCCGCGACCGCCGCGGCGGAGCCGCCCGATGAGCCGCCGGGCACGATCTGCGCGTCCGATCCGGTTCGCCGCCAGGGCGAGACGACGTTGCCGTAGGCGCTGGTCTCGTTGGACGAGCCCATGGCGAACTCATCGAGATTCAGTTTGCCGAGCATCACGGCGCCATCGCGCCACAGATTGGCCGACACAGCCGATTCGTAGTGCGGCTCAAACGACTCGAGGATCTTCGAGCCGGCCGTGGTCGTCACGCCATGCGTGCAGAACAGGTCCTTGATGCCGAGGGGAATGCCCTCGAGCGGCCGTGCCTCGCCGGACGCGATCTTCTGGTCGGAGGCCTCGGCCATCTTCAGAGCGCGGTCCGGGGTCTCCCGGATATACGCGTTCAGGACGCGGGCCTTTGCCATGGCGTCGAGATGCGCCTGAGTCAGCTCGCGGGCCGAGATCCGCTTCGCCTTCAGGGCGTCCCGCGCCTCGGCCAGGGTCAGTTCGTTCGGATTCACGCTGTTCACGTCCCCGCGCGCCGCGGCGCGCCCGCCAGAAATCCGGTCCGCAAGGTCCGGGCCTAAGGTGCAGGTCGAGACCGGTCTACTCGACCACCTTCGGGACCAGGAAGTAATTGTCCTCCGTCTCGGGCGCGTTGGCGACGACGTCGGCGGCGCGGCCGCCTTCGGTCACGACGTCCTCGCGCTTCTTCATCGCCATCGGCGTGACCGAGGTCATCGGCTCGACGCTCGCGACGTCGACCGTGCCGAGCTGCTCGACGAAGGCGAGGATCGCGTTCAACTCGCCCTGCAGCGGCCCGACTTCGTCGTCGGTGACCGCGATCCGCGCCAGATGCGCGATGCGCCGAACCGTCTTCTCGTCGACCGACATGCCGTCCCGTTCGCCCCTGCCCGGGATCACGCTCCCGAAGTCGGTCGGGCTATAGCATCGGCTCTCGACGCGCCGCAACGCGGGCGGAGGCGGGCACGCGGCCCGCGCCGGCATCGGGGATCGCCGCTCCGCGCGGAGACACCCGAATGGGGTCGGCGGGCGACAGGGCTCCCGAGGGCCTGTCAGGTGACCACGTGGTGGGGCGTCACCGACATTTCGATGGTGATTCCCTGTTGCCGGACCGGCTGGATCATGGCTTGGGTGAAGCCCGCGATCAGGATCTCGAAGGCGAGGAGCAGCATCCAGCGATGCTTGCGCGGCATCGCCCGCCGGGATCCGGACGGGGCGGAACAGGAGAGCTGGCCGTTCGTCGACAAGGCATGCCCCTAAGAGCGTGGTTTAACGGATCATTAACCTACCTAGACGCGAACGGCTCCGCGCGCACCGGGGGCGATCTGCTGAGGAGCTGAAGCCTGTGGACGGTGGAGCGGGAGCGATGTGGAAGCAGGTTTTCGAGGATCTCGCGCCGGGCTTCGTTCCGGACGCGGCGGTCCTCGACCGGGCGGCCGAGGCGCTGGGCTTTTCCCTGCCGGCCTCCTATCGCGCCTTCTGCGAGACCTGCGGGGTCGGCGTGGCGGCGGGACAGTTCCGCGTCGCGGTGCCGGCGCCGTTCGAAGCCTGCGATCTGGTGAGCCAGGCGGGCCTCATCGCCCACAGCGTCGGCGCGGCCGTCGCGATGCTGGAGGCGGGATCGGAGCCGCACCGCTTCGACGTCGAGGGCGGCGAGGCCAGCGTGGTCGAGCGCGCCTGCTTCTTCGGCGCGGGCGAGGATGGCAGCTTCCTGTTCTGGGACGTCTCCGGGACCGACGGGGAGTACGATATCTGGCTGCTCGCGCCCGACCTGGAAACGGTGCGGTTCGGCGGCGAGAGCCTCGACGATTTCTTCAAGCGGATCACCGGGCCGTCCGCGGCCCTGGTTCTCGGACCGGGCGCGGAGCCCCTGCCCGCCCGGTTCGAGGGCATCACCGAGGCCACCCTGGCGCGCGCCGCACAGGCGAAGTCATGAACTTCGACGCGATCCGGGCCTTTGCGGCCGAATCCCGCGGCGGCGCCCGGCTGATCGGCATCGATCTCGGCACCAAGACGATCGGGCTCGCCCTGTCGGATCTCGGACGGCAGATCGCCACACCTCTGGAAACGATCCGGCGGGTGAAGTTCACCCCCGACGCGCAGCGGCTCGCCGCCCTGTGCCGGCAACATGCGGTCGGCGGCCTGGTGGTCGGGCTGCCGCTCAACATGGATGGCAGCGAGGGGCCGCGGGTGCAGTCAACCCGCGCCTTCATGCGCAACCTCGCGCCGATCTGCCCCCTGCCCCACGTCTTCTTCGACGAGCGCCTGTCGACCGCCGTGGTCACGCGGGCGTTGATCGAGGCCGATGCCTCGCGGGCGCGGCGCGGCGAGCTCGTGGACAAGCTGGCCGCCGCCTACATCCTCCAAGGCTGCCTCGACGTCATGCGCAACCTCGCCGACGCCGACGCGGACACCGACGACGACTTCCTCAACGACTGACCAGGGAGACCGTGCCGCTGCCGTGGCGCTCGATCCGTCCGTCGAGTTCGAGTTCCAGCAGCACGCTCTGCACGATCCGGGCGCCGACGCCGGCAGTCCGCGCCAGCTCGTCGGTGCCGACCGGGCTTGGGCCGAGCAGCGCCACGATCCGGGCCCGGTCATCCTCGGGCTCGGGTGGCGCGTCCGCGCAGGCCGGGCGGTCGAAGAGCGCGGACGCGCGCTGACGCGGTGTCGGGTCGAGGTCCCCGCCGGGCCCGTCGAGTTCGATCTCGTCCCAGAAATCCGGCTGCTCGGCGAGGTCCGGCCGTTCGCGCGCGGGCGCCGCGTCCGCGTCCGGGCCGCGCTCGATGATCGGGCCGAGCACCTCGAGGATGTGGGAGACCTCGGAGACGAGGGCAGCGCCCTGGCGGATCAGGTCGTTCGTGCCCTCGGCGCGCGGGTCGAGGGGCGAACCCGGGACAGCGAAGACCTCCCGATTCTGTTCCAGGGCGTAGCGCGCCGTGATCAGCGACCCGGAGCGGCGGGCGGCTTCGATCACGACGGTCCCGTAGGACAGGCCGGAGATGATGCGGTTGCGGCGGGGGAAGTCGCGCCCACGGGGTTCCCAGCCCATGGGCATCTCGGCGAGGACGGCGCCCCCCTCCCCCAGGATCGCCTCGACCAGGGCGGCATGGCTCGCGGGATAGATCCGGTCCTGACCGCCGGCCATGACGGCGATCGTCCCGGTTTGCAGGCTGGCCCTGTGGGCCCGGGCGTCGATCCCGCGGGCGAGGCCGGAGACCACCGTCAGGCCGGCCTCACCGAGTCCCCGGGCCAGCCGCTCCGTAAAGGCGAGCCCGGCCGTCGAGGCATTGCGCGAGCCGACGAGCGCGGCGGCGGGCCGGTTGAGGATGGGAGCGCCGCGCAGGGCCAGGAGCGGCGGCGCCGCATCGACCTGGGTGAGTAGCCTGGGGTAATCCGCCTCGCCCGTGGCAATCAGCCGACCGCCAAGACGGACGAGCGCCGC
This sequence comes from Methylobacterium sp. UNC378MF, assembly GCF_900103195.1. Lineage (GTDB taxonomy): Bacteria > Pseudomonadota > Alphaproteobacteria > Rhizobiales > Beijerinckiaceae > Methylobacterium. The sequence goes on along the minus strand of NZ_FMWU01000004.1, from coordinate 221,713 downwards.
GATCTCGTCCTCGGCTTCACTCCGCGTCGGCGGCGTGATCCGTCTCCCCTGGCGGGCGGTGAGGTCCGGCAGGGCATCGAGGGCGGCGGCTGCGCCGCCGAAGCGGTTGATGAGTCTTCGGAAGCTTCGCGGCCCGACGCCCTCGGTTCGGATCAGCCGCAGCCAGTCGAGCCGCTGGGCATCGGTGAGCTGCATCCACCACCCCCAAAGGTCCGCGCCGTCGGCGCGCGCTCAGCCTTTCTGGCCGATGCGCCCCTCGGTGCCGGACGCGAGTCGGCGGATGTTGGGCGCGTGCTTCCACCATAGCAGAAGGCCGAGGAGCAAGAACAGCAACGCTTGCGCCGGAGCTCCGAGTGCCCACAGCGCCAGGGGCGTGGCCGCGGATGCGGCGAGCGCTGCCAGCGACGAGTATTTGAGCGCGAAGGCGAGCCCCAGCCAGATCGCCGCGAAGACTGCGAGGGCGGGCGGGCTGAAGGCGAGGAGCACGCCGATGAACGTCGCAACCCCCTTCCCGCCCTTGAAGCCCAGCCAGATCGGGAAAAGATGGCCCAGGAAGGCGCCGAGCCCGGCGGCCAGCGCCGGGCCTTCGCCCAGCTGGCAGGCGATCAGGACGGCGGCCGTCCCCTTGAGGGCGTCGCCCAGTAGGGTCGCGGCGGCGAGGCCTTTCCGACCGGTCCGCAGCACGTTGGTGGCGCCGATATTACCCGAGCCGATGGCCCGCACGTCGCCGAGGCCTGCGAACTTCGTCAGGATCAGCCCGAACGGGATCGAGCCCAGGGCGTAGCCGAGGGCGAGGCCGCCGAGGGCGGCCGGGGTCGCGAGCTCCGGAAGCATCATGCGGCGGCCGCGAGGTCGTCGACCGCATGGACGATCCGGCCGCCGGCCAGCGTGAGAACCGCCGCGCCCTGGAGGCGCGCCTCGTCGAACGGGGAGTTCTTCGAGCGCGACTTCAGCCGGCGCTTGTCGAGGACGTAGGGCAGATCGGGATCGATCAGGACCAGGTCGGCGGGAGCGCCGACCGCCAGCCGTCCGGCCTCGCGGCCGAGGATCCGTGCCGGATTCACCGTGAGCGCCGCGATGAGCTTGGGCAGCGCCAGGTCGCCGGTATGGACGAGGCGGAGCGAGGCCCCGAGCAGCGTCTCGATGCCCAGTGCCCCGTCCGCCGCCTCGGCGAAGGGCAGGCGCTTGGTCTCGACGTCCTGCGGGTTGTGGTCGGACACGACCACGTCGATAACGCCCTCGTCGAGGGCGCGCACCACCGCCTGCCGGTCGGTCTCGTGACGCAGGGGCGGCGAGAGCCGGCAGAAGGTGCGGTAATGGCCGATGTCGTTCTCGTTGAGGACGAGGTTGTTCACCGAGACGCCGCAGGTGACCGGCAGGCCGTCCTGCTTGGCCCGGCGGACGATGTCCACCGAGTCGGCGCAGGAGATCATCGCCGCGTGGTAGCGGGCGCCGGTCAGCCGCACGAGGCGGATGTCCCGTTCCAGCATCACGGTCTCGGCCTCGCGGGGGATCCCCATCAGCCCGAGGCGCGAGGCGAGTTCGCCCTCGTTCATCACGCCCTCGGCGACGAGGGCGGATTCCTCGACATGCTGCATGATCAGGGCATCGAAATCCCGGGCGTAAGTCAGGGCGCGGCGCAGCACCTGGGCGTTCGCCACCGCCCGGAGCCCGTCCGTAAAGGCGACCGCGCCGGCCTCCTTGAGGAGGCCGAACTCGGTCATCTCCCGGCCGGCGAGCCCCTTGGTGATGGCGGCCGCCGGCAGGACGTTGACGCTCGCCGTGTCGCGGGCGCGGCGGAGCACGAAGTCGACGATGGCCGGCTCGTCGATCACCGGGTTGGTGTCGGGCATGCAGACGAGCGTCGTGACGCCGCCCGCGGCCGCCGCGGCGCTCGCCGAGGCCAGGGTCTCGCGGTGCTCGGCCCCCGGCTCGCCCACGAAGGCGCGCATATCGATCAGCCCGGGGGTCAGGACGCGGCCGGCGCAGTCGATGTGCTTCGCGTCGGCCGGGGCGCCCGGCGCTGCACCGGCGGCGATGTCGGCGATGCGGCCGTCCCGCACCAGCACCGCGCCGGCGGTCTCGCGGCCGGTCGCGGGATCGAGGAGGTTGGCGTTCGCCAGAAGGTAGCTGCTCACAGGGGCGCCCTCGCGGAAGAGGCCGGGCCGTCGAGGCGCATGGCGAGGCCCGCCGCCGCCATGTGCGCCTTCGCCTCGGCGACGCTTGCCTGCCCGAAATGGAAGATGGAGGCCGCCAGCACGGCGCTGGCGCCGCCCTCGGCCACGCCGGCCACGAGGTCGTCGAGACCGCCGACGCCGCCCGAGGCGATCACCGGCACGGTGACGGCGTCGCTGATCGCCCGCGTCAGGGCGAGGTCGTAGCCGGAGCGGGTCCCGTCCTTGTCCATGGAGGTGACGAGCAGCTCGCCGGCGCCCTTTCCGGCCACCAGCCGCGCGAAGGCCACGGCGTCGATCCCCGTCGGGTCGCGGCCGCCATGGGTGAAGATCTCCCAGGCGGCAGGCGCGCCGGGGGGCGAGACGCGCTTGGCATCGATCGCCACAACGATGCACTGGGCGCCGAACTTCTCGGCAGCGCGGGCGACGAGGTCGGGATCCTTCACGGCCGCGGTGTTGATCGCGACCTTGTCGGCGCCCGCGAGCAGCAGGGCGCGCACGTCCTCGACGGTACGGACGCCGCCGCCGACGGTGAGCGGCATGAAGCAGGCCTCGGCGGTCCGGCTGACGATGTCGAGCAGCGTGCCGCGGGCCTCGCGGCTCGCGGTGATGTCGAGGAAGCACAGCTCGTCGGCGCCGGCCGCGTCGTAAACCTTGGCGGCCTCGACGGGGTCGCCGGCGTCGCGCAGGCCCTCGAAGCGCACGCCCTTCACGACGCGCCCGTCCTTCACGTCGAGGCAGGGGATGATGCGGATCTTCAGCACGGGCGGCGTCTCATGTCGCGAGCCTCTGGATATCACGCCGCCGGGCCGCGCGCCGCAGCGATCGCGGTCAGCGCCGCCTCCGGATCGATGCGGCCGTCGTAGAGCGCCCGCCCCGTGATCGCGCCGGCGATCAGGGCGCAATCCGGCTGCAGCAGGCGGTGCACGTCGTCGATCGAGGCGAGGCCGCCCGACGCGATCACCGGGATGCGCACGGCCTGGGCGAGCGCCAGGGTCATCTCGACGTTGAGGCCCTTCAGGATCCCGTCCCGGGCGATGTCGGTGTAGATGATCGCCGCGACACCGGCGTCCTCGAAGCGCCGCCCCAGCTCCTCCGCGGTCATGCTGGAGGTCTGGGCCCAGCCCTCGACCGCGACGCGGCCGTCCTTGGCGTCGATTCCGACCGCGATCTTCCCGGGATACTTGCGGGCGGCCTCCCGCACGAATCCGGGATCGCGCACCGCAGCGGTGCCGATGATCGCCCGGGCGACGCCCTTGCTCAGCCAGCCCTCCAGAGTCTTCATCTCGCGGATGCCGCCGCCGAGCTGGACCGGGATCGTCACCCGCGCGAGGATCGCGTCGACGGCCTCCGCGTTTCGCGGCGCGCCCGCGAAGGCGCCGTCGAGATCGACCACGTGGAGCCAGGAGAAGCCCTGCGCCTCGAAGATCGCGGCCTGCGCGGCCGGGTCGTCGCCGAAGACCTTGGCCTGCGCCATGTCCCCCTGGATGAGGCGGACGCACCGCCCCTCTTTCAGGTCGATCGCCGGGTACAGGATCACGGGCGCTTCCGTCCTTCTTGCCTGGGCCGAACGGCGCTCACGGGCGCCAGTTCAGGAAGTTGGCGATGAGCGCGAGGCCCAGCCGCTGGCTCTTTTCGGGGTGGAACTGCGTGCCGGCGACGTTGTCGCGGGCGACGAGAGCGGTGACCGGGCCGCCGTACTCGGCGCGCGCCACCACGTCGTCAGGGCGCTCCGCATCCAGCGCGTAGCTATGGACGAAGTATGCGTGCAGCCCGTCTTCGCCGGTGGGAATGCCGGCGAGCAGCGCGTGGTCGCGCTCGGTCCGCAGGGTGTTCCAGCCCATATGGGGGACCTTGAGGGCCGGGTCCGACGGCCGGATCGGGCCGACATCACCGGGGATCCAGCCGAGCCCGGGCGTGGTCGTGTATTCGAGGCCACGGCTGGCCAGGAGCTGCATCCCCACGCAGATCCCGAGGAACGGCCGGCCGGCCCCGTGCGCGACCTGCGTCATCGCCTCGACCATGCCGGGGACGGCGTCGAGCCCGCGGCGGCAATCCGCGAAGGCGCCGACACCGGGCAGGACGACACGGTCGGCGGAGGCCACGACGTCCGGGTCCGAGGTCAGGCGGATCCGGGCATCGGAACCGCCCTCGCGGGCGGCGCGCTCGAAAGCCTTGGCGGCGGAGTGGAGGTTGCCCGACCCGTAATCGATGATCGCAACGGTCTCGGTGCTCATGCGCGTCTCGCCCGGGAACTCACCGGGCGCCTTCCTGGGCGGGGAACAGCCCGATCACCGGCTCGGTCCGCCGGCTGGGGCCGCTCGGGAACGGGGCCCGCGGCGCGGTCGGGCTCGCCTCGAGCCAGCGATTCAGGGCCCGGGCCTCGGCCTCCTCGTGCGTCGCGGCGATCACGGCGTCGCGCGCCGGCCAGCCGCGCCGCGCCAGGGTCCATCGGCGCAGGCTCGAGGCTTCGAGGCCGATCAGCCAGGCGGCCAGCAGGGTAGCGATCAGCGCGGAACGGGCCGAAAGCCCGAGCGCGATACCGGCCACGGCCAACGCCGCAAGGCCGACGAGCACGAGCAGGGCGGCGACCCAGAGACGGTGAAACAGGAACCACAGCACCGTGAAGGCGAAGGCCGGCCAGGAGAAGCCGTCCCGAACGAGCAGAGCCCGGTCGAGCCCGATCGACTCGCCGGGCCGTGCGTCGGCCGGCAGGTGGAGCGTGTAGCTGCGCATCCGCATCGCGAAACTCCGAGAGCGTGCGCCGCGACGGCCGCGTGGCCGATCGGGGCGCCCGATGACAACAGGTCTACAGGGAGCCCTTGGTGGAGGGAACGCGCCCCTCCTCCCGCGGATCGATCGCCACGGCCTTCCGCAAGGCCCGGGCCAGCCCCTTGTAGCAGCTCTCCGCGATGTGGTGCGCGTTGTCGCCGTAGAGGGTCTCCACGTGGAGGGTCAGGCCGGCATTCATCGCGAAGGCCTGGAACCACTCGCGCACGAGCTCGGTGTCGAAATTTCCGATCTTCTCCACCCGGAACGCGGTGCGGAATACGAGGAAGGGACGGCCCGAGATGTCGACGCAGACCCGGGTCAGCGCCTCGTCCATCGGAAGGTGGATGTCCGCGTAGCGCGTGACGCCGCGCTTGTCGCCGAGCGCCTTCGCGAAGGCCTGGCCGAGGGCGATGCCGCAATCCTCGGCCGAGTGGTGCTGGTCGATGTGCAGGTCGCCGTCGACCTTCACGTCCAGATCGAACAGGGCGTGCCGCGCCAGCAGGTCCAGCATGTGGTCGAGGAAGCCGATGCCGGTGGCGATGTTCGACCGCCCGGTTCCGTCGAGGGAAACGGTGACCGCGATATCGGTTTCCGCGGTCTTCCGGCTGATGGAGGCGCTGCGCATTTCGGTCTGGACTTCGCGTCGGGGGCGGCTTCGGCCGCCCGCGCCTTCTAGAGGGACTCGCCGCGGATTGGAAAGGGCGGGCGGCTACCCGTTGAGGACCCGCCCCGCCACGGCGTCGAGCTTGGCGAGCAAAGCCGGATCCCGGACGGCGGGGGCGGTCATGATCGCGCCGTCGAGCGCCCGGTGCGAGCCCGCCGGGCAAGCCTCGCGTTCGGCCGGGAAGTCGCGGGCGAGACGGGCGACGAGCCGCGCCGCCTTGTCGGCATTGGCCCGGGCGACCGCGATCACCGCGGCGACGTCCACGGCATCGTGGCCAGGGTGCCAGCAATCGTAGTCGGTCACCATCGCGATGGTCGCGTAGGTGATCTCCGCCTCGCGGGCGAGCTTGGCCTCGGGCATGTTGGTCATGCCGATCACGTCGAAGCCCTGGGCCTTGTAGGCCCGGGACTCGGCGAGCGACGAGAATTGCGGCCCCTCCATGCAGACATAGGTGCCGCCGCGATGGACCGCGATGTTCTCGGCCTTCGCGGCCTGAGCGATCCGCGCCTGCAGGCCGGGGCCCACCGGATGGGCGAGTGAGACGTGGGCGACGCAGCCGTCGCCGAAGAACGAGGTGGCGCGCCCTTGGGTGCGGTCGACGAACTGATCGACCAGCACGAACAGGCCCGGGGGCAGATCCTCGCGGAACGAGCCGCAGGCCGACAGGGCGACGAGATCGGTGACGCCGGCCCGCTTCAGGGCATCGATATTGGCGCGGTAGTTGATGCCCGACGGTGAGAGCCGGTGTCCCCGCCCGTGCCGGGCCAGGAACACGACCTTGGTGTCGCCGATCCGCCCGATCCGCAGGGCGTCCGAGGGCTCGCCCCAGGGCGACGCCACGCGCTCCTCGCGCACGTCCTCGAGCCCCGGCAGGTCGTAGACGCCGGAGCCACCCATGACACCCAGTACCGCTGCGCTCATGCCGGAATCCCTCAACACGCGGCGCCTCGGCAGCGCGGCCTATCCCACCCGGCACCTCATCCTGAGGTGCCGGAGCAATGCGGAGGCCTCGAAGGAGACCTCCAGAAGCCGCTTTGATCCCTGGAGCCCTCCTTCGAGGCCCGCTGACACGGTCACCTCAGGATGAGGTGGTGCAGGGGACGGGCGGTGTCGGAAGGAGGACCGTCGCGGCGGGCGAGCGGTAGCATGGAGAGCCGACCAAAAAAAAGATGGACCTCCCGAGGGAGGCCCATCCGAACAGCGAAACGGTCTGCCCCGCCTCAGTAGGTCTTGTGCAGCTCCGGCTGGAGGCCATGGACCTCGCCGCCGACATCGGCCCAGACCTTCTTCTTCACGTAGTAGAGCAGCCCCGACAGGATGATCAGGAACAGGATCACCCGGAAGCCCAGGGCCTTGCGGTCCATCATGTGCGGCTCGGCTGCCCACATCAGGAAGGCCGAGACATCCTTGCCGTACTGGTCGACCGTCTCGGGGACGACCGGCTGGCCCTGATCGTTCTTCGGGTAGGAGACCTGCCCGTCGGTGATCGGCGGCGGCATCGCGATGATGTGGCCGGGATAGTACTTGTTGTAGTGGCCGCCCTCCGGCACCGCGAAATCCTTCGGCGCCTCCTCGTAGCCGTTGAGCAGCGCGTGGATGTAGTCGGGCCCGTGCTCCGAGTAGCCGACGAAGGGCAGCCAGTCGGTCAGGAAGTAGAGCGAGCCGCGGGAGAAGGTCCGCGCCTTGGCGATCACCGAGAAGTCCGGCGGCGCCTTGCCGCCGTTGGCCGCGGCCGCCGCCTGATCGTTCGGGAAGGGCGGCGGGAAGGTGTCGGCCGGCCGGCCGGGCCGCTCGAACATGTCGCCGGAATCGTTCGGCCCATCCTTCACCTGATAGGTCGCGGCCAGCGCCTTGACCTGCGCGGCCGAGAAGTCCGGACCGCCCTCCTGCGCGAGGTTGCGGAAGGAGACCAGCTTCATCGAGTGGCAGGCGGAGCAGACCTCCTTGTAGACTTGGAAGCCGCGCTGAAGCTGCGCGGTGTCGAAGCGGCCGAACACGCCGGCGAAGCTCCAGTTCACGCGGGCCGGGATCGGCCCGCCATGCCCTTCCTGGGCAGAGACCGGCACGGCGCCGATCAGCAGGGCCGCCAGGGCGGCCGCGGCGGTCGTCGAGAGGACGCGCGTCATCTTCATGGTCCTGTCGTCAGCCCGTCAGCCTTTGGTGGTCGGAGCGGCGGCGGCGCCGGCCGGCATGCCGGACCCGCTCACCTGCTTGCCCGGCCCGGTCACGCTCTCGAGGATCGAGCCCGGCAGCTTCTTCGGCGTCTCGAACAGGCCGCAGAGCGGCATGACGATCAGGAAGTGCGCGAAGTAGTAGGCGGTGCAGACCTGCGCGGCGAGCACGTAGCCGCCCTCCGGGGGCTGCGAGCCGAGCCAGCCGAGCAGCAGCGTGGCGCCGACGAAGACCCAGAAGAACTGGCGGTACAGCGGCCGGTAGTTGCACGAGCGGATCCGCGACGTGTCGAGCCACGGCGCGAAGGCCAGGATGATCACGGCCGAAAACATCAGGATAACGCCGCCGAGCTTGCTCGGGACCGCACGCAGGATCGCGTAGAACGGCAGGAAGTACCATTCCGGGACGATGTGCGCGGGCGTCACCGCCGGGTTCGCCTGGATATAGTTGTCGGCGTGGCCGAGATAGTTCGGCTGGTAGAACAGGAACCAGGAGAACAGGATCATGAACACGCAGACCGCGAACACATCCTTGATCGTCGCGTAGGGCGTGAACGGCACCGCGTCCTTGCCCGACTTGATGGGGATGCCCACCGGGTTGTTCTGGCCGGTGACATGCAGCGCCCAGACGTGCAGCACGACCACGCCGGCGATCATCCACGGCAGCAGGTAGTGCAGCGAGAAGAAGCGGTTCACCGTCGGGTTGCCGACCGAGTAACCACCCCAGAGCAGGGTCTGGATCGTGTCGCCCACCACCGGGATTGCCGCGAGGATGTTGGTGATGACGGTGGCGCCCCAGAAGCTCATCTGGCCCCAGGGCAGCGTGTAGCCGAGGAAGGCCGTGGCCATCATCAGCAGGTAGATGACGACGCCGAGGATGTAGAGCACCTCACGCGGGGCCTTGTAGGACCCGTAATAGAGGTTGCGGAACATGTGCAGGTACACGGCGACGAAGAACATCGACGCGCCGTTGGCGTGCGCGTAGCGCAGCAGCCATCCGTAATTCACGTCGCGCATGATCTTCTCGACGGAGTTGAAGGCACCCGTCGCGGAGGGCTCGTAGTGCATCGCCAGCCAGACGCCGGTGACGATCTGGATGCCCAGGAATGCGATCAGGATCGCCCCGAAGGTCCAGAAATAATTGAGGTTGCGGGGGACCGGGAAGGCCACGAACGAGGAATGCATCAGCCCGACGATGGGCAGGCGCGCCTCGAACCATTTGGCTACCCGGCTCTTGGGGACGTAGGTGCTGGCCGTTCCGCTCATGCTTCCGTCCTCCCTCAGGCCGCTTCCTTGCCACCCTCGCCGATCCGGATCTTGGTATCCGTCTCGAAGGCGTAGGGCGGGATTGGCAGGTTGATCGGCGCCGGTCCGTGGCGCACGCGGCCCACCGCGTCGAATTGCGAGCCGTGGCACGGGCAGGCCCAGCCCTCGAAATTGCCCTGGTGACCGATCGGCACGCAGCCGAGATGCGTGCAGTTGCCGTAAACCACGAGCCACTGGTCGTGGCCGCTCTTGACCCGGGTCGGGAAGGCGGCCGGATCGATCATCGCCGAGAGCGGGACCGCCTGCATGTCACCGACCTCTTTGGCGGTGAGCTTGCGTACGAAGATCAGCTTGCCGCGCCAGAAGACGTTGACGATCTGCCCGTCCTGGATCGGGGAGAGATCGACCTCGATCGGTGCGCCGGCCGCGATCGTGTCGGCATCCGGCGCCATGGAGGAGATCAGCGGCCAGGCTGCGGCCGCGGCCCCGACCGCGAGTCCCGCGCCGGTCGCCAAGAACAGGAAGTCGCGGCGGCTGCCCTCATGCCCAGGGGCCGCGGGAGCGGCGGCTGATGTATTCGCCAAGGTTCGGAACTCCATGCGTCGGCGTCAGGGCCGCAGGTGCCCTCGTTCCGGCTCGATCCGGGAACAAAGCATTATGGTTCTAATCTGAGCAATGAGACCGTCTGCCGCCCCTGAGTCAAGCGGCTGTGTGCGGCGCGGCGATAAGGTCGAGCCTCGATCGTCGCGGTATGTTGCCGGCAATCGCGCCGCTCCGCCGCTCAGGCGACCGCGCTGTCGTACCGAGCCGTCCCGTCGTCCAGGAATCCGCCCGACTGGCGCGACCAGAGGCCGGCGTAGACGCCGCCGGCTGCCACCAGCTCGGCATGCGTCCCCTCCTCGATGATCCGGCCGCGGTCGATCACGACCAGCCGGTCGAGGGCCGCGATGGTCGACAGGCGGTGCGCGATCGCCAGAACGGTCTTCCCGGCCATCAGCGTGTCGAGCGATTCTTGGATCGCCGCCTCGACCTGGCTGTCCAAGGCCGAAGTCGCCTCGTCGAGAATCAGGATCGGCGCGTCCTTCAGCATGACCCGGGCGATCGCGATGCGCTGACGCTGCCCGCCGGACAGCTTGACGCCGCGCTCGCCGACCTGGGCGTCGTAGCCGCGCCGCCCCTTGTGGTCGACGAGATCGGCGATGAACGCGTCGGCATGCGCCAGCCGGGCCGCCCGCTCGATCTCGGCCTCGGTGGCGCCGGGGCGGCCATAGGCGATGTTGTCGCGGATGGAGCGGTGCAGCAGCGACGTGTCCTGGCTGACCATCGCGATGGCCTCGCGCAGGGATTGCTGGGTCACCGTCGCGATATCCTGGCCGTCCACCAGGATGCGGCCGCTCTCCACGTCGTAGAGGCGCAGGAGCAGGCCCGCCAGCGTCGATTTGCCGGCGCCGCTGACGCCGACCAGCCCGACCTTCTCGCCCGGGCGGATCGTCAGGGAGAAATCCTCGATGACGGTGGCGTCGCCGCGGCCGTAGTGGAAGCCGACCGCCTCGAACCGGATCTCGCCGCCGGTCACGATCAGAGACTGGGCATCCGGCGCGTCGATCAGGGCGTGCGGCCGCGCCATGGTCTGCATGCTCTCCTGGACCACGCCGACATTCTCGAAGACGCCGCGCACGGTCTGCATGACCCAGCCCGACATGGCGATCAGCCGGAGCACCAGGGCGAGACCCGCCGATGCCTCGCCGGTGGTCATGCCGCCATCGCGCCAGAGGACGAGGCACGCCGCGCCGGTGGCGATCAGGAGCGCGCTGTTGAGGAGACCCAGCAGGCTGGTGGTCAGCGTCACCAGACGGAACTGGTGAAGATAGGCGGCGGTGTGGACCTCAACGGCGTCCTGCACCGCGGCGCGCTCCTCGCGATCGCGCGCGAAGAGCTTCACCGTCAGGATGTTGGTGTAGCTGTCGACGATGCGGCCGATGAGCGTCGAGCGGGTATCGGCGGTCTTGTGGGAGCGGGCGCGAGCCCGGGGCACGAACCACGCGGTCAGGCCCGCATAGGCGGCAATCCAGAGCAGCACCGGAACGGCGAGCCACGGCGAGATCGCGCTGAACAGCCCGACAGCGGTGATCGCGTAGATCGCCACGTAGAGCAGCGTGTCGATGAAGACGACGGCGAGTTCCCGAACCGCCGGGCCCACCTGCACGACCCGGTTGGCGAGCCGTCCCGAGAAGTCGCCCTGAAAATACGAGAGCGCGTGCCCGAGGGTGTAGAGATGAGCCCGCCAGCGGATCTGGCTGGTGGATTGCGGCACGACGAGCTGGTTGGACAGCACCTCGTGGGCCCAGATCGACAGTGGTCGCACCACGGCGATCAGCAGGATTACCAGACCGAGTTCGACCGAATGGTCCGCCAGCACGGTCGCCCGGTCGGCCGAGCCGAGCAGGTCGATGAACCAGCGCATCACGAGGTAGAGCGACGCTTCGACCGTGCCGGCGACGACCGCGATGACGAAGAGCGCCACCAGGGCGGCGCGGATCGGACGCAGGTAGAACCAGGCGAAACCGAGGATCGACCGCGGCGGCATCCGCGCCTCATCGAAGGACGCGAAAGGATCGACGCGGCGCTCAAGCCAATCGAGGAACATGTCTACGGGTGCGTGATGCGGCGGGAGCGCCTCATGTAAGTGCCCCCCGCCGGGTGCCAACCGTGCGGCGTGGTCGCGCCGCGCCGCCTCAGCGGTTCAGGGCCAGCGCGGCCCCGGACTTGGTCAGCGCACCTTCCAGGCCGCCGCCGCCCTGCCGCAGCCGCGCCGCCACCGAGCCGCCCGGCTGGTAGAGGTAGACCTCGCCGTCCCGGAAATCCCAGGCCGAGACCCGGGCCAGATCCTTGTTGGCGCAGCCCGAGGCCGTCGCCCGATAGAGGTCGAGGGCCGGCGTGCTCGAGAGCGTGACCTTGCAATTCGCCCCGGTCGCATCCCGGGCATCCCAGCTTCCGACCACGGCCGATCGGCCGCCCGTGGCGACCGGCGGCGGCGGCGCCGGCGGGGCGACCGGCTCGGCGATCACGGTCGGGCCGGCGGGCGGCACGGCCGCCTGGGCGCCGGGCGGGGGCGGTGCATCGGGGCTCGCCGCCACGCCGGGCGGAGGCGCCAGGGGCGCCGCGGTCACGGTACCCGACGGCATCGCCGGCACGGTGTCCAGCGACGCCTGAGGAGATGGGCCACGGGTCCGCGGCCCGTCCAAGCGACTCGAGGCGCAGGCGCCGAGGCTGGCGCTCAGACAGAGAACGGCGAACGTCGACAGGTTCGAGCGCAGCATCGGTCCACTTCGGGTCAGGCTTCAAGGCGCGAACGCGCTTGAGCCCTGACTCCGTGGCAATTGCGCTGACCGCAAGGCGGCGCAGTCAGCCCGAGACGACTCCGCAGCGGAGAGCCGGCCTTTTCAGCCCGGTGTGGCCCTCAGGCCTCAACACGCGGCACAACTCTGCAATCAGAGCGTGCGCTCAACCATCATCTTCTTGATCTCGGCGATGGCCTTCGCCGGGTTGAGGCTCTTCGGGCAGGTGTTGGCGCAGTTCATGATCGTGTGGCAGCGGTACAGCCGGAACGGGTCGTGCAGCCCGTCGAGGCGGTGGCCGGTGTTCTCGTCGCGGGAATCGATCAGCCAGCGATAGGCCTGGAGCAGGGCTGCCGGCCCGAGGAACTTGTCGCCGTTCCACCAGTAGCTCGGGCACGACGTGGTGCAGCACGCGCACAGGATGCATTCGTACAGCCCGTCGAGGCGGGAGCGGTCCTCCGGCGTCTGGCGCCACTCCTTCTCGGGGGCGGGCGTCTCGGTCTGGAGCCAGGGCTCGATGGCGGCATGCTGGGCGTAGAAATTCGTGAGATCCGGCACGAGGTCCTTGAGGACCGGCATGTGCGGCAGCGGATAGATCCGGATCGCACCGTCCTTGTCCTTTCGGGTCAAGACCGGCAGGGCGTTGTCGGGGCTCTTGCACTCGTCGATGCCCATCGTGCACGCGAGCGCGTTCTGGCCCTCGATGTTCATCGCGCAGGAGCCGCAGATGCCCTCGCGGCAGGAGCGCCGGAAGACCAGCGTCGAATCGACCTTGTTCTTGATCCACAGGAGCGCATCGAGGACCATCGGACCGCAATCCTCGCGATCGACCTGATAGGTGTCGATGCGCGGATTGGCCCCGTCATCCGGGTTCCACCGGTAGATCTTGAAGGTCTGCAGGTTCCTGGCACCCGGAGGGGCCGGCCAGGCCTTGCCCGGCGTGATCTGAGAATTTTTCGGAAGGTTGAACTGAGCCATGGTTCTCGACGGCTTCCGCTAGAGCAGGACGCGGCGGCCGGAGGAGCAAGGCCCCGCCGCCGCAGTCGTTGTGCAGAGTTGCAGATCAGTACACGCGCGCTTTCGGCTCGATGTACTGGATCTCATTGGACATCGTGTAGGTGTGGACCGGGCGGTAATCGATGTTCACCTGGTGCTGGCTCTCGTCGAGCCAGGACAGGGTGTGCTTCATCCAATCCTTGTCGTCGCGGTCCGGGAAGTCCTCGCGGGCGTGGGCGCCACGGGATTCCGTGCGGTTGGCGGCCGATTCCATCGTTACCACCGCCTGGCCGATCAGGTTGTCGAACTCCAGGGTTTCCAGGAGGTCGGTGTTCCAGACCAGCGACCGGTCGGTGATCCTCACGTCGGCTGCGGCATTCCAGACCTTGTGGATAAGGCCCTTGCCCTCTTCGAGGACCTCGCCGGTGCGGAACACGGCGCAGTTGTTCTGCATCGTCTTCTGCATCTCGGCGCGCAGCTCCGCGGTCGGCGTCGAGCCGTTGGCGTAGCGGAACCGGTCGAGGCGCTCGAGCGCCTTGTCGGTCGCGCCCTTCGGCAGTTCCATGGCCCGGCCGTTCGGCTCGACGATCTCGGCGCAGCGCTTGCCGGCGGCGCGACCGAAGACCACGAGGTCGATCAGCGAGTTCGAGCCCAGGCGGTTGGCGCCGTGAACGGAGACGCAGGCCGCCTCGCCGATCGCCATAAGGCCCGGAACCACCGTGTCGGGGTTGCCGTCGCGCAGGGTCAGGACCTCGCCGTGATAGTTCGTGGGGATGCCGCCCATGTTGTAGTGGACGGTTGGAATGACCGGGATCGGCTCCTTGGTCACGTCGACGCCCGCGAAGATCTTCGCGCTCTCCGAGATGCCCGGCAGGCGCTCGTGCAGGATCTTCGGGTCGAGGTGGTCGAGGTGCAGGTAGATGTGGTCCTTGTTCTTGCCGACGCCACGGCCGTCGCGGATCTCCATGGTCATGGAGCGCGAGACCACGTCGCGCGAGGCGAGGTCCTTCGCCGACGGCGCGTAGCGCTCCATGAAGCGCTCGCCCTCGGAATTCGTCAGGTAGCCGCCCTCGCCGCGGGACCCTTCCGTGATCAGGCAGCCGGCGCCGTAGATGCCGGTCGGGTGGAACTGCACGAACTCCATGTCCTGCAGCGGCAGGCCGGCGCGCAGCACCATGGCGTTGCCGTCGCCGGTGCAGGTATGGGCGGAGGTCGCCGAGAAGTAGGCGCGGCCGTAACCGCCGGTGGCCAGGATGGTCATCTGGGCGCGGAAGCGGTGGATCTCGCCGGTGGCCTGATCGAGGGCGATGACGCCGCGGCAGCGGCCCTCGTCATCCATGATCAGGTCGAGGGCGAAATACTCGATGAAGAAGTCGGTCTTGTTCTTCACTGCCTGCCCGTAGAGGGTGTGCAGCATGGCGTGGCCGGTGCGGTCGGCGGCAGCGCAGGTGCGCTGGGCAGTGCCCTTGCCGTAATCGGTGGTCATGCCGCCGAACGGACGCTGATAGATCTTGCCCTCTTCCGTTCGGGAGAAGGGGACGCCCCAGTGCTCCAGCTCGTAGACCGCCGCGGGGGCGTTGCGCACGAGGTACTCGATCGCGTCCTGATCGCCGAGCCAGTCCGACCCCTTCACGGTGTCGTACATGTGCCAGCGCCAATCGTCCGGACCCATGTTGCCGAGCGAAGCCGAGATGCCGCCCTGCGCCGCCACGGTGTGCGAGCGCGTCGGGAACACCTTCGTGATGCAGGCGGTGCGCAGGCCCGCTTCCGAGCAGCCCACTGTGGCGCGCAGGCCTGCGCCGCCCGCGCCGACGATCACCACGTCGAAGGCGTGATCGTGGATGGTGTAGGCAGGCCCGCTGCCGTTGGTGCCGTTGGCGGCCATGTTCGGCTCCTCGAGATACGTGTTGGCGGGGTCAGGCCGGCTGTCCGAAGCCGATGCGCAGGACCGCGTAGAGGCAGGCGACGGCCACGACCACCGCGTAGGCGTTGTTGGCGAACACCGCCGCGATCTTCGTCCCCGGCGCGTGCACGTAGTCCTCGATGATCACCTGCATGCCGAGGCGCATGTGGACCGTCACCGACAGCAGCGCCAGGATCAGGAGGATCGAGACCAGGGGGGTCGCGACGAGGAGCCGCGCCTCCCCGTAGCCGCGGCCCGCCATCTTGGCGATGATCACCACGAAGCTCAGCATCAGCACGACGTTGGCGACGGCGGTGAGCCGCTGCAGCCACCAATGGCCGGCACCGTGATGGGACACGCCGAGGCCGCGCACGCGGGCGCGCGGGGTGCGGATCGAGATGCGCGTGTCCTGCCGGACCTCTTCCTTAGCCATGTCGGCCTCCTCAGCGGACCAGAAGGGCGACCGCCCAGATGACGAGGGTGAGGGCCACCGAGCCGATCAGCGTCAGCCGGGCCATCGAGAGACGCTTCGCCCGGTCGAACCCGAAGCCGGTGTCCCAGATCAGGTGCCGGATGCCGCCAAGCATGTGGTGCATCAGGACCCAGGTATAGACGAAAAGGACCAGCCGCCCGACCAGCGAGCCGAAGAATCCGGCCACGTAAGAGTAGCCGACGGGGCCGGAAGCCAGAGCCACGAGCCAGACTGCCACCAAAGCAGTCCCGCCGTAGAGCGCGGTGCCGGTGATCCGGTGAAACACCGACATCGCCATCGTCCAGGTCCAGCGGTAGATCTGGAGATGGGGCGACATCGGCTGTGCCACAGTCGGGCGGGCGGTGGGTGCCATCGGGTTGAAGCCTCGCAGCTGCGAACTGGACCGTCTCTAATCTGGTAGCGCTAGAACCTGAGCGGGCAACCCGCAATCCGTCATGGTGCGGCGCAATGTGCCGTCTCGGGCGACACTTTGCCGATTCTGTCACCTCAGCTGCCCCAGCAGCCGCCACCACGCATAATCGAGGGGCGCGGCCACCAGGAGCGACAGGAGGCCGAAGCTTACGGTGAGCCGCGTCGCGTCCCGGAGAGCGACGCGCCCGAGTTCGCTGGCGAACACGATCGGGGGCGCCTGATAGGGGAAGAACACGGTCGAGTAGCCGATCACCTGCAAGGAGACGACCGCGAGGGCTGACAGGCCGCTCGCCTCCGTCATCTCGCCGGCCAGGGCGGTGTAGAGGGCCGGAGCGCCGTTGGCGGTGACGAGGAGGGTCAACACCGTCGCGATGCCGGTGAGCACCGCGAAGTTCTGCGTCGGGGCGTCATGCGTCAGGGGCGCGACCGTCAGGAGGAGATGACCGAGGCGCTCGCCTAGGCCCGTCTCATTGACCAGGGCAACCAATCCGAGCAGCGCCGCGATGTAGAAGCATGTCCGCAGGTTCACCTGCTGGAACGCCTCCGGCGGAAGCACTCCGACCCGCGGCAGCAGGCAGATCACCGCGGCGGCGAGGCCGACCCAGGCGGGGGCGAGGCCGTGGAGGCTGTCGGTCATCCAGAGGATCAGGGTGCAGGCCAGGATCACCGCGAGGCGCTTTTCGGGTGCGGAGACCGGCGGCGGCACCGGCAGGATCGGCGCGGTCGGGCCGAGATCGTCCGGGAACATCCGCACGATGAGGGCCACGAGCAAAGCGCCCTTGGCCACGGCCAGGACCGGAGCGTGCAGAACGAAATAGGACAGGTAAGACAGGTGCAGACCGAGCAGGTGTTCTGCCGAGCCGGCCATCACGAGGTTCGGCACGTTGGCGGGCAGGATCGCCGCCGACAGGATCGGCGTGGCCAGACCGACGGCCAGAACCGCCCCTGTCCGTCCCGGACGGCCGGTCGTGAGGCCGAAGGCGTCGCAGAGCGCCAGGGTCACGGGGATCATCAGGGCGATGCGGCCGAGATTCGACGGCATGACGAAGGCGATGAGGAAGCTCAGCGTCACCAGCCCGCCGATGAACCGCCCGTAGGATCCCGACAGGCGCAGGGCGAGCGTCCGCGCCATGCGGGCGCCGAGACCGGTTCGGGTCATCCCCTGGCCCACGACCATGCCGGACAGGACCAGCCAGAAAGCGGAGGACGAGAAGCCCGAGAACACCGTGGCGGCGGAGCCGAGCCGCAGCAGCATTGCGAGACCGAAAAAGGCGAGCGCCGTCACGATCTCGGGCAGCAGCGCGGTCGCCCAGAGGCTCATGCACAGCACGAGCAGCGCTGCCGTTGCCGCAACCAGGCCCACACCGCTCACCGTAATCGTCCCCACACCGCTGCTCGCCGGAAGCGGCATCCTCATCGGATTGGAACGGTTCGCAATTCGGGATTTGTGGAGAGAGCCTTCGTCCCAGGCGAAGCCTGTGGACGCCGCCATCATCGGTCGCGCCAGGCGCGTGGCGATCTGCCTTCCTGTTTCGGACCGAGACCGCCGCTTCGCCCGGGCTCCCGAGGCCGAACAGCGGAGCGCGGGATCGAGACGCGCCGATGCCGCAGGGCCTTGCACCCAGGCCCGCTATGGAGTCCGGGCTCGTCAGCGGCGCCCCGGAACGACGGCCAGGAGCGCCGCGCCGATCCGTCGCTCGCGGCAAAACCTGCGGAGATCATCCGGACCGAAGCACGCGACCAGGAGGGCCGGGCGCGAAGACGTCTCCGAGACGGGGCGCGGGCACCAGTCCCGCGCCGCGCGGCTCAGTAGCCGTAGCCGTAATAGCCGTTGCAGGCGGCCGGGTCATAGGCGCCGTAGCCGTCGGTGTAGGCGCAGTTGTCGTAACCGTAATCCAGGCCGCCCAGACCATAGCCGACCCCCAGCCCGAGCCCGACGCCCGCGAGGCCGTAACCCAGGCCGCGTCCGTAGCCCCGGCCGTAATAGCCGCGGTTGACGGCTCCGCGGCCGACGATGCCCCGGTTCCCGATCCCGCCGTACCGGCCGGCGTTGTTGTACCCCCCCGTCCGCAAGCCGCCGCCCTGCAGCCCGCCGACGCCGGCACCGGTCACGCCGGCAGCGCCGAACCCTGTGCCCCGGAAGCCGCCGCCCAAGCCGCCGGCACGCGCGCCGCCGACTCCCCCATTCTGAAAGGCGCCGCCGCCGAAGCCCCCGTTTCGGAAACCTCCGCCGCCGACGCCGCCGCCGCGGACACCGCCTCCAAAGCCACCGCCATGGAATCCGCCTCCGCCGAATCCGCCGCCGTGGAAGCCACCGCCGCCGAAGCCGCGCGCATCGGCATTGTTCGGAGCGAACGCGACGGCCGCCAGAAGCGCCGTGGAAACAAGTGCTAGACGAGTCATGTGAAAGCTCAGCTTGTTGCGTGGTGTCTTAACCTCCCAACACCGCTCTACGCAGCCGTATCCAAGCTTGAGTATTGTCGCTGGCGTCGCAGTCGGTCGCTGCGGCCGAGACTCACCTCGTTGTTGGCGGATACGGCGCCGGGACCGCCTCACCGGAAAGGCGGCTCGTCGAAGCTGCGGAGCTTGCGCGAATGGAGACCCTGCCGGTCGGCGCGAAGCGCGTCGAGCGCCGCGAGCCCCACCTGAAGGTGCTCCGAGACGGCCCGGTCGTAGAACGCGTTGGCGGCACCCGGCAGCTTGATCTCGCCGTGGAGCGGCTTGTCCGACACGCAGAGGAGCGCGCCGTAAGGCACGCGCAGGCGAAAACCCTGCGCGGCGACGGTGCCGCTCTCCATGTCGACCGCGACCGCGCGGGACTGGTTGATCCGCCGGCGTTCCTGGCTGAAGCGCAGCTCCCAGTTGCGATCGTCGTAGGTCACCACCGTGCCGGTGCGCAGGCGCCGTTTGAGGGCGTCGGCCTGTTCGCCCGTCACCGAGGCGGCGGCGCTCTGGAGGGCGACCTGCACCTCGGCGAGGGCCGGCACCGGCACGTCCGGCGGCACGAGTTCGTCCAGGATCCGGTCGCGGCGGAGATAGGCGTGCGCCAGCACGTAGTCGCCGATGGTCTGCGATTGCCGCAGGCCACCGCAATGGCCGACCATCAGCCAGCAATCGGGGCGCAGCACGGCGAGGTGGTCGGTGATCGTCTTCGCGTTCGAGGGACCGACGCCGATATTGACCAGCGTCGTGCCCTGCTGGGTCCCGCCGGCATCGCGCGCCACCAAGTGGTAGGCCGGCATCTGGTGCCGGTGCCAGGGCGAGGCGGCGATCACAGCCGCAGGATCGGCATCGGCCGCTTCGGCGCGGCTCACGGACACGCCACCCGGCAGGACCAGCCGCTCGAACCCCTCCGCGCCCGAAGCCAGCCGCTCAAGCCCGTGGCGGACGAACTGGTCAACGTAGCGGTGATAGTTGGTGAGCAGGATCCAGGGCTGGACGTCGCGCCAGTCGCAGCCTGTGTAATGGACGAGGCGCCGAAGAGAGTAATCGACTCGCACGGCGTCGAACAGCGCCAGGGGCAGCGGCTCGCCCGTCACCTGATCGAAAGTCCCGTCGGCAATCTCGTCGCCGACGAGCGACAGGAGCGGGACGGGGAAATAGGTGGCGAGATCCGCGCCGTCGACGGCCCGGCCGCGCGCGTCGAGCCCCGCTTCCAGAATATAGGGATAGGGAATTTCCTGTGCGCTGAGCCCGACCTCGATGGCGATCCCGTAATCGGCGATCAGCGGCTCCAGCTGCCGGGTCAGATAGGTCCGGAAGAAGCCCGGATGCGTGACCGTGGTGGCGTAGGTTCCCGCGGCCTGAAGCTTGGCCGTGGCGCGCCGGACCCGCGGCAGGGGCCCGTCCGGACGGTAGCTGATCCGCAGCTCGGGATAGCGGAAGGCGAGCCGCTCGGTGGCGTCCGGCGGCGGCCCTCCGGCAAGGTAGCGCTCCAGCGCGGTCCGCAGGGCGCCGGCCGCACCGTCGTAGAGTTCGACCAGCCGGTCGATGGCGGTTTCGGCATCGGCCACCGCCTGCATCGGCCGCAATTCCCGCTCGATCATGTCGCCTCCGTTCCTGGCGCTGGCTCTACACCCCGCGCCATCCGGGTGCGAGATGCGGGGTTGCGGGCCGCCGACGCTTGGCCGACAAGCCCGCCGGCGCGGAGCGAGGCGGCATGGACGCGGACGAGTTCGGGACCCGGCCCGGTGAAGAACGGGCATCGCTGCCCGCGACCTTCGACGCGGGCCTCCACTTCATCGGCCGACTGAGGACGCCCTGGCAGACGCGATCCGACTGTCCGAAGAACGGCCTGCAGACCGACGCGATCTGCACCGTGGAGGTCCATCCGGCCTACGTCCCCGGGCTGCGCAACGTCACGGGCTGCACGCACCTGATCCTGCTCTACTGGATGGACCGGGCGACCCGCGGCCTCGTGACCCAGCGCCCCCGCCATGCCGACGGCCCGCGCGGCACCTTCTCCCTGCGCTCGCCCGCTCGCCCCAACCCCATCGCCCTGTCGGTGGTGGAGTTGCTCGGCCGCGACGGCGACACGCTGCGCGTGCGCGGGCTCGACTGCCTCGACGGCACCCCGCTCCTCGACATCAAGCCGTATTACGCCTCCACGGACGCGCGGCCCAACGCGCAGGTCGACCGGGCCGGGGCCGAGCCGTGAGGCGCGCTGCCCTTCTGATTGTCGGTGGCCTCGTCCTGCTGGCGATCGGCGGCTTTGCCGGGTGGCGCCTGCATCGGCCGGGCGCAGACGCGCGGGCCTATGCGGAGATGCGCCTGATCGCCGTGCAGGTCAGCCTCGACGAGGCGCCGCCGGATTACGTGTTCTGGGCCGGCGATTCCCAGGTGGAATTGCAGCCCGGCAGCCAACGGCCCTGCGGCCTCGAATTCCTCAACGGCGGGATCAGCGGCGCGACCGCCGGCAGCTACGCGGATTATCTCGCCCGCCTGCGCTTCAAGGTCCCTCCCCGGCTCGCTGTTCTGACGATCGGGACCAACGACATTCTGGTGAAGAACAATCCGCAGCTGCATAAGCCGACGGAGCAATTCGAATCCGCCGCCGAGGCGATCATCAAGCGGCTCCAGAGCATGAGTCCGCGGGTCGTCGTGACCGCCCTTCCCCCGGTCGGACGCGAGATCGGCAAGCTCGTCGATGCGGGCGCGGTGCCGGATTATTCGCAGCGGCTACAGAAACTCTGCGGGCGCCTGGGTTGCGTCTTCGCGGATCCCTTCGTGGCACTGCGCGACGGCGACACCGGCTACGCCAAGCCCGGTGCGCTGCGCGACGGGCTGCATCTCGCGGCGTTCCGGCCGGCCCTGAAGGCGGTCGAGCCGGCGCTCTGCGCACCGTGAAAGGGCTTGATGCGCCGCCGCTGTCGCCGCACCGACGTTGCGAGGCGAGCGATCGGATCCCGGCGGCGTCACGCCTGTCGCCGCCGCGCTGCCTCGGGTTGCTTCGCTACGTTCGCGGTGCCGGCTCAGCGGCCGCTCACTCCCACTCGATCGTGCCCGGGGGCTTCGAGGTGATGTCGTAGGTCACCCGGTTGATCCCCTTCACCTCGTTGATGATCCGGGTCGCGACGCGGCCCAGGAAGGCCATGTCGAACGGGTAGAAATCGGCGGTCATGCCATCCACCGAGGTGACGGCGCGCAGCGCACAGACATGATCGTAGGTGCGGCCGTCGCCCATCACGCCGACCGTCTTCACCGGAAGGATCACCGCGAAGGCCTGCCAGATCGTGTCGTAAAGCCCGGCCTGCCGGATCTCGTCGAGATAGATCGCGTCGGCCTTGCGCAGGGCCTCGAGCTTCTCGGCGGTGATCGTGCCGGGACAGCGGATCGCCAGGCCCGGCCCCGGGAAGGGATGGCGGCCGACGAAGCCCTCGGGCAGGCCGAGTTCCTTGCCGAGCACCCGGACCTCATCCTTGAACAGCTCGCGCAGCGGCTCCACGAGCGTCATGTTCATGCGCTCGGGCAGGCCGCCGACATTGTGGTGGCTCTTGATCGTCACCGAGGGCCCGCCGGTAAACGACACGCTCTCGATCACGTCCGGGTAGAGCGTCCCCTGCGCCAGGAACTTCGCCCCGCCGATCTTCTTCGATTCGGCCTCGAATACGTCGATGAACAGGCGGCCGATGGTCTTGCGCTTGACCTCTGGGTCGCTGACGCCCTCCAGCGCCGCGAGGAACATCCCCGACGCCTCAACGTGGACCAGCGGGATGTTGTAATGGTCGCGGAACAGAGCCACGACCTGCTCGGCCTCGCCGAGGCGCAGCAGCCCGTGATCGACGAACACGCAGGTCAGCTGATCGCCGATCGCCTCGTGGATCAGCACCGCCGCCACGGCAGAATCCACGCCGCCCGACAGGCCGCAGATCACCTTCTCGGAGCCGACCTGCTCGCGGATCTTGGCGATGGCCTCCTCGCGATAGGCGCCCATCGTCCAGTCGCCCGAGCAGCCGGCGACGTCGCGCACGAAGTTGCGGATCAGCAAGGCGCCGTGGGGCGTGTGTGCCACCTCCGGGTGGAATTGCACCGCGTAGTAGTTGCGCGCCTCGTCGGCCACCGCCGCGAAGGGAGCATTCTTCGAGATCGCCACGGTGGTGAAGCCGTCGGGCAGCTTGGTCACCCGGTCGCCGTGGCTCATCCAGACCGGATACGTTTCGCCCTTGTGCCAGACGCCGTTGAACAGCGGGCAATCGGCCAGGATCTCGACTTCGGCCCGCCCGAATTCCGCATGGTGCCCGCCCTCGACTGCGCCGCCGAGCTGGGCCGCCATGGTCTGCTGGCCGTAGCAGATCCCGAAGACCGGGACGCCCGAATCGAACACCGCTTGCGGCGCGCGGGGCGAGGCCTCGACGGTAACCGATTCGGGGCCGCCGGAGAGGATCACACCCTTCGGTTTCTGCTCGCGAAACGCGGCCTCAGCCTTCGTAAAGGGCACGATCTCGCAATAGACGCCCTCCTCGCGCACCCGGCGTGCGATGAGCTGCGTCACCTGAGAGCCGAAATCGACGATCAGGATCTTGTCGTGGTCGGTGTTCATCGCGGGCGATTATCCGAAGGCTGCGACGCGTGCAACGCACAAGTCCCGGTCGGCAGGCCTTGAGAGATGGTGTCCCCGATGGAATTTCGGAACCGGCCCTTCGGTTATGCTCGGTTCACGCATCTCCGGGGCCGCGCAGCGGAGCGCGGGATTCAGATCCACCGGTCCTGCTGCGCAGTCTCGGAATGCCGGCATGCCAGCCATGCGAGGCGCGACGGGGCGCCTGACGCAGACCCACGCTCAGTCGAAATTGCGGACCTTGGCCGAGCCGCCGAGGCTGATCGCGGGCTTCGCGGCAGCGCCTGCGAGGCTCACCTTCTTCTGGCCGGGCGGGGTCTTGGCGCGCAGCTGCGGAGCCGGCTCGGGCGTCGGCCGTGAGGGCTTCAGATGCGCCTGTCCGTGGATCACCGAGCCGATCTCGCCGGCCGCGCGGACCAAGTCGTCGCGTTCGCACGAGCGGGCGACCTTCAGCCCGAGCTTGTGCATGTGGCTCTTGCCGTACAGGTAGGCGGCGAGCTGGGCGCGCTTCAGCGGCGGGATCTGCTCCAGGATCAGCGGCAGGTCGAAATCGTCGGCGCGATAGACCGAGCCCAGGACCTCGAGGCTCACCGGGCAGTCGACTTCCGGCTCGGCGCCGCTGGTCGGATGCGCTTGGGTCATGGATGCCTCTCGAGGGTCGATGAATCGGGTTGCTGGTCGGATGCCCCGGAGCCGGGGTCGAGTTCAACCCCTATCGGGACGGTGAGGTTCGCAATCCTGTCATCCGGCGGAGCCGGCACCTGGACCGGCTCGGTCTTCCATGCGCCGAGACAGCCGGTGCAGACCGATTCGATCACGGTCCGGGCATGGGCCTGGCGGCGCGCCCACAGCATCTCCCGGGCCGCGCGCGCGGCCTCTGCGTCCGACAGCGGCCGGATGCGGATGTAGAGCGGCTCCTGCGCGGACGCCGGAGCCGCTGTCACGACGAGGAGCCCGAGCAGGGTCAGGACGGCGCGCGCGGCGCGACCCGCTCCACCCTGCACCGACGGCGCGATCCCCGCCATGTCTCTCTCCCGCCCGGAACGAGCCCGATACGTCGCCGGTCAGGGTAAATCGGGTCTTAACGGGTCGCCGAAGGCGCCTGCGGAACTTTGATCCGTCATGCCGGTAGACCCTGAGGCGGACTAAGCGAAAGGCTGGCCGATGCCTCAGATGTTCGACTGGATCTTCTTCGCCATCATGCTCCCCTTCCCGGCCTTCCTGGTCTGGGACTGGATGCGCCACCGATAGCCGCGGTGGTGGCTGCGCGGCGCTCGGGTCCGTAGCCCGAAGTAGGGCAAGGCCCGATGAGGGACCGGGCCGGTCTTCCTGCCCCAGAATGCCTGGATGCCCTCCTTCGGCGCGGCGTGCGAAAAGCCGCAGTGTCTCGTCCGCGGAGGACGAAGGCCGCGCGCCTACCGTCGTCCGGGGTGTTCACCCGCGCAGCGACGCCGCCTGGCCGACCGGACCGGGGCGTTCGGCCGAGCCGCTTGTGGGGCCGGTCCCGTCGACGGCTGCCTCCTGCGCGATCCGCCGCCGCTCCTGTGCCCGTCCGAGCCAGAGACTGTTGAACAGCCACGCCAGCGACAGCGGAATCGCGGCGCCGGCAACGCTGGCGCTGCCGAGCCCGGCGCCCTGGATCCCGGTGAACGACCACGCGCCGACCTGATCGCCCAGCCGGTAGACCACCGTATCGATGAAGCTCTTGGCCTTGTAGCGATCCTCCCGGGGCACCACGGTGAACAGCACCTCGCGGATCGGCCGGGCAATGGCGAAATTGCCAGCCCGGCGCAGCACCTGGAACGCGACGATCACGCCGATCGTCGGCCAGACGGCGAGCGCCGCGAAGCCGAGGATGCTGAAGGCCGGCAGGATCGCCAGCGTCAGGGCGACGCCGATCCGGTTCACGATCCGACCGGTCAGGAACAGCTGGATCCCCAGTGTCAGGACATTCACCGCCAGATCGACGCTGGCGAAGAAGGCGGTCTGGGCACCACGGTCGGGGAAGCTCCGCTTCGCGATGCCCGCCTGCTCGAAATACAGGAAGGTCGAGGTGACCGAGAACAGGAGCAGGAACAGGGAGATGTTGAGCAGGTAGGGCGATGCCAGGGTCCGCGTGACGCCCGCCAGCACGCTGCCGCCGATCGTCCGGTCCTGCCCGTCATTGGCGCTCGTGCCGCTGCCCGGCACCTCGTGCAGGCGGGTCGACAGGGCCGCGAGCCCGCGCATGCAGAACACGGCGACCTCGAGGAGCGCCACGGCGCAGAGCATCAGCCCCCAGGTCGGGACGTTCTTGGCAAGGATCGCCGTGGTGGCCGAGCCCGCGATCGCGCCCAGCGTCGCGCCGGCCGCGATGAACCCGAACAGGCGCTTGCCCTGCGCGTTTGAGAACACGTCGACGATCGTCGCCCAGAAGATCGAGACGACGAACAGATTGAAGATCGACAGCCAGACGAAGAACACCCGGCCGATCCACACGCCCCACTCCGCCGGCGCGAGATAGAGCGTCAGTGCGAAGGCCAGGATATTGGCCGCGAAGAACCGGTAGGTGATCGGCACGAACCGGGCCCGCGGCATCCGCTTCACCAAGTAGGCGAAGGGTAGGTTCAGGGCGAGCATGCCGACCAGCGTCGCGGTGAACAGCCAGGGCAGGTTCTCGATGCCGCCGGCGACACCCATCTGGTCGCGGATCGGGCGCAGCACGTAGTAGGCGGCCAGGATCGAAAAGATGTAGGCCCACGACCACGCGAGCGCCCGGCCCTCGCCGGGCTGGACGTCGATCAGGCGGGCGAGCCGGCCGCGGGCGCGGGCGGATTCAGGCATCGGCCGATCTCACCGGCATGGGCACATCTTCCTCGCGAAGCCTCGCTCCGACCCGCACGTCCCATCCAGAGGCGGCGGGCCGCGCCGCGCCTACTTGGCCAGTCCGAGCTTCTCGCGCAGCTCCGGCGCGGTCACATCGTGGCCGAAGCCCGGAGAGCCCATGGCGAACTTGTCGGCCTCCTTGAGCGAGCCGACCACCACCGGATCGAAGCCGGCATCGCGGACAAGCCCTTCGGCGACCTTCAGCGCCTCCGGATCGTCCCCGGCGATCGGGATCGCCATCCGGCCGCCGGCACGACCCTTGCCACCGTCGGCGCCTTCCTTGGCGAAGACCTTGTAATTGGCCGCGTTGAAGGCGCGCACGAGCCTGGCCCCGGGAAAGTACTTGGCTGACGTCGTGCCGATCCCGCTCGCCTGGACCTCGTCGTAGAGCGCTCCGTCGCGCTTCTGCGTGGCGTTGCCGGCGTCGAGCACGACCTTGCCCCTGAGGGACGGGCCGATCTCCTTCGCGAGGTCCGGATAGGCCTTGTAGGGGACCGCGACGAACACGGCGTCGCCGAAGGCGATCGCCTCCTCGGGCGTGCCCGCCTTCGCCTTCGGCCCGAGTTCCGAGACCATGGCGGCCAGCGTCTCCGGATGGCGGGAGGCGAACATGACCTCGTGGCCGTCCTTGACCCAGAGCGTCCCGATGGTGCCGCCGATATTCCCGGCGCCGATGATCCCGATCCGGATCTTCTTCGGTGCATCCTGGGCCAGGGCGGGCACGGCAGCGACCACGGCGAGTGCGGCCGCGAGGGCGAGCGCCGCACGGCGCGAGGTGAGATCAGACCGCATCGATGAACGTCTCCATCTGCTTGCGCTGCGCCGCATCCGGGAGCTTGCCGCGTGCGGCGCCGAGGTTGTCCTCGACATAGGCGGCCTTCGCCATGCCGGGGATCGGGCAGGTGACGGCCGGGTTGCCGAGTACGTATTTCAGGAAGAACTGCGGCCAGCTCGTGCAGCCGAGGTCCTTGGCCACCGCCGGCAACTCCTTGCCCTGGACCGCCTTGAACAGGCGGTCACGGCCGAAGGGCACGTTCGTCATCACCGCCATGCCGCGGTCCGCCGCAAGCGGGATCACCCGCTCGGCCGCGGCGCGGTTGTCGATGGCGTAGTTCACTTGGATGAAGTCGAGGCTCTCGCGCTTCATGACACTTTCGAGCGCGTCGAGCTGATTGTCGCGCCAGACCGTGACGCCGACATAGCGGATGCGCTTGCGGTTCTTCAGGTCGCGCAGCACGGCGAGATTGTCGGGCACGTCGATCAGGTTGTGGACGGCGACGAGGTCGAGGCTGTCGACCCCCATCCGCTTGAGCGAGCGCTCGAACTCCCCAAGCGTGGCGTCACGGCCGGTCGTGTCGACCTTGCTGGCCAGAAAGACCTTCTGACGCAGGCCGGGCTCCGCCAGGATCAATCCGAGGACGTCCTCGGCGGTCCCGTAGCTCGGGGCCGTGTCGATCACCGACCCTCCGAGGGCGACGAAAGTCCGCACGGCTTCCTTCAACGGGGAAACCGCCTCGGGGGTCGGCTCGACCTCGTAGCGCCGGGACGTGCCGATCCCGATCGCCGGGATCATCTCACCGGTGGAGGGGATCGGCCGACGGATCAGCGGATCGGCAGCCGCGGCGAAGCGGCCCGCGAGCGGAGCAAGTGCCGCTGCGGCGACGATGGCGCGACGGGATAAGGGCATGGCCGGCCTCCGACGGGAACAGGACACCGCGGGAGATAGGGCACCATCCGCCGTTGTGTATTCTTTATTCTCACGCTTGCGCGAGCATTGTGAAACGGGGCGTCCTGCGCGGCCGGCTAATCTTCCTCCGGGGGATCCTCGAATTCCGCGCCTTCGGTGTCGGGGGCGATGCGGAACCGGTATTCGTCGATCGCCAGGAACGCGCGATGCGCCGCCTGCGGGTCGATTCCGTCACGCACCACGAGTGTCTGGAAATCGATGAACAGGCGGGAGATCCGCGCCTCCTCCGACAGGGCCGCCATGGCCGACGAACTGGCGCCGGCGCGCATCATGTACCGTTTCGCCTCTCCGGCCGTGTCGGGTGCGGGCAGGACGACGACCTGCCCGGCGGTGTCCGGCTTCAGCTCAGCCCAGCGTGCGGGCGTCCAGGCGATGATGGCGTCGATCTGCTTCATCGAATGCTCCGGCAGGAGGTCGTGATCCGCCTACCGGGCGCGACGGCGAACGTCGAGGCTTCTCGCCTGTCCGGATCAGGGTGCGCGCTCCAGCTGGCCGCGGAGTTCACCCTTCGGGTTCGCGGCGGTGTGGAGATTGAAGTAGATTTTGCCGGCGGCGAGATCGGCAGCCTTGGTCTCATCGAGTGTGGCTTCGCCGGAGAAGGGGCTGCTCGCCGCCGTCACCGGAACGAGCACGCCGGCATTCTCGCCGGCTTTGGCCGGGCCGTGAAAATGGGCGGCCGTGACCGGGCCGGAGAGATTGCTGTATCGGCCCGACCAGCTGAGGCGCTTCGTGCCGGGATCGAAGGTCGCGGTGATCTCGCCCGTGCCGGGGGACGTGGTGGCCGGGACTTCGCTGCTCCCGTTGAGGGCTGCACGATAGGTGACCCCTTCACTGGCCGCGATTGCCGGGCCTGCGACGAGCGGCACTCCGAGGGCGAGAAGGGCGACGAGGCTGGTGCTCCAGCGATGGCTCATACGCGCTGTCATCGAACGCTCCACGATCTGACGGGCCGTCGGGCGGCCCGCGCCGCAGCGTAGCGGGCTCAGACGAGCCCGGCACGGCCCGGGCATCGGCACCGGTCGATTCCGGTGACAGCCGGGCCTTTCCCTCCCGCGATCGGCTGGACCTCAATCGCGCCTGGTACGGATGCGCGATTTGCGCACGCAGAACCGTTGACACGGTGCGTCCGCTCTCCCTATACCGCCGCCGTTGCACGCATCGTCCCTGCGGACGCGCGGCATGGGGCGGGGTAGCTCAGCTGGTTAGAGCAGAGGAATCATAATCCTTGTGTCGGGGGTTCAAATCCCTCCCTCGCTACCAAAGTTCTAGAAGCCCCGCCAAGCATTGTGCGGGGCTTTTTGTTTGCCTTGCTCTCTGTGGGATTCGGCTTGAAGTCCTGGAACAGCGTAGCCTAAAAAATTGTCGTGCCGGCGTAATGGTTTGCTAGGGGCGCACGGAGAATCCTGGCGCACTTCCAGGTGTTTGATCCCGCGGTCTGCTCGTACGATTGAGCGCCATGCTGCGAGGGTGGCGCGATGGGCCGGATCCTTCACGGCAGCGCCGCTGCTGAAGGCCCTGCGCGGCGGCTTCGATCGCGCTCCGGCATGAGCCGACCATCTGAGCGATGCCGATCATCATAAGAACGGCTGCCCCGTTCCCAGGGCTCCTGCGCGTAAGAACGCGTATTGCGCCGAACGGGTTGACTGGGCAATCTTCAGGCCGCTTGAGCCTCGCTCATCTGCCTCTGACGAGCTTCGAAGCCGTTCCCCAGGGAGCGGCTTCTCTGCGTTGATCGTCTTGGCTGAGCCGAGCCGCGCGCAAGGAATATTCGTCGGTCGCTTCAAAACGAACCAGCTCGTTGATCGTCTGCAGGCGCCCGCCAAGGCGCGGCAGACCGCGCCTGCCCTGTACCAGGCGCACCCGGCACCTGACGATCCCACTGTCCCCGCTTCACAGGCCGCCCGAGGGGCCTCGCGCGACGAACCTGCATTCTGTCCGTGAGGCTGCCTCGCACGATTGCGAATCCTCGCGGCGCAGCGCGGCACGGGACTCGCCCTGACTCAGGCGGCGCGCCGAAGGCTCGACCGCCACTCTCATTCCGACGATGGCGGAAGCCGATCGGTTGAGCTGGAAATCACAGCGTCTCAGAACTGCTGAAGCAGGTTATCTGTGATCGGACTATACTGGCGCCAGACGTCAATTGCGGATCGCAAAGCTTTCAGAAGTGTCAAATTCCCGAGTCGGTGGTGAAGCTCGCACGCGCTCACCAAGATCCCCCACTGGCGCGCGGTCGCAACGCGCGAGGCCGAGCGAGCCGTGTCGATACGGACGCCCGGCCGGGGCCGAAAGCTAGAGCTGCGAAGTGGCGTTATAATTCGTAACCCAAGTTGCATTGCCGTCATGCAAAGATCTATAGTGCGTCAGCAGTTGGAGGCTTCCGATGCTGGATGCGGCTGGGTTCGACGGTGCAAGTGCGAGCCTCGACCGGCGCTATCACCCTGGCCAGGCAACGGCTTGGCGCAACATGGCATACATCCATGCCGGCCTCGCCAGGGTCATCGAGGCTGAGATCCTTCCGCGCCTCGTACTCGCACACCAAGAGGGGCAGCGCGCACCGGCATCAAAAGCGCCCTCGCCTGAACGCGTCGTCGCCTTCGCTCAGGCTCTGATAGGGAGCGATCCCGACGGAGAGTGGGTTCGCGCACTCCTGGAGGAGGATCTCACGTTGGAGGCTCTCCTGCTCGACCTGTTTGCCCCAGCCGCGCGTCACCTCGGACGGCTCTGGGAGGAGGATGAAGCCAACTTCCTCGATGTCGCTGTCGCGCTTGGCCGTCTGCAAAGCCTCACCCGCGCGTTGTGCACCCGCCTGGAAGGTGTGGACGTGCCGGCGAACGGACGCCGCGTTTTGCTGATGCCCTCCCCTGGAGAGACCCACCTCTTCAGCCTCGCGCTCGTGGCTAGTTTCTTCCGCGAAGCAGGCTGGAGCGTCGTTTTGTCGAGTGGAGAGGATGGGGATCCCGCTGCCCTGGTCCGGACCGAACGATTCGATCTGATCGGTATCTCGCTGTCTTGCGATGCGCTCCTGCCGGCTTTGACCGATCTGGTGGGTAAGCTGCGCGTGGCGTCCTGCAACGCAGGCGTTCGTGTTATGGTTGGTGGTCCGAAGTTCCTGCGGGAGCCTGCCTGTGCGACAGTGGTCGGCGCGGATGCCGTAGCCGAGGACGGGCGCTCTGCTGTTAAGATCGCGGAGGCCCTGTTCGCGCGCTGACAGGGCCGGTTTCTCGTTAATCCTGGCGCGCTGGCCGGCGGGCGTCGCCACGCGGGCCGAGCGTGCGAGGGGCAGTTGCTAGTGGCCCGCGGAGTTGAGGACATTGCGGGATTTCGACGAGCATCTCGCACGCGAATTTATCCAGGGGCTCGTGCAATCAGCGGTTGCTCGAGGGCTCGATCCGGCTGCTCGTCTTGAACAGTTCCGCACCCTGCAGCATGCGGTCATCGCGATGACGCCGGATCCTGCCGTCGCTGAGGCCACCACGCGGCTCGTCCAGGCGATCGATCTCGCCCTGGCCGAACTGACTGCGGTGAAGTCATAGGCAGCGACGCGGGGGCGTGCGGCGTGCCTGCTCGCCGCCGCCCCGAAACGAATCACGTCCATATGGAAGGTCTGCCCGGTCGACCTGGATTGACGGCGTCCGCGCTCAGCGGCGTCCGCCGTCGGCGCCCGGCTTCAAGGCTCGCTCAACGGCTTCCATCGCGCTCTCGAAGGCCTTCGCCTCGCTGCGATGCGGCCGGTCGGACCGCTCGATCAGCTTGCCGCTCTTGCGGATTGCCCACTGGAAGTGGCCCTCCGGTTTAGCCAGCGGCGAGACCTCGATGGAATAGGGATGGGGAACTTTGTCGGTCATCGCCATGCTATGCCAGTCTTGTCCGGACGATGCCAGCCACCTGCACCCGCCAGCGCTGCCAATCTCATCATCGGCGCGCGGCGATCGCTCCGGTGTGGCGCCGCGCGAGATGACGAAGCTCCGCCCTCGGACCTACGCAGCCGAAATACAAACTGTCTGGCGTTCCGTCAGCCTGGTCGAGCGGAAAGGCGGGTCCCAGTCCGACTCTTGCCCAGCGACGCGATCTGGTTGGGGCGGACCGGGCGCGCCGCGAAAATATGGCCGCCCGGTCCCATGGGATGGACCGGACGGCGATGCCTCAGTCGTTCGCCGGCGGCTTGCTGTTCTTGAAGCCCCTCGTCCTCGGCTCCGCCTTCCGCGGATCCGGCTTGTCGGCGAGGAGGCGCTTCACACGCGCGTTGAAATCCTCAGGCGTGACAGCCTGCGCTTTGCCGGTCGTGAGTTCGCGTGCCATCTCGGCCTCTGCTTCGTGGCCCAAGGCACAGGATTGCGCGGAGGGATGCTCCCTATATGGGTCTTCCTGGAGCGGGCGCTAATACGAGCCGGGTGTTGTAGCCCAGCCGATGGATCGGCGGGTGCTCGGGATCTCGCGCAACAGATCTTCGGCAGGGCGAAAGAAGCGCGCTGGTTCGGCGACCTGCACGGCCGATGAACTATCCATCGACCAAGCGACGGCGGCGGTCGGAACTCATCCGCGCAGTTCTGCCACAGGCGGCTGTTTCAAAGTGAGCAGCCGATGCCGTGGTTCCACTTTCATCTGCGCGGGCCGAAGAAACTGGAACGGGACAGCTCGGGATTGGAGTTCCCCAGCCCCGAAGCGGCCTATCCTGAGGCCCGCCACACTGGTCCGGAGATCGACGCCGAACGGGTCCGCATGACGGTGAACTCCGCTCGCCAAGCCTTCCAGCTCTCGGACGACAGCGACGCGTTGCTGATCGAAGTGCCGTTCTCAGAGATTCCGGGTCGCGCGCGCAGGCCCGTTCCGTCCTTCGGGGCAGCACAGGCGGCAGCCGCAGTTCAGCTCGCGCGCTCAGCCGGCCTGATCAAGGCGCTCCGCGAGGAGCACGCGGTCACGCGCGCCAAGGAAGTCGGTCGCTGACCGGCCTGCGCCCGTCCTGGCGCACGCCCAGAAGGGCAAACCCCGGACCTGGCCGGCCTCGGTGCGGCGGCCCGAGCCGCGCTTGAACACCACTCGGACCGGCGCGCTCGGCTCGATGATCATGCTGCCAGATCCGCACGCGCTCGCCCTGGGTTCGTCCAGCCCGGCCGGCTCGCGCAGATCGATGCTGTGAAACCCTGGCCCGATCCTCACTCCACCGGACAGCCCTGAGCTTCTTCCCGCCGGCGTCGCTCGGCTCCTTCCTGCGCCTGCTCCTGCCAACTTTCTTCAGGTGGGGTCACCTGCACTCTGTTCGACACGGGTCCCATGAAGGCCGGCTTGCGCAGCTGGGCGGGCAGAGCGCCAGTGGTCTGTGGGTCTTCGCAGCCGTCACCGGACCGGTCGTCCTGGGCGAGCGCTGGGGCTGCACACACGATCATCGCCGCGGCGAGGAGGGAAAGCGTCTTCATCCGTGAAGTCTCGGCTTGCTGCCGTCGTGGGGTCGCACGGCGGCCGGGAAATCGGCTGGATCCGGATCGGCATGCGCCGCGATTGCGGGGTACGGCGGCGCGCTTAAAAAAAGGAACCCGCTCCAGCGGCTGCCGAGCGGGCTCAGAGGGGTCGTCTTGGGAGAGAGGGGCCTGCCTAGCGCAGACGGACCACTCTCACGACCATCAGCTTGGCATGCCAGGAACGCTCCGGGAGCATGCAACCGCCAAGCTTGGCGCTGCCGCTCGCTCCGGCGAAAGGTCGGCGCCAGCCGCTCCAGCGTGGCACCTTACAGGCATGGCGGCCCCGAAAGATCGGATCTGTGACGGGCGGATCGCGAGCGCCCGGCGTCGGATCAGCATCGCCGAGGCGCGGGGCGCATCCGTGGTGGCGCCGAACCGTCGCCCGTTCTGGCACGGGGCGATTGTGCGCTTGGTATCCCGATCCGGGAACGGCCGCCCGAAAGCGGGTCAACAGAGGGTGGATGCCGGATGACGAGACGGATCGCGAAGGGTCGTTCGGCCCGTCCTCGCCGCATCCGCAGGCGCCTTCCCGAGAGGCGGTTCGGGCCGGCGCGGCCTCGATCAGGAACGCTCAGCGGGAGAAGGGGGTTCGAAGCTGGTAGTTGTACCGCCGGCAAGGAGGATCTGCATGGACATTTGGCAGCTCATCGAGCGCGACCACGAAAATATCGGCGGCCTGATCCGCGAGATCCCTTACGCTCTCAACGATCCCCGCGCGGTCGGCAGCCGGGAGCAGATGCTTGCCGATCTCATGGACGAGCTTGAGCTGCATGCGATCGGGCTCGAGGCAAGCCTCTACGGCCCCTTGAGCCGGGAAAGTCAGACACGCTCGCTGATCGAGGATTTGCACAGGGGCCACGCGGAGTTCAGGCGGCAGCTCCGGCAGCTCGCCCGCCGCAGGACCGGGACGGCCGGTTGGCTTGACACCTTCGAGGATGTCACCTTCCTCGTGGATCAGCATCTGCACCGCCACGTTCATGAGTTGATCCCGGCAGCCCGGAGGCTTCTCGCGCCTGAGGAGGTGTCGGCTGCTACACGGGCTTTCGTGCGGGCGAAGACGAACGCCCTTCAGTCCCGTCGGCGGGGTGTCGCAGCCGGGGTCATGTCGAGCGAGGTCGCTCTTATCACGACGCTCGCAGGGGTGGCGGCCGGCCTCGGCTACCTGGTCTGGAATAGCGGACGCTCTGCCAGATCACAGTCGAGCCGAACCGTTAAGGCCGTGGAGCGTACGCCCCGCGAGGCGATCCGCTCTATGCCGCGCTGACATTCGTCTGCAGCCAGGTGCAGCGCACGCTCGGCCCGCTGCCCGCTTTGCGCGCGGGCGGCGGGTCTCGGCGTCTATTTTTACGGTGCAGGATCCGTACGGGCATCGGGTTTCAGGATGCTGGAGCGCAGGTGGCAAGGTTGCGGTGGCGGTGCATCCAGGATCTGCTCGGACCCAGGCAGCGTAGCCCGATCTACACAGCGGCCGAGATAATCATTGAAACACGTGACGATGTCGCCGGGGTGGTCCTCCGGGACCAGACGGCGTTCGATCAGCGGGACGCGTAACCCCGAGGATGGTTGCTGCCCGTGACGTTGCGCATCGCGGAGCCGATCGGACTCCGTCGCGCCTCCGAGGCAGGAACGTGATCGTCAAGATTTCGAACCCCCTTGATCCAGAGCATGTCGTCTCCACAGCCTGTCCTGATAACTGGACCTGCGCCGAATGGACGTACAAGACAGGCTGCAACAATGTGGCAGCGCGGCTGAGATGGGAGTGAGGCGATGAGGGAGAGCATCCACGTGGAAGCTCGCTTTCGCTCGGGCGACATTCAGGCTGAGGCCGGCCGGGACGGGATCACGCTGACGATGCACGGCGACGAGGAGCATGCCTACGCAGATTTCGACTGGAGTGCCGCGCTCAGGCTCGGTGAGTGGCTGGTGGCTCAGGCCGTCGCACATGGCAGCCCGCCGACCGGCGGCCCAAAGCCGGAGCCGGGTGCGGCAGCCGCGGAGCCGTCTCCGCAACGCTGATTGATAGCACCGCGCAAGCGCGCGCCTAGATAGAGGACAGCCCGCGGGCGGTGTGCTTAAGGCCGCAGCGGTGATCGTGGCGACGCGGCAGCCTGGTCTTGTGGGTTCTTGCTGTTGTGTTGACCGCCGGGCGCGTCGCCGCCCGCGATCGAGTCCCGGGGGGCCGTGACCCTGATCCCGCCGATGCCCTAATCGACCCTGGCCGGGCCGTGGTCGCGCGCGTGAGAAGACCCAATCTTGCGTCGGGCGGTCTTACTGAACTTAGTCGACCGGCTGCGGATGCCGACTTTGCACGCCTCGGTAGTGTCGTGTGTTCGAGGGGCACCCGTCATGCGATCGACGGTGTGAGAGCGCCAGGCGCGGCTGGAGGCCATAGGTGCCGAGAATGGTCACCCGACCGTGACACGCCGGGCAGCGCTTGATCGCGTCCCGGAAGTGCAATTGTGCCTCGTTGAGGCTGAATGTGCGCCAGACGGCATCCACCTTCACTTCGCAGAGCGGGGCTGGATGCGCCGTCATGACGAACGCGGCGATGCGTTTGGAGCCCCGGCCCATGTCGCGCGAGCGCGATGGTCGGCAACCATCTCGGCAGACGCCTTGGCGGTGCCCAACGCTTTCATCGCCCGCATCCTCTCGGTCAGGATCGTCGCTGTCATCTCTTCCACTGCGATGGCTCGGGCAACAGACGGGTGACTCAGAGGCCTCGGCCTCCTTCGCGATCCGCCGACCCGTAGATCTGGGCCCCGATGGTTAATGGGACGTTGATCCGCTCTGGCGCCGAAGGTCGTGCGCAGGCAGGTTGGGGTCGGACATGAGCGTGCGGGCCTGGAGATAGCGGCGCGGTCAGACCTCTGCCTCTGATGCACGTTCCGGCGCGGGAGAGGGCGCAGCCGTCGCATCAGGGTCGTCTACAAAGTGGGCTGGCTGTTCGACCAGCGGGAAAAGGTCCGCCAGGCCGTCGGCTACTCCATGAAGAACCGGGTCATGCGAGGAGCCGTAGGATGGGGTGTGCGGGGCGATGGTGCGCATGCCGAATACGGATCTGAGCATCTCGGGGATGAGCGGCCTTCGAGCCGCCCTTGATCTGGGTTAATAGCTCTTGACGTCGAAGGTTCAGACGATTTTTCGCGCTCGGGTTGTAGGTTCTGGCCGAGCTTACGGGGCTAGGGTTGAGCGAAGCTCCCGACCCGATCGCACGCCGCCCCGACGGTGCGAAATCCAACAATATCTCACGGCAACGATTCTGAGACAGTAATATTTGTCGCACCATCCGCCAGGAACTTCACGGTTTTTGACCGGTCTAATTTTCAGGATTCCATTTTCATATGCAGGCCTGTCGGAGCTTTACATGCGCATATGGCTTCGCGCCACAATGGCTGCTCTTTTGGGCGCAGCCTCCTATTCCGCGCTCGCCCAGGACCTGGATCAGACCGGGGCTGGCCGAGGACGTGCCTCGGCTGCAGGCGTCCCGAGCGGTGCACATACAGGGCAGCGGGTACCCAACCCGAACGTACTAGGACCCAACGAAACCGGCAGCATCCGGCGGCGTACCCCCAGCGATCGGCGAGACGACGCGATCAGCAGGGGTATCTGCATCGGGTGCTCCCCTCAATGAGCGATTGTCTCACGAGGCGCTGAACCAACGCGGCGCGAACGCACGGTCTGCCGCATCGCACCCTATATCTGTTGCATCGCACGTTCGGGCCCCGCCCCGTGTCGCTCGGAGTACCTCATGTCGAACACGAAGGACCGCGTCCTGACGCACGTCGCCCCGGTACGCGCGCCCGTTACGCCCGGCTATAAAGATGCGATGGCGCGGCTCCCGCCTGTCCAGATTACCAAGCGGCGGCTCACAGCTGAGCGTGATCTGCCGGCGGTCGGCTCGTTCAGTTGATGGCATAAGCCTGTTGTTCAGAGTGAGCGAGCCTGATCGCAGCAGCGCGATGTTGCGGGTGGCTGAATTGCCGCGTGAAGACGCGTCTGAGCAGAAGCGCAGCATCATCCATGCACCCACGCACGCCCCTTTGGCCGTTATGCGCTGCAGGGTCGGCGCCTCGATCGGTTGTGTAGAACCGCGACGGCGTCGCGGTTCTTCAGCCCTTCCGGCGGGCAATTCCTCCGACAACCTCGGGCCGCTCCGCCAAAGCGGCCTATTTTCTGCCCGCGTCATTGCCATGGCGGAACGTGCCCCGCGGATGCACCCGAGGCGTTCGCGTCGCACACAGTGCTGCTGCACCTGCCACATGCCGCAACAGGCGGGGGCAGGCTCGTTCCCTGGGCCTTGCCGGTGAGATCCCATTCGAGCGGTCGCGTGAGGATCGGCGCGGCGGGGATACTGGAGACCGCAGAGCGCTGGCTCGCGGCCGCAACTCATCCGGTCTCAGCTGGCTCTTGCGAATTCGATGCGACGGTGAATCCTTCGCGATCGAACACGTTGTAGAGGACACAGGCTGGATCGAGCCCGAGCCCCGCTATGTGCGTGACGGCCGCATCCTTGGCTTCGGCCAGCGTACTGAACGGATCCGGCAGCTGGTACATCCGCCCTGCCTGCTCGCCGCCATCGGTCTGCGCCGGAGGCGTTGTGATTTCGACCGTGTAGGGCATGAATCCAGCCCGCCCGTGCCTAGTGGAATACGCCGAAGAACCACAACAGCAGAATGATTGGCAGCGGAATCCCTAAAAGCCACAGCAATCCACCGCGGAGCATCAGTCCCTCCTGTGTGTCAGAAAACATACCGAACACCGGTTTGTTCGTCTCTGAAACGCACAGACCCGGAAAAGGGATGCACATTGGCGGCATTCATGCTCGTTCTGCCCCAGCAGCAATACTGCGGGAGACCCATGCGGAGCGAGCTGGACTAAGAGACACAGCAGGCGGTTTCGAACGGCCGCCGCTCTACGCATGCCGGCGCGATAAACGCGGGTAGGTTCCGGCTCGTCCCGTTTGCGGACGGCCTTCTGCTCGCTCCCGGAAACCTCGCGGTTTCGATCGCCATCGATGGCCGGCTTCCCGAATTCCCGCCCGCCCACGCATCTCGACCAGCCTTCGTCGACGACGGACCCGCGTCGATGCGGCCGGGCGGTCGTATGCCGGTGACCAGGGCCCGGTCCGGTTTCGGTTCGCCTCGACCCTTGCCGAACTCAGCCGGGCTGATCTCAGCATCGCAAACGATTCCGATCTCGACACAGCCTGCTGTTTCCGGTGATCAGCCCGGCCTGAAAGCAGCAATCAAAATTTTCCGCCAGGTCGGGCCTGCTCCAGGGCGGCGACAATGGTCGAGGACAGCAGCTCGGCGGCCGGCGAGACGTGGCCGGGTGCTCGATAGAGGACGATCTCGGTGTCGGGCAGCTTCGGAAGCTGTAGCCCGGCAGAGACGGAAATCATGTTCGCCGGGATCATCTCCGTCGGCAGAACCGTCACGCCGAGGCCGGCCTGGACGGCAGCTTGCAATCCGGCCAAGCTCGGACTGGTGTAGACGATACGCCACTCGCGTCCGGCGGCATCGAGCGCCGACAGGGCGCGCTTACGATAGACATCGGGAGCTGGCGCGAGAACGAGGGGAATCGGGCTCCCGGTCTCCACGACTAGGCGTGGTGAGGCGACCCAATCGAGCATTTCCCGCCAGACCTTGGTCCCGCCGGTCGGTCCCTGCGGCTCGCGCTTGAACAAGATCAGATCGTAGCGGCCCTTGCCGAAATCATCGAGCAGATTGAGGGTGAAGTCGCAATTTACCTGAAGTGCGACCTGGGGATGGGACCTCGCGAAACATGCCAGCACCTCTGACAGGTGCGTGGTCGCGAAATCCTCGGGCGTCCCGAGCCTGACGACGCCCGACACCTCCGACCCGACCAAGCGTGCAAGCACCTCGGCTCCAAGCCCGAGGATCTGCCGCGCATAGGTGAGAAGAATCTCGCCATCGGGTGTCACTCTCAACTCCCGGCCGTCCCGGTCGAAAAGGCGGCGAGCGAGACCGTCCTCCAGGCGCTTGATCTGCAGCGACACGGTCGATTGGGTCAGGCTCAGTCGTTGGGCCGCACGCGTGAAGCTGCCGTTGTCGACGATGGCGACGAACGTGCGCAGCAAGTCGAGGTCGAAGGGGAGCAGCGGACCCGGCATGGCAGAGACATCAAATCTCGCCGGTGGTCCCGCAAGTACCCCAGCTGTACGCCTGATGCATTAAGGGTCGGGTCGATGCCAGCGCGTGAGAAAGCGCACATTTCTGAGCAGTCGAACCATGGGTCTTCGGGATTAAAGCGTATTTGCGCCAGGTATCTGCTGGATGCCTATTTATTTTGGCAATGACCGCCATTGGGTTGGTGGTGTTGTTCGCCGATCTGGCCGTCGCCAGATCCTCTACGTGGATGAGCCGGAATGATTTGTCGATCTATCCGGCGTTCATACTCGTCTCATCCGCACGCGTACCGATATCGCCAAGAATTGGAACGGAGACGAACCATGAGCCTTTCGAAGAACACAACGCGTCTAGTCCTTGCAACCGCCCTCTGCGCGACTGCGCCGATCGCCGCCTTCGCCGATCAATGGGTCGGGTCCCGGTCGCGTCCGCTGCCGAACACGACCTGGGACGGGTTGACGACCGGTGCGGTCGCCTTCCCGGACGCACCGCTTCTGTCCGCGGGTGGCTGCCGGAGAAGCTCGGCCCAGGAGGGCAATGCTGATCAGCAGCATTTCCCGACGCAGCAATACGGCCAGACATC
Organism: Methylobacterium sp. UNC378MF; assembly: GCF_900103195.1. Taxonomy (GTDB): domain Bacteria; phylum Pseudomonadota; class Alphaproteobacteria; order Rhizobiales; family Beijerinckiaceae; genus Methylobacterium. The sequence goes on along the minus strand of NZ_FMWU01000004.1, from coordinate 181,668 downwards.
AGGCGGCTACCGCTGCTGAGCGAAGCGAGTCCCTCCACCCGCTTCCCCGGCCGCTTCCGCGGCACAGGACGACAACTGGCCGGTCCGCCCCACCAAGACGTCGTGGCAGACCGGCCTCCCGATCCCTCCGCGGCGGGCATGTCCCTGCAGCCTCCGCCGTGGGCCGTCTGCGGATCGTTCGTTTCATCCACTTTGCGCCCTGCGGCAGATCGCAACCGGACCGAGACCTGTGTCTCGGGAGTGCCGATCCGTGGCGCGATCCGGGTTGCCGGACTTCGCCATGCGACCCGTCTCCTGAGGGCGGTGCACCGCAGCCGGCCGAAGCCGTGATGCCGCGCGCGCAACTTCGGCCTGCTTTGGAAAGCCTGCGACCCATGAATGCGGTTCGACACAAGCCCCTGACCGTCGCGGAAGCGTGGAGGCTCACCGCGCGCTTCCTGAAGCCGGAGGCCGGCTTCCTTTGGCTGGCGATCATCTACGGAGGCGTCGTCGCGCTCCTGGGCCTTGCAACCCCGGTCTCGGTCCAGATCCTGATCAATTCAGTCGCGAATACGGCGCTGCCGGCCCCCTTGTTTGTCCTGTCCGGGCTGCTGCTCGGGCTCCTGCTCTGCGCGGTGATCCTTAGCGCAGCCCGCATTCACGTGCTGGCGCTGTTCGAACGGCGTGTCTTCGCCAGGATCGTCGCGGACGTCACGGTGCGCACCGTCCACGCCAAGAATCCGCATGTTGACGACGTTCAGCACAGGGCTCTGTTCAATCGCTTCTTCGATCTCGTCACCGTACAGAAGGCCGTGCCGCAGCTCCTGATCGGCGGTTTTGCAATCCTCCTGCAATCCGGGATCGGCCTTGTCCTGACGAGCTTCTACCACCCCTTCTTTCTCGCCTTCAATCTCGCCGTCGCCCTCCTGCTGCTCGGCACCGGGTTCCTCTGGGCTGGACCGGCGCTCCGGTCGGCCGCGGCGCTGAGCCACGCCAAGCATGAGACTGCCTGCTGGCTCCAGAGCGTCGGTTGCGCGAACGGCTTCTACAGAGACGGCCATCACCTCGGGTTCGCGATGGCGCGCTCCGAGACGATGACGGCGGCCTATGTGCGGGCGCATCGCCGCCACTTCCGCCACACCTTTGCGCAGACCGTCGGATTTCTCTTGGTTTACGCCGTAGCGAGCGCCGCGCTGCTGGCGATAGGCGGATGGTTGATCCTGCAGGGCCAGCTGTCGCTCGGCCAGCTCGTGGCGGCGGAGCTCGTGCTGTCCGGGGCGTTCTACGGCATTTCGCAACTGGGCTCCCACGCGGAGACCTTCTACAAGCTTGTCGCAGCGCTCCACGAATTGTCGCTGTTCGACGGGATCGAGCAGGAGGACCCGGGCCGACGAGGCGGTGCGCCTCTGGCCGATGGGGCCCTGCGCCTGCGCGACATCGAGGCAGAGGGCTATCGCTTCGACTTCGCGGTCGGAAGCGGCGAAGTCCTGGCCGCGACCGCGGATGTGGAGGTCGAGCGGACGATCCTCGCGCTGCTCCGGCAGGAGCTTCGGCCGCAGCGGGGATCGGTGATGATCGGCGGAGCCGACATTGCCGCGTACGATCCGGACAGCCTGCGTTCCAGGATCCTGATCCTGGACCGTCCGATGCTCCCCGAGATAGCGATCCGCACTTACCTGTCGACCGCCCGCGGCGAGAGCGCGGCGGCGATTCACGACAGCCTGGAGCGTGTCGGGCTGTCCGAGCGCATCCTGCGCCTGCCCCTCGGGCTCGACACGCCGCTCTCGTCATCCGGCGGGCCGCTCTCGACAGGCGAGATCATGGCTCTCAAGCTCGGTGCCGCCCTTCTGAACCCGCCGAAGCTTCTCGTCTTGTCGCCGCTCTACGATTTGCTGCCCCCAGACCGTGTGGCGGCAGCGCTCGCACGGCTCCGCGATGCGGGCACGACGGTGCTGCATCTCACGCGGCGACCTGGGCAATCGCTCCACGAGGGCCGGATCCGGCTCGACCCGCACGAGCAAGTGCGCGCCGCCGACCGCGGCGGCCGGCGTGATCAAGCCACGCAGCCGGAGAGGGATCATGCTGTCGCAGCCTGAACATCTGCATCACTTTGCGACGCTGCGCTCCCTCAGGCCGCCTCGGGCAGCGGTCGCCCTCGGTTGGATGCTCGGCCTCGGGACATGCCTTGCCGTGCTGATCCTCCTGTACGTACCCTGGGTCCAGACCGCGGCTGGCGCGGGGCGCGTCATCGCACCGAACCCGGCCGATCGCGTCCAGGCGATCACGGCGCTTGTCCAGGGCCGGGTCGAGCATTGGTATGTCGAGGATGGCCAGCGGGTTCGTGCGGGAGATCCGATCGCGCGCCTCGTCGACAACGACCCTTTCCTGCTGCAGCGGCTCGCCGCCGAGCGCGAGCAGATCGAGGCCGAGATCGCGGCGGCCGAACAGGCGGTGAAGGTCGCGGAAAGTCAGGTCAGCCAGACCCGCGAGGCCGCCGAGAAAGGCTTCGTGACCCGGCGTAACTTCGAGGCTGCGCAGATCCGCGTGGCGGAGAAGCGCGCGCGCTTGGCCGCGGCCAAGGCTAAGCTGAGCCGGCTCGAGGTGACCGTGAACCGCCAATCGGCGCAGCTCGTACGCGCTCCGCGCGACGGCAGGATCCTGCACATCAATGCGGCCGCCGGCGGCACCCTGGTGAATGCCGGTGATACCCTGGCCACCCTCGCACCCCTGGCACTGGCCCGCGTCGTGGAATTGATGGTCGATGGGCGCGACGTCGCTTTGATCCACCCTGGCCAGCCCGTGCGCCTCGCCTTCGAAGCTTGGCCCGCCATTCAGTTCAGCGGCTGGCCGTCGGTGGCCCATGGCATGTTCGACGGGCGCGTGCGCGCCGTCGACCCCTCGGCGCAAACGAGCGGCCTGTTCCGGGTCCTGGTCGAGCAGGATCCAGGCAAACCCGCATGGCCCGACGTCGCGTTCATTCCGCTGGGGGCCAAAGTGCGCGGCTGGATCCGGATGGAGACGGTATCGGCCGGCTATGAACTCTGGCGAATCCTCAACAATTTCCCCCTGGAGTTTCGCCGGTCAGGCCCGGAACCGGGCTCATGAACTGATGTCGCGCGCTCTTTCGCCCGAGCTCGCTTGTTGCCGATTCAGTTGAGACGCGCGCGCACCGCCTGGTTGCGTCTGGTCGACAGCGACGGCCCGCTGTTCTGCCTTCGTCGCTCGCAAGCGGACCGGTCGCTGTCCGCCAGTCTGAGCCCGTCGCTTCGCGACTGTTTGTCAGTTCAACACTGTCAGCATTCCTCACAACCTCGTCGTCTGCCAGGCGCCGATAGGGCCAAGCTGTCTCCATTCCCGGGCGCATACCGATCCTAGCCTCGGACAGGCTCGGCCAACCTGCTCCGGCGTATTCAGAATATATTGTGCGCCGAATGTTGATTATCGAACCGATATGTTCAGTGCTAGCGCGCGGTTCGGCGCCGTATTATTGTCTTGATGCAGTCAATCCGGTCTCGCGATGTGCGCAAGGATGGCGCCTCACCGTCATCCCGGGACGGCGCGTGAGGCCAGCAACGTAAGGTGTCGATATGGACCACGATACGATGCGCCGGGCGACAGCCGAGTTCTTCGGCACCTTCTGGCTGACCTTCGGCGGCTGCGGCGCCGCCGTCCTCTCCGCCGCGTTTCCCGAACTCGGGATCGGTTTCCTGGGTGTTGCGTTCGCCTTCGGTCTCACCGTGCTGACAATGGCCTATGCCGTGGGCCATATCTCGGGTGGCCACTTCAACCCAGCTGTCACGCTCGGGCTCTGGTCGGCCCATCGCTGTGCGAACCGGCACGTCCTGCCCTACATCGTCGCTCAGGTGATCGGGGCCATCTTCGCGGCGGGTGTCCTCTACAGCATCGCATCCGGGAAGCCGGGCTGGGTGCCGAACGGCTTCGCTTCGAACGGCTACGGCGAACTCAGCCCCGGCAAGTACGGCCTGACCGCCTGTCTGATCACCGAATGCCTGACGACGTTCTTCTTCCTGTTCATCATCATCGGTACCACGTCGAAGGGCGCCGCTGTGGGCTTTGCCGGCATCCCGATCGGCTTTGCTCTGGTGCTGATCCACCTGATCTCCATCCCGGTGACCAACACCTCGGTCAATCCGGCCCGCAGTACCGGGCCGGCTCTGATCGCAGGCGGCGATTCCATGGCGCAGCTCTGGCTGTTCTGGGTCGCGCCGATCATGGGAGCCATGGCGGCGGGGGCCTTGGCCCGGTGGTTGTACGAGCCTGCGGACATCGCCGAGACGAGCGTAGTCGAGAAGCGGGCTGCGGTGTGAGTCGCGCATTCCCGGAACGGAGAAGCCCCGGGGTCGGATTCCTATCCAGGCGATCGCGCCGGCGCCGCGGAGTCGGCGCGGCGCGAACGGCGTCCACCGGCCGCGAATGCCGGCCGATCATCCCGCATGCAACCGGAGGCTCACCCGTCACGGAAGAGTCCTCCACCGCCCCGCGGAAGGTCCAGCTGAGCCGGAGATCGCATTGATCCGGCTCACGTCGGGCGATCGGCGTCTTGAGCCAGGTCAATGACACATGCGCGCCAACGGGCAGGCTCGCCCCCGGGAACATCCATCCGGGACAACGCCATGATCCTCGCCATGACGGCCAGCGTCGTCCTCGTCATGTCCACCATCCTGGTGCTCTACGAGACGCTGCGGCTGACCTCCGAGCACCTGTCGGAGCTGCCGGTCCCGCCGCGCTTCCGCATCCTGGCCGTCGTGCTCATGACGTTCGTCGGCCACACCGTCGCGGTCTGGATCTACGCCGGCGCCTACTGGCTGCTCGTGCTCCGTCTCGGCGTCGGCGCCTTCGCGGGCGCGCCGGTGACGTCGTTCGAGGATTGCCTGTACTTCTCGGTGGTGGCTTATACCTCCCTCGGCTTCGGCGATCACTTTCCGACCTCGCACACCCGGCTGCTCGCCGGCGTCGAGGCGCTGAACGGCCTGCTCCTGATCGGATGGTCGGCTTCGTTCACCTATCTCGCCATGGAACGATACTGGCCGCTCCATGGGATCACACGGGCGCCCATGCCGGCCGAGCTTCGCCCAGGACGCGCGGCCAAGCCGGGCCGGGCGCGCCTGTACCCGCCAGCGCCGGGCGCGTGAACGCGCAGTCCTCGTTGCGCTGGATCAAGGCTGTCGGTTTTGACGGTCCTTATCGTCCGACGGTGCAGAGACGGAGGCACGCGATGCGCAAGTACCTCGTCACCTTCCGCAAACTCGTTCCCGATGACAGCGGGCACGAACACGATGCGGTGCAGCGGCAGGCCGTCGTCATCGCCGGCTGCGAAAGCTCGGCCGCGCTCGCCGCCAAGGCGATGTTCTGTGAGGCTGCCGGCATCATCGACTGGCGATTGCGCGCCGACAGCTGCGAGGTCGTCGAACTCGCCGAACTGGTCGCCTGAGGACATCCCGATGAGCCGTCATCCGACCCAGCCGGTGCACCGGCAGGGATAGCAATAGGCCGTGACCGGCCACGCCATCGAGGCGCGGGATGGCATTTACCACGTGCCGTTCTTCGAGATCAGAAGCGCGGGCAACGGACCCTCACCGCGGCTCGATGCCCTGCGCCAGGGCTACGGGACAGACCGCGAGGATCTGCTCGCCGCCCTGAAGGTCACGCGCACGCTCCGACCCGATGCCGGGGGGGCCTTCGTTGCGGCCGGCGCCGGGAACGGCCCTGGCCGGTTCTCTCGGTCCTCGGGGATGATGGCGGCCCCGAGGTTCCCAGCCCCGCCGTCAGCAGGTCGAAGCCGCGCCTGCTGTGGGTCCTCGGGCCCGGCCTGATCACCGACGCCGTTTGCGCTGGATCAATGTCGGGCCGCTTGCAGGTTTTAGCGTCGGCTTCGGCCTGGCGAGACCTGGGTCCTTCGGGGAGTGCCACGGTGGGTGACAAGCTGATCCGCGAGAACGTCATCGACGAACTCGACTTCGAGCCGAGCGTGGAGGCGGCCCATCTCGGCGTCGCGGTCGACTAAGGCATCGTCACCCCTCAGGGGGTCTGTCGGGGCCTGCGCGCAGCGGGTTGCCGCCGTGGGGCGGGCACCGCCCCGCGCCCATCCCGGCCCCCGTCACCGCTTTCCGGAGTGCCTCCATGACCATCGCGAACATCATGGTTGCGGTCGACCTGGGCGAGCCTGCGCGGGACCGCGTCCGTCTTGCCGCACAGCTCGCCGACGATTTCCAGGCCCGCCTCATCGGCATCGCGGCGGAGATGCCGGATTACGGCGGCTGCCCCGTGGGACCGACGCCGGGTGGTGCGTATTGCATCCCTTCGATCCAGGAGGCCGTGCTGGACGACCTCAACCGCGCCCAGGCCGTATTCCAAGCGGCTGCAGGTGGACAGCGCCGGGTCGAATGGCGCTCGAACCTCGATTTCCCCTCGGCGTTTCTGGCGTCACAGGCCGCCGCCGCTGACCTCGTAATCCTTGGTCGGGGCGGCGACGGGAACCCATGTCTGTGCGTCGATCCCGGTAACATCCTGATGGGCCTCGGCCGTCCGGCACTGATCGTCCCGCCCGAGGTCGGCCGTCTCGCAGCGAAACGGGTGGCCGTCGGATGGACGAATACGTGCGAGGCGCGCCGTGCTGTCCGGGATGCCCTGCCATTTCTGAAGCGGGCATCCGAGGCTGTGGTGGTGACCGTCGATACGGGACACGGCACCGACGACACACGGGACGTCATCGCCTTTCTCCAGGCCCATGACGTCTGCGCAACGTCGGTTCGGGCGGAAGCCCAGGGAATCGCGGCCGCCGAGGCGCTTGTTGAGGCGGCCGTGCAGCACGGCGCCGACCTGATCGTCACGGGCGCATACGGCCACGGCCGCCTGCGCGAGTGGGTCTCCGGCGGCGTTACCCGCGCGCTGCTCGCGGGCAGTCCCGTTTGCTGCCTGATGAGCCATTGACCGAACGCTGGCTCTCACATCCCGCGACATCGCGGACATCAACTTGCGGGAGGCTGACGATGGAAGGACCAGGCATTGCGCACCTGATGGGTGCGGCCGATGCGGCTGTGGAAGCCAAAGCCGCGCAGGTCGGCGCCGACATCCTGGCACAGTATCGGAAACTGGCGACGGACCTGCGCCGAAGAGGGTCGGATGAGGTGGTCGCGATGGAGGCCACGCTCGACCCGAAACAGCGTGCATGCCACCAATACGCGTTCGAGCTCTACGGTACGGCTGCATCTGAGCTAGACGATGTCATTGCGGACCTGCTCGAAAGCCTGGAATGCCCGAGCACAGCGGCCCGTGGCCGCGCCCTGATTGTTCTCGACGGCGGCAGAGCTCACGATGCCCTGCGCAACGAAGGGCCACGCTGAAATCCTTGGCCTCGCGGACAAGGCTACCCAGCCTCGTGCCGCTGCACAGAGTCATGCTCCAACCCGCCCGAAGGTCCGATGCCTTCCCGTTGGGTCAGGCCGGATTTTCGGCGTTCATCCGCCTGCCCTCTGGGATTGGTATTGAGCTCTTGTCGATTCGCTTTGACGTCGATGCGCGGTCTTCGACACCGCGCGGTCCATGAGCTGCGAAAAATGATGCGCCGATTTCGATCACATCATCGCTCATTTGCGTGCGGCTGGTTGTGTGTATTCAATCGGTAGTTGCCGACGCGCCGTTCACCTGCGGCTGATTTCAATATATATTACAAACTATTAGTTGACTACAGTTAACGACTAATTTACAGACGTCGGTTCATGATATGGTCATGAGCAGCGACAGTCTCGGCCGTTACAACAAAGCGAAAGAAGATAGCCGTTTGTGGCTCACAGCAGCGTCACTTTGTTTCGGTGCCGCTGCCTTGACGATTTATCTAACAAGCAATGGGCGAGACATAGCCTGCATATGGCCAGCCAATGCGATCTTGGTGGCCCTGCTGCTGGCGGATGCTCGACCGCGATGGATCACCGTGCTGAGCGCCGGCTTCGTTGCCAATGTTTCAGCAAACCTGATCCTGCGAGGTACCGTCGTCGGTCCGCTTCTTTACGGATTCGCGAATCTCGCAGAGGTGTCGTTGGCGGTATTCCTCTTGCGAAGATCGGGTGGGAGGGACGGCATTCTCCAATCCACGCGGTCCGTCGTCCGCTTCCTCTTCATCGCGGGGTTGCTGGCGCCGGCGATAAGCGGCGTCGTCGGCGCTTCGACCGCCTTCCTGGTTTTCGGCGAGCCGCTGCTGAAGTCTTTCGGTGCCTGGGCTGCAAGCGACGGGCTCGGCCTCGTCGTTTTTACGCCCTTTCTCGCGGCCGCATTTCGCGGCGACTTCGTGACCTGCTTCGCCGGCATGACTTGGCTGGAGAGGGTGGAGGCGGTTGCCGTGCTGGTTCTCGCAGGCGCCGTCACCTATTTCGTTTTCTTCGGCACAGATCGTCCGCTGCTATTCGCGATCTTTCCGCCGTTGATGCTCGTCAGCTTCCGACTCGGACGGCTGGGTGCGAAAGCTGCCGTCATGGTCGTGGCGGTTATCGGGGGCATCGCCACGATGCATGGCCAGGGACCGATGGTGTTGATTGCCGCGGATGCCGCCACGCAGGCTCGGGCCTTTCAAGTCTTCCTCGCCGTGATACTGCTGACCTGTCTGCCTGTTGCTGCCGAAGTCTCCGCCCGGGCCCGGCTAACGGCGGCTCTCGCCGCCCATGACCTCGAGATGACGGCGCGTGCTCTCACGGATCCGTTGACCGGGATCCTGAACCGGAGAGGTTTCGAGGTAGAAATCAGGAGGCTGTTGCCGAGACAGGCTCCGCCGTGGCACAGCCTGATCGCTATAGACTTCGATCATTTCAAGCAGATCAACGACCGTTGGGGTCACCTGGCCGGTGATCGGGCGCTTCAGCACCTGGCATCGCTGCTCACATCCCATGTCCGCACGGGAGATCTGGTCGCACGTCTTGGCGGCGACGAGTTCGTGATCCTTCTACTGAACAGCGATCTCGAACTTGTAAAAGCAGTATGCGAGCGAATCCGTGCCAGCGCCCATGGTTCGCCGCTCACGATCGATGCCAGATCCGTAGCGTTCATCAGCCTGAGCATGGGGGTGGCTTCGGCACGTCCGGGCGAAGCCTATGAATTGTTGATGGAGCGCGCCGATCGCGCGCTGTACGACGCGAAGGAGGCGGGTCGGAATACGATCCGATGGGCTGCCTGATCGCGGCCATGCCGGCCGGTGGCGGGCCGTTCCCCGACGCACCCGACCGCGTGGCATCGCAGGCAGTTGGTCCGGGCGTCGGTTTCGCCTTGTCGCCCATGGCCCTCCCGAGCGGCCGCGGGCGCGGCGGTGAGGACGAGCCCGAGCGCCGGAGCGCCGGATCGCTGCCGGGCGCGTCAATGGCTCATGAGGCAGCAGAGGGACGTGCCCTGCAGCATGTCGCGGGTGGCGCCACCGAAGATCCACTCGCGCAGCCTGGAATGGCCGTAGGCGCCCATGACGATGAGGTCCGCGTCCTCCCGTCGGGCGAACCGGAGGATCTCGTCGGCGGCGCCGATCTCGGGTTTGTTCAGCAGGTGGGTGGTAACGGTGACGCCGTGACCCGACAGATACGCGGCGACGTCGGCCGCACCCTCCCGCCCCGCCTCCGGTCCCGCCACCGCGACATGGACCTGGTCGGCTCGCACCAGGAGCGGCAGGGCGTCGTGAACGGCCCGGCGCGCCTCGCGATTATCCTTCCAGGCCACGACGACCCGCTTGGCCGCAAGGCTCTCGACGCCGGGTGGTGCGACGAGGACGGGACGACCCACCTCCATCAACACGCTCCCCGGGGCGACACCCATGAGCCCGGGATCTCCGTCCGCCGGTCCCAGGCGGCCGACCACGACGAGGTCGGCGGCCCGGGCCTGTTCCACCAAATAGGCCAGAGGTTCGGCCAGCGCTCCCCGCCAGGCGGTCCTGACCCGATCGCCGGTCTCGCGCAGGAACAGCGCGTGCGCCTCGGCCAGTTCCTCCTTCGCCCGCGTCTCCTCGATCTCGACGATGCGCTCCGACACATCGGGACTGTCGACCGGGATCATGGTGACGAGCTGCCGCGCGGCGATGCCGGTCAGAGTGGCGTCGAAGCGCGCCGCGATGTCGGTGGCGAGCCGGACGCGATCCTTGGCCGCTGCCCCGAGATCGACCGAGACCAAGATGTTCGATATCCGCATGGCCGCCTCCCGTCACCGCGCTGTCGGCCCGGCAGAGGTATCCTCGCCCGTGCCCGTGGCCTGGGCTTTGATCCATCTCAAGGGGACCGGCCTGATGCGCCGAGCGGCTTCAGGGCGCGAGGATGGCGCCCCGGAATGCGCCGATCTCAGCCCTCGACCCCCTCCTCTTCCGTGCGACGGGCTTGCGCCTGGACCGCCATGAGATCGGCAGCCGGCGGGTGATGTCGCGCTCCGCCACATCCCACCGCTTGCGTGGCGGCATGAATTTAGATTAATTCCAAACTACGATGTCCGATATCAAGATCTCGCTGCCGTGGGAGGCGCTCAACCCGGGACGGCAGGCGCTGTTGCGACGCCCGGCGCGCGACGGGCGCTCCAAGCTCTCGGGCTTCGTCAGGCGCACGATGCGGCCGCGACTCGAACGCGAGCTTGTCAGGCCGGGGCTGCCCGGCCTGACCGGCCGCGCGCCCCCGGCCCTGCGAATTCCGAGCGTGAGGATCCGGAGCATTCTCCCGCGCCAGCCCGTCGAAGCCGGTACGCTCGAGACTCGTGAGGCTCCACCCGCTCTGGATACGGCCGCAACGGAGATGCCGCGATGCGCATGAACACGGCGGTGGACGCAACGCCCGGCAGGCGGGGCACCGCGACCTACGACCGGGGCACCATCGCCCTGCACTGGCTGACCGCAGGGCTCGTGCTGGTGCTCTGGCTGATCGGTACCTTTCTCGAAGACCTCGTCCCAAAGGGTGCCATGCGCTCCGGGATCTGGTCGGTCCACTTCGACCTGGGCTTCGTCCTGACGGCCGTCATCGTTGCGTTCCCGGTCTGGCGCCATGCCGGTGGGCGCCAGCTTCCCGTCGATGATCCAGGCTCGCTGCATGTGCTCGCAATGATGACCCATGCCGCCCTGTACCTGCTGCTCTTCGTGATCGCGGGGCTCGGCATCGCCAATGCCCTCGTGCGCGGCGTCACCCTGGTCGGTCCCCTCGCGTTGCCGGCCGTTGGCGACCCGGCCTGGCGCCGGCTGCTCACCCACTGGCACGGGCTGGCCGCCAACATCTTGATGGCATTGGCGCTGTTCCATGCCGCGGCGGCCCTGGTCCACCACTACCTCTGGCACGACGGCATCCTGCGGCGCATCCTCCCCGGCCGCGCCGCGCAACGTCCCTTCGAGAGGCCATGACGACCGTGCGCAGGCTCCATTCTGAGAACCACCTGATCGAACGGATCGGCTGGCTCCGCGCAGCGGTGCTCGGTGCCAATGACGGGCTCGTCTCCACCGCGAGCCTGATCGTGGGCGTCGCTGCGTCCACGGCGTCCACCGGCGAGATCCTGGTCGCGGGCAGCGCCGGTCTCGTGGCCGGGGCGATGTCGATGGCGGCGGGCGAGTACGTCTCGGTCAGTTCCCAGTCGGATACCGAGCGCGCGGATCTCGCCCGTGAACGGCGTGAACTCGAGCAGGACCCCGCTGCCGAGCGTGAGGAACTCGCGGCGATCTACATCGCCCGCGGCCTCGACCGTGACCTTGCGGTGCGGGTCGCCGAGCAGCTGATGGCAAAGGACGCCCTCGGCGCGCATGCCCGCGACGAACTCGGTATCTCGGAATTCACCACGGCACGACCGATCCAGGCGGCGCTGACCTCCGCGGCGACCTTTTCTTCGGGCGCGGCGCTACCGCTGGTCGTGGCTGCCGTCTCGCCGGCCCACCTTGCGATCTACTGGGTGTCGGCGGCCGCCTTGCTCTTCCTCGCCGTGCTCGGCGCCCTGGCCGCGAAAGTCGGAGGCGCGGAGATCTGGAGACCGACCGCGCGGGTGGCTTTCTGGGGTGCCCTCGCAATGGCCGTCACCGCCGGCATCGGGCATCTCGTCGGAAAGGCCGTCTGACCGGTCGCGGTGTGTCCTTCACAGGCCGGATCGTGCAGGCGGCCTCATGAGCCACCTGCAACGTCATCCGGCGTCGGCTGCCGGGACAGCGATCGAACCATCTCGCCGACCGGCGCGCGCGGGATCTTGAACCGGAACGTACGCACCGGCTCCGCGCGCGACGTCGGACTCAGTCAGAGTGTCCCGCGCTCGTCGCTCTGATCTGCACGATTCTGAACGTGTGATCGACGTCCTCCTCCGCATCTCGGATGGAGACGTACTCGCCCTCGATGAAGGTGTGTGACCCGAGTCGATAGCCGGGCTCGTCGTCCGCATCGGTGCGGTCGTCGTAGTCGATCAGCCAGGTCGCGCCGCCCTCTCCGCCCGCCCGGTGCGCGAGTCGGCCGTGGCGGTCCGGCTCGCCCGTCCAGAAGCGACGAACGCGGCAATAATCGCGCGTTGTGTGCCAGAGCGCCGCGTCGAGGCGACCGTCCGGCCCGAGCGGCGCGACGATCTCGTAGCCGCGGCCGGCGCTGCCGTCCGGATGCTCCGGGCAGCGGGCCAGCGTCAGGATGATGTGGTGAAGCCCGGCGTGAGCGCCCGGCTTGATGGGAGACGATGGCTGGCGGTGAGAGACCGCCGGCGCGTGCGTTCCGTGGGACATGGTGGCTCTCCTCAGCTCAGGGCGACGATTCGGTCCTCGACAGCGCGCACGCCTGGCACCGACCAAGCCGCGCGCTCGGCCGCGTCCCGCTCGGCCCAGGCCGTCACGGCGCCTTCCAGGGTGACCTTGTCGCCCGACACGGTGACCTTGATCTGGTCGGCCTCGAACAGGGCACCCCGCTTGAACGCCTCCAGGATCTTGTCCTTGACCGCTTTCGGCGGAACCTGCGGCCGCACCTCGATGAGATTGGTCACCCCGTGCACGCCGGACAGCTTCCGGACGGCCGCCTCGACACCGGCCATCTGGTACTGCCAATCCACCGTGCCGGTCAGCGTGACCCAGCCGCCCGCGACCTTCACCTGGATGGCCTGCTTCGGGAGGTGCACGGACCAGTCGATAATCGCCAGGGCGCGCGCCGCGATCTGATCGTCGGCGACCTTCTTGTCGTCGGCGTAGCGGACCTCGATGTCCTGCGCGATGGCGCGCACACCCCTGACGCGGCGCACAGCGCGCTCCGCCTCGACCTTCTCGGCGTAGCTGCCGACATGGCCCGTGAGGGTCACCACCCCGTCCGCCACGGCCACGCCGATGTCGCCGGCGTCGAGGCTGGGGTCGAAATCGAGTTCGTCGAGCACGGCGCGGCGCAGGTCCTTGTCGGTCATGGCGTCCTTCCTCATGATGTCTCTCCCGTTCTCGTCGTGCGATGTGGGGGCTTGGAGATCCTGCGCGGTTGAGACGAAGGAGCCTTGATCCAGCGCAACGCCCGCGTGTCGCCCGGCCCGAGTCGGTGCTGCACGTCGATCCATCGCCGGAGCGGTGCCCGACGGTGCCGCCCGAGGATCAGCCATCCTCGGGCGGCCGCCGCGGCCAGCCTTGAGGCAGATCAAGCGCGGACGTCGCCGCGAGGTGTTGCCCGGCGGGTGGTGGCCGCGGTCTTTGACGGCCTCGGAAACCGCAGGCCCGCACCGGCCGAGAGAGAGGCGCGGCACCGGGGACGCTACGGTCGGACGGTGCACCGATACGCTGTGCGATGTGGCGTCCCGCTCAGTCTTCGACGACGCGGCGAAGCCGAGCGCGGCGCAGGCTGACTTGGCGGCCGCCGGCGCGGAGCAGGGCCCCCTCCTCCTCCAATTGCGAGAGCGTGCGCGACACGGTCTCGATGGTCAGCCCGAGGTAGTCTGCGATGTCGCGCCGCGTCATCGGCAGGGTGAAGGTGCCGGTGGCGCCGAGGCGCTCGTCCACCTCCATCAGGAACGAGGCGACACGCTCCGTGGCCGACCGCCGCCCGAGCAGGAGCGTCAGATCCTGGGCGTGCCGAAGGTCGTTTGTGGCCATGGTCCAGAGCTGGCAGGCGACCGCGGCGCTTCCGCTGGCGGCGCGCTCGATTTGCCGCCGCCGGAAGATCAGCACATGGGTGTCGGCGAGAGCCTCGGCGGTTTGACGGTGGGTCTCGCCTTGACCGAACCCGAACAGGTCGCCGGGGAGGTGGAAGCCGGTGATCTGGCGACGCCCGTCGCTCAGGACCTTGTGGGTGCGCACCGCGCCTTCGACCACTTTGTAGACGAACTCGGCCTCCTCGGCCTCGCCATAGATCTCCTCCTCGCGAGCGTAGGAGAAGGGTGTGCCGATGAGTTCGGGGCAACCCGCGAACACGGCGCTTCCGGTGACGGACGGAACGCGAGCGGAATGGCCTGCCGGGAGCCGCGTGGTCGTCCGTGCCGTATTCTTGGTGCTCATCGCGTCGCTCCTCACCTGCGTCGGTAGCAGCGAGAGTGGCGGCAATCGGAGATCGGCGAAATTCCGGTCGGTGTCTTAAGGGGATCCGCGTACGGGCAACTACGTAGCGGCACAGGACGGGCTCAGATCTGCCGTTTCGCCACGGGCGCGCGAGCGGGAGCGGGCTCTCCGAGCAGGCTCTGGATCATATCCTCCATCCTGTTCCCGAGGCACATCATCGGCTTCCGCTCGGAAGCGCCGGCGCCCGGGCGGCAGGCGGTCCGTCGCACCACGGCTCGCGAATCCGTCGAACGGAGCCTTTCTCTGGCTCAGGATGCTGGATGGCTTGGCCAGCCATCGAACCGCAAGAGCTTGACCGTCTATCTTATGTATCTCGGAAGTTTAGAGTCCGCTTGCGGCTAAGCTTGCTTGACCTAAATCAAAGACATCTCCCCGGGTGCGCTCTCTGGTGGCCGCCAACCAGTATCAGGGAGAACCCCATGCATTCGCAGCACGCGACGCCGATACGGATCTCGGCATTCGCCGGTCCCGCCGAGGCCATCGAAGCCGGCGTCGGCACCTGGTGCACCCTGGCGGTCGATCTGCCACTGCGCATCGCCGCGGAGACACTACGATTCACGAGTCGCCGCCTCCAGGCTCAGGCGGATCATTTCGCGGCGCTGGGCGGCTGCGGTTCGCTGAAGGCCGCCGTCGCGCTTCAGACGACGTTCCTGACTCAGGGCGTGGCTGCGTACCAAGCAGAGGCGATCACGCTCTCTCAAGAGGTCGCGGAGGCAGCCTCCGCGAAGGCGGCCTGACACGGCTCGCCGGGACAACCTGCGGCTCCGGCGCTCACACTTCGACGCAGTCCGACGCGGTACCACCAGGACGGACCTGATGCCGGCCAAGCCAGTGTCCCCGACCCTCTACCGGGTGTTCCAACGCCGGTGCCAGCCTGGCTTATGCTGTGCCGTGCGCGAGACCATGTCGCTCCCGAACTTCGTTCGACCGGGCGATTGGATTTTCGGCGCGACCGTGCGCGAAGATGACAGCCTTCCGTTCGGTTTCCTGCCCGCCCCCGCGCGGGAGGCCACCGAAACATTGGGCTATTACGTGTTCCACCATCCCTGCGAGACCCTGGCCCCGCGATATTCCCGCCGCTGGGCGTGAGGGCTGCTTGGTGACGCGCGCCGGACCGACGTTCAGTCCGCCCCGCCTCCGCCCCTCTGGAAATCCGTCGGTGCGGGGACGTCACATGAGGCGCCTTGATCTGCGCCATGAGCCGATCCGCGCTCGCCGCCGCGCTCGCGAAGTCACGCAACGGTCGACCGTCGAATAAGCCCTTCAAACCCGATGCATCCCGGCCCCGGCGACTTTGTGGGCGGCGATCATGCCGAGCAGGGCATCGAAGGCGAGCGGCTTCTCGAACAGAGGCACGCCGGCCGCGCGGGCACGGCTCCGGATCGCCGGGGCGGGATGTCCGGTAATCAGGATCACGGGCACGTGGGCATCAAGGATCCGCAGCCGGCCGTACACTTCAAGGCCGTCCATCCCGGGCATGACGTGGTCGATCAACACGAAGGCGGGGTTCCGGCCGGGAAAGGCGGCCAACACTTCGGGACCGTCGGCAAAGGTCTGGACCACGTGGCCTTCGCCTTCCAGGAGAAAGCGCGTGGAGTGCAGCACGGCCGGGTCGTCGTCGACGACGAAGATCAGGGCCGGAGCAGCAGATGGCATGACAGTCGACATGGGCGTTGGGTAGGTCTGGATCGTGGCCGAGATTTTGTCGGGGCGGGCCGGCACCGGCCTTGACTTGCCTCAATCCCGATCAGGTCAAGCCGGCCAACACCGACCAGCGCACAAGTTCCTGCAGGTTGGCCGCCTGCGTCTTGGCCATCAGCTTGGCGCGGTAGATTTCGACGGTACGCGGGCTGATGTCGAGCGTGCGCCCGATTTCCTTGCTTGTGCCGCCGGCCACCAATTGGTCCAGCACCTGACGCTCGCGCTCGCTCAGCGTGCCGACACGCCGGACGAAGTCCCGCAATGCCGGCTCAACCGGTTCGGCCGGTCCGTCGCATCCCAGAGCCGTGTGCAGGGCCTGGAGCAGCGGCTCATCGTCGAACGGCTTCTCGAGGAAGTCGCAGGCGCCGAGCTTCATCGCTTCCACCGCGAGCGGAACGTCTCCGTGTCCCGTCATCATGATCACCGGCAACCGGTGCCCTGCCGATCTCAAGCGGCGGAGTAGCTCCAGCCCGTCGATGCCGGGCATGCGGATATCGGTCAGCACGCATCCGGCGGCCGATTTCGCCAGTCGATCGAGCAATTCCGTACCGGCCTCGTAGAGCCGCACCTCGAAGCCCGCCGTCTCAAGCAGGAAGGCGACCGAATCCAGAATGGCAGGTTCGTCGTCGACGACGTGTACGAGGTCAGTGGACATGGGACGCGTCCCCGTCATGCGCGGCCGGGACGGTCGGCCGGAAGGTGACCCCGCCGGCGCCGTTGCGTTCCACCTTCAGGCGGCCGCCATGCACCTCGACGATGGTACGGCAGATCGAGAGCCCGCCGCCCATCCCGTTCGGCTTGGTCGTGACGAATGGCTGGAACAGCCTGTCGGCAACCGCGTCCGCGATGCCGGGATCCTTGTCGGAGACGGGGATCTCGACGGTCGCCGGCTCGACAGGCCCGGCTTCGACCGTCATTTCGCGTCGGTCGCCCGGCTGCCTCGGCGCGCGCCCATTGCGCGTCAGCGTCACCGGCACCTGCTGCAGCTGCACGCGGTCGGCCAGGATGGAACCAACCTCCCGATTCACAACGAGGCGCGTGACGACGCCCCGCTCGCGGGCCTCGACCAGCGCCAGGGCGGTGGCTTCCTCGATCGACCGCGCGCCCGACACGCGCCGCCTTTCCGTCTCGCCACGGGTGACGAATTCGTGCAGGCGACGGATGATCCGGCCGGCTCGCACCGCCCGCTCGGCGGTTCTTCCGAGGGCGCCCAGTGTCCCGGCGACGGGGACCGCATCCCGCCGCGCCAGCAGGCGGCAGCCCTTGGTCCGGTCACCGATGGCCGTCTCGACGGGGTTCATCGTCGTTCGCCCCCAAACCGTCCGGCGAGCCGCGATGCCAGGAACCGACCGTGGCCGTGTCTCGGACCGCGCGCGTCAGGCGAGCGCGAAACTACAGCGATTTTTCAACCTGCAAT
Source organism: Methylobacterium sp. UNC378MF (assembly GCF_900103195.1). Lineage (GTDB taxonomy): Bacteria > Pseudomonadota > Alphaproteobacteria > Rhizobiales > Beijerinckiaceae > Methylobacterium. The sequence continues at coordinate 164,071 of NZ_FMWU01000004.1, read as the reverse complement.
AGCCGTCGGACGGCGCTCGCATCCGGCGTCCCACTACGCCTGGATCGGTGCACAAGCGCATCACGTTCTGAACACGGCGCTTGAGGTGGATCAAGGCCGACCGACCGCGACGGGACGAACCATGTGGCCGACCCGAATCGGAGGTGCCTCATGTCCAGATCCAGCCCATCTTCGCTCGCCGGCATCCGCGACGTCCTCGTCGGCACCGCCGTTGAGGGCGAGCGCGAAGAAGCCTCCTCGGCCATCGGCTACGGCCTGACCTTGGCCAAGGCCGCCGGCGCCCACCTCACCGTCCAGTCGGCCTCGTGGCGCCTGTCGGGCGACGATGCGTGGCTCGGCGAGTTCGACTGCGAAGGCGTGTCGGTCATGGACCGCCGCCTCGACACCCTCGCGCGCTCCATCGCGGAGCGTTCGGCCGGTGACGCGGTGCAGGCCGGGGTGGTCTGCACGACAGAGGTGCCGAGCCTGCCCTATCCGGAGATCGTGAACCGGCTGGCCGGGCGCGCGCGCCTGCACGACCTGACGATCCTGGACATAGGCCCGCGGACCTATGACCTCGACCGCGAGATGATCGAGAAGGCGCTGTTCCAAAGCGGTCGCCCGGTCATCGCTGTCCCGCCGGGGCACGATGCCTTCGCGGCGCGGCGGATCATCGTCGCCTGGGACGGCAGCGCCCAGGCCGCCCGGGCCGCCAACGACGCCCTGCCGTTCCTGCGCGCGGCCGAGGCCGTGGAGATCGTCTCGGTCGGCACAGAGGCTGAGATCGACGAGGCGGTTCCAGGGGCCGAGTTCGCGCCGCACCTCGCGCGGCACGGGGTGAATGTCAGCGTCAACGACCTTCCGAGGGGGGAGAGCGTCGCCGGCACTCTTCGAGCCCAGGCCGGGCTGTTCCGGGCCGACATGATCGTGATGGGCGCCTACCGGCATTCTCCCACGCGCGAATACTTCTTCGGCGGCGTGACGCGGTCCTTCCTGAGGGGCAGCCCAGCACCGCTGTTCCTCGCCCGCTGAGTTTCGGAGATCGTCCATGCTTAAGCGAAGATGTTCGCGAAAAGATGTGGCTGGCCAAGCGGTGCGGGCCCGCCCCTCCGCGCGCCGACCGAGCCAATCCGTACCGGCGAAGCCTGAGGCCGCGGAGGTGCCGCCTCAGGTGCGCGCGCCGAACAGCATCGCGTGGCCCGGCCCGCTGAACGAGGAGGAGCTCGCCGCCCTGGAGGCCGGTTGGGGCTTCGTCGAGTGACAAGCCGCCGCGGTCTCGGCGCCTCGTGAGCCCCGCGCATCAAAGCCGGGCTCGCGCAAGCTCCTCGATGCCACGGACCAAGCGGCGCACGTCGGCCGGATGCGGTTGAGACGGGACCCGTTCGGTCAGCGTCGCGATCAGCCCATCGATGAAAACGGATGCGCCGGAATAGGCCAGCGTCCAGTCGGCGAAGCGCCGCTGCGCGATGTCGTCGTACAGCAGAACCTCGACCCCCGAATGCCGCGAGTCGCGACGAATGCTGTCCATGAGCGCGTCCACGCCGGCGCGTGGACCCTCCAGAATCTGCGCGAACCGGCTTCGCGATGCGACGAGCGCTCCCGTGACCTGAAGCCGGGCGTTCCTGGACCGCGACATCTCGACGATGTCCAGGACGTCGGCCGGCGTCGCCAGGCTACGGCTGACGTAGAGTAGCGACCCTTCCATGGCCCTGTCTCCCAATCCGGTTCATCGAGTCCTCGACTTCGCCGTCGCTCCGAAAACGAGCCTCACCGCAGCGCCTTGAGATAAGCCGTGCAGTCGATGGCGTCATCCGGATCGAACCTGCGCCGCGGCGGGCACGGCGAGCAGATGGCGTGGGACCGCTGATCCGAGGAGGAGGTGCCTGCCCAACATCAGTGACACATCAGGCTGCAGATCGGCGAGCCGTCGAGGAGGTCGCCCGTGACGCCGCCGAATATCCACTCGCGCAAACGGGAATGCCCGTAGGCACCCAGGACGACCAGATCGGCATCCTGACGCAGGGCGAAACGCAGGATTGCAGAGCTGTCATCGTCCGCCGCGGGCAGGCGATGCGCGGTGACAGGGGCGCCATGACGGGCGAGGTGACGGGCCACATCCTCCGTTCCCCGGTGGCGGGCCTCCGCGCCGATGGTCACGACGGAGACCTCATCGGCGCCGCGGATGAGGGGCAGCACCGCCGATACGGCTCGCCGCGCTTCCGGGCTGTCCTTCCAGGCGACGACGATGCGGGCCGCCTTCAGCTGCGAGAGCCGCGGCGGCACGACGAGCACCGGTCGGCCCGCCTCCATCGCCACGCGACCCGGTGCCACCCCGAGGGGGCCCGGATCAACATCGTTCGATCCGCGCCGGCCCACCACCACGAGGTCAGCAGCGCGCGCCTCCTCGACGAGGTGCGCGATCGGGTCGGCAAGGGCAGCGTGCCATTCCGTGCCGGTCCCCTCGCCGGCGCTGCGCTCGAACATGGCGTGCGCGAGTTCGAGGATCTCGCGAAGCTGCCGTATGTTGCGTTCCTCGCGCTGGGAGGCCTCGTAGACGTCGCGCGCCAGGAAAGGGACCGGAGCCTTGTGGGCAGCCGCGCCGATGAGGGTGGCGGCGAAGCGCCGGGCCAGCCCGGCGGCGAGACGTACGCGGTCTGGTGCCGCCGCGCCGAGGTCGACGGAAACGAGGATGTTTGCGTAATCCACAATCCCCTCCATCGGGCATCGATGCCGTTGTCGATCAGCCTTATCGGGGGCAGCGGGGCCCACCTTTGTCCAGCGCAAGCGCTGAAAGCGGCCGGCGTCAAGGACGGCACGGGGCATCCTGCGCCGTTTGCAGGCGCTCGCCCGGCGAACCGCCGAGGGCCCGCATGGCGTTGAGGATCACGGCGACGTCGATGACTTCCTGCAGAAGCGCCCCCTGCAGGGGTGAGAGGTAGCCGAAGGCCGCGGCGACCATGCCGGCGATCGAGAACCCGAGGCCAGCCCACACGCTCTGGAGCGCGATCGAGCGGGCGCGCCTGGCGATGCGGATGGCCTGGGGCAGCGGTGCGAGACTGTCGACCAGCAGTACGACGTCCGCCGCCTCGGCGGCCGCCGCCGCGCCTTTGGCGCCGAGGGCCACGCCGAGATCGGCTGCCGCCAGGGCGGGGGCGTCGTTGACCCCGTCGCCGACCATCATGACGGGACCGTTCCGGCGCTCGGCGCCCACAATGCCGGACTTGTCGGCTGGGTCGAGGTCCGCCGCGACGGCGTCAATCGGGAGACCGGCGACGAGCGTCTCGGCGACGTTGCGCCGGTCACCGGTCGCGAGCACCACCCGCTCGATCCCGCAAGCGCGCAGCGCCACGAGTGCCTTGCCGCCATCGGTTCGCAGCGGATCGGCGAATTCCAGCACGGCGGCAGGCGTGCCGTCGATGGCGACCAGCACCGTCGCCACGGCCGTCGCGCGGCTTCGTTCCCCGTCCACCGGCTCGAAGTGGATTCCCAGCCTCGTCATGAAGCGCGGCCCGCCGACGACGACGTGCAACTTCTCCACCAGGCCGCTCACGCCTTCACCCGCCGTTTCCGTGGCCTCCTCGGGCTGCGCCAGCGCCAGGCCACGTCGGCGCGCCTCATCGACCAATGCGCGCGCCACCGGGTGGCCGGAGGCCTGATCGAGGGATGCCGCGAGCCGCAGGACCTCGGCCTCGTCGGGCGCCGCGAGGGTCCTGACGCGAATCAGACGGGCGATGCCGCGGGTCAGGGTGCCGGTCTTGTCGACGATGAGGACGCGGATCTTCGCCAGCATCTCCAGGACCCCGCCCCCCTTGATGAGGACGCCGATGCCGGCCGCGCGCGAGAGGCCGGACACGAGCGCGACGGGCACCGCCAGGATCAGCGGGCACGGCGTGGCGACCACCAGGACGGCCAGGCCCCGCAGGGGATCGCCCGAGACGATCCAGGCACCGCCGGACATCAGCAGCGTGAGGCCGAGGAAGGCGAGCCCGTAGCGGTCGGCCAAGCGGGCCATCGGCGCCTTGCGAGCCCGCGCCGCCTCGACCAGCCGGACGATGCCTGCGTAGGTACTCTCGGCCGCAGGTCGCTCCGCCACTAAGGTGAACGGCGTGCCGGCGTTGACCGTGCCGCTGAGCACGGACTCGTTCGCACCGATGCTGACCGGCATCGCCTCGCCGGTGAGGCTCGACTGATCGAGCACGGCGCGCCCCGCCGCGATCCGCCCGTCGACGGGTACGACGTCGCCGACGCGCACCAGGATGCGGTCCCCCGGAACCAGCGCCGCGAGCGGCACCTCCGTCAACGCGCCGCCATCCTCGCGCAGGGCGCTGCGCGGCTGGCGCGCGATCAGCGCTGTCATGGCCCTGCCGGCACGGCCGGCCGCATAGGCTTCCAGCGCCTGGCCGCCGGCATACATCATGGCGATGACGACGGCGGCCAGCGGCTGCGAGAGAGCAAGGGCGCCACTCATCGAGAGCAGGGCGACGAGATCGAGGCCGATATCGCCCCGCGCCAGACTCGTGACGATCTGGATCGCCAGGATGGCGAGCACCGCGAGCGTCGGGAGCATGAAGGCCCAAGCGGCAGCCTCAGGCTGCGCGAGCGCCTGTGCCGACAGGCCGGTGCAGAGGCCGAGAAACGGCAGGAGGACTAACCATCCTCGAAGGCGCGGCACCCACCCGTCGACCGCCGACGATCCCGTCTGGGTTGAGCCCAAGGCTACCGGTGTCATCGTCGGGGTCGCCCGCAATTGCTGCGCGTTCCGTTTGCGCCGGTCTGAGCGGCGGCCCCTTGCGCTGGATCAACGCTCAACCGGGATCCACGGAGACTGACCGAGAGTCCAGCAAAGAGCGCCCGAGGTCACCGATTTGCCGGGCCTCGCCCAGTGTCATCCGACCGGCCCCGCATCGAGGGACAGACGGAAGCGCAGCCGCACAACTCCGGCATCGTCGCGGACAGCGGCGATAAAGTCCTGCCGACCGGGTTCATCGGAAAGGCTCTGCGCGATCCGCGTCATGATCTTCACGGCCTGCGAGCGCGCGGCTTCGAGGTTCGGCAGGTCGTAGCCGTCCCTGTCCCGGACGATATCAGTTCCGTCGTGCAGATCGATGAAGAAGCGGGGCATGGGGACTCGGCGGTGCTGGGGCGTCAGCCACGCTAAGCAGTTTCCGCACCGGTCCGCCTACCGCTTTTCGGCATGCCGCCATCGCCCAGGCGCCACGACCGCCGGTTGAGTCTGCCAGTATGGAATTGGATGGGCTGGTCCTAGCGGTAATCGGCCGGCGTCAATCCGTGGCGGGCCATCTTGTCGTAGAGGGTCTTGCGCGGCAGGCCGAGCGCTTCCGCGGCGGCGCGTACATCACCGCCGGCCATGATCAATTCGTCGCGGATCAGTTGCCGTTCGAAGCGATCTACCTGCTCGGTGAGGCCGCCGGCCGCCTCCGCGGCGGGCTGCGGCGGCGCGACGAGGCACAGGGCGCAACGCTCGGCGAAATGGCCGAGTTCGCGGACATTGCCCGGCCAGGTGTGGCGGCGCAGATGGTCGCGGATCGCCGGCGTGACGGGCGGCATCGGGCGCCCGAACTTCTCGGCTGCGCGGCGCAGGAAGTGCTGGAAGAGCAGCAGCACGTCGTCGCCCCGATCGCGCAGGGGCGGGATCGTGATCGTGATGACGTTGAGGCGGTGATAGAGATCGTCGCGGAAAGTGCCCTGCGCGGCGGCCTGCCCGAGATCGACCTTCGTGGCGGCCACGACCCGCATGTCGACCGGCCGCACCTCATTTGTGCCCAGGGGTTCCACGGTGCGCTCCTGGAGTACCCGGAGGAGCTTGACCTGCAGCGGCAGCGGCATGCTCTCGATTTCGTCGAGGAAGAGCGTGCCGCCCTGTGCGTGCTCGATGCGGCCGACCCGGCGCTTGAGCGCCCCGGTGAAGGCGCCGGCCTCGTGGCCGAACAGCTCACTCTCGACGACGCTGTCGGGCAAAGCGCCGCAATTCATCGCCACGAGATTCCGCTCCGCGCGCCGGCTCCATCGGTGCAGCGCGCCCGCCACCACCTCCTTGCCGGAACCGGTTTCGCCGAAGACGAGCACGTCGACATCGGCCTTTGCCACCTCGCGCACGAGGGCGCGAAGGCCTGCAATCTCCGGGGAGGCGCCGAGGAAGGCCGGATCCTCCTCGATTGCCGCATCGAGACGAGCCCGCAGCGTCCGATTTTCCATCACGAGCCGCCGCCGCTCCAGGGCCCGACGCACCGAGGTGATGAGCGCTTCGGCGGGATAGGGTTTGGCCAGGAAGTCGTAGGCGCCGCCCTGCATGGCGGCCACCGCCATGCCGATGTCGCCGTGCCCGGTGATGAGAATGACCGGAAGGTCCGGATCGACCCGGTGCAGCCGGGCCAGCAGCCCGACGCCGTCGAGGCCCGGCAGCCGCACATCCGTGATCACGGCGCCGGGGGGCGCGGCCAGGATCGCCGCCAAAGCCGGCTCGGCGGCGGCGAAGGCCTCCACGGCGAAGCCCGCCAACTCCAGACTCTGGCCATTGGCGCGGCGCACGTCGGCCTCGTCGTCGATGAACACGACGCGCTCGGCCGCCGCCCGCGCGTCTGCCGATCCACTCACGGTTCCGCTCCCACGGTCTTGTCCACCTTCGGAGCCGCCTCCGTCGCGCGGATCAGCGCCATCCGAAAGACCGTGTCGGCGCCGTTGCCGTCGGCCAGGATCAGGTTCCCGCCGCAATCCTCCACGATCCCGCGGGCGATGGCGAGGCCGAGGCCGAGGCCGTCCGCCTTGGTGGTGAAGAACGCGTCGAAGACCTGGCCGCGCGTCGCTTCGGGTATGCCGGGTCCGGTATCGGTCACCTCAACCATGACGCGCTCGCTGCCGTCGGCATACCAGCGCAGGCTTACGCGGGCGTCGGCCCGCCCCGCCACCGCGTCGACGGCGTTCTGGAGCAGATTGACCAGAACCTGCTCCAACCGCGGACCGTCCCCGAGTACGCGGAGCTTCGGGTCAGGCTCGTTTACGTCGAGGGGGACGTGCAGGGCGGCCGCACGGGCCGACACGAGTTCCACCGCGTTTGCCACGACATCGCGCAGGACCACCGGCTCCCGCCGCGGCGAGGCGCGCCGAGCGAAGCCCTTGAGCTGCCGGGTGAGGCCGGCGATGCGATCGGTGAGCCGGCCGATGGCAGCGGCATTCTCGGCCGCATCGTCGGTGCGCCCGCGCCCGATGAGGATCGCGGTGTTGTCCGCGTAGGAGCGGATCGCCGCCAGTGGCTGGTTGATCTCGTGTGCCATGCTGGCCGCGAACTGGCCGAGCGCCGCCAGCCGGCCGGCCTGCGCCAGCTCGCGGCCGAGGCGCTCGCGCTCGGCCTCGGCGCGCTGCCGCTCAGCGATCTCGGCGCGGAGCTGCGCATTGGTCTCCCGCAGCGCCCGCGTCCGCGCCTCGACGCTGGATTCCAGCTCGGCCCGACGCGCCGCGGCTTCGGCGAGCCGGGCCTGCGTCCGGCGGCCGCGATCGGCCAGGGCGAAGATCCCGTACCCGGCGAGCGCCGTGACCAGGGCCGCGATGATCCAGGCCTGCAGCCGTTCCCGCTCCACCGTGGTGCCGACCGGCGTCAGCGTCCGCAACTGCCAATCCGTGCCGGGTACGGGCGCCTGTGTCAGGATTGCGGTCCAGGCCGGCAGCGACCCGCGCCCGACGCGCACCATGTCCGGCTCGCCCGCCACCGGATGGAGCGGCAGGCGCTCGAGGCGGGCGGCGCCGAATTCCTGCCCCGCCTCGATCCGGGCGCGTTCGGCCGCGTCGACGGCGCTGAGCGTGTCGAAGCGCCAGCCGGGCTCGCTCGTGACGAGGACGATGCCCCGGGCATCGGTCACGAAGGTCGCCTCGCGTGCGGCACGCCACGCGGCCTCGACGGCGTCGAACTCGACCTTCACCACCACGACCCCGGTCCCCGCCCCGATCCGGCGCGCGAGGTACAGGCCAGGCCGACCACTGACCGTGCCGAGGGCGAACTGGGAGCCGGCCCCACCGGCCAGGGCCTGCTTGAAGTAGGGGCGGAAACCGTAGTCCCGGCCGACGAAGCTGCGGTCCTCGCCCGCGTTGCTCGCCGCGACCGTGAGCCCGTCGGCGCCGATGACGTAGATGACTGCCGAACCGGTGGCGGCCGCGACCTGGGCGAGCCGCCGGTCGACACGATCCAGGAGGTTGCGCCCGGGATCGGGGCCGACCGCGGCGGCGACCTCGGGGTCGGCCGCGAGCGCCAGCGGCAGGGACGCCTGCTTCTGCATCTCCGCGAGCAAGACGCCGACCTGGAGCCCGATCGCCGAGCGGGCGCCGCGTCGCAGATCCGACAAGGCCCAGCGCTCCGCGGCCCGGCCGGCGAGCCACGCCGCCACGAGGATCGCGCAGACGCCGATCACGACGGCGAGGCCCCGGCGCGAGGGCGTGCCACCACCGGAGGTCGCGGGCGCGTTCAACGGCGGACGGCCTGTGCGGGGATCCGGACCGTTCCGGCCAGCGGCGTGCGGAAATCCGCACTCCGGCGTGACGCACAGTCCGACATCATCTGGGAAAAACCTATTTTCCACAAATGGTTAAAGAAATGAGGTGGCCTGTGACCGGGTGGCATGCCGGTTGCCATTCCCGATGCGTAACGCAGCCATGTCACCAGAGAACGGCTGCGTGCCGGAAGGCCAACAGCAAGCGCGGACATCGTCGGGACGCTCCGACGCGAGCCGCCCCATCCGAAGCCCGCGACAGGGAGAACGCCCCATGGCTGCCGTGCCGTCACCACTCACCGCCCCGCATCCGCCCGCCAAACCGAAGCCGTTGTACCGGACGCTGTACTTCCAGGTCCTGGTCGCGGTCGCGATCGGTATCCTGCTCGGACATTTTTATCCGCAGCTCGGCGCCGAGATGAAGCCGCTCGGGGACGCTTTCATCAAGCTCGTCAAGATGATCATCGCCCCGGTGATCTTCCTCACGGTGGTCTCCGGCATTGCCGGGATGACCAATCTCGAGAAGGTCGGCCGGGTCGGCGGCAAGGCGCTGATCTACTTCCTGACATTCTCGACGCTGGCGCTGATCGTCGGCCTCGTGGTCGCCAACGTGCTCCAGCCGGGCAACGGGCTGCACATCGATCCGAAATCCCTCGATCCGAAGGCGATCGCCACCTACGCCGGCAAGGCCAAGGAGCAGAGCATCGTCGACTTCCTGATGAATATCATCCCCACGACGGCGGTCGGCGCCTTCGCGGGCGGCGAGATCCTCCAGGTGCTGTTCTTCTCCGTGCTGTTCGGCTTCGGTCTCGCCTTCCTGGGCGACCGGGGCAAGCCGGTGCTGGACATCATCAAGGTGCTGTCCGAGGCGGTGTTCGGCGTCGTCAACATCATCATGAAGGTCGCACCCGTGGGTGCCTTCGGCGCGATGGCGTTCACGATCGGCAAGTACGGGATCAGCTCGCTTGCCAACCTCGCCTACCTCGTCGGCGCCTTCTACTTGACCTCGACGATCTTCGTGCTGGTCGTTCTCGGTGCGGTGGCGCGCTACAACGGGTTCTCGATCATCCGGCTCATCCGCTACATCAAGGAGGAGCTGCTGCTTGTGCTCGGCACGTCCTCGTCCGAGTCCGCGCTGCCCTCGCTGCTGGAGAAGATGGAGCGGGCCGGTTGCTCGAAGCCGGTCGTCGGCCTCGTGGTGCCCACGGGCTACTCGTTCAACCTGGACGGCACCAACATCTACATGACCATGGCGGCTTTGTTCATCGCTCAGGCGACCGATACGCCGCTGAGCCTCGGCGAGCAGGCGCTGCTGCTGCTGGTGGCGATGCTGTCCTCGAAGGGCGCGGCGGGCGTGACCGGTTCGGGTTTCATCACCCTGGCGGCGACGCTCGCGGTGGTGCCCTCCGTGCCGGTGGTCGGCATGGCGCTGATCCTCGGCGTAGACCGCTTCATGTCCGAGTGCCGGGCGCTGACGAACTTCATCGGTAATGCGGTGGCCTGTATCGTGGTGGCCCGCTGGGAGAATGAGGTCGACGAGGCCAAGCTCGCTGCGGCCCTGTCCGGCCAGGCCATGGCGCCGCTCGCACCCGCGGCAGCTCTCCAGCCGGCCGAGTGAGCCCTGGTCGTCGCGGGCTGCGCGCGCAGCCCGCGACGATTCGGCGAAGCACAGGCCCCATCGCGCCGCGTCGTCAGTTTTTACCGCGGCGCGGCTTTTCCATCGGCGCGGCGAACCACCGGATGGCGTGGCGGGATCGTCCTCGGGCGATGCGCGCCTCCGAGCATCGCCGTCAGGGCTATCGTTCCCGGCCGTTACGCGTGTTCCAGGATCTGCGGCGCGAACGCGGCGACGACGGGCCGGAAGGCACCGACGATCGCGGGATCGAGCCGCCCCACCATGCTCTCCAGGATCGCGTAGGCCGACTCACTGGGCATCGGCGGCTTGTAGGGCCTCTGCTCGATCAAGGCCGCGTGGATATCGCAGACGGTGATGAGCCGCACGAGATCCGGGATCTCGTGCGCCTTGAGGCGATCCGGATAGCCTGACCCATCGAGCATCTCGTGGTGCGACCGGACGACGTGTAGCATCTGCTGCTCGAAGCCCTGATCGACGAGCATGCTGTATCCCTTCTCCGGATGCAGCCGCATGACGGCCATCTCGGTGTCGTCAAGCCGACCCGGCTTGTTCAGAATCGCGGCCGGGATATGAATCTTGCCGACGTCGTGCAGCAGGGCTGCCTTCGTGACGCGATGACGCTCCTGCTCGCCGAGTCCCAGGGCGGCCGCGAAGGCTGCCGCCAGTCCGGCGACCAGCAGGCAGTGCTGATGGGTGGCGTCGTCAAACTGGCGAACCGCACGGACCCAATCGCGGATTCCGGTATCCCGGATGGCGAGGTCGATGGCCTGGGTACCGTTGTCGATCACGCGCGGTGTGATTGGCTGGTCGGGTACGAAGACCGATGCGTAGAATCCGCGCAGTTCCGCGGCCGTCTTTACCGCGCCGGCAGGTACCGGCTCCTCATCGTGGGGCGCGACGAGCGCTGCCGCGCGCGGCGCACCGAGCGCCTCTCGCAGACGATCCACGTCGAATGGGGGGCCGAGCGTGTTCGTCGCATTGAGCGAAATGCCGAGCAGCCGGGTCCTCGGATTGTCGGCATGACGCAGGACAACCAAGGGGGCGCCATGCCGGATCTCGGCCAGAAGGCGGCGCAGGCGTTCGATGGATGCGGTGCCGAGATCGAGAACATCGGCGACGATCCCCGTCGCGAGGCCGGCCGGGACGTCCGCGGCGCGGAGGTCGTGGATTTCGCAGGCCAGCCCGTCGGAGAGCTCCTGCGCCAAACCCAAGCTGCGGGCGGGATCGTCCGTGATCAGAAGTATCCGGCCCATCGGCACGCCTTCCGGGCTGCCCCTTACGGGAACATCGCGTCGACGGTGTCCTGCGAAACCGAGGCCTCTCCGGGCAGGACGGGGCCGTTCAGCAGGGCCGCCTCCCCGCTGCGCCTGTCGGGCCGCGGATTCGGCGCCGTTGGCGCGGCGTCGGACGCCGACCAGACGCGCAGCATCTCGCCGATCCGGTCCTCCACGAGGACGATGGTGCGTACGACCTTCGAGATCCGCTGCCCGGTAAGATCCTGGAAGTTGCAAGCTTCGAAGATGGTTTGCATCTCGGCCCGGATCGCCTCGGCGTCGGCCCGGTTGGTGTTATCGCCCGACCGCCGGACGATTCCGCGCGCGAGCGCGTCGACCGTTTCCGACGCGGTCAGGATCGTGTTGGTGGCGTCTTCCGTGCCCTGCACGACCGCCTGGAGTTCATCGCAGGCGCGACTGGTCTCCTGCTCCTGCCGGAGATCGGCAATCTCCTGACGGGTCCGGGCGATCGCATCCGAAATCGACAGGAGCTGGCTTCGCAGAAGCCCAACACCTTCTTCGATTGCGACAACGTCGGGTAGAGCACGGGCCATGAGCGGGGATCGCCATGCGGTTTAATTTCAGCCGGCAACGATAACGATGATGTCTTAAGCTGCACTTAATGCGGCTTATCTCGGCGGGGAAAGGTGCGTAACCTGCAGTCGACGATTGTAAAATACGTCGTTTAATCGATGCCGCGACTGATGTGCTGGCTGCGGTCACCGACTTGCAGGCCACCGCCTGGCGCGCACGGGGCTGGTTTCCCGGCTCAGACGGCAGCGATCCGGCACGCCGGCCTAACCGACTGCGTCAGTCGGTCGGCTCGCCGTCCTGCCTCAGATCGAAACCGACGTTGCGACCGCGACACTCCGCACAGGAGGGTGTCGGGGGAAATCGTCGATTTTGAGCCGTGATGAGCCGAGAAAAGTAAGCTTTTGATGTTCCTTTGCTCACATGGTCCCAAGGTCGAGCTGAAATGTGAGCACGGCATTCCGAGCGGCGCGTCGCTGGCTCGATCTCCGAACGCAGGTCGCACGGTTCACGCAGGCGCGTGCGGGCGCGACGGCCGTGGAATTCGCATTGGTGGCAGTGCCGTTCTTCGCTCTGGTCGGGGCTTGCCTGGAGAACGGTATCGTCTTCTGGGAACAGGAGATCCTCCAGCAGGCGGTGGCCGATGCCGGTCGGCAGATCTACACGGGCGCCTTCCAGACGGCGAATGCAGGCACCACCGATACCGCGACGCTGATGGCCCGCTTCCGGACGGCGATGTGCACGCAATCGAACGGCACCCCGCGTGTGACGATCTTCAATTGCGCCAACGTTCGGGTCAGCATCACGAAGGCTGATAGCTACACCGCGGCGACCCCGGTCTCGCCGGTGGCGACCAATGCCAGCGGGGCGAGCGATTGGAACGCAAACTTCGCCGGCTATTCCTGCGCGGGGGCCTCAGCCATCGTGGTGGTGCAGGCTGCCGTGGACATCCCGGTCTTTTTCCCCCTGCTCGGTGCGGCGGTGCCCAACCTGCCGAACAAGCGCCGCGTGCTCCAGGCCGCGACGGTGTTCAAGGTCGAGCCGTACCCGGCTCCGTCAGGATGCTCCTGATGCATCGTGTGCTGGAGCGCCTGAGACATTGTCGACAGGATGAGCGTGGCGTCGCCGCCGTCGAGTTCGCCCTGGTCCTGCCTCTGCTGATCGTCCTGTATTTCGGGACAACGGAGCTGACGCGCATCGTCGACACAAGCCGCAAGCTGACGCTGTTCGCCCGCACTTTGGGCGATCTCTCCGGGCGCATGGACAACGCCCTGACCACGCAGGACGGCATGGCGAAGATCGCCGGTGCTGCGACCGCGATCCTGCGCCCGCTGGACGCATCCGGCCTCCAGATCGTGGTCAACGCCATGGGCGTCGAATCGGTGAACGGCACCCTCAACGGTTTCGTCTGTTCCAGCTGGCCTCAGAACGCGACCGGGCGGCCGGCCAAACAGGCCAGCGGAACCAACGGATTGCCCGCGACGCCGGCGGCCTATCAGTTCGACGGCGCCCGCTACATCCTGGCCGAGGTCACGATGACTTACACGCCGATCATCGGAAGCGCGCTCTACCGGTGGATCTTCGGTGGTCAGGGGCTGACCTTCAAGCGGCAGGTCCCGTGGTCGGAACGTACCCCCAACGAGATCGTCATGCCGGGCGGCGCGGCCTGCCCGGTCTACAACTGATGTTCGAGGGATGGCCCGTGTCGGTGTTCCAGAGCCGGTTGACGCGCATTCTTAAGCGGCCCGCGACGGCGTTTCCGCGGGCGCGTTCCGGTCAGGTTGCGGTGATCTTCGCGCTCGTCACGCTACCGGTCATGTTCGCGGCGGCGGCGGCTGTCGATTACGGCCGGCGCAACGCCGCGAAGACCCAGCTCGACACGGCCCTCGACGGCGCCGTGCTGGCGGTGATGTCACAGAAGACCAACACGATCCCGACGACGACGTTGCAGAACATGGAGACGCAGTTCCGCGCGGAGGCCGCGAAGGTCCCGGGCGTCACGGTGACCTCGTTCACGCCGGGAACACCGGTCAACACGGCGTCCAGCCTCAGTCTGACCGCCAGCTACACGGCGACCGTCAAGACGGGACTGGCATCGATGATGCAGATCCCAGCCATGACCATCAACGGGACATCTGCGGCGACCCGGAACATCTCACAGTACATTAATTACTATCTTTTGCTCGACAATTCGCCGTCGATGGGCCTCGCCGCGACCGATGCGGATGTGCGCAATATGAAGCTCGCCACCAATGGGTGTGCCTTCGCGTGCCATCAGCATACTTTCGATAGCAAGGGCAACATCACCGGCGACAATCTATCCGATAATTATCATATTGCTCTCAAGAACAATATCAAGCTTCGCATTCAAGTTCTGCGGGATGCGGTCTCGGCGCTCGTCGACCGGGCGAATGCCAGTATGCTGCTGCCGCAGCAATTTCAGATGGAGATGTGGACGTTCAACGATTCTGTGTCTCAGACGAGGCTCCAGACGATGACGCCAACCCTGAACAACATCAAGAACGCCACGCCAAATATCGATATTGCCTACGCTTACTACAATCAGTCGGATAACCAGACCGATTTCGAACGCGCAATTGCCAAGATGAACACCACCATTCCGGACAGCGGCAACGGTCTCACGCCGGACAAGCCGATCCGCTTCCTGTTCCTCGTCACCGACGGAGTCGAGGACACGGGGGGCAGCGTCACCAATCAAAGCGCCGGCTTCCAATACCAGAGCGACCGTTTCATCGGTCCGCTGAGCCCTTCAACCTGTACGGCTTTGAAGAACAGGAACGTCAAAATCGGTATCATTTACACGCAGTATCTGCCGCTGTACGACAACGATTTCTACAATCGATACGTCAAACCCTACGAATCGAAGATCGGCCCGGCGCTGCAGGCCTGCGCATCGGACAATATGTATTTCCCGGTCGCGTCGGGCGGCGACATCACCGCAGCCATGCTCAAGCTGTTCAGCACCACCCTCGCCTCTGTCCGGCTGAGCAACTGACGCGCTCCACAGGGCCGGCCCCAGAGGCTTCGCGACAGCGAGGGCGCCGGTCCCTCTGGCGGCTGTTCTCGGAGCGCGATGACCGGGCGAAACCCGGTCAGCTCTGCGCCGACGGCGCTGGACCGAGGACGTTGACCCACAGCACGACAGTCCGGCCGCGCGGGTCGGGATTGCTGAAGCGGTGCGGCCGCCGGCTCTCGAAGCGGAAGCTGTCTCCTTCCGCGAGCTGAAGCGTGCGTGCCTCGACCACGAGGGTCAGGCGCCCCTCCAGGACGAGACCGGCTTCCTCGCCATCGTGGCTGAACAACTCGTCGCCGGTGCTCGCCCCGGCCTTCAGCACCATGTGGAACAGGCTCATCCCCTGCGTGCCCCCGGGCGGGGTCAGCAACTGCTTGGTGATGCCGGCGCGCCAGAGCTGAAGTTCAGGCCGGTCCTTCCGGAACACCACGATCGGGTCCGGATCGGGCGCGTCCGGGCCGGGCTCGAAGAGGCCGCCGATCCCGATCTGCAGCATGTCCGCGAGCAGCGCCAGCACCCGGAGCGAGGGCGACGACAGGCCCCGCTCCACCTGACTGATGAAGCCGATCGACAGGCCGGTGCTGGACGCGACCGCTTCGAGCGAGAGCCCCCGCGCCCGTCGCAGGCTGCGCAGGCGCTGACCCACGGCCCGGTCGACCGGTTCCGGACCCGTTGCTGCGCCTTGGGGGATGCTCACCGTCACACCACTCTGCCTCTCGGGTGTCCCTTCATGCACGTGAAAGTCGCTTGCGTCGATATCGAAAACGTGCGGTATTCTTCACGAGAATGAAATCGGGCGCAGGCTTTCGCCGTACGATCCGGGCACCTCATGGGAGCGGCATGATGAGAAGACGGTTGGCCAAGCTGTGTCTGTCGTCGGCGCTGCTTCTCGGATTTCTCGGGAGTACCGTCAGCGCGCAGCCCCTGAAGGTCGGTGCGACGCCAACCGGCCTGCCCTTCACCTTCCTCGACACCAAGACGAATACCATTCAGGGCGTGATGGTCGACCTCGTCAATGCAGTCGGCAAGGAGGCGGGTTTCACGGTCGCGGTGGAGCCGCTGCAATTCTCGACGCTGATCCCGGCGCTCACCGCCTCGAAGATCGACATCATCTCGGCGGCGATGTTCATCACGCCGCAGCGCAAGGAAGTCGTCGCCTTCTCGGCCCCTGTCTACACCTATGGCGAGGGGCTGATCGTCCCGAAGACCGACACGAAGGATTACACATCCTTCGCCGACCTGAAGGGTGAGACCGTGGGCGCCCAGGTCGGCACCGCCTTCGTCGAGCCGCTGAAGAAGTCTGGCCTGTTCGGCGAGGTGAAGATCTACGACACGATCCCCGACATTATCCGGGACGTGAATTCCGGGCGCCTGAAGGCCGGCTTCGCCGACGCCCCTATTCTCGCCTATTACGTCAAACAGGGGCTGTTTCCCGGCGTCCGCCTGGTCGAGACCTTCAAGCCGACCGTCGTCGCCTCTGTTGGCCTGAGCGTCCGCAAGACCGATTCCGAGCTTCTGGCCAAGATCGACAAGGCGCTCGCCAAGCTGAAGTCCGACGGGACGCTTCAGGCGATCCTGACCAAGTGGGGCCTTCCGCCCTCGGCGGACAAGTCCTGAGCTTCGGCCCTCAATTCGATGCGCGAGTTCCTCGCCGACGCCCATGAATACCTGCCGATCTTGCTCCAGGGCGTGCAGCTCACGGTCCTGATCACCCTCGCCTCCCTGGTGGTCTCCACCCTGCTCGGACTGGTCTGGGCGATGATGCGTGTTTCCGGCATCGCGGTGCTGGCCGGCTTCAGCGCGGTGATGATCAACATCCTGCGCGGCATCCCGATCATCGTGCAGCTGTTCTACATCTACTTCGTCATGCCCGATTTCGGCCTGTCGCTCACCGCGGTCCAGGCGGCGATCATCGGGCTCGGCATCGCCTACTCGGCCTACCAGGCCGAAAACTTCCGCGCCGGCATCGAGGCGGTGGATCGCGGGCAGGTCGAGGCGGCACTGTCGATCGGCATGGGCTGGGGGCTGACCATGCGGCGGGTGATCCTGCCGCAGGCGATCCGGATCGCGCTGCCGCCATACGGCAACATCATGATCATGATGCTCAAGGATTCGTCGCAGGCCTCGACCATCACGGTCGCGGAACTCGCGCTCCAGGGCAAACTGATCGCGTCGTCGACCTTCAAGAACACCAGCGTCTACACGATGGTCGCGCTGATGTACCTCGCGCTCAGCCTGCCGCTGATCCTGCTTGTTCGACACCTCGAGGCGAAGGGACGGCATCGATGATCGTCCTGGAGAATGTCCGCAAGCACTACGGTACCCTGGAGGTGATCAAGGGCGTCTCGGCCGAGGTCGCCAAGGGCGAGGTGGTCTGCATCATCGGGCCGTCGGGCTCCGGAAAGTCGACCCTCCTGCGCTGCATCAACGGCTTGGAGGCCTATGACGGCGGGGAGATCCGCGTCGGCGGCCAGCGGGTCGACCGGGACAAGCGCGCCATCAAGGCGATCCGCACCCGGGTGTCCATGGTCTTCCAGCGGTTCAACCTGTTCGCCAACCGGACCGCTCTGGAGAACGTCGTCGAGGGTCCGCTCCACGTGAAGGGCGAGCCCCGTCGGGAGGCGGAGGAGCGGGCGCGCGCGCTGCTCGCGCGGGTGGGGCTCTCGGGCAAGGAGGATGCCCGGCCGAACGAGCTATCCGGCGGCCAGCAGCAGCGCGTGGCGATCGCCCGGGCGCTGGCGATGCGACCGGAGGCGATCCTGTTCGACGAGCCGACCTCGGCCCTCGATCCCGAACTGGTCGGCGACGTCCTGCGGGTCATGCGCGGCCTTGCCGACGAGGGGATGACGATGATCGTCGTGACCCACGAGATCGGCTTCGCCCGCGAGGTCGCCGACCGGGTGTTGTTCCTCGACGGCGGCCGCCTCGTCGAGCAGGGGCCGGCCAGCGAGGTCCTGAACCGCCCGCAGAACCCCCGCACCCAGGACTTCCTGCAGCGCGTGCTGCACCCGCTCTAGGACACGCCGTGGCCGAACCGTTCCCCCTCGCCCCCTCGCTCTGGGCCACCACGGCGGCGCCCGCGCCGGACACGCCGCCGCTTGCGGAATCCGGTGCGGCCGACGTGGTGATCGTGGGCGGCGGCTTCTGCGGCCTGTCCACCGCCCTGCATCTGGCCGAGCGCGGAATCCGGCCGGTCGTTCTGGAGGCGCGGGAAGTCGGTTACGGCGGCTCCGGCCGCAACGGCGGCCAGGTCATCCCGGGCCTGAAATACGATCCCGCCGACATCGTCGCGCGCTTCGGGCGTGAGCGCGGCGCGCGGCTCGCGCGTTTCGCCGGTGAGACTGCCGACGTCGTGTTCGACCTGATCGCGCGGCACGGGATGGATGTCCCGCACCGGCGCGCCGGCTGGATCCAGGGCGCCCATACCGAGGCCGGTCTCGCCGAAGTCGCGCGGCGCGCGGCCCAATGGGCCGATCTCGGCGCGCCGACCCGCGTCCTCGACAAGGCCGAGACCGAAAGGCTTCTCGGGACCGAACGCTATCTTGGCGGCTGGCTCGACGGCCGCGGCGGCGCCATCCAGCCTCTGAGCTACGCCCGCGGGCTCGCCCGGGCGGCCCTGAAGGCCGGAGCGTCGATCCACGGCGCATCGCCGGTCACCGCCCTCGCGCGGACCGGATCTCGATGGACGGTCACGACGGCGCAGGGGGCACAATTGACCACCGATCGGGTCGTGCTGTGCACCAACGGCTACACCGGCGGCCTCTGGCCGGACCTCGCCGAGACGGTGATCGCCGCCAATTCCTTCCAGGTAGCCACGGTACCGCTCTCCGACAACCTGCGGCGCTCGATCCTGCCCGAAGGCCACGTCTCCTCGGACACGAGGAAGCTCCTGCTCTACTTCCGGCTCGACCATACCGGTCGCCTGCTGATGGGTGGCCGCGGACCGTTCCGGGAGCCGCGCAGTCCCGCCGACTGGGCCCATCTCGAACGGATCGTCGGCAAGCTCTTCCCTCAGCTCGACGGGATCGGCTTCGACCATCGCTGGTGCGGCCGCGTCGCGATCACCCGGGACTACCTGCCCCATCTCCACGAGCCGGCGCCCGGACTCCTCATCGATATCGGCTGCCAGGGTCGCGGCGTCGGTCTCCAGTCGGCGATGGGCCGGGCGATGGCCGCCTACATCGCCACCGGCAATGCCGACAGCCTGCCCTTGCCGCTCACGCCGATCGCGCCGCTGCCGCTGCACGCCCTGCACCGGCTGTACGTCTCGGCGATCATCGCCTGGTACCGGCTGAGCGACGGCGGCATACGCTAATTGGGCGAAGGCTGGCACCGCTTGAGGCCGGGCTCCGTCCTCATCGCAACCGCCACAGCGCGCCGATGAGGCCGATGGCGGCGAGCGCCAGCGCGAGCAGCAGCCACCACAGGGCTTCCGGCCCTGCATGGGTCAAGACCACCGCTCCGGCCGGCGGCGCCAGCGCCTGGGCCGCCAGCGCCGGTCGGGCGAGGCGGCCGACGACGAGCGGGTAGCGCAGGGGACCGAACAGAGCGAGCGGTACCGTCCCCCGCGCGATCGAGTAGATCCCGTTGCCGCCCGCATAGAGCACCAGCCAGAGCGCCACCCCCGGTAGTCCCAGCGCCAGTAGCCACAGCCCCAGGGCGATCAGGCCGAAGGCCGCCGTCAGGGTCCAAAGGGGGTGATGTCGCTCCTTCAGGGAGATCTCGGCGACGCGCGCGCCGACCTGTGCCGGACCGATCAGCGCTCCGAAGGAGACGGCGGCGGCGACCGACACGCCCCGGGCCTGAAGCAGGGTGAGCAGGTGAACCGACACCTGGGACATGATCGCGCCGCCGAGAACCAGGACGCCTGCGAACACCAGGAAGGCCCGGCGCTCCCGGGCTGACAGGGGCCCGGAATCCGAGGCGTGCCGCTCGTCGGCCACCAGAAGCGCCGGAGCCGTCGGGATCATCACCAGCACGAGCGGCAGCGTCACCGCGACGTGCAGGGCGGCATAGGTGAGGCAGGCGGCCCGCCAGCCGACATGCGCGACGAGGAATGCCGATAGGGGCCAGCATACGGTGCTGGCGAACCCGCCCCAGAGGGTCAGGGTTGTGATGGCCGGCCGCGCTGTCGCGCCGTAGAGGCGTCCGAGGGTCGCGAAGGCCGGGTCGTACAGGCCGCAGGCCATTCCGGCGCCGAGGATCAGCCAGCCGGCGAGGTAGACCGGTAAGATCGGCGCCAGGGCCAGGACGGTCAGTCCCGCCGCGAGCAGCAGCGCGGCCAGAGCGAGGACCGGCCGCCCGCCGCGTCGGTGGATTGCCGCCCCGACATGCGGCGAGGCGAGAGCTGCGACGAGGAGGCCGACGGCCAGTCCGCCGACCACCCAGGCGAGCGGCCAGCCGGTGCTCTCAGCGATGGGTCCGGCCATCACCGCCGGCAGGTAGAACGACGAGCCCCAGGCGAGGATCTCGACGATGCCGAGGGCCGCGATCACCGGCCAGCGGCGGGCTGTTGGCGTGGCCATGATAGCGGTCCGACCTTCAGCGGCCATGCCGGATCTAGCTGGGGCTGATCAGCGGCAGCCAGGCTGCCAGCGCCAGCAGGGTGATCAGAAGCACGGGCGGTGTGATGATCAGGCCGACCTTCATGTACTGACCCCAGGTGATCGTCTGCCCCTTGGCCGCGAGGACGTGCAGCCAGAGCAGGGTCGCGAGGCTGCCGATCGGCGTGAATTTGGGTCCGAGATCGCAGCCGATGACGTTGGCGTAGACCATCAGCTCACGGGTCAGGGGCGAAAGGTCCGGGGCCTGCTGGATGGAGAGCGCGCCGATCAGCACGCTCGGCATGTTGTTCATGACCGACGACAGAACGGCGGCGGCGAAACCGGTGCCGAGGGTGGCGATCCAGGGACCGTGGCCAGCGAGCCAAGTCAGGCCCAGAGCCAGTTCCCGGGTCAGGCCGGCGTTCCGCAAGCCGTAGACCACGAGGTACATGCCGAGGCTGAACAGGACGATCTGCCAGGGCGCGCCGGCGAGCACCGCGCGGACGCCGATGACGCGCCCGCGTCTCGCGAGCAGCAGCAGGACCGCAGCGCCGGCACAAGTCACCACCGACACCGGTACGTCGAAGGGCGCAGTGATGAAATAGGCCAGCAGGAGAATCAGCAGCAGCGGGAACGCCGCGCGGAAGACGAGCCGGTCACGGATGGCGCTTGCCGGGCTCTCGAGGACGGTCATCGGATAGGTCGGCGGGATGATGTGCTGGAAATACGCCCCCAGCACCGCCAGCGTCGCCGCGAGCGAGACGAGGTTCACCGGAACCATGACCGCCGCGTATCGGCCGAACGTCACGGCGAAGTAATTGGCCGAGACGATGTTGACCAAATTGGAGATCACCAGCGGCAGGGAGGTGCTGTCCGCCACGAAGCCGCAGGCGATGATGAAGGCGAGGGCCGCCGGCGGCGGGAAGTCGAGCCGAAGAAGGATCGCCAGCACGATGGGCGTCAGCAGGAGAGCCGCGCCGTCATTGGCAAACACCGCCGCGATCGCCGCTCCGAGGAGCACGACGAGGGGAAAGAGCCGCCGGCCCCGGCCACCACCCCACCGGGCGACGTGCAGCGCAGCCCAGTGGAAGAACCCGGCCTCGTCGAGGAGCAGGGAGATGATGATCAGCGCGACAAAGGTGAAGGTCGCGTCCCACACGATGTGCCAGACCGTCGGAATGTCATCCGGCTGGATCACGCCGGTGGCGAGGGCCGCGGCCGCGCCGGCCAGGGCGCTCCAGCCGATCCCCAGCCCTCTCGGCTGCCAGATGACGAACACGAGCGTGATCAGGAAAATGGTGAGCGCGAGCATCCGGGCAGTGTCTTCTTCTGCTTCTGCGTCCGGTTCAGGCGGTGGCGACGCGGCGGCCGTGCTCGTCGACGACCCGCTCCCCGTCCTCCTTGACGAACTCGGCCTGCTGCGGCGGCAGGAGATCCAGCACCACTTCCGAGGGGCGGCAGAGACGGACCCCCTTGGGTGTCACGACGAGCGGTCGGTTGAGGAGGATCGGATGCGCCGCGATGGCATCGAGCAACTGCCCGTCCGTCAGGGCCGGGTCGCCGAGATTCAACTCGGCGTAGGGCGTGCCCTTCTCCCGGAGCACGTCGCGCACCGACAGCCCGGCGCGGGCGAGCAGCTGCTCCAGCAGCGCACGGGCCGGTGGTGTCTTGAGATACTCGATGACGTGAGGCTCGATTCCGGTGTTGCGGATCATCGCCAGAGTGTTGCGCGACGTGCCGCAGGCCGGGTTGTGGTAAATCACGACGTCGAACGGCTCAGGCATGGGGATTGTCTCCGGGTGAGCAGAGGCAGGCAGCAAGGGTCTCCGCAGCCGGCATGCAGATCTCCGCGCGCCCCTGACAGCAATCGCGCATCAGGAACGCGATCAGATCGGAGAGCGTCGGATAGGCGGCACTGTAGATGATCGAGCGGCCGTCGCGCCGCGAGACGACCAGCCCGGCACGGCTTAACTCCTTGAGGTGATGCGAGACCGTGGCGGCCGACACGCCGACGGCGTCGGCCAGGGTGCCGGAGGCGAGGCCGTCTGGACCCGCCGTCACAAGCGACCGCACCAGCCGCAAGCGATGCTCCTGCGCGAGTGCCGCGAAGGCCGCCAGGGCTTGCGCGTCGTCCATTTCCATTACAATCTTCAAAAGATAATTTGAACGTATGAGAAAGCGCGCCGTTGAGCAAGAGCCCGTTTCCTGCCCCCTCCGTCCGTGACGGCCTGCCGAACCTCAGCACGGCACATTTCACTGTGCCGAGTGTGGAGGCCGTGGAGGCTTCGCAGGCCGTGCCGGTCCCGCACCCACCGCGGTTCCTGATCCTGTACGGATCGCTCCGCGACCGGTCCTTCAGCCGTTTCCTGGCCTATGAGGCCGCCCGGCTGCTGGAGGCCATGGGCGGTGAGGTCCGCATCTACGACGCTGACGGCCTACCCCTGCCCGACGACACGACGGCGGACCATCCGAAGGTTCAGGAACTTCGCACCCTCTCGGTCTGGTCCGAGGGGCAGGTGTGGGTCTCGCCCGAGCGGCATGGCGCCTTGACCGGCGTGATGAAGAGCCAGATCGACTGGCTGCCCCTCTCGGAGGGTAGCCTGAGGCCGACACAGGGCAGGACCCTCGCGGTGATGCAGGTCTCGGGTGGCTCCCAGAGCTTCAACGCCGTGAACGCGCTGCGCGTCCTCGGCCGCTGGATGCGGATGATCACCATCCCCAACCAGTCCTCGGTGCCGATGGCCTACAAGGAGTTCGACGAGGCTGGCCGGATGAAGCCGGGGCCGCTCTACGACCGGGTCGTCGACGTGTGCGAGGAATTGATGAAGTTCACGCTGCTGACCCGCGGACGCGCCGATTACCTCGTGGATCGTTACAGCGAGCGCAAGGAGCGTGATCCGGATCGGCTCGCCGGAGTGGCGGCCGATATCGGCTTCGCGAGGCCGTCGCGGCCGGGCGCCTGAGCCCCGTCTGCCGGGAACGCGTCGCGGCTCGGCCCGATTCAGGCCGGTGCCTACTGGAACCGCCGCATCTCCGGCGCCAGCGAGCGCCCCGCTTCGAGCAGGGCGCGGACCTTGCGGGTCGCGTGGAGGAGGATATCCGGTCGCGCATCCTCGTAGGACGTCTCCTCGACGAAGCTCTGCAGCGCCTCCGTGATCCGGTCCTCGATCTCGTCCATCAGGGCAAGTCCCTCCGGACCTTCCCGCCGGAGATGCGCGTCGGCGAGCGTCAGGTAGGCTGCGCTCGCCAGAAGGAAGGCGATCCCGTTCGCCTCCTGGGCCGCCGCGGAGCTCGCGTCGCCGCCGTCCGTGCCGTCTACGACGTCGTCGTCCATCGGCTCATCCACTCCCGTCCGCTGCTCACGCTGTCGCGCGGTCGCCGCGCCGGGTAAATTAGAGAAAATGGGTCGGTCCCCGTCACCATTCGGGCGACGTCGGGGCCGAACCGGCCTCCCGGACCTGCGCCGGGATCGGGCGCCGCGCTGGGCCCGAAGGCCAGCGCTGCCGGCTTCAGGGGCCCACATCCGCGGGGCCCTGCGCGGCCCGTCGCTCCCGCATCCTGCGAAGCGCGCGCCGCCAGGCGGCGACCACGGCGTCGCGCGCCCTGGAATCGGGATTCCGGTTCGACTCACCCGGTCGCGCCGTGCCATCGGCCTGAGCGCCCCAGGCTCTCGGATCTCGGTTCATGATCGCCTCCCTGTCGTCCCGTGACAGACAGACACCGGATCCGGTCGTGCCGCGGTGAGCCGGCACACGCGGATCGCGCAAACCCCGTGCGGCGGAGCACATGCCCAGGGCGGCCCGGGACGCCGCGCAATTTTTCTGAGCAGGGATCGAAGAGTTTTTCAGCAGCGCTGATCTGCATTCCTGGAGTACTGTCGCGCAGCCGGCGCGCGGGATCATGCAGTGCCGCAAATATTGATGCGGTGCAATAAAGATCGTATTCAAGATTCAGTCGACGCCCGGGGCCGACATGTGCCGGCACCACGGGGGCAACGCATGGCAAAGCCGGGGACGACGGGCATCACGTCCGGTCGCTCTTGCGAATGCCGGGGAGGATCACGGGCTCCATGAGGAAGAACAAGGTCATCTCGGCGGAAGAGGCGATCGCGCTGATCCGCGAGAACGACGTCGTGACGACTACGGGATTCGTCCAGAGCTGCATCCCGGAGGCCCTTCATGCCGCCCTCGAGAAGCGTTTCGTCGACACCGGATCGCCGCGCGGCCTCACCCTGATCATGACGGCGGGCGCCGGCGACAGCAAAGGGCTCGGTACCGGCCGCCTTCACCATGACGGCCTGCTCTCGCGGGTCATCGCGGCCAATTTCGGCCGCATGCCGAAGGTCGCCAAGGCCGCACAGGACAACCTGATCCGCGGCTACAACCTGCCACAGGGCGTGATCTCGCAGCTCTACCGGGCCTGCGCCGCGGGCCAGCCGGGCCTGTTCTCAAAGGTCGGCCTGAAGACTTACGTCGATCCGCGCCATGGTGGCGCCAAGGTCAACGAGCTCACCACCGAGGACATTGTCAAGCTCGTCGAGGTCGACGGCGAGGAATGGCTGTTCTACACGGCGACCAAGATCGATGTGGCCTTCATCCGTGCGACCTCGGCCGATCCCTCAGGCAATCTCTCCTACGAGAAAGAGGCGTTGACCCTGGATTGTCTCGCGCAGGCCATGGCGGCGCGCAACAATGGCGGCATCGTCATCGCGCAGGTCGAGCGCATCGTCGATGACGGCTACCTGCTGCCGAAGGACGTGCGCGTGCCCGGCATTCTCGTCGACTGCGTGGTGGTCGCCGAGCCCGAGATGCACCGCATGAATTACGGCGTGATGCACGACGCCGCCCTCGCGGGCGAGATCCGGGTCCCGGTGACCGGCATCAAGCGCATGCCGCTCAACGAGCGCAAGATCATCGCGCGCCGCGCCGCATTCGAGTTGCCGCCGAACGGTGTGGTCAATCTCGGCGTCGGTGCCCCGGAGGGCATCTCGTCGGTCGCCAACGAGGAAAAGATCACCCCCTACATCACCCTTACCACCGAAGCGGGGGCGGTCGGCGGCGTGCTGGCCTCGGGTTCAAGCTTCGGCGCCGCGACCAACGCTGACTGCATCATCGACCAGAACCAGATGTTCGACTTCTACGACGGCGGCGGCCTCGACATGACCTGCCTGGGCATGGCCGAGTGCGACGCGGCCGGCAACGTGAATACGTCGAAGTTCGGCGGCAAGCTGAACGGCTGCGGCGGCTTCATCAACATCTCGCAGAATGCCCGGACGGTCGTGTTCGCCGGCACCTTCACGGCGGGCGGTCTCGAGATCGCGGTGAACGACGGCCAGGTGCGTGTCGTGAGCGAGGGGAAATCCCGCAAGTTCGTCACCCAGGTGCAGCAGAACACCTTCTCGGGGCCTTACGCCGTCGAGCGCTCCCAGCCTGTCCTCTACGTCACCGAGCGCTGCGTCTTCCAGCTGACGCCGGACGGCCTGGAGCTGATCGAGGTCGCGCCGGGGATCGATATCGAGCGCGACATCCTTGCCCACATGGATTTCGCGCCCGTGGTGCGCAATCCGGTGCCGATGGACCCGCGCATCTTCCGTGACGAGCCGATGGAGCTGATCTCGGATCTGCTCAACCTCGATCTCAAATCCCGCGTCAGCTACGATGGCGAGCGCAACATCCTATTCGTCAACCTGGAAGGCTGGTATTGCCGCGTGAAGGGCGACATGGACGAGTTGCGCATGACCATCGTGGAGGCCTGCCGGAAGGCCGGTCAGCGGGTCAACGCCGTGATCAACCACGACGGTTTCCGGCTCAACGAGAATCTCGTCGATGATTATGCCGGCATGGTCCAGTACCTGCAGGCGAACTACTATGCCACCACGACCCGATACGCGACGAGCGCGTTCCTGCGCCTGAAGATGGAGGAGGCCCTGAACAAGCGCGGGGTCGCGCCGCACGTCTTCGAGCGCAAAGAGGAGGCGCAGGCCTTCGTCAGCAGCACCGAGGACAAGAAGGCCCGCAAGCGGATCTCGCCGGCGGTCGCGTCGGCGGCCTGAGGGGCGGTCGGTTCGAGGCCCGCGCTGGGGCGGCCTTGAGCGCGGACGTCCCTGCCGCGCGGTTGATGCCGGTCGCGGTGATCCGTCTCAGCTGACCGGCAGACCGAGAACTCTGCGCGACTCCTCGGACAGCACCGCGTGCCGCACGGCTTCGGGGCCGTCATTCGGTGTTTGCGCGGCCGCCCGCGTGACGAGATCGCGAAACCGCTTCTTGTCGAGGGCGCGGCCGCGCAGGCTTCCGAGGACGGCGTCCAGGACCATGCGGACGGCCCGGGCGCGCTGGCGCTCACGTTCGAGTTCGGCGGCGAGCAGCGGATCCCCGAACTGGGTCGCAGCCAGAGGCGCGACCAGGACGGCACCGTCGACGACGGCCGGGTCGCGATCATCCGCCTCTGCGGCGGAATCCGTCACGCCGTCGAGAATCCTGGTCGCCTCGGTCAACAGGATCTTGTGCTGCACTGCCGCCGAGAGATTGGCCGGGACCTTCTGGCTGGCTGTGCCGATGAGGCGCTTAAACTTGTCCCGATCCAGCCCGAAGCGTCCGATGCTGGCTCGGAGCGCGACGAGGACCGTGCGGAGGGCGTCGGTCCGATAGGTTGCCTTGAGGAGTTGGTCCCGCAGGGCTCCCGCCGAGGCCGACTGGGCGAAACGAGTCTCCGGCAGTTGCTGCACCTGTTCCGCCAGTTCGACGATGACACGCTGCATCAGTGCGGTCCGCTCATCGCGGAGTGCGTCCGGCGTCAGACGCTGGCACCCTTTGCGGAGCCACACGAAGAATTCCGTGGCGTCCATCTCGAGGGAGTCCTCGACGCGCAGATCGATATAGCCGAGCTGCGACAGCTCCAGGACCATCAGGTTGAAGCTCGACGGCACGAACACCCAGGCATGCGCATCGGTGTAGTATGGCATCTGCACGGCGCTGAGCCACTGCGCCTCGTCGGTCAGAGGATTGGCAGGGGTGGCCGGCCGGGTGTCCCGGCCCGACCAGGCGCCGACCGTCCCGTTCTCCTTGAGCGCCATGTTCAGGGCGTAATCGATATGGGTACGCACCGTGTGGCGGTCCCGCTTCTCAAGGAAGGCCGCAACGGCGTCGGCCGTCCCGGTGAGGGACCGGTAGAAATCGAAGCATTTGCGCTTGTCGGGCACGGCCAGAATCACGACCCCCTCGGGGCGGAGCAGGATCTCGGCGGCGCGCAGGAAGGTCACGATGTCGGTCGTGTGCTCGATCACATGGCTGGCGATGAAGGCATCGAACGTTCCGTGCTGATCGACCGGTACCGCATCTGCGATCGAGCCGCCCGTCCACACGAAATCGACCTCCTCGATCCGGTCGACGGTCTGATCGTGATACTTCTTGATGAGCTCCGCGCGTGGCGCGTGATCGATGACGAACGTGTTCCAGCCATCGCGCTTCGGCGCGAGCGGACTGAAGCTCGGGCCAACCTCGACGATACGGGCCTCTCTGGTCAGTGACCTTAGGAGTTGCTGCGCACGATCCATTGCATCTAAGCTCCGAACAGACGCTTCGCGAATGCGCTGTAGAAGCGCCGTGAATACGGCGTTGGTGGGAAGGAAATTCGTTGCAGAAGAAGCCGCTTGCCGCTGTCACCATGGCATACAATGAAGCGACCATGTTGCCACTTTGGCTGAAGCATTATGAGCAACAGGTCGGTGCGGAAAACTGCTATATTCTTGACCACGGCTCCGATGACGGCTCGACAACTGGACTTCGCGCTAACGTCATCCGGCTGCCTCGTTTGCCCCTGAACGAATGGGAGCGCGCCCATACAGTCAGGGATTTCTGCGCATCCCTCTTCATCGGCTTCAAATATGTTCTCTATGCGGATGCCGACGAGCTGATCGTTCCGGACCCCGAGGTGGCGCCGAACCTCTCGGACTATATCGCCGCGCGAGCGCTGCCGCCGATCCTCGATCTGTTCGGGTCCGATGTCGTGCACGTCGCGGACGAGGCGCCCATCGATGTCACGGCACCCATTTCCAGTCAGAGACGGTTCATCCGCCCGATCTCGACCTTGTGCAAGGCCACCATCGTATCGGAACGCGTCGACTGGCATGTCGGCTTTCATTGCCTGATCCGGGATCATCGCCCGGAATTCCGTGACCTGTTCCTGTTTCATTTGGCGTATCTGGACCACGACGTCCTTTTCAGACGCCAGCAGAAGCGCAATGCAGCCGCGCCGATCGGCATCCCGAACTCGCATCATGCCATCGATCCGACGGAGTTCCTGGCCTTCGTGAAGGCGGATATCGGCCGGATCGCGCGACGTCCCGTGCAGATGCGCCGGGGTGAAGCGGTCTTCGAAACCACGAAGCGGATCTTCGCCGACGCCATCGAGCGCAAGAGCGCCATCCAGGCCCCGGATCTGTGGCAACTGCCCGATCGTTTCGTTGGATCGTTTTAGGGCTCAGCGTCAGTACGGGACAGGTCCGTTTCGTCGTGGCTCGGACAAATCGAGCGTCGCGATCCGTGATGGTCATTGCAGGGAGAGCACCGGAGCGCGCCGTCCAGATCGCAGGTGGGACGGCTTCCCATCGCAGCTCCGCCGGCGTCAGGCTTCGGACGCCGGCCTTCATCTCTTCAGCCGACACAGCGCGCATCCGCCGAAAGGTCGAATTCACCCGGTCCGCTCCTGATGCCCAGGCGCTGCCTTCCGGTATAGGTCGGTCCGCCCGACGCCGCCGCCGCGCCGGCGTACCGTGTGTGGAGACCCGACCCTGCGCGACGATCCCCGCCTCACCGCATCGGTCGCCGATCGCGGCCTCGCCGGCTTGCGCTGGGCCGTCTTCGTCGCGGATCTCGCGCACGCGGCACTCATCGCGGAACTGGAGACCTGGCCGAAGCCCGGCCTCGTCAGCTTGGTCGATTCCGGCAGCCACGACGATATGGATGCGGACACGCTCCGGCGGAGCGCGGCGGCAATCCGGCCGTTCTTTGCCGACCTGGTCGCGGCGGGCGCCCGCAATCCGGAGATGGCGGAACTGCGCGCCATCGGCCTCCGTGCCGAGACCGCGATGATGCGGGCGACCGGCGGTATCAACGCGCATCGCGGCGCCATCTTCTCGCTGGGCCTGATCTGTGCGGCCGCCGGGATACGGGGTGCAGGAGGCGCCAGTGCCGAAGCCCGTGCCGAGGCGGTCGGACATCTCTGGGGGGCCGCGATCGCCCGGGCGCCTGTCTCGACCGTGACCCACGGTGGCCGGGCGGCCCGCCGCTTCGGTGTCGGCGGCGCCAGCGCCGAGGCTGCGGCGGGCTTCCCGACTGTCCGCGCCGTCGGCCTTCCCGCCTTGCGCTTCGGTCGATCCTGCGCGGCGCACGACCCTGATGCAGCGCGCGTGCAATCTTTCTTCGCCCTCCTGGCGGTGGTCGACGACACGAACCTCCTCCACCGCGGCGGGGCTGACGGCCTCCTGGCGGCACGCGCGGCCGCCGCGACATTCCTCGATGCCGGTGGGGTCGCGGCTCCGGCTTGGCGGGATCGTGCGGCCGCGGTCCACCGCGCCTTCGTGGCCGCGCGCCTCAGTCCGGGTGGCTGTGCCGATCTCCTCGCCGCAACGCTGCTGCTGGACGCATTGGGGTCGTTGCCCTGACCCGTGGGCAGCCCCGGGTCGCTTCGGCCGCAGTTTTCCTGGCGCGGTCGATGCTTACATCCCGACAGCTCCCCCGCTCTCCCCGCCGGACCGCCCGTGACCCTCGTCAGGATCGCCCTTCTCGCGCTCGCCGTGCTCTTCCTCGTCCCGGTGGCGATTTCCGCCCTGCTCTATGCGACGCGGGCACGCGGCGATTGGCGCATGGCTGACCGGTCCAGCGCCGGCCTGCTGCCGCCGGCTGACGCGCATCCCGAAGCCGTGCTGCGCATCTTATCGGCACGAACCGTCAGCTGGCGGGGCATCGTCGCGACCCACAGCTGGATCGTCATCAAGGAGCACGGCGCACGCGCCTACAGCCGGTTCGACTACACCGCATGGGGGCAGCCGATCTGGGTAGACCGGTTCGTGCCCGACGGGTTCTGGTTCGGAAACCTGCCGATGGTCGTGTTCGCCGCGGACGGACCGGAGGCCGAAGCGATGCTGCCGCGGATCCGGCAGGCCGTGGCGGAGTACCGTTACAACCGGCCCGGAGACTACGTCGTCTGGCCCGGCCCGAACTCGAACACCTTCGTGGCCGCCGTCATGGCGGCGGTGCCGGAAATCCGCGCCAGCCTGCCGGCGACCGCGATCGGCAAGGATTTTCCCTATGATGGACGTTGGGTCGGACTGACGCCCTCCCAGACGGGCATCCGCATCAACCTCGGCGGCTATGTCGGGCTGACGCTCGGCTGGGTCGAGGGACTTGAACTGAACCTGTTCGGCGGCGTCGCGGGGATCGATCTGCGACGGCCCGGGATCAAGCTGCCGGCTCTGGGTCGGCTGGGAATCTGAGTGGCGCCCGGAAGACCGGCCGCCGCGAAGGTCCGCGACGACCGGCCGCCGGCGCGACCTACGGCGCGAGGTCGTGGACCGGCTCCTTAACCGGGGTAGCGCTGCTGTTGAGCACGCTGCTGCCGGTCGGAACCGGCTTCAGTACGGCTCGGTCGATCTGCGGCGGCGTCGGCAGCTGGAGCTGGGCGCTGGTGTCGGCCCATTCCCGCGCGACGCGCTCGGGATCGTCGTTGAGCTTGCTGCCGTAGCTCGGGACCATCTCCCGGATCTTGGCCTGCCATTCCGGCGTGGCGACCTTCTGGGCGAACACTTTCTCCAGCACCTGGAGCATGATCGGCGCCGCCGTCGACGCGCCGGGCGAGGCGCCGAGCAGGGCCGCGATGGTGCCATCCTTGGCGTTGACGATCTCGGTGCCGAGCTTCAGTACGCCGCCCTTGTTCGGGTCGCGCTTGATGATCTGCACGCGCTGACCCGCCTGCCAGAGGCGCCATTCCTCCTTCCTGGCCTTCGGAAAATACGCGCGCAAAGCCGCGATCCGGTCGTCGTCCGACAGCATGAGCTGCCCGGCGAGGTATTCGACCAGCGGGAACTCGTCGACGCCGACCTTCATCATCGGCCAGATGTTGCTGGTGGTCGTCGAGCTGAGGAGGTCGAGGTAGGAGCCTTCCTTCAGGAACTTGGTGGAGAAGGTTGCAAAAGGGCCGAACAGGATCACGCGCTTGCCGCCCAGCACGCGAGTGTCGAGATGCGGCACCGACATCGGCGGCGAACCCACCGACGCCTTGCCGTAGGCCTTGGCGAGATGGAGTGTGGCGACGTCAGGGTTGTCGTTGATCAGGAACGAGCCGCCCACCGGAAAGCCGGCGTAATCGTCACCTTCGGGGATGCCGGATTTCTGCAGGAGGTGCAGGGCGCCGCCACCCGCGCCGATGAAGACGAATTTGGCGTCGACCGTCAGGCGGGTGCCGTCCTTCACATTCTTGGAGATCACCCGCCACGAGCCGTCGGCGTTCTTGGTGATGCTCTCGACCTCGGACGAGAGCCCGAGCTTGAAGCTCGGCTGCTTCTGCAGATAGGCGACGTACTGGCGGGTCACTTCGCCCCATTCGCAGTCGGTGCCGAGCGGCGACCAGGTCGCGGCGACCTTCTGCTTCGGATCGCGGCCCTCCATCATCAGAGGCACCCACTTGCGAAGCTGCTCCGGATCCTCCGAATATTCCATGCCGGCGAAGAGCGGGCTCGCCTTGAGAGCCTCCCAGCGCTTCTTCAGATAGGCAATGTTGTCGTCGCCCCAGACGAAGCTCATGTGGGGCGTGTAGTTGATGAAGGAACGCGGATCCGTCATCACACCGGTCTTGACTTGGTGGGCCAGGAACTGCCGGGTCACCTGGAACGCCTCGTTGATCTCGACAGCCTTGGCGATCTCGATCTGACCGTCCCTGGTCTCCGGGGTGTAGTTGAGCTCCGCCAGGGCCGAGTGGCCGGTGCCGGCATTGTTCCAGCCGTTCGAGCTTTCGAGGGCGACCTGATCCAGTCGCTCGACCATCTGGATCGACCAGTTCGGCTCCAAGGCATTGAGCCAGACGCCGAGCGTCGCGCTCATGATCCCGCCGCCGATCAGCAGCACGTCGACCTTGCTGTCGGCTGCATCGGCCTGCACCAGCGAGCCCGGCAGCGTCACCGCCGCCAGACCGGCCGCGGCCGTGCCGAGGAGCTGCCGGCGATTCAGGGGCAGCGGCACAGCGGCCCGGCGGTCACGCGGATGTTGCTTCTCGTCGTCGCCACACATGGGCAGATCCTGCTGGTTGCGTACCGGACAGGCCCGATCGGCCGCCCCGCGTACGGAAGACGTTCTGATGCGACGAGCGCGAATCCCGCTCATCCGGCCTTCCGGATCGTTTCCCCGTTCCCGTCGCGATACGCCTGCGGTCTCGCTCGACCCGGCACGACGGTCATGCGCCTGTGCGCATCGCTGAGACGCGCGAGTCTGCCCCGCTCCGGGCGCGCGATCCGGTTGGAGCACAGAACTCCGGTCCAAGATCGCGATCGCGCGAAGGCGCGCGTGCCGAGGGAGAGGGAAGACGCTGGCTGGCTTGGCTCAGCAGATTGATGGCGGCGTCATAGAGGACGAGGCTCGCAAGGACAATCGCCGCGCAGGTTGCAATTGCTGTCTGCCTGTCACGCCCGCGCGTCGTCTCGGACAACTCGGACGACCGTTCGGGCGACGACCGAGAGCTGCCGCCGTGATGCGCCGCTAGACTTTCCGGTGGCCGTCCTGCGCCTGTACGGGTTCTCAAGGGCGCCAGCGGTGTCCGCGGGAGCAATTGGTCCTACGGAAGGTGCCTGAACCGGATGATGCTGCGCGACAGGCGGCCGTCATCCCAATTGGGCATCTTGCGCCACGGTGTCGTGACGTCGGCATAGTCGCCGTCGATCCGGATGGAGCGCCGTTGCTCGGTGCCGACCCATTCGGGCGCCCAGGCCGTCTGCACGCTGGTGACCCACTCGTCTCCCTCGATCCGGTAGCGGCCGATATAGGCGACGAGGGTCTTCATCAGAGCGGACCGCTCCGCGTCCGTGGTCGCAGGCTTGCGCTCGCTGCCCTCGAGGTTGAAGGCGACCCAGCCGTCCTTGGTGAAGATCACCCGTCCGCGGGGCGTGCCGCCCATGGCGTCGATGAGCTTGCCGGTCTCCTTGTCCTCGACCTTGTACGAGACGAGTTCCCAGGTTCCGACGATCTGATCCTCCAAGCGCGTGTAGACCCTGGCCGCTCCGCCATGATCCGGCGCCGAGGCGCCCATCGTCTGATCGGCGGCCAGAAGGAGGGGGAGCGCAGCGAGGGCGCGGCGGGCCATGACGGCCGATCGTCTTGCAAGCATGGTCTGCACCCAGGTCTCGCGTGATGCGCGCATTATCGCGCCGCGCCGCGTTCTGCGGTCGGTCGCGGCGCGTTCCAAGCGCGGCGGGAGCAAAGCTGGTAGACGCTGAGCGCGCTGCCGGCCGCTCTTGCCGGCGATCCGGCCTCAGCCGCCGTTGCGCGCCATCCGGGTCGTGCCACTGCCGGCGGCGAGGCTCGGCAGCGGATCCTGCGTGCCGCTGACCACCACGAGCCGTTGGACTTCGCCGCGCAGGAAGGCCTGCAGGAACCGCTCGTAGTCACGGAACGATACGCAGCCGTTCGAGTCACCGCGGGGGCCCAGCATGTAGGTATGCGCCAGCAATCCGACGCGGCCGTAGACCGCCTCGGTGCCGCCCACCGGCGTGAGGCGGATGGCCCGCACACCGTGGAACAACCGCTCGCGCTCGGTGAGGTCGTAGGTGCCGGGCGGCGTCGGCCCGCGCATCCGCAAGTTGACGAGGCGGGGATCGTCCAGCCCCTCGCCCAGGCCGGAATGGGCCTCCAGGCGCTCGCCGTTCGGAAGGGTCACGGTCTTGGCGGCGATGTTGTACACGGCGATGCCAGCCGTGGCGCTCGGCTCCCGCGAGAGGCTCAGCGGGGGCGAGAGGCGCTGCCGCGGCGCGACGTCGGCGGGCTTGCTCTCCAGCGCCGCGTAGGCCAGAGCCGGACCGCGCTCGATGCCGAAGAGTTTCTCCAGGAAGGAGCGCTCCTCGGGCTGGACCGGCGGCTGCGCCGCTGGCGGCAGTTCCCGGCGCGCCATGCGCCGCTCGGACCGTCGGGCGACGCCACTGCCGGCGGGCGCGCGGAATTCGGGCGGGCGCGGGATCGGCAGCGGAACCACCATCGCGCTCAGCGGCGACCCGGCGGCCGGCAGGCCCGGCTCGGAGCCAACCTCGGGAGCGGGGTCTGGCGTCAGGGCGGGCAGCGCGATCTGGCTCCAGGCCCAGCGCGACAGGGAGCCGCCGGTGGCCTCGCGCGACGGATCGGGCGCCGCGATGGCGTCCGGTTCCGCGGTGGCGGTTTCGGCTCTTCCCGACGCGTCCGCTGCGGGCGCCGGCGCTTCCGATCGGGCGCTCTCCAAGGCGGGCGCCGTGATCGGGGCTCGGTGCAGGATGCTGCCGCCCAGAGCGGCCATCGCCACGACGCCGGTTAGAACCGTCAGAGGCGGCAGCCAGTTGTTGCGCGCGTTGCGGGTCTTAAGGCCGTCCAGCGGCACGGAATCGACAGCCATCAGGTTGCCCATGCTCCTCGTGGCGAGACGGGGCGCACCGGCTGCCGCCCCCCGAGTCAGGCGGAGGAATCGCGGCGGGCGGCCCGGCCCCGCTCAGCGTGAGACAGCGGGGCGGGGCCGGCTTTTCTGGGGCGACGCGATGGTCGATCTTGGATCGATCGAGACCATTTTCGGGCGCATCGCCTCCAGTCTTCACAAGCTTAGGCGGCCTATTTCAGGCCACCATGCAGTCAGTCGTTGTCGATCTGGCGCCCGAGCAGCGCGATCGCCTTCTCGTAGACCGGGGCCGCATTCCAGCCCTGGATCGCCGCGAAGTTCGGCTCGCCGGGCTGGTAGCCCGCACCGGCCCGCCAGCCATGCGCCTTGAGGAAGTTGGCGGTGGACGACAGGGCCGCCCCGACATTGTTGAGGTCACCCGTGCCGTAGGTGAGCACGTTCTTCGGCAGGAACTGGGTATGGCCGACCTCGCCATGCGCTGCGCCGCGGGTGCTCGGCGTCAGCAGGCCGCGATCGACGAGGGTCAGGGCGGCGTAGAGCTGGTCGGTGAAGTATTCCGACCGGCGGCAATCGTAGGCGAGCGTCGCCACAGCCGAGAGCGTGTTGACGTTCCCGCGCACGGCCCCGAAGCCGGTCTCCATGCCCCAGATCGCCAGGAGCGGGCCCGGCGGAACGCCGTAGCGCTGCTCGATCGAGTCGAAGAGGGCCGCGTTCTGCCGCTTGAGCGCGCGGCCCTTCGACACGATCGTCGGGCCGCCGCGCTTGGCGAGGAACTGCTCCAGCGACAGCTTGAAGCTGTGCTGCCCACGGTCCGCCGAGATCGTGGCTGTCGAGTAGGTGGTGTTCTGGAGCGCCGCGAGGCTCGCCGCGCTGGCCCGCCCCCGCGCCTCCTCGGCGAATTGCCGCTTCCACGCCTCGAACCCGGCTGCAGTGTTGCCGCACTGTGCGGCGTGCGCCTGTCCGGCACTGAGGGCGATCCCGGCGATGGCCGCGACCGCGATAGTCTGACGCCGCAAATTGTCGATCACGCGAAACACTCCTTCGGCGCGTCGTCGCGCCCTGTCCAGCTGGGGATACCGGGTCACATCTCGTCGATATCAGGGCAAGAAGATGTCGAAGGAGCGACCTTGAGGCCTCCTGCGCTCAAATCATCGCGCATCCGGAGTTCCGCGACGAGGCCGCGACGGCGACGCGTTCCGAGCATCGTGAACGCCGCGCGAGCGGCGGGCGCCGCCGCCATCGTCCGCAGGCGAGTCGGACGGGACGCGATGATGGATTCGATCGAATAACCGACCCCTGAGAAGGATCTTTCACGCCGGTCATCTGTAGTTTGCCAACAAACTGAATACACCATCGTAGCATTTTCGGTCCTGTCACAACCTTGTCAAATGCTGGACATAGCTTTGCCGGCGGAAAGACTTCTGCGGAGAGGCGGCGTGGGGTCGTTGTTGGTCGGGGCCACGTGGCATGCACCAAGACCCCGCAGCCCGCATGTTCGCCCCTCCTGATCGGCGCGCAGCATCGCGCGGTGGCTGCCACCGGTCTTCGGGTGCGCGGTGCGCATGTGAGCGCGCCCTTCGGCGGGCCAAGGCGTGTCCGGCTCGTACGCCGCTGATGTGAATCCGATCCGGACCGTCTGACCGAACCCTGCAGATGGCGGCATGACCAAGCCGCCGCTGCGCTGATCTTGCCGTCAACGAGACAGGACGCCCATGGCCCTCGGAATGCACGACGCCGGTTCCTCGCGCGCGGGAACACTCGGCCCCGATCTCGACCGTGACGGCGTCGCTAAGGCCTATGGCCGCTGGGCTCCGGTCTACGATCTGGTCTTCGGGCCGGTCTTCGCACAGGGCCGGACCCTGGCGGCGGCGGCGGCCGAACAGATCGGGGGGCGGATCCTGGAAGTCGGGGTCGGCACAGGCCTGTCCCTGCCCGCCTATCGGCGCGCCCGCAGCATCGTCGGCATCGACATCTCGGCGCCCATGCTGGAGAAGGCGCGCCAGCGCGTGGCGCGGCTGCGGCTGCGCAACGTCGAGCGCCTCGCCGTGATGGACGCCGAGCAGCTCGACTTCGCCGACGCCGCCTTCGATGTGGTGGTGGCCCAGTACGTCGTCACGGCGGTCCCCAATCCCGAGAGGGCGCTGGACGAGTTTGCCCGGGTGCTGCGCCCCGGCGGCGAGATCGTGATCACAACGCGGATCGGTGCCGAGTCCGGCCCGCGGCGCGCGGTGGAGCACGCCCTGGCGCCCGTGACGAGCCGCCTCGGCTGGCGGACCGAATTCGCCTGGGCGCGCTATGCCGCCTGGGCGGCCGGCGCACCCGTGGAGATCGTCGAGCGCCGGGCGCTGCCGCCCCTCGGCCACTTCTCCCTCCTCCGCCTGCGCAAGCGGGCGGCCTGAGGGCGGATCACCTTCGACCAGCCGACAACCTTCGATCGGGGACGCACATCATGGCGAGCTTTATGGAGGCGCTGCGCGTGCAGCGCTGGGACGATCACCGCTACTACCATCACAACCGCATCAACCAGAGCTTGCACGTGGTGAGCGCAATCAGCTTCCTCGTGGCTTACACGCTGGCGTTCAAGGATCCGGCCACGGCGGCGCTGATCGGCTGGCTCGTGGCGATGACATCCCGGCAGGCCGGACACCTGTTTTTCGAGCCCAAGGGCTATGATCACGTCAACGACGCGACGCACGAGCACAAGGAGGAGATCAAGGTCGGCTACAACCTGCAGCGCAAGGTCGTCCTCCTGGCGATCTGGGCCCTGTCGCCGCTGCCGCTCTACTTCGATCCGAGCCTGTTCGGCCTGATCTCGCCCCATCAGAGCACCGCGGACCTGATCCGCAACGTCGGCTGGATCTGGCTGTGGCTGGCGCTGGCCGGCCTGCTGTTCCGGATGGTGCAGCTCTTCGTCCAGCGCGACGTCCAGACCGGACTCGTCTGGGTCACCAAGATCCTCACGGACCCGTTCCACGACATCAAGCTCTACCACAAGGCGCCGCTTGCCCTGCTGCACGGTGAACTGGTCGAGGAGCAGGAGCCGCACGAGCGCGGCGCCTGAGCCGGACCCGCACGCCGGGCCGGCTGGCCGGATCAGGCGTGTTCCGGACCACGCAGGCCCAGCAGCCTGCCGAGCCGGCCCAGGCGGACCGCCGCGACCTCCTGCAGGATCGACCGGCGGATCGCCTTGTCGCTCGGCGCACCGCTCTCCCACCAGCCATCCGCGTGCATCGCCCGCGCCGCCGCCACGAAGCGGGTCGCGACGGCCTCGAAGGCCGCATCGTCGTAGGCGAGGCTGAAGATCATCCGGCCGGTCCCGACCCATGACAGGGCCAGCCCCTCCGCGCGCAGGTAGAATTGCAGCATCCAGTTGTAACGCGACGGCCGCGTATACAGGACCGTCCAGACCGTCGACAGGTTGACGACGCGCACCGGGAGGTCAGCCTCCGCGAGAGCGGCGTTGAGGCGCTGCGCGCGTCCATCCCAGGTCGCGTCGAGATCGGCGTAGAGGGCGGCGACCGCAGGGGTGTCCAGCCGATCGAGGAACGCGCTCATGGCGCCCATCACGTAGGGGTGGGCGTTGAAAGTCCCGCGGGCGAAGCAGATGTCGACCGGACGGTCGTCCCGGTAGCGGCGCATCAGGTCGGCGCGCCCGCACAGGACACCGACGGGCAGCCCGCCACCGAGTGTCTTGCCGTAGGTGACCATGTCGGCGCGCAGGCCGAAATACGCCTGCGCGCCGCCGCGTGCGAGGCGGAAGCCCAGGAAGACCTCGTCGAGGATCAGCACGATGCCCCGGGCGCTGCACACCGCCCGCAGATCGCGGAGCCACTTCGTGTAGGCGGCGCGGTCGAAGGAGGCCTGCCGGCCGCTGTCGACCAGCGCGGAATCGGCCGGCGCCCCGGCATTCGGGTGCATGGCCTGAAGCGGGTTGACCAGAACGCAGGCGACGTCCCGCCGGGAGGCGAGCACCCGCAGCGTCCGCTCGGACATCTCGGCCAGGGTGAGCGTGTCGCGGGTCGGGACAGGGTTGCCGATGCCGGGCTGCACCTCACCCCACCAGCCGTGATAGGCGCCGCAGAACCGCACAATCCGGCGGCGGCCGGTATGGTAGCGGGCGAGCCGGACTGCCTGCATCACCGCCTCGGTGCCGGACATGTGGAACGAGACCTCGTCGAGGCCCGAGATTGCCTTCAGCCGCGCGACATTGCCGGTGACGACCGGGTGCAGCGGCCCGAGCACGGGGCCCAGCGCCGAGACCCGCGCCGCGCCCTCCTCCAGGCAGCCGCGGTAGAAATCGACACCGAACAGGTTCACCCCGTAGGACCCGGCGAGATCGTAGAGGACGTTGCCGTCGAGATCCGTGATGGTCACGCCCTGGGACGTGGCCGCGAAGGCGCCGGTTCCGAGATGCGCGCGGACGTGGCGGGCGTACTGAAACGGCACCCGGTAGAGGCCGGTGAACTGCAGATCCGACAGACCGTCGCGCACGGCTTCGGTCTCGGCGCGGCTGCGCGGGTAGCGCGTCCGGAACAGGTCGGAGAGCCGGGCGAAGCCGTTCTCGCGCCGGGTCGCCACCGCCGCGTCCGGCTTATCGGAGCGGAAGAATGCGCGCTCGGAATAGGCGTAGTGCGGAATCAGCCCGGCGACGCGCCTCGCCATCCGGGCATGGCCGGTGAGCGAGGGATGTTTCGCCCGGGACAATTGCAGACGCTGCGCGGCCCGCGGCAGGGCGAGGACCGCTGCGGCGGTGGTGGCGGACAGGGCGACGAGGAGGGCGGACATGGCCCCGCGCCCTATCGGAGGCAATTCACGGCATGATGACGGTTTCTGGGTCGCCGCTGCGGCAAGCCTTGGCGCGGATCGGCGCACAGGAGGATCTGAACTTCCTCCTGACGAACCGCCTGCCGCGCCGGCTCGCCACCCGCTTCATGGGCTGGTTCAGCCGAATCGAGCAGCCCTTGGTGCGCGATCTCTCGATTGCGGCCTGGCGGCTGTTCTGTGACGTCGATCTCCGCGACGCGCGGGAGACGCGCTTTGCCAGCCTGCACGCCGCCTTCGTGCGGGCCCTGCGCCCCGGCGCCCGGCCGATCGCGGCCGATCCCGCCGTGCTCACGAGTCCCAGTGACGCGATCCTCGGCGCGCATGGCCACATCGAGGCCGGACGCCTGTTCCAGATCAAGGGCCTGTCCTATCCGCTCGTCGATCTGCTCGGCGGGGATGAGGCCGTGGCGCGCGCCCATGAGGGAGGCTGCTACGCCACCCTGCGTCTGACGGCCGGGATGTACCATCGCTTCCACGCCCCGCACGACCTGCGCGTCGAGTCGGTCCGGCACATCTGGGGCGACACCTGGAACGTGAACCCGATCGCCCTGAAACGGGTCGAGGCGCTGTTCTGCCGGAACGAGCGCGCGATTCTGCGCCTGTGCCTCGCGGAGGGTGGGCACGCGGTGACGCTGGTGCCCGTGGCGGCCATCCTCGTAGCGGGGTTGCGCCTCGGCTTCCTGCCCGAAGGGCTCGCCCTGCGCGCGACCGGGGGGCGGACCCTGCCGAGCGGGGTGCGGATGGCGAAGGGCGCGGAGATGGGCTGGTTCGAGCACGGCTCCACCATCGTCGTGCTGGCGCCGCCGGGCTTCACACTCTGGCCGGGTCTCTCCGTGGGGACGCTCCTGCGCGTCGGCGAGCCCCTGATGCGCCTGCCGGATCTGCCCTCGGCCTGAGCGGCCGAAGCCCTACCGGTCCGCCGGCCCGTTCCGGGTGACCTGACCGGCCGGCTTCGGACCGGGCCGCTTGAGAGGATCAGCCAAGGATTTAAGAAGTCGGACCTGCGGCGAGGTCAGAAGACGAGCGCGGAGCAGGTCGTGCTGAAGCTGCGCCAGATCGAGGGGCAGACGGCGCAGGGCAAGAGAGCTTGCCGGACAAGCGGACGAGCCCCCACCGATCTGTCTCGGGCATGCTGAAAGTCGCCAGGGCGTCCCGAAAGCGGTCGGATCGCCGCCCACCGGAAAGCGCCCTGGACGGCATCGTGCCCCCGACGTCGCGAGGCATTGCTCCCCGACTCCGCTCAGGGGGCTGACAATATCACTTCAGGCGCGCGGCAGCCCAGGCGATATGGTCGGCCATGAAGGTCGAGATGAAGAAGTAGGAATGGTCGTAGCCCTCGCGCATGTTGAGGGTCAGGGCGATGCCGGCCTTCTTGCAGGCCTCTTCCAGCAGCCAGGGACGAAGGCCGTCCTGAAGGAAGCTGTCGGCAGTGCCCTGATCCACCAGGAACTCGGGGAAACGCTTGCCGTCTTCGATCAGCGCGGTGGCGTCGTGGGCGCGCCAGGCGACCGGGTCGGAACCGAGATACTTCTCGAAGGCCGGCTTCGACCAGCCGGCCGTGGAGGGCTGCACGATCGGCGCGAAGGCGGAGCAGGACTTGAAGCGCTCCGGGTAGGTCAGCGCGATGGTGAGCGCCCCGTGGCCGCCCATGGAATGCCCAAAGATGCCCTGGCGGGTCATGTCGGCGGGGAATTCCTTCGCGATGAGCGCAGGCAGCTCTTCCGTGACGTAGCTCCACATCCGGTAATTCGTGTCATAGGGCGCCTGCGTGGCGTCCAGGTAGAAGCCGGCGCCGGAGCCGAACTGCCAATTGCCGTCCTCGTCCGGGATGCCGGGGCCGCGCGGGCTGGTGTCGGGGGCCACGATGATGACGCCATGCTCGGCGGCTGCGGCCCGGTATTCGCCCTTGTCCATGACGTTGGCGTGCGTGCAGGTCAGTCCCGATAGGTACCACAGCACCGGGACCGGGCCGTTCTCGGCTTGCGGCGGCACGAACACCGCGAACGTCATCGTGCATCCCGTGGTCTGCGCGTCGTGCTTGTAGACGCCCTGCGTGCCGCCATGGGCGCGGGCCTTCGAGATGGTGTCCATGAGCTTTGTTCTCCTGCTCGGGAGGCGAAAGCCCCGCTCCGGGGCTGGATGGTATGTGACGGGCTTCGACAGAGCCCGGCGACGTTTGGATCGCTCGCGTCGTGCCGGTGTCGCGCGTGGGCGAAGGGCAGGCCGCCGGCGTCCCCCGCGAGGGGCACAATTTGATGGGACACGGATCCTCAGACCCAGAGGAAAGGATCCGCGTCCATCATTCTCAGTAGACGACGACGGACCGGATCGATTTACCCTCGTGCATCAGGTCGAAGCCGTGATTGATCTCTTCGAGCGGCATGGTGTGGGTGATCAGATCATCGATGTTGATCTTGCCCTCCATGTACCAATCCACGATCTTCGGCACGTCCGTGCGACCGCGCGCGCCACCGAAAGCCGAGCCCTTCCAGACGCGGCCGGTGACGAGCTGGAACGGACGGGTCGAGATCTCGCGGCCGGCCTCGGCCACGCCGATGACGATCGACTCGCCCCAGCCGCGATGGCAGCACTCGAGGGCCTGGCGCATCACGTGGACGTTGCCGGTACAATCGAAGGAGAAGTCGGCGCCCCCGCCGGTGAGATCGACGATGGCCTGAACCACCTTGTCGGTTCCAACCTCGCTCGGATTGATGAAATCGGTCATGCCGAACTTGCGGGCCATAGCCTGCTTCTCCGGATTGATGTCGACGCCGATGATCTTGTCGGCACCGACCATCCGGGCGGCCTGGAGGACGTTGAGACCAATGCCACCAAGACCGAACACAACCACGTTGGCACCAGGCCAGACCTTGGCCGTGTAAATTACAGCGCCGATGCCGGTGGTCACGCCACAGCCGATATAGCAGATCTTATCGAAGGGGGCGTCTTCGCGGATCTTAGCAAGCGCAATGGCCGGCAGGACCGTGAAGTTCGAGAAGGTCGAGCAGCCCATATAGTGGAACACCGTGCTCGAACTGCCGGGGCTGCCGCCAGTGGAAACGCAGGAGAAGCGGCTCGTACCATCCGGCATCACGCCCTGGCCCTGGGTCGCTCGGATCGCCGTGCAGAGGTTGGTGCGCTGTGAGAGGCACGACTTACAGTTGCGACACTCCGGCGTGTACAGCGGGATCACATGGTCGCCGGGCTTCAGCGTGGTGACGCCGGCTCCGACCTCGCGGACTATGCCCGCGCCCTCATGGCCGAGGATCGCCGGGAACTTGCCCTCAGAATCGAGACCCGAGAGGGTGTAGGCATCGGTGTGGCAGATGCCGGTGGCCATCAACTCGACCAGAACCTCGCCGGCCTTGGGCCCCTCGATGTCGATGGTCTCGATCGTAAGAGGCTTTTTAGCCTCCCACGCGACCGCGGCGCGCGTCTTCATCACGTCTTCCTATTGTCTGGGAGATCACGAACGGCGCCGAACTGCCGGCTCTTCGGCGCACCTCGCTCCAGGGCAGCGCACCGAACGGTCCGAAAATCTGCCGCGTGTGTGCTGCTTCTGACGTCAAGATGCAATGTCCTGCCCCCGTGTTGAGCGCATGGCTCCAGCGTTCGGCAGGTCCGGGGAGTGGGTCGCATCCGCACCGCCTGGAACGCGCGCAGCCCGGAATGTGCTAACAGCCACATCACAATAGGCAGTCGGGTGAGCTTCACAGCGGTCATGGGGGGGCCGGATGGAGCGTCCGTTTGGAGCGGGCCCCTGCGGGTGGACGGATTGGCCGGGCCTGATTGACCGGTTCGCCGGGTCTTCGGAGGATGAAGGCCATGGCCCGACCTCGTTCCCACAGCATCGCATTCAAGCGTCAGGTCGTGCAGGAGTCCCTGTCTGGCGAGACGCTTTGCGGCTTGGCCAAGCGCCGACCTCTCGCGCAACCTCGGGCGCGTGAGGCCGGCGCGCTCGATGACGATGCGGCCGCCGACACGATCCAGGCCTATGAGGCGCGGATCGCCGC
This sequence comes from Methylobacterium sp. UNC378MF, assembly GCF_900103195.1. Taxonomy (GTDB): domain Bacteria; phylum Pseudomonadota; class Alphaproteobacteria; order Rhizobiales; family Beijerinckiaceae; genus Methylobacterium. Next base: position 120,120 of record NZ_FMWU01000004.1, on the reverse strand, counting down.
GCTCGAACGGCTTGTCGGCCGACCGGCGCTTGCGCTTGAGTCTTTAAAGGGGGCGGCGGATCGAGCGCGGCCGGCACCTTGCGACGGTCGTCTCGGCCGCGACCGCGAATTGGATCGACCCGGTCGAGGTTGCCCTACGGCGAGCGCATCGCTGGAAGCACGTCTTCAGCTGCCTCCCGAGGCTGTCGCCGCATATCTGCTCCGGACGCGAGACGCGGATGTGTGCGTGTGCTCCGACCATGCCGGCAACGTGTTGATGCTCCGGGGCCGGGGTCAACTTCATGCGGCACGCCATGAGAACGTCGCGGCCGCAGGGCTCGGTGCGAGCTGCGACCGCGACGGTGGACAGTATGCCGCGCGCTCGCCAGCGCCAGGCTTCTCAGTAAACCGAGACAGAAAATCCTGACCTAAGGACGATCTTCATCAAATAATTGCACGGCTCGCCCTTAGACGTCCAGATTGGCGACGCTCAGGGCGTTCTCCTGGATGAATTCGCGCCGCGGCTCCACGACGTCGCCCATCAGCTTCACGAACAGGTCGTCGGCGTCGGTCACGTCCTTGACCTTCACCTGCAGCAGCGAGCGCACGTCGCGATCGAGGGTCGTCTCCCAGAGCTGCTGAGCCGTCATCTCGCCGAGGCCCTTGTAGCGCTGGAGTTGCAGGCCCTTCCGGCCGAAGGCCATCACCGCCTCGAACAGAGCCACGGGCCCGTGCAGCACGGTCTCGTCGGACTTGCGCATCAGGGTGGCGGGCTCGCCGTAGATCTCCCGGAAAGCTTCGGCCCGCTCGGACAGACGGCGGGCTTCCTGCGAGGCGATCAGCCCCGCATCGAGCGTCGCCACTTGTCGGACGCCGCGGAGCGTCCGGCTGAGGCGGTAGCCGCCCTCGAAGGATTCGCCCTGCCAGCCGCGCTCGATCTCGTCGGCGATCGCGTCGAGCCGGCGAGCGGTCATGTCGGCCAGCACCTCGGCCTCACCGGCTCGCGACGCCGCTTCGGCATCGAAGGCGCCAGCCAGGACCGCCTGCTCGACCACGGCGCGGTCGTAGCGGGTGTGCAGACCCTGCAGGATGTTCCGGAATGTCCGGGCCTCCTCGACCAGACTCTTGAGCTGAGGCCCGGCGAATTCCGCACCGGTGGACAGGCGCAGGATCGCCCCGTCCGTGCCCTGATCGATCAGGTAATCCTCGAGGGCGCGCTCATCCTTCAGGTAGATGGCCTTCCGGCTGCGCTCGGCTTTGTAGAGCGGCGGCTGCGCGATGTAGAGGTGGCCGCGCTCGATCAGCTCCGGCATCTGCCGGAAGAAGAAGGTCAGGAGCAGCGTCCGGATGTGCGAGCCGTCCACGTCCGCGTCGGTCATGATGATGATGCGGTGATAGCGCAGCTTCTCCGGGTTGAAGCCCTCGCGGTCCGTCGAGGAGCGCCCGATCCCGGCGCCGAGGGCCGTGATCAGCGTCCCGATCTCGGCCGAGGACAGCATCCGGTCGGCCCGCACGCGCTCGACGTTGAGGATCTTGCCGCGCAGCGGCAGCACCGCCTGGAAGGTCCGGTCGCGGCCCTGCTTGGCCGAGCCGCCGGCGGAATCACCCTCCACCAGCAGGATCTCGCACTTGGTCGGGTCGCGTTCCTGGCAGTCGGCGAGCTTGCCGGGCAGCGAGGCGATGTCGAGGGCGCCCTTGCGGGTCACGGTCTCGCGCGCCTTGCGGGCCGCCTCGCGCGCCGAGGCGGCGAGGACCACCTTGCCCATGACCGACCGGGCCTGGCTCGGATTCTCCTCGAGCCAGGTCGACAGGCCTTCGTTGAGGACGTTCTCGACGGCGGGGCGAACCTCGGACGAGACGAGCTTGTCCTTGGTCTGGGACGAGAATTTCGGGTCCGGAACCTGGACGGAGATCACCGCGGTGAGCCCTTCGCGGCAATCCTCGCCGGTCAGCGAGACCTTCTCCCTCTTGGCGACACCACTCGACTCGGCATAGCCGGTGATCTGGCGCGTCAGCGCGGCGCGGAAGCCGGCCATGTGCGTGCCGCCATCCCGCTGCGGGATGTTGTTGGTGAAGGGCAGGACCGTCTCGTTGAAGGAGTCGTTCCACCAGAACGCGACCTCGACGCGGATTCCGTCGCGTTCGGAACAGACGACCACCGGGCTGGCCATGCCGTCGATCGGCTTGCGGGAGCGGTCGAGATACCGGACGAAGGCCTCGATGCCGCCTTCGTAATACAGCTCCTCACGCTTTTTCTCGGCGTGCCGGGCGTCGGTCAGGACGATGCGCACGCCGGAATTGAGGAAGGCCAGCTCGCGCAGGCGCTTCTCCAGCGTCCCGTAGTCGAACTCGATCATCGTGAAGGTGTCGGTCGAGGGCAGGAAGGTGACTTCCGTGCCGCGCCGGCCGTTGCCGGGCCCGACGACGTCCAGGGGCGCCACGGCATCGCCGTGGCGGAATTCCATCGCGTGCTCCTTGTCGTTGCGCCAGATGCGCAAGCGGAGCCACGACGACAGGGCGTTCACCACCGAGACGCCGACGCCGTGCAGGCCGCCGGAGACCTTGTACGAATTCTGGTCGAACTTACCGCCGGCGTGCAGCTGGGTCATGATGACCTCGGCCGCCGAGACGCCCTCCTCCTTGTGGATGTCGACCGGGATGCCGCGCCCGTTATCCGAGACGGTGCAGGACCCGTCGGCGTTGAGGGTCACGGTGACGAGATCGGCGTGGCCGGCCAGCGCCTCGTCGATGGCGTTGTCCACGACCTCGTACACCATGTGGTGGAGGCCTGAGCCGTCGTCCGTATCGCCGATATACATGCCGGGCCGCTTGCGGACGGCGTCGAGGCCCTTCAGCACGCGGATGGATTCCGCGCCGTAATCGGCGGGCTCGGTCTGGGGGGTGTCGGCCATGAACTTCCTCGGGCAGGCGGGCCTGATCGCGTCGGTGGCAGATGCGCCGTCGGGCGCCCGCGCCTGAACTCTCGCTTGGTCCGCCTGATATAGGGGTTCCGCGTTGAGATTGCACGATTTTACGGGCCCGCGGCGGACCCGTCCCGTCGCTTTTGTGACGCCCCCCGCTTAACGCCGCGTTAGCCCTCGATCCCGCCTGCGCTCGCCGCATCGAGCCGGTCGATGGCTTCGGTCGAAAGGGTCAGCCGGGCGGCGCCGAGGAGTTCGTCGAGCTGTGCCACCGAGGTCGCGCTGGCGATGGGCGCGGTGATGCCGGGGCGGGCGATGATCCAGGCGAGCGCCACCTGGGCCGGGCTTGCGCCATGGGCCTGCGCGACCGCATCGAGGACGTCGAGCAGAGCGAGGCCGCGCGGGTTGAGGTACTTGGCGACCCGGTTCTCCCGGGCGCGCCCCGCCGCGTCCTGAGGCGTGCGGTACTTGCCGGTGAGGAAGCCGGCCGCCAGCGAGAAGTAGCCGATGACGCCGATCTGCTCGGCGCGGCAGAGCGGTTCCAGCTCGGCCTCGTAGCCGCGCTGCGCGAGGCTGTAATCCGGCTGGAGGCACTCGTAGCGCGGCAGTCCCGCCGAGGCCGCGATCGCCAGCGCTTCCTTCAGCCGGGCGGCATTGTAGTTCGAGGCGCCGACGGCGCGGACCTTGCCGGCCGCGATCAGGCGCTCATGGGCCCGCAGCGTCTCTTCCAGCGCCACATCCGCATCGTCGATATGGGACTGATAGAGGTCGATCCGGTCGATGCGCAGCCGCCGCAGCGACGCCTCGCAGGCCCGCTCGATATGGGCCGCCGAGAGCCCCTTGCCGGCCTCGCCCATATCCATGCCGACCTTGGTCGCCAGCACGATCCGGTCCCGCACGCCGGGACGGGCGGCAAGCCACCGGCCGATCACCGTCTCCGATTCTCCACCGACGTGACCGGGGGCCCATCGCGAATAGACGTCGGCGGTGTCGATGAAGTCGAAGCCGCTCTCCACGAACCGGTCGAGGATCGCGAAGGAGGTCGCCTCGTCGGCAGTCCAGCCGAAGACGTTGCCGCCGAGGCAGAAGGGGGCCACCGTGAGGTCGGAGCGGCCGATGCGGCGCTTGTCCATGGGCGTCAGTCCTGCAGGAACGGATTCGAGACCCGCTCCTCGCCGAGCGTGCTGGTCGGTCCGTGGCCCGGGATGAAGGAAACGTCGTCGCCCAGCGGCAGCACCTTGTCCTTGATGGCCCGGATCAGCTGCTCGTGGTTGCCGCCAGGCAGGTCAGTGCGGCCGACCGAGCCCTTGAACACCACGTCGCCGACCAGCGCGAAGCGCGCGTCCCGGCTCACGAACACCACGCTGCCGGGCGAGTGCCCGGGACAGTGGAGGATGTCGAAGCCGAGGCCGCCGACCGTCACGGCATCGCCCTCGTCGAGCCAGCGGTCGGGCGTGACGGGACGGGCCGCGCCGAGCCCGTAATTCGCCGCCGTCTCCGGCAGGGAATCGAGCAGGAACTTGTCGGCCTGATGCGGGCCCTCGATCGGCACGCCGAGCCGCTCGCGCAGCTCGTCGGCGCCGGCAGCGTGGTCGACATGGCCATGGGTCAGCAGGATCTTCTCCACGGTGACGCCCTGCTCGCGGATCGCCGCCTCGATCCGGTCGAGATCGCCGCCGGGATCGACCACGGCGCCGACCTTGGTGGCGTCGTCCCAGATCAGGGTGCAATTCTGCTGGAAGGGCGTGACCGGGATGATCCCGGCGCGTGGCGTACCTGGCATGTCGTCCCGCGTGTTGGCAGCGCCGCTCCGGACGCCCTCGACCGCAGTTTAGCGCAGAACGCCGGTGGGCGGCACCCTGTGCGCCGCGCTCAGGCCGCGTCGCCCCTGGGGCGGCGCAGGCCGTCGTGAAGCGCCAGCATTTCGGCCATGCCGAGCGCCCGCGCGCTCCAGCGGGTCTCCGCGGTGTTGACCTGCGTGAACCGGTCGTGGGACCGTCCGCCGTAGGCTCCGAACAGAGTCCTGCCCGCCTCGACGGCAGCTTCGCCCGGTGCCGCCTCGTCCGGCCGGTCGATCCGGTAGGACGGCGTCGGCGACCGGCCGGTCACGCCGATCCGCACCCAGGCGTCGCCGTAATGCTTCTGGCACATCCGCATGGTGACCAGGACCTGGCGCAGGTAGTCTTCAGCGTCGGCGAGATCCGGCAGGATGTCGGCGATCGTCGCGTCCGAGGGATAATGCTTCGTCCGGGCCATGCTACACCTTGCTCGGGCGTGTCCTACCGTCTTCGCCGGCCGAGGGCGAGCCGGGCGCCGGTTTTCCTCACGCCGGCCTCCGCTTCAGCAGCGCGTCGAGCCCGCCGACGCGGAACCAGTGATAGCCGTATCCTTCCAGGAACAGGCAGTGGCGGCCGTCGTCGCCGACCTCGCTGCGCGAGCCGGTGAGCACGTCGACGAGGATGTCGTGCTCCGGATCGTCGGATCCGGACGCCATCGCGACCTCGACGGGCTCCGGCGCGAGATTGTGGACGCAGAGGACTGCGTTGCCGCGCCAAGCGTAGCGCAGCGCCAGGACCGTGGGGCGCTCCGTCTCCATCGCGACGACGTCGCCCCAGCCGATCTCCGGGACCTCCTTGCGCTGCCGGATCATGCTCTGCATCCAGTTGAGCAGCGAGCCCGCCTCGTGGCGCTGGTCGGCGACGTTCACGTGCGTGTAGCCGTAAGGCCCGTGGTCGATGAGCGGGAGCACGGTTCGCTGGGCCGTCGAGAAGCCGCCGTTGTGCTCGCTCGTCCACTGCATCGGCGTGCGGGCGCAGTCGCGCTCCGGCAACGCCAACTCGTCGCCCATGCCGATCTCGTCTCCGTAGCGCAGGACCGGCGTGCCCGGGAGCGTGAACATCAAGGAGTAGGCGAGCCGGATGCGGCGCGGATCGCCCGCCAGCATCGGCGCGAAGCGGCGGCGGATGCCGCGGTCGTAGAGCTGCATCCCCTTCTCGGGCCCGAAGGCGTCGAACACGGCCTGGCGCTGCTTGCCGGTCAGGCGTCCCAGGTCGAGCTCGTCGTGGTTCCGCAGGAAGATGCCCCACTGGCAGGAGAGCGGGCGGGGCTTCGTCTGCTCGATCGCCTTGACCAGGGGCCGCGCGTCATGGGCCGCCAGCGCGTAGAAGGTCGCCTGATTGACCTGGAAGTTGAACATCATGTGCATGCGATCGGCGTCGTCGCCGAAATAGTCGAGGTCCTGTTTCGGCAGGATGTTGGCCTCGGCCAGGATGATGGCGTCGCCCTGGCGCCACTGGAGAAACTCGCGCAGGTCGCGCAGCATCTCGAATTGCTCGCGGGGCTTGCCGCCGACATGGGCGCCCTTCTCGGCGATGACGAACGGCACCGCGTCCATGCGGAAGCCGGAGACGCCGAGCTGGATCCAGAAGCCCATGATCTTCAGGATCTCGGCCACCACCTCCGGATTGGCGGTGTTGAGATCCGGCTGGAAGTTGAAGAAGCGGTGGAAGTACCAGGCCTTCGCTTTCGAATCGTAGGTCCAGGTGGTCTTCTGCACGCCGGGGAAGACCATGCCCTCGTCGGCGGTGGCCGGCCGATCCTTCGACCAGACGTACCAGTTGCGGAAAGGCGAGTCCGGGTCGGACCGGGCCGACCGGAACCACGGGTGCTGATCCGAGGTGTGGTTGACCACGAGGTCGATGAGGACGCGCAGGCCCCGCTGCTTGGCAGCGTGGGTGAAGGCGACGAAGTCGCCGAGCGAGCCGTAATCCGGATCGACGCCGTAATAGTCGGCGATGTCGTAGCCGCCGTCCTTCTTGGGCGAGGGCTGGAAGGGCATCAGCCAGATCGCGGTGGCGCCCAGGCCCTGGATGTAGTCCAGCCGGCGCTCCAGGCCGGCGAAGTCACCGATTCCGTCTCCGTTGGCATCCATGAAGGTGCCGACGGACAGACAATAGATGATCGCGTTCTTGTACCACAGGTCGTTGATCATGAGCCCCCCGGCGTCGTCACGCCTCACGAACGTGGGACCCGGCCAAAGCGTTGCCGTTCGGAATCTCCTTAAATCAGCCGCGTTGTGCACGCCCTGTTCAGGCGCGCACCCGAAAGGTCCGCACCCCGTCGCGTCCCCCGATCCCGGCCCGTATGAACGCCATTCTGATCAAGCTGTTCGCGACCGCCCTGACGCTGAGCCAGGTCACGACCCGGCCGGATGCGGTCCGGACGCGGTTCGATCCCGCCACGGACGGGCCCGAAGTGGTGCGGCTCCTGCGCGACGGCTGCGCCCATATGCGCAAGGCCTTCGACATCGAGGACATCAATCTCGACGAGCTGATCACCACCGCCATGGAGGATCCGTCGACCGTCGCCGGTCCGGCCGCGCCGAAGATCCTCCACGGGCTCGACCTGAACGAGCTGAATACGAGCTACAAGCAGTTCTGCAAGGGTGAGAACCCGGCGAACTCGCCGTTCGACGCCAAGGCGGTGATCGAATTCTACGACAACGCCACCAAGGACCTGCCCAGCGCCGAGGCCCTGCGCGACAAGGCGCTGCCGGGCATGACGCGGATTCTCGACGGCGCCGGCAAACCCTTTGCCGAAGCCTCCGAGGCGAACGGCCGTCGGATCGTCGTGCCGATCACCTCCATCCCGGCCCTCGTGCAGAAGGCGTTCATCGCCGCCGAGGACAAGCGTTTCGAGACCCATCACGGCATCGACGAGCGCGGCGTGATCCGCGCCTTCATCGCCAACCTGGCCTCGCCTGGCCGGCCGGCCGGCGGCTCGACCATCACCCAGCAGGTGGTCAAGAATCTCTCAGTGGGCGACGACGTCACCTACGAGCGCAAGATCCGCGAGATGATCGTCGCGTCGCGCCTGGAGCGGATTCTCACGAAGCCGCAGATTCTCGGCCTCTACCTCAACGGCATCTATCTCGGCCGCGGCGCCTACGGCATCGAGATGGCGGCGCAGAGCTATTTCGGGAAGCCGGTCGGGCAGCTCACCCTGCCGGAGGCGGCGTTGCTCGCCGGCATGCCCAAGGGGCCGAACTTCTACAGCCCCGACAAGTACCCGGACCGGGCGCGCGAGCGGCGCGCCTACGTGCTGGCCCGCCTCAAGGAAGAGGGCGCCATCACGGAATCCGAGATGGCCGCGGCGATCAAGGTCGATCTCGGGCTGAAACCGATCGAGACCGCGCGGCGCGATTCCGGCTTCTACGTGGTGGATTTCCTCAACCGCGAGGCGCGCACCTTCGCGGGAGTGGAGTCCCTGACCTCCGGCTCGCTGACCGTCCGGTCGACGATCAATGCGGGCCTGCAGCGCGGTGTCGAGGAGGCGCTTCAGGACGGTCTCGCCAATTACGAGCGCTCCACCGGCCGTCAGGTGTTCACAGGGCCCGAACTCAACCTCGCCGACAGCATCCGCCGGATCCAGGCCGCGACCCCGGCGCCGGAAGGGGCCGCCCAGGCCGCGCCCGCGGTCACCGGGGCACGGACGGAACCGCCTCGGCCCGACGCGAAGGCCCGTCGTGGCGAGAAAGTCGCGGCTGCGCCCCAGAAGAAGCCGGCCTGGCTCCTGGCGCTGGAGAGCGCCCGCCCCGTCCTCTACGACGTCCACTGGCCGATGGCGGTGGTGCTGGAGACAGGGCGCGGCGGCATGAAGGTCGGTCTCTCCGACGGCCGCACCGCTCTCCTCGACCCCGGCATCGCCCGGAGCAAGCTGCAGCTCTACGACGTGATCCGCGTGAAGGTCGCTTCGGGCAAGGGTGGCCTGCGCGCGCAGATCCGCGTGCGCCCCACCGTCCAGGGCGCGGCGCTGGTGCTGGAGAACCAGACCGGCCGGATCCTCGCGATGGCCGGCGGCTTCTCCTACCCGTTGAGCCAGCTCAACCGCGTCACCCAGACGGTGCGCCAGCCCGGCTCGACCCTGAAGCCGCTGACCTACCTCGCGGCGCTCAATGCCGGCCTGCAGCCGAACACCCTGGTGATGGATTCGGCCGTCACACTGCCGCCGATCGGCGGGACCGGCGATTCCTGGACGCCGAAGAACTACGAGGGCGGCGGGTCCGGCCCCACCACCCTGCGGCGCGGCCTCGAATTCTCGAAGAACCTCGTCACCGCCCGCCTGCTCCAGGGCGGGATCGCCCCAAAGGCGCCGGCGAGCCTGAAGCGGGTCTGCGACATCGCCCTCGAGGCACAGATTTATGCGGAGTGCGAACCCTATTACCCCTTCGTGCTCGGCGCGCAGCCGGTGCGGATGCTCGATCTCGCGGGCTTTTACGCGGCGGTTGCCAACGAGGGCGCGCGACCGGCACCCTACGCGCTCGAATCCGTCGAGCGGGACGGCAAGCCGCTCTACGCGCGCGCCGCCAAGGAGCCGGTGCGCATCGCTTCGGCGGACCGTGTGGCCTTCTACCAGCTCAAGACCATGCTGCAGGGCGTCACCCAGCACGGCACCGCGGCAGCGCTGTCGAAGGTCTCTGCCTACGTGGCCGGCAAGACCGGCACCTCGGAGAACGAGAACGACGCCTGGTTCGCCGGCCTGACTAACGAGATCTCCGTGATTGTCTGGGTCGGCTACGACAACGCCGACGGCACCCGTAAGACCCTCGGCCGCGGCCAGACCGGCGGCCACGTCTCGGTGCCGATCGCCGCGGCGATCCTGCAATCGGCCTGGGCCAACGGCATCGGCAAGACGCCGCTGCGGGGCCCCTCCTCCGAGGCGCGGCCCTTCATAGCCGATCTCCCGATCGATCCGCGCAGCGGCGTGCGGGTCGCAGGCGGCGCCTTCCTCGAGCATTTCCGCACCAGCGGTGACGGTCGCATGGCCGACACGCAATACCGCCTCGTGCCGCGCGAGACGCTCTACGCCATGCGGCCCGACGCCGAGGACGGCGACCTCGCGGGCGACGACGGCGCGAGCGTGGCCGGCGACTATTACGGCAACATGACCGGCGAGCGGCCGCGGGCCGACTTCCTGGACCCGTTCGGCGAGCGACCGGCGCCGCGCAGCCGCCGCGCGCAGGGCGATATGGATCTCACCGGCGAGGATCCCTACAAGCCCTGGCCCGGTCAGACCAGCCGTTCGCCCTTCGGCGGGGATGACGACGTGCGCCGGCCGCGCCGCCGCGATCCGGACTACCTGTTCGGCGAAGACCCCGGTTACTGACTGCCCTCCCCGACAGATGAGAATCCCGTTGCGTCAGCAGTTCTCTGCCGCCCTTGCGGCCGCCATCACGGCCACGCTCCCGGCCATGCCGGCGCGCGCTCAGACACCCGCCGCCAACACGGCGCCGGCACCCGAGCGGGTCAAGGATGTGCCCTCGGTCACGGCTGTCGATCCGGCCGCGATCAAGCCGGGTCAGATCCTGTTCACCGACCACCGCGACAACCCGTCGGCGCCCGAGAACGGCCTGATCCCGTATCTCGACTGGCAGAAGGCGCGGCCCGCCGAGGCGGCCGCGCTCGCTCCCTATCCCGGCTACAAGGAGCCGGATTATACGGTCACGGTGAACGGCGTGACGAAGCCCCGGCACGAAACGCTCAAGGTCTATGTCGCCGAAGGGCGCTTCGTGGTCCCGCGGCCGCCCGAGGCGATCGACCTCCTGGCCTTCGCCAACCTCGCCTTCGTTCAGAAGATGGATCCGGCGATCAAGCACCGCGCCATCGCGGCCGCCGATGTGACCCCCAACAAGGATCCCGCTGCCGCCTTCGCCAAGCGTCCCGACCGGCCGTGGTGCGAGGGCGAAGGCGCCTGCATCGAGTCGCGCTACGACCTCGAGGGCAAGCTGCCGCTCGGGGTGAAGCTCGCCAACAAGCTGGAGGACGGGTCGGCAAAGAAGATCGCCGAGTTCGTCTCGTTCCAGAGTGAGCTGCGGGTGCTCGGGCCGGACCAGGGCGTCCCGCTCAAGGCGCTCACCAAGATCGACACCACCGTCACAGGCGGGCTGGAACAGACGATCTTCTGGGTTAACCAGATCCTGCGCTTCGGCAAATTCCTGGCCGTGTTCCAGCCCATGCCGAACGATCCGACCAAGACGGTGGTCACCACCTACATGGCGCTCGCCATCAAGGGTGATGTCCTCGATCGAAAGGCCGAGTACGCCCGTGTTCCGGTTCTGAAGAACCTGCTGCCCGCCCAGGTGCTGATGGGCAATTCCAGCTTCAATACCGGCAACTCGATCAGCGCCGGGCTGCCGGTCTATGCCCGCAACCGGATTGCCGCCTTCGCGGACGCGCTCGCCAAGCGGTGACGCGGCATGGCCGCGGGGGTCACATCCCGCGGTTGCCGATCGTCGGCAGGGTCGGCTGGGTATAGGCGCGGTTCACGTCCCGGCGGGTCTGGGTGCCGTTGGTGTTGCCGGAAGCCCGGTAATTGTCGAGGTTGAAGCTCTCGGCGAGCCCGCTGCGGGAATCCGGCCCGTCGCTGGTCGTGCAGGCGCACAGGCCGCCGAGAGCCAGGGCGGAAAGGGCGAGAAGGGTCAAGCGCATCGCGAATCCTGAAGCCTGCCGGGGCCGGACGTCGAACCGGCTTCAGCCGGACGAGGCCCAGACGAGGGATGTCGCGGCATGGTCAGCCCACAGGCGTGTCCGTCAAGGTCGCGCGCAACGTGTAAATCCGTTCTGCCGCCTCCGATGCGCAGCGGCCACGGAAAATCCACCACACGCCCGGTTTGCAGCGGATACGGCCGGCCAATCATGTTGAGCGCGGCGCGTTCCCCCTGGCGAATCCAGACGGTTTCGGGCGACAACCCTCCGCAATGAGCAACGTCTTGCCCTTCCGTCCGCGCCCGACCGTGACCCGCCTCGCCCGTTGCGAGGTCGTGACCGTAGCCGGCGATCTTCTCGCCCTCTTGGACCAGCTCGAGGATGTGAGCGCCCGGGCCGCCGCCATGGGGCGGCCCGCCCTCGAAGTCGAGCGGACGGTCCAGCATCTTCTGGATGCCGTGAGTGCCGTAGAGCGCGCCCTTGATTGCATCGGCGAGGGCGAGCAGTCCGCCCCGGGCTGACCGAATCCTCATGCGCCTGAACGGTAACATCGCCACCGGCTATGTTGTCGAATACCGCACAGTTTCGGTAGTGGGCGCCGTCTCTAAGCAGATCGTAAATCATCCGGAACCCTCCAGTACGCCTTGCGGTTGAGGGTCGGATGCTCACGTCGGGCGTCGCTTCCGGAGGGTCCTATGAGGCTTCGCACGAGCTGTCTGCTCGCCGTCATGACGGCTGGCGGCCTTCTCGCCGGCACGGCGATCCGCGCCCAGGCGGCCGAGCTCGGCTTCCTCGAAATGCTGTTCGGTGCCCGTCCGCCAGCCCAGCAGGCCCAGCAGGCCCAGCCTGCACCGGCGCAAGCCCGCACCTTCGAGAACCGCGTCTTCGGTCGGCATGCGACTCCGCGGCTCGGAGCCGCGCGTCGGCGCTTCCAGACCCGCTACGCGGCGCTTCCGGTGAAGATCCGTATTAAGGAGCGGGAAATCAGCGAGCGCCAGACGCCCCTCGACATGAAAGCCGGCGCGACGGCGGCGCTCCTGAAGGACGAGACGCTGCGGCCCGGCGACATCGTCGTCCTGAATTCCGGCGCCCGGGTCTTCACCGGAAATCCCGACAAGCGTCACGCGATCCGGGATTTCGAGCCGGTCCAGAACTCGCGTTTCGTCAGCCGGGGCACCCGCAAGGTCCTGGCCGGCCTGTTCACGCCCGTGGGTGCCCTGCCCGGGCAGGAGGCTCGGCGGATGCTGGCGCGCGCCAAGCAGCCGATGCCGGAGGTGGCGACACCGATCCCTGCCCAGAGGACTGCCATGCGGATCATCAACCCGTGGCAGAGCGGGCAATGACCGTAACCGCTCAGAAGAAGCGTTCCTTGATGACGATCGTGTCGCCCGGGCGGACCGCGTAGGTCATCGGCACGATTCCCGAAACCAGCGATCCACCGGCGTCACGGGTCAGGATGGCATAATCCCTGGCCGCGCGGGGGCCAAAGCCAGCGGCGATCGCCACTGCCGTCTCCACGGTCATGCCGTTCACGAACGGGTACTGACCGGAGGTGGTGACTTCCCCGAGGATGTAGAAGGGCCGATACGCGTCCACCTCCACGGTGACGTGCGGCTCGCGCACGAATCCGGAGGCCAGCTTGGCCTCAATCGCCTTGGCCGCCTGGGCCGTCGTCTGACCACCGACCTGCACGGTCCCGATCAGCGGCATGGCGATGCGACCGCCGCCATCGACGGCGTAAATATTCGACAGGTTGTCCTGTCCGAAAACGATCACCCGCAGCTTGTCGCCCGCCGCCAGCGTGTAGCGGGCCGCGATCGAGCCGGTGCCGGTGGCATCGAGCTGGTCGGTGCGGAAGCTCGGTCGCAAGCAGCCGCCGAGCGCCAGAGTCGAGCCGAGTGCGAGGAGCAAAGCGCGCCGGTTCATCACCATCGCCGTCATGGATGCAGTTGCGGCTTGAACTAGGCCGTTAAGGTTAATGAAACTTGATCATCGCCGCGGCCGGCCTGCCAGCTCAGCGGGCCGCACGCGCCTTAACGCTTGAGCAACCTTAACATCCACTAATAGCGGTGGGACGGCAGTAATGCCGGACCGGTTCGTCTCCGCGTTCAGAGCGTCCGCATGTCCACGATCCGTCACCGCTCGACCTACGCCGTGCCCGGATCTCAGCCGCGCGCCGAGGAGAGCCTCGGTCTCGCGCAGCTGCCCCGGATCCTGCGGCGCTCGATCGGCTGGATCCTCGGCCCGACCCTCGTGGTCGCTTTGGGCGCGAGCGTTTTCGTCAACGTGGTCAGCCCCCGCTACACCGGCGAGGCGAAGGTGCTGCTGGAGAGCCGCGATCCGGCCTTCGCCCGCACCGCGCAGGAGCGCGCCGATCAGCTCACGCCGATCGACGAGCAGGCCGTGGCCAGCCAAGTGCAGGTGGTGATGTCCCGGGATCTCGCCCGCGAGGCGATCCGCCGGCTCAAGCTCGTCGGCAATCCCGAGTTCGACCCCGGAGCGGGGAGCATCGGTCCGGTGCAGCGCGTGCTGATGATGCTCGGCATCGGCGCCAACCCCCTGGATCGCCCCGCCGAGGACCGGGTTCTCGACGCCTATTTCGACCACCTGCTGGTCTATCCCGCCGGCAAGTCGCGAATCCTGACGATCGAGTTCCGCGCGAAGGACCCGAACCTCGCTGCCGAGGCGGCCAACACCATCGCGAAACTCTATATCGGCTCGCTCGAAGCCGACAAGGTCGACACGGCCCGCTACGCCTCCACCTGGCTCGGCGGCAATATCGACGGGCTGCGCAAGCGCGTCGCCGAAGCCGAGGCGAAGGTCGAGGCGTTCCGCGCCAAGAACGGTCTCGTGGGCAGCACCGGCGCCACCGGCCGGCCGCTCAACGCGCAGCAACTCGGCGAGCTGTCGAGCCAGCTCTCCGTGGCGCGTAGCCTGAAAGCCGACCTCGACGGCAAGGTGAAGGCCATCAAGGACCTGATCAAGGACGGACGCGCCTTCGAGATCCCGGACGTGGCCAACAACGAGGTCATCCGGCGGATCGTCGAGAACCGCATCGCGGTGCGCGCGCAGCTCGCCATGGAATCGCGCACGCTTCTCCCGGCCCATCCCCGGATCAAGGAACTCAACGCCCAGCTCGAGGATCTCGACGCACAGATCAAGGCCTCGGCTGAGCGCGTCGTGCGGACCATGGAGAACGACGCCAAGATCGCCGGGGCCCGGGTCGAGAGCCTGCAGGGCGCGGTGGACGGTCAGCAGGACGTCGTCGTGCGCGGCAATGCCAGCGAGATCCAGCTCCGGGCGCTGGAGCGCGAGGCGAAGGCGCAGCGCGAGCAGCTCGAATCCTATCTCGGCCGTTACAGGGAGGCAGCGGCGCGCGACGGCGAGGCCGCGACGCCCGCCGATGCCCGCATCGTGTCGCGGGCGGTGACGCCCGAAGTGCCGTCCTTCCCGAAGAAGCTGCCGATTGTGGCTTTCGCGACGCTGCTGACGCTCATGCTCTCCGTCGGCGGCGTCATCGCCAGCGCCTTGCTGGCCGAATCCGGCCGGGCCGGCGGCGACCGCGATGGCGATCCGGCGGATGATCGCCGCCGCCGCGAGCCGGTGCTCGACCGGCCGGCCTTCACGTTCCCGGAGGCCACGCCGGCGACGCGCTGGCCCGCGGCACCGGAGGCCGCCCCCATCGCCGCGACTGCGCTTGCCGCGACGGCCCCGGGCCGCGCCGCCGACGCGTTCGACCTCGCGCCGCTCGTCGCGCGGATTGCCGCGGCGCCCCGCGACGCGGACGTGCGCGCCGGTCGCCGGATCCTGGTCGTCGAGACCGAGGAGCGGCTTGGCGCGACGACGCTTCCCGAGGCCCTGGCCCGCGCCCTCGGCCGTGAGGGGAGCCTCGTCACCGTGGACCTGAACAGGCCGAAGGACGGGACCGGGCGGCTGGGCTTCTCCGACCTCATTGCCGGCGATGCCGCCTTCCTGGATGTGATCCAGGCCCGTCGGGACAGCGGTCAGCATCGGATCGAGGCCGGCCTGCAGGATCCGGCGATCCTGTTCGACGAGCCGGATGCTTTGGCGCTGACCTTCGAGGCGATGACCGAGGCCTACGATTGGGTGCTCTGCCGGCTCTACGCAGCCCCGGGGGCCGTCGATCTGCTCGAACTCGTCGCGAGCTTCATGGACAGCGTCGTCATCGCCTCGAACGCGGATGCCGAGGATCCGGCGCTGGCCGATCTTTATGCCCTGGCTCAGGACGCCGGTGCGGGGCAGATCCTGGTGGCACAGGATCGTCCGGCTCTCTCGGACGTCCAGGACGCCCGGCTGGAACTGCGCCTCAACGCCGCCTAGACGACGCGCCGCTCACGACCGGCGCAGGGTGCGGAGCCGCTTCAGGACCGCGTAGAGGCGCGGGTCGCGCTTGATGCGCCGCTTCGTGCGCGTCAGGCCGCGCCGCACGGCCGCATAGGCCCGGCCCCGGAGGGTCACCGGAATGATCGTTTCGACGAGGCTGATCGTCTCGTCGCAGATACTGGCCTTGTAGCGCGCCTCTCCGACGCCGAGGTCGAAGCCCTGCCGGCCCCGCGCCGTCTGCTCGCGCACCAGATGCTGCAGCAGCAGGTCTCCGGGGCTGAAGCGGGCGACCTCGGGGTCGCCGTCGAACGCCGTCATCATGCCGCTGAAGCGACCGTCGCTGACCGCGCCGCCGAAGGTCGCCAGGACGCGCCCGCTCTCGGAAAGACAGAGGGCGTGCAGTTCAACTGCGGGTTCCGGCCCGGCCGAAGCCGCCGCCAGGAAGGCGCGGATACCGGGATCGGCGTAAGGGTCGGCGACGCCCATGCCGGCGAAGCGAGCCGATTTCTGCGCGTAGAACGCCGCCAGCAATCGGGCCGCCTCCTCGGACGTCTCGGCGCGGCGGTAGGTGAGCGGCCCGTGCGCCTCGACGAGGCGCTTCTCCTTGGAGCGGAGCTTCTTGCGGGCATCGGCGCTGAACACCCGGCGCACGGTCGCTTCCGGGTCCGGCCCGAGCATGAGACCGTAGGCGTCACTGGCTTCCGGCTCGCCGGTTTCGGCGAGCGGGTTCGCCGCCCCATCCCACATCCGGGGCTGATGCTTCAGCGCGAAGGCGTCGAGCCCCTCTGCCCGGCCGGCGCGGATCAGGGCCGCGACGACGCGGCCGGGTGCGATGGCCGCCGCGTCGCGGGTGGCGAAGAGCGGCAGATGATAATTGGCATGGGTGTCGCCGACCGTCCGCGCGATGCGGAGCCCGCGTTCCCGCTGCACCGTGACCGGGATCAGGATGCGCGCCCGCCCGTCCGCCTCCCGCAGCACCACGATGCGCGTGCTCGCGACCTGCCCCGTCGCCTGCAGGTAGGCGCTGATCCAGTCGAACCGCTGATAGGGCGTCGCGAGGCTGACCGGATCGGATTCGAGACGGCGCCAGAGCGGCTCGGCCGCCGCCAGATCGGGGATGACCTCCGCGACAAGCCCTCTGGCGCTGCGCGAATCGACCATGTCCGTTCCCGCCACCTGGACACCGACCGCCATGTTCCGATCTCCCGAAGACCGCTCATGATCCCGTCCCCCACGAACCCTGGGGCAGGCGACTGAACAGCCCGTCACTGCAACCGCCGATGGAGTGATCGCGGCCCGGTATGGTGCGGCAAAAAACAGTCGTGGCTAACGCTTGCTTGTCGTCCGCCAGGGGGCAATTGCGGATTTGTTTACCGTGCCGCGCCAAGGCTGTGCCGACATGGGCTTCGGGGCCCGAACGGTTCAGGGCCATGCTGTCGTCGCGTGCCAAGCATCGGGTCTTCGCGTCCGGCTTTCGCGCGATTCAGGCGCTCGGAGCGGATCGCTGGCTCGGCCCTGCGGCCCGCGGCCTCGGCGTGATCCTCACCTTTCACCATGTCAGCCCGGCGCCGGTGCCGGCCTTCGCGCCGAACCGCCTGCTCGGCATCACGCCCGAATTCCTGGACCTGACCCTGCGCGAACTCGATGCCCGCGGCTTCGAGATCATCGGCCTGGATTCCGTGCCGGAGCGTCTGGCCGAGCCGGATTACGGGCCGCCCTTCGCGGTCCTGACCTTCGATGACGGCTACCGCGACAACGTCGTGCATGCCCGGCCGGTGCTGGCCCGCCACGGCGCGCCCTGGACGCTGTTCGTGACCAGCGGCTTCGCCGATCAGGCCGGCCGTCTCTGGTGGATCGAGCTGGAGCGGGCGATCGCGCACCTGGACCGGGTGCGGATCGCGATCGGCACGCGGAGCTTCGACCTCCCGGCGCGCAGTCCGCAGGAGAAGGCTCTGGCCTTCGAAGCCCTGTATCGCGACCTGCGCCGCGGCGGCGAAGAAGACCTCCTCGACCGGATCGCCGACCTCTGCCGGCAAGCCGGCTTCCCGCCGGGTCGCGTGGCCGCCGACTTGTGCCTGTCCTGGGCGGAACTGCGCGACCTCGCGTCCGACCCTGCGGTCACCATCGGCGCGCACACGGTCAGCCACCCGATGCTGGCCAAGCACGACGCCACCTGCGCCGCGCGCGAGATCGCCGGCGGGCGCGCGCGGATCGAGGCGGAGCTCGGGCGACCGGTGCGGCACCTCTCCTATCCGGTGGGGGACGCGACCTCCGCCGGCCCGCGGGAATTCGCCCTGGCGCGGGACATGGGTTTCGCGACCGCTGTCACCACGCGACCCGGCCACCTGTTCGCCGAGCATGCCGACCACCTGCAGGCTCTCCCCCGGGTGTCGGTGAATGGATGCCATCAGACGCGTGCGGCGCTCGCCGGGCTGCTCTCCGGCGTCCCGTTCCTCGCCTGGAATCGCGGGCGCCGCCTCAACGTCGCCTGAGGCGAGGTCCTGTCTCGCAAGCAACGGCGTCTTCCACGACGCGCGGCCTCAGCCCGCGCCGCTCTGCGTCTCGGTCGGGAGAGGCGTCAGCGGAACAGCGCGTCGAACAGGTTCTGCGGCTGCTGCTGCGGCGGCGGAGCCGGCGCCGGGCCCTCGTTCGACGGGAAGAACTTGCGCGAGGGCTTCTGGCGGGGCTGGACCGGCACGCCGCGCGGCGCCTCCACATCCACCTGACCGGCGGCGTTGATCTGCTGCGCGGTCTTGGTGGCGTCCTTTCCGGGCCGCTTGGCCTTCTCGGGCTTGGCCGCGACCGCCGGGATGTCCTCCTGCTCCTTGGCCTCGGCGATCACGTCGCTGCCGCCTTTGCAGTCGACCAGCCACACGTCGTAGATCGGATGCTCGATCGCGTGCAGGCCGGGGCTGGCGGCGAACATCCAGCCGGTGAAGATCCGCCGGTACTTGTTGTCGAGGGTGACCTCGTCGACCTCGAGGAAGGCCGTGGTCTTGGCGCTCTCGGTCGGTGGCCGCGTGTAGCAGACCCGCGGGGTGAGCTGCAGCGCGCCGAACTGGACGGTCTCATCGACCGCGACCTCGAAGTTGACGATCCGGCCGGTGATCTTGTCGAGGCCGGAGAAGACCGCGGTCGGGTTCTTGATCTTGTCGGCGGCGGCGGGGCTGGCGCAGACGGCGAGCACGAGGCTCGGGGCGAGCACGCGGCGTACGAAGGCGGTGAAGCGGCTCAAGGCTCGGACCCCTAGACGAGGGTGGCCGGCCGCGCCGTCAGGTGCGCGGCGGACAATCGGGATTGGCCCGCCATGAACAATGGAACGGTGGCGGCAAAAGGGCGCCGGGCCCGCGTGGGACCGTTGATCTACTCGCCCGGTGTCCAGGAGACGTAGTCGCCCGTCGCCGCCGGCCGCTGGCCCCAGGAGAGCTGCGAACCCGCCGGCCTGTACGCGTTCGGCGTGCCGGTCTGGTTCTCGATATGCGGCTTCTGCCACGCGCGCGGCTGGTAGTTCTCCTCGCTCGGAGCGAGGTCCACGTTGTGGCAGAGCCAGCCACGCCAGCCGGGCGGCACCTTCGAGGCGTCGGCGTAACCGTTGTAGACCACCCAGCGGCGCTCCGAGCCGACCGAACGATCAATCAGGGCTCCTTCCGCCTTGTAGTACTTGTTCCCGAACTCGTCCTCGCCGACGAAGATGCCGGTGCGCGCGGTCTGGAGCGCGACGGAGACGGTCTGGCCGTTCCACCACGTGAAGATGCGCAGCAAAGTGTCCTTCAGCGCCATCGCCGGTCCCGGAATCGTGCCGCGCCGCGAGGGCGCTTCTCGGCGCCGTTATGGTGACCGCGCGCGTGCGAGTCCAGCCGGATGACGGAAGTGTCGCTGCGCGGCCACGCTCCGCCGGCGCTTTCGGCCGCCGGTTCCGACAGGCCGCCGACCCCGCTTCCTAGGGTTGTGAATCTAAAATTTTCCCGATCCGATTCTGGAAAGCCGGAAGGACACTTATCCCGCACCCGGGCGATATCCACAGGCTTTTGCGAGCCGGCACAACATCTAGCGGGGAACAAGGCCGCCGAACACCACTTGTTGACGTGAGAGTGAAGGCGGCGGTAATCTCCCTGCATCGGTCGCGCCCCCTGATTGTGGTGCGTTGAACAGGGGTGACCGTTCCAGGATTTCATTCGCGAAACCGAGGCACGTCCCTCTGCCGGGCGTGATCGGACGCGAATCCCACCATCGGGCACAGACCCCGCGTCGCGCGGGGCCGGGACCGTCGTGTCCCGTCGGGAGAGGTGTGTTTCATGCGGTTCGAGCGTCGCTACACCACGGCCGGACAATCGCCCTACGCCGGAATCCCGTTCCGCAAGGCGCTGAGCGAGATCCGCAATCCGGACGGGTCGGTGGTGTTCCGCCTCGACGGTATCGACGTGCCGGAGAGCTGGAGCCAGGTGGCGAGCGACGTGCTCGCGCAAAAGTATTTCCGCAAGGCGGGCGTCCCGGCCCGGCTCCGCAAGGTCGAGGAGAACGCGGTCCCCTCCTTCCTCTGGCGCTCGATCCCCGACGATGCGGCGCTCGCCGAACTCCCCGAGGAGGAGCGCTTCGTCTCGGAGACGTCCGCCACGCAGGTCTTCGATCGGCTCGCCGGCTGCTGGACCTATTGGGGCTGGAAGGGCGGCTACTTCTCGTCGGAGGAGGACGCCTCCGCCTTTCTCGACGAGCTGCGCTTCATGCTCGCCGGCCAGATGGTGGCGCCCAACTCGCCGCAATGGTTCAACACCGGCCTCCACTGGGCCTACGGCATCGATGGCCCGAGCCAGGGCCACTATTACTGCGACCCGCAGACCGGCGTGCTGACGAAGTCCGCCTCGGCCTACGAGCATCCGCAGCCGCATGCCTGCTTCATCCAGTCGGTCCAGGACGATCTCGTCAACGAGGGCGGCATCATGGATCTGTGGGTGCGCGAGGCGCGCCTGTTCAAGTACGGCTCGGGCACCGGCTCGAACTTCTCGATGCTGCGCGGCGAGAACGAGAAGCTCGGCGGCGGCGGCAAGTCGTCGGGCCTGATGAGCTTCCTGAAGATCGGTGACCGGGCGGCCGGCGCGATCAAGTCGGGCGGCACCACGCGGCGCGCCGCCAAGATGGTGATCGTCGACATCGACCACCCGGATATCGAGTCCTTCATCGACTGGAAGGTGAAGGAGGAGCAGAAGGTCGCCGCGCTGGTGACCGGCTCGAAGGTCGTCTCCAAGCATCTGAACCTGGTGATGAAGGCCTGCACCCAGTGCGAGGCCGAGGGCGATGCCTGCTTCGACCCCGAGCGCAACCCGGCCCTCAAGCGTGAGATCAAGGCCGCCCGCCGGTCCTCGGTGCCGGACGCCTACATCAAGCGGGTCGTGCAGTTCGCCCGCCAGGGCTTCACCAAGATCGAATTCCCCGTCTACGACACCGACTGGGATTCGGAGGCCTACCTCACGGTTGCCGGCCAGAATTCCAACAATTCGGTCTCGCTGACCGACGACTTCCTGCGCGCCGTCGAGGCGGATGCCGACTGGGCCCTCCAGGCCCGCACCACCGGCAAGGTCACCAAGACCCTGAAGGCCCGCGACCTGTGGGAGCGGATCGGCGAGGCGGCCTGGGCCTCGGCGGATCCCGGCCTGCACTTCAATACCACGATGAACGACTGGCACACCTGCCCGGCGGGCGGGCGGATCCGGGCCTCGAACCCGTGCTCCGAGTACATGTTCCTCGACGACACCGCCTGCAATCTCGCCTCGGCGAACCTACTGACGATGTACGACCGGGAGACCAAGCGGTTCGACGTGGAGGCGTTCGAGCACCTCAACCGGCTCTGGACGGTGGTGCTCGAGATCTCCGTGATGATGGCGCAGTTCCCGTCGAAGGAGATCGCGGAACTCTCCTACCGCTACCGGACGCTCGGTCTCGGCTACGCCAATATCGGCGGCCTCCTGATGACCATGGGCCTCCCCTACGATTCCGACGCGGGCCGGGCTCTCGCCGGCGCGCTCACCGCGATCATGACCGGTGTCGCCTACGCCACCTCGGCCGAGATGGCGGCGGAACTCGGCACCTTCCCGGCCTACGACGAGAATGCCGACGCGATGCTGCGGGTCATCCGCAATCATCGCCGGGCGGCGCATGGCGAGGCCGAGGGCTACGAGTTCCTCAACGTCGCGCCGGTCGCCCTCGACCACGCCAACATCCCGCAGGCCGATCTCGGCGCCCACGCCCGGGCCGCCTGGGACCGGGCGCTGAAGCTCGGCGAGGAGCACGGCTACCGCAACGCGCAGGCCACCGTGATCGCGCCGACCGGCACGATCGGGCTCGTGATGGATTGCGACACCACCGGCATCGAGCCCGATTTCGCCCTGGTGAAGTTCAAGAAGCTCGCCGGCGGCGGGTACTTCAAGATCATCAACCAGGCCGCGCCGGACGCCCTCCGGGCGCTGGGCTACCGCGAATCCGAGATCGCCGAGATCGAGGCCTACGCGGTCGGCCACGGCTCCATGGGTCAGGCGCCGGGGATCAACCCGACGACGCTCCGCGCCAAGGGGTTTTCGGACGAGAAGATCGCGGCCGTCGAGAAGGGACTGAAGTCGGCCTTCGACATCAAGTTCGTGTTCAACCGCTGGACGCTCGGTGACGATTTCCTCATCCAGACGCTGAAGGTCCCGGCCGAGAAGCTGTCGGATCCGACCTTCGAGCTGCTGCCGTTCCTCGGCTTCTCGAAGAAGGAGATCGAGGCCGCCAACACGCATATCTGCGGAGCGATGACGCTGGAGGGCGCACCCTTCCTCAAGGTCGAGCACTACCCCGTCTTCGACTGCGCCAATCCCTGCGGCCGGATCGGCAAGCGCTACCTCTCGGTGGAGAGCCACATCCGCATGATGGCGGCGGCGCAGCCCTTCATCTCGGGCGCGATCTCCAAGACCATCAACATGCCGAACGACGCCACGGTGGAGGATTGCAAGGCGGCCTATCTGCTGTCCTGGCGCCTCGCCCTCAAGGCGAACGCCCTTTACCGCGACGGCTCCAAGCTGTCGCAGCCGCTCAACTCGGCCCTCATCGCGGATGAGGACGACGAGGCGGACGAGGGGATCGAGGCGCTGATCCAGGCGCCGGCCGCCGCCAAGGCCGCCGCGGTGGCGGAGAAGATCGTCGAGCGGGTGATCGAGCGGGTGGAGCGGATCCGCTCCCGCGAGAAGCTGCCGACCCGCCGGAAGGGCTACACCCAGAAGGCGGTAGTGGGCGGCCACAAGGTCTACCTGCGCACCGGCGAGTACGACGACGGCCGCCTCGGCGAGATCTTCATCGACATGCACAAGGAGGGCGCGACCTTCCGGAGCCTGATGAACAACTTCGCCATCGCGATCTCGCTCGGCCTCCAGTACGGCGTGCCGCTGGAGGAATACGTGGAGGCCTTCACCTTCACGCGGTTCGAGCCGGCCGGCTTCGTCCAGGGCAACGACGCGATCAAGAACGCGACCTCGCTCCTCGACTACGTGTTCCGCGAGCTGGCGGTCTCGTATCTCGGCCGCGCCGACCTCGCCCATGTCAGCCCCGCCGAGATCGGCGGCACGGTGATCGGCGGCGGCGAGAGCGGCGACACGACCCGCGAGGGACCGAAGCCCGCGCCGGCCTCCTCGGTCGTCTCCCGCGGCCTGCTGCGTGGCTCGGCCGACCGTCTGACCCTGATCCAGGGTGGCCCGGCCGGTGCGGCCCTGGGCGTCGGGGCGGCGAGCGCCGGACAGTCGGCGCCTGCCGGCGGCACGGTCCACGCGATCCGCGGCAGCACGGCACTCAAGGCCGAGCCGGCGACCGCCGGTCAAGCCGAGACGATCGCCGACACCCTGCCCTTCGCCAAGGCGGAGCGGAGCGTCGCCGACCGCCGCGCCGAGGCGAAGATGAAGGGCTATGTCGGTGAGGCTTGCCCCGAATGCGCGAACTTCACGCTGGTCCGCAACGGCACCTGCCTGAAATGCGATACCTGCGGGTCCACGACCGGCTGCTCGTAGGCCGATCGACGAACCGGTTCACCTGAATTCGCGCGACACGGTCGGGCCCAAGATCCACGGATCTCGGGCCCGAACCTTTTGGACCGTTGATCCTGTCGGCCTCCTCCCGGATCTGCCGGCCGGGCGAGGCCAAGACAGATCCGTCTCCTGTCTCCCCGCCCGTCCGCGATCAGGCGGCGATGCTCACCGGTTTCTCGATGGCCGCTTCGTCCGGCTGCGGCGCGGCGCGTCCGTGGCTGGCGCGGAAATGATCCAAGAGGCTGTCGCCGAGGCCGTCGAGCACGCGATCCGTGGCGGCCTGGACCTCGGGGTGCAGCTCTTCGGGCCGGTACCAGGCCAGGATCTGCTCCGGCAGCGCATCGAGGATCGCGCCGACCGGGTTGAGCAGCGTCGCGTCCGGCGCCTCTGCGGTGTCCGCGATTGCGACGAGGATGGGTTCATCGGTCACGGGCGCGAAGGCGGTCCGGCGCTGGCTTTCCAGGGCGGCGCGCCATGCTGCATCGGCGGCCTCGGCCTCGCGGCGGGCTGTCTCCCGGGCCAGAGCCTGTGCGGCGATGGCGCGGGCGATCTCGCGGGCCTCGTCGCGGGCCGCCTCGGCCTCGTAGCGATTGAGCAGCGTGATGACCGGATGCATCTGCGGATCCGACGGGTCGCCGCAGGCGTCGATGGCGCACGCGATGATCCGCCGCGACAGGCCCGTCCCGTGCACGGGGACCGCGCCGCGGGCAAGTTCCTGCCGGGCAGAGAGCGCCGCCTGCATCGGCGGCAGGAGCGCGTCGGGCAGGCCCGCCCGGGCGTGCAGATCGGCAAAGAGCCGCGGCGCGCGCATGGCGCGGCCGACGGCGGCATGGTCCTGCCCCGACAGGTCCGCCAGTGCGGCCAGGGCGAAATCGGTCCGCCCGGAGAGCATGGCGCGCAGGATCAGGCCGGCGGTCAGCTGGCGGGTGGTGCGCAGATGCGTCACCAGCCGCGTCACGGCGGCCGCGCCGAAGCCCTCGCAGGCCTCCAGCGCCACCCGCTCCCCGGCCTCGCGGCTCATCCGGTCGCAGCGCTCGGCGCCGAGCCAGCCGCGATCGGTGACGAAATCCGTGAGGGCCCGCGCCACCGCGATCCCGAGGGCGTGGCGCACCTCCGGCGGCAGGTCGGCGCGGGCGAGGAATGCCTCGCGCAGGGCGGCCTCGTCGCCGCGGCGCTCGATCATGCGCAGCATCCGGCCCGCGGTGATCTTCGCCGTCGGATTGGCCGCGAGCACGACCAGCGTGTCGGTCTCGCCGATCTCGGCCAGGGCGCCCGCGACCGCGTGCGACAGGTGGTGCCGGGCCGCGATTACCGCGCGGGTGGCCTCGTCGCCGAGGGCGGCGGCGTCCACGAGGTCGGCATCGGTCAGGACCGGGGAGCGCGCGAGCACCGGTCGCGCCACTTCCGGGACATCGCAGGACAGGGCGACGACCAGGGGGCGCGGTGTCCGTGCCGAGGCGGCGCAGGTCTCGGCAAGCGCCCGGCGGACCAGGGGTGATGGGTCGTCGAGGAGTGCGAGCAGCGCGGTCTTGGCCTCCCACGCCGCGTCGGCGCCGAGATCGCCGTACAGGTAGGTCCGTGCCAGCGCCGCGGTCGCCTCGGCACGACCTTCGGCCGAGGCGTTCTGCGTCCAGGCCAGAAACTCGCGGATGATCATCGACCGCTCCGGGGGGCGAACAGGCTGGTCCTGTTGCCGGACATGGACGCTGCGGCCGCGAGTTCCGCCGGTCGGCGGGGCGGCAGCGGCGGATTGAGGAGGGCAATGCCCGGCGGCGTCGCCGCCGGCTCGGGAAGGGTGCCCGTGACGGTGGGCTCCGGAACGGCCGCGGGCGGAGCCGTCTGCGCATCGGAGCGCGGGAAATAGGTCGGCGCCGCGTGCTGGGACGGCGCGGCGCTGTTGCGCGCCTGCCAGAGTCGGGCTGCGGCGTCCGAGGCCGCGCCGCGCTGATCCGTCTGGAACAGGGAGCGCAGGTCCGAGGTCCCGCCGAAGGCGGTCGCGGCGCTGGCATAGGCCGAGACGGCCTGCGGCACGGCGGCGCCGTCCTGGCGCAGGCCGGTAAGGTCGGTGGCGGCTGCACCCTGGGCCGCCGCCGCGAGGCTGGCATAGAGTTCGGCGGCGCTGCGCGGCCGGCCGGCGCGATCGTAGAACAGCGCGCGGTTGGCGGAAGCTGCCTCCGGCAGGTCGAGGGCGGCGGCGCGTTCCGGGAAGGCCCGGGCCGTCGAGATCAGGGACGCCGCGCCCTTCGCGCCCAGCACGTGCGCCGCGTAGAGATCGCCAGCTGTCGGCTCGCGGCCGAGGGCGCTCGTGAGGGCGTCGGCATTCTGCTGGGTCAGGGCACCGGCCAGCGTCGCGGAAATCTTCGGATCGCGGCGAAGATCGAGGATCGCCTGCCGCTGGCTCGCGTCGGGCACCGTGTAGGTGCCGTCCGGCTGCCGGGTGATGGCATCCGCCTGCGTCTGCAGGCCGAGCTTCGGCCCGGCATTCTTCATCACGCCGAGCCAGGTCTGCTCGATGAACTGGAACAGACCGGTGGCCGAGGAGGTCCCGGCCTTGGCGGCGGGATCGAGGGCGGATTCGCGCCGCGCCGTCGCGAGGAGATAGTCGAAGCCGACACCGCTCGCCGTGGCACCGTCCCGGATCGCCTGGACCACCGGACCCGAGGCGGCCGTGCCCGGCAGGGCTCGCGCCTGGGGCGGCGGGCTCTCCGGAGGGCTCGAGGGCGTGGTGAACAGGAACATCCGGGCGCGCACGGGGGCTGGAGACCAGCCAAACCTGCGCCCGCTATGGTAAACAAGTCCTCAATCGGCCGGGCCGATCCGGATCCTGTTTCAGGACCCGGTGAACTCTCCCGCGCCCTTCGGCCGGCGCATCTGGAACCGGGTGTCGGCGGTGGCGTGGAAGTAGTCGAAATATCCACCGCGCATGATCGGATGCATCGCCGCCGTATCGACCTTCCCGTCCGTCACGAAGCGCTCGTCGACGTAGATCGACACGACCTGCCCGATCACCAGGAAGTTCTCGGCCTCGCCGCCTTCGAGGGGGACCAGCGGCACCGTCTGCAGCCAGCGGCATTCGAGTGCCGCCGGCGAGGCGGCCACCCGCGGCGGCCGGACCTTGTGCGAGGGCGCGGTTTCCAGGTTCGCGAAGGCGAATTCGCTCGTTCCGCGCGGCAGCGGCGCCGAGGAATCGTTCATCCCGTCGCGCAGGTCCCAGGTGGCGAGGCTGCAGACGAATTCCCGGCCCTCCTCGGCGAAGGTCATCGCGTCCTTGCGGCCTGTCGACGAGAACGCGACCATGTTGTCGGCCACGGCATTGAAGAACGAGTAGGGCGCCAGGTTCAGCGCGCCCGCACGGTTCATGGCGCTGATCCAGCCGATCGGTCGGGGGGCGACGATCGCCTTGAGCGGGTTGTGCGGGAGGGCGCGAGCCTCCCGCGGCAGATCGAGATCGTAATGCACGGCCGGTCCCTTCAGAGGTAGGTGACGATCTCGTCGAGCGCCGGCCGGGGCCGGTCGGAGGGCACCTCGCGTGCCCGGCCTATATGCACGAAGCCCGCCAGCTTCTCGGTGGGCGCCAAGCCCAGCGCGTCGAGGACGCGGCGGTCATAGGCGAACCATTCGGTGAGCCAGGAGGTCGCGAAGCCGGCGGCATTCGCCGCGATCACGAGGTTCATGGTGGCGGCCCCGGCGGAGAGCACCTGCTCCCATTCCGGAATCTTGACGTGCGGCCCGGCCCGCGAGACCACCGCCACGGCGACCGGCGCATGCGACAGGCGTGCGCGTTCCTGCGCGAGCCGCTCGGGCGCGGCGCCGGGATTGTCCGCCGCGAAGGCCGCGGCGATGATCTCGCCCACCCGCGCCCGGGCCTCGCCGGCGATGACGATGAAGCGCCAGGGTGCCAGCTTGCCGTGGTCGGGCACGCGGGAGGCCGCGCTGAGGAAGGTGTCGAGTTGCGCCCGATCCGGTCCGGGCTCGTCCAGCAGCGCCGGCGGCACCGAGCGGCGGGTCTTCAGGAGGTCGAGGGTGGCGGTCATGCGCTCCGTCCCGGTATCGCGTCCCGACGGGCATGTGGCATGCGGGGGGCGCCGGTGGAAGAGCGGCCTTGCCGCCGCCATGGTCCGGGGTCAGAGCCCCGTCCGGACGATCCGGCGTCCGGACCGGAGCGAAGGGTCGAGAGGGGCCAACCGATGCGCATGAGGCTTGCCGCAACCGCGCTGGCGATGCTCGCCGCCGGCCTGCCGCCCGCATCCGCGCAGCAGGATCCGTTCCAGAACCGGCTCGGGGGCGCCCTCCCCTCGCCGTCGATCACCTCCCCGAACCTGCCGCCCGCCCTGCCGCCGGCCGAACCGGAGGCGCAGCTGTCGCTGTCGGCGCTCCTGTCGGGGCCGGGCACGCCCCTGCGCCAGGGCCTGGCGTGGCGGATCTACGAGGATCGCGGCGACGGCACGCGTCCGTCGATCGTCGGTCGTTCGAGCGAGGCCGAGCCGCATTTCACCCTGGCCCCCGGCGCCTACGTGGCCACGGTGACCTACGGCTTCGCCAGCGCGTCGAAGCGCATCGTGATGGGGGGCCAGCCGACCTCCGACACGCTGCGGGTGGCCGCCGGCGCCCTGATGCTCGCGGGCGCCGTCGGCGACCAGAAGATCCCGCCCGGTCAGGTGATGTTCTCGGTCTTCGTGCCGGTGGGGACCAATTCCGAGGGGCGGCTCGTCCGCTCGGGGATCAAGACCGGCGAGCTGCTGCGCCTGCCGGAGGGCACGTACCACGTGGTCTCGACCTACGGGGAATCGAACGCGATCCAGCGCGCGGATCTGCGGGTCGAGAACGGCAAGGTGACGGAGGCGACCCTCAACCACCGGGCCGCGACGGTGACGCTGAAGCTCGTCGCGGCTCCCGGTGCCGAGGCCTTCGCCGGCACGGCCTTCTCGGTCCTCACGCCCGGTGGCGACACGATCCGCGAGGCCATCGGCGCGTTCCCGCAGGTGACCCTCGCGGAGGGCGATTACGTGCTGATCGCTCGCCACGACGGGCAGGTCTACACCCGCGAGTTCAAGGTCGAGAGCGGCCTCGACCGCGATATCGAGGTGGTGGCCAAGGCGGGCTGACGCCACCCGCGCCCGTTCAGGCGAAGCGCCGCGCGAGCGCCACGCAGACGGCGACCGCCAGGGCGGCACCGATCATCGCGGGTTCGATCCGCTCGCCCAGGATCAGCGCGGCAACGCCGAGGCCGAGGAACGGCTGCAGCAGCTGCAGCTGTCCGACCGCCGCGATGCCGCCACGCGCCAGGGCCCGGTACCAGAACACGAACCCGATCAGCATGCTGAACAGGGCGACGTAGGCGAGGCCCGCCCAGGCCGCCATCGGGATCGCGGCCGGTTCCGCCGGCCTGAGGGCGAGGGCCAGCGGCAGGCTCACCGGCAATGACAGGACGGTGGCCCACGCGATCACCTGCCAGCCGCCGAGCCGGCGGGCCAGGACGCCGCCCTCCGCGTAGCCGAGCCCGCAGAGCAGGATTGCAACCAGCATGAAGGCGTCGCCGGGACCGGGAGGACCGTCGAGCCCGCGCGCGGCGAAACCGACCGTGACCAGCGCACCCGCGAGCGAGAGCAGCCAGAAGACCGGCGACGGCCGTTCGCCCGAACGCAGCGCGCCGAACAGGGCGGTGGCGAGAGGCAGCAGGCCGAGGAACACGGTTCCATGCGCGGCGCCGACCGTCCGCAGAGCCAGGGCGGTAAGCAGCGGGAATCCGACTACGACGCCCGCGGCCACGATGGCGAGCGCCGGGAGATCGGCCCGGCACGGCCGCGCCTGGCGGAGTGCCAGGAGTGCGGCGGCGCCGGCCAGACCCGCGAGCGCGGCCCGCGCCGCGCTGAGGAACAGCGCATCCATGCCGGTCAGCGCGAGGCGCGTGGCGACCAGCGAGGCGCTGAAGATCGTGATGCCGACGAGACCGTCCACCCAGGCGCCGGGCGCGGGCCCACGCGCCGCTTCGAGCACTCCCCCCGCCACGGATGTCTCCTCCTCACGCATGACGGACGCGGCATGCCGCGCCGCGGGGCCGTCGGCCAGGAACGATCGTCTCGTGGCCGGGCGTTCTGTCCCGGTCGCGTTCCAGTACAGTTGCCCGCCGGCCGGGCGGACGGCGCCCGGCAGTTCCATGTTCCGCGCATTAACATTTCCGTGTTCGCGCGGAACGATGCGTGGGAGGCGGCCATTTCCGACGGCCCATACCGGGCCACTGGAGATTGCCATGCGCCGCCTCGTCCTCGCCGCCTTCGCCGCCGCCGCCCTCGCCGGCCCGGCTTTCGCCGCCAATGAAGCCCCCAAGACGGTGGCGCCGAAATTCGAGACCGTCCCGCAGGATGCGGTGCTCAGCTACAACCTGATCGGCCTCACCGTCACCGACGCGCAGAACGGCACGGTCGGCGAGATCAAGGATCTGGTGATCGAGCATGAGAAGCTCGCCGGATACATCGTCTCCGTGGGCGGCTTCCTCGGGATGGGCGAGCATTACGTGGCCGTTTCGCCGAACTCGATCGCGATCGGCTACGATGCCGACGCCAAGAAGTGGAAGGCCGTCATCGGCGCCACCAAGGATCAGCTGAAGTCGGCCCCCGAGTTCAAGTACGACGGCAAGTTCAAGCGCTGAGGCACCTCAATTCGGCTCGGCCGGGCGCATCGGCCGAGCACGAGTCCGGTCTCGCGGCGGCACCGTCGCGAGACCGGCCGCCGCACGGCCCGTATGGCGTGCATCATTCCGGGACGGAACCGTCTGACCCCTCCCTGCGCGTCCGGCGCTCAGACCAGGATCCGGAGCGGACGCGTTCGGCGCAGCGCCTCAGAGCGAGGCTTCCACAGCCTGACGCGTCAAGCGGTCGACCAGAGCCTCCCGCTTGGCCTGACGCAGCACGATCCGGGCGGCAGCCCGGGCATTGGCCGCGCGCAGCTCCGCCCGCGGACCGCCATCACGCAGCGCCCGCCACGCCAGCGCGCGGAACCAGCGGACATTGGCCAGGGCCGCAGCCCGGCGGCTGAGCGGTCCGCCGACATCCAGCGGTTTCTCGAATGTCACGGACGCCATTGGCCCAATCCTGAAGCGCGACGCGCCGCTTGTCCGGTTATGAGACAAGACATGGCGGTTTCTCGGGAACTCGGCAATAGTGCTGCCAACCTAAACTTTTGAATGCAGTGCGAAGACTGCGCATCCACGAAATGCGGTACTCCGAACACGTCGCAGGGTCCGGAACCGTCGCGCCGCGGCGTTCCCGTCGATCACAGGCTGAACGGGAACGCCGCCGCATCCTGACGACTTCCCGGGTCGGAAAGCCGGAGCGGCGCCAATCCGGACCGATCGATCCCACGAGAGGGTAGCGTGCCGACGATCTTCGATGCCCATACCTTCGCCCTCACCGCGCATGCGGGTCAGCTCGACAAATGTGGCGAGCCCTGCATGCGGCACCTCGAACGCGTCGCGAACGCGACCCTGACCCGTGCCGGCCACGCCCGACTCATCGACAGGCTCGACATCGACCCGATGCGAGTGATGCAGGCCGCGCTCCTGCACGATGTGCTGGAGGACACGCCGCGCACGATGACTGACCTTCGCGCCGCCGGTTTCGACGCGGATATTATCGAAACGGTCACGCTTCTCACGAAGCCGGCCAGCCGGATCGCCTATTCGGAGCGGATCACGACGCTGATCGCGGCGGGCAACCTGGCGGCGCTGCTGATCAAGATGTCCGATACGGAGGACAACCTCTGTCCCTCCCGTATTCCGGCCGATGCCGCCTTTTTGCGTGAGCGCTACGCGACGGCCTTCGCGCGGCTTAAGGAAGCCGCGTCCGCCGTCGGCTATACGGGCCGGTGACCGCAGACGGCGGGTTCGACCTGCTCGTTCAGGCCCGGATCCGGGCGGGTTGTGTCGCCACGCAGGCCCGGATGAAGGCGCCGGCCTCGTCCAGGGCCCTGGCGGCCTCCGGGATCGGCGCGCCGACGAAGACGTGGCACTGCTCCGGATACCGGTACAGCGCGACGCCCTGCCCCGCCTGTGCCAGGGCTCGGTGGAGCCGCAGGGCATCCGGGTGGAGGAGATCCCGCGTGCCGGTGATGATCGCCACCGGCGGCAATCCGTCGAGACGACCGAAGAGCGGGCTGACCTGCGGATCCGACAACGGCGTGCCGGCTGCCCAGAAGCGGGCCGCCGCGCGGCAGCCGGGCACGGCCAGCATCGGGTCTCGCGGTGCGATGGTGTGCACGCCGGGATCCGAGAACGTCAGATCGAGCGCAGGCGAGAACAGCAGCAGGCCGGCAGGCAGCTTCTCGCGGCGCGCGAGCAGACGCTGGGCGATGCCGAGGGACAAGCAACCGCCCGCCGAGTCGCCCGCCACGATGAGGTTGCCGCGGCCGTCGGCGCAGACCGTCGCCATGAGGCGCTCCAGGAATGCGTAGGTGTCCCGCCACGTGCTCTCGGGGGCCAGCGGGTAGCGCGGGAGGATCACGCGGGCTCCGGTGCGCGCGATCAGGGCGTCGACGATCCGCCAATGCGGCCCGAGCACGTCGAAGACCCAGGCGCCCCCATGCAGGTAGAGGATCGTGGTGCCTGAACACGCGCCGCGCGGGTGGATCGTGAAGACCTCCGACCCGTCCCGACGATCGGCTTCAATGCGGTACTTCCGGCGCAGCCACACCGACGGACGTGCCGGCTCGACCCGCCGGTGCAGCGCGATCCGGCGCCGCATGCCGTCCGCGTCGCGCGCCTTGCGCTTCATGCCGCTCAGCGGGAGCGCCACATCGTTGATCAGCCTGGCCCGGACGCTGACCCCGGAGATCCTGGCCCAGGCAAGCATTCCGAGGACAGTGATCCCGGCGGTCCCCGCCATCAGTGCAGCAGGGCGCGGCCAGCCATGCAACGGATCAGTCCTCCGCATCGAATCCCTCGGTTCAATGGATCCCGGCTCGGCCTGTTCCCCGTGCAGTCCCGCGGGCGCCGGTCGGATGGATTCGTGCTGCTCCCGGGCACGACGCACGACGGATCCGGAGAGGCGGCGGTTCGGATCCGGCAGGAACACCGCCGGACCCGTCGGGTTGGCCAGACATCACGCGCCGGGAGAGGCGGATCCCGCAACCGCCTTCCAATGCAGCGGGTGCGCTCTTCGCCTCCGTCGCTCACGGCGCCGCGCATCAGCAGGAGCAGCATGAGCACGTCGAAGAAGACACCCGCCGCCGACCGCCATCACGGCGGCCCGGGCAGCAGTCATCAGGATGCCTCGAAGCCTCACGTCGAGGCGCATCACGGCCCCGCACCCGGCAGCCCGACCAATGATTCGAAATCGCACGTCTCCGGCGGCGGCGGCGAGCGGGACAGCCATCACACGCACAGCACGAAGGGCCGGGCGCCGGACCGCATCGATCAGTCACACTGAACCACACACACCGCGCGGATCGGCTGCCGACGTCCCCGATTCTCGAAGGCGTCCTGCCGCCGCGGCGGGTCGCCGCGCCGGCTTCGGGGATGCCGGCGCGGGCGGCTCGACAGTCGGACACCCTTCAGTCCTGTGCCCCGACCGCCTGCGGTCGCAGCCCCCTTCGTGCACCCTGCGCGCCACGGCGACGGAGGCGCCCTGGTCCGTCAGGGCCGTCCGCGCGACAGGCCGGGCACGGTCAGAAGCCGCCGTGTCGACCAGCGTGCCGGCGCAGTCCCGCGCTTGAGCGGCGACGCCTCCGTATGCGCGACGCGTTGCGGTGCCCCTCCCTCCGGCCGGCCAGCAGGCGACTGCTCCGGCAGCGCGGGACAGGGTGGTTTCGCGTCCAGCATGCAGTGCTCCTCGTCAATCTCGATAAACGGACAACCGGGGTGGAACCGGCGGGATCCGGCGATCCGGAGCGCTAAAGCGGTTGCCTGCCTGGCGGGGCTCCAGGCGGGAACCTTCGCGCACGCGGCCGGTAGAATCTGCGGCGCCCGTCCCGTCCGTCCGCGAAGGATTCCGGCTCGTGTCCGAATCCCCCACACCCGACGACATGATCTCGGTGAAGGGCGACGGCTTTGACGGCTGGCTGGACGGCTCGTGCTGCAACCACGTCGATCCGCAGGCCATACCGCAGCGCCCAGCAGGGATAGCCGCGGCGCTGATGCCCGACGGCATGCCGAACCGGCAACGGGCTCCGCCGATCCCGATCATCCGTGAATCCGGTTTGGGATCATGACCGCCAGCCCCGGAGAAGCGCCGATGACGATTTCGACCCGTTCACCCGCTGCGATCAGCGACGAGGGCCGCCACGCGCGTGACCGTGGCGATCCTATCACTGCAAACCCCTATCCTGCAGATTCGGACGCCCACGCCACCTGGGATCGCGGCTACCGGATGCCCGACGAGGAGGCGCGCGTCGCCTCGCGTAAAGCGGTGCACGAGGACATGCCACCGGAGGCCTCCTGATCCACGACAGGGCCCGGGCAGCTTGGCGCTAGGAACAGGAACAGCCTTGCCGGCGTGGCGTTGGCCTCAGGACCGGCAACGGCTCAGTGAGCTCAATGGCCGGACCGATAAGGGAGATTCGCCATGAAGTTCATGATCATCACCGTCGCCGGCCTGCTTGCGGCCGCCGTCCCCGCCGCGGCGGCTGAGAATACCGGCGCTGCGACCAGCCGGTCGGGCACGGCCAACAGCACTGGTCCGAACGACGCGGGATCCGGCTCGACGCCCGGCGCCGCTGGCAGCGGCCCGTCGACCGGCTCCATGAGCCGTTCCGGCACGACGAACAGCACGGGTCCGAACGACGCCGGATCCGGCTCCAAGCCGGCGGCCGGCAGCCGCTGATCCGAGGGGTCTACCTCGCCTGACGGCGCACGGATCGGGCTGCCCGGTCCGGTGTCCGGTGGCGCGACGCTGGGGCATCGCGCCGCCAAGCCAGCCTGTCCCGACCGCCTCACGGAGGCTCCATGCGGGCCACCAGCCGCCTCGTGCTTGCCGCGCTCCTGCTCCTCGGCATCGCGTCCTGCGATGACGAGCAGGCGCAAAACAACGCACCGACGAAGCCCGACTCCACCAAGATGGAGCCGCAAACCGAACAATCGGCGCCGGACGCGCAGAAACGTTAGAGCCCTGCCGGATCGTGCCGCGAGGGCGCAGGACGGGACATAAGCCAGTTGAGCGGGTCGGGGCTCTCATTCCCCTCGCGCTCCCGAGATGCCCGAGCGCGGCCGGGATCGCGACAGCGGGTTTCCACCGGCGGCGCCATCCCACGTGGCCGCACCCTTGAGGCGGCCGCTCAAGAGTTTGAACTGGGAGGATGGAAGGGAGGGCTGCCCTTCGTTGCAGCCCGCCGACAGGCCATCCGCTCCGAAAGCGCGCCGCTGTCCGGAACGGCCGTCACCGCGGGGATCGCGATGCTCCGGTCTCATGCGGACCGGAAAGCGAGACGGCGGGCGGATCGCCGGACGAGTCGGCGATCAACGGCACGGCGGCACCGAAACCGAGGGCCGCCTCGACGAGGATGTCGTCGAGCGTGTCCGCGACCCACAGGGCGCCGTCGAAGACGGAAATCAGGATTCGATTCATCGGGCACCTCCCTCCCGCATCCCGGGGCGCCGCCGCGGAACGGCGGCGTCCCGGGATGCGGTATTCAACCGGCTCGCACCTCGCGTCTCAGACGAAGTGCATCGGCAGGGCGCGATCCAGGATCTCGACATAGGTGCCGGCGAGAACCGCGACGGTGGCGGCGGCAACGGCGGCGGCGAGGGTGAGGCGGGCAACGACGGTCATCGGAAGTCTCCATCAGGTCCGCGACTGTGTTCGCGGTGTGACCCTGATGTAAGCCCAAGCTTTCCGGGACGAGGTGCTCCGGCACACCTCGGCGTTGGACAATGGAGCGCCGCCCGGCCCCGGATACGCGCGGTTGCCCGGGAGAGCGACCGGCGCGGTGCGGGCGGCCCGGCGCGCCGTGTGAGACGGGCCTCCGCCGTCAGGCCGCGCGGACCGTGGCCAGGAACCGTCCGACCTCGGCGGAGAGGTGCTCGGACTGGCGCGACAGTTCCGACGCGGCGCCCAGGACCTGGCTCGCCGCCGCACCCGTCTCTTCCGCGGCGCCGGCAACGCCGGCGATGTTGCTCGTCACCTCGCCCGTGCCCTGGGCGGCCTGGGTGACGTTGCGGACGATCTCCTGGGTCGCGGCACCCTGCTCCTCGACGGCCGCCGCGATCGAGGTGGCGACCCCGTTGATCTCACGGATCCGGGACGTGATGGTGCCGATGGCCGAGACCGCCTGGCCGGTCACGCCCTGAATCCGCCCGATCTGAGCCGAGATCTCCCCGGTTGCACGGGCGGTCTGCTCGGCGAGCGCCTTCACCTCGGAGGCGACCACCGCGAAGCCCCGACCGGCCGCGCCGGCCCGGGCGGCCTCGATCGTGGCATTCAGCGCGAGAAGGTTCGTCTGGCCGGCGATCGAGGAGATCAGTCCGACCACGTCGCCGATCTTGGCGACGGCGCCGCTGAGTTCCTGCACGAGAGCACCGGTCTGGTCCGCCTCGCCGGCTGCGGAGCGGGCCAGTTCGGCCGAGCCCTGAACCTGCCGCCCGATCTCCTGGACCGAGGCGCCGAGTTCCTCGGCGGCCGCGGCGACGGTATTGACGTTCGAGGCAGCCTCCTCGGCGGCGGCCGCGACCGCCCCCGACTGCGCCGAGGTCTGACCCGCCATGGCCGACATGGAGCCGGCGGTGGCCTGGAGCTCCGTCGCGGAGGCCGATACCAGCCCCACGATGCCGCCGACCGCCGCCTCGAAGCCGTCGGCCATCTGGCGCATGCCGATCCGGCGCTGCTCCTCGGCGGCGAGCCGCGCCTCGGCGGTCTCGGCCTCCAGCGCCTTCATCTTGATGAGGCTCTGCTTGAACACCTCCACGGCCGCGGCGATGGCCCCGATCTCGGTCTTCTCGCCCTGATACGGGATCTCCGCCGACAGGTCGCCGGCGGTCAGCGCCTGCATCGGTTGCACCACCGAGGCGATGCCCCGGGTGACGCCCAGGACGATGATCACGCCCGAGAGCAGCGAGACGGCCACGGCGAGACCCATGGCGACGAGGCCCACCGTCCAGGCCTCGTTGTAGACGGCGGTGCTCTGTGCCTGCGCTGCGTCGGCGCCCTCGTTGTTGATGGCGACCAGCTTCTCCAGGGCCTTGGAGGCCGCACGACGCGGTATCAGACCCTTCGTCTCATAGAGCTGATAGGCCTCGGCCTTCTTGCCCGCACGCGAGAGTTCGACGACCTCGTTGCGGGCCGTCCGGAAGGCGTCCGATTCCCGGCTGAACGTCTCGAACTGCGCCCGCTCCTCGGGCGAGCTGAGCATGGCCTTGTAGGCGGTGATCCGGTCAGCCAGCTTCCGATCGAAGCTGTCCATGTCCTTCTCGATGGTCGCGAGGAGCGCCGGGTCGGTCGCCTGCGTGTGGCGCAGGAGAAGGCCGCTGCTGCGCGCCGTCAGCGTATCGATCTCACCCAGGGTTCTGATGCTCGGCAGCCAATTCGTATCGATTTCGACGGCCTGCTCGCGCAGCTTGCGCGTACTCATGAGGCCGAGGGCGCCGAGCCCGACCACGAAAAGGGTCAGCACCGAGAATGAAACCACGAGCTTGGTACGAATGGAGACACTTTGTAACGACACGGTGGCCTCGCGACAGCCGAATAGAACAATTCTGCGGCTGCAAGCCCAACGACTATCGAAAAATATTTAATATCCGCTAACTTGAGCTTATTCCGCAAAGCGCCAGGCGGCGGGATGGGGACGTCGTCGATCGGCCGCGCGGACGAGCCGGGCCGCACAGCAGCCGGGCCCCGGTCGCCTGGGGCTGTCCGGCACCGCCGACCTGAACAGCCGGCCCGTCCGTGACCCGCCCCGGCGAATGACGGTCCGCGCGGAGATCCGGCTCAGACCGCGTGTTTCAAGCCGGGCGCTCCGGTGCTCAGGCGCTTCTGGATCACCTCCACGATGTATTCGGCATCGCGGCCGACCGCACCGAAGCGCCCCGAGCCCCAGGTGTTCAGCCAGGGCAGACCGATGAAGGAGACGCCGTCCTCGCCGGTCACGCCGCGCTTGTGCTTGGGTTGTCCCGCTCCGTTGAACACCGAGGCGTCCAGCCACCGGAAATCCGGCGTGAAGCCGATGCACCAGACGATGCTGGTGATGCCCGACCCTTCGAGGGCGAGGTCGGTGACCGGCTCGCCCGGCTCCCAGACCGGTGCGTAGGGCTGCTGATCCGGCGCTTCGAGGCCGGTCTCCGCGATGTACGCGTCGATGGCCGCGTTGATGCTGTTGTAGGTCCGGTCGGCCTGGTCGAGCGAGCGCTTGAGATTGTCGCGGAAGCGCAGCGCACCGTCGGCATAATCGTCGAGCACCCCGTAGAGCGCCATGCCCTCCAGGGCGAACCGCCGGAGGTCGATATCCCGACCGCCGTCGCGCCCGGTCACGTAATGGTTGGTGTTGTCGCGGACGCCGTCGCGCAGCGGATGGTTCTCGACGGTCATCTCGTAATAGCCCATGTCGGCGAGCCACGTGACCACGTCCCGCCCGCGGTAGAAGCGGGCGCAGCGAGGTGCATCGCCCACCGCCAGATGCACCTTGCGGCCGGCGAGATGCAGATCCTCCGCAATCTGGGCACCGGACTGCCCCGAGCCGACGACCAGCACCGCGCCATCGGGCAGCTGGGCCGGGTTGCGGTACTGGTTCGAGTGGATCTGCGTCATCCCGGGCGGCAGCTTCTCGGCCATGCGGGGGATGATCGGGGTGTGATAGCCGCCGGACGCGACCACGATCTCGTCGGCGGTGTAGTCGCCCTCCGAGGTCTGGACCAAGAAGCGACCGTCCCCGCGGCGCGCGACGCGGCTGACCGCGACGCCCTCTCGGATCGGCGGATCCACCTTTGCGACGAATGCCTTGAGATAGGCGACGATCTCGTCCTTTCTCATGAATCCGTCCGGGTCCGGACCGTCGTAGCGGTGGCCCGGCAGGTCGCACTGCCAATTCGGCGTGACGAGGCAGAACGTGTCCCAGCGCTGCGTCGTCCAGGCATGCGCGGCGGTCTTCTTCTCGAAGACGAGATGACCGATCCCGCGCTGCTTGAGGTGATAGCTGACCGAGAGACCGGCTTGGCCGCCGCCGACGATGGCGACGGGAACGTGACGGATCGTGGACGTCATGGCTCGAACTCCGAGAGCGTTCGGGAGGACGCGGAGATTGAGGCCTCGAAGCGCTCGACCGCGACCCGGCCACCGGGAGGCTGGCGCCTTGCGACGGCCTCGATACGGGCGAGCTGATCCAGGGCGGAGGAGCAGGCAAAACCGTACTTCTCACGCACCCGCTCGCTCGCGATGGTGAGGGCCGTGCGGGCCTTCGCGACGAACTCGTCGAGGGCGTAGCTCTCGTCCGGCGCGAGGAAGTCCTTCACCACGAGCGAGGGCGAGTAGTACGCCTCGCGCCGTCCATCGGGCCAGCGAACTTGGAAGTGCATCTCAGGCATCGATCGGTTCCGGCTGACTTCGGGCGCAGGCCGCGTAGGCGGCGCGGTGGCGGTCGGCGCAGGCGCGCCACGACTGGGCGGCCGCTCGTGCGAGACCGGCCGCCCGCAGCCGGACGCGGGTTTCCGGCTCCATCGCCGACGCCATGGCGTCGGCGATGGCATCCGGGTCTGCGGGATCGACGAAGAGTGCGTCGGTCGACGTCAGGTACTCGGTGAACGGGGGCCGGCGCGAGACGATCACGGGCGTGCCGCAGGCCATCGCCTCCAGCACGCACAGGCCGAAACCTTCCATCCAGGAGGGGAACGCCAGCAGGTCCGCCTGCCGGTAGAGTCCCGGCATGTCGGCCTGTGGAACCGGGCCCATCTCGATGACGGCCCCCCCGCGCCCGATTGCGAGGCCGGCGGCTTCCAGCGTCGCGCAGCACCGAGCGCGGTAGGCGGCGTGGTCGAGCAGCGAGGCGCCGCCGGCGACGACGAGCTGCGCCCGGGGGTGGCGTGCGCGCAGCCGGACGAATCCCTTGATGATGCCCAGGGTGTTCTTGCGTTCCTCGAAGCCGCCGACGCTCAGGATGACGGGTCCCGGGCCGATCCCCCAGCTCTCCCGCACGGCCGTGTCGGCCTGCGTCGGCGCGTCCCGGTAGACCGACAGGTCGACCCCGTTTCCGACGATGGTGGCCTCGACGCCGTGCTCATCCCGGATCCAGTCGGCCCAGAGGCGGCTGACGCAGAGCAGGCGCCGGGCCTCGCGGATCGCGCGGTCCTGCCACGCCGCGAGCAGCGGGTCGGCGAAATGGTCGACGTGGTGCACGGTGCGCACGAAGCCTGGGATCAGGTGCCGGTCCTTCAAGGTCGCGAGCGCGTTGCCGCCGATGCCGTCATGCGCGTGGAAGACGTCGAAAGCGCGCGCCGCCGGGCTCGCGAAGTGGCGCAGGTAGTTGGAGATGCGGGCGCGCACGAGCTCGACCGTCGGGCCGGCGACCGGCTCGGCCGCCAAAGCCACGGTTGGACAGGCCGCATCCCGGAAGAAGCCGCGGCCGGACGGGTCAGGGGCGTGGACGACGGCCTCGTGGCCCAGCGCACACAGGGCCTCGGCCAGCGCGAGGCAATGGGCTACGCCGCCGCGCGGGTTGGTGGAGTGGGTCAGAATGGCGATGCGCAGGGCTGTCACCGGGCAGCCCCCGCGCCATGCCGAGCGCAGCCGATGAGTGGTCCGGCCGCGAAATCCCAGACTTCTGCATCGGCGCCCGCACCGTCTCGCACGCGGGCGACCTGGCTCGAGTCGAGGCGTCCTATCGCGCCCGCTGCGATGCCGCGCTCCGCGAAGCGCGCGAGCACGGCCGGCGTGCGGTCGGGATGCACGCTCACGAGGTAGCCGAAGCTCGGGAAGGCCGTCAGCCAGCGCGCGAGCGGGACGTGGTCGGGACGCGGGATCGCGTCGAGGTCGATGACGCCGCCGACCCCCGAGCATTCAAGTAGCATCAGGGCCGTGCCGACGATTCCCGCCATGCTGATGTCCTTGGCGGCACGGGCGAGCCCTTCTTCGGCGATGGCGGGCAGCAGCGCGAGGTCGCCGCGCAGCCGTGCCCCCGGCGCCCCGGTCGAGGCGTCCCAGTAGGGATGCGGCTCACGGAACCGCCCGCGCAGGTCAATGGCGGCGACGAGGTCGTCGCCGGGCGCGGCATCGAAGCTCGTCAGGAGGCGCGGACCGGCCCGGCCGAGCACGGCGACCGCGAGGTTGCCCGCCGCCGCGCGTATGTTGGTGTGGCCGCCCACGATGGGAACGCCGTAGAGCGCTGCGGCGTCGGA
This sequence comes from Methylobacterium sp. UNC378MF, assembly GCF_900103195.1. Lineage (GTDB taxonomy): Bacteria > Pseudomonadota > Alphaproteobacteria > Rhizobiales > Beijerinckiaceae > Methylobacterium. The sequence goes on along the minus strand of NZ_FMWU01000004.1, from coordinate 79,043 downwards.
CAGGCCGGCCAGGATCAGATCCGCCGCCGCGGCATCCCGACTCCAGAGCGCGTCGACCACGGCGAGCGGACGCCCGCCCATGGCGGCGACGTCGCTCAAGTTGACCATGATCCCGCAATAGCCGGCGAAATACGGATCGTCGGCCACGAAGCTGTCGAGGAAGCCCTCGATGGCGAGGAGCAGGTGTCCGTCGCCATCCGGGATCGCCGCGCAATCGTCACCGACCAGCACCGCTGCGTGCGGGCTCCCCAAGCCGAGCCGCGCGACCACGGCGTCGATGTCGCGCTTGTGGGCGACGCCGCGGGCCTCCCGGATCTGGCGCGCCAGCACCTGGATGTCGGGAGCGGCTGTCACGCGGCCCTGCGGATCATGACGAGGCCGTGCTCGGGATCGAGCACCGGCGGGTAGGCGGCGAGGTCAGCCTGCATCAGCCGGTGGGGCCGCCCATGCAGATCCAAGGGGGCGAGGCTCGTCCAATTCAGTCGCTCGAACAGCGCCGCGTTCCCCTCCTGCACATGCGCGAGGAAGCGGGCACAGCCCCTTGCGTGAGCGGCCGAGACCGCGAGCCGTATGAGCCCGGTGCCGAGGGCGGCGGCGCTTCGGAAGGGCTTGGCGACGGCGAGGCGGGAGCCCCACCACTCGCCGGGACGCTCCGGGACCGTGTGGATGCGCACGGTGCCGACGACGGCGTCGGCCTCACCGCCCAGCGTCGAGAGGGCGCAGATCGGTATGGCGTGGGCGTCGACGGTGTCCCGGTCGTCACCCACGAAGAGGCCCTGCTCCACGCAGAAGACCTGGCGGCGCAGGGCCGCGCAGGCGCGCCGTTCCCACGGGGCGATCGCGAATTTCACGCGGAAGTGGCTCGGCTGGTATGGCGGCACGGGGTCGAACATCAGGCCGCCCCGCCGGTCCGCTCGTAGGTGGAGAGCGCCGAGCAGGCGCCGCACCGGCCGCAGCCGGCCTTGATCTCGGTGGAACGCAGGCTTGCGGCGGCCAGCCTGTCCGCGAGCGGCTTCAGGATGGCATGCATGAAGTCCGGTCCGGGGGCCGGATGACTTTCCAGCGGCGTGCCGGAGATCGGCACGAACGGCACCACGAAGGGGTAGACGCCCATCCCGATCAGGCGGTCGGCCATCGCCAGGATGTCCGCCGGTGCGTCGCCGAGGCCGGCGAGAATGTAGGTGGAGACCTGGCCGCGCCCGAACACCGGAATGGCGGCCGCGAAGGCGTCGTAGTAGCGCTCCAGCGGCACGCTCGCCTTGCCGGGCATGATCCGCGCACGCACCTCTGGCGTGACGGCCTCGAGATGCATGCCGAGCGCATCGACGCCGGAAGCCTTCATCCGCTCGAACCATCGATCGTCGTCGGGGGGCTCGCACTGGGCCTGGATCGGCAGGTCCACGGCGGCCCTCACCGCGAAGGCGCTCTCGCACAGAATCGCCGCGCCGCGATCGGTGCCATTCGGCGTGCCGGTAGTCATGACCATGTGCTTGACGCCGTCCAGCAACACGGCGGCACGGGCGACCTCGGCGAGCTGCGCCGGGCTTTTGTGCGCCACCGTGCGCCCGGCAGCGAGGGACTGGCCGATCGAGCAGAACTGGCAGGTCTTGGTGCGGCTGGCGTAGCGGATGCAGGTCTGCAGCACTGTGGTGGCGAGCACGTCGCGCCCGTGCAGCACGGCGATCTTTGAATAGGGCACCCCGTCGAAGGTTGAGAGCGCGTAGAAGCGGGGTTTGCCCGGGAAGGTGGCGCGGCCGATCACCACGCCGTCGTGCTCGATCACCGCGATTCCGTCCGCGTCAGGCCGGCGGACGAGGAAGGGCGAGTCGAAGGCGGCCTCGGTGTGGACCGGCACCATCACGGTTCGGCCCGCGATGGTCATGGCCTTGTGGTCCGAAGGGCCGGCGCCGCCGCGGCGGCTCGGCGCTCCGGCGCGGCTGTCGGCCAGCCTAACCCCGTAGGATTGCAAGGCGTTGATCAGGCGCTCTGTCGGCATCCCGATCAGGCCCGTCGTCACCGGCGGAGCGAGGGTAAGACTCGTCGGAAGCGGGGAACTGCTCATGGTCGAGGCTCCGGGAGGCGGTCTGCGTACGCGCCAGCGGGTGCACGAAAGACGCCGGACGGTCGTCGTGGAGGAGGCTGAGGAGCTCGGGCCGTGCATAGTGGCCGACCGAGTCCATCATCCGCTTGCGCTTGGTCACGAGCGCGAGGTCCATGTCGGCGATCAGGATGCCCTCGCCGGGTCCGAGCGGCTCGGTGAGGTGCTTGCCCTCGGGCGAGACGATGGCGGTGCAATTGCCACCCCGGCAGGCGCCGCGCAGGCGCTCGTCCGGGCAAACCTGCGCCACTTGGTCGTCTGTGAGCCAGCCCGTGGCGTTGACCACGAAGCAGGCCGCCTCCAGGGCATGGTGGCGGATCGTCACCTCCATCTGGTCGGCGAAGATCTGGCCGACGAGCGAGCCCGGGAATTGCGCGGCGTGGATCTCCTCGTGGCGCGCCATGAGGGCGTAGCGGGCGAGCGGGTTGTAATGCTCCCAGCAGGCCAGCGCTCCGACGCGGCCCACTGCCGTCTCGACCACGGTGAGACCGGCGCCGTCGCCCTGCCCCCAGACCATGCGCTCGTGATAGGTCGGGGTGATCTTACGGCGCTTGAGTTTCAGCGCCCCATCCGCATCGAAGATCAACTGCGCGTTGTAGAGCGAGCCGTGGTCGCGCTCGTTGACCCCCAGCACGATCACGGCGCCGTGGCGGTGCGCGGCCGCCGAGACGGCCTGCGTCACCGGTCCCGGCACGGCCACCGCGCGCTCGTAGAGCTTGAGGTGCTCAGGGCCCTGCAAGGCAGGCGGAAGGACGAAGGAGAAATAGGGGTAGTAGGGGACGAAGGTCTCGGGGAAGACCATGAAGCGCGCGCCCTTGGCGGCGGCCTCGTCGACGGCGTTGAGCACGCGCTCCAGCGTGCCGTCCGGCCTGTCGAGGTCTGGCGCGATCTGGACGGCGGCGGCCCGCACGATCCGGGTCTCTGGCATGGATGATCCTCCGGGGGACCCAGCGGCTGCGCGCCCCGCGCGGCCGCCGGTGCGATGGCGCGGTCGTCAGACGGTCCAGGTGTCGATGATCACCGCGTTGTCGCGCTTGTGTAGGAGGATGCAGTCGAGGACATCGAGGGGATTGATCATGCGGATCCCCTCGATGAAGGCCGCCTCGCCGTGGCCGTACAGGGCCTGGGTCGAAAACCGGCAGGCGTAGACCTTGCCGCCCTCGGCCATGAACTTCTCAAGCTGGTTGTTGAAGTTGAGATGGCCGGGAAAGGCCTCGTCGCCGAGCCGCGGGAACCCGCGCTGGACGCCCAGGGTGATGCCCGGGCCGTAGAGTAGGATCGAGGTTTCGAAGCCCTTGCGCTGCAGGCGCGTAGCCTGGAGCAGGTTGACGAGGCCGATCGAGCCCTCGAATGCGACGGTGTGAAAGGTGACGAGCGCCTTCTGGCCCGGCGCGGCCTTCACATCCTCAAAGACCTTCTCCTCGTAATCGACCAGAACGTCGCCTTTCTTGTGGGGTTCGCGGTTCACAGCAGGCATTGCACACGCTCCTCGATGGATTGGACCGCGGCAGGCGGCGCTGCGGGCGATCAGCACCAGGATTGGCAAGCGTCGTGCCAAGTCTCCACAATCAATGCCACATGCAATGCGTTAGCATGCGATGCATACAAATATACGATCAATCAACCTCGTGGTGTCTCGGATATTCGGCATGGTTTGCTCAATCGTGCATCATGAAATGCGCGCCATGCGACCATAGGAGCGGTGATACGCCATCGAGATGTATACGCATTGCCTGGATTGCCGCTGCCGATCATCGTGATCCTGTCCGCGGTATGGTGCTTGCACTCCATACAATCGGTCGTTGATCGCATCTTCAGCGCGGGGCAGGGAAAAGATGATGCCGACGGAACGGCGAGGACGATCAGGCTCCCAGGCTGGCGGAGGTGATCTCTGGAAGCCCGACCTCACGCGCTGGGGCCGGCCTCATTACCTCGCCATTGCGGACGCTCTGTCGGACGACATCCAGACCGGTCGCCTGATGCCGGGCATGCGCCTTCCGACGCAACGCGCACTCGCCCAGGTGCTCAACTTAAACTTCACGACCGTCTCCCGCGGCTATGTCGAAGCCCACAGGCGCGGCTTGGTCGAAGGACGCGTAGGCCAGGGAACCTTCGTGATCGATCCGATGGCCACGGCCCGTCTCGGCGGGCTCGCCCGACCGCAGCGCGTCGAGCCGGTCGACTTCACCATGAACCTGCCCCCGGAGCCCGACGCGCCGTCCCTGCGGACCCGCATGCGGACGTCATTCGCCGAGCTGTCCGGCGATCTCGCCAGCCTGCTGCGCTACCAGGGCTTCGGCGGGACGGACGAAGACAAGGAGGCGGCGCTCCGCTGGCTGGGGGGTCGCGGCATCGTGGCAGCGCGGGAGCGGCTCCTGATCTGCCCGGGTGCGCACAGCGCTCTGTTCAGTATCCTGGGTCAGGTTGCTCAAGCCGGCGATACGATCTGCGCCGAGCGCATCACCTATCCGGGAATTCGGACGCTCGCCGCTCATCGGGGCCTGCGGCTCGTCGGCCTGCCGATGGACCGGCACGGCATCGACCCCGACGCTTTCGCGGCCGCCTGTACCAGAGCAGCTCCGAAAGCCATCTATCTAAATCCCCTGCTGCAGAACCCGACCACCGCGACCCTGTCCCGCGCGCGTCGCCAAGCCATCATCGCGGTGGCGCGCCGCTACGCCGTGACCATCATCGAGGACGACGCCTACGCGCATATCTGCCCGACACCGCCGCCGAGCTTCGCCGAACTGGCCCCTGAGATCACCTACTACGTGGCCGGCGTCGCGAAGTGCCTGGGGGCGGGATTGCGCCTCGCCTTCCTGGTCGCCCCGAGTGCCCGGGCTTCCCTTCCGCTGGGCGACGCCTTGAGGGCTGCGACCGTCATGGCCTCGCCGATCTCGACGGCGCTGACGACGCGGTGGATCATGGACGGAACGGCGCACGCGATCGTGGATTCCGTTCGCCAGGAATCGGCCGCACGCCAGAGGATTGCGGCTTCGCTGCTTCCGCCAGAGTCCTACAACGCGGACCCGCACGCCTTCCATGTCTGGATCACCCTTCCGGCCGGCTGGACGCGCTCCGCCTTCGCCAGCCAGGGTCGGTCGGCGGGCCTCGGCGTCGTCGGCAGTGACCCGTTCTGCGTAGCCGGAACGCCGCCAGAGGCGGTCCGCCTGTGCCTCGGAGGTCCCGCGACCCGGCAGCAGATCACGAATGGTCTGGAGATGCTCGCCCACGCACTTGAAGGCTCACCGGCGCTCGCATCGACCTACATCTGACGGACCCGTGGTGCCCCGGCCGCCTCGAGAGAACCGGCGAGCGCGGTCAGTGAGCACCGCGGAGGTAGCACGCGCCGTCGACGGATCGAACCACTCTGGGCGATCGGTATCGATCTCGACACGATCAGGCTGTGCGAGCCTCCGGCGATGTCTGGGGGGTCGTCTCGGTTGCCGAGCAACTGCCACCCTCGGTGGGTGAGATGAGCCGGCCGGTCGGCCACGCCGCATCGGCGCTGTCGTCGAGGGCTTGAGCGGGCAAGCCGTGTGGTTCGGCGACGGCGTGCCCAAGTTCCCGACCATCGCGGCCGGAAAAGTGGGTTCATGATGAGCTCATTGCTTTGGCTCGGGGCGATTGCCCGTGATAGCGAAGCTCCGGTTCCGAAACCGGCCCTGGTCGGCGACGCGATGTACGGGAAACGACCTTGGCAGCGATATGGCTGACGGCCCTGATCCGGGCGCTGACCTCGGGAACCGTCGTGGTGCTCGCCTCGGTACTGGCCGAATGGCTCGGGCCGGTGTGGGGCGCGCTCATCGTGAGCCTGCCGGTTTCCGCCGGCCCGGCCTATGTTTTCATGGCGCTGGAACACGATGCCGCCTTCGTGGCGGGAGCGGCCCTCAATGGCTTCGCGGCAAATGCGGCAACGGGCCTGTTCCTGATCGTCTATGCCCATCTGGCGGCCGGTCGGGACCGAACCGCCACCCTCGTCCCCGCGATACTGGCGTGGCTTACAGCCGCCATCCCGATCTCGGCCGTCGCATGGACTCCGCTGACGGCTTTCCTGCTCAATGCCGTCGTTTACGGAGCCGGCGCCTTCTCGACTCGGCACGTGGTCCGCGCGACCCTGGTTCGGAGCGCCGTCATCGTGAGGCCGCGACCGTTGGATCTCCTCGCGCGCGCGACGATCGTAGCGTTGTTCGTGTCGGCCCTCCTGGCTCTGAGTTCGGCCCTGGGGCCGGCCAGAACCGGGGTGATCGCCGCCTATCCGGTTACGATGACGAGCGCCTTTGTCATCCTGCACCGCCGCATCGGCGGGGTGGCGATGGCGCGGTTGTCGAGCGTCGCGATCCGGGGGGTGTTCGGATTCGGCCTGACGTTGCTGACTCTGCACCTGATGGTTCAACCCTTCGGCGCCGCCATCGCGCTCACGACAGCCCTCCTCGTCTCATTGATCTATTCGGCCGGGCTCCTCGTACTGCAGCCCCGTCCGGTTCGGCAGGAACCGAGCATCATAACACGCTGACAGGTCCCGCTCCCCAGCAACGATGATCGGCGCCATACCAGTCAGAGACCAACGATCGGGAAACGCGCGACGCGCACCGGCATCCTGTTCGTGTTGCGCTCAGGCCGGCCGTGGGAGATGCGGCCATCCAAGAACGCGCGGGATGCGTGAATGGCGGGCGATGGGCATGTGAACCCGACTGCATCGGCGGCTGCTGAGCGCCTGCATGCAGCGACGGTAAAGCGGTCTTGGATTGCGGCGTAGATCAGCAACCGGCGACCGACCGCCTGCGCGGAGCGTCGGGCTGTTAGCGCAATATCAACCTTAATCGGATCTGAATGGCCGCGTCTGATAACACGCTCATTCGCGGATAGGATCAGTTGTGCGTCGTCTGGTTTTAATAGCTGGCTGTATCGGGTCAGTCGGGTCGGTTGCTGCACGGGCCGCAGATCTGCCGCTGCCCTTGCCCATAGCAACGACGCCGGTTCCGATTTTCAACTGGACGGGACCCTATAGCGGTCTCTTCGCCGGATATGGCCATCTGGGCAACACGCCGCACTCGTCCTGCACGGGGCCCGGGGGCGCCGTGGGCGACCGGGGATGTCCGGTTGCCGGCACAAGCCGCGCGCCCGACGATGCCTTCATTGCGGGTTCCGAAATCGGATATAACAGACAACTGGACTTCGGATCCGGGTTGGTGATCGGCGGCGTTGTCGATTACCAGTTCACGCGCCTGCGCAACTACGGCCTCAAAGACGGCGATTTTCCCGCGGACGGCGGTGGGGACTACGCGTTCAGCATCGCGCATGCAGGCCAGCGGCTCGACTACCTGACGACGGTCCGCGGAAAGGTCGGCGTCGCAGCGGACAGGGTCTTCGTCTACGCAACCGCGGGCCTCGCCGCCGGGAACGTCCGCGTCGATACGAACACAAACATATCGGGTGCATTCACCTTCGACGGTCGGAAAGGCGAGCTTCGCACTGGCTACGTCGCCGGTGCTGGCATCGAATACGCCTTCAGCCAGCGCCTCTCCGCCAAGATAGAGGGTCTGTATTACGATCTGGGAGAGCGGATCGTCCGCAGTCCCGAGTCCTACGGGTCCGTGCCCGGCTACTTGGTCGGCACGCGCGTGGCGACCAACGGCTTCCTGACGCGCGTGGGCCTCAACTACAGGTTCGGGGACGGCTTGCCGTTCCTGCCCTCGGTCGAGGACACCGAAGCCGGATCGGTGGCGCCGGGCATTTGGAGCTTCGAAGCGGGTGTTCGCTACTTCTACAGCTCCGGGACTCACCGCTATACGCTCGGTTCCAACGTCGTGCCCGCGCAGGTCAACTCGCGCCTGACCTACAAGAATTATGACGCCCATGCGGGCGAAAGCTTCGCGCGGCTCGACCACAATCCGACAGGTCTCTTCGTAAAGGGCCTTCTCGGATCCGGCGGCGTAATGCGCGGCCGGCTGAATGACGAGGACTTCCCACCGGCCGAGAACCCCTATTCGAACACCTTGTCGCGGATCAAGGACGGCGACATCGGTTACGCGGCCATCGATGCCGGCATGAACTTTTTCACCCGCGATAACGTGAAGGTCGGCGGCTTTGTTGGCTACCAGTACTTTTCGGAATTGATCAACGGCTTCGGATGTCGCCAAGTGGGCGGCGGGAATATCTGCGCGGGGTCCGATAGTGTCGGTGAAAACGCCAAGGGTCTGACGGAGACGGCGCGCTGGAATGCCATGCGGGTCGGCCTGATCGGCGAGGTGCGCTTCGACCGCTTGAAGTTCAGCCTTGAAGGCGCCTACCTGCCGGTCGTGGCGATGGACGGGGTGGACCGCCATTGGTGGCGGCCGGATATCAATCCGCTGCCCCAGCGCGGGACCGGTGACGGCTACTTCGTCGAGGGGATCGTCTCGTACGACGTGACCCCGTCCATGAGCGTCGGCATCGGTGGGCGCTACTGGCGGATGGAGGCCAACCCCGGCCGGACCCAGTTCCCGACGGTTCCGCAGAGCCCGACCAAGTTCGAGACCGATCGCTACGGCGGATTCGCCCAGGTCTCCTACAAGTTGTCAGATCTCGGGTTCGGGGCACCCGCGCCGCAGCCGGTACTGCAGCGTAGCTACTGAAGGGGTCGAAGGCCCCGGTGACGCCGCGGCGGCCCTCAAGGCGACGTCGCGGCGCTACCGAGACCGGTGCCTTGGGCCACACGGCGGTGCGGGGCAGACCTCGGCCGCGGAGGCCCAATTTCCGGGCGGACGCTCGCGCTCGACCGGACAACCTTCGCGGTGTTCTGCCGAACCGGCAGCCAGACGTGGCGTGCATTCGTGGTCAAGCTCGACGAGTGGACCGTGCGAAGCACCGTCACCGCCGCCAACATCGATCTGGGCGCCTGCACGGCGTCGCTGATCACGCCTGGACCTGCCGATCGCCGAAGATCAATGCGGTCGGCAGCGCGAACATGAAGTACGGATTGAGCCTCGGCGGTTCGACTGCCCCGTCCAACCGGCCTTGCTGCTCGGGCGTCGATGCGACGTCGAGGGCGGCGATGTTCTGCTCCGGCTGCTCCGGGCGGCTCGCCCTCACGAGGACCGACGCGACGCCGGGACGTCGCGCGACCCGGGCCAGTGCTACCCGCGCCATCTGCCGGCCGAGTTTCCGCAGCGACCGCGCGCAGGATCTCGACGACCGCGAGATGTCCCTCGATGAACAGCATGCCGCCGAACGGATTATCGCGATTGCCCACCTGTCGCTGCCGCACCGACCCACGTTGCTGGCCCGGTTCTGCGGGACGCGGCGGCGGTGGGTGCCGGCGCGGCCCTGCCCCCTCGTCGGGCCCGACGTCGCGGCCGGCCGCTTGGCCTGCTGGCGTCGGCTTGAGCGCCCACCGACGGAGCTCTGGGCGCTCCACATCTCCCGGCGGCTGGTCAGTCCCAAGGAAAAGGCCTTCATGGCGCATCTGGCGGCGGAGTTGGCCACGAACGGCGTTCATCCGTCCACGACGAACGGTTCGGTGATGGCGCCTGCGAGCGTCATGGCCGTTTCACATCGGCTGGGATGAGCCGGGCTGCTGAAGCATGCTCGCGCCGAGCCATTGCACGAAGGCCGCGGCGGGACCCGTCGGCGGCAGAGCGCGGACGAGCACGTAATAGCGAAGTCCGGTCATCACGGCATCGCCGCAGGCTGGAACGAGGCGCCCGTCGACGCGATAGGGCGCGACGATCAGCGACCGTCCCAGCGCTATGCCGGAGCCGCCGAGTGAGGCTCGCAGCGCCAGCTGGGCGAGGTTGAAGTAGAGATTCTGGATCCGGCCGTTCCACGGCACTCCATGGATCCGCATCCAGCGATCCCACTCGTCGGAGGACGTCGCCGCAGCCTCCCACGGTGACGCGTCGTGAAGCAGGACGACGGTACCGTCAGCGCTCGCCCCGGACGCATCTCGGTAAGCGGGGGCGCAGACCGGGTAGACCGGCTCGGGATGGTCGAAGACGACCGTCGCACCGGAAGGCGGCTCCGGACCGTAGCGGATCGCCACGTCAATCCCGGAGGAGGTCATGTGTGCCGGATCCAGGTCGTGGGTCTCCCCGAAGACGGCGATGTCGATGCCGGGATGCGTGTCACTAAAGACTTTCAGCCGGGGGGCCAGCCATTCTGAAGCCAGGGACGGGATGCAGCTGATCCTCAGCGATTCCCGCCCTGCGCGCCGCTCCGCCTGGAGCAGAACCGCGCTCATGCCGTCGTATCCGGCGCGCGCGGCCGCGAACAGGGCGTGACCCTCTACGGTCAGGCGGATCTCACGGGCACCCCGCACCAGCAGCGGGTAACCCAGACGCTGCTCAAGTCGCTGGATTCGCTGGGTGACTGCGCTCTGCGTCACCGCGAGACGGTCTCCTGCCTTGGCGAAGCCGCCCGCCTCGACCAGGGCGCGGAAGAAGAACAGGTCGCCAGCCAGACGCGCATCAAGCCTTACGGGCATACCTAACGATAAGCGGTCCTAATATTTTACGCCAGAGAATATAATTGGCCGCGCGCCATCCTCTCGCGCAGGTTCGACGCGGACGAACCGATCGTGATCAGAAGCGCCTGGCGACCATCGAGATGCAGACCAAGCTTCCGGGCGATCGGATTCCTGAAGCGGTGAAGCGCGCCAGTCCCACGATCTGGAAGAACCCCGCTCTGGCCGATAGTGCGTCGGTTCTGCCGAGCCTCGCAATTGGCCGATCCGACGTCGATGGCGCGGTCGCGCGCTGGCAGCGGTTCGCACCGCTCCTGGCCCGCCTCTTCCCCGAAGACGGCGCGGGCCGGATCGACTCGCCGCTCATCCCACTGGCGGAGGAGCTGTCCAGAGCCGTCCTGGCTGGATACCGCGGTCAGCTCTTCGTGAAGGGAGACCACGCGCTTCCGGTGACGGGCTGCATCAAGGCACGCGGCGGAGTTTACGAGGTCCTGGCCTTCGCCGAGGAACTCGCAACGCGGGCTGGGATACTCGGCAAGGGTCGGTCCTATGCGGCGTTCGCGGATCCTGAGTTCCGTGACCTGTTCGCCCGTCATGTCATTGCGGTCGGCAGCACCGGCAATCTCGGCTTTAGCGTCGGCCTGATGGGGCGGGCGCTCGGCTTCGAGGTCGAGGTCCACATGTCGCACGACGCCAGGGCCTGGAAGAAGCAGCGCCTGCGTGAACTCGGTGCCCGCGTGGTCGAGCATCGCGGCGATTACGGGGCGGCGGTGGCGGCGGCGCGCAGTGCTTTTTCAGGACGCGACGACGCGCACTTCGTTGACGATGAGGATTCCGTCGACCTGTTCCTCGGCTATGCAACCGCCGCCCTCGACTTGAAGCGGCAGCTTGCGGAGAACGGGATCGCAGTGGGTCCGGCGCATCCCCTGTTCGTCTACCTTCCGTGCGGTGTCGGTGGAGCGCCGGGTGGCGTTGCCTTCGGGCTGAAGCTCCTGTTCGGCAACGCCGTGCATCCGGTCTTCGTCGAGCCCGTGGCGTCTCCGTGCATGCTGGTCCAACTCGCGGCGGGCCTCGACCAGTCGGTCAGCGTCTACGATGTCGGCCTCGACAATCGCACGGCGGCGGACGGGCTGGCCTGCGCATCCGCCTCCATGCTCGTCGCCCGGACCCTCGAGAAGCTGATCCGGGCTGTGGTCACCGTGCCGGACGACGCGCTGTACCGGTGGCTCAAGGTGCTTTGGACGGACGCGGGTATCCGTCTAGAGCCCTCAGCGGCGGCAGGCTTCGCGGCCGCGGGGCGCTTCGCCGCAACTCTCTCCGCTGAGACGCAGGCAGGGGCCACTCACGTGATCTGGACCACCGGCGGCGCGCATCTCCCGGCCGAGGAATTCGAAGCTGCACTCGCCCGCGGCTGAAGTGCTCGCCGTCGTCGTCGCGCTTCTGGTGGCACTGACCATGCGCGGCCAATCCACCGCCCCCGTGCCGCAGGCGGCCTGAGCCGGTAACACCGATCAAGCCGCGTTCCGAACGTCAGGGATATCTCAGCATGGCCGACCTTTGCGACTTGTCCGCGGTGGAACTCCGCCGCCTCATCGGCCGGGGCGACATCTCCCCCGTGGAATTGCTGGATTCATGCCTCGACCGGATCGCCCGGATCAATCCCGCCGTGAACGCAGTGGTCGCCCTCGATATCGACCGGGCGCAGGAGGCGGCCCTCCGCGCGGAGGCGGCCGTCCGCCAGGGCGAGCCACTCGGCGCGCTTCACGGGATACCGGTCGGCATCAAGGATACCGAGGAGACGGCCGGGCTACGCACGACCTACGGCAGTCCGATCCATGCCGACAACGTCCCGGCCCGGGACCTCGGCGTCGTGGCGCGCCTGCGCGGCGCGGGCGCCATCGTGCTGGCCAAGACGAACACCCCCGAATTCGCCGCCGGTGCGAATACGCGCAATGTCGTCTACGGGGCCACCGGCAATGCCTTCGATCCGACGCTCTCCGCGGCAGGTTCGTCCGGCGGCTCTGCGGTAGCACTCGCCTGCGGGATGGTGCCGCTCGCGTCCGGCTCGGATACCGGGGGGTCGCTGCGCAACCCGGCGGCCTATGCGGGCATCGTCGGCATGCGACCGTCCTCTGGCCTCGTTCCAAACGAACGGCGCGGGCTCGGCTGGGCCAATCTCCCGGTTAACGGGCCGATGGCCCGGACAGTCGGCGACGCCGCCCTGATGCTGGGTGCTATGGCCGACGACGACCCGCGCGATCCCCTGGCCTATACCCTGCCCGGCGAGCCCGTGCGTGGCCGCGCGGAGCGCTACGACCCGCCCCATCCGCTCGACCTCGGCAAACTCCGCGTCGCATTCACGGAGGATTTCGGCTTCGCGCCGACGGAGCAGCACGTCCGACGGGTGTTCCGCAGGCGCGTCGTGGCGCTGTCGCCGCTCTTCGCCGCCGCCGAGACGGCGACGCCGGATTGCACGGGGGCCGATGAGGCCTTCGCGATCCTGCGGGCCGCGCAGTTCCTTGCCCTCCACCTGGACAACTACCGCGCCCGGCCGCAGCAGCTCGGCCCCAATGTCCGGACGAATGTCGAGGAGGGCCTCGGCTACACGCTCGCCGACTATGCCCGGGCGGCGCGCATCCAGACCGCGATCTACCGGAGCTTCGTCGGCTTCTTCGCGCGCTATGACCTGCTGATCAGCCCGACCATCACCCTCTCTCCGCGCCCGTGGAGCGAGCTGTATCCGACGGAGATCGACGGGGTCGCCACCCGTTCGTACTTCCACTGGCTGGCGCTCGCCTACGGCGTGACCCTCGCCGGCCATCCGGCGATCAGCCTGCCGCTCGGCGTCGACGAGGCCGGACTTCCGTTCGGCGTGCAGGTCGTAGCTCGGCGCGGCGGCGATGCCGTCCTGCTCGCGGCGACCGCCGGCATCGAAGCGCATTGCGCCGGTTCGCCGGACCTGATGCGTCCGATCCCCGATCTCGACGGGCTGGCCAACAGGGATCCGATCGCGCAGAGCCCCGGATTCCTCGATCGCGGCTGATCGGACCTGCGAGCTTGCCAGAGCCGCCGGCAGGAGCCGGCGGTCACTCCATCAGATCGGTCAGTGCCCCGATCTCGTCAGCGTTCTTCCAGACCGTCTCGCAGCCGATCACCGTGTCGGTGGCGTCGATCGTCAGCGTGAACACGGAGGGGACTCGCTCGGTCCCCACGAGCCTCAGGCGAACGCCCCATCGCGACATATCATGCACCACGCACGGAATGGCGGGATGACCGGCCGCCGAGATGCGCCCGCTCAGGTTGACCGATACGCGCCGGGCGTTCCGCTGATTATCCATGAGGACCCCGCCCTAAAGCGCATCAGCGTAGGAGATCACGGATCAATAAGCCGTTCACGGATTGAGCCCAATTGCGTGCAGCAATCGCACGGTCGGCCATTCAGGCGTCTCTGGGCTACCGTGCGCGAAGCCATCGGGAGACGAAGTGCAGAGGCCGGGTCGTACCGGCACCATCGCGGGCATCCAAAATCGGTTCGGCGTCCGGAAGGAGGGACGCGATCAGACGGAGCAGGTCTTCGCGCTCGTCGCCGGTGAAGGGGACCAGAAAGGACCCGAGGTCCAACTGGACTTCGGGCGCGTCGTTGCCGGGATAATGGAGAACATGCGGTCGCCCGGTTTGCAGGTCGCGCGTCAGCGCCCAGCGGTCGCCCCCTGCACCGACATGAAATTCCCGAGCGATCCGTGGTGCCTGTTCAATCATCACACCAGCGCCACGTGGTCAGATACGCAATGTCGATTCAATCGAGTGCTGTTTCGAGGCGAGACATAACCTGGCTTAGGAATCTACAAAAACCGGGAGTCTGGAATTGCCGAAACACAGGCGGGACCTCCTCGTTGCGTTGAGCCTGGCTTCCGTGAGCGGGCGTCGCACTGAGGCGGCCGTTTCGGACATTGGATAGCTGTCCGAAGTCGCGAGGGTAGGGCCGACATGGGTCAGCGGCTCGGCGAAAGTTGCCAGCTGTAAGGGGCAGCCCTGTAATGTCTCGGTGCAGATGTAGCTCGACGATGAGCAGCCGATCACCGCCGGGCGCGGGATCTGGGGCTTTCCGATGAAGCATGGAATGCCGCGGCTATCCGTGAAGAAGGACCTCGTCGGCTACCGCCTCCGGGACGTGGTCGGGCGCGGCGCCTGGGAAGGCGACACCAGGCTTCACCTCATCCCGCATGTCAATTGCCGTGTGGCCGACCTTCGGGTGCGCCGGATCAGGCGTGGCCGGCATCAGATCGTCGATTTTTCGCTGCCATACGGCGACGTGCTTCACGATTATCTGGCCTGATCGCCATCGGTCCGGCGAAGGCGGATGGTGCTGCCGGGCGGCTCGCCGGCGGCTGCCCCAACGGTCGGCTCGCGATACGCGCGAGGGCGCTCGGAAGTATCCGCTCGCTCTCCGGCGAAGCGCAGCGCTGAAGAGCCGTGAGGAAATCGTACCGCGCCCTGCCAGGCGGTCGGAAGCAGGATCGGATCGCTCACCCGGGCCGTCGAACAGCAGGATTGCGGTTCGGACGACCTGCGAGACGAAGCTCTGGACCGACAAGCTGTCCGCCCTGCACAAATTCGCGACGCCACCGACGGCTTCCGCGCAGCGCAATGCCACCCGAAACCATCCGTTGAGCGCCGATGGAGTGCCCCGTTAAGCATATCCGCGGAGAATTCTAGATTGCAAAGCTCGGCTATATCGCGGGGCCGGCAACATGCTTTACAAACTTCTAACGCGGCGCATCCAATTTGCGGCGATGGTGCGGAGGATCGAATGTCGGAACCGCTGACCCTCTCACCGCATCCGCCGGGCGGTGCGGAAGCAGCCTCGGGTTGGCGTGCCACACCAACAGCACAGACCGACCGACATCCCCGCTCCGATACCGGAACCATCCTCATTCACTGGATCGTTGCCGTTGCGATGGTCGCCAGCCTGCTCACGGGTCTGCGCATCTCGGCCGACGCGCCTATTGCGCGGACCGCGAAATTCCTGGCGCCGTTTCTTCCGCAGGGGGAAGTCTGGACCGTCCATTTCGTCGCCGGGCTGACGCTGTTCTTCGGAATCACCGCCTATCTCGTCTACCTCGTGCGCGGGCGTCTCACGGATCGCAACGGTCTGTCGCGCCTGCGCGCCCTGCGCGTCAGCGGTCGGACGAAGGCGGCGCGAAAGGCGCGGTGGGGCGGCATCAACGTCGCGCTGCACTGGCTCATCTACGCCGTCACGCTCATCCTGACGGGCACCGGCGTCGCGCTCTATCTCGGCTACGGCGGCTGGGTGGTCTGGCTGCACGCCACCTGCGCGCTGGTGGCACTCGGCTACATCGCGGTCCATACCCTCGCACACTTCATGTATGGCGGGCTGTGGCAGCTCCTGCGGCTGTTCCGCCCCGCTGCCCTGACGGACGGCGCCGCGCGGCGCCGACGGCCTCTGCTGGCGGCCGCGATCATCGGTCTCCCGGTCGTTGGCGGCCTGGCCTTCGCGGATGTGAAAGGCCGCTCCACGCTTGTCGTCGACAAGGTGTCGGCCGGGCCCGATCTCAAGAAGCTCCTCGAAGACCCAGTCTGGCGCACCGCTCGGCCGGTGTCGGTCCGGACGATGCAGGGCGCCAATTTCGGCGGTACCGGTGAGACCACCGTCGAGATCCGTGCCGTGCGCGACGACGTGAATGTCTACTTCGCCTTCCGCTGGTGGGACCCGTCGCGCTCGCTGAAGCGTGTCCCGATGGTCAAGAAGGCGGATGGCTGGCACCTCCTCGACGCGAACGCGGCGCGGGCGGACGTGACGGGCTATTACGAGGACAAGCTCGCGGTAATCTTCTCACGCTCCGACGCGTTCGGCAGCGGCGGCGCGACCCATCTCGGCGCCCGCCCCCTCCCCGACGCCCCCGCGCCGCTGAACGGCCGCGGCTACCACTACACCACCGACGGCAGCTACATCGACATGTGGCAGTGGAAGGCGGCCCGCGGCGGCATGCTTGGCGTCGTCGAGGACATGCACATCGGACCGCCCACCGAGCCGACCGCCGCCGAGCGGATGGTGAAGGGCCGCTACCAAGCGGGCTATTGGGGCGACCCTGGCACGAGCATGTACCGTTACAATTTCCGGTTCGAGGGCCCCGGCGGCTACGAAGGCGCCGTCGAGCCGCTGCGGCTGCCTAAGGACTGGCGCGCGACGGTGGCGAAGCTCGGCACCGTGGACCTCGCCTTCGATGCGAGCACCGCGCCGGGTTCGACGTGGTGGATGGTCGAGAAGAGCGAGACGGTACCGTATTCCGCGACGGCCGACGCAGAGATACCGGTCGGCACGGTCATGCCGGGCGTGCTCATCACCGATGGCTATACGGGCGATCGCGCCGGCATCTCGGCGGCGGCCGACTGGGCGGATGACCACTGGACACTGGTGGCATCGCGCAAGATCGCGACCGGCAGCAAGTACGACGTCGATTTCCTGCCCGGGAACCTGTTCTACCTGTACGTCTCGGCCTTCGACCATACGCAGACGCGCCATACGCGACACATGCGGCCGGTCGAAGTCCTTCTGCGCTGAGGCGGGAGCGCGGCATGGCCGATCACGTCAACCTCGTTATCAACGGCCGGCGCATCAGCGCCAGCGCCGGACAGACCCTGCTCGATGCGGGTCTAGCGGCCGGGCGGGCCATCCCGCACGACTGCGCCACCGGCCAGTGCGACACCTGCCGCGTCCGGATCCATTCCGGCGCGGTGGATGAGGCCGGCACACGCATCGGCGACACCGTTCAGGCGTGCCGGGCGCGCCTGACCGTCGACACCGTGATCGAATTCGACGAGGTTCCCGACGTCGTCCGGCGTTCCGGTACCGTAGACACAATCGTCGATCTCACTGCCGAGATCGTCGAGGTCACGGTGGCGTTGCGCAAGCGGCTCACCTATCTCCCGGGGCAGTATGTCCGGGTCTCCTTCGCCGGACTGCCGGCACGGGACTACAGCCCGACGCTGCGTTCGGACGGTTCCGGCGAACTGAACGAGCTGATCTTCCAGGTCCGCCGGCAGCCCGGCGGCGCGGTGTCGCCGCATCTCGGGGAGCGGATCCGACCGGGAACGGCGGTGAAGGTCGAGGGCCCGTTCGGGAGCGCCTATCACCGGCTCGGGCGCGGGCGCCTCGTCATCGTCTCCTCCGGCGTCGGCTGGGCGCCAGCCTGGGCGGTCGCCCGGGCGAGCCGCCTGCGTGAGCCGGAGCGCGACCTGCTCGTCGTCGCCGGCGCACGCCACCCCCAGAACCTCTACATGCGTCCGGCTTTGGATTGGCTGCGCGACCGCGGCGCGGCGACGATCCTGACCTGCAGCGGCAGCAACCCGCCCTCGGACGCCCGGGCCGGGCGTCCGACTCTCCATATGCCGATGCTCACGCGGGACGACACCGTTCTCGCGGCCGGCGCGCCAGAGATGGTCGCGGCAGTCCAGTTCCTGGCGGCGGCTTCCGGTGCCACCTGCTATGCCGACCCGTTCTACGCGGCGGACCGCAGTGCGACCGGGAGCCAACCGTCCGACCCGAACTTCTTCCAGCGCTTCCTGCAGCGCGTGTCGGGTCATCGAACCGCCAAAACGGAACCTGTCGCCTAGCAGATCGTCAACCAAACCTTCAGGTCAAGGTATCCGGTGACGTCGAGTTAAGCATTCGAGTCGCATTCTGCGGCAATGATACCGCTATTCGTGAATTTCCGAAGCGTCGTCGCAGGCGGCTTCGTCCTCCTCGCGCACGTGGCCGGCGCCCGGGCGGAGGATCTGCCGATCGTCGGAACGGGCGACGGGATCGAGATGCTCCAGGCAGTTGCGGCTGCCTATAATGCCGAGGCCGGCGACGCTCGCGTATCGGTCCCGCCGAGCATCGGCTCGGGCGGTGCCGTGGCGGCCGTCGGCGGCGAGCGTCAGAAGCTCGGTCGGGTGGCGCGTCCGCTCTCCGAGGCGGAGAAGGCGCAGGGCCTCGTGGAGGTACCGCTGGCGCGCATTCCCTCGGCGATCTTCGTCCATCGTGGTGTCGGCGTCCGGAGCCTGACGAGCGCGCAGGTGGCGGCAATCTTCGCAGGCACGATCGACAATTGGAGTGCACTCGGCGGACCGGATCTCAAGATCCGGGTGGTTAGGCGCGAGGAGTCGGACAGCACCCTGTCGGTGCTCCGAGCGACCATGCCGGGGTGGCGCGACCTCGCCCTGACCAGCCGCTCGAAGACTGCGACCACCACCCAGGACGCGATCGCGACGGTGCGGGAAACGCCGGGCGCGATCGGCTTCGGCCCTTATTCTCCCGCTCTCGCGGGCGATCTGGAGGTCCTGGCGATCGACGGAAGGGCGCCGCGTGATCCAGCCTATCCCAGCGCCGTGACCCTCGCGTTGATCTACAAGGCCGCAACGCGGGATGCGGCGGCGTCCGCTTTCCTGGCCTTCGCGACCTCCGATCGCGCCGGGCAGGTGATGGCGGAGCGGGGTGCTGCCCCGCTCAGGCCGTGACCGGGACCGTTTTCTCGCGATCCCTGCGCGCGCGCCTCGTCGGCGCCACGCTCTCGACGGCCGCCATCGCGCTCGCCGCCCTGGTCTTCCTCGTGGTTCTCCGCTCGGGACAGACCCTGCGCGACCAGGCCCAGGAAGTCTCGACCTGGTCCGAGGCCCAGCTTTCCGACCGTCTCTTCAGCGATGCCAAGCTTGCCGCCGCCCGGCTCCAGATGCAGCGCGAGGACGTGGAGCGGCGCTTCGCCACCATGGCGGAGCGCTGGGACGTGGCCAAGGCCGTGTTCTCCGGCAACACGGTCGCGGCCTCGGAACTTATGCGGCCAGCCCTCGCGCTGGCCGATCTCGATGGCGCGATCGCCTTCGACATCAATCTGCGCGCCCTGACTGCGGACCGCGTCGAGGCGGATCTCCTCGCCGCCAACGCGGCCTTCGAATCGACGTCCATCGCCGCAGCCCTGCGTGCGGTGATGGCTCGGAACGATCGCGAGCACCCGACCGGGTTCGTCATGTCCGTGCGCTGGGACGACGGCCTCTCGAAAGCCCTCGCCGCCGAAGAATCCGGTACGGTGGCCGATGTCTTCGGACGGCCCGTGTTCGACGATTTCGGCGAGGTAATCGGCGGACTCGTCGGCTATCGCGTCCTGCGGCGGCACGAGCCGCTGATGACGGCCTTCGCATCGCTGAGCGGACGCGACGTTTACATCCTGGCGGGGCAGAACCTTCTCTCCTCGGCCGGTACCGACAGCGCCGTCCAGCTCGGGAGCACGTCGCGGGCGGAACTGCACACCGTCATTGGTGCCGAGAAGGTCGCCCGCTGCATTCCTCAGGTGCCTGATATCCGCCTCTGCGTCGCGGCTCCGTTGCGGGAGCTGCAACAGCTCACCGGCAAGGTCGTCGGCATCGGCGAGGAAAGCTCCCGGTCACTCCTCAGGACGCTCAGCGTCGCCGCTTGCCTCACGCTGTGCCTCGTCGCCGTAGTCCTCCTCATCTTGTCGAACCGGATCACGCGTCCGCTCGTGCGCGTCACCCAGATCGTGTCCGAAGTGGCACGTGGGAATTGGCACGTCAGCGTACCCGACATCGATCGCGCGGACGAGGTCGGCGACATCGCCCGCGCCGTCGTCGTGCTCGAACATTCCCTTTCCGAGCGCGATCAGCTGCGCGACGATGTCTTCCGGCAGAACACGATTCTGACGGATCGGGAGCGACAGCTTCAGGAGCAGAACGAGCGCTTCGATGCGGCCCTGAACAACATGTCCCAGGGCCTGTGCATGTTCGGCTTCCACGGCCGCCTGAAGGTCTTCAACGCGCAATTCTGCCGGATCTACGGGATCGCGCGGGACGCGCTGGAGGCAGAACCGACACATGCTGAGGTCCGCCGGCTCGCCGGCCTCGCGGATTGGTCGAGCGCCGAGGGTGGCCCGGTCCGCCGGACCCTGACGAAGACCCTCGCGGACGACCGGTGCGTCGAGATCACCGTCGAGCCGATGGCGGATGGTGGCTGGGTGGAAACGCACGAGGACGTCACCGCGAGCGTCACCGCCCAGGCCCGCATCACCCATCTGGCCACCCACGATGCCCTGACAGGCCTGTCGAATCGCATCCTGCTGGCGGACCGCCTCGCGGCGGCCTTCGCGGATTATGCGGGCGAAGGCCGTGTATTCACCGTGATCTGCCTCGACCTCGATGACTTCAAGGGCATCAACGACACCCTCGGCCACCCGGCGGGCGACGAATTGCTCCGGCAGGTCGGCCGGCGCCTGACCACCCTGTGCCCGCCCGGCGGCACGATCGCGCGGCTTGGTGGCGACGAATTCGCCATCATCCTATTCGAGTCCGATCTGCCGAAGGGTGTCCTCGCCCTGGCGGAAGAGATCCTGGTCCAGCTCAGGCGCCCGTTCCTTCTCGCGGGTCAGGTCGTGTCCGTCGACGGGAGTCTCGGAATCGCCGTCTCCTCCGCAGAGGATGCCGACGGCGACGATCTCCTGCGCCGCGCGGACGTTGCCCTCTACGCCGCCAAGGCCGATGGCGGACGGCGCGTCCGCGTCTTCGAGCCGGAGATGGAGGAACGGCAGAACCAGCGGCGCTGGCTGGAGCGTGAGCTGCGGCTGGCGATCAGGGACGAGCAGATCGAGCTGCACTATCAGCCGCTGTTCGATCTGACGACGAACGCGGTGACGAGCTTCGAGGCCCTGGCCCGCTGGCATCACCCTGAGCGGGGAATGATCTCGCCCGGCGAGTTCATTCCCGTCGCCGAGGCGACGGGACTGATCGATGCCCTCGGCGCCTACGTGCTCAAACGGGCCTGCTCGGACGCCCTGACTTGGCCCGGGAACCTGCGTGTCGCCGTCAACATCTCGCCGATCCAGTTCCGCGAAGGCAATCTCGACCAATTCGTCGAGGAGGTTCTGCGCACGACCCGGTTGCCGAGCCACCGCCTGGAGCTCGAGATCACGGAATCGGTGATCCTGAGCCAGGATCAGGCGAGCCTGGACATGCTGAGCCGATTGCGCCGGCTTGGCGTGCGGTTCTCGATGGACGATTTCGGAACCGGATACTCGTCGCTCAGTTCGCTGAACACGTTCCGCTTCGACAAAATCAAGCTGGATCAGTCGTTCGTCCGAAATCTCCTGGAGACCGATGAGGCGGCCGCCATTGTCCACGTCGTGGCCGAACTCGGCCGCATCCTGAAGATCACGACGACCGCCGAGGGCGTCGAGACGCCGGAGCAGCTTGCCCGGCTGCGGGCAAGCGGCTTCTCGGAAGTTCAGGGTTATCTACTGAGCAAGCCGATCCCCGCCGCCGCCGTGGTCGCCTTCCTCAACGCGCAGGAGACGCTCCACGTCGCGGCCTGAGGATCGGCCTCCGGCAGGCCCGACCGCACGGACAGTCGGTGGGGCGTTCCGAGGCTCGCAGGTGGGAGGTGCTGCCCTCAGTCTGCCACGCGCTCCAGATGCGTCAGAAGGCAGCCGGGCCGGGCCGTGTGGATGTTGACGAAGCGCGTGCGCGGATCGCCAAGCGCCCGCTGAAGTGGATCCTCGACACCGCGGCCGGAACAGACCTGTCCGAGATCGTAGAGACATTGGTCGTCGGTATCGTAGGCGCGGATCGATACCAGCGGATTGGCACGAACGATCGGAGCGACCACGTCCACCGTTTCACTGCGCGGGCAGTCCGTCTCGTGCAGGAAGATCGGACTCGGGGTCCAGTAGATGCCGAGCGGCTGCGGCAGATCGTACGATCCCAGCAGCATCATCTCCCCGGGCTCCGCGAGCTGCAGACAATGTCTGCAGGGAAACTGGCCGCCTGCCGTCGCCGCGATACGCCGGATGCCGTTGCCGCGATCATCCGTGCCGGTTCGACGGAAGCGATCGGCGGTCTCCGTCGCGATCGGAACGCATCGAAATCTGGTCATCCGGGCACCTCCTGGACGAGCCCTAAGGCGTGCACCGGAACGCCGCATCCCGCTTCTTGCTGTGCAATCCGAACAGCCGCCAGCCGCGCCGCGCGGCCGGCGGCGTTCACGTCGGGGCCGGATCGCCGGGCTCGAGCGCGTGGCAATAGACCTCGACCGCGCCCTTGCCCTTGAGCGTCACCGCACCGATTGGCCGGACGTCTCGCTGATCCGGCAGGCGCTGGAACGCCTCGCGCGACAGGTGCAGCGCACAGCCGTCGCCGAGGCCCGCGAGCCGTGCGGCGACGTTCACGGTATCGCCCCACAGGTCGAAGGTGAACTTGGTCCGGCCCACGATCCCGCCGACGACCGGCCCGATATGGATACCGCCGCGGATCCGCCAGCCCGGCGCGCCATCGGCCGCGATCGCAACCATGTCGGCCGCGCAACGGATCGCGGCGGAGACCGGATCGGCGTGGGGCCGCAGCAGGTTGGCCGTGGCCATGAAAGCGTCGCCGATCGTCTTGATGTTCTCAAGGCCCCGCGCCTGCGCGACGACCTCGAAGGCCTCCGCCAGGCGCTGGATCTCCGCGACGACGACGTCCGGGCCCTGGTCGTGGCACCACGTGGTGAAACCGACGAGATCGATGAACAGCACGGCGACGTCGCCGAACAGGCGCGGTTTGACCTGACCGGTCTCCATCAGCTCCGTCACCGCCGAGACCGGCAGGATGGCGTGCAGGAGTTCGTCGGCGCGCTTGCGCTCGCGCTCGATGGTGCGCAGATGCGCAACTTCGCGGTCATGCGCCCGCTTCCGCTCGAGGCAGGACCGAACGCGGGCCTCCAGGATTACCGGTTCGAAGGGCTTGGGCAGGTAGTCGAAGGCGCCGAGTTCGATGCACCGGACGATGCTGCCGATCTCCATCAGCGCGGAGATCATCACGACCGGCGTATGGCGCCAGACCTCGTGGGCTTTCATCCGCTCGAGCACGGCGTAGCCGTCCAGAGCCGGCATCATCACGTCGAGGAGGACGAGGTCGAACGACTCCTCGCCCAGCCGATCGAGGGCGGCCCGCCCGTTGGCCGCTCGCACGCTCGTGTGGCCGAGGAGTTCCAGCTCCTGTTCCAGCAGATCGAGGTTGAACGGCTCATCGTCGACGATCAGGATGCGGGCTGGCTCCACGGGTCCTCCCCTTCCTGGCGCGAGGCGAGCGCACGCTCAACCGAGCCAGTGCTGCAGCTTGGCGAAGAGCAGATCCTCGTCGACGGGCTTGGTCATGAAGTCGTCGCAGCCGGCTGCCCGTGCGCGATCCTCGTCGCCGGTCATCGCGTTGGCGGTGATCGCCATGACGGGAATAGCGGCGGTGGGCGGGTTGGCCTTGATGCGGCGCGTCGCCTCCCAGCCGTCAAGGAGCGGCAGCGACAGGTCCATCAGGATGAGATCGGGCCGATGCGCAACTGCCATCTCCACGCCGGCGGCGCCGTCGACCGCGATCAGGATCTCGTACTCGTCTTCGAGCAACTGCGTGAGGAGGTCGCGATTAAGCGCGACATCCTCGACGATGAGGATCCGCTTCATGGCCTGATCCCGGACCGTGCGGACTGCCGCGTGCGGTTCCTGCGCGACATCATCGGCCACCGTCGGCCGTCTCGCGTTCCAGGACCGGCAGCACGCGGCGGACCTCGCGGACCAGGGCGGCCCGGTCGAGCCCGCTCTTGTCGATCAAGCCGAGCACGCGGTCCCGCAGCATGCCGCGCTCCGCCGAATCCAGGGACGCGGCGGTCAGGACCACCACGGGAATGTCCCGGGCGGAGGGATCCGCCTGAAGGGCGTCCAGGAAGGCGAGGCCGTCCATCCGCGGCATGAGCAGATCGAGCAGGATGACGCTCGGGCGGGCCTGCGCGATGCGCTCCAGGCCGGCGGCCCCGTCTGCCACCCAATCGACGGTGCAATGCTCTGAGTCCAGCAGCTGGCGGACGAGGTCGGGCACGTTGGGGTCGTCGTCGATCACGAGGACGCGCTCATTGTCGGGCGCGATCCGCGCGAGCGCACCGATCAGGGCTTCCCGCTCGAAGGGCTTCACGATGTAGTCGGTCGCCCCGAGCCGGAAGCCGAGTTCCTTCTGGTCGACGATCGAGATCAGCACGACCGGGATGTCGCGGGTCTGCGGATCGGTCTTGAGCGCGTGCAGCACCTGCCAGCCGTCGGTGCCGGGCATCATGATGTCGAGGGTGATCGCCCGCGGCTGAAGCTCCCGCGCCTTGACGAGTCCGTCCTGTCCGCTCGCCGCGCCGATGACGGTGTAGCCGGCATCGGCGAGGTTCTCCTGCAGCAAGTAGACGACGTTGGGATCGTCGTCGATCGCGAGCACGACTTTGGCGCCCGAGCGCGGTGAGGTGACGGCTGAAGGCGCCGGCTTCGGGATCGCCGGGACCTCCGAAGCGCCGGCGATCCGCGGCGGGATCGTGAGGGTGAAGGTCGAGCCCTCCCCCTCCCGACTCTCGACCCCGATCCGGCCGCCGAGCAGGCGGGCGAGCCGGTGGCTGATCGCCAGGCCGAGCCCGGTACCGCTGTGGGACCGGGTCGCGCTGTTGTCGACTTGATGAAACTCCTCGAAGATCGCGCTCAAGGCATCCGCCGGAATGCCGATGCCGGTGTCCGTCACGGCAAATTCGACCGCCTCGCCGACAGATCTGACGCGCAGCGTGACCGATCCGGCTTCAGTGAACTTGATGGCATTGCTGAGCAGGTTGATCAGGATCTGCCGAAGCTTCTCCTCGTCCGTGCGGAGCACGGCCGGCGGATCGCGGAGGTCCCGGACGAGGCGCACCCCCTCGTTCTTGACCAAGGGTTCAACGGTCCGAAGGCACAGGTCGAGAACCGGCTCCAGGGCGAAGTCGGACGGCTTCACCTCCATGCGCCCGGCTTCGACCTTGGCGAGATCGAGGATGCTGTTGATCAGCGAGAGCAGGTGCTCGGAACTCGCCAGGATCTTCTCGAGATTCTCGAACTGCTTGAGCGGCAGGACGTCCTTGGCCCGCCGCATCACCAGCCGGGTGAAGCCGATGATCGCGTTGAGCGGCGTCCGCAACTCGTGGCTCATGTTGGCGAGGAAGCTGCTCTTCGCGCGACTCGCATCCTCGGCGGCTTCCTTGGCCTGACGCAGGCTCTCCTCGGCCTGCTTGCGCTCGATCACGCGGCCGAGCTGGGCACCGATGTTGGTCATCACCCGGAGCAGCGAGGCGTCCGGCGGAGGCGCCTCGCGGGCGAAGAATTCCAGCACTGCCACGACCTCGCGCCCGACCGTCACGGGGAAGCCGAAGCCCGCCCGGATCCCGTCCTGCGCCGCCGCTGGGGCGCGCGGGTCCGCAGCGAGCGACGGGTCGCCGAGGCTCCATTCCGGCGCGCCCGAGAGGAGCACGCGGCCGGCGAGGCCTGCGCCCGCGCCGAGCTGGGTTGCGGCCGTCGCGGTCTGGAAACGGGCGTAATCCGCGGCTGCGTCGCAGTGCCAGATGCCGGTCGGAAGAAGCGTGCGCGTCCCGTCCTGGGCCAGCAGATGGGCGTGGCCAAGGGGCCAGCCGGCATGCTGCGCGACGCGTTCGATGCAGAAGCGCAGAGCGTCCTCCACCGTCGGCGCCTCGTTGGCGGCCGCGGCTGCCGCCTGAAGCAGCTCGACGAAGGCCGTTTGGGTCTGCAGCGCCAGCTCGGCTTCCTTGCGCTCGGTGATGTCACTCCACGACTCGACCACTTCGACGGGCTGCCCGTTCGAGTCGCGCAGCAGGCGCTGTTCGTCCCGGACCCAGCGATAGCGGCCGTTCGCGTGCAGGAAGCGGTACTCGATGACGTTGTGCCCCTGCGCGAGCAGCTGCGGAAACTCGGCCAGGACCCGCTCCCGGTCTTCGGGATGGAGCCGCTCCAGCCAGAATTCCGGCCCAGCCAGATAATCGCTCGGCTCGTAGCCGAGGAGATCGCGCACATTCTCGCTGATGAAGGTCGGCGCATTCCGGCCACCGACCTCGAAACTGCAGATCATCGACGGGGACGCGGTCAGCAGGTAGGTCAGCCGGCCCTGCGTCGCCTTGAGCACCTGCTCGGCGCGCTTGATCTCGGTCACGTCTGTGTAGACCGCAACAACGCCGCCGTCGTTGGTCTTGCGCTCGTTGACTTGGACCCAGCGCCCGTCGACGCGCTGCTGGAGAAGCGGCCCACGCGGCGCGCGATAATGGGCAAGCCGCTCCGCAAGCCACGCCTCCACCGTCATCCCTGCCGCGCGGACGATGCAGGTTTCAACGACGGCTCGGGCGATGGCTTCGAAGGTCACTCCCGGAGCGATGATCGCGGCCAAGCCCGGATGGAAATCGTGAAAGTGCCGGTTGCAGAGAACGAGTCGCTCGTCCGGATCGAACAGCGCGAATCCCTCCGAGCTGCTTTCAATGGCCTCGATGAGCTTCTGCTTGGCGACCCCGCTCTCATCCAGCAGACTGGCACTTCGTATGTCAGCGCGGTCGCCGGTGTTACGGGGCTCGAAGGGTGATGCGGCCGGCGTGTGGGACATACCTCGGACCACTCCGACAGCAGTGCTTCGATGACCTGGCGGCCTGCCATGCGAGTCGCACATGCGCGATGTCCGAAGCAACGCAATACATTATTGGGCACCGTTACATGGTCCAATTTCTGGATCAAGCTGTACGGGAATTGCCGTCCCATCACCGTCGAGGATTTGTCGGCGCAGGGCTCCGCCACGACAAATCCTCGTCGTTCCGCCTCGAACGCATCGGTGCCATGCCGCGATGAGACGTGGCGCCGCGCACGGAAAGTGTATCCTCCGTGAAAACGGAGGAAATGATGGCTTACAAAATCACTTTTCGTCGGGGAAAGCGCGAGAGCTTCACCAAGCTCTGGCCGTGTGACCTGGAAGCTGCGACGGCCTACGCCCTGGCGCAGCTGCCCATCCAGAAGCGCGAGAACGGCGCGACATCGGTGAGCGTTATCTGTGAGCGGACCGGTGAGGTCGTGTTCAGCTCGACCGAGCAGCCCGAGCCCGCGAGCGCGTAGGGGGCAACACCCGGCCCGCACCGCGACCGGGAGCGAAACCCGGCGTTCGGTTCGATGCGGGAACCCGGGTGATGCCGGTGGCGGGCTGGAATGGAGGAGGCCGCATCATGCCGTCAGATCCGACCCAATCGGCCGGCCCGCCTCCGGCGGACGCGGACGACCTCGCGTTCGGCACATACAGCTCGCCGCCCTGCTTCCTGCACGAACTCGGTCCGAGCTATCTCGGTCTGACTGACCCGCCCGTTGCGGAGCCACAGGCGAAGGCGGCGGGCGGCGCCGGTCAGGCTCCTGATGACGTCTCTATGCCGGATGGCCCTCGGGCGTCTTCGCTCCTCAAGGGCGACGCGGAAGACATTGCGCCATCGGGCATCAGCCCGGATGGAGCCTCCGCATGCAGATCACCCGACGTACCCTCGCCGCATGCAGGGCCGATCGCGCCCTCGCGTTGATGGTCGCCGCGCGCGGCGCACGGTCGGCCTTGTCACTGGCACTGCACGTTGCGAACACCTTCGAACCCGCGCTGGTCCCATGAGCGCCGGCGCGTCCGAGGGCGATCCGAAGAGCGCCGTGCACGCCCGACCCGCAGGTCGCGATCCCGCGCCGGCATTGATCCCAGGCGGATCCGCGCCTTTCGTGGCGGATCGAACCCGTCGCCGGCCCCTGCAAGATCTTCGGCCTCTTCTACGGCGACGTCCGCGGCCGGGAAGCGGGCGTCATCCGGCTGGATCCCGCCCTGTGGCGTGCGCTCTGCCCGGCTGACGGCGCCTGAAGCCTGCGCCGGTCTGCGGGCGAGCTTCCGGGGACACCCGCGATCCTAACGCGGGCCTTATAAGTTCCGGTGTGGTCCTCGCTCGAACCCTAACGCGGTTTCCGGCGACAGTCATGGCCGGCGAAGTCCGGTCGCGGAGCCTCTGCGGCCGGCCCGCCGAACCGGACCCGACCACCATGCTCGACATCGTCTTCATCGCCGGGGGGCTCGCGTTCTTCGCGCTCGCCACCGGCTACACCGCCCTCTGCGAACGCCTCTGAAGGAGGCCGCCATGACCCTCGACCTTGCCCTCGGCGCCCTCGTGACGGCCGGGCTCCTCGTCTACATCGCCTACGCCCTCGTCCGCCCCGAGCGGTTCTGAGCGGCCTGCAGGACTTCCCCCATGAATCTCAACGGCTGGATACAGATCGCGCTCTATTGCGCGGTCGTGCTGGCGCTCGTGAAGCCGCTCGGTCTGTACATGACCCGCGTCTTCAACGGCGAGCACAACCTACTCTCGCCCGTGCTCGCGCCCATCGAGCGCGGGCTCTATCGCGTGTCGGGCATCGATGCCCGGCAGGAGCAGACCTGGCTCGGCTACGCCAGCGCGATGATCCTGTTCAACGTGGCGGGCTTCGTGCTGCTCTACGCGATCCTGCGCATGCAGGCGGTGCTGCCGCTGAACCCGGCCGAGCAGGCCGCGGTGGCGCCGGACCTCGCGTTCAACACGTCGACCAGCTTCGTCACCAACACGAACTGGCAGTCCTACGGCGGCGAGACCACGCTCTCGTACCTGTCGCAGATGCTGGGGCTGACGCATCAGAACTTCGTGTCAGCGGCCTCAGGCATGGCGGTAGCGGTCGCGCTGATCCGCGGCTTCGCCCGCGCCTCGACGAAAACCCTGGGCTCGTTCTGGGTCGATATGACCCGCGCCACCCTCTACGTGCTGCTGCCGATCTGCGTGATCTTCACCTTGTTCCTGGTCTCCCAGGGCATGCCGCAGACCCTCGGCGCCTACGTCGACGCGACAACCCTGGAAGGCGCCCACCAGACCATCGCTGTCGGCCCCGTGGCGAGCCAGGTGGCGATCAAGATGCTCGGCACCAACGGCGGCGGCTTCTTCAACGCCAACGCCGCGCACCCGTTCGAGAACCCGACCGCCCTCTCGAACTTCCTCCAGATGGTCTCGATCTTCGTGATCGGCGCCGCCCTCACCAACGTCTTCGGCCGCATGGTCGGCGACGAGCGCCAGGGCTGGGCGATCCTCGGCGCCATGGGGATCCTGTTCCTCGCGGGCGTCCTCGTCACCTACTGGGCCGAGGCCCACGGCAGCCCGGTGCTCAACAGCTTCGGGCTGACCGGCGGCAACATGGAGGGCAAGGAGACCCGCTTCGGCATTGCCGCCTCCGCGCTGTTCGCGGTGATCACCACCGCGGCGTCCTGCGGCGCGGTCAACGCCATGCACGACTCGTTCACGGCGCTCGGCGGCCTGATCCCGCTCATCAACATGCAGCTCGGCGAGATCATCATCGGCGGGGTCGGTGCCGGCCTCTACGGCATGTTGGTCTTCGTGATCGTGGCGATCTTCGTGGCGGGCCTGATGGTCGGCCGCACCCCCGAGTACCTCGGCAAGAAGATCGAGGCGAAGGAAGTGAAGATGGCCATGCTCGGCATCCTCTGCTTGCCGCTGATGATGCTGGGGTTCACCGCGCTGGCGACGGTGGTGCCGGCGGGCCTCGCCGGCCCGGCCAATGCCGGCCCGCACGGCTTCTCGGAGATCCTCTACGCCTACACGTCGGCGGCGGCCAACAACGGCTCGGCCTTCGGCGGGCTGACGGCCAACACGCTGTTCTACAACACGACGTTGGCCATCGGCATGCTGGTGGGGCGCTTCTTCGTGAAGATCCCGGTGCTCGCCATCGCGGGCTCGCTCGCCGCGAAGAAGAAGTTGCCCGCGTCGGCCGGCACCTTCCCGACCCATGGCGGCCTGTTCGTCGGGCTCTTGGTCGGCGTGGTGCTGATCATCGGCGGCCTGACGTTCTTCCCCTCGCTCGCCCTCGGCCCCGTGGTCGAGCACCTCGCGGGCGCGGCCGGCCAGACCTTCGCGACGGGAGGCTGAGATGCCGCGCGCCCTCCCCGCCCGGCGCGTCGCGCGCCACCACCTCGTGCTCCACCGGCAGCCGCAGCGACGGGACCGCCCCGGCGGCGCGCCGCCGCTCAGGACCTCCGACCTCGTGCTGGCCCTTCTGGGCGTGGTGCTGCTGGCGGGCTTCGCCCTGACGGCTGCCTGCGCACTGACCCTCGGCACGGCCGCCCCCTGAACTCTCGGCCCGGCCCATCGTGGCGGGCCTCCTTGCCCCTCACCGGACACACAATCCATGTCCCGCAAGAATTCATCCCTGTTCAGCGCCGCCCTGGTCGGGCCGGCCCTCCTCGGCTCGGTCAGGAAGCTCGACCCGCGCGCCATGATCCGCAACCCGGTCATGTTCGTGGTCGAGGTCGTGGCCGCACTCACCACCGTCCTCTTCCTCCGTGACCTCGTAACAGGCGCGAGCGGCCTGTTTTTCTCGGGCCAGATCATCCTCTGGCTTTGGTTCACCCTGATCTTCGCCAACTTCGCCGAGGCGCTCGCCGAGGGCCGCGGCAAGGCCCAGGCCGACAGCCTGCGGCGCACCCGAACCGAGATGACGGCCAAGCGCCTCACGGGACAGGGCCGCACCTACGAGACGGTGCCCGGCGCCAGCCTGAAGGTCGGCGACGTCGTCCTCGTCGAGGCCGGCGACCTGATCCCCTCCGACGGCGAGGTAATCGAGGGCGTGGCCTCGGTGAACGAGGCCGCCATCACGGGCGAGTCCGCTCCGGTGATTCGCGAATCCGGCGGCGACCGCTCGGCGGTGACCGGCGGCACGCAGGTCCTCTCCGATCAGATCAAGGTCCGCATCACGGCGGCCGCCGGCTCGACCTTCGTCGACCGCATGATCGCGCTCGTCGAGGGCGCATCCCGGCAGAAGACGCCGAACGAGATCGCCCTGAACATCCTGCTGGCCGGGCTGACCCTCGTGTTCGTCTTCGCGGTGGCCTCGATCCCGAGCTTCGCCAGCTACGCGGGTGGAGCGATCCCCGTGATCGTCCTCGTCGCCCTGTTCGTGACGCTGATCCCCACGACGATCGGCGCGCTGCTCTCGGCGATCGGCATCGCCGGCATGGACCGGCTGGTCCGCTTCAACGTGCTCGCCATGTCGGGCCGCGCCGTCGAGGCGGCGGGCGACGTCGACACTCTGCTCCTCGACAAGACCGGCACGATCACGCTCGGCAATCGCCAAGCGACCGAGTTCCGCCCCGTCCGCGGCGTCTCCGAACAGGAATTGGCGGATGCCGCCCAACTCGCCTCGCTCGCCGACGAGACACCCGAGGGCCGCTCCATCGTCGTACTGGCCAAGGAGAAGTACGGCATCCGCGCCCGGGACATGGGCGGGCTGAACGCCACCTTCGTGCCGTTCACCGCGCAGTCGCGGATGTCGGGCGTCGATCTGGATGGGTCGTCCATCCGCAAGGGCGCTGTCGACGCCGTCATCGCCTCCGTCTCCGGACAGCCCTTGGCTACCCGCGGCTCCAGCGCCGTTCTGGCCTACCAACCGGCCGCGGACACCGAGGTCGTGGGTGAGATCCGCGCCATCGCGGAGGAGATCGCCAAGGCCGGCGGCACCCCGCTCGCGGTCGCCCGCGACGGGCGGCTGCTCGGGATCGTCGACCTGAAGGATATCGTGAAGGGCGGCATCCGCGAGCGCTTCGCCGAGCTACGCCAGATGGGCATCCGCACGGTGATGATCACCGGTGATAACCCGATGACCGCGGCCGCCATCGCGGCGGAGGCCGGGGTCGACGACTTCCTCGCCCAGGCGACCCCGGAGGACAAGCTGGCGCTCATCCGCAAGGAGCAGGCGCACGGCAAGCTGGTCGCCATGTGCGGCGACGGCACCAACGACGCCCCCGCCCTCGCCCAGGCCGATGTCGGGGTCGCGATGAACACCGGCACCGTGGCGGCCCGCGAGGCCGGCAACATGGTCGATCTCGACAGCGACCCGACAAAGCTCATTGAGATCGTCGGCATCGGCAAGCAGCTGTTGATGACCCGCGGCGCGCTGACGACCTTCTCGATCGCCAACGACGTGGCCAAGTACTTCGCCATCATCCCGGCGATGTTCCTGGGCCTCTACCCGCAGCTCCAAGCGCTCAACATCATGGGCCTTGCCTCGCCGCAGAGCGCGATCCTGTCGGCGATCATCTTCAACGCGCTGATCATCGTGGCGCTGATCCCGCTCGCCCTGCGTGGCGTCACCTACCGGGCCGTCGGCGCGGCCGCGCTCCTGCGCCGCAACCTCCTGATCTACGGCCTCGGCGGCGTCATCGTGCCGTTCGTCGGCATCAAGGCCATCGACCTCGCCGTCAGCGCCCTCCGCCTCGTCTGAACCGGTCCCTCGGAGATCTGCCATGCTCAAACAGCTTCGCCCCGCCCTGGTTCTGCTCACCGCCCTGACGGTGATCACAGGCCTCGCCTATCCCCTCGCGATGACAGGCCTTGCCGGCGCGATCTTCCCCGCCAAGGCCGCCGGCAGCCTGATCGAGCGCGACGGCACAGTCATCGGCTCCAGCCTGATCGGTCAGAACTTCACCGGTGCCGGCTACTTCCACGGTCGTCCTTCGGCGACGACGGCGCCGGACCCCGCCGACGCGTCGAAGACGGTGTCGGCGCCCTACAACGCGGCCAACTCCTCCGGCTCGAACCTCGGCCCGACCAGCGCGGCTTTGGCCGAGCGGGTGAAGGCCGACGTCGAGGCGCTGAAGGCCGAGAATCCAGGCGCGACGGTGCCGGTCGATCTCGTGACGACCAGCGGCTCCGGCCTCGATCCGGACATCTCGCCCGAGGCCGCCTACTTCCAGGTTCCCCGCGTGGCCAAGGCCCGCAACATCCCGCAGGACAAGCTGCGCGACCTCGTGACCGCCCGCATCGAGGGCCGCACCCTCGGCATTCTGGGTGAGCCGCGCGTCAACGTCCTGGCGCTGAACCTCGCCGTGGACGATCTTTCCGGCCGCTAAGGCGCGCCCGACATCGTTTCGGGACGACATCCCGTCAGGCCGGATCGATGTCGATTGGCCTGACGGACATGACGCGTGTGGTTCGACAGCGTGGGCGGACCTCGACGCGGCGCGCTGCGAATTCCGCATCGTCTTTGCGAGCGGAGCGAAGCAATCCAGCCGCGCCACGCTCACCGGCGTCCTGCTGCCCTGGGTTGCTTCGCTCCGCTCGCAATGACGCGACGATCCCGCGATGTCCGCGGTGTTTTGCTAAGATGGCGATCATGCCCGAGACCGGCCGCGACCCGCCCCGCCCCTCACCCGACGCCCTGCTCGAAGCGGTGCGCCGGGAGGAGCGGACGCGCGGCCGGCTCAAGGTCTTCCTCGGCGCCGCCCCCGGCGTCGGCAAGACCTATGAGATGCTGACCGTCGGCCGGGCTCGGCTGAAGGCGGGGACCGACGTCGTGGTCGGTGTCGTCGAGACGCACGGCCGGGCCGAGACCGAGGCCCTGCTCGATGGGTTCGAGACGATCCCCCGCCGGTCGGTGCCGTATCACGGCACTGTCCTTCAGGAGATGGACCTCGATGCCCTGCTCGCCCGCCGGCCGGCCCTCGCGCTGGTCGACGAACTCGCCCACACCAACGCCCCGGGCTCGCGCCACCCGAAGCGCTACCAAGACGTCGAGGAATTGCTCGACGCCGGCATCGATGTCCTGACGACGCTCAACATCCAGCACGTCGAGAGCCTCAACGACGTGGTCGCCTCGATCACCCGCATCCGGGTGCGCGAGACGGTGCCGGACGGTGTCCTCGACCGAGCCGACGACATCGAGGTGGTGGACCTCAACCCCGACGACCTGATCCAGCGCCTGAAGGACGGCAAGGTCTACGTCCCGACCAACGCCGAGCGCGCGCTCAGGCACTACTTCTCCCGCGGCAACCTGACGGCGCTCCGCGAACTGGCGCTCCGGCGCACCGCCGACCGGGTCGACGACGAACTGCTCGGCCATATGCGGGCCAACGCCATCGCCGGCCCCTGGGCGGCGGGCGAGCGCGTGCTGGTCTGCGTCAGCGAGGACGCGCGCTCGGCCGGCCTCGTGCGCTACGCCAAGCGGCTGGCCGACCGTCTGCACGCCCCCTGGACGGCGCTCTCCATCGAGGGCGCGCGGGCGGCGGCGCTGAGCGAGGCGGAGCGCGACCGGGTCGCCGAGGCGCTGCGGCTCGCCGACCGGCTCGGCGGCGACGCCGTCACACTGCCCGGCGGGCGCCGGATCGCCGACGACGTGCTCGACTACGCGCGTTCGGCCAACGTGAACCACATCGTCGTCGGCAAGGCGAACCGCTCGTGGCTGTTCGAGCTGATCAACGGCTCGGTGGTGCATGACCTCGTGCGGCGCAGCGGCGCCATCAGCGTGCACGTCGTCCCCGGCGAGGCCGTCCCCGACGAGACGCAGCCGCGCCGTGCCGTGGCGGTGACCGCGCCGCGGGCGGGGCCCGACGCGCGGCCCTACGCGATCGCGCTGGCGGCGATCGCCGCAGGGCTCGGCGCGGCCATCGTCGCGGAGCCCTACGCGGGCGTCGAGAACGCCGACCTGTTCCTGCTGACCGCCGTCGTAGCCGTGGCGGTGCGCTGGGGGCTCGGGCCGGCGCTCGCCTCGGTCGTGGTGGCCTCGCTCGCCTACAACTTCTTCTTCCTGCCGCCGGTCTACACGCTCACCATCGCCGACCCGACCAACGTCGCGGCCTTCCTGCTCTTCACCCTGGTGGCCGTCCTGGTCTCGAACCTCGCCTCGCGCGCGCGCCGCGTGGCGGTGGTCAGCCAGGGCCGGGCGCGGGCCACAGAGCGGCTGTTCGGCTTCTCGCGGAAGCTCGCCGCCTGCGGCACCCTCGACGACGTGCTCTGGGCCACCTGCGCCCAGGTTGCCGCGATGCTGAACGTGCGCGTCGTCCTCCTGCTGCCCGACGGCCAGGCCGTGACGGTCCGGGCCGGCTACCCACCCGAGGACATGCTCGACGCGGCCGACCTGGCGGCCGCGCAGTGGGCCTTCGTCAACGACCGGCCCGCGGGCCGCGGGGCCGACACGCTGCCCGGCGCCAAGCGCCTGTTCCTGCCGATGCGGACCGGGCGCGGCACGATCGGAATAATCGGCCTCGATTCCGGCGGTACCGGACCGATCCTGTCGCCGGAGGGCCGGCGCCTGCTCGACGCCCTGGCCGACATGGGTGCGCTCGCCATCGAGCGGGTGCGGCTCGTGGAGGATCTCGACCGGGCCGAGCGCGCCGCCGAGACCGACCGGCTCCGGCAAGCGCTGCTCACCTCGATCAGCCACGATCTGCGCACGCCGCTTGCCTCGGTTCTGGGCGCGGCCAGCACGCTGCGCGACCTCGAGTCGGCGCTGCCCGCGGACGCCAAGGCGGAATTGCTCGCGACGATCATCGAGGAATCGGAGCGGCTCAACCGCTTCATCGCCAACCTCCTCGACATGACCCGGCTGGAGGCCGGCGCGGTGGCGCCGAACCTCTCCGCGCACGACGTGGCCGAGACCGTCGACACCGCCCTGCGCCGCACCCAGACAATCCTGTCCGGCCACCGCGTCGCCGTGGAGCTCGAGGCAGACCTGCCCGCGCTCGCCCTCGACCCGGTCCTGTTCGAGCAGGTTCTGGTCAACCTCCTCGACAACGCCGCCAAATACGCGCCCGAGGGCTCGACCGTGACGCTGCGGGCGCGCCGCGCCGAAGACCGGGTCCGGATTGCGGTGCTCGACGAGGGGGACGGTCTGCCCGAGGCGGATGTCGAGCGGGTCTTCGACAAATTCTACCGCGTCCGGAAGGGCGATCAGGTCAGGGCCGGCACCGGGCTGGGTCTTGCCATCTCCCGGGGCTTCGTCGAGGCGATGGGCGGCACGGTCACGGCCGAGAATCGCCGGGAGCGGAGCGGCGCCTGCTTCACCATCAGCCTTCCGGTTCCCGCGCAGAACGCGCCCAGGGACATCGCAGCATGAGCCGCAAGCTCCTGATCGTCGACGACGAGCCCCGACCCGCAAGTTGCTGCGGATGGGACCTGCTACGCTAGGCGGAGCGGTGTTGGAGGCGCTCGGTGCCCGGACTGCCCTGGCTCTGCTCGGCTGCCGATCCTGCCTGCTCTCGTCCGCGCACGGCGCCTACGCCATGCCGAGACGACCGCGGTGTTGCACGCCGCGCGGGACGCGGCGGCACACTACGCGGCGGCGACGGACCGGTCGCGGCAACGCGCGGTCGTCAATGCGCCCCTCCCGTTTCAATGAACTTGAACAGGAAGATCGCCGCGATCACCCAGACGATCGGCTTCACCTCCCGGGCGCGGCCCGCGAGCAGCTTCAGCGCCGCGTAGGTGATGAAGCCACAGGAAACGCCGGTGGCGATCGAGTAGGTGAAAGGCATTAGCAGGGCCGTCACGCAGGCCGGCACGACCTCCGTGAGATCGTCCCAGTCGAGTTCCACCAGTTCGCGCAGCATCAGGCAGGCAACGTAGAACAGCGCCGGCGCCGTCGCGTAGGCGGGGACCGCGCCGGCCAGGGGGGCGAAGAACAGGCAGGCGAGGAACAGCACCGCCACGGTCGCGGCCGTGAGGCCTGTGCGCCCCCCCTCCTCGACGCCGGAGGCGCTCTCCAGATAGGCCGTTGTGCTGGATGTGCCGAGGAGCGAGCCCGCGAAGACCGCGACGGAATCGGCCATCAGCGCCCGGTCGAGGCGGCGCACCTGGCCATCGGTCAGGAGGCCGGCCCGGCTCGCCACGCCCATCAGCGTGCCCGTCGCATCGAACAGCTCGACGAGGAACAGGACGAGGATCACGTTGAGCAGGCCCGCCGACAGGGCGCCTCCGATGTCGAGGGCGAACAGCGTCGGTTCAATGGAGGGCGGGAGGGAGACGATACCCTGGAAGGTGTTGCCGGCGAAGACGAAGCTCAGCGCCGTAACCGTCAGGATGCTGGAGAGCAAAGCTGCCCGGACCTTCCGGGCGGAGAGGACGGCCACCATCAGGAAGCCGAGCACCGCCAGGATCGTCTCGGGCTTGTGCAGGTCGCCGAGGGTGACGAAGGTCGCCGGGCTCGCCGCGACGAGGCCGGCATTCTTGAGCGCGATGATCGCCAGGAACAGACCGATCCCGACCGTGATGGCGATGCGCATGGAGCGCGGGATCCCGTCCACGATGAGCGCGCGCAGGCCGGTCAGCGTGACGATCAGGAAGCACACGCCGGAGATAAACACCGCGCCGAGGGCGGCCTGCCAGCTGAAGCCGAGTTGTTGGACCACCACGTAGGTGAAGTAGGCGTTGAGCCCCATCCCGGGCGCGAGGGCGATCGGGTAATTGGTGTAGAGCGCCATGATCAGCGAGCCGAGCGCCGCCACGAGGCAGGTCGCCACGAACACCGCGCCCCGTGGCATGCCGGCATCCCCGAGGATGCTCGGATTGATAAAGACGATGTAGGCCATCGTCAGGAAGGTCGTCAGCCCCGCCAGGACCTCCGTGCGCACGCTGGTGCCGTGCTCGGCGAGGCGGAAGGTCCGCTCGAGGAAGCCGGGATTGGCCGCCGGCGTCGCGTCCCGCGGGCGGTCCATCACGAGAGCCCGGTCCGGCCGGCCGCCACGGCTTGATAGATCCTGTCCGGCGCGAAGGGCGTGGCGGTCAGCCGCGCCCCGGTCGCGTCGCGGATCGCGTTGCCGAGCGCCGCCGCCACTGGGTTGAAGGGCGACTCGCTCATCGACTTGGCTCCGAGGGGACCCACGCTGTCGTGGGTGTCGGCGAACAGGACCTCGGTATCGGGCACGTCGGCGCAGGCGGGGATGTGGTAGTCGCGGAACGTCTGCGCGACGAGGCTCCCGTCCGCGGCGACCTGGATATCCTCGTAGAGCGCCGCGCCGATCGCCTGCGCGACGCCGCCCTCGACCTGGCCCCGGCACTGCATCGGGTTGACCACCCGGCCGGCATCGGCGGCATGGACGCTCTTCAGGATACGCACCGACCCGCTCACCGGCTCGACCGCCACCCGGAAAGCGTGGACGTTGAACGCCACCGAGCGCGGACTGCCGTCGGCCCGGCCGGACGCGTCGAGCGGGCCGATCGCCGCGAGCGCCACCGGCCCGGCCGGCGTCTCGACGACATCCCCCGCTAAGCGGCAGGAATCCGGGGCGGCGTTCGCGATCTCCGCCGCCCGCGCGCAGATCCGGACCGCGAGCGCCTCGGCGCCGCGGAGCGTCGCCAGGCCCGCCACGACGGTCCCCGTGCTGCCATAGGCGCCGGTATCGTGGCCGACGCCATCCGTGTCCGCACCCGCGATGCGGACACGCTCCGGCGCGGCGTTCAGCGCCGCAGCTGCGATCTGCCGGTGCACCGTGCTGGTGCCGTTGCCGAACTCGGCCGTTCCCACCCGGACGGTGTAAAGTCCGCCGGGGTCCAGGCTGACCCGCGCGTCGGCGTGGTGGCCGCGGGGCGGGATCGTGTCGATCATCGCCATCGCCATGCCGGTCCCGGCGCGCCAGCCGGGCTCTGGCTCCGGACCGGGATCGGCCCGCAGCGCCTCCTCCACCAGGGTCAGGCACTGGTCGAGACCGTAGCTGCCGAACACGACGTCGTGCGGCTCCAGGCTGTTCGACACCATCGCGTCGCCCGGCTTGACGGCGTTGTGCCGCCGCAGGGCGAAGGGGTCGAGGCCGAGTTCGCGGGCGACTTCGTCCAGAGCGGATTCGAGGGCGAAGATCGTCTGGCTCAGCCCGTAGCCTCGGAAGGCTCCTGCCGGCAGCGTATGGGTGTAGACGGCGCGGCCGTCGACCCGCTTGTTCGGGCAGACATAGGCGGCCAGGACCTCGTGGCATGCGTGATGGATCACGCCGCCGGCGTGGTTGCCGTAGGCGCCGGTATCGGACAGGACATCGAGGCTGAGCGCCGTCAGCGTGCCGTCCCGGCGGGCGCCGACCTTCACGTCCACCCGCATCGGATGGCGCGTCGTGGTTCCGACGAACTGCTCCCTGCGGGTCAGCTCCCAGCGCACAGGCCGCCCGGTGTGCAGGACCGCCAGGGCGACGAGATCCTCGGTCAGCATCTCCTGCTTGCCGCCGAAGCCGCCCCCGACCCGGGCGCAGACCACGCGGACCGCATCCTTCTCCAGGCCGAACAGGTCGGCCAGCGCGTCCCGGGTCAGGAACGGTACCTGTGTGCTGGTGCGCAGCGTCAGGCGGCCGTCCTCGGCGCGCCAGCCGATACAGCCATGGGTCTCCATGGCGGCATGCTGGACGCGCTGCGACCGGAACGTCCCGGCATAGACGAAATCGGCTGCAGCCAAACCCGCCTCAACGTCACCGACCGCGCCGTGCACCTCGCCGGCGAGGTTGGGGTGGCGTTCGAGCGGCGGCGCATCCTCGCCCGGGCAATCGCCTGGATCGTGGACCCGGGGCGCGTCGGGGTCGAGGGCCCGATCCGGATCGAGGAGCGCCGGGCGGACCTCGTAGGTCACCCGCAGGGCGCGGCATCCGGCCTCCGCGGCCGCCTCTGTCTCGGCGACCACGGCGGCGACCCGCTGGCCGACGAAGCGCAGGATCGGGTCGAGCACCCGCGTGTCGGACGCGTCGTCCCGCGGATCTTCGTGGCGGGCGGTGGAGAACCGGCGGGGCGGCGAATCCGCATGGGTCAGCACGGTCACGACGCCGGGGACGGCGCGAGCGGCCGCGGCGTCGATCGCCACGATTCGCGCATGGGCGTGGGGCGAGCGCAGGACCTTCAGATGGAGCGTGTCGCCTATCGGCGCGTCCAGGGTGAAGGGGACGCGCCCGGACACCACCAGCGGCGCGGACGGTGCCGCGAGGTTGCGGCCTATGGAATCACCGCAGCCGCCGCTCTCCACCGACGGCGTGCTGCCCGCGATGGCCTCGCGCACGGCACGGTAGCCGGTGCAGCGGCAGAGATTGCCCTTGAGGGCGATGCCGAGATCCTGCTTCTGACCCTGATCAAGGCAGGCGGCCGTCATGATCATGCCCGGCGTGCAGAATCCGCACTGGAAGCCCTGCGCCGCCAGGAAGGCCTGCTGCATCGGATGGAATGCGGTGGGCCCCGAATCGTCGAGATGGCAGGGACCCGCAAGGCCCTCGATCGTCGTCACGCTCCGTCCCTCGGCGCGGAACGCCGGAACCAGGCAGCTATGCACCGGCTCGCCGTCGAGATGGACCGTGCAGGCGCCGCAATCGCCGGCGTCGCAGCCCTTCTTGACACCGAACCAGCCCGCCTCGCGCAGATAGGTCCGCAGGCACTGCCCGGCCCGTGGCGTGCCCGCATGCGCGGCACCGTTGATGGTGATGGTGATGGTCATGGCGCCCCTCCCGGCGACGCCGCCTCGAGCGCCCCGCGGATCTCCTCGGCGAAATGCCCGGTCATGTGACGGCGCCAGTCGGGCCGGCCATGGACATCGTCATGGTAGAGGGCTTGCGGGATCGCGTCGTCGAGGGTCTGGGCCAGATCGGCTGCGCTCGGCAAGCCGTCGAAAGTGAGGCGGAGCGGACGCTTGACTGAGGCCGTGACGGTCAGCGCGAAGGCACCGTCGGCGGCCCGCGTGCCGATGAGCAACGCACCGGAGCGGCCGTTCGGGCTGAGGCTGATGCGGCGGAACGCCGTGCGGCGCACGAGTGCCGCGGCCGGCATCGACAGGCTGCGGAGAACCTCTCCCGGATTCAGCGCATTGTGCTGCGGACCGAGGACGAAATCGACGATCGGGACGTGGCGCTCGGTCCCGTCCGCGGACCAGATCGTGCAGGTCGCGTCGAGGGCGGCGGCGAGGGCGATCATCGGGCCGGCCGGGAGAGCGAGGCAGACATTGCCGCCGATGGTGGCGACGTTCCAGATCTTGAAGGAGCCGAGAAGCGCCCGGCAGCATTGCCCGACCAGCGGCGCCGCGATCCAGTCCGGCGGCAGTTCGAGCCGGTCGAGCTGCGCGATGGTGCAGGTCGCAGCCAAGGTCAGGCCGTTCGCGTCGATCGCGTGCGGGGGCCAGCCGAGGGCCGCGAGGTCGACGAGGCGCCGCATCCCGACCTGCGGCTCGGAGAACAGCCATGTTCCTCCGCCGAGGCAGGCATCGCCTTCGGTCCAGGCGGGAAGCTCGGTCCGGCTGCGCGGCCGCAGAACGGTCTCGATGGTGTTGAGGTCCATGCCCCCTCGCCGGTCCGCAGCCGGTTCAGCCGGCCCGCCACTATGCCGGCGGTACCGAGGCGGCGGTCAAGCCGGACCGCGTCCGGCCAAGCGTGGCGCCCCCACCCGCGTCGGCCTAGGATGAATCAGATTCGCGTGAGACGGCCGCCAGCGGGCCGGTCGGAGATCCCCATGGCCCTGACAGCATCGCGCTACGGCAAGGAACGGGTTCGCGTGCTGCGCTTGGCCCGCGACGGCGACCATCACACGCCGCGTGAGCTGACGCTGTCGGTGATGCTGACGGGACGCTTCGATGCGGCCTGGACAGACGGTGACAACCGTGCCTGCATCGCGACCGACAGCATCAAGAATATCGTCAACGTTACGGCGGCGCGGAATTTGACGCTCGACGCGGAGGCCTTCGTTGCCGCGGTCGCGCGGGTCCTGCTCGATACCTATCCTCAGGTCGAGACCGT
This sequence comes from Methylobacterium sp. UNC378MF, assembly GCF_900103195.1. GTDB lineage: Bacteria > Pseudomonadota > Alphaproteobacteria > Rhizobiales > Beijerinckiaceae > Methylobacterium. The sequence continues at coordinate 37,080 of NZ_FMWU01000004.1, read as the reverse complement.
CGCGATCGAGGCTGAGGAGATTCGCTGGCTGCGCCACGTGATTGCGCATGCGCCGCACAACCATACCTTCACACGCGACGGGAACGGCACGGGCTTCGTGGCGCTCGCCGCCAGCCGGGCCGGGTCGACGCTGAAGTCCGGCTTGCGCGGCTACACCTTCATGAAGACCACGCAGTCGGGCTGGTCGGATTTCGTGGCGGACCAGTACCGGACCTTGCCGGACACGACCGACCGCATCGCCGCCACCAGCATGGATGCGACTTGGACGTGGCAGTCGCCACCCTCCGATTACGGCGCGGCCAACGCCCATGTCCTCGCGACGCTGCTGGCCGTCTTCGGGTCGACCTATAGCCGCGGCGTTCAGGACAGCATGTACCGTATGGGCGAGGCCGCCTTGGCAGCCGTGCCGGAACTCGCCGCAATCGGCTTCGTCATGCCCAACAAGCATTACCTGCCCATCGATCTCACGGCCTTCGACCTCGACAATCCCGGAGCCGTTTTCCTGCCCACCGACGAACCTTACGGCCGCATCGAGGCGACGATCAGTCGGAGCGGCTGACGCGCCGCCACGAAGGGAGGGCATCATCGACGCCTCCCGCCCTGACGGTCCGGGGGCTGCCTCGCCAGATCTCATGTCCTCGACCGCGGGAGGCCGGACGCTCATTGCAGGGTGCAACCGGAGGTCAGCAGCCTTCAGGAGTGCGCTGGCCGTATACAACGCAGGATCGAGAGGGCACACAACCTACCTTGGGTTGGTGCAATCTGAAGATGAGATCTTCGCGTTTATTGGATCACACCATACAATCCGGCATGAACTCCGACGACCCTGCAACGGTCATCCGTCTTAACGCGGGTGAAACGCTAGGCCTCTATCAACGGCCGCAATCATCCAGGGTATCGACAGATGCCCGACGTCGTTCAAATCAAAGAACAGCGTCTGGACAACAGAAAAGCTTGATCTGATCGGTATGGTGCGCGCTTCGGCCGCATCCCGGTTGCGGTATGCGGAGGGATCGATGTTCGAGGGGCCTAGGGCTCGGAGGGATCAGGCTGCCAAGCTCGCAGCCTTGAGTCGGTCCCTCGCCACTATCGAATTCGCGCTGGACGGCACCATTCTCGACGCAAACCCGAACTTCCTGGAATCCATGGGCTATACGCTCGAGGAGATCCGGGGCCGGCACCACAGCCTGTTCGTCGACCCGGGCGAGCGGGAGAGTGAAGGCTACCGGCAATTCTGGGAGAGCCTGAAGCGCGGCACTTTCGCGAGTGCCGAGTACAAGCGCCTCGCGAAGGGCGGCCGAGAGGTCTGGATCCAGGCTTCCTACAACCCGGTGCTCGACGCTGGCGGGAGGCCGGTGAAGATCGTCAAGTTTGCGACCGACATCACGGCCCAGAAGCTGCGCGCGCTCGATCTTGAGGGGCAGATCCGCGCCCTGCACCGCTCGCAGGCGGTGATTGCCTTTGACCTCGACGGCACCATCGTCACCGCCAATTCTAACTTTCTCGACGCTGTCGGTTATTCGCTGGACGAGATTATCGGGCGGCACCACAGCCTGTTCGTCAGCGAGGCTGAACGCACCAGTGAGGCCTACCGCCTGTTCTGGGCTGCCCTCGCGCGCGGCGAATTCCAATCCGGCGTGTTCAGGCGCACCGGCAAGTTGGACCGCGAGATCTGGATTCAGGCGACCTACAACCCGATCACCGATGCGGACGGAAAGCCGGTCCGGGTGGTCAAGTTCGCGACCGACATCACCGCCCAGGTTCATGAGCGGCAACAGCGCGCCTCCGCGCAGCATGCCATCGCCAGAGACCTGGATGCCATCGGTGACGCCGTCGCCGATGTGACCCGGCAAGCGGACGCGGCGGTCGCGCGTGTGGCCCGTGTGTCGGGCGACATTCAATCCGTCGCGACCGGCGCGGAACAGCTATCCGTCTCGGTGGACGAGATCAGTCATCAGGTCAGCCACGCGGCAGAAATGGCCGGACAGGCCGTCGAGCAGGCGCAGCGCACGGGTCAGATCGTGACGGGCCTCAGCGCTCAGGCCACGCAGATCGGCGAGGTTCTCGGCCTCATCTCCGGTATCGCCGCGCAGACCAACCTGTTGGCCCTCAACGCGACCATCGAGGCAGCCCGTGCCGGTGAGGCCGGACGCGGTTTCGCCGTGGTGGCCACCGAGGTGAAGACCCTTGCCGCCCAGACCGGCCGGGCGACAGATCAGATCCGCCTCCAGATCGCTTCGACCCAGTCGGCAACGCGCGAGGCCGTCGACGCCATCGACGCGATCCAGGGCACGATCCGCACCTTGAACGCCGTGTCATCCACCATCGCGGCGGCGGTGGAGGAGCAATCCGCCGTGATGCGGGAGATGTCCGGCAGCATGCAGACCGCCGCATCGGACGTCTCCGCGATTTCGGGCGGGATGAACACGATTGCGCAGGCGAGCGCGCGAGCGGACCAGGCGACACAGCAGGTTCGGGAAAGCTCGCGCGCCTTAGGCTGACGCGAACCGGTCGGCTCCTATCGCGCGGATCAGCCCGGCTCGCCGGGTTCATCCGCGTGATCGTCTTCGACCAAGCGCCCGATCCGCGGGACGAGCGGGAAGCGGATCGTGCAACGCAGGCCGTCAGGCTCGAAGGCGAGTGCGACGGCTGCGCTCAGCTCGTAGCCCAGCATCTCAGTAAGAACCTGCATGCCGAAGCCGCGCCGGGCCGGCTCCCTGACGCCCGTGCCACCCGATTCCTTCCAGATGAGCGTCAGGTCGCCGGGCGCCTGAGACACCCCGCCCGTGACGGCCCAGCTGACATCGACGCCGCCCTTTGAGAGGCCGAAGGCGCCGTGCTCGACCGCATTGCTGCAGAGTTCGTGGACCGCCAGAGCCGCCAGCTGCGCGGCCTTCGGCCTGAGGCGCACGGTCGGCCCCTCCAGCGCCGCCTGCTCGCCTTCCCGCACGAGGTGGATCATCAATTCGTCGGAGATCAGCGTGTGCAGGCTGACCTCCCCGAAGATGTCCGCCGCGACCCGCACCCGCGCAATTGCGTCCAGCCGGCCTTCCAGGTGCGTCGCGTAGCCGTCGACGTTCTCGGCCGTCTCGGCCGACTGGCGCAGGACGGCCCGAAGCATCGCCAAGGTGTCACGCATGCCGTGACGCAGACCGTCCGACGTCCCCGCTTCATCCAGGAGGCGGCGCAGCCGCGCATTGTCCGCTTCGAGCTGCGCGAGACGCGCGGCCGTTGCTTCAGCCTCTGCCATGTTCGCTCTCTCAGCGCTGAAAGCCGGGAGGATTCGTTCAGATCAGATAACGTGCAAAGCCCCCCGCGCAGCCTCACGAGCGCGACATTTTTGCTTAACCGAGCCGCTCAATCCGTTTGACACTCCCGAAGTGCATGCCGGCCGAGACAGCGCGATCAAAGGCACTGTCAGCGCCACAAGGCCCACAGGCTCTCAAGTCAAGCAAACATATCTTGTCGACACTAAAAATATTTGACCGATAAATTATCTCTTAAATCCCGTTTAGTATTTCAATTACACCGTCTATTTTGAATATCCATACAGAAGACAGCAATATATACAAATCGTGATAGGAAACTGAAGCGATTGACAATCCAGAGATCCCTTTGATCCATGGATTTGATCGCGCTATGCGTGCAATCACGGCAGGGCAGAATCGACTTCCCGCATCGCAAAGGTTATGCGGTATGAAACTATTTGGTCAAAAGATCTGTCTTTCGATGATCGTCAAAAACGAGGCGCACGTTATTCGCCGTTGTCTCGCCTCTGTACGACCCATCATCGACCATTGGATCATCGTGGATACCGGTTCGACTGACGGCACGCAGGATGTGATCCGGGCTATCATGGCCGATATGCCGGGGAGGCTCGTGGAACGGCCCTGGGTCGATTTCGCCCACAACCGCAACGAGGCGCTGAGGCTCGCGCGCCCGCACGGCAGCTACTCGCTGATCATCGATGCCGACGACGAACTGCTGATTCCGGCCGGTTTCGTTCTGCCGAAGCTCAACGCGCCCGGCTACGATTTCACCATCATCGACGGACCAACTACTTATAGTAGACCGCAATTGGTCAGCAACAAATTTAATTGGTACTATCGTGGCGTGCTGCACGAATTTCTCGACTGCCAGGAAAGATCGTGGCGCGACCCGTTGCCGCTATCGATGCGGCGGGGCGAAGATGGCGCCCGGCATCGCGACGAGACCACCTACAAGCGCGACGCGGCCATCCTCGAGAAAGCTTTGACCAAGGAGAAGGACCCGCTTCTGATCGCACGGTATACTTTTTATTTAGCTCAGAGCTATCGAGATTTCGGCGAAGCTCGCAAGGCACGCGATCTGTACTTGAAACGCGCCGATCTCGGTTACTGGGACGAGGAGGTCTATATCAGCCTCTTCAGCGCGGGACTTCAAATGGACAAGCTCGGCGAGCCCGATGAACGGGTGCTGGCCGTCTATGATCGGGCGATTTCGATCTGCCCCAATCGGGTGGAGGTCCGTTACGCAGCCAGCCGCTATTGCAGGCAGACCGGTCAGCACATCGCCGCCCTGAACTATGCCGAGGCGGGCCTGGGCCTGCAACTGCCGGCCGATGGTCTGTTCCTGCAACCTTGGATGTACTACTACGGCATTCAAGACGAGTATGCGGTCGCCTCCTACAATACAGGACAGTACCGCGCGTGTCTATCGACCTGCCTCGGCATTCTCGATCGAGCCGATCTGCCGTCCGACGTCCGTTCGCGAATTGTCGCGTTGTCGCGAGAGGCGCTCGTGAAGATGCTGGACCCGGTGTGGGGGTTCAATCAATCGGCCTATCGGTCGGAGTTCATGCCGCTGTGGCAACTCTGACGAGGCTGAGCCGGCCCCGGCGGGATCCGCGGCGCGCATGAAAAGCTGAGCGGTAGGGCGACCTACGCCGCTGCCCAGGGGGCCTCCCATACGCCTGATGCCGGGCCCGGCCCCAACCTTTGTCCCGATCTGACTAACCGGCGAACGACCCCTCGCCTAACCATGACCGAAGGTGATTTGCAGGAGATGCATGCGTGGCGGAGAGAAGCTTGGGAAAGGCGGGTCGGCTGAAACGGCTCTGGCCGGGGCGCGCCCTGGCCCTCCCGCCGGCACCGCGACCGCCCCGGTCCATCGATCTCCCGGAGCAACCGCCGCTGCGTCGTCTCACGGCATCGGAGTTGATCGCCATGGCGCGACGAGCCCGAGCCGTGTCGGCTGAAGGGGATCCGGCAAAACCGACGAACGTTTCCTAAGGTCCGCTGCATTCTTTCGGGAGAATTCTCATGGGGTTGGTGGCCTTCATCGTCTTCGTGTGTCCATGGATGGGCGTCGCCGCCCTGTTGTGGCTGCGGGCACAGCAGGCCAAACCGCTCTGACCTCTCGACGGTCACGACGGCTCTCGCCACGTTCATCCGCCGCGGCCTCTCCGCGGAAACCTCTGCTAAAAATCCTGGCATCGGATCGAACGGCCTGCGACGCCGCTCGTCCCTGTAACGTGCCCTCCGATACGGCAGCGGCATGCCAGTTCATGCCATCCGCAATTTGACGGACGAGACGCGGATTGCCGGTCCTGAACAGTGCGCGCCGTCTCGTGCACCTCCACGGCTCGCCGGTGCGCTATCCCGGGATCGCGCAACGGCGCGTCGCGCGTAGCCGTCACGGCCGATCGCCTTAAGCTGGATTGGTAGAACCGAATATCCGTTTAATATCGCACAAGATTTTCCTTTGATAATGTTTGCGAACTGAAGCGGGCACTTATAGACAAAAGAACATGTAAAAAGATATGATCTTGATGTGCGTCGTCGACGATGGATTGATTTCTTGCCATCCGAGTGATAGGACGCGGTCGGTATCTTTTCTGGAAATTTTGGTGAATGGCGTTTGCTTTCCCTTGTTACAAGACAAAGAAAGATGTGAGACTCAGAACAATCCTTATCGGTTTCTCGGCGGCCATCTTCTGTCTACCGGTCGGAATTGGGATGGTCTCGGCGCTTCAGCTCGGCGTGATCGACGCTGCGAGCCGGACCGCGGCCGACGAGATCAAGGCCGTCATTCTACTCTCCACCATGAAGCAGACGAGTCACGAGCTTCGGGCGCTCGCCATCCTGGCGCAGGCTGCGCCGACCGGAGAGGCCGTGCGCGAAAGCAACGAGCGGACGATCAACGCACAGGAAGCTTTTTCGGCAGCGTGGAGCGCCTATGTTCCAACCGCGAAGTCGGAGGGCGAGTGGAAGCTGGCGCAGCGCCTTGCCGAGGCGTGGCAGCATTTCATCGCCGTTGAGGCCGAGGCGGCGGCGCTCGGTCGCGCCGGTGAGCGCGACCTCGCAGACCGGGTCCGGGCCGCGGTGCTCCCCGTCGAGGCGGCAGCCTTCACACAGGCGGTCGATGCGGTGCTGAGATATCGTCAGGCACGGGCCGCCGAGCAGGCCCAGGGCATCGAAGCAGCCGGCACGACATCCCGGCTGACGCTCATGGCCGCAATGTCCGTCGCGGTTGTGGTCGCGCTAGGCCTGGTCCGACTCCTCCTGCGCGGCGTCGTGCACCCGATCGCCGCGATGGCCCAGGCTCTGCAGGGTCTGGCCGACAACGATTCCACCGTCGCGATCCCGTCCGAAGCGCCGAGTGTCGAACTCGGTGCTATGGCGGCTGCAATGAAGGTCATCCGGGAGAGCATGCGGCACGCCGATGGTCTCAAGGCGGAGGCTGCTCGGCTGCGTGCTGAGGGGGTGCGTCAGCGCCGCAATGCGGTCCATGCGCTGATAGAACAGTTCGAGGCTAAGGTCGGCGGCATCGTTGGCACCGTTGCATCCGCAGCAGCAACGCTGCGCGGCAAGGCCGATGGAATGAGCCGGGCGGTCGGCGAGGCCGCGAGCCAGTCGGCGGCTATGGCCGTCGTCGTCGAGGAGGAGCAATCCCGTGTCCGCCGGATCGCCGCCGCTGCCGGCGAGTTCGGCGCGGCGATCGGTGAGGTCGCGCGCCAGGCAGAGATCACCGCGGCCGCGGCGGGCGCCGCAGCGGCGGAGGCGGATCAGACAACCCTCCAGGTACGAGCGCTCGGCAGCGCCGCAGACCGGATCAGCGACGTGATGCAAATCATCGCCAAGATCGCCGCACAGACCAACCTTCTCGCCCTCAATGCGGCGATCGAGGCAGCGCGGGCCGGTGAGGCGGGCCGCGGTTTCGCGGTCGTGGCCGCCGAGGTGAAGACGCTGGCCGGTCAGACCAAGCAGGCCACCGACGCCATCGGCCGACACGTGACCGAAATTCAGGACTCCGCCGCCGAGGCGGCGTCGGCCATCGCGGGCATTACCGCGCGGGTCGAAGATATGAATCGGGCTGCGACCGCCATCGCTGCCGCCGCCGAACAGCAGGATTCTGCGGCGCGGGCGATAGTGCAGACTATCAGGCAGGCGGCAGACGGTACGGACGAAGTCGGCACCCGCATCGCGGGCGTCGCCGAGGCGGCCGGGGTGGCCGACATCACGGCGACCGATGTCATGGCCGCGGCAGGCAGCCTGTCGCAGGACGCCGAGCGTCTGGGTGAGGAGATTGCCGGTCTTCTTGAAAGCCTCCGCGCCGCTTGATTCCTGGCGCGACGACGAGGGTGGGTCTACCATCATGAGCCGGATCTCCTGGGGGAGTAGCAGTCGCCAGATCTTGAGCAGGATCGGAAGCGCAGCCCTCGTCCTCGCCCTCACGATCTGCGCGAGGCCCGCCTCTGCGACTACCATCGCCATCCTGATGATCCCGCCGACCGCTCAGACCCGGCTCCTGCATGACGGCCTTGAGGAGCACGCGCGCGCGCGCAACGTCTTGGTTCATGTTGCCTACGCGCGCGAGGGCGCGGGCGACCAGCAGGTCGGGCAGGCCCGGCGCTTCATCGCCGAGAAGGTCGACGCGCTTGTCGTGATGCCGGCCGACCCGTCGGCCGGTGCCGTGATCACCCGGCTGGCCCAGGAGGCGGACATCCCGCTGGTTTACGTCAACAACTGGCTTGGCGCAGACTGGTCTGCCGGACGGGTCGTCTTCGTGATGCCGAACGACCTCGTCGCAGGGCGTCTACAGATGCGCAAGCTCGCCCAGATGCTGAACGGGGTCGGGCGCGTCGCGCTCATCGGGGGACACGCGTCTCATCCCGGATCGGCGCTCCGCACCAGGGGTGCGAAGGAGGTCATGGCGGAGTTTCCAGGCCTGCGACTGGTCGCGGAAACCATTACGGACGGAGACCGGCTGACGGCGAGGTCGGCTGTCACCGGCTGGCTTGCCAAGGGCATCCGCATTGATGCGATCGCCGCCACCAACGACGAGATGGCGATCGGCGCCGCCGAGGCCATCGCGGCCGTGGGTCTCCCGGCGGGGCGGATCCTTATCGGCGGGGTGGACGCCACCGCCGACGGCATGCAGGCGATGCAGGAAAAGCGTCTCGCTGTGACGATCTACCAGGACGCGGCCACCCAGAGCCGCCGGGCGATCGACGATGCTCTGGCGCTGATCCGGCACGAACCGGTGCAGCAATATGATTGGATGCCGTCCGAATTGATCACGGACCGGATCTCGACCACCCATTTCTCCCGTTGAGCAGATTCGAGGGACGGTCAGTCTCCGACGGTGGCAGCCATCCTACAGAAGCTCGGACGCCCAGGGCGGGGCCGCTGAGGAGCTGGGGCGGCGGGCCTTCCCGTGCCGGATGGCTCAGGGCCACCTGGGCATCGCCGTCAGCTCATCAATGCGCCATCAGGCAGCAGATGGTGCTCGCCGCCAGAATGCTCCGGGTGGCACCTCCGAAGGCCCATTCCTGCAGGCGTGAATGGCCGTAGGCGCCCATGACGATCAGGTCGGCCTGCTGCTCATGGGCAAATCGCAGGATCTCCGCTCCGTCGCTGACCGTTGCGGTCAGAAGGTGCGTGGTCGCTGCGGCCCCGTGGAGAATCAGATGGGCCGCGACCTCCTCGGCGCCTTCGAGTTGCGCGTCCTCTCCGATCGTGACCAAGAAGACCCGGTCGGCGGATCGCAGGAACGGCAGGGCTCCCGACACCGCCCGCCTCGCCTCGGGCGTGTCCTTCCAGGCGACGACGATGCGGCGGCCGGGTTCTCGAGAAGTCTCGGGCGGAACCACCAGGACGGGCCGTCCCGCTTCCATCAAGACCGGCCCGAGTGCCACGCCGAATGGGCTGGGGTCGATCTCGGTCTCGGCAGTGCCGCCGACGACGAGCAGGTCGGCCGCCCGGCCCCTTTCAACGAGATGTGCGAAGGGTCGGTCGGTGCCGCCAGACCATGCCGTCCGCGGCGCCGCGCCGGCGCAGCGGGCGAACACCGCCTCCACCCGCTCTAGTTCCTGCAGGATCTTCGCTTTGGTGCGCTCGTACTGGGCCTGCGCGTCGCGGATGTCGTGGGCGAAGAGCGGCGCCGGCACCTCGGCGGCGGCCGCTCCGGTCAGCGTCGCATCGAAGCGGCGCGCCAGGGCGGCCGCGAGCCGCACGCGGTCCGCCGCCGCCTCGGCGAAATCCACGGACACCAGAATGTTGGCGTAGGACATGGCGGTCTCCCTGCGGCGCGTCACCGGGCCGGTACGCGGCAATGTTGCTGCCGGTGTCAATCGCAGCCTTGACCCAGCGCAATCGCGACGGCGGTCGCCATGCGGGGTTCGCGGAGATGGGGTTGAGCTGAATCAATGTGCCACAGGCCGACCTGCAGCAGAGCGGGCGAACCCGTCCTCTGGAGAACGCGATGTCCGCCCTCGAGCTGCCGAGTGCAGTCAATCTTGCGCGTGCCCAATTCGCGCTGACCGTCGTCTGGCACTTCCTGTTCCCGGCTTTCACGATCGGGCTCGCGAGCTATCTCGCCGTGCTCGAAGGCTTCTGGCTGCGCACCGGAAAGGCCGTCTATCTGGACACGTTTCGCTACTGGCTCCGCATCTTTGCGGTCGCCTTCGCGATGGGTGTCGTGTCGGGTCTGGTCATGAGCTACCAGTTCGGCACGAACTGGTCGGTCTTCGCCGACCGGACAGCGCCGGTTCTCGGCCCGCTGCTCGGCTACGAGGTGCTCACCGCCTTCTTCCTGGAAGCCGGCTTTCTCGGCGTCATGCTGTTCGGCCTGGAACGGGTCGGCAAGCGGCTGCACTTCCTGGCGACCTGTCTCGTCGCCATCGGCACCCTGATTTCCGCATTCTGGATCCTGTCGGCCAATTCCTGGATGCAGACGCCCACCGGCCACGTCGTCGGGCCGGACGGGCGCTTCAATCCGGCCGATTGGTGGGCGATCGTCTTCAATCCATCCTTCCCCTACCGGTTTGCCCACACGGTCACGGGGGCCTACCTCACCACCGCGATGATCGTCGGCGCCGTGGGCGCGTGGCACCTGCTGCACGACCGGGACAATCCGCGGGCTCGGCTGATGTTTTCGATGGCCATGTGGATGGCCGCCGCGGTGGCTCCGGCCCAGCTGGTGATCGGCGACCTGCACGGCGGAAATTCCTACGAACACCAGCCCGCCAAGGTCGCCGCCATGGAAGGGCATTTCGAGACGGAGCGCCGTGCCGCCGCGATCCTGTTCGGCTGGCCCGATGCGGAAGCCGGCTTGGTGCGGGACCGGATCGGCATCCCCGGACTCGCCAGCCTCTATCTGACCCATGACCTCGACGGCGAGGTCCGCGGGCTCAAGGACGTGCCGCGTGACACGTGGCCGACCAATCTGCCCCTGGTGTTCTGGTCGTTCCGGATCATGGTCGGACTTGGCCTGTTGATGATCGCCCTCGGCGTCGCCGGCCTGTGGTTGCGCCATAAGGGACGACTCTACGACGCGCCCTGGCTACATCGCTTCGCTGTCGGCATGGGCCCATCCGGGTTGATCGCCGTCACGGCCGGCTGGACGGTGACGGAGGCGGGCCGGCAGCCCTTCACCGTCTACGGCGCGCTGCGCACCATCGACAGCGTGTCGCCGGTGGCCGCTCCGGCGGTCGCCGCCTCTCTGGCGGCCTTCGCGGTGGTCTACCTCGCGGTGTTCGGCGCAGGCATCTGGTTCCTCCTGCACCTGTTCAATCAGGCGCCGCACGCCCACGAGCCCGGGCCGCCTCCGGGCCAGCCGATCCGCACTGCCGGCATCACGCCCGCCCCTGCCCTCGTCGCCGGCGCGCAGGATGCCGGCCGTCCCCTCGCGCAGCCCGCGGAGTAGCCCCGATGTCCCTCGATCTCACACTCATCTGGGCGCTGCTCATCGCCACCGCGGTCTTCCTCTACGTGGTAATGGACGGCTTCGACCTCGGTGTCGGGATCCTGTTCCCCGCCGTCCGCGGGAAGGCGGAGCGGGACGTCATGGTCAACACCGTCGCGCCCGTCTGGGACGGTAACGAGACCTGGCTGATCCTCGGCGGCGGCGGCCTGTTCGCGGTGTTTCCGCTGGCCTACGCTACGATCCTGCCCGCGCTCTACATGCCGCTGATCCTGATGCTCCTGGCCCTGGTCTTCCGCGGCGTCGCCTTCGAGATGCGCTTCCGGGCGGCCTCGCCGCGCAGCCAGCGCACCTGGGACCGGTCCTTTTCGTGGGGCAGCTACGTGGCGGCTTTCTGCCAGGGGATCTGCCTCGGTGCCCTGGTCCAGGGCATCCGGGTCGAGGGCCGCGCCTACGCGGGCGGCTGGTGGGACTGGCTCACGCCGTTCTCCGTGCTGACGGGGGCCGCCCTGGTTGCCGGCTACGGCCTTCTCGGCGCCTGCTGGCTGATCTGGAAGACCGAGGGTGAACTCCAGCTCCGCGCCTACCGGCTCGCGCGTCGCCTCGGTCTCGTCACGCTGGCCTCCATCGTGATCGTCTCGGCCACGATGCCGATCCTCAGCGAAGCGTTCCGGGTCCGCTGGCTGGCCTGGCCGAATCTCGCGCTGGCGGCCCCTGTGCCGGCTCTGGTCGCGCTCCTGGCATGGCGCTTCTTCGTCGCACTCGATCGACGCGCCGAAGTGACGCCGTTCCTGTACGCGCTGGGGCTGTTCCTGATGTCGTATATCGGGCTCGGGATCAGCCTGTGGCCGATGATCGTGCCGCCGGCGATTTCGATCTGGGACGCTGCCACCCACCCGAGCAGTCAAGCCTTCCTCCTTGCCGGCGCGGTGGTGCTGGTACCGATGATCCTGATCTACACCGCCTACGTGTACTGGCTGTTCCGCGGTAAGGTCGCGGCGGGAGCGCCGGGCTATCACTGACTTTGCGGTTCGCGGCACCCTGAAGAAAAGGGATCGGCGCGCTGCGCCGGTCCCGCTCTATTGCGGAGAACAGGATATCGTGCACGTCCGAGACTTGGGCCGACCCTGCTGCTAATCCGAGTCACCGGCCTGCATGAGCATTGTCGATGAACCGCGCGACATCGTCGGCGACCGAAAATTCGAGGCTGAACGGAAACGCCATTGCATGAACAATCTGTCCATGGCCAAGGCCTGGATAGATCTTCATTGTTTCGCTCCCGCTGGAGGCCAGCAACTCTTTGTTGAGCGCCAGAGTTCCGGCCGGATTGACGTCGAGATCCGCCGCGCCGGCGGCCAGCAGCATCGCGGGATGCGTTCCCGAGGCATGATGGATCGGCTGCAGGGCCGGATCGCTGCCGACGAAGACCTGGCGGTCCAGCGGGTCGGTCAGCGCGGAACTCGTGTAGGGGCCGGCCAGCCCGACGATGCCGGCGAGCTTTGCCGCGCTTGAACCGGCCTGTTCGAGCCATGTCGGATCGAGTCCAAGCATCGCCGCGGCCCAGGCGCCGGAGGAATGCCCCACGACGACGACGCGACCGGGATCACCGCCATACTGCGCCGCGTGTGCGATGGTCCAGGCGACGGCAGCGGCGTTGTCGGTCAGGATATCCGGCAGGCTCGCCCTCGGGACGTGGCGATATTCGGGGATGACCGCCACGAAGCCCCGCCGGGCGAAGGCGGCCCCGATATAGGCGACCTCCTCCTTCGACCCAGTCCGCCATCCGCCGCCGTAGAGAAACACCACGACCGGACATGGACCCGCTGCGGCCGGCCGATAGACATCCGCACGGTGCTCGATCCCGTCGGCGTAGGCGATGCCGGTGTCTACGTGGACTTCGAGCGGCGCGAGGGCGTTCAAGACCGCAAGGGTCAGGCCGACGATCGTGTCACCCAGATAGCTCAGCATGGGATCGGCTTCCGCGACGACGGGCGATGATGGGCGACGGTGGCGCGTTTCGGGCCTTGATCGGGTCGGCGCCCGCTCCGGCAGATGGCGAACTAAGTCAGCTCGACGATTCCGAGGCGGTCCGTCACAGGGATCGGCACCCGCCTTTCGGCAGAAAGCGTCTCGACGCTCACCGACCCGTCGTCGGCGAAGCGATGCAGGCGGACCCGCCGCGGCTGCCGCGACAGCCCGATCTCTACACGCCGCGCCGGGGTGTCCGGCCTCGGAGCCCGGCTGCGCCGATCCCAGCCGTCGAGGCCGAGCCAGATCGGGATCAGCGTCGCCCCGTCGTGGCGCGCGAACCGCGCGTGGACGAGATCGGGTATGGCGCCGGTGAGCGTGACGTCGCGATCGGCCGGGACGGCGGCGACCTCGCCGGCGGGCGTACCGAACAGCCGGATGAGGTTGCGTACCGCCGCGAAGGCGGGCGTCGGGCGGCCATCGTAGGCGAGGAGCCCGAAATGGCTCTCCGGGTCCGCGTCCCCCCGATCAAAGCTGGAGATCAACTCGTATAGGTAGGTCCGCCGCACCCCGTGCAGATAGCTCCAGAGCAGCAGCCGCGGCAGGTAGCGGGCGCGCAGCCCGGCCGAGATTGGCAGATGGGCGCTGCTGGTGGACAGCGCCGTGTGATAGCCATTCTCGGTGGCGATCACCGGCGCGTCGCCGAAGACCGGATGAGCGGCGGCCGCGAAGCGGGCGAGGCTGCCGGCGCCATCGGTTTCCGGGTGCTCCGCGCCAGGATAGGAATGGATGTTGGCGAGGTCGACCACCGTGGCGAGGTTCTGCGCGGCCGCGATGTTGCCCTGAATGTAGCTCGGGCCGGCAACCCGCACGGACCTGGCCCGGCTATCCGCCCGAACCGCGCGGTACAAGGCCGCCTGGTGATCGGCCGACAGGCGCGGAAGACCAGGACGCGCGGCCACGGGAGGCTCGTTGCCGCCTTCCGCCACGATGAGCCCGTCACCGGCCCAGCCGGCGATCTCGGCGAAGCGCTCCGGAGGCACACGCGGCCCCGGCGTGAGCCCGTCGTAAAAGATCAGGCTGAACCGGTAGCCCCGGTCGGCCAGATCCACGATCCGCTCGAATTGTCCGGCCGGCTCGTCGCCGGTGAGTATGATATCGTCGCGCAGGTGGCGAATGCCGAGATCGTCGAGGGCTTCAGCACAGGCTGCGAAGCGCTCGACATAGGGGCTGCCGCGATGGCCGAGATGTACGTTGACGCCGATCGAGTCGATCAAGTCTTCACAGCGATGGAGCGGCTCGGCCGCGGCCGCACGAGCCGCCGCGAGGGCGCCCGCGGTCAGCACGAGGGCCGATCGGCGCGTGAGCCTGGTCACGTCCGACCCGCCAGCGTCAGAACGCCGCGGGGCGCGGCGGACATCGTCGTGCCGGAGCGCGTCGACTCGGACCGCTTCACGGCCCGCATGAGTTCGTACAGCGCCTCGGCGACCCGGGCCTGGGCGGCGCCGGACCCGAAATTGTGGTCCACACCGGGCACCACCATCACCGGGGCGCCGAGGCGCCGGTCGGCTCTCCCGGGCGAGGACCCCAGCTGACGGCGCAGAGCCGCGAGACCGGGATCGCCCGCGCTGTAGAGCAGGCGGATCTCGGCGCCCCTGCGGCGGAGGGCGGCGATCCGCCGGGCTGGCGAGCCACCCGGCGGGCCGGGGCGCAAGGTCCGACGCATCCGACGGAACGCGGCCTCGATCCCACGCCGAGCCAGGACCGCGGCGATCGCGCCGATTCGGATCTCACCGCGGATCAGTCGGCGCCACGTCGCGCCCCGCTTGAGCAGGGCCGCGTAGGTGGATGCACTCCCGAAGGTTTGCCGGATCACTCGGTCGAGGTCCTGATCCGGATCCCAGTCGAAGCAGTAGAGGTTGAGCAGGAGCGCCCCGTCGGCCCGGTTGTCTCGGCAGAGGGCGTGGAAGGCCGCGTAGGCACCGCTGCAGCCGCCGACGAGCAGGATCGGACCGCCCGTGTCGGCGATCTGATCGATGGCCGAGAGCACATCGGCGAACCCGTCTGCCGCGAAGAGCGGCTTGCTCCGGTCTGGCCGGTCGACGCTGTCGCCGATGCCACGCAGATCGAACCGGAACGAACCGATCCCGTCCGCGGCGAGACGCCGGGCAAGATCGGTGGTCTGGCGCCCCCAGCCGGAATGCACGCTCATCCCGGTGGATACGAACAGGATCGTGGGCGCTGTCACGTCAGCTCGCTCGGGCCGGCACCGGATGCCGAACAGGCCCCGGGCGAACCGGACCGGCTCCTCCTCCCAACCCAAGCCCGTGAGGCGGGCAGAACCTATGGCGCCGAGGGGTGAACCACCGCTCAGCGGCCGGCCGCCCGGGGCACCCTGGGTCGCGAAGCCGGTGACGCGGGCGAAATCCGCTGCCGGGACATCGGAGAAGATCGGATCGCTGACGAGTGCGGCAAGACCCGGGAACGGCCCCGTCGTAACTTCGCAGCCGAGGGCTTCGAGGCGCGCGGATAAAATCCGCGTCTCCTGTGCGAGGAGCAGCACGCGACCGGCTGGCGCCCGCTCGAGACGCGCCAGACTCACGTCGGCGAGGTCTGCGAGGAAGGCCGACTCCATCCGGAAACCGCCCACGCTGAGGCTGTCCGGTTCCTGCGGCGGGGATGACCCGTCCGGCAGCCGTCCGATGGTTTGCGCCCGCAGCCGCATCTCGCGCAGGTAAGCGCGCCCGGTCGAGACGGGCGCCAGCAGCACCAGGCCTTCCACGTCCTCGTTCTGAGCGGCCAGGATCGCGAAGGTCGCCCCCAGGCGCAGGCCGACGAGAAGGATCTCCGTCACGCCGGCCGTCGCACGCAGGAAACGGATGGCCTGCCGGATCGCCGCGACGCAAGCCCCCACCCGCTTTTCTCCGGAATCGGCTGAATTGCCTTCCCCCGGATAGTCGAAGCGCAGCGTCGGGCAGCCGGCTCCGGCGAGACCCTCGGCCAATGCGCGCCAGGGCCGATGCGCGGCCATCTGCTCGAAACCGTAAGCCCCGCAGAGGACGACACCGCGCTGTCCGGCAGCCGGATGGAACCACCCGAACAGGCCCTCGAACGTCACCGGCACTGCCGTGTATGAACCGACCTCAACCGTCATGACCGAATTCCACGATCTCGCTGCTGTTGATCGCCCGCACGCTTCCGCGCGGAGGCTGAGCAGCATCGGCAAACGCGATGATCCGACTTTTTCCCGGCGCGAGATGGAAGCCGCTATCGGCCGGCCGCGCCCCCGCGGCGTGGACCTGGACACTGCAGGCGAAGCGCTCGGTGCTGATCCGCAGACCCGGGCCATCCGCGGTCGCGACGGGCTCGGCCCGGAGCCCGATGACCTCGCGGTCCAGCGGCCGCAGGCCGGGGAAATGAAAGCTTTCGGCGATCACGCGCCCGTCGGCGTCGCTCAGCTGCGCATGGGCGAGGTCGTGAACCCGCGGGCCGAACCGGTAGGCGTCGGTGGTGTCGAAGAAACGGCCGAGCAGCGCGCCGGAGGAGAGCGTGATGGCGGCCCGCGGAGAGACGACAAGGTCGCGCTCGGCCCGCGCCGCGACCCGGCCCCCGCAATCGGACAGGGCCAGCGTCAAGGTCAGCGTCTGCACCGCCGCCGTGTCGTTGAGGACGTGGACATGCAGGCCGTCCAGGCCCTCGTCTGTGAGGAGAACTTGGACGGGGCGGAAGGCCCGCTTCAGCGCGTACCACGCCGATTTCGGGCGCATCGTCCAGTCGATGACACCCCAGCCCGCTCCGGGTCCGAGATCACGAAGGAACAGGACGAGGCCACCGGCCGTCGGCGAGCGCGGACGGCGCCACTCCGCGAACGTCGCCTCCATGACCTCGCCCACCGCGGCGCGGCCGAGCTCGAGGTAGCGGTCCAGATCGCCGGCACGCAGCACAGCCGGATCGACGCCGTACAACTGGCCGACATAATGGTCGCGCACTGTCTCGAAGTCCCAATCGGCGCCCCGATCCCGTGGGATTCCGGCCGGCCACAGCGGATCGGCCGGCCCAGTCGGACCCGGCGTGCCGGGATCGGGCGGATTGGCGAAGGCGAGGCACTCGCTGGCAAAGCCGACCTCGGCCCGGCGGGCGTCCTCCAGGGGGCGTCGGTAGGCTCCGACACCGAAATAATGGGTGCAGCCGCCGCGCGGCGAGAACGGCAGGTCCCCGCCCGACGGCGAGTTCGGCACGACGATAAGATCGGGGCGCAGCGCCGCCACGCGCGCCGGCAGGATCGTCGCGCAGAAGGCGTCGGCCCAGACGGCACGGGGCGCGCCGAGCATCGCCGCCTGCTGCCAGACCTCGCTGCCGCCGCAGAGCACGCAGAGCGACGGCGCGGTCTGGGTCCGATCGAGGAACCCCGTCAGCTCGCGGTCGAGGCCGGCCGCGAAGGCCGGATCGTCGTGCGGGTAATCGAAGTTGGCGAGCATCAGATCCTGCCAGACCAGGATGCCCAGCTCGTCGCAGAGATCGTAGAAGTCCGGGGCCGGATAGAGCGTCGTACCGGGCACGCGCAGCATGTTCATGCCGGCCTCACGGACGAGGCTGAGCAGCCCGCGAGTCCCCTCCGACCCCAGTCCGACGAGATCGGGCGGCGTCCAGTTGGCGCCCCGGCAGAACACCGGCACGCCGTTCACCGCCAGTGACAGGCCGTCCTCGAAGGGCCGGGTGAGCGACACGGCGCGAAAGCCGACGCGGCCCAGATCGACGCGCATCCCGTCGATGCGCAGCTCGGCCGGGTGAAGGTTCGGAATCCCGTGGGTATGCGGCCACCAGGGTGCGATTCCGGGCAGCACCAGCTCGCCCGCGAACAGGCCTGGCTCGACCTCGGCGAGAGACGCTTCGCGGTCACCGCACCGGAGGATGGCGGAGTCCGTCTTCCCGTCGATCCGCAGGCGCACGGTCAGGCGGCCGATATCGCCGTCGAGGACCGCGCGCATACCGGCGACCTCCAGGCGGGGGCGGATCGGCTCGATCGTCAGCGGGCGGAACGGACCGACGAGGTCGATCTCGGGGCACCAGCCCGGCATGAAGCCGAGGACGCTCGTGCGCAGGTGGCGCAGCGAGCCTGGCGTGATCATCCGCGGGCGCCAACGCCCCCGCTTGGCCGGACGATCGAGTTCCCCTTTGAGCCCGCGGAAACAGAGCGCGAGGTCGGAAGCGGCTCCGAGTTCGACTTCAACGGTGTGCACCTCGAACATCGAGCGGGCGCAGAGGATCAGCACGCCGTCGAGCCAGATTTCCGCGAGGGTGGCGAGCCCTTCGAACCGAAGCCGGACCGGGCCCGGTCCGGCGATGCGGCTCCGGTACCAGACGTCGCGATCGTGAATCGGCTCCGGCGCAGCCTCGCTCCAGCGCCCGGCCGCCCGCAGGGCGGCGGCGGCGGTGCCCGGAATGGTCGCTGGGATCCAATCGGTCACCCCGTCGAGGTCGCCGGGGCCCGCGCAGGCGCCCGGCGGCGTCACGGCCAGTTGCCAGGGACCGCACCGGACCTCCGGCACGCGGTCGTCGACGATGCGGATGCCGGCCATCGCCTCTCAGCGGTCCAGCGCGCAGTCGAGTCCCGCGAAGACGCGGTCGTAGGTCGCAGCGAGGCGGTCGAGGCGTGGAGCCAGACCTTCCGCGGAGCGGCGGTGAAAGGCGCGGGCGAGCTGGAACTGAAAGGCCTTGGCCTCGCGACTCAGGTCCGCGGCCGCCGCCGCGGCGGCGGCGAACCCGCCGGCATCCCGGGCCTCAAGCCAAGTGAGATGACTGGCGAGCATCTCAAAATTGGCGCCGAGCTGGCGCGTCGTGTTGAAGGCGTAGGCGTGAAACACGCTGAGGGGCCGCACGACCAGATCACCGGCCGCCGCCGCCAGGGCGTCGCGGAAGGCCAGGACGGGATTGCGGCGCGGAGCCCGGGCGCGATGCCGGGCAAGCAGATCGCGGGCCGCCGCCGGCAGCTCCGCGGAGTTGAGAGGCGCGGCGATCGCCTTCACGAACTCGGCGTAGGGCGGCAACGTCGCGGGCCCGAAAATGCCTGCATAATCCGCCCCCGAGAGTCGGTAGCGCCCGGCATTGTGGAGGTAATCGAGTTGTTGCGTCGCCGGGTCGAGGGCCAGGATGCCGATCGTGGTCTTGGCGTGCTCCCGCCCGTAGGTGGTCCCCAGTGTATCGGGCAGATGGATCGCGTCGACCTCGACCAGCACTGGCCGGCCAGCCTTCGCCTGAACCACGGCGTGGGCCTCAAGGCCCCCATAGACCGCCAGTTCCAGTACCTCGAGGCCATAAAGCCGCTCGAGATCGCCGGGCGGCGGCTTGAAGAAGGTGAACTGGTCGCCCTCGAAATCCTGCCGGAGAGTGAAGCCCAGCATCGCCTCCGGCGCGAGGCCCCGCCCGTGAAGCAGTTCGATCCAGAGGTCGACGTAGCAATTCGTCTCCGGCCAATCCCGGCTGGACTCGTGGAGCGGATGCGGGACGTAGGGTCCCGGCGCTCCGAGACCCTCCGGCCGGCGCAGGGTGGCGGTCACCATTTCAGCCCCACAGCTCGGCGCGCACGGCGTCAGGCCAGGCGGCGAGGTCGAGCCCGTGGTGACGCAGGAGCGCCAGGGTGATCCGCTCAAGGCCGAAGCCCACGCAGGCCGTGTGGGCGACTTCGCCATCCGCCTGACGCAGCGCCCAGGTGCTCCCGAAATGGTCCTGGTGATAATTGAAGCTGAGACAGGCCGTCGGCTTCTCGAGGCTGTTGACCGGAACGTTCAGCTCGAACTTCAGGCCCTGTGCCCGTTGGTTGTTGGCCAGCATCCGGCCGGCCCGTCCGAAGAACGGATCGTTGGCCGCATCGATGGCGAGCGGGAGACCGAGGCCGCGCATCATGGCCGTGCCGCGTTCGAGCCAGGATTCGCGGAACGCGAGAACCTGCTCGGGACTGCCCATGCGCACGTATTCGCGCATCCGGAAAAGCTGCATCCGAGTCGGCTCGAGCGACGGCTCGCGGCGGAAGCAGTAGGATTGCAGGTCGAACAGACGGCCTTCGGCGGGCAGCATCCCTCGAGCTGCGGCGACCGGGTAGACCGGGTAGCAGGCCGCGGGGGTCAGGACGATGTCGGTCGCCTCCTGCTGGGCCGTCCAGTCGGTCCCGGTCTCGAGGCAGGCGAGGATTTCGGCATGGCCGCGCGCATCGCCACAGAAGCTGTGGACGGTTCCGGCGAGGTTCGGAAAGCCCTTCAGGTAACCGCTGCGCTCGAAGGCCGGCCGGCTCATGGCGGGCGGGAAGCGCAGCACCTCGGCCCCCTCGGCGGCGCCGAGGCGCGTGATCATACGGTCGAGAGCGTCGACGACGCTCTCGAAGCCGCCGCTGCGACCGTAGAGGCCGTCGACGCCGGTCCGTACCAGCAGCCCGTAGTCGAACAGGCGGTCGAGGAAGGTCGGGGTGCCGGCCGGCTCGTCGTCGAGCAGGGCGTCGCCAGGGAGAGAGGAGAGCGATTCCATCACGCACTCATGAGCTGGCCGCTGCCCTTCTGCACGAGCAGGAGCTTGGCGGTGTTGGCGAGGATGCGATCGTTGCCGATCATCAGCGGTGCGGAGAGGACGTCGCGCAGCGGCCGTCCCAGGCTGAAGGGCGTGTCGTTCCGGTACCCGGCGAGGCCGACGATCGCGAGGGCGCCCCGCACGATATCGACCGCCATGTCCGAAACGGTGACCTTCAGGTTGTTGAGCATCACGCAGAAGCCGACCGAGCCGATCGTGTCGGCGTCCCCGTGCGCATCCTCGAAGCGGCGCAGAGCCGATACGATGGCGCCGCGCATGGCTTGGTGCGCGTTGGAGACCTCGGCCAGCCGCAGGGCCGTGGGCGGGACCTGTCCGGGCCGGCGCCGCGCGTCGGCCTGCACGAACGCGCGGGCGCGGTCCAGCGCGTAGGTCGCGATCCCGTACCAGACGCTGCTCCACAGCAGGTGCGAGGATGCCAACATCGACTGGGCGGCGATCTCGGCAAAGGGCTTCGGCAGAATTTGCTCGAGCGGGACGTTTCGAGCCTCCAGACGGAAGCCGTCGCTGCAGGTCCCCCGCATGCCGAGGGTATCCCAGTCGCCCGTGCGCACGAGGGAAATCTGATCGGCCATCAGCGCAACGAGGACCTGATCGGAGGTCGCGGAATCCGGATGCCGGCGGGCGGTGGCGAGGATCAGATCGGCCTGGGCGCCGTAGGAAATGACCGACGCATCCTTGCCCAGGGCGAAACAATCCCCGGTCGTCTCCACGGCGCAGAGGCTGTTGCGCAGGTCGCCGCCGATGCCGGCCTCGGTGGTCGAGGAGGCGACCAGAAGCTGCTCGCCTGCGATGCGCTCCATGAGGTGGCCGTGCCACCGGCTGTCGAGGCCGTGGGTCACGAGGCTTGACACCTTGATGTGGTGCATCGCGAACACCATCGCGGCCGCGCTGCAGGCCTGCCCGAGGGTGCTGCACAGCTCGGCGATCTGCGTGAGGCCGGCGCCCTCGCCTCCGAACTGCCCCGGGATCTGAAGGCCCAGGAGACGCTCGGCCTTCATCGCGGCCACCGCCTCCTCGGGGAAGCGGCCTTCGCGATCGACGGCGTCGGCGTGGCGCGCCGCCACCGCGGCCGCCCGCTCTGCGCGCGCGGCGAGCGTGCTCATGCGGCTTCCTGCTGGATCAGGGTGGAGACGGCCTCGCGGATCGCGCGGATCGTCGAAAATGACTTGCGGTTCAGGAGCTCGTCGGGAAACTCGATGTTGAAGCGCTCCTCGAGCGCCAGCATCAACTGCACCGAACCGAACGAATCCAGCCCGAGATCGAACAGGCTGTCATCCTCGGAGAGCCGATCGGCCTTGCCGGAGAAGGCCTCGTTCGAGCCGAGAATCTCTCGGATATCTTGAGCGATGTTCAAGGCGGAACTCCTTATACCAGTGATCATGACGCTATTGAACAAATCGGCGCGCCGTCAAATTATCCATCGATTAATAGTAAATGGCGGTTTTCCTGCCGCGTCGAAAACTGGCCCGTGGCCCAAACAGAAGTCACGCAGAGCCAAGTCGCTATAGTCTCCGCCGCGACCTTTACGATCACTTTCCGGCCCTGATTTCGTGATCGTATTTTTCAGGGAACTTGGGGGTGAGGTAACCCACGCGTGTAACCACGCCGGGTAATTTGGTTTCCGGACGCCGCGCCATTTAGGACGATTTCGAACTCATCGTGACGTTGTGGGGCCACGTCGGTCATAAAGGCGGGGCTTCGCTCGTCCCGGGTGGAGCCCAGCCATCAGTCGGCGCGCGATGATCTACAACCTGCAAATTCTGCGTGCCGTCGCGTCGTACCTGGTCTTCCTCACACATTACGGCCTGTACATCGGACCGGTCCTGCCGCGCCCGGATCTCCTGGCCTTCGGCGCCTGCGGCGTCGACGTGTTCTTCGTCCTGTCCGGCTTCATCATGTTCGTGAGCACCAGCCGGCGCCACGAGAGTCCCGGTGGATTCCTGCTCCGCCGGGCTTCGCGCGTCGTCCCGGTCTACTGGCTGGTCACGATCGGCTTGGCGCTCATCGCCCTGACCGGCCTGAGGCCCATCGGGATCATGGAGGTCCGGCCAGATTATCTGATCCAGTCGCTGCTATTCCTGCCGTTTTCCCGAGGCGGCTATATCGAGCCGCTGAATTCGGTCGGCTGGACGCTCAACTACGAGATGTTCTTCTACATGGTCTTCGCAGGCCTGCTGCTGGTGCCGAAGCCCGCCTTTCGGGCACTCGGCGGGGCCGCAATCTTCCTCGCGCTGATCCTGCTCGGATGTCTGCCGAATTCCAGCCTCTACTGGGCGTATTACACGAAGCCCATCGTCATCGAGTTCGCCGCCGGCATCGGGCTGGGCTACGCCTATCTCCGCCTCGGCGCACCGCCCGCGGGCTTCCCGGTCCGGCGTGCGGCTGGGGCGGCCTTGGCGATGGCGGCGCTGCTCGTCCTCGGCGGCCAGTTCGGGGCCTACGCGCTCGGCATCGAACCCGAATTGTCCGGTTTCGCCCGCCCGCTATTCTGGGGCACCGCGGCCGTCCTGGTCGTTGGCGCGCTGCTACTACTGGAGCAGGGCGGTATCGCGCTCCAGTCGCGGTGGCTGCTTTCACAGGGGAATGCGAGCTACTCGTTCTACCTGATCCACAACCTTCTGCTGCACAGTGCCGCCAAGGTCGCGACAATCTTAGTGGCCCCCGGGTTCGGACGGGCAGCCCTGATCTTCGCGCTCGCGTTCCCGGCCGCTGTGGCTGCCGGAGAGTTGCTGTTCCGCTATGTCGAGACCCCGGTGATCGCTGGCCTGCGACGACGGCTCGACCGGCGGGCGTTTCCTCCCCCCCTGCCCGCTCCGATCGTCTCGTAACCTGCGACGCGGATGGGGCCGATCTGAGACGCGTCTGATCGCGCCCGAGTTGGACCCACTTCTTAACGTTAATTTTTTATGAAAATTAAGTTTACACGCGCTATTGTCCTCTTCGTTGACCCTCATTTTTGTTTGGTATCCACGTGGTGACCCCTTTTTTACACGTAATGTCTCTACTACGCTCTCGGGTGTGCCTTTACTCGCTGTCGCAGGTGAGACCCGCAGGGCGGAATTCATTCTTCCAGCGTCCGGCGCACCGACGAGGAAGCTGTGATGCGTGTCGCGATTGTCCACGACTGGCTGTATATCGTCGGCGGCGCCGAGCGTGTCCTTGAGCAGCTGCTGCGGATCTATCCCGACGCCGATGTCTACGCGCTCTTCGACTTCCTGCCGGCGGCAGACCGGGCAAAGCTGGGATACAGGCAGGCGCAGACGAGCTTCATCCAGCACCTGCCCTTCGCGCGGACGCGGCATCGCAACTACTTGCCATTGATGCCGATCGCGATCGAGCAGTTTGATCTGTCAGCCTACGATCTCGTCATCTCCAGCAGCTACGCCGTGGCCAAGGGCGTCCTGACCGGGCCGGACCAGCTCCACGTCTCCTATATCCACTCGCCCATGCGCTACGCCTGGGACATGCAGCACACCTACCTGCGGGAGAGTGGCTGCGAGACGGGGATGAAGAGCCTGCTCGCCCGGCTCATCCTCCACCGGATGCGGATCTGGGATTTCCGTACATCGGCCGGTCCGAATGCGATCGTGGCCAATTCCGCCTTTGTCGCCCGGCGCATCCATAAGGTCTACGGCCGGACGGCCGAGGTCATCCATCCGCCGATCACACTGCCGAACCAGCGCTTCGACGGACCACGCGACAACCACTTCCTCGTGGCAAGCCGGCTCGTACCCTACAAGAACGTCGAGGCCGTCATCCGCGCCTTCGCCCTGCTCCCCGACCTCGAACTCGTGGTCGCAGGCTCCGGCCCCGACGCGGCGCGGCTGCGCGAAATCGCGGGACCGAACGTGTCCTTCGCGGGCTTCGTCCCGGACGCGGAGCTGCGCCATCTCATGGCCACGGCCCGCGCCTTCATTTTCGCGGCCGAGGAGGATTTCGGGATCATCGTGGTCGAAGCCACGTCTGAGGGCACTCCGGTCCTCGCGCTGGGCCGCGGCGGCGCGCGGGAGACGGTTCAGATTCGGGGCCCGCAGCGCACAGGAATGTTCTTCGATAAGCCCGAGCCGCAGGCCATCGCCGATTGCGTGCGCCGGTTTTTGCAACAGCAGAGCCATTTCACCCGGGAGGCCTGTTGGGCGCAGGCGGAGCTGTTCTCGGCCGACCTGTTCCGGAGCCGGTTCGCGAACTTCGTCGATGAGCAGCTCGTTCTGCACCGGGCCGCTTGCGAAACGCGCCCGCGGATCCTGCCGCGCCTCGAAGCCGTCGGCTGAGGGCGGTCCGCATGTCCTTCCTGACTGTAGATCTGGCTGATCGAACGCCCGTCCGCGCTTTTGCCCAGGAGCCGGCGCGCGGCAATCCACTGGCCGCCTCACTCGCCCGGATCTGGCATCGGCGCTACCTGTTCGCGGCGGTGTTCGCCACGATTCTCGGACTCGTGATCACGGCACTGCTGATGATCCAGCCGCAATACGTGGCGAGCGGCTCAGTGATCGTCGCCGAGGCCGAACCGGGCGCCAACAATGCCTCCATGGCCTGGATCCAGAAGATCGGCGACCCGGCCGACATCGAGAGCCAGATCCTCGTAATCCGCTCGCCCCGGTTGCTCCGCCTCGCGATCGACGAGGGCCTGACCGCATCCGTCTTGGCCGAGTGCCGCTACGCGGCCACGAGCGGGCATCCGGACCAGATCAGCGCCAAGAAGGAAGCCGCCTGCACGAAGCTCACGACGGATCGCAACGCCCTCGTCGAGTATCTGCAGAAGCGCTACTCGGTCCTCAGCTCCGGCCGCTCGCGTATCATCACCATCGGCTACAAGTCGCCGCTGCCCGAGACGGCGCAGACGATGGCCAACGGCCTGATCAACGCCTTCCTCGATGATCAGCGGGAGACCCAGGCTTCGAGCCGCAAGGCGGCCGCCGACTGGCTTCACACCGAGATCAGCCAGCTGGACGCGTCGATCCGCGCGGATGACACCCGGATCCAGACCTTCCGGCGGCGCAAGGGACTCCTGAAGGGTTCGACGGCGCCAATCAGCGCCGAGCGGCTGACCAGCATCAGCCAGCAGCTTGCGGCCGCCGAGACGGCCAAGGCGGACGCCGCCGCGCGCCTCAGCGAGATCGAGAGCAAGGGTGCCCGCGGCGCCGACAGCGCCCCGGCGGTTCTGGCAAGCCAGACCGTCGTATCTCTGAAGCAGCAGCTCAGCGGCGTCAGCGCGCAGCTCGCCAATCAGAGCACCCTGCTGGGTGCGAACCATCCGGTCATCCGGGCGCTCGAGACCGAGCAGGCGAGCCTGCGCGCGCGCATCGAGCAGGAGGTCGGCAACGTCGCAAAGGGCTTGCGCAAGTCCTACGAGGCGTCGAACGCCCTCGCCAGGTCGCTGCGGGCGCAACTCGAAACCGCAAAGACCGAGGCCGCCGCCGCCATGGACGACGAGGCGTCGATCGAGGGCATGGTGCGCAATGCCGAGATCAAGCGCACTCGCTACGCCGATCTGGTGAAGCGGGCGGGCGAGCTGGAGACCGAGCGGCGGATCCTCACCGGCAGCACGCGGCTGGTCAGCCTCGCTGAGGTACCGCAGGAGCCGTTCTCACCCAAAGCGGTGCCGTTCCTAGCGGGCGGCATCGTACTCGCGGGCGTGCTGGCCGCGGCCGCGGCGCTGCTTCGGGACTACACCGATCGACGGGTGCGCAATTCCGAGCAACTCATGGCCGGTACCGGTGCTCCGGTCTTCGCGCAGCTGCCGAGCCTCGAGCCGGCCGGCCTCGTCGGACGCTTCTCCGAGCGTCAGCGCGAACTCGACCTCGCGGAGGCGTTGGCGCGGGCGCGGGTCGATCCAGTGATGCAGAACGTCCTGCGCAACCTGCACGCCCATCTCGTGCTGGCAGGCGCCGGCAAATCCCGCATCATCCTTGTGACCTCGGGGAAGCCGCGGGAGGGCAAGTCGTTCACGGCTTTCGCGCTCGCCGGCATCGGCGCAGCGATCGGTCGGCGGGTCCTCGTGGTTGAATGCGACCTGCGGCGTCCAAACTTCGAGGCCTCGCTGGGGCTTGGCCGCGGGCCGGGACTCGGCGGCGTGCTCCGCGGCGAGATCGATCCGGCCGAGGCTGTAGTCGCAGCCGGGCGCTTCGACGTCATTCCGGCGGGGACGCCCACCGCGGATTCGACCGAGCTTCTGATGAGCGACCGGATGGCGGAGTTCCTGCAGTGGAGTCGCCGCTACGACCTCGTCCTCCTCGACACGCCGCCGACAAGCCTGCTGATGGACGCGCCGATGCTCGCCCGTCACGTTGACGGCGTGCTCTGCTGTGCGCGCTATGGTCGCTCGCAGCTCTCCGACACCGTCGAGACCGTGGCGAACCTGCGCCGGGCTGGCGGTACCGTGCTAGGCATCGCGATGACGATGGTCCGGCCGGGCACCCAATCGACCTACGATGTCATGCCGCTGGCCAATCCGCGCACGGCCGCGAGCGCCAGATGACCGAGGTTCTTCCCGACGAGGCGCTCTCCGAGCGCGAGCCCATCGGCCGGGCGCGGTCCGCGCCGTCCGGGCGCGCCGCGCGCCCCCGCGTTCTGTTCGTCAGTCACACCGGCACCATGTCGGGGGCGGAGCTGGTGCTGCGCGACGCGGTTCAGCCCTGGACCGGCTCGACGGCCTTCTTGTTCGAAGACGGCACCCTCGCGGAGGCGCTGCGCGGCCAGGGACTGGAGATCCGCCTCGCCCATCGCCGGACGGCCCTGACGGCGCTCCGGCGAGATGCCTCTCCCCTGAGCGCCCTGCCGCTGCTCGGCCGGCTCGGCGCCCTGATGGTGGAGATCGCACGGGCGGCGCGTCGCTGTGACGTCGTCTACGCCAATTCGCAGAAGGCCTTCCTCCTGTCGGCCCTCGCCGCGCGCGCAGTCGGTCGCCCCCTGATTTGGCACCTGCACGACATCCTCGACAGCGCGCATTTCGGCCGGGCGCAGCGCATTCTGCAGGTGCGCCTCGCCAATCTCAGCGCCGCCCGGGTGATCGTACCGTCGGAGGCAGCGGCACGAGCGTTCGTTTCGGCTGGCGGACGCCGGTCCCTGGTCCGCGTAGTTCCGAACGGCCTCGACCTCGAGCGCGATCCCCGCCCGGCAGCGTCTCTGCGCGCGGAACTCGGCCTGCCGGCGGGCCCCCTCGTCGGAGTGTTCAGCCGCATCGCGCCCTGGAAGGGGCAGGACGTACTGATCGACGCCCTGGCAACGCTGCCCGGCCTGCGCTGCATCGTCGTCGGCGCGCCACTGTTCGGCGAGGATTCCTACGCGGCGCATCTGCGTGACCTCGCGGCGGCGCGCGGATTGTCGGACCGCATCCTGTTCCTCGGTCAGCGGGACGATGTTCCCCGGCTGATGCAGGCGGTCGACGTGGTCGTGCATCCCTCGGTCGATCCGGAGCCGTTCGGACGCACCCTCGTCGAGGCGATGCTCGCCGGGGTGCCGGTAATCGCCACAGATACTGGCGCCTCGGCGGAGATCCTCGACGGCGAAGCGACCGGAACCCTGGTTCCGCCGCGGCGGCCGGATCGCCTCGCGGCGGCCCTGTCGGAGCTGCTCGGCAATCCGGATGCCTACGCGGCACGAACCGATCGCGCGCGGGCGCGGGCGCTGTCCCGCTACGGCGCGAGCCGGATGCAGCACGACCTCGCCGATCTCATCCTCGAGGCCGTCGGCCGCACCTGACGGGCCGACGGTCTGCCGACCTCGAATGGAGCCAACCGAGCCGCCATGCCGCGCGTCCTCGTTAACATGCCGAGCCAGTATGGCGGTCGGCCCTCGGGCGTCGCGCTCGTCGCCTTCCGGGTGATCGCCGGCCTGGTCGCGCGCGGCACCTTCTCGGTCGTGCTCCGCTCCCCCTGGAGTCGCGATCAGCTGCCGGCAGCGATCCGAGACCGTATCGAGATCGTCACGGTGCCACGCCCGCGGGTCATGCTGCTCGACGTCCTGTGCCAGATGCTCACGATCCCGCGGCTGTGCCGCGCCAAGCACATCGACGTGGTGCTGAACGCCGATCCCTATGGCGCTGCCTTCGGCGGCCGCGCGCGGGTCAGCGTCGTCCACGACCTCTATTTCCGTACGCTGGCCGACCGCCTCCACTCCCGCGAGGCCCTGACCACCGATCCGATCTTCCGGCTCGTCCTCGGCAGCAGTGCCCGGGTGATCGCCGTGTCGGAGGCGACCCGGCGCGACCTTGAACATTTCTACCCGCAGCTCCGTGGCCGCGCCCACACCGTACCGTCCGCGGCGATGCTCGATCCGGCGCTCCATGCGCCCGCGACCGGGATCCCAGCCGGGCCCTTCGTGCTGGCGGTTGGCAACGCCCTGTACAACAAGAACTTCGCGACCCTCGCGCGGGCCGTGGCGGGGCTCGGGCGCCCGGGACTTGGGATCGTCCACGTGGGCGAGGATCCCGACGAGGCGATCGCCGCGGCCCTCGGCGGTGCGCAGGTTCCGCTGACACGCCTGTCACGGATCGGCGACAACGAGCTTGCCGCCCTCTACCGCGGGGCGCTGTGCCTGTGCGTCCCGTCCTTCGCCGAGGGTTTCTGCCTGCCCGTGCTGGAGGCTCAGGCGCTGGATTGTCCGGTCATCTGCTCGGACCGGTCTGCGACCCCCGAGATCGCCGGGTCCGGCGCCCTAACCTTCGATCCTGCCGACGCCGCCGCGCTCACCGCATGCCTGCGCCGGCTGCTCGACGAGCCCGGCCTCCGCTCCTCGCTGATCGCGCGAGGCCGCGACAATGTCCGCCGGTATGATTGGGCCGAGACCGCCCGCCGCTACGAGAGCCTGCTGCTCGAGGCGATGCGGGACGGCGTACCGGCGCGATCCGCCCAGGAGGTGTCCCATGCGCATCCTGCACCTTAACTCGCTCTACCCGCCCGAACAGGTTGGTGGCGCCGAACTCATGGTCGAGACGCTTGCTCGGACCCAGGCGGCGCTGGGGCACGACGTCGCCGTCGCCTGCGCCGCGCGGACGGAATGCGAGCCTGTCTTGCAGGACGGCGTCACCGTGTACCGCACCGGGTACGGGACCCCGTTCCACATCCTCGACTGGACGCAGCGCGGCCGGCTCGACCGCATCCGCTACAAGCTCGCCGCGCAGTGGAACCGCCACGCCCTCGACCGGATGGCGCAGGCGGTCCGGGACTTCGCTCCCGACCTCGTGAACACGCATTCGATCTCTGAGCTGCCGCCGGCACTCTGGCCGATGCTCCGGCGGTTCGGGGTGCCGATCGTGCACACGCTGCACGACTTCACCAGCCTCTGCACGAACGGCGCGATGGTGCGCCACGGCCGGCCCTGTGGCGGCCAGCATCTCAAATGCCGCGTATACGGCGAATCCCATCGGCGCTGCCAGAGCGCGGTGACGGCGGTTTCCGCCGTGGGCTCTGACATTCTCGACTGCCACCTCGACGCCGGCTTCTTCACCGCGGTGCCGCCGTCGCTGCGCCGGGTGATCTGGAATCCGATCCACCCCGGGCCGCCGGCGGCGCGGCGCCGACGGCAGCCGGGTAAGCCGGTGCGGTTCGGCTATCTGGGGCGGATCGAGCCGGCCAAGGGCTTCGACATCCTCCTCGAAGCCTGTCGAAGGCTGCCGGAGGAAGGCTGGCGGCTTGCGGTCGCCGGCCGCGCCGTTGACGGGTTGGATCGCTACCGCGCCCTGGCCGAGGGTCTGCCCGTGACCTTCCTGGGCTACACGGAGCGCGATGCCTTCCTCGACGGCCTCGACTGCCTCGTGGTGCCGCCGATCTGGCCCGAGCCTTTCGGCCGCACGGTTGCAGAGGCCTATGGGCGCGGCGTCCCGGTGATCGGAACCGCGACCGGCGGCATCGGGGAGCAGATCGGGCCGGGCCCCTGGCTCGTGCCGTCAGGCGATGCCCCGGCACTCGCCAGCGCGATGACCCGGATCGTCGCGGAGCCGGCTCGCCTCGCCGAGGGGCTCGCCCGCGCCGCCCGCATCCGCGCCGGCACCGATCCGGTCGCCGTCGCGGCCGCCTATCTCGACCTCTACGCCGCGACCCGCGACGCGGCCTGCCTCGAACCGCTTTCCGAGCTTTCCGCGCATGCGGAGCGCCCGCACCTCAGCGAGTGCCGTCCATGATCACCCCGACCCTGTCCTCGAACTATGCCCGGGTTCGCGCGGAGGAGCCGCGCTCCCAGGGCCAGGACCGGCCGAGGGATCAGGCCGCCGCGCGCGCGGTGACCGGCCCCTTACGGATCCTGCATCTCAGCGCCCTCTACCCGCCCTACATCGTGGGCGGCGCCGAGCGCTCCGTGGAGCATCTCGCCGAGGAGCTGGTCGCGGCCGGCCATACGGTTGCGGCGGCCTGCATCGCTCGGGAGCCGGAGCCCAAGAGCGTGCGCGGCGGCGTCACCGTCTACCGCATGGCGCACCACAACGATTTCTGGCTGGAGGATTGGCCCAAGGCCACCCGGTTCGGCCGCGCCTGGGCCAAGCTCAAGCAGCAATGGAACTTCGCTGTCGCGGCCGAGTTCGGCCGCGTCCTCGACGATTTCCGGCCCGACATCGTCAACACGCACTCGCTGCTCGACGTCTCGACCCTGGTCTGGCGCGAGGCGGCCAAGCGCGGGATCCCGATCGTCCATACGGTCTGCGAATACGACCTGATCTGCGGCAACGCCGCGATGTTCAAGGACGGCAAGCCGTGCGACCGCTGGCACCTGGGCTGCAAGGTGGTCAACGCCGCCAAGCAGATCACCAACCGTTCGGTGGACGCCGTCGTCAGCGTCGGGACCGAGATCCTCAAGACCCACGTCGATCACGGGTTGTTCGCGCATCTTGCGCCCGAGCGGCGCCGGGTGATCTTCTATTCCTGCACCGTCCCCGAGGGCGACCCGGAGGCTCGGCGCCGGATCGACCGGACCGGCCAGCCGATGACCTTCGGCTATCTCGGCCGGATCAACACCGAGAAGGGGGTCGGCACGATGATCGACGCCTTCCGGCGGATCGGCCCCGGCGACTGGCGCTGCCTCGTCGCCGGCCACGCGATGGACGACTCGATCGAGCGCTTCAAGGCCCAGGCCGAGGGACTGCCGATCGAGTTCGTCGGCTGGGCGAAGCCCGCCGAGTTCCTCAGCGCCATCGACGTGCTCATCGTCCCGTCGTTTTGGGCCGAGCCCTCGCCGCGGACGATCTACGAGGCCTACACGATGGGCGTTCCGGTCATCGGGGCGGCCTCGGGCGGGATCCCCGAGCTGATCGGCGAGGACAACGCCGACTGGCTGTTCACCCCGGGCGATGACGCGGACCTCGCCGCGCGGCTGCGGACCGTGATCGCCCGCGGCCGCGGCGACTTGCCCGACGAGCGCTCCTTCCAGCACGTCATCCGCGAATCCACCTCGCAACGCGTCGCCGAGAAGTACATCGATCTGTACGCCGAACTCGTCGCCGAGCGTCGGGCGTCTAGGCCTTGAGCGCCGCCGCGCCGGCCCTGTCGGAGGCGGCCGCCGCCGAAGAGGAGCCGGGGCTCGCCTCCGGCGCCGCGGTGACGCGCCGCTCGTTCGACGCTGCGCGCTGGGTGGCGGTCGCCTCCGTGGGCAACGTCGTCCTGAGCTTCGGCGTGTTCCTCGTGCTCGCCCGCCTCATCGGGCCCGCCGAGTTCGGGATGGTGGCGATCGCCGCCGTCTTCATCGACATCCTGCAGATCGTGGCCCGGTGCGGCCTGCCCGACGCGGTGGTCCAGCGCGCCGACCTCGACGAGGACTTCGCCGCCACCGCCTTCTGGGTGATGCTCGCCACGGGCGTCCTGTGCGCCGTGGGCCTCGTGGCCCTGGCCGGCCCGATCGCCTGGATCTTCGACCTGCCGGCGCTGCAACCGGTCCTCTGCGCGCTCTCGGCCTGCTTCGTGATCACGGCCGCGGGCGCGATCCACGAGGCGCGGCTCCAGCGGAGCTTCGGCTTCCGCAAGCTCGCCCTGCGGGCGCTCGGCGCCAACATCCTCGGCGGAGCCGCGGCCCTCGTGCTGGCCCTCGAAGGCTACGGCGTCTGGAGCTTGGTCATCCAGCGGCTCGTCGCCGCGACCGCGACCACGCTCCTGACCTGGGCGGCGGCCCGCTGGATCCCGCCCCTGCGGCTGCACCTCGCCTCCGTGCGCGAGCAGATCGCGTTCGGCTCGCGGCTGTTCTGCACCTACCTGCTGCTCGTCGCCTCGATCCGGAGCCAGGAGGTGATCGCGGCCTACTTCCTGTCCGCGACCGATGTCGGCTACCTGCGCCTCGCGTGGCGCTGCATCGACCTCGTAAGCCAGGTGGCGGTCATCCCTCTGACCACGGTCGGGCTGACCACCTACGCGCGCCTCCAGGACCGGCCGGGCGAGCTGGCCGCGGCCTTCCACGGCTTCACCGAGGCCTCGGCGTTCCTGGCCGTGCCGGCCTTCTTCGGCATGGCGGCCGTGGCCCCGACCCTCATCCCGTTCCTGTTCGGCGACCAGTGGCACGACGCGGCGCCGGTGCTGCGGACGCTGGCGCACCTCGCTCCGGAATTCGTCGCCACCTCGATGCTGTGGATGATCTTCACCGCCCTGGGACGCAACGGCACGGCGCTGCGGCTCGCCGGCGCGCAGTTCGGCCTCGGCGCCGTGGCGGCACTCGTGACCGCGCCCTTCGGCCTCGCCGCCCTGGCCGCCGGACACGTCGCGCGGGCCTACCTGTTCACGCCCGCGATCGTCGCCAGCGCCGGGCACGTCGTCCCGGTCACGAACGGGCGGCTCGTCCGGCTCCTCGCGCCGATCACGCTCTGCGCCGGCGCGATGGCCGGGCTCGTGCTGCTCGTCCAGGATCCGATTCACGCTGCCATCGGGGACCGGATCGGCCTGTTCGCGGCCGTCGGAGTCGGGATCGCGGCCTATCTGGGCCTCGCCTGGGTCTTCATGCGCGGCACGCTCCGCACGGCCGTCGGTCACTTCCTCAGGCGCCCTGCCTGATCTGCACTCTCCGCCAACCTTTGTGGGCGACACTGCCCGCCGAAGGCCGCAACCGGCGGAGGATTCATCGCCGGCAGGTACGCGGGGACGGTGCAGGACGATGGCGGGACAGGCGTTGCCGATCGGAACGAGTGCGCCGGCCGCGTCCCTCCTCCCGGACCGCGTCGCCGTGTTCCTGCTCGGCGCCGCCCTGAACTTCAATGTCCTGACCTCGACCTTCGGGCTGCCGTTCCAGCGCCTGTCCGACCTGCTGCCGTTCCTGCTCATCCCCTGGCTGGGCTTACGCCGCGCCGTCGTCGCGGAGGCGGTGCGGCAGGCCGCGCCCCTCACCGGCATCCTGGCGCTGATCGCGGCCTCGCTGGTGCTGAAGGCGCACAAGCAGGCAGGCGACGTCTACCTGACCCTCGTCCTGCTGCTCTACGTGGTTCAGGCGTTCATCCTGCTGGTGATGTTCCGCGACCGGCGCGTCGAGGATGCGTTCTGCGTCGGCCTGCTCGCCGGCATGCTCGCCTCCCTCGCGGTGCTGCTGCTCGCCGCGTCCGGCATGCAGCTCGACCGGTTCGGGCTCGCGGTCCCCACGGACGGGCTCGACGAGGAGCTGAAGCTGTTCGTGCAGGACAAGCAGGGCGGCCTCTGGGCCTCCGGCAACGAGACTGGCCACGTCTTCGCGCTGGCCGGGGCCGCGGCCCTGCTGCTCAGCCTGCGCTATCGCTTGAAGACCATCTACCTCGCCTACTTCGCGGCCCTCCTGGCGAGCTTCCCGTTCACCAACAACCGCGCCGGCCTATTCATGCCGTTGCTGTTCCTCGGCCTGCTGATGTGGCGGAACCTCAAGGCGCCCGCCGTACTGGCCGCGTTCGGCGTCCTGGGCGCCCTCCTCGTGGTCTGGGCTGTAACGGGGGAGATCCCGCTGCCTGGGACCCTGTCCCAGGCGATCGAGAGGCGCTTCGCCGAGGACCACAACGTCACGGGCAATTTCGACGAGCGGTTCCTGTCCGGCGTGACCGCACTCCAGCTCGTCATCGCGTACCCGTTCGGCGTCGGCGAGGTCGCCCGCCGGGAGGAGCTGCAGGCGCTGACGGGCCTCGTGACGCCCCATAACGGCTTCGTTTCGCTGGCGCTCCAGAGCGGCATCGCCACGGCGCTGCTGCTGATCGCCGGCCTCGGGCGGATCCTGCTGGCGCCCGCCGCGTTCGGGCCGTTCCTGACCTACAGCGCGGTGTTCTTGATCCCGTCGCTGATGTTCGAGGAGCTGTCGGTCAACCAGTACTTCCTCTTCTTCATGGGCTTCATCCTCGCATCCCTCGCGCTGCCGCCGGACCGCGCGCAATTGGCTCCGGGATAGGGGCCGCGCCGCGACGGAGCGCGGCGCGGCCTGCACGCTCAGCGCATGACGAAGGGGTTCTCCGGCGCGTCGCGGCTCGTGGAGATCCACACGCTCTTGGTCTCCAGATACTCGCGGATCGCCTCGATGCCGCTCTCGCGGCCGATGCCCGAGCGCTTCATGCCGCCGAACGGCATCATGTAGCTCACAGCCCGGTAGGTATTCACCCAGACGGTCCCGGCCCGCAGCCCCTTCGACATGCGCATGGCGCGGCCGATATCCTGGGTCCAGACGCCGGCCGCGAGCCCGTAGATCACGTCGTTGCCGACCTTCAGCGCCTCGGCCTCGTCCTCGAAGCCGATGATCGACAGGACCGGGCCGAACACCTCCTCCTGGGCGATGCGCATGTCGTTCGTGACGCCCGTGAAGATCGTCGGCTCGACGAACTGGCCGCCGAGCACGCCGGGACCGGAAGCGGGATTGCCGCCGAAGACGCAGCGCGCGCCCTCGCTCTTGGCGAGCGCGATGTAGTCGAGCACCTTCGTGTACTGGGGCGGCGTCGTGATCGGCCCGATATTGGTGTCCGACTGCATCGGGTCGCCGAGCTTGGCGGTGCGGGCAAGCTCGACCAGGCGCTCGGTGAATTCCTGGCGGATGCTGTTCTGCACCAGCAGGCGCGAGCCGGCGATGCAGGTCTGCCCGGTGGCCGCGAAGATGCCCGAGATCGCCCCCGCGGCCGCGGCCTTCAAGTCGGCGTCGGCGAAGACGATGTTGGGCGACTTCCCGCCGAGCTCCAGGGAGACGCGCTTGATCTGCCGCGCGGCGGCCTCGTAGACCTTCGCCCCGGTGACGTCGGAGCCCGTGAAGGTGATCTTGGCGACGTCCGGATGCTCGACGATGGCGGTACCGGCCTCACCGCCGAAGCCGGTGACGACGTTGAACATGCCGTCGGGCAGCCCGGCCTCCTTGGTCAGGCGGGCGAATTCCAGCGTGCTGGCGGACGCGAACTCGGAAGGCTTCACCACGACCGCGCAGCCTGCCGCGAGCGCGGGGGCGCATTTCCAGGCGACGAACAGGAGCGGCGAGTTCCACGCCGTCAGCGCTCCGACCACGCCCACCGGCTCGTGCCGGGTGAACGCGAAGGTCTCGGGCTTATCGATCGGCACCTGCGCGCCCTCGACCTTGTCGGCGAGGCCCGCATAGTACCACCACCATTCCGGCTGGTAGCGGGTCTGGCCGTACATCTCGGCAAACAGCTTGCCGTTGTCACGGACCTCGACCTCGGCCAGCGCCTTGGCTTCGCGCTCCACGAGGTCGCCGATCCGACGCAGGATCTTCCCTCGGGCGGAGGCCGTCATGGTAGCCCAGGGGCCCTCCCACATGGCGCGCTTGGCGGCGGCCACCGCCAAGTCGACGTCCGACCGCCCGGCACGGGGGATCCGGGCCCAGGGCTCGCCGCGGTAGGGGTCGATGGACTCCAACCACGAGCCTTCGACCGGATCGACGAACTGCCCATCGATGTAGAGCTGATAGGTCTTCACGGCGCGCCTCTCCGAGTGCGGATGCGCGCCATATGGATCCTCGGGCCGCCTCAGGCGAGCCCGGCCGCTAGGCGTTTGCGGTGAGGCGCTTGAGGTCGGCGTCGACCATCTCGGTGATCAGTGCCTCGAGGCTCGTCTCGGCCTCCCAGCCGAAGGTCGCCTTGGCCTTGGCTGGGTTGCCGAGCAGCACCTCGACCTCCGCCGGCCGGAACAAGGCCGGGTCGATGACCAGATGGTCGTCGATGTTGAGCCCGACATGCTTGAACGCGATCGCGCACATGTCCCGCACCGTCGTGGTCCGGCCGGTGGCGATCACGTAATCGTCCGGGCGGTCCTGCTGCAGCATCAACCACATCGCCTTCACGTAGTCGCGGGCGTGGCCCCAGTCGCGCTTGGCGTCGATGTTGCCCAGCCGCAGCTCCTTCTGCTGGCCCAGCTTGATCCGCGCCACCGCGTCCGTGACCTTGCGGGTGACGAACTCGACGCCGCGCAGCGGGCTCTCGTGGTTGAACAGGATCCCGTT
>NZ_FMWU01000071.1 GCF_900103195.1 Methylobacterium sp. UNC378MF | reverse complement strand
CGCCATCTGCGAGGGCGACGATTACTGGACGGATCCCGACAAGCTGCAGCGTCAGTTCGACTACATGCAGCAGCGGCCGGAATACACGCTGTGCTTTCACCCCGTGCGCGTCGTCTACGAGGACATGCCGGGCGTCGCGACGATATATCCGGAGCATTGCGCGCCGCAGCCGTCTCTCTCTGATCTGGCCGTGCGCAACTTCATCCAGACCAACAGCGTGTTCTACCGCTGGCGGTATCGCGGCGGCGAGAGGCTCGAGATCGGTCGCGGCATCATCCCGGCCGACTGGTACATCCACCTGATGCACGCCGAGGTCGGCCGGATCGGGTTCCTGCCCCAGATTATGGCGGTGTATCGCAAGCACGCGGGCGGGATATGGGCTCACGCATCCGACCTCGCGCGGCACAAGCGGCTCGGCAAGTCGGAGATCGAGTTCTACCGGCAATTGCGCAGCCATTTCGGCGGCCGCTTCGCACAGAGTTTCGCGGCGTCGCAGCGGCTGATCTTCGCCCGCCTCGCAGAGGCGTTCCTGGACGAGGCGGACGTGCCGGGCTTGCGCCGCCTGATCGAGGACCATCCCGACATCGCCCACGACACCCTCGACGAGATGGGATTCGACACCGCCTGCCTGCCGGTCGGCGATGTCGATGCCCTCCGCGTGTGGCTCGAGGAGCAGCTGACCGTCAGCGTCATCGTGACCGCTTCCGATCCCGGCACCGATCTCAATCCCGCCCTCGCGGGCATTCTGGCCCAGCGCGGGCTGTTCCGGCTGCGTGTCGTCGTCGGCTTCGAACGTTCGACGCAGGCTGCCGCGGAGAGCATCGCTGCCCTTCGGGCGGCCGATCCGGACCGCATTGTCGTGCGCCCGCGCCCGCAGGATCTCGGCCCGCTCCGGAACCTGCAGGATTGCATCGCGGCCTGCGATGGCCGCTACATCGCCTTCTGCGACGCGGAGGCCCGCTGGATCTCGGACCGCAAGATCGCCAAGCAGCTCCGGATCCTGCGGAGCGATCCCAAGCTCGCCCTGTGCTTCAATTGGGTGCTCGTGCACCGCACGGCGGAGGGATCTCTGTTACCGCACGAGGCGCAGGGGCGCCTCGCGACCGGGAACCTCCGCTTCTCGGATCTCGCCACCGAACCGGTGACCGCGCACCGCTCGTGCGGTCTCTACCGCGCGGACGCGCTGCGGACCCTGCCGCAGGCGTTTTTCGAGGAGCCCGGCGCCGGCGACTGGCTGATGGATCTCTACGTCGCCGATCGGAGCCGCATCGCGTTCCTGCGGGAAATCCTCACGGTCTGGGACCTCCGGGCCGGCAGACCGGGGTCCAACTCCCCCGACCCGATCCAGACGGCCCGGGTCGAGTCCCAGCGCCGACGTTTCTCCGCCCTTTTCGGTCGTGGGCGCGGCTTCGAGCCCTACGCGCTCGTCTGCACGGTCACGGGCGGCGGCGCGGCGCTGTCCCCCGATTTCGCCCGCGCCCATCTGGAGGCGCCTGCCCCCGGCGCCGGGACCGAGATCCAGGACGGGCACGTGGTCTTCGCCGGCTGGGTCGTTCCGACTTACGGATCCCGGGCGACACTGGTCGCTGAACTCGAGGGTGAGACGCATCGATTTCCCGTGGACCAGCCGCGGTCAGATGTGGTCGCGGCCCTGTTCGGCGACGCGCCCGCCCCGCTGGACGCGGCGCGCTGCGGCTTTCGCTTCACGCTGCCGTTCGATCAGCACTTGGCGGTCCACCTCCTGATCGAGACCGAGGACACTGTCCTGCCGTGGCTGTCGGTCTCCGTCACCTCGCGATCCGAGAGCGAGGCGTCCGGCTGACGCACATCGTTCCAACCCAGATGAGGCCCTTCCCCCTCGGTGCGGCCCAGCGCCCGGGTAGGGTTGACCGCGTGCGCGAGGCAATCGTATCACCCGGGCAACGCGCGGCCTGGCCGCTGCAGTGGCCGGTGTGCGGCGCGCGCCGCACGGCGCAAGCTTGAGCGCCATGGGCGCGAGGATAAGGACGGAGCGGTTCTTGGGCGAGGACGTCGAGACGCTGCGGACAGAGCTGGCCGAGACGCAGGCCCGGCTGAAGGAAGCGCAGGGCGAACTCGCGCGCTTGGTCCGCTTGGCCGAGGCCGACCTCCAGCGGCGACGCCCGGGCGAGCAGTCGAGCGTCGTCGCCGCCTCGGTGCGCCGGCCCGCCGCCAAGGACGTGGCCGCCCGCATCGCGCGCCTCGTGGAGCTGTATCGCGAGGCTTCGGCCGCCTCCCCCAACGGCGCACCGGTGGTCGGCGAGGACACGATGCTCCGGTGGCTGGAGGCCTCGGGTCTGTTCGACCGCGACTTCTATCTCAAGTGCAACGGCGACGTGGCGAGCGCCGGAGCCGATCCGACCCAGCACTACTTCAACCACGGCTACGCCGAGTCGCGGCCGCCAAGCCCGCTCTGACGCCGGCCCGGACTGCTTTCCGATGCTGCGGTGACCGCATCGCCGCTGCGCGTGACGGCAGCCAGCGGCCGAGACCTGTGCGAGGACACGATCGATGCAGACCGCCGCTGAGACCGCCGTGCCGGCTCCGCCTCAGCTGGAGCCGTGGCAGGACGACTTC
>NZ_FMWU01000003.1 GCF_900103195.1 Methylobacterium sp. UNC378MF | reverse complement strand
CGCGGTGTCTTCCGACGCCCCGGACCTGCGCCTGCCTGCCAAGCGGTCTCTGCGAGGCGCACGCACCTCCGGAACCCGCTATCAGCGCCGTGGCCTTCCAGCCGTCCCGCCTCGTCGTGGGCGGGTCCGCAGGTCGCTCAGGGTCAGCCCAGAAGCGGGTCGGCGCGGGGGCATTTCCGCACCCGCCGGGCAAAGCACCGCCCGGTCTCACGCCCGCCACCGAGACACGCCCCGTACCGGTTCGCCGCCCGGGGCGATGGCGGCTGAGAGCCACCGACGCAGGCACCGCCCTCACCCACGGACCCGCCCGGTCAGCCACCGGACGAGCCCCTTGAAGGACGCCCCAGGATCGCTCCCGAAGCGCCGTGGGCAGGTGCGGCTAGGAAGCACAAAATAGGAACATTGTCAAGATCGGGGAGCGATGGGGCGCCTCGACGCGTGAGCGCGCGGCGCGGGTCCCCTCTCCCGCACGCGAGAGGGGGTAGGGCGCGGATGTCGCGACCGGAGGCGCCTGCCATTCAGACCGTTGCAGCACGACCGGGAGCGGCCCAGAGCCGCCTTCGGATCCGGATCCCGGATCCCGTTGCGCGGCCCCGGGATGACCTGCCTCCCACGAATGGCAGGGGCCGGGACTGGAAGACGGCCCCGTCCGGCGACATGCTGGCGCGGCGCCTCCCCCACACGGGCGGGCACCCGGCACTCGGAACAGGGACAACCGCATGGCTGCGCGCCTCGCCCTCCTCGGTCTCGGCGCGATGGGGCATCCCATCGCCCGCAACCTCGCCGCCAAGCGGGACTCCGACGGCGAGACGCTCGTCGCGATCGATTCCGATCCGGTTCGCCTCGCCGGCCTCGACGCGCCGGGCCTCGTCGCCACGACCGATCCCGGTCAGGCCGCCGGCGCCGACGTGCTGTTCCTGTGCCTGCCGAACGGCGACGCGGTGGAGGCGGCCCTCCTCGGGACCGGAGCCCTGGCGGAGCGCCTCGCCCCGGGGGCGGTCGTGGTGGATCTCAGCACCATCGCGCACGCCAAGGCGCTGGCGATCGGCCGCGCCGTGGCGGCGACGGGGCGGTCCTTCGTTGACGCGCCCGTCTCCGGGGCGCCGGCCGGCGCCGAGGCCGGAACGCTCACCGTGATGTGCGGCGGCGAGGCCGGGGCGGTCGCGCGGGTGCGCCCGCTCCTGGAGCGGATCGGCACGACCCTCCTCCACATGGGCCCGGCCGGGTCCGGCCAGCTCACCAAGACGATCAACAACGTGCTCTACGACATCAACATCGCGGCGCTGGCCGAGGTGCTGCCGATGGCCGTCGCCATGGGGCTCGACCCGGATCAGGTCGCCCAGGTGGTCACCACGGGTACGAGCCGGAGCTACGCGGCGCAGTATTTCGTGCCGCGCATCCTCCAGGGCCGCTTCGACGAGGGCTACCCGATGGGGGCGGCCTACAAGGACCTCGTCGCCGCCGCGGCGATCGCGGCGGAGAACGGCTTCCCGATGCCGGTCACCGCGGCCGCCACCGCCACCTACCAGACCGCCCTGCGCCAGGGTCACGGCGACCGGGACAAGGGTGCCATGGTGCTGCCGTTCGAGGACCTGCTCGGGGTCCGGGTGCGGTCGCGGCCGTAGAGGCATCGGGCGGTCGATCCCGACCGTCCCACCCGCGCCCTGGAGCTTACGGCAGCTCGAGCACGTCCTTCAGCGGCACCACCGCCAGGACCTGACCCGACGCGTCGGCGATCTCGAAGGACTGCCCGGCCAGCACCGCGCCGTCGACCCGCTGGATCTCCAAGAGCGCCCGGGCGGAGCGCTCGGCCTCGCTGCGGGCGGCGTCGAGGTCGGGCAGGTCGGAGCCGTCGAGATCCTCGACCCGCCACTGACCGTGCCGGATGTGCAGGTAGAAGCGCGGCATAACCGGAAAACCGCGCTTACCGCCTCGGGTTGCGTTCCGCCTGGACTGCGCTCTCCACGTGTGGCCTCCCGGTCACTCCGCGGCCTCGGTCTCCGGCACGGCGGCGTGGCCCGACCGGGGCGGGAGCACCGGCGCGTCGGCGCGCTGGAGCACCTCCAGGGCGGCGTCGGCCTCCCGCTGGCGGTCCCACAGCGCCGCGTAGACGCCCCCGGCCTCCAGCAATTCGGCGTGGGTGCCGCGCTCGACGATTCGGCCGTGATCGAGGACCAGGATCGCGTCGGCATTGACCACCGTGGACAGGCGGTGGGCGATGACCAGGGTGGTGCGGCCGCGGCTGACCCGGTCCAGAGCCGACTGGATCTCGGCCTCCGTGAAGGAATCGAGCGCCGAGGTCGCCTCGTCGAGCACCAGGATCGGCGGCGCCTTCAGGATGGTCCGGGCAATCGCGACCCGCTGCTTCTCGCCGCCCGAGAGCTTCAGGCCGCGCTCGCCCACCGGCGTGTCGTAGCCCTCCGGCAGGCTCGACACGAAGCGGTCGATCTGGGCGAGCCGGGCCGCCTCGCGCAGCTCCGCGTCGGTGGCGTCGGCGCGGCCGTAGCGGATGTTGTAGCCGATCGTGTCGTTGAACAGCACCGTGTCCTGCGGGACCATGCCGATCGCCGCCCGCAAGCTCGCCTGCGTCACCGCGGCGATGTCCTGCCCGTCGATGCTGATCCGGCCGGCCGACGGCTCGTAGAACCGGAACAGCAGGCGCGAGAGCGTCGACTTGCCGGCGCCCGAGGGCCCCACCACCGCCACCGTCTGGCCCGCCGGGATCTCGAAGGAGACGCCGCGCAGGATCGGCCGCTCGGGATTGTAGGCGAAGCGGACATCCGCGAACCGCACCGTTCCGCCCGCCACGGCGAGCGGAGCGGCGCCCGGCCGGTCGGCGATCTCGGGGTTCTGCCCGAGGATGCGGAACATGTCGTCGATGTCGATCAGCGCCTGTTTGATCTCGCGGTAGATCATGCCCATGAAGTTGAGGGGCATCGCGAGCTGCACCAGCATGGTGTTGGCGAGCACGAAGCCGCCGATGGTGGTGCGCCCGGCCAGGATGTCCCGGGCGGCGAGCCACATCACCACGGTCATGCCCAGCGTGAAGATCACCGCCTGGCCGGCATTGAGCACCGCCAGCGACACGTAGGTCTGGGTCGAGGCCTTCTCGTATTTCGCCATCGACTCGTCGTAGCGGGCGGCCTCGCGGGCTTCCGCGCCGAAGTACTTGACCGTCTCGTAGTTGAGCAGCGAATCGACCGCCTTGGTGTTGGCGTCCGTGTCCGACGCGTTCATCCGGCGGCGGATGGCGATCCGCCACTCGGTCGCCTTGTAGGTGAAGGCCAGATAGGCCGCGACCGTCAGGAAGGCGGTCGCCGCGTAGGTCCAGCTGAACTCGTAGGCCAGCACGCCGAGCACCAGCACGAACTCGACGATGGTCGGCACCAGGGTCAGCACCATCAGGCGCGACAATTCCTCGATGCCGGCGCGGCCGCGCTCCAGCACCCGGGTCAGGCCGCCGGTCTTGCGCTCCAGGTGGAAGCGCAGCGACAGGCGGTGCATGTGCTCGAAGGTCTGGAGCGCCAGCCGCCGCACCGCGTGCATCGCGACCTTGGCGAACAGCCCGTCGCGCACCTGGGTCAGCGCCGACATGGCGATCCGCGAGACGCCGTAGAGGGCGATCAGCAGCATCGGCGCGGCGAGCAGGCCGGTGGGCACCGGCGCATGATCGCCCGCTTGGCCGCCGACCGCCGCGACCAGCGCGTCGGTGATCCACTTGAAGGTGAACGGCGTCACCATGGTCACGAGCTTGGCGGCGAGCAGCAGCCCGAAGGCCAGGAAGACCCGGCGCTGCAGATCGGGCCGCCCGTGGGGCCAGAGATGCGGCCAGAGCCGCCGGTAGGTGGCGATCAGGCCGGGGCGCTCGGCCGGGATCTTCGGCCCGGCCGCGGGCGCGGTGTCATCGGTCATGGGGATTCTGGGAAGCGTGTCGCGAGACCCGCATATAGGCCGGTGATCGCGCCGGATCACCCGCGCTGCGTGCATGTCCCCGTCTCACGCCCGCCAGAACGGCTTCCCGATCTCGGCGCGCAGGTCCCACGGTTCGAGGCCGGCGTCCCGGGCCTGGTCGGGGTGGAGCGCCGCCAGGGCGCGGCGCGTGCGGATCCGCTGCAGCCACGTGCGGAGCAGGGACGGGCGCGGGGACGGGCGCGGGCGAACGAGGGCGCGTGACGACGACAATGTGACGGCAGGCATCGCAGACGATCCGGTGGCGGGAATGCAGTCCGGCCGGGATTGCTGGCGCAGCATTGATCCGATACAAAACTCGGATCAATCGAAACATTGACCTCGGAGCAATTATGCGAGCCGCGGATTACCGCTCCGTCGCCGACGCGATCGCGGCCGACATCGCGGCGGGCCGGCTCCGCCCCGGCACGCGGCTGCCGCCGCAGCGCGACTTCGCCTATGCCCGCGGCATCGCGGTCTCGACGGCGAGTCGCGTCTACGCGGAGCTGGCCCGCCGGGGGCTGGTGACCGGCGAGGTCGGGCGCGGCACCTAT
Source organism: Methylobacterium sp. UNC378MF (assembly GCF_900103195.1). Classification (GTDB taxonomy): domain Bacteria; phylum Pseudomonadota; class Alphaproteobacteria; order Rhizobiales; family Beijerinckiaceae; genus Methylobacterium. Next base: position 323,018 of record NZ_FMWU01000003.1, on the reverse strand, counting down.
GTCCGCAGCGATCCGGGGCGTGCCGGCCTCCTCCGGCCGGAGCCGCCCCCGGCGGCCCTCGACCTGCAGCGGACCCATTCGCGCCTGCCCGAGCAGGAGGCCGTCCTGGCCGAGACCCTGGCGGCGCTCGCCCGCGACGACGGCCAGATCGGCTTCAGCCAGTACGGGCCCGCGGGCACGCCGTCGGCGCAGGCGATCGCCGCCGGGTTCCTGGCCCGGGAGGGCTACGCCCCCGATCCCGCCGACATCCTGTTCACCGGCAACGGCCGGCAGGCGCTGGCCGCCGCCCTGGCGGCCCTGGCGGCGCCCGGCGAGCGGATCGGCTGCGAGCCCCTGACCTATCCGGGGGTGAAGGGCATCGCGGCACGGCTCGGGATCACGCTGATCCCGCTCACCATGGACGCCGAGGGCGTCTGCCCCGAGGCGCTGCTCCAGGCCCACCGGGCGACCCCGCTGAGCGGCGTCTATCTCCAGCCGACCCTGCACAACCCCCTCGGCGCCACGATGGGGCCGGCGCGCCGGGCCGCCCTGGCGGAGGTGCTGGAGCGGACCGGGCTCACCGCCATCGAGGACGCGGTCTACAGCTTCCTGGCCGAGGCGCCGCCGCTCGCCGGCCTCGCGCCGGACCGGGTGATCTTCGTGGACAGCCTGTCGAAGCGGGTGATGCCGGCGCTGACGGTCGGCCTGATCGCCGCGCCGCCGTCCCTCACCGACCGGCTCGCCGCCTCCGTCCGCCAGGGCGCCTGGACGGTGCTGGGCCTGTCGCTGGCGGCCGGCATGCACTGGATGGCGGGGGGCTCGGCCGCGGCGCTGGCTGAGGCCAAGCGCCGGGACGCCGCGGCCCGGCAGGCCCTCGCCCGGGCGGCTCTGGCCGACCTGCGGTTGGTGGGCGATCCGCAGGCCTACCACCTCTGGCTGGAACTCCCCGAGACCTGGCGAGCCGAGGCCTACGCGGCCGCGGCCCTGCGCCAGGGCATCGCCCTCCTCCCGGCCTCGGCCTTCGCGGTCCATCCCGGTCACGCGCCGAACGCCGTGCGCCTCGCCCTGGCCTCGCCGTCCCGGGAGGAGCTCGACCGGGCACTGCGCAGCCTGCGCCGCCTGGCCTTCGCGGGCGACGATCAGGTGGTGGAGTAAGGCGGGACCGCTCAGCCGCGCTTGTCGGTGGGCAGCACGAAGATCTGGCCCGGATAGATCAGGTCCGGATCGCGGATCTGGTTCTGGTTGGCGTCGTAGATCACCGTGTAGCGCTCGCCGCGGCCGTAGGTGCGCTGGCTGATCCGCCAGAGATTGTCGCCGCGGGTGATCCGGGCGGTGCTGATCTCCGGCACGAACACCGCGCCGACCTGGTTCGGCCCCGCCATGTCGGCCATCGGGGCGTTCGAGGCGGCGGCCGGGGGCGATGCCGCGGCCGGCCCGTCCCGATCGGCACCCGCCCGCGTGCCCTGATCGCGCACCCCGCTTTGGGCGGGCGACGGTGCGGGCTCGGCGGTCTCCCGGGCGGCAACCTGCGCCGGCTCCGGCACCGACAGGGGAACCGCCGCGCGGCTGGCGACCTTGCCGGTGGCCGGATCGACCTGGTCGATCCGCACCTGATACTGGCCGGGCTTGAGCCCGCGCCCGATCGTGAAACTCGCCCGTCCGTCCGGCCCGATGCTGCCCGGGGCGACCGGCGTGTCGTTGAGGTAGAGCTGGATCCGCGCTCCCGGTGTGCCGGTGGCCGTCACGAACAGGCGGCCGTTCCCCTGCACGTCCACGCTGACGATCCGGGTCGTCGCCGACCCGGACGCCGCGGCCTCGCGGTTCTCTCCCGTCCCGGCCGGCCGCGCCGTCGGCGCGCCGCCGGTATTCCTGCCGCCGGGTTCGGCGCCGGGCTTGGGACCAGTCTTGGGACCAGGCTCGGGGCCGACCTTCGAGCCGACCTTGGCGCCGGCCCTGGCGTCGGCCGTCGCGCCAGGCTGCGACAGCACGACGGTTGCGGCGTCCGGGGCGGTCAGGGCCACGAGGGGCTGGCGGTCCCGTCCAGGGGCGACGTCCACCGCGACGCTCTGCTGCGACTCGGTCGCGCGCCCGTCCACGCCGGTCATGCGCAGGCGCAGGGTGCTGGCGCCCGCCGGCAGGGCCGGCGGCACGATCGCGAACTGGCCGTTGGCGTCGGCCTTGGCCCGGGCCACGGGCTTGCCGTCGACCAGCATCTCGATCGCGGCGTCCGGTGCGCCGCGGCCGGCGACCACGGCATCGCCGTTCGGCTCGATGCGGACGATGTCGAAGCGCGGCGCCTCGGCCGCGTCCGGCCGGCGCGAATCCGCGCCCGGGCCGGGCCCGGCCTGCGATGCGCCGGGCGCGGCGACGCGGGGATCCGGCGGGAGCGCGGCCATGGTGCCCGCCCCCGGCGCCGGGCTCGCCCGGCCCGGCTTGTCGTCGCGGAAATCGATCGCCGGATCGGGGCGGCCGGCCTGGGCGCCCGGATCGGCGAGGCTGCGCAGGCTGCCGCTCGGCACCGACGGTGCGGACGTCGCCGGGCCGGAGCGGCCGGTGAAGCGCCGCAGGGAGTCGCCGCCGAACAGCGCCAGCACGAGTCCGAGTCCGCCGAGGAGACCGGCGAGCGCCAGGGCGAGACTGCGCCGCACCTGTCTCGACATCGCCACGAAGGCCTCCCCTGATCCTGCCGCCGCCCGTCGGGCGGGCCCTGCGCCCGCGCGAAAATCGTCGACGGCGCCGCCCATAATACCGTACATGGTCCCGACACCAAGCCGTCCCGCCGCCCAGGCGGGTGAATCCCCCGCGAATTCAGCAGTTTGGCACGTGGAGTGCCGGTTGCGGGGCTCGTTCTGGACGGCTCGCAACGGACGCGCGAGGAGGGCGCCGGATGGCTCCGGTGAGGACAGTCTGTGTCTATTGCGGCTCCGGCTTCGGCCGCGACCCGGCCTTCCGCGCGGCGGCCGAGACCCTCGGCACCGCGGTCGCGCAGGCCGGGATGGGCCTCGTCTATGGCGGCGGCGATGTCGGGCTGATGGGCACGGTGGCGCGTGCGGCGCTCGCCGCCGGCGGCCACGTCACCGGCATCATCCCGGATTTCCTCCAGGCGCGCGAGCACATGCTGGCGGACATCCAGGAGACCGTGGTGGTGTCCGACATGCACACCCGCAAGCGCCTGATGTTCGAGCGCTCGGACGCCTTCGTGACCCTGCCGGGCGGCATCGGCACCCTGGAGGAACTCGTCGAGCAGCTGACCTGGGCGCAGCTCGGGCGGCACCGCAAGCCCGTGGTGCTGGTCTCGGTCGCCGAGTTCTGGTCGCCGCTGCTGGCCCTGTTCGAGCACATGCGCGGCCACGGCTTCATCCGCGAGGGGCTCGATCTCAGCTACCTCGTCGCCCGCGAGGCGGCCGACGTGGTGCCGATGCTCCGCCAGGCCGGCCACGAGCCGGATCCCCAGGCCGAGACCATCGTCCAGCAGCGGATGTAGCCGCGGATTTGAGAGGCGGAAGGGGGCGGCGCGCGGGGCGCGGGCCGCCCCGAACCCCCGATGCCGGCGCGATCAGGCTGCGCGCACGTCGGCGATGAAGCGCTGGACCTCGGCGCCGAGCCGCTCGGCGTGGCCGGACAGGGCCGAGGCCGAGGCGAGGACCTGCGTGGCCGCCGCCCCGGTCCCCTCGGCGGCATCGGCCACGCCCGTGATGGTGGTGGTGACCGCCCCGGTCCCGGCCGCCGCCTCCGCGACGTTGCGGACGATCTCCTGCGTCGCCGCCGATTGCTCCTCGACCGCCGTGGCGATGCTGGTGGCGACGCTGTTGATCTCGCGGATCCGTCCGGTGATCGAACCGATGGCCGCCACTGCCTCGGTGGTCGCCCCCTGGATCTGCCCGATCTGCGCGGCGATCTCGTCTGTGGCTTTGGCCGTCTGGTTCGCCAGTTCCTTGACCTCGGTGGCGACCACCGCGAAGCCACGCCCGGCCTCGCCGGCCCGCGCCGCCTCGATGGTGGCGTTCAGCGCCAGCAGGTTGGTCTGCCCGGCGATGTTCGAGATCAGCCCGACCACGTCGCCGATCCGGGTCGCGGCGGCGCTCAGCGCCTGCACGGATTGGGCGGTCCGGTCGGCCTCGCTCACGGCACCCTGTGCCAGGTCCGCCGAGCCGGTCACCTGCCGGCCGATCTCGGAGACCGACGAGCCGAGCTGCTCGGCCGCGGAAGCCACCGTCTGGACGTTGGTCGATGCGGCCGCCGCCGCCGAGGCGACGGTGGCCGATTTCATCGCCGTCTCGTTGGCCGTGCCGGTCATGCTCTCGGCGGTGGCCTGCAATTCGGTGGCGGCGTCCGAGACCACCCGGATGATCCCGCCGACCGTGCGCTCGAACCCGTCGGCGATCGCCTGCATCGCGGATTTGCGCCGCGCCTCGGCCTCGGTGCGGGCCTCGGCGGCCTCCGCCTCGAGGGTGCGGCTGCGGATCAGGTTGTCCCGGAACACACGGGCGGACCGCGCCGTCTCGCCGATCTCGTCGAAGCGCTCGGTGTAGGGGATCGCGACGTCGCTCCGGCCGTCGGCGATGCCGAGCAGCACCTCGCCGATCCGGCGGATCGGGCGGGAGACGCCGAAGATCATCAGCAGCGCCGACGCCAGCACGACAGCGAGGCCGACCAGCCCGATGATCAGGCCGCGCCAGCTCGCCGCATCGGCCTGGGCCAGGGCGGCCTCGGTCGCGCCCGCCGTGAAGGACTGCGCGTTCTTGATCGATTCGCCGATGACCCGGTCGGCCGCGGCCTCGATCTCGCCGAGCGCCCTGCGCGCCTTTGCCCGGGCCTCCGGCTGCCTCTCCGTCAGGTACGACCGGGCGTCGCCGGCGTAACGCAGCAGCCCCTCCTGGGTCCGCTTGAGCACGTCGGGCTTGAGCGCGATGGCGATCGGGCGATCGAGGCCCTCGGCGGCCGGACGGGCGATCTGGTCGAGTTCCCTGGTGGCCGCTTCGTCGAGCCTGTCCGCGGGCCGGGCTTCGAGGCTGTGCAGGGCGTCGCGCATCCGGGCCATCGCGAGCTGCGCACCCACGATCCCGTTCAGGATCGTCTGCTCGCGGCCGATCGCCGCGATATTGCCGACCATGGTCTGTGCGCTGAACCATTGGTTGGCGATCATGCCGAAGACCAGAAGGCAAGCCGTCACCGCGGCGATGGTGACCTTCGTGCCGATCTTGAACTTGAGTGTCACCGTTCATCCCCCGTCGCGAACAGGGAACATCGCCGATCGCGCAGCGCAAGTCATCGTCCTTTTGACAAAGTCCAAGGAACGACGATCTCGTTCGGCTTCATGATCTTGGATAAAAACTATGCTATCGGCTTAATGTGCTAATACTGGCGCGGAAAATAGCAATATTACTGTAATGATGTCAGAAAATATTGTTCGACAAGAAATATTTAACCCTTCTCGCGAATGCGCGCTGCCTCCGAGCAACGACATGGAGGACGCCGCGTCGCCCACGGTGCCGGAAAGGCTCGGCGGGCGACGCGGCGGTGCGTCGGCGATGTCGGCCGGGTCCGACGCGCGGGCGGATGCCCGGCATCCGGTGTAAGAGGCCGCCGGCTCCCGCCTCGGACGAGGAATGGTTCAGGATGCGCGCTTCCCTCCTCGCGGCCCTGCCGCTCGCCTGCCTCGCCGGCGGGGCATCGGCCGACCCGGGGCCGGTCCTCCAGACCCTGGACTACGCCAACACCCGCTATTCCGATCTCGACCGGATCGACGCCGGCAATGTCGGCCGCCTCAAGGTCGCCTGGACCTTCTCCACCGGCGTGCTGCGCGGCCACGAGGGCGCGCCGATCGTGGTCGGGCACGTGATGGTCGTGCACACGCCGTTCCCCAACGTGGTCTACGCCCTCGACCTCGACCAGGGCGGGAAGATCCTGTGGCGCTACGCGCCGCGGCAGGACGCGAGCGTGATCGCGGTGATGTGCTGCGACACGGTCTCGCGCGGGCTGGCCTACGCGGACGGGCGGCTGTTCCTGCAGCAGGCCGACACCACCGTGGTGGCGCTCGATCCGGAGAGCGGCCGGGTGCTGTGGTCGGTGAAGAACGGCGATCCGGGCCGGGGCGAGACCAACACCGCCACGGTCCTGCCGGTGCACGGCAAGCTCATCGTCGGGCTGGCGGGGGGCGAGTACGGGGCGCGCTGCCACGTCACCGCCTACGATCAGGCGACGGGCAAGCGGCTCTGGCGCGCCTACGCCACCGGGCCGGATGCCGACATGCTGGTCGATCCGGAGACGACGACCGAGCTGGGGCGCCCGATCGGCACGGATTCCTCCCTGAAGAGCTGGGCGGGCGACCAGTGGCGGACCGGCGGCGCCTGCAGCTGGGGCTGGTTCTCCTACGACCCGGATTTGAACCTCGTCTATTACGGCACCGGCAATCCCGCGACCTGGAACCCGGCCCAGCGCCCGGGCGACAACCGCTGGTCTCAGGCGATCATCGCCCGCGACGCCGATACGGGCATCGCCCGCTGGGTCTACCAGATGACCCCCCACGACCAGTGGGACTATGACGGCGTCAACGAGATGATCCTCACCGAGCAGGTGATCGGCGGCCGGCCGCGCAAGGTGCTGACCCATTTCGACCGCAACGGCTTCGGCTACACGCTGGACCGCGCCACGGGCGCATTGCTGGTGGCGGAGAAGTTCGACCCCACGGTCAACTGGGCCAGCCGGGTCGAGACGGATCCGGCCGCGCCGGGCTACGGCCGGCCTCTGGTCGACAAAAGCTATGCGCCGGGCGAGGCCGAGGAGGACGAGACCACCAAGAACATCTGCCCCGGCGCGCTCGGCGCCAAGAACCAGCAGCCCGCCGCCTACTCGCCCAAGACGCGCCTGTTCTACGTGCCGACCAACCACATGTGCATGGATTACGAGGCGTTCCGCGTCACCTACACGCCCGGCCAGCCCTATGTCGGCGCGACCCTGACCCTGCACCCGCCCGAGGGTTCGGGCCGGACCGGGGCGTTCATCGCCTGGGACGGCGCCAGGGGCCGGATCGCCTGGACGATCCCGGAACCCTTCTCGGTCTGGTCCGGGGCGCTCGCCACCGCGGGCAACGTGGTCTTCTACGGCACCCTCGAAGGCTACCTGAAGGCGGTCGATGCCCGGGACGGGCGCGAACTCTACCGGTTCAAGACGCCGTCCGGCATCGTCGGCAACGTCACCACCTACCTGCACGACGGAAAGCAATACGTGGCGGTGCTCTCGGGCGTCGGCGGCTGGGCCGGGATCGGGCTGGCGGCCGGGCTCACCGATCCCGCCGACGGCTCGGGGGCGGTCGGCGGCTACGCGGCCCTGTCGCAGTATACGGCGCCGGGCGGGCAGCTCACGGTGTTCGAACTGCCGGATCCGGCACCGCCGGCCGGCCACTGACGAAATCCACGAAGGCGCGCAGCGGCGCCGGCAGGTGCCGCCGGCCCGGATAGTAGAGGAACGGCCCGGAAAATTCCTGCCACCAGGGTTCCAGCACCGGCTCCAGGGCGCCGCTCTCGAGATGCGGGCGCAGCCAATCCTCGAACAGGTGGACGATCCCCGAGCCGGCGACCGCCGCCGCCACCGCGAGGTCGCTGGCGCCGACGCGCACGATCAGCGGCCCGGACGGGTCCACCCGGACGATGGCGCCGTCGCGCTCGAATTCCCAGGGCGCCGTCAGCGCGCCGCTGGGGAAGCGGCCGAGCAGGCAGGCGTGCTCCAGGAGGTCGCGCGGATGGCCCGGCCGGCCGCGTCGGTCGAGATAGGCGGGCGACGCCGCGGTGGCGAAGCGCTGCCGCCGCGGGCCGATCGGCACGGCGATCATGTCCTGCTCCAGCCGCTCGTCGTAGCGGATGCCGGCGTCGCAGCCCGCCGCCAGCACGTCCACGAAGCCGTCCTCGACCACCACCTCCAGGCGGATCTCCGGGTAGGCCGCCAGGAAGGGCGGCACGAGCGCCGGCAGCACCAGCCGGGCGGCGCTGAGCGGCACGTTGAGCCGCAGCGTGCCCGCGGGCCGGTCGCGGAACCCGTTCACCACGTCGAGGGCGGATTCCACCTCGGCGAGCGCCGGGCCGAGCCGCTCCAGCAGGCGGGCGCCGGCCTCGGTCGGCGCGACGCTGCGGGTGGTGCGGTTCAGGAGGCGCACGCCCAGCCCCGCCTCCAGCCGGCGCACCGCCTCGCTGAGGCTCGACGCGCTCCCGCCGCTCGCCCGGGCGCCCTCGCGAAACCCGCCGGCCCGCGCCACGGTCACGAAGGCGGCGAGGTCCGCGAGATCCTGGGTCATCGTTCGAGAATCCGCACAGGCCGTGCCGATTGTCACGGCTTATCGGCGCAAAAACGGGCGTCTACATCCGGGGCACCAACAGGAGATTTGCCATGACCGATCTCGCGCAGGCCGGGACCTTCCGACTCGGCGACCGCACCGTGAAGCGCCTGGGCTACGGGGCCATGCAACTCGCCGGGCCCGGCGTGTTCGGGCCGCCCAAGGACCGCTCCGCCGCGGTCGCGGTGCTGCGCGCGGCCGTGGCCGCGGGCGTCGACCACATCGACACCAGCGACTTCTACGGGCCGCACGTCACCAACCAGATCATCCGCGAGGCGCTGCACCCCTACCCGGACGATCTCGTGATCGTCACCAAGGTCGGCGCCAGGCGCGGGGCCGACGCCTCGTGGAACCCGGCCTTCTCGGCCGCGGACCTCACCCAGGCGGTCCACGACAACCTGCGCAACCTCGGCGTCGATGCCCTCGACGTGGTCAACCTGCGCCTGATGTTCGATGTCCACGGCCCCGCGGAAGGGCCGATCGAGGCGCCGCTGACGGTGCTGGCGGAGCTGCAGCGGCAGGGGCTGATCCGCCGGATCGGCCTGAGCAACGCCACGCCGCGCCAGGTCGCGGACGGGCGCCGGATCACCGACATCGTCTGCGTGCAGAACCAGTACAACCTCGCCCATCGGAGCGACGACGCGTTCATCGATGATCTGGCAGCGGCCGGTATCGCCTACGTACCGTTCTTCCCGCTGGGTGGGTTCAGCCCGCTGCAGTCGGACACCCTGTCGGAGGTGGCGGCCGGGCTCGGGGCGACGCCGATGCAGGTGGCGCTCGCGTGGCTGCTGCGCCGGTCGCCCAACATCCTGCTGATCCCGGGGACGTCCTCGCTCGGCCACCTGCGGGAGAACCTCGCGGCGGCCGCGCTCGCGCTCCCGGATGAGGCGATGGCGGCCCTCGACCGGATCGGGGCGGCGTGAACGGCTTCCGTTCGGACGCGTCGGTTGCGGTCTCCCCTCCCGTCATCGCGAGCGTAGCGAAGTGACCCAGGGCAGCGCGACGACGGTCGGCGTCGCGCCGTCTGGATTGCTTCGCTCCGCTCGCAAAGACGGCGGTGCCGCCATGATCGACTCGACGCCTACTTCGCCGTCTGCTGCGCCAGCATCGGGCAGCCGCCCTCGCTCATCGGCCGGAAGGCCTGCTCGGCGGGGATCGTCTCCAGCACCTTGTAGAGGTCCCACTCGCCCTTCGACTCGGCGGGCGCCTTGGCCTCGAACAGGTACATCGGGTGGATCTTGCGCCCGTCCGGACGGATCGTGCCCTTGCCGAACAGGGGGTCGTCGGTGGGCATCTCCTTCATCTTGGCGACCACGGCGGCGCCGTCCTTGGCCGAGTGCAGGGCTTCCACCGCCTTCAGGTAATGCAGCGTGCTGGCGTAGACGCCCGCCTGGTAGGAGGTCGGCTTCTTGCCGGGCATCCGCTTCTCGAAGCGCTCCGCGAAGGCGCGGGTGCCGTCGTTGAGGTCCCAGTAGAACGAGGCGGTGAAGGCGAGGCCCTGCGCCACCTCCAGGCCCAGCGAGTGGATGTCGGTGATGGCGATCAGCAGGGCCGCGAGGGTCTGGCCGCCCTGGCGGATGCCGAATTCGTGCGCCTGCTTGATGGCGTTGGCGGCATCCAGCCCGGCATCGGCCAGCCCGATCACCTGCGCGCCCGAGGCCTGGGCCTGGAGCAGGAACGACGAGAAGTCCGGGTTCGGGAACGGCGTGCGCACGCCGCCGACGACCGTGCCGCCGTTCTTCTCCACCACCGCCTTGGTGTCGCGCTCCAGCGCGAGGCCGAAGGCGTAATCGGCGGTGATGAAGTACCAGGACTTGCCGCCGCGCTTGAGCATCGCCTTGCCGGTGCCGTTGGCGAGCGCCGCGGTGTCGTAGGTCCAGTGCACGGTGTTGGGCGTGCAGGCCGGGCCGGTGAGGTCGGCGGTGCCGCCGCCCGAGTTGATGAAGGCCTTGTTCTTCTCCTTGGTGATCTGCGCGATGGCGAGCGCCACCGAGGAGGTCGGCACGTCGAACACCGCGTCGACGCCGTCGCGGTCGTACCATTGCCGGGTGATGGAGGCGCCGACATCGGGCTTGTTCTGGTGGTCGGCGGCGACGACCTCGACCTTCAGCCCATGCGCCTCCGGCTTGAAGTCCTCGACCGCCATGCGGGCGGCGACCACCGAGCCCTCGCCGGTGGAATCGAAGTAGACGCCGGAGCGGTCGTTCAGCACGCCGATCTTCACCGGCACGAGGTCGGCCGCGAGCGCCGCGCCGGCGCCGAGCGCGCACAGACTTCCGAGCAGCCGCGCGGCGAGGTGGCGGAGCGTCATGTCTCTCTCCCTGTCGTGTCGCACCCGGCGGCGTTGATCGCCGCTCGGGATGTTTCCGAATGCAGACTATCCGTGGCGGTTCGCGGCCGGAACGGCCGCCGGTGAGGATGCGGGCGATCCGTCAGGGGCGGGCTTTCCCCTCCCCCACTGAGGCTACGATATTCGCACATCGTCGGCCGAGACGCGCGCTCCTCCCCCTTGCGGGGAGGAGCCGGAGGTGGGGGTGGTTCAGGATGAGGCGGTGCGGTGCCTTCTGCACCACCCCCACCCCTGGCCCCTCCCCGCAAGGGGGAGGGGACAAGCGCTTTTCTTTCACACCGTTGGTGTCGGACTGAGACGTGTAAATCCGTTGGCCCACAGAGGGGGGAGGAAGATCCGCGGCAGGCGCGCAGGCCATCTACCCCCGCGGCGCCAGCCCGAAGATCGCCCGCGCCTGGTCGGGGGTGGCCGGCTCCCGGTCGATGTGCGCGAGCAGGCTCACGGCCTTCTCGACCAGCGCGGCGTTGCTCGGCGCGAGTTTTCCGCGGGACAGGTACAGGTTGTCCTCCAGTCCGACGCGGACGTTGCCGCCCATGCCGGCGGCGACCGCGAGGATCGGGAACTCCTCCCGGCCGATGCCGAAGGCCGACCAGATCGCGTCCTCCGGCAGCCGCGCCCGCATCGCCACCAAAGCCTCCGGCGTCGCCGGGGCGCCCCAGGGGATGCCGAGGCAGATCTGGAACAGGGGCGGGCGCGCCAGATGCCCCTCGGCGATCAGGTGCCGGGCCAGCTCGATCTGGCCGAGATCGAACACCTCGATCTCCGGCTTCACCCCGGCCGCCCGGATCTGCGCCGCCATGGCGCGCAGGTGGCCGGGGGTGTTCAGGAACAGGTGCTCGCCGAAATTCATCGTGGCGATGTCGAGGGTGCAGATCTCCGGCCGCAGCGCGCCGACGTGCCGGGTGCGGACCTCCGGGGCCACGAAGGTCGTGCCCGGGCCGGCGACCGCCGGGTCGGGGTCGCCCGGCACGAACCGCCCCCCCGCCCCCGTGGTCAGGTTGAGGATCACGGCGTCGTTCTTCTCGCGGATCCGCTCCACCACCTCGCGGTAATGGGCGAGGTCCATGCTGGGCGCGGCGGTCTCGGGATCGCGGACGTGGATGTGGACCACCGCGGCCCCGGCGGCGGCGGCTTCGAGCGCCGATTGGGCGATGGCCTGCGGACTCACCGGCACGGCCGGGTTCTTCCGCGGCGTGTCGAAGGAGCCCGTGAGGGCGCAGGTGATGACGGTGGTGCTCGACATGTGTGTGCTCCCCGAGCGTCAGATCGCGCCGCCGTCGACCGTGATTGTCTCGCCGGTGATGTAGGCCGCGCCGGCCGCGAGGAAGAAGATCGTCTCGGCGATGTCCTCCGGCCGGGCCATCCGGCCGAGCATGGTGCGCCCCACGGTCGCGGCCTTGCGCTCCTCCGACCAGGGCTCGGTCCAGGGCGTGGCGACGAGGCCCGGCGCCACCGCGTTGACCCGCACGTCCGGCGCCAGCGCCCGGGCGAGGCTGCGGGTCAGGTTGATCAGCCCGGCCTTGCTGGCCGCGTAGGCCACCGAGGAGCCCCGCCGCCCGAGCCCGGCGACCGACGCGGTGTTGACGATGGCGCCCCGGCTCGCCTTGAGGGTCGCGGCCGCGGCCCGGGCGCAGCGGAACGGCCCGAGCAGGTTGGTCCCCAGGATCGTGGCCCAGAACGCCTCGGTCATCGCGTCGAGGTCCTCGAAGGCGATGGGCGTGGTGGTGCCCGACGTGCCGGCATTGTTGATGAGCACGTCGAGGCCGCCGAGCCGGTCGATCCCGGCCGCCACCATCGCCTCGGCTTGCCCGGGCGCGGACACGTCTCCGGGCAGCGCGATCACCGAGAGCCCTGCTCCGGCGAGCCGGGCGGCCTCGGCGGGGCCGCGGGAATCGTCGGGCAGGTGGTTCAGCGCCACCGCGGCGCCGTTGCGGGCGAAGATCGCGACGGTCGCCAGCCCGATGCCCGAGGAGGCCCCGGTGACGAGGACGCGCCGTCCGGACAGGTCCGCTCCGATCATGATCCCTCCATCCGGCCGATCCCGGCCATCGCCGCCTTGAGCGCCAGGAGCTTGCGGTCGCGCTCCTGGAACAGCTCTTCCGGAGAGCGCCCGCCCCAGTCGAAGTAGCCGCGCCCCGCCATCACCCCGGTCCGGCCGGCGGCGCAGAGGGCATCGAGGGTCTCGGAGCGGGTGCGCGGCGGCGGCGGCGCGTAGCTGCCGTTGGCCAGCGCCCGCTGCGTCAGCTCCAGGCCGGTGAAATCGGCCTTGGCGAGGTGGCCGAGGATCGGGATGCGCAGCGAGAGGCCGTGGATGATCGCGTCGTCGATGTCCCGCGGCGCGGCGACGTCCGCGTCGAGGAGCCGGAACACCTCGGCGCTGATCGCCTGCTGGATGCGGTTGGCGATGTAGCCGGGGATGAAGCGCTTCAGCACGATCGGGACCTGGCCGAGGGCGCGCACGAGGTCGGCCATGGCGGCGACGACCGCCGGGTCGGTGCCGGGCCCCGGCACCACGTCGACGAGGTCGACGATGTAGGGCGGCGTGTACCAGTGCAGGATCAGCGCCCGCGCCTGCCGGCGTTCCGGGATCAGCGGGAAGACGTCGAGGTAGCTGGTGTTGCTGGCGAGGATCGCGTCGGCCGGGCAGAGCCGGTCGAGCTCCGCGAAGAGCGCGCCCTTGGCCTCCGGGTTCTCGGTGATCGCCTCGATGACGAGGCCGGCGCCCGACACCGCCGCGTCGAGCTCGGCCTCGACCCGGACGGCCCGGTCCAGCCGCGCGGCATCCCAGCCCTCCGCTGCGGCGCCCGCCTCCCGCAGGGTCGCGAGCGCCGATGCCATGAGGCCGGGGATCCGCGCGCGGGTCTCGGGCTGCGTGTCGGTGATCCGCACGCGGTGTCCGCCGAGCGCCAGCACCAGGGCGATGCCGTGCCCCATCACGCCGCCGCCGACGATCGCGATCTCGCCCATGCCGCACGCTCCTGTCCCTGTCCCGGGCTCCTCTCTCGGGAGTCCTCGGGTCTTCCGTCCGGCCCTCAGCCGCCGCGCTGGTCCCGGCGCATCATGAAGGCCAGCTTCTCGAACAGGCTGACATCCTGCTCGTTCTTCAGGAGCGCCCCGTGCAGCGGCGGGATCAGCTTGCGGCCGTCATGCTCGCGCAAGGTCTCGGGGGCGATGTCCTCGGAGACGAGGAGCTTCAGCCAGTCGAGCAGCTCCGAGGTCGAGGGCTTCTTCTTGAGGCCCGGGACCTCGCGCATCGCCAGGAAGGTCCGCAGGGCCTCCTCGACGAGGCGGTGCTTGATGCCCGGATAATGCACGTCGACGATGCGCTGCAGCGTCTCGGCGTCGGGGAACTTGATGTAGTGGAAGAAGCAGCGGCGCAGGAACGCGTCCGGCAGCTCCTTCTCGTTGTTCGACGTGATGATCACGATCGGCCGGCGCACGGCCTTCACGGTCTCGCCGGTCTCGTAAACGTGGAACTCCATCCGGTCGAGTTCGGTGAGGAGGTCGTTGGGGAACTCGATATCGGCCTTGTCGATCTCGTCGATCAGCAGGACCGGGCGCTCGGGCGCCGTGAACGCCTCCCACAGCTTGCCGCGCCGGATGTAGTTGCCGATCTCCGAGACCCGCGGGTCGCCGAGCTGGGAGTCGCGCAGGCGCGAGACCGCGTCGTACTCGTACAGGCCCTGCTGCGCCTTGGTGGTCGACTTGATGTTCCAGACGATCAGCGGCGCGTTCAGCCCCTTGGCGATCTCCTCGGCCAGCACGGTCTTGCCGGTCCCGGGCTCACCCTTCACGAGGAGCGGCCGTTCCAGGACCACGGCGGCGTTGACCGCCGCGGTGAGGTCGGGGGTCGCGACGTAGGTCTCGGTTCCGGAAAAGCGCATCGCGGTCTCGGAGAGGTGGGCTCGGGCCCAGGGGTAACGCGCCGTGCCGCCGGGCCGCAAGCGCCGAGCCCATCTGGCCAAATCTGTCCGAGCCCGTCATCACGAGCGAAGCGAAGTGACCCAGGGCAGCGCGACGTTTTGAGGCGTGACGACGCCCTGGATTGCTTCGCTCGCAAGGACGGTATCGCCGCGAGCGATCTCAGCCCTTCTCGTGCCAGACGCAGTTCCGGGCCAGGATCTCCAGGTTGACGTCCGACTTCTGCGGCTGCGGCAGGGTCTTGCCGTCCATGGCGAGGTCGATCTTGATCTCGACCTGACCCTTCGCCTCGGCCGTGCGGCGGGAGAAGTAGCAGTATTGCTGGTAGGGCTGGTCGGCGCTGTCCTTGAAGTTCCAGCCGGTCACGATCTGCCCGTCGAGGTAGGGCACCTGCTTGAACACCGTGAAGGTGGTGTTCACCGCAGCCTTCGAGGCCGGGGCCGCGTCGCTGCCGAGCTGCGCCCGGGTGGGCGTCGGCGAGGCGGCGACCTTGGGCAGGCCCTCGAGCTTGAGCGTGTTGTCGGTCAGCGTGACCTCGCCCTTGGTCTTCAGGGTCACGTCCGAGAGCGCCGCCTGCATGGCGGCGGCGATCTTTTCCGCCGCGGTGTCGAACTGGTTCAAGGTCGCCCAGCCATAGGCCGCGGCGCCGACGCCGATGCCGGCGAGGCACGCGAAGGCGCCGAAGCCCAGGGCCCGGAACAGGAAAGCCCGGGCCGCGACGTAGCTCGAATCCGCCCGCAGGCGGGAATTCACCTGCTGAGCGAGGGCGATGTTCTCAGGGGTCCCGCTCGCGACGTAGTTCATGCGCCGGCTCCAGCGGCAGGGAGGGTCGGGCCCGGATGGGTCTGGTTGGGCATCGCCTGCTGACCCGGGGCCGGGCGGTTCATCGGGATCACCGCGCCCGAGGCGTTGGCGGCCCGCGGCAGGATCGGCTCGGGATGCGAGCGCAGGGCGTCGGCGATCGCGTCGAGCATGTAAGGAGCGGCCTCCGGATTCACGGCGGCGCCGAGATCGTCCTCGTCCATGAAGGTCCGGCGGGTCGAGACCGCGCAGAGCGCCAGAATGGTCGACGCGAAGGCGGCGCAGACCGCGGGCAGGAACACGAAGATCCGCAGGAAGGCGTGGACCTGGCTCTCGGTCACGTCGATCGGGTCGACGCCGTAGACCATGGCGGTGAAGGAGTGGAGCTGCGAGCGGTTGACCGCGTTCCGGTAGCCCTGCTCGGCGTCGGCCACGCGGCGGTCGGCGGCGCCCGGATCGAGGGCGGCGCGCGCCTTGCGGGCCTCCTCCAGGTCCTTGATCATCCCGGCGCGGTCGGCGGACGCCTTGGCGACGCCCTGGGACAGGGCGGCGACGCGGGGATCGGCCACGCATTTCAGGTTCTGGTACTTCCGGCCCTTGCTGTTGGTGCCGAAGACCCGCTCGCAGCGCTGGGCCGGCAGGCCGGCGAGCTGCTGGGCGTTGTCGGCGGAGCGCTTCTCGATCTGGTCGAGCTCGGCCGTGTACTGGGCCACACGCTCGTCCGCGGCCTTGATCCGGTCGCCGATCGTGGCGCGGTCGGCCTGGGCGTCCTTCAGGGCGGTCTTGGTCCGGGCCGCCTCCATCAGGCGGGGGTGGAACATCATCTCGCCGAGCTGCGACACCGACTTGGTGGTCACGCCCGCCGCGAAGATGATGCCGAGCACCGCCAGGGCGCGCACGAAGTACGAGCGCTGGGTGCGGGCCAGGATGCCCAGCGGCACCCGGCACAGCTCCACCGCCGCGTAGACCAGCGGGGCCAGCAGCATGAAGTAGAAGGCGTGCCAGTCTCCGTCGCTGTAGACGCCGGCGAACAGCCACGCGCCCCAGAGCGAGGCGCCGATCACCATGAACTCGACGAGGTACGCGATCCCCACGTAGCCCCACTTTATGCGGTAGCCCTTCTCGACGTGGCGCTGGTGTCGCCAGCGATCCGTCTCGAGCCTCCACTCGCGCTTCTCGCGCTCGAGATCGCGGCTGGGAGGCGCTGGCGGACCGGAAAATATCGATTTGATGGAGATCATCGGCCTCGTCGCATCCATCCGGTCCAGTTCCGGGCTGGGCCCGGCCGAGCTTAACCCCCGGTTAACTCAGGCGTGTATGCGCCCATTGTGCCGATTTTGAGCCGCGTTGCACGCCTCCACCGCACGCATCCTCTGGATGGCCGGCTCCATCCCGCGTGCCGGTGACGGAAATGTCTCACCCCGGGTCTGTATCCGGCTTGTGTCAGATCGCACATGTGCGGGACCGGTCGGGGGCCGAATCCGGTTGCTCGAAGGGCGGGCCCAACCCATGATCGCGCAGCCGTGATCGGCATCCCCCTGCCCCCGAGAGACGAGGTTCGATCCGCCGCCGATGCCAGAGGTCCACGCCGGCTCCTACAAGGAAGCGATCCTGTTTCTCGTCACAGCGGGCATCGTGGTGCCGCTGTTCCACCGCCTCCGGATCTCGCCGGTGCTCGGCTTCATCGGCGCCGGCGCCCTGCTGGGACCCTTCGGCCTCGGTCGCCTGGCCGATGCTCATCCCTACGTGCACCTGTTCACCATCGGCAATCGCGCGGAGATCGCGCATCTCGCCGAGTTCGGCGTGATCTTCCTGATGTTCATGATCGGGATCGAGCTGTCCTGGGAGCGCCTGCGGGTCCTGCGCCGGCTGGTCTTCGGCCTCGGCTCCCTGCAGGTGGGCTGCTCCGCGCTGATCCTCGGGGCGATCCTCTACGGGCTCAACGTGCCGCTCGCCGGCGCAGTGATCGTCGGCATCGGCCTCGCCCTGTCGTCGACCGCCGTGGTGCTGCCGGTTCTGGCCGAGCAGAAGCGGCTGAACGCGCCCACCGGCCGCACCAGCTTCGCGGTCCTGCTGTTCCAGGATCTGGCGGTGGCGCCGGCCCTGTTCGCGATCGCGGTGCTCGGCCGCGACGATGGCGGCGACAAGGGCTGGGCGCTCGCCATGGCGCTGGGCCAGGCCGCCGTCGCGCTGGTGCTGATCGTGGTTGCCGGCCGCCTCGCTCTGCGCCCGCTGTTCCAGCTCGTGGCGCGCACGCGCTCCACCGAGCTGTTCATGGCGGCCTGCCTGCTGGTCATCGTCGGCACGGCGCTGACCGCGGCGGCGAGCGGCCTGTCGATGACGCTCGGCGCCTTCGTGGCCGGCCTGCTGCTCGCCGAGACCGAGTACCGCCGGGCGATCGAGGCGACGATCGACCCGTTCAAGGGCCTGCTGCTCGGCGTGTTCTTCGTCTCGGTGGGCATGAACCTCGACCCGGCCCAGCTGATGGCGACGCCCGGCGCGATCCTCGGCCTGTCGCTGGCGCTGGTCCTGATCAAGGCCGCCGTGGTGATGATGGCGGCCCCGGTCCTGAAGATCCCCCGCCCGGTGGCCCTGGAGACGGCGCTCCTGCTCGGCCCGAGCGGCGAGTTCGCGTACGTGCTGATCGGCGGAGCCATGGCCACGGGGCTCGTGCCCGAGGATGTCGGCGCGGCGGCCCTCGTGGTGACCACCGTCACGATGATCATGATCCCGGCTCTGGCGGCGATCGGCCGGCGGCTCAAGATGCGGGCGACGGCCAGCGCCCAGGCCGCCGTCAAGGCGGAGCCGTGGCCGGAGCGGGTGGAGAACCGGGTGATCGTGGCGGGCTTCGGCCGCGTCGGCCGGCAGGTCGGCGAGATGCTGGAGCGGCACAAGATCCCGTATCTCGCCCTCGATTCCGACGCCGCCCGGGTCGCCGAGCAGCGCCGCGCCGGGGCGCCGGTCTATTTCGGCGACAGCGGCAACACCGAGATGCTGCGCCGCTGCGACATCGCCACGGCCCGGGCGCTGGTCGTCACCCTCGACAATCCCCGCGCCGTCGAGGCTGCGGTGGCGGCAGCCCGCGCCGAGCGGCCGGACCTGACCATCGTGGCCCGGGCCCGCGACGCCCGCCACGCCTCCGCGCTCTACGAACTCGGCGTCGACGACGCGGTGCCGGAGACGATCGAGGCGTCCCTGCAGCTGTCCGAGGCCGTGCTGGTCGATGTCGGCGTGCCGATGGGGCTGGTGATCGCGTCGATCCACGAGCGGCGGGACGAGTATCGCACCTTGCTGAAGAAGCGCGAGAGCGAGGCGAAGCCGATCTTCCGGGCCCGGCGGACCGTGGGCAAGGCCCTGGGCAAGGCGCCGGTCAAGCGGGAGCCCGAGCGCCAGGAGGCGGCCGGCCAGGAGGCCTGAGGGCGGCCTTCCGCGGTCGTCGCCGGAACGCCGCGACGCGCGCGGCCGGTCGGCAGGCTCCGATGCGGCTTCCGCCTCAGATCAGGGCAGGATGCGCGTCGTCGTGTTTGGGCCGCCGCGCCACCCGGCTGCGCGGCGCCGGCTCGAACCCGTCGGCGAAGCTGCACCGGTAGACCAGCTCGTCCGCCGGCCCGAGGCCGGTGAGGAGGGGCACCGTCACGGTGTCTCCGGAGAAGCGCCAGCCGCGGGCGCCTTTGTCCCAGTAGAGCCAGACCGTCCCGGGATAGCCCCGCAGGGTGAAGACCGCGGCCTTGCGCGACAGGGCCTGCACCGCCCGCGGGGCATACATGCCCTTGTCGCGGTAGGCCTCCCGGGTCGCCTCCGGCTGACGGTCCATGAAGGTGTTGCGCACCAGCTGAATCGTCGCCCCCGGCTTCCCGAGAAACCGCTTGAATTCCGTCAGATTCCGCAGGATGACCGCCATCGCAGGTCTCCTCGCTTGGCCGGTGCGGACCGCGTTGCCGCCTCCGCACACACTCGATGCCCCGAGTTGAGCGATTCCCGTGACCGATTGAGTGACTGGACGAGGCTTGTCCGGGCACATATCAACAGATTCGGTGACTTATACCCAGGTTATGAGTCCCGTCGGCCCGGAGAGACTCATTCCGGCCCAGGAATCAGCCGCGTCGGCGGGGCTGAATCTTGTCGACCATCGCCGAAGACTCGGGCGACATCCGGGAAAGTCCTGACCCGCCCGGCGCGGCTCCGGCCGATTCGCACGGACTTGACCCGGGCGCCCGGCTGGCGCGTTCTCCCGGGATGCTGCTGCAGTTCTTCACGGCCCTCCGGGACGCCAAGGTTCCCGTCTCCCTGAAGGAGTATCTGACGCTGCTCGGCGCCCTCGACCGGGGCCTCGCGGAGCACGATGTCGAGGCGTTCTACTTCCTGTCGCGCACGGCGCTCGTGAAGGACGAGGCGCATCTCGACCGGTTCGACCGGGTGTTCGGCACGGTGTTCAAGGGGCTGGAGACCCTCGGTGAGGCGGTGGAGCCGAGCCCCATCCCCGAGGAATGGCTGAGGAAGCTCACCGAGAAGTACCTGACCGAGGCCGAGAAGGCGGAACTCAAGGCGCTCGGCTGGGACAAGCTGTTCGAGACCCTGAAGCAGCGGCTCGCCGAGCAGAAGGGGCGCCACCAGGGCGGCTCGAAATGGATCGGCACCGGCGGCACCTCGCCCTTCGGCGCCTACGGCTACAATCCCGAGGGGATCCGCATCGGCCAGGACGGGAACCGCAACTTCCGGGCGGTGAAGGTCTGGGACAGGCGCGAGTTCAAGGATCTCGACGACGACCGGGAGATCGGCGCGCGCAACATGCGCCTCGCGCTGCGGCGCCTGCGCCGCTTCGCCCGGACGGGCGCGGCCGAGGAGCTCGACCTCGACGGCACGATCCGCGAAAGCGCCCGCCAGGGCTACATCGACGTGAAGCTGCGGCCGGAGCGGCGCAATGCCGTGAAGGTCCTGCTGTTCCTGGATGTCGGCGGCTCGATGGACTGGCACATCGAGCAGGCGGAGGCGCTGTTCTCGGCGGCGCGCTCGGAGTTCAAGCACCTCGCGCACTATTACTTCCACAACTGTCCCTACGAGGCGGTCTGGACCGAGAACCGCCGGCGCAACGAGACGAAGACGCCGCTCCTCGACGTGATCCGCACCTACGGGAGCGACTACCGGCTCGTCTTCGTCGGCGACGCCTCGATGAGCCCCTACGAGATCGCCACCCCCGGCGGCTCCGTGGAGCATTGGAACGAGGAGGCGGGCGCGGTCTGGATGCAGCGGCTCCTCGACCACTTCCCCAAGGTGGCGTGGCTGAACCCGGTGCCCGAGGCGCACTGGGGCTACACGCAGTCGATCGGCATGATGCAGCGGCTGGTCGCCGGCCGGATGTTCCCCCTCACGCTGGAGGGGCTCGACGCCGCGGCGCGGGCGCTGGTGCGGTAAAGCGCAACCTTCCCGGGCTTCGGGCGCGCCCGTCCGACCCGCTCCCTCATCCTTCGAGGTCTCCGCTCCGGCACCTCAGGATGAGGGGGGTGCGTTGGACGGCGGATCCGGCGCCCGGCCGCTCCGCCAGCGGAGGGCCTGTCAGCCCTGCTGGGACGGCGTCGTCACCACGAGACCATCGAGTGCCGGCGTGATCTTGATCTGGCAGGAGAGGCGGGAATTCTCGCGGACATCGCTGGCGAAATCCAGCATGTCCTGCTCCATGTCCTGCGCCTTGCCGACCGTGTCGATCCAAGCGTCGGCCACGTAGACGTGGCAGGTGGCGCAGGCGCAGGCGCCGCCGCATTCCGCGTCGATACCCGGGACGTTATTACGCAGAGCCGTCTCCATCACGGTCGCGCCGACGCTGCCTTCGACGGTGCGCTCCGTCCCGGCGTGGTCGACGTAGGTGATCTTGGGCATGCTGGGGGCTCCGGGCTCGCGTCGAGCGCAACCTGTCCGACGGGCGGCGTGCCTGCTTGGCGGCTGGAAACGCGGAATGCAAGCGCGGCTTTAGACACCGCTCCCGGATCCAGCGCCGCATTGCAGCGATGCCGTCACGCCCGCGCCTCCGCGATCTCCGCGAGCGCCTGCGCGACCGCGGCCGCGAGGGCGTCGACCGGCACGGGGCCGTTGCTCTCGCGCAGACGCGCCTCTGCGGCATCCGCCAGGGTCCGCACGTGGACGGCCCCGACCCCGGCGGCCGAGCCCTTCAGGGTATGGGCGAGGTCGGCGCGCTGGTCCCGCGGCAGGGCCGGGTCGGCGAGGCGCGGCAGGATCGACCGGCACTGGCCGGCGAACAGCTCCAGGACCTCGCGGGCGAGATCGGCGTCGCCGCCGGTCTGGGCCTCGAGTTCCGCGGGGTCGATGGCCTGCATGCTCGGGCTCCCGGCATCCGGATTCGTCGGGGATTGCGGATCTGATCCACACAATTCACCCCCTGATTCGCCGGGTGGGGATCGCGCCGGACCCCTCCTGTGCGGCAGGATGGTAGAGGCGGTGAGCGACGGGCCCGGTAACCATTCGGTTAACGTTTTCTGGGGCCGGTCGAGGGCTCGGGTATCGGCAGTCGCTGCCCGAGTTTAGTCTTGTAATGGTAAACGGGGCGTTGCGTCTCCGGTTCAAGCCTCTCCAGGCGCCGGTGAACCCGTGTAACGAGGCGTTGAATGGCGACCGAGAAGAAGCTGAAGGACCCGGCCGAGGCCGCGCTCTCTGCGATCGAGCAGGCGCTGAACCTCGACGCCCTGACGCCGAACGGCACCGATGGCCGCGCCGAGCCGCGCCTGCCCGATGTCGGTGACGCCGATCCCCTGCGCGACGGCGGCCTGGAGGCCGCCGGGCGGACCATGCCGCCGCGCCTGGACCTCGACCCGCCGCTCGCCTCCGACCTGCCGCCGCCGGGGCTGGACCGCCCGCGCCGCGAGGGCGGGCTCCTGCCTCCCGACCGCTCGCTCGTGGCCAACGACGACCGGCGCAACATCGGCATCCTGCAGCAGACCCTGCGGGTGCGTTCTTCGCCCAAGCCCTACCTGTTCGCGCTGGCCGCCGGCGCCGTCTGGATCGGCGCCCTCGTGCTGATCGCCTGGGCCAAGTCCGAGGGTGACCTGCGCGCCGTTGTCTCGGGGCTCACCGCCCTGCAGGCGAGCGTCGGTGCCGCGGCCCTGTTCGCCCCGGTGGTGCTGTTCGTGATCGCCGCGATGCTGGCGGTGCGCGCCCAGGAGATGCGCCTCGTCGCCCGCGCGGTCGGCGAGGTCGCGGTGCGTCTGGCCGAGCCCGAGAGCTTCTCCACCGACGCGGTCCTGACCATGTCGCAGACCGTGCGCCGCGAGGTGGCGGCGGTGGGCGACGGCGTCGAGCGGGCGCTCGCCCGGGCCGGCGAGCTGGAGACCCTGGTCCGCGGCGAGATCGCCACGCTGGAGCGCGCCTATTCCGACAACGAGATCCGCATCCGCTCCCTCGTCGACGAGCTGGTGGCCCAGCGCGAGGCGATCGTCACCAACGCCGACCGGGTGCGCAACGCCATCACCGGCTCGCACCAGAGCCTGAGCCAGGAACTGGAGGGCGCCTCCGACCGGATCGTCTCCGCGGTGACCGGCGCGGGCGAGCGCGTGACCGGCGCCCTGGAGACCCGCGGCGCCGCGATCACCGCCTCCCTGGGCGAGGCCGGCGACCGGGTGGTCAACCTGATGACCGCCCGGGGCAGCGACCTCGTCGACACGCTCGCGGCCACCAGCCAGGAGGTGCGCGGCAGCTTCCAGGAGGTCGGCGAGACCCTGACCCGCGCCTTCGAGAGCCGCGCCGGCGCGGCGACCGGCGCCTTCCAGGCCGCCGGCGCTGCCCTGGCCGAGCGCCTGTCCGAGAATGCCGGCGCCCTGACCCGGACCCTGGAGGAGACCGGCAGCCGCGTGGGCGACGCGCTGGAGCGTCAGGCCGGCACGGTGCGCGAGAGCTTCGAACGGTCGGTCACGGGGCTGGAATCCGTCTTCCTGGCGCGGGGCTCGGAGCTGACCGAGCGCTTCGGCGCGATGGGCGCCGAGATCACCGCCCGCTTCGCCGATACCGGCTCGGCCCTGACCCAGGATATTGCCGGCCGCGGTCTCGCCCTGCGCGCCGAGATCGAGAGCGCGGGCCTGTCGGTCGCCGAGACGATCGAGGGCCGCGGGCGCGACGCCCAGGCCGCCCTGGTGCTGGCCGCCAGCGGCGCCGGCGAGACCCTGACCGCCCGTGCCGGCGCCGTGCGCGACGACCTTGTCGGCACCGCCGAGCGGATCGCCGAGGCGCTGGCGGAGCGCGGCGGCGCCCTCGCCGAGCGGATGGACGGCATCGCGGCGCGCCTCGACGAGACCGTGACGGTCCGGGCCGCGGATCTGGAGCATCGGGTCGCGGCGGCGGCCGAGCAGGCCGGCGGCAGCATCGCGCACCGGACCGAGACGGTCGCGGCGAGTCTGGAGGCTGCCTTCGCGGCCCTGGGCCAGGGCTTCGAGGCGGGCGCCTCCTCCGCGGTCCAGTCCCTGCGCGGCACCGTCGAGGGCCTGTCGGGCGAGATCGACGGCCGCACCGCCGAGGCGGTCGCGGCGCTCCAGCGCGGCGCCGAGGCGGCCACCAATGCCCTGCGCGGCACCGCCGAGGACGCCACCGGCGCGGTCGAGGCCCGGACCCTCGAGGCCGTGCGGGTGTTCGAGCGCCGGGTCGCGGATTCCGCCGCTGCCCTGTCGGCGCGCACCGAGGAAGCGGCCGCCGCCCTGCGGAATGCCGCCGATCAGGCGAGCCAGGCCGCCGAGACGCAGACGCGGGATGCCGCCGCCCGGCTCACCGAGGCCCTGGAGACCCTGCGCAACGCGTCCGGCGAGGTCACCGGCGCCGTCGAGGCCGAGACCGCGATCCTCACGGCCCGGTTCCGCGACGCCGCCGACCGCGCCGGCACCGAACTCGGCGCCCGCGGCACCGCCGCCGTCGCGGCGGTCCGCGCCGCCCTCGACGATCTCAACCGTGAACTCGCCGCCCGGACCGGCGACGCCACCGGCAGCCTCGCCGAGGCCGCCCGCGCGATCTCGGCCGACCTCGCGGCCCGGATCGGCGAGATGGAAGCCGCCTTCGGCGCGCATGGTCGCGGCGTGGCCGAGCTGCTCGCCAGCCATGCCGACGAGACCCAGGCCCGGATCAGCGGCACCGGCCGCGACATCGTGCTCGCCGTGGCGAGCCAGGGCGCCCGCATCGCCGACACCCTCAGCCAGACCGGCGCGAGCTTCGCCGAGACTGCCGACGGCCGGGTCCGGGCGATCGACGAGACGCTGGGCAACCGCCTCGCCGCCCTGCAGGAGACCATCGCCCGCGGCGACATCCTGGCCGACCGGATCGGCCGCGACACCGCCGCGCTGGGCGAGACCGTCGGGGCCCGTCTGGAGGAGATGGACCGGCTCCTCACCGGCAAGGGTCAGGACGTCGCCGAGACGATCGCCGCCCGGGCCCGCGAGGCCGGCAGCCTGATCGAGACCCATCTCGGCGGCCTGGAGACCCGCTCCGCGGAGCGCGCCGCCGAGATCGCCGCCGCCGTGGCGGCGCTCGTCCGTCAGATCGACGACAATCTCGGCAGCCGCGCCGACGCCGTGGACGCGGCTCTGCGCGCCCGGACCGACGACATGGCCCGGATCATGGCCGAGGGCCATCGCGGCCTGATCGAGATGCTGGAGGGCCGCACATCCGGGCTCGGCCAGGACATCGCCCGGCACACGGGCGAGATCGCGCGCCGGATCGAGGAGAGCGCCGGCCATTTCGACACCGGCGTCATCGGTCGCCTGCAGGCGATCGCCGAGACCCTGGACGAGCGCGCCCGCCTCGTGGACGAGAGCTTCGGCGTGCAGGCCTTCGAGGCGATCCGCCTGATCGAGGCGCGCACCCGCGCGGTGGACGAGGAACTGGCCGGCCGGACCCGCGACCTCGTGGCGATGATCGCCGACCGGACCGGCGGCCTCGACGGCGCCATGGCCGAGCGCGTCCGCGCCCTCACGGGCACCATCGAGGAGGCCACGCGCGGCCTGGAGGCCGCGCTGGCGAACCGCGCGGATTCGATGATCCGGCTGGTGGACGAGCGCACCGAGAATGCCGACGCGGCGCTGGCTGCCCGCACCGAGGCCGTGCACGCGGCCTTCGCGGAGCGCGCCGACCTCCTCGGCCGCCTGATCGACGCGCGCATCGCCGCCATGTCGGGCGAGCTCGACGAGAAGGGCCGCGCCGTGTTCGGGGCGATCGGCGGACGGATCACCGAACTGGCGCGCCTGTTCGACCGCGGCGGCACCTCGCTGGCCGAGCTGATCGACCAGCGCGGCGAGAGCGTGCTCGCCAAGCTCCAGCAGACTATCGCGGATGCCGAGCGGATGCTGGACGCCGGCGAGGGCCGCCTGGGCCACACCCTGTCGAGCCGCACCGCCGACATCAGCGGCCTGCTCGACGAGGGCGTGCGCTCGGTCCACACCCTGCTGGACGACCGGACCAACCAGATCCGCGTGATGCTGGACGACCACGCCGGCACCCTGGCCGCGACCCTCGACGGCCGCATGGGCCCGATCCACGAGGCTCTGGACGGCCGCGGGCAGGCGCTGGTCGCCGCCCTGGAGGGCGCGTTCGGCTCCGCCACCGGCGCCCTCGACGACCGCACCCGCCAACTCGGCAGTCTGTTCGACGAGCGGCTGGGCCATCTCGAGAGCTTGGTCGACGGCCGCGGCAACCGCCTCGCCGACACGCTCACCGCCCGCGCCCAGGCCCTGCGCACCCTGTTCGAGGAGGCCCAGGCGGCCCTCGATGGCGTGGTCGAGGGCGGCGGCGGCCGCTTCGCCGCCACGGTCGATGCCCGCATCCAGTCCCTGCGCGCGGTGCTGGAGGAGGCGCCCGCCGCCGTCTCGGCCCTGGTGGAGACCCGCGAGCGCCAGCTCGCCGCCACCCTCGACGCCCGCACGCAGCGCCTGCAGACCCTGTTCGAAGAGGCCCAGGCCGGCCTGCGCGACCTCGTGGACGGGCGCGGCCAGGAAGTCGCCGACGCCATCGCGGCCCGGACCGAGGGCCTGCGCACGACCCTCGACGCGGCGCCCGCCCAGATGGCGGACCTGCTCGACAATCGTCTCGCCGACCTCCAGGGCCTGTTCGAGCGGGCGCAGGGCGAGATCGACCGCCTCGTGGACAATCGCGGCCGCCAGATCGCCGGGACGATCGAACATCGCACCCAGGCGCTCCAGGCGACGATCGAGGGGGTGAACCCGGCCATCGCCGGGCTGCTCGAGGAGCGCGAGAACCGCCTCGCCGAGACCCTCAAGGAGCGGACGGGCGAGCTGCAGACCCTGTTCGATCGGGTGCAGAACCGCCTCGGCGCCCTGGTCGAGGGCACCGGCCGCGACGTGTCCGAGCGGGTCGACGCGCGCATCGAGACCCTGCGGGCGACCTTCGAGCAGGCGCGCGCGTCGATCGAAGGGCTTCTGGAGGAGCGCAGCCAGGCCCTGGTGGCGGCGGCCGAGGGCCGCACCGGCGCCCTGGTCGAGGTGTTCGATACCCGCCTTCGCGATCTCGACGGTGCCGTCGAGGGCCGCACCGGTGCGCTGGTCGAGACCTTCGACGCCCGCCTGCGCGCCCTCGACGGCGTCGTCGCGGGCCGCACCGGCACGCTGGTCGAGACCTTCGACACCCGTCTGCGGGAGCTGGACGGCGTGGTCGAAGGCCGCACCGCGGCCCTGGCGCAGGCCGTGGAGGCGCAGAGCGAGGCCCTGGCCCGCGGCGTCGACGCCCGTGCCGATGCCTTCACCCAGCGCATCGACAGCCGCATGCGGCTGTTCGCGACCCTGGTGGCGCAGCGCGCCGACACCCTGGCCACCGCCTTCGACGATCGCCATGACGCCTTCGCGGGCCTCATGGACGAGCGCACGGCGTCCCTGGTCGCCGCCCTCGACGAGCGGGCCCGCGCCCATGCCGAGCAGGTCGAGGCCCACAACGCGGCTTTGGCCGAGACGCTCAGCCGCCGCGAGGAAGCGCTCGCCGGCCTGATCGACGCCCGCACCGAGGCCCTCGGGGCCGGGTTCGAGCGGCGTGCCACGGCGCTCGGCGCCCTGGTGGATGCCCGCGGCGAGGCCCTGTCCCGCCGCCTCGCCGAGAGCGCCGAGACTCTGGTGCGCGCCATCGAGGAGCGCGGCGGCGCGCTGCTCGCCAGCGTCGAGGGCAGCGGCCGCGCCGTCGGCGACAGCCTGGAGGGCCATGTCGAGCGCCTGCGCGGCGCCATCGACGGGCCGATGATGGACCTGTCCCGAGCCCTGGCGGACCGGGCCGAGGCGATCGAGCGGGCGCTCGCCGAGACCGGTGTGCCCCTGGCCGAGAGCCTGCGGGAGCGGACCGAGGAACTGGCCGTGCAGTCGCGGGCCTCGGCCGAGTTGCTGCGCGCCGCCGTCGAGGACGGCGCGGGCCGCACCCTGTCGGAGCTGTTCGAAACCAACGATCGCATGGGTCGCGAACTCGGCAGCCTGCTCCAGCGGATCGAGGCCGCCAACACGGCGCTGACCGACCTCGTGGCCGGCGCCGACACCAATCTCGGCGCGATCGAGCAGGGACTCGCGGGCCGGATCGAGCAGGTCCAGACGGCACTGGAGCGCATCGCCGCCGAGACCGGCCGGGCGAGCGCCGGCGTCTCGGCCCAGGTCGAGGCCCTGCGTGGCGCCGCCGACGGGGCGCTCAGCGAGGCCTCGCGCCTCGCCGAGACCCTCGACGGGCGCGGCCGCTCGCTCGGGGAGCAGACCGCCGCGCATGTGGCGGCCCTCGACCGGGCCGCAGCCTCCCTCGCGGCCATCGAGGAGCGCATCGGTTCGGCGCTGTCGGGCCGGGAGACGAAGCTCACCGAGGCGCTCGCCGCCTTCGAGGCCCGGGCCGCCGCCCTGGAGCAGAACGGCAACGTCCTGGCCGAGACCATCGAGCAGACCCTGCGCGCCGCCGAGGAGCGGGCCCGCACCGTCGGCGAGTCCCTGGCCCAGTCGGCCCAGGGTGCCGGTGCCTCGGTGACGAGCGCCTTCGCCGACCTGAAGGACAGCGCCAGCGCCGAGAGCGAGAAGACGGCCCAGGGTGTCCGGCAGGTCATCGAGGAGGCGGCCCGCGAGATGCGCAGCGGCTTCCAGGAGGCCCAGGCCAGCTTCGGCGACTCCTTCTCGGCGCTGCGCGAGATGGCGGGCTCGATCCGCGGCGAACTCGACGCGACCCGCGCCGAACTCGCCAAGGGCGTCCTCGAACTGCCGCGCGAGACGCAGGATGCCACCGGCGAGATGCGCCGGGTGGTGGCGGACCAGATCAAGGCGCTCAACGAACTGTCGTCCCTGGTCGCCCGCTCGGGCCGCTCGGTCGACGTCGCCCAGCCGCAGGCGCAGACCCAGCGCCGGGTCGCGGAGGGTGGCGGCCGCGCCGTCGCGGCGGCGCCTGCCGCCGCGGCACCCGCGGCCGCGCCGGCCGCACCCGCGGCTCCGGCCCTGCCGGCCCCCGCGGCGACGCCGCGGACCGCCACCGCCAGGATCGAGGCGCCGCGCCCCTCCGCGACCGCCCGCCCGGCGCAGGCCGGCGACAAGCGCGGCTGGCTGTCCGACCTGCTGACCCGCGCCTCGCTGGATGACGACGAGGAACCGGCGGCAGAGGCTCCGACCGCCGCACCGGCCCCCGCAGCGCCGGCCCGCCGGCCCGCGGTGGCCGCCGCCGAGACCGGACGGATCGCCCTCGACACGATCTCGACCGACATCGCCAAGATGATCGAGCATCGGACCGCGGTCGACCTGTGGGAACGCTACCGCCGCGGCGAGCCGAACCTGTTCGACCCGCGGATCTACACGCCGCAGGGCCGGGCGACCTTCGCGGAGATCCAGCGTCGGTACCGGTCGGATGCGGAGTTCCGCCGCAGCGTCGACCGCTATGTCAGCGAGTTCGAGCGCCTGCTCGGCGACGTCGTCAAGAACGACAGCGACGCCAAGCGCACCGACGCCTACCTGACCTCGGAGACCGGCAAGGTCTACACGATGCTGGCCCATGCCAGCGGGCGCTTCGACGGGGCGTAGGGCGACGTATCCCGCCGGGCCGGGCGGCTCCGGCGGGACACACGGAGGAGGATGGGGGAGGCTCATGCCATCCTCGCCTCATCCTGCGCTGCGCTCCAGCACGTCGGGATGAGGGCGCGGACCGGAGGATCCTGGTCAGAGCAGGCCGAGGCCGACCAACTCGCGCCGCAGAGCCTCGGGCATGGCGGCGAGGTCCCCGGAGGCCTCGGCCCCGAGATCGGCCGGCGCGTCGCGCGCCGTGAGGTAGCGCCACCCCTGGAAGGGCCGGTAGGGCCGGGGCGCCACCGGGACGAGGCGCGGATCGAAGACCAGCCGGCAGCGCGGGATGCCGTCCGCGCCGGTCAGCGGCTCGATCGCGGTGATCGCCTGCCGGCAGGACAGCGTCCCGCGGATCACCCAGTAGATCGAGCCGTGTCCGGTGATCTCGTGATGGCGCTTGGGCAGGGTGCGGGTGACGTGGAAGGGGGCCGCTGGCCGTCCCTCCCGGAGCGCCTCCTCCCGGAACCGGGTCTGCCGGGCCTCGAGGTCGGCGATGGTGGCGGGGCCGACGCAAAGCTTGATCAGGTGCAGGGCCACGGAGGTGTATGCTCGGGATTGCCGGGGGCGCCCCTGATAGCAGGGTCCGCGCCGGGGCGCGCCTGCCGAACCGTCCGGGCGAGAGGCGTCGGCCCCGCGCGGAACCCCTCAGGCGAACAGGGCGAGCCGCTGCTCCGGCGTCAGCGCCTCGATCTCGGCGAAGCTCGGAGCCGGCTCCTCCGGCGGCATGGCCGGCTCGGGGGCCGCCGCGACGTCCTCCTCCCAGGCGAGGTCGGCCATGTCCTCTCCGATCGCGGTGTCGGGCTCCGGCGCGGCCGCGGCGAACGGCTCGGTGACAGGAGGGGAGGCCGCCGCCGGGGCCGGCTCGAAGGCCGTCTCAGGGACAAGGTCCGGGATCGCCGCCGGGACGGTCTCGATGTCGGCCTGCAGGTCGGTCTGCGGATCGGTCAGCAAGTCTGCCTGCAGATCGCCCTCCTCGACCGGCGCGAGGGCGGCGTCCGGCTCAAGATCCGCGACCAGGTCCGGCGCGGCGATGTTCGCCTCGGCCGGCGCTTCGGCCGGTGCTTCGGCCTCCGGCTCGGCCGCGGCCCACTCGGCCTCCGCCGAGACCGGCAGGAACACCAGATCCTCGTGGAGCGCGGGGCTGCCGGGGCGGGCCACGAGGGCCGCCACTGTGACGGCCGGCACGTCCATGGCGATGTAGCGGTCGATGTCGCTCTGGTTCAGATCGGCCGGCTCGCCGGCCGGCCGCGCGGCCCGGTGGGGCGGCACCCGCACCGCGTCCTCGCCCCAGATGGCGATCATCGCGGAGACCCGGTCTTCCAGGTAGCGCAGGGTGTAGACGATCCGGGCGGTGCGCTGCGCGGTCAGGTCCTGGAAGGAGCAGGCCGTGTAGATCGCGGTGGCGTGGCGGTCGAGGTCGTCGCAGGCCTGCGCGTCGGCGCCACGCTCGCGCAGGGTCCAGGCCGCCTCCTGGATCGCCTCGGCGGCGCCCAGGATGTCGGAGGTCGCCTGTTCGGTCTCGCGCACGATGGCGTCGAGGGCGAGCGAGGCCTGCGTCAAGCGGGTCTCGTCGCTGTTCGGGGCGTTGAGCGCCGCGATCTCGCCCTTGGTCCGGCTGATCGCGTCGGCCATGTCGAGGAGGTTGCCGCGCAGGTGGCCGAACGCCTCCTGGCCGCGGTCGGCGGTGACGCTCCGCTCCAGCCGCGCGATCGCCCCGAGCAGCACCTCGGTCTCGGCGCCCCGGTTGCGGCGCGCATATTCGGCGAGGAACCAGCGACCGCGCTCGCTGGCGCTGATCGTCGCCTCGATCGCCTCGTACTCGGCCGAAGCGTTCGCGCTCGGGTTGACGGAACCGAACATGGGCCTCTCTGGACGCTGACGGCGGGCGCAGTGGCGGCCCGCCCCGGTGCGCCTCAATCCCCGGGAATTTGACAGAGTCCCTTTAACGGGCGCTTACGGGCGGCCTTCCGCCTCCCGCCCCCTCCCGTCGAGACCCGCCTTGCCCCGCCCGTCCGGCCCGGCGCGCCTGTCGCTGCTCTATGCCGTGGTGTTCACCGAGATCGGCATCGCCATGCCGTTCATGCCCATGTGGCTCGACGCGCTCGGCCTCGATGCCGGGGTGATCGGCCTGCTGCTCGCCCTGCCGATCGCCACCCGAATCGCCGCCACGGCGCCGCTGATGGCGCTCCTCGACCGCGGACTGGGGCCCCGGCGGCTGATCCTGCTCGGCAGCCTCGCCCTCAGCCTGACCTACGCGCTGATGCCCGCGGCGGCCGGGATCGCCTGGCCGTGGCTCGCCGTGCTGATCGTGCTCAACGCGGTCGCCGGCGCGCCGCTGGTGCCCTGCATCGACTATCTGACCCTCGCGGCCGTGCGCCGGGACAGCCGCCTCGCCTATTCGCGGATCCGGATGGCGGGTTCCGTCGCGTTCCTGATGGCGAACCTCGCGGGCGGGGTCCTGCTCTCGGCGCTCGGCGGGCGGCTCGCCGTGCCGCTGCTGCTGACCGGCCTCGCCCTCGGCGCGGCGGTGGTGGCCTGGCGCAGCCGCGCGGTGACGGCGTTGCCGGCGGCGGCGGAGGGATCCGGCCGCCCCCGGCTGCCGCTGAAGCTCTGGCTGTGCATCGGCGCGGCCGCCGCGATCCAGGCGAGCCACGGGGCGATCTACGGGTTCGGCAGCATCTACTGGACGAGCCAGGGGATCCCGCCGGCCTGGATCGGCTCGCTCTGGGCGACGGGCGTGCTGGCCGAGATCGCCCTGTTCGCCGCCCTGCCCGCCCTGCCCGCCGCCTGGCGCAGCCCGGTGCGGCTCCTCGGCGCCGGGGCCGTCGCGGCGATCCTGCGCGCGTGCGGCATGTACCTCCTCGGCGACCATCTCGCCGCGCTGGTGCCGCTCCAGTGCCTTCACGGCCTGACCTTCGGGGCGACGCAGCTCGGTGCCATGGCGGCGGTCTCGGCCAACGCGCCCGACGGTGCCCGCGGCCGGGCGCAGGGCACGCTCAGCGCCGTCAATGCCGGGATCTCGGTGGTCGCCACCTTGGGAAGCGGCCTCGCCTACCGGGCCGGCGGCCCCCTCGCCTTCCTGCTGATGGCGCCGCTGGCGGCCGCGGGCCTGGGTCTCGCCCTGGCCTCCCGCCGCGCACCGGGGGTGAGGTTGGAGACGGATCGTCAACCGTAATGTCGTCATAACCGCCGGGCAGGGTGGTGCCTCGATCGAGGAGTTAAGGGTGTTGCTGAGCGAGGGCACTGTTCCCGGCGCCTTGGCCGGCGCCGCGCTGCGGGAGCGGTCGGCCGACGGCCGGCTGGTGCTCGACGGCCGCTGGACCGCCGACCAGGCACCGGCCGTCGAGGCCGCGGCCGCGGGCATCGCGGCGGCCGGCCGCGCCGGGCCGGTGGCGGTCGACCTGTCGGGGATCGCGCGCCTCGATACGCTCGGCGCCTGGGTGCTGGAGCGGACCCGCGCCGAGATCGCGCAGGCGGGCAGCACCCTCACCTATCTCAACGCACGGCCGGAGCACCGCACCCTGCTGAGCGAGGTGCGCCTGCGCGAGCCTGACGCTCCGGCACCGCGGCGGCACGGGCCGGTCATCGGCCTGCTCGACGCCACCGGGCGCCAGACCGTGCAGGGCGGCCACGAATTCGTCACCGCCCTCGCCTTCCTGGGCGAGCTGATCGCCGCCTGCGGCCGCGTCGCCCTGCGGCCCGGCACGTTCCGCGGCAACGCCCTGATCAACCAGATCCAGCAGGTGGCGCTCAACGGCACGCCGATCATCGTGCTGATCTCGTTCCTCGTGGGCGGCATCGTCGCCCAGCAGGGCATCTTCCAGCTCCAGCGCTTCGGCGCCCAGACCTTCGTGGTCAACCTGATCGGCCTCTTGATCCTGCGCGAGATGGGCGTGCTGCTCACCTCGATCATGGTTGCCGGCCGCTCCGGCTCGGCGATCACCGCCGAGATCGGCTCCATGCGCATGCGCGAGGAGGTCGACGCCCTGCGGGTCATGGGCCTCGATCCGGTCGAGATCCTGATCGTGCCCCGGGTGCTCGCCCTGATGATCGGTCTGCCGATGCTGACCCTGATCGGCGACCTCGCGGCGCTCGCCGGCGGCGGCCTCACCGCGATGCTCTACGGCGGCCTGACCCTCGACCAGTTCCTGGTCCGGCTCCAGGCGGCGGTGGGCGTCCACCACGTCATGGTCGGCCTGATCAAGGCGCCGTTCATGGCGCTGACCATCGGGGTGATCGCCACGATCGAGGGCTTCGCGGTCGAGGGCTCCGCGGAATCGCTCGGCCGCCACGTCACTGCGTCGGTGGTGAAATCCATCTTCATGGTCATCGTCCTCGACGGCCTGTTCGCGGTGTTCTTCGCCGCGATCGACTTCTGAGGGCGCCCCGATGAATGCCTCGTCGAACGCCTCGTCGAACGCCTCCGCCCCGATCATCCGCGTGCGCGACCTCGTGGTCGGTTTCCGCGACCGCAACATCCTCAAAGGCCTGAGCCTGGACATCCGCGCCGGCGAGATCCTGGGCTTTGTCGGGCCCTCGGGTCAGGGCAAGTCGGTGCTCACCCGGACGATCCTGGGACTCAACCCCAAGCGCGCCGGGACGATCGAGGTGTTCGGCCGTGACGTCGATGAACTCACCTATGCCGAGCGGCGCCGGATGGAGCAGCGCTGGGGCGTGCTGTTCCAGCAGGGTGCCCTGTTCTCGGCGCTCACCGTCAAGCAGAACATCCAGGTGCCGATGCGCGAGCACCTGAACCTGTCCGAGCGCCTCCTCGACGAGTTCGCCCGGCTCAAGATCGAGATGGTCGGCCTGAAGCCCGACGCCGCCGACAAGCTGCCCTCGGAATTGTCGGGCGGCATGATCAAGCGCGCGGCGCTCGCCCGCTCCCTCGCGCTCGATCCCGAGATCCTGTTCCTCGACGAGCCGACCTCGGGCCTCGACCCGATTGGCGCGGGCGAGTTCGACGACCTCGTCTCGACCCTCAAGGAGACGCTGGGCCTGACCGTCTTCATGGTCACCCACGACCTCGACAGCCTCTACACCGCCTGCGACCGCATCGCGGCGCTCGGCGACGGCCAGATCATCGCGGCCGGCACGATCGACGAGATGCTGGCGAGCGACCATCCCTGGCTGCGCTCCTACTTCCACGGCAAGCGCGCCCGGACCATCGCCACCGGCGGCGCCTCGGCTCATGCCTGATCCGATGCCTGATCGCAGCCCCACCCAGATCCCGCCCTGCTCCCCACCGGGAGCCGGGGCCGCAGGCCCGGGCGGATCTCCGCCGGCCAGAACCGCAGGTTGAGCGCATGGAAACCCGCGCGAATTACGCCCTCATCGGGGCCTTCACCATCGCCGTCATCCTGGCGGGCTTCGGCACCGTGCTGTGGCTCTCCGGCGGCTCGTCGCGGCAGGTCAGCCAGATCGTCCGCATCGTCTTCTCCGGCTCGGTCGGGGGGCTGTCGCGCGGCTCGAGCGTGAACTTCAACGGCATCAAGGTCGGTGAGGTCACCGATATCCGCCTCGCCCCGCAGGATCCCCGCCGGGTGCTCGCCACGATCAAGGTCGATCCCGCGACGCCGCTCCGGGCCGACACCCGCGCCCGCCTCGATTCGGCGATGCTCACCGGCGTCTCGGTGATCTCCCTGTCGGGCGGCAATGCCGACGCGCCGGTGCTGGCCCCGATGGCCAACGGCGAGCCGCCGACGATCTTCGCCGATTCCTCCGACATGCAGGACATGATGGCGCTGGCACGCCAGGTGGCGCAGCGGGCCGACGACATGCTGGCCCGGCTCGACCGGCTCGTCTCCGCCAACGAGGGGGCGATCAACCGGTCGCTCGCCAATGTCGAGACCTTCTCGAAGACGCTGGCGGATGCCGGCCCGAACATCTCCGCGCTGGTCAAGGCGGTGGACGGGGCCAAGCTCGGCCGCGTGATCGACAACGCCGACCGCTTCTCCGCGGCCCTGTCCAAGGCCAGCCCCGACATCGAGGCCGGCCTGCACGATGCCCGCTCCCTCGCCGCCAAGCTCAACGCCTCGGCCGACAAGATCGACGCGGTCCTCAACGGCGCGCAGGGCTTCCTGGGGTCGGCCTCCGGCCAGGAAGGCTCCAGCACCTTCTCGGAGATCCGCGCGGCGGCGATCTCGGTGCGTGACGCCGGCAAGGCGTTCCGGACCATGTCGGAGAACCTCGACAAGCGCACCGCCAGCATCTCGGCCAATTTCGGCCGGCTGAGCGGCACCGGCCGCCGGGAGGTGGAGGCCCTGTCGGGGGACGGCCAGCGGACGCTGAGCACCCTCAACCGCACGGTGCGCAGCCTGGAGCGCGACCCGAGCCAGGTGATCTTCGGCGGCAAGCCATCGTTGCCCGAATACAACGGCGGGCGGTGAAATCGCGTGTGGCCGGGCGCATGTGTCCCGGCGCACGGCACGGATGCCACGGCGGATTAGTTTTAACCGCATAGCTTATACAGCTCCGCCGTTCGCCGGCGGGGTCCTTCAGGTCATGCGTATGGTCCGCTCGTCCCACATCGCCGCCGCCGTGCTGCTCGCCGCCCTCCTGGGCGGCTGCGGCGGCGCGGCGCCCCTCACCTTCGACCTCGCGGCGCTGCCGTCCGCGGGGCGGCCGGTCGCGGCCGGCCGGTCGATCGCGGTCTCGGAGCCGGTGAGCATCCAGCCCTTCGAGGCCGACCGGATCATCGTGCGCGAGAATGGCGGGGCGCTCTCCTTCCTGGGCGGCGGCCAATGGGCCGACCGGCTGCCGCGGCTGATCCAGACGCGGCTCATCCAGAGCCTGGAGAATTCCGGCCGGCTCCGCTCGGTGAGCCGGCCCGGCGATAAGGTCGTGGCCGACTACCAGCTGATCAGCGAGATCCGTGCCTTCGACGTCCAGGCCGGGACCGGCGAGGCGGTGGTCGACCTGTCGCTGAAGCTCGTCGCCGATGGCACCGGCAAGGTGACGGCGGCCCGCATCTTCACGGCCCGGGTGCCGGTGGCCAAGGTCGACGCCGGCAACGGCGCCCGCGCCCTCGACCAGGCGTTGACCACCGTGCTGGCCGACGTGGTGCGGTGGGTGAATAGCGGGCGCTGACGCCCCGAGGCTGGCCGTCGCCGACGCGTCCGCGGGGCCAGGGCGTTCACGATAGAACGTCTCCCCGAATGCCAGCCGTGCGGATCCACTCCGCGGTCCGTCAGGCGCGACGGGCGATGGGACGAGCCCGACGATTCATCGTGAGCGCGCGGGAATTCCTGCCGATCGGTCCGTGTCCCGCGGCGTCGTGCGTGGACGGATCGCGGTTGCAGTTTGCAGCAATCGCGGTCATACGGCTGCCGCGATGCAGACCCTGTTTTCAACCGAAGGTGTATTGGAAAAGGATAGGTTTCGCCTTTGGCGAGACGTCTGCGAAGATCGCTTGGTTCCTATGGCGCAGACTTGTCTCAACGACGAGCCCTTTGACGCGACGATTGAGGGAACCAGTATCGGCGGCCTGGTCTTCACGAAATTCGCCCTGCGCAATCTGCGTGCGGCCACGACACCGCGCACGCTTCGCCATGAAAACCATAAGACCGACCACCTGTTCATGAGCATCGTGCTCTCGGGACACGTGCGCGCAAATCAGTACGATCGATCGAGCACGGATCGGGTCGGCGATTTCTCGATCCGGGATACGAATACGCCCTGGACGATCGAGCACAGCGGCTACAGCGAGGTGCTGGCCATCGGGATCCCGCGGGAGCGGCTGGAGGAGTCCCTGGGATCCGCCCGCCTGTTCGCCGGCGTCACCGTCGGCGGCGATCTCCCGACCGCGACCCTGACCCGGTCCTTTCTGAGCAACCTGCTCAGTCTGGGAGACCGGCTGACGCCGCAGGTGGCCGAGAGTTTGGTCTCGACGGGCCTCGACCTGATCGTCGCCAGCCTCGCGGAGCGGCTCGCGCAGGAGGTGCGGCAGCCCGTCCGGGACAGCGTCGTGATGCAGCGCGCCCAGGCCTATATCGAGGCCAATCTCCACGATCCGAGCCTGGACCCGCCCCGGCTCGCGGCCGCGACCGGCGTGTCCCTGCGGCGGCTGCAGCTGCTGTTCGGCGCGCAGGGGCGGCACATCTCCGACTGGATCTGGCACCGCAGGCTGGAGGCGGCCGCCAAGCGCTTGGCCGATCCGGGCTGCCTCCACATGCCGCTGGGGACCCTGGCGTATGGCTGCGGCTTCATGAGCCAGTCCCATTTCTCCCGGCGGTTCAAGGAGCGCTACGGCCTGGGCCCGCGCGACTACAGACAGCGGGCCCTGTCGCGCGCCGCCGAATGAGCGGCGCGGTCCTCACTCCATCACGGCGGCCTTCATGATCACCACCATGGTGGCCCGGGCCGGACCGTCCGTGCAGCGCACGAGGTGGGGCCGGTCACAGCGGTAGCGCAGGGTCTCGCCGGCCCGCGCCCGCTGCACGATGCCGCCGATCTCGACCTCGAACGCCCCCTCGGTGACCGACAGGGACTCCACCGAACCGCGCTGGTGCGGGTCCGAATCGAGGAGGCCGCCGGGATCGGCCGTGACCTCGTACCATTGCAGCCACTCGATCGTCTTGAGCCAGCCGATGATCGCCAGCCGCACCTTCCCGTCCTCGGAGACGAGGATCGGCGTGTCGGCCCGGGAGGTCTTCTCGATGAACGGCTCCTCGTCGCCGGTAGCCAGAACCCGCTCGATGGACACGTCGAGCGCCTGCGACAGGCGCCAGATCGTCGCGAGCGTCGGGTTGGTCTCGTTGCGCTCGATCTGGCTGATGATTGACTTGGCCACGCCTGATTGCTCGGCCAGTTCCGAGAGCGACAGGTTGTAGGCCTTGCGCAACCGCTGGATGGTCTTGCCGAGCTGGCCGGAGAGGACCTGCGCCCCGGTCAGCAGGTCGCGCCCCCGCGCCCGGTCGGGCCGTTCCGCCTGATCCTGCATCGTTCCCGATCCGCCTGCGCCGTTCCATTATCCGAACGATCGTGCGCTTCTTCAAACGCAATCGCTGCCCGGTTGCAAGGCGGCGGGCGGTATGCGCACCGGAAAGCGCCGGCGCCCGACCGGTCTACGACCAGACGGCGTGGAAATGGTGGACCGGCCCGTGCCCGGTCCCGACCGCCAGGCTGTCCGCCGCCGCGAGGGCGGCCGTGAGGTAATCCTTGGCGTCCGCCACCGCCTCGGGCAGCGCCAGGCCCTGGGCGAGTCCCGCCGCCACCGCGGCCGAGAGCGTGCAGCCGGTGCCGTGGGTGTTGCGCGTGGCGATCCGCGGCGCCGACAGGGTCCGCAGGGCGCCGTCCGCGGTGACGAGGTGGTCGATGCTCTCGCGCCCCGTGCCGTGGCCACCCTTGATCAGCACCGCCCGGGCGCCGAGGGCCAGGAGCCGGCGCGCCTGGGCCACGATCGTCGCCGGGTCCGTCGCGACGGCCTCGCCGAGGAGCACCGCGGCCTCCGGCAGGTTGGGGGTGATCAGGTCGGCCCGCGGCAGCAGCCGCTCGCGGAGCGTCGCCACGGCCGCGTCGGTGATCAGCCGGTCGCCGCTGGTGGCCACCATCACGGGGTCCAGAACGACCGGGATCGACCCGGCGTGGCGCGCCAGGCCTTCGGCGACCGCCGCGATCACCGCGGTTTGGGACAGCATGCCGACCTTCACGGCCTTCACGGCGAGGTCGGAGAACACGCTGTCGATCTGACGGGCGACGAAATCCGCCGGCACGTCGTGGATGCCCTGGACGCCCTTGGTGTTCTGCGCCGTCAGCGCCGTGATCACGCTGGCGCCGTAGACGCCCAGCGCCGAGAAGGTCTTGAGGTCCGCCTGGATGCCGGCGCCGCCGCCGGAATCCGAGCCCGCGATCGTCACCGCGATGGGGGCGGGGGTGCTCATCGGGCGCCCGCCCGCTCGGCCAGGGCGGCGTCGATTCGCGCGCGCAGATCGCGGGCACGCTGCCGCACGGATTCGGCGCCGAACAAGGCGGTGATCACCGCGACGCCGTCCGCCCCCGCGGCGATCACCGCGGCGGCGTTGTCGAGGCCGATTCCCGCGATGGCGCCGAGCGGCAGGCCGGCCCCGCGGGCGAGGCGGGCACGGAAGGCGATGCTGGCGAAGCCGTCCAGGCCCACCGGCGGGTCGGGATTGTCCTTGCTGGTGGTGGCGAACACGCCGCCGATGCAGGCATAGTCGACGGGCAGCCGGTACAGCTCGTCGGCCTGGGCGGGCTTCTTCAGGGTGAGGCCGATGATCGCGCCCTCCCCCAGGAGCCGGCGCGCGTCGGCCGGGTGGAGGTCGCTCTGGCCGAGATGCACCCCGTCCGCGCCCGCCGCGAGGGCGAGGTCGACGCGGTCGTTGACGAGGACCGGGACCCGGCCGCCCACCGCCGCCAGGATCGCCCGGATCCGCGCCAGGGCGGCCCGCGCATCGGCGATGTCCTTCTCGCGGTACTGGAGCAGGGTGCAGCCCCCCGCCACCGCCTCGGCGCCGAGCTCCGCCAGCCGCGCCCCGTCGGCGCCGCAGACGCCGACGTCCAGGAGCCCGTAGAGCCGCAGGTCGACGGCCCGGCTGCCGGTCGCGGGAGAAGTGGCGGTCGCTGGCATCGCTGTCGTCGCTCGATACGCCCCGGCCGGCTCCGTGCCGGCCCTCCCGGGGCCCTGTTTGGGCAGCCCTCGCGGCGTTGGCAAGCGGGCCGGGCCCGCTCCGTCATACGGCGGCGTTGACGCGCGGCGATCCTGTCCCCCTATAGGTGGGACCCGCTACGGCGTATCCCGGGGAGAGGCGGTCGAGGAACGATGAAGGGTGCCGCGACGCAGACGGATGCGCGCGGGGCGCAGGCCCCGCCGGAGCGCTCCTCCGTAGGCCTCGTCGCGGTGATCGTCGCCGCGACCAAGGGGGAGCCGCGCGCCCTGACGATCCGGGTCCCGGACCAGGCGCCCGGCCGCGGCGACGGCCTGCCGGCCGGCCCCCTCGTCCCCGAGCACGCCACGCTGGAGCGGGGCCTGCGCGCCTGGGTCGAGCGGCAGACGCACCAGCGCCTCGGCTACGTGGAGCAGCTCTATACTTTCGGCGACCGCGACCGCTCCGGCACGGCGACCGTGTCGGGGGTGCACTCGCTCTCGGTGGCCTATCTGGCGCTCGTCCGCGAGGAGCGGCCGGCGGGGATCGCCGAGGCCGCTTGGCAGAACTGGTACCGCTACCTGCCCTACGAGGATTTCCGGCAGGGGCGCCCGCGCCAGCTCGATGCCATCGAGGCGCGGCTCGCCGCCTGGGCGTCCGAACCCGAGGATTGCGCCACGCGGACCCGCCGCCTGGACCGCCTCGGCCTGACCTTCGGCATGAACGGCGGCACGTGGAACGAGGAGCGCGTCCTCGAGCGCTACGAGCTGCTGTTCGAGGCCGGGCTGATCCCGGAGGCGCGGGGCAACCCGGGCCCGGCCCTGCCGAACGATCCGACCGGCGTGCCCATGGCGTTCGACCATCGGCGGGTGCTCGCCACCGCGATCGGGCGGCTGCGGGGCAAGATCAAGTACCGCCCGGTGGTGTTCGAGCTGATGCCGCCGGAATTCACCCTGCTGCAGCTGCAGAAGACCGTGGAGGCCCTGTCGGGGACGCAGCTGCACAAGCAGAACTTCCGGCGCCTCGTGGCCCAGCAGGGGCTGGTGGAGGAGACCGAGAGCGTCACCAGCGGCGCCGCCGGCCGGCCGGCGCGGCTGGTGCGCTTCCGCCGGGAGGTGCTGCTGGAGCGCCCGGCCCCGGGCCTGCGGCTGCCGTCGCGGCGCGCGGGGTGACGGCCGCGGTGCTGTCCGGGCTCAATCCTGCCGCGCGAGGGTGCCGAGCCCGCTCGCGTTGAGCGCGTCCACCGTCAGGGCGGCGGCCCGGCCGTCGCTCCCGATGGCGAAGCGGATGGCGGAGGGGCGATCGGGCGCCTCCGCGTCCGGGAAGCTGAGGAAGAGGTCGCGGTCGAAGTGCTGCAGCGGGTACCGGCGCGCGCCGTTGGGCCCGACCGTCAGCGTCAGGGCGCCGTCCGCCTCGGCCACCACGGCCTCGCCGACATAGGCGTTGGCGTAGCGCCCCGCGTAGGCCGACGGCGCCAGGGGCGCGGAGGCCCCGACCGGCTTCGTGCCGTGGGCCGCCTTGTCGGCGGCGATGCCCGGCGCGAACAGGTTCTCGTAGGCCGCGCCCCAGGCCGTCACCCAGTCCCGGCCGACCCGGCCGTCGAAGACGAGGTCGGCGAAGCTGTCGGCAAGCCCTTCCGGCACGCCGGACGGGAAGGCGTTGGTCAGGACGAGGATCCCGAGACCGGCCTCCGGATGGATCGAGACGAGGGTCTGCGCGCCGACGCTGAAGGCGCCCGCGTGGCCCCAGACGAGGCCGTGGCGGCCGTACTCGACGTTCCAGCCAAGGCCGTAGAAGGACGCGGCCCCGGTCACGGGGTTGCGGCCGCGGGCCATGAGCGGGACGTGCGTCTGCGCCAGGGCCGTGGCCGCGACGCGCTGCGCGCCTTCGAAGCGGCCGTTGCCGATCACGAGCCGCAACCAGCGCGCGAGGTCGCGGACAGGGCCGCTGACGCCGCCGGCCGGGGCCTGTGCGTCGGGGTTGCGCTCGACCTTGGCGGCCCAGACACCGCCGGCCCGGACGTGGAGTGTCGCGCGGTCGGCCCGGCCCAGGAACTCCGCGTGGGTCGTGCCGGTGGCGGTCATCCCGAGGAGCCGGAACAGCCGGTCCCGGGCCACGGCCTCCCAGGGCTGGCCGGTCGGCTTCGCGGCGGCGACCGCGCCCTCGGTGAAGCCGAAATTGCTGTACGCGTAGCCGGCGCGGAAGCTCGAGGCGGGGGGCACGTGGCGGAGCCGGTGCAGGATCGCGTCGCGGCCGAAGCCGATCGACTCCAGATCGTCGCCGGCGATCCCCGGCAGCCCGCTGCGATGGTTGAGGAAGTCGCGCACCGTGACCTGCGCGGTCGGGTAGGCCTCGTGCAGCTGGAAGGCGGGATCGAGATCCGCGACGCGCGAATCCCAGTCGACCACCCCGTCGCCCACCAGGGCCGCCACGATCGTCGCGGTGACGGGCTTGGACAGGGAGGCGATCTGGAAGACTGTGTCGGGGCCGACCGGCTCGGGCTTCCCGGCCTGCCTGAGGCCGTATCCCTTCAGGAGGAGCGTCTCGTCGCCGAGGACGACCGCGACCGCGAGGCCCGGCACGGCGCCCGCGTCGACGGCCCGCTGCGCCAGCGCCTCCAGCGCCGGCAGCTGCGCCTCGACCTGCGCCCGCGTGAGCGACCCGGCGGATCCGGCTCCGGGCCCGACCGCGATCAGGCCAAGGGCGAGGCACAGGCGGACGAGACGCCGGCGCGATCGGGCCCGCTGCATGAGTCGTCGATCCTGCCTGAGAGAGCTCGGGCGACGAGAGTGGCATCGTCAGGCCGGCGAGATCAATCACGACGGCACGGGCCGCGCTTCGAATGCGTGGCCGGCCCGATGAGAGGCGGACGAAGACTGTCCGAGAACCGGACCGGACGCGCCGGCCGGGCTATCGGAACGGGTTGGCGTCGGGTGTCGGCTTCACGCCGTGGAGCATCCGGTACAGCGTCCATTCCTCGACGATCTTCCGGCCCGGAAGGGCGCAGAGCCCGATCTCGCCTCCATCCGTCAGCTTCGCGATGATGGATTGTCCGCCCATCGTCGCGCAGAAGGCCGAGGCCGGGTTTTCCAGCGCGTGCACCGGTCCCGGCCGCGCGATGGCGGCGCCTATCGCGAGCACGACGACAAGCCTCGCGGCGCGCAGGCCCACGGGCACGATCGGACGATCCATGGACTGCCCTGCCCTACCCGTAGGTGTGGTCGTCGGCCGGGAACCGCCCGGCCCGAACCTCGTCCGCGTAGGCCTTCACAGCCTCCTCGATATGGGCCCGCAGGCTGCCGAACTGGCGCACGAATTTCGGGGTGCGCTCGGAAAGGCCGAGCATGTCCTCCAGCACCAGGATCTGCCCGTCGCAGACCGCCGAGGCGCCGATGCCTATCGTGGCGGCAGTAACCTGGGGTGA
Organism: Methylobacterium sp. UNC378MF; assembly: GCF_900103195.1. Lineage (GTDB taxonomy): Bacteria > Pseudomonadota > Alphaproteobacteria > Rhizobiales > Beijerinckiaceae > Methylobacterium. Next base: position 279,556 of record NZ_FMWU01000003.1, on the reverse strand, counting down.
GGTTGCGATCGCCCGCGCCACCGGCTCGACGATGCCCTCCAGCACGATCGCGAAGGCCCCGGCCTCGGAGATCGCGCGGGCATCCTCCAGGAGGCGGCGCTCGTCGTCGGGGGCCCGGCCCTGCACCTTGAAGCCACCCATCGTGTTCACCGCCTGCGGCGTGAGTCCGATATGGCCCATCACCGGCACGCCGCGCTGGACGAGGAACGCCACCGTCTCGGCGAAATGGGCGCCGCCCTCCATCTTGATCGCCCCGGCGCCGGTCTCCTTCAGAACCCGGGAAGCGCTGAGGAAGGCCTGCTCGCGGCTCGCCTCGTAGGAGCCGAACGGCATGTCGACCACGACCAGCGCCTTCTCGGTGCCGCGGATCACTGCCTGGGCCTGGAGGATCATCATCTCCAGGGTGACGGGAATCGTCGATTCCATCCCGTGCATGACCATGCCGAGGGAATCGCCCACCAGGATGAAGTCGCAATAGGGATCGACGATGCCGGCCGTGTGGGCGTGATAGGCGGTGAGCGCGATGATCTTGCGCCCCTCGGCCTTGCGCTTGCCGATATCGATGGCCCGGAGCCGTCGGGACTGCACGACCTGCGACATGGTTCAGATCCCTTTCGGCTCTTTTCCCTCCCCCTTGTGGGGAGGGGCCGGGGTGGGGGTGGTTCAGGATTAGGGGCCGTGGTGCCTTCTGCACCACCCCCACTTCCAACGCCTCCCCGCAAGGGGGAGGAGAGTGCCCAGTCCGGTGAATTCAGCGGCTTTCAGGCCCTCGCCTCAGAGGGGCTGCTCCTCTTACACCGGCCGACGCCGCGGGTCAGCGCCCCGCCTGCGGCTCGGCGCCCGCACGCCAGTCCGGATCGACCTTCAGGTTTGCGGTCTCGTGCTTCTCCTGCCAGCCCTCGACGCCCTGAGGGAACCAGCGCACGCCGGTATAGCCTTTCAGCACCAGCCGCTTGGCGGCGTTCCAGCTGCCCCAGCACTCCACGTGGCAGAACACCACGACGGGCTTGGCCTTGTCGCCCCCGGTCAGGGCCGCGACGCGAGCATAGAACAACGCCTCGCGCGCCGGTGCCAGGGGCTCGGCGCCGGCCTCCGGCATCCAGACGGCGCCGGGGATCGAGGGATGCACCGGCAGCCAGAGGCGGCCCTCCGGGAAGTTCGATGGCTTGCGGTCCGGGGCCGCCACGTCGAGCAGCACCGGCTTGTCGGGGCCGGCCATCAGGGCGGCGACGGCATCGGCGTCGACCACCGCCGCCCCTCTCAGGGTCGGCGGCGTGTAGCCCTTCGGAGGACCGGCATAGAGCCCCTCCGGCTCGGGCACGTTGACCGGCGAATCCGCCGGCGCGGCGGCGAGGCAGAGGAAGGCGGCGCAGGCCGCCGCGGCCCGGCCGGTCAGGAGGAGGCGCCGCATGCTCAGTTCGTCGGGCTCGGGGGGGTGAAGCTGTGCTGCCAGCGGCCGCCCTGGTTGTCGGAGGCCGCCACCTGGATCGGCTTGCCGTCCGGCTTGAACGCGAAGTTGATCACCGGGTTCGAGGCGATCGAGATGTCGCCCGTCATGGTGAAGACCGTCCGGTCGCCCGCCGAGACGGTGAGCTTGTCGATGTAGCGCGCCGGCGTGTAGTCGCGGGTCACCTGGTTCATCTGCATGCCGGAAAAATTCGGGTGGCGGATCATCAGCGTCGCCTCCACGGGCTTGCCGGCCGCGGTCTCGGCGAACTTCATGCGCATGTCGCCCATGCCCTTCATGGCCTCCTCGTCGCTCATGCCCATCGGGGCCGAGCAGCCGCCGGACGCCTTCACGAACTGCTTGGCCTCGTAGAGCGTGCCGTCCGTCGTCTCCACCACGGCATGCATGTCGGTGTAGTTGTTGACCCGCACCCGCAGCTTCAGCTCCGCCGGGTCGGCCGCCGGGCCGAACTCGAACTTGGCCGCGTAGGGCGCCGGGTTGTCGTCGATGATCAGCGAGACCGCCTTGATCTGCCCGTCATTGGGCATGGTCAGGGTGATCGGCACCAGGGCGGCGTCCAGCGCCCGGGCAGGCGCCTCGATCTTCACGAGGCTGTCGGTCGGGGCGATCTGACGGTCGCCGAAGATCGACTTGGCGATCTCCTGCCAGCGGGCTGCCCGCTCCTGATCCGTGTCGGAGGCGCCGGCCGCCTGCGCCATGCCGGCGAGCGGGCCCGACAGGGCACTCGTCGCCAGGACGAGGCCGAGGGCGAGGGTGGAGACTGATTGTCCGATCCTGTGAGTCATGGCGTGCCTCCCGATTGGCTTGGATATGGGGATCCCGAAACCTATTCCCACTCGAGTTCCTGGTAGGCCACGGTGACGTTGCGGCCGTTATAGGTGTCGAACAGCGCCCACTTGTCCCGCTGGTCCGCGGCGACGCTGGTCACTGCCTTGTCGATGGGAACGTCCTGGGCGATCGCCGCGCGGGTGCCGTCGCGCAGGGCTTTCAGGTAGCCGGAGAGGTCGGCGAGCGCCGGGGCGAGGTCGACCGCGACGGGGCCGTGGCCCGGCACGGCCCGGGCGGGACCCATCGCCTTCAGGCGCTCGATCTCGGCCAGCCAGCCCTTGAGGCTGCCGTCGAGGGACGGGATCCGGTTCACGAACAGCAGGTCGGCGGGGAAGAGCAGGCCGCTGCCGGAATCGATCATCGACAGGTCGGAGGTGGTGTGCGCCGGGCCGTGGGCCGTGAAGGTTAGGCGGCGGTCGCCGAGGTCGATCTCGGCCGTGTCGGCGACGCTCAGGGTCGGGTAGACCACCGGACCGGTGCGGTCCTCGCCCAGCAGATCGATCAGCCGCTTGCGGTAGAACTCGCCCCGCGCCGACAGCGCCTCGGTGAGCTTGGCGTGGCCGATGAAGACCGGCTTGTCCTGGACGAAGGCCCCCGCCCCGAAGACGTGGTCCGGGTGAACGTGGGTCAGCACCACGTGGGTGATCGGCTTGTCCGTACGCTTGACGATCTCGGCGCGCAGCCACTGGCCGTCGGCGAGGCTGCCGCCGGATTCGGTCACCACCACGCCGTTCCTGCCGATGAGGAAGCCGATATTGGCGATGGCGTCGGCGTTCTCGGGCGTGGCGTCGGCGATCAGGCCCTTGCGCACGAACAGGCCCGGCCCGACCTCCTCCATCGTGAAGCTCTCGGCGGCGCGGCCCAGCGTCGGCGCGCAGCACAGGCAGAACCCCGCAAAGAGGGCGTGCCGCCGCGTCAGCCCGGTGGCCAGCGTCCCCGGATGGACGGCGGATGCCGTCATGCCGAAACCTCCCGATCTTGATTGTCTACCATTAAGTAGGTAGATTGCGCCTCGGTCAAGGGGCGGGCCACGGCCGATATCGCAACGGGGCCCATATTCCCGTGAGCTGGAGCGACGATCGCCGCGATGAGGGATACCCGCGCCGAGCTGCTGATGCAGGCCGAGACTCTGGTGCGGGGCCGCGGCTTTGCCGGCTTCAGCTACGCCGACCTCGCCGCGGCGGTGGGCATCCGCAAGGCGAGCATCCACCACCACTTCCCCACCAAGGTCGATCTCGGCGCTGCCCTGGTGGCGGCCTACGCGGCGCGCTACGCCGCCGCCCTGGAGACGATCCGCCTCGACGTGCCGGACGGGCCGGGCCGGGTCGAGGCCTATGGGCGGCTCTATCTCGGCGGCGTCGAGCAGGGGCTCGGCTGCCTGTGCGCGGCGCTGGCCATCGAGGGCGAGGCGCTGCCCGGGCGCCTGCGCCGGGATATCGCGGCTTTTTTCGCCGATCACCTCGCGTGGCTGGAGGCGATTCTGCGCGCGGGGCAGGCCGACGGCACCGTCCGCGGCGGGGCCGATCCGGCGGCCCTCGCCCGCTACGTCGTCGCGACGCTGGAAGGCGCGCTGCTGATGGAACGGCTGTTCGCGAGCCCGGCCGCCTTCCAGGGAACGCTGGCGGTACTGGTCGACGGGCTCAGGCCGCGATGAACCGGGCGTAGCCGTCCGCCCGCAGCCGGCAGGCCGGGCAGGTCCCGCAGCCGTAGCCCCAGGGATGCCGCTTCCCGCGCTCGCCGAGGTAGCAGGTGTGGCTCTCCTCGACGATCAGGTCGACCAGCGCCCGTCCGCCCAGGCTTTCGGCGAGGCCCCAGGTCTGCGCCTTGTCGAGCCACATCAGCGGCGTGTGCAGCACGAAGCGCCGCTCCATGCCGAGATTGAGCGCCACCTGCAGGGCCTTGATCGTGTCGTCCCGGCAATCGGGATAGCCGGAATAGTCGGTCTCGCACATGCCGCCGACCACGTGCCGGAGCCCCCGCCGATAGGCGAGCGCGGCCGCGAAGGTCAGGAACACGAGGTTGCGGCCGGGAACGAAGGTGTTGGGCAGGCCCGACGCCTCGTAACCGATCGCGGCCTCCCGGGTCAGCGCCGTCTCGGAGATCTGTCCCAGAGCGTCGAGCGCGACCGTGTGGTCGTCACCGAGCCGGGATGCCCAGGCCGGGTTGAGGCCCGTCGTGCCCGCCCGCAGGGCCGCGCGGCGGTCGAGCTCGACCCGGTGGCGCTGTCCGTAGTCGAAGCCGAGGGTCTCGACATGGCCGAACCGGTCCAGCGCCCAGGCCAGGCAGGTGGCCGAATCCTGGCCCCCGGAGAACAGAACCAGCGCGGCGCGGTCGCCCGGGATCGCGGCGTCACTCGCCATCGTACTCGGCCCAGGACATCGGGGTCTCGGCGACCCGCACCCGCGCGAGGCCCGGCAGGTCCGGCCGCAGGCGCTGCCAGATCCAGGCCGCGATGTTCTCCGCGGTCGGATTCTCCAGCCCCTCGATCTCGTTGAGGCAATGGTGGTCGAGCCGCGCCAGCAGCGGGCCGAAGATCGACTCGATGTCGTAGAAGTCGATCACCCAGCCGGTCTGGGGATCGACCGGGCCGGCCACCGTCAGCTCGACCCGGTAGGAATGCCCGTGCATCCGGTGGCAGCGGTGGGTCTCGGGCACGTTTGGCAGCCGATGGGCCGCCTCGAAGGTGAAGGCTTGGGTGATCTTCATGGGCGGGATTCGCGGGCTCGGACCGATCTCGCACCCGCCATAGCGCCGACGGGCGGTCCCGCGCAAAGATGGGCTGCCCTGCGGCGGCCGCGGTGGAGGATCAGGCCCCGGCGGCCTCCTCCGACCACTGTGCGTACCATGCCTTGAACAGACGCAGCTGGTTCTCCGCGTAGTGGCGCTGGCCGGCGCTCAGCGCGTCGGAGGCGTTGAAGTGGAGTTCGTATTCCGGGTTTCCTTCCAGCACCATCAGGTACTTGTAGTACAGGACGAGGTCGGTCCCCTCGTCGAAGCTGGACAGGATCGCCAGGGCGGAATCGAGTTCTTCCGCCCGCCGCCGGGCCAGGACGTCGCCGCCCGCCGCCTTCTCGCACAAGGCGACAAGGTGGAGGACCTCCCGCGGCAGGACGTTGCCGATGCCCGTGATGGCACCCCGGGCGCCGCAATTGACGTAGCCGTGCACCACCTGCGTATCCACCCCGACCATCAGGGTGATCTCGGGCGACTGGCCGGTAATGTGCTCGGCCGCGTAGGTGAGCGAGGCCGCGCCCCCGAATTCCTTGAATCCGACGAGGTGTGGGTAGCGGCTGCGCAGGCTGAAGAACAGATCCGCGCGGGTCTCGAAGCCGTAATAGGGGCTGTTGTAGATCACCGACGGCAGGTCGACGGCCGCCTCGAGGATGCCGGAGAAGTGGGCCTCCTGCGCCGCCGCCGAGCTGCCGCGCGACAGCACCCGCGGGATGATCATCAGGCCGTGGGCGCCGGCCGCCTTGGCATGCGCCGCGAGCGCCGCCGCCCGCTTCGGGTTCTGCGCGCCGGTCCCGACGATCACCGGAACGCCGGCTGCCAGCAGCCGCTCGACGCCTTCCATCCGCTCCTCGTCGGTCAGGAGCGGCCAGTCGCCCATCGAGCCGCAATAGACGACCGCCGACATCCCTTCGGCGACGAGGTCCTTCCCCTTCCGCGCGAGGGCGTCGAGATCGGGTGTCCGATCCGGCCGGCAGGGCGTCATCAGGGCCGGGATCGTGCCGGAGAAGATGTGTCGGTCGGAGGCCATCGCCGGCTCGTCTGCTGGGAGGAGGATCGTCCCGGCGGGCCTTGCAGGTCGCGCCGGGCGGCAGCCTCTCCATGGCAGCGACGTGCGATTCTGGCAAGGATTTTATACAATCTTGGCCGATTTCGTCAGCCCTGAGGTCTCGCCGAGGAAGGCCATCAGCGCGGCGGCGACGTGGTCGATATGGTCGGTCAGGAGGGCGCAGGCGGCCGAGACGTGGCCGTTCCGGCACAGCCGAACGATCTCGCGGTGCTCGCGGTCGGCCCGTTCCAACTCGGCGTTGTCCGTTGACAGCTGCAGGCGCGTGTAGCGGTCGCACTCGGCCAGGAGGGAGCCGACGAGGGCGAGGGCCCGGGGGCGCTCGGCCCGGCTGTAGAGGAGGAGGTGCAGATCCGTGTTGAGGGCGCCCCAGCGCGCCGTCGCGCCGTCGCGCAATGCCGCGGCGTAATCCTCCAGCAGAGCGTCGGCCCGCGCGAAATCCTCGGCGGTGAGGCGCGGGGCCGACAGGGATAGGAGCCGGGGCTCCAGGGTGCCCCTGAGTTCGAGGGCCTCGGCCGCGTCCGCCGGCGAGAGCGGCGCCACCATCGCCCCGCGGTGCGGGTGGATTCGCACCAGGCCCTCGGCTTCGAGCTGGAACAGGGCTTCCCGTACCGGGATGCGGCTGGCGCCGAATTCCGCCGCGAGGCCGTCCTGGCGGAGCTGCGACCCGGCCGGGTAGCGCCCGTCAAGGATGCGGCGCCGGATCTCGGACCCGATCGAACCCGCGATGGTCCGGTTCTTCATCGTCGCGCTCCACCGTCGGACCCGGTCGTGGTCGAGGCCCTTGACGGCGAGGCCCCGGTGTTGAAATTGTATAAAATCCAGCGGGCCTCGGGGGCCCTGTATAGCAGAGGGGTTGCCCGCGATGACGCTTCACCGTCGCCAGCTTCTGGCCGGGACCGCCTGCGCGGCCGCCGCCAGCATCGGCCGCCCGTACCTCGCCCGGGCCCAGCCCGGTGGCGGCAGCGTGCTGCGCTTCATCCCCTCGACGCCCCTGCCGTCCCTCGATCCGATCGTCGCCACGAGCTACGTCATCCGCAACCACGGCTATCTGGTCTACGACACGTTGTTCGCCACAGACGAGCATTTCCGGATCCAGCCTCAGATGGTCAGCGACTGGCAGACCGCGCCCGACGGCCTGCGCTGGACCTTCCATCTCCGCGACGGACTCACCTTCCACGACGGCTCCCCCGTCGAGGCCAAGGACTGCATCGCGTCCATCGCGCGCTGGTCCAAGCGGGACGCCTTCGGCCAGACCCTGGCGGGGTTCGTGGAGGCGTACGGCCAGGAGGATGCGCGGACCTTCACCATCACGTTGAAGAAGCCGTTCCCCCTGCTCCCGGCGGCCCTCGGCAAGCTGTCCTCCAACGTGCCCTTCATCATGCCGGAGCGCATCGCCCTGCAGGATGCCTCCAAGCCGATCGCCGACGCCACCGGCTCCGGGCCCTGGCGCTTCGAGGCGCGGGAATGGATCCCCGGCCAGAACGCGATCTACACGCGCCATGCCGGCTACCGGCCCCGCGAGGAGGCACCCTCCTGGGCGGCCGGCGGCAAGGTCGCCAAGGTCGACCGGATCGAGTGGCTGGCCATCACCGAGGCCTCGGCGGCGGTCGGCGCGATGATCCAGGGGGCGGTCGACTGGTACGAGCAGCCGGCGATCGACCTGATCCCGGTCCTCAAGGGCAAGCCGGGGATCGAGATCCGCAACGTGCCGCTCGGGCTGATCCTGCTGATGCGGTTCAACCACACGCAGCCGCCGTTCAACAATCCCGAGATCCGCCGGGCCGTAATGATGGCCATGAAGCAGGACGACTACATGCAGGCGGTGGTCGGCAGCCCGGAATATTACCAGGAGGCCAAGACCTTCTTCACGCCGGGCTCGCCGATGTCGACCGGCGCCGGCGGGGCCGCCGCCATGCAGGCGGATCTCGCCAAGGCCAAGGCGATGCTGTCCAAGGCCGGCTACAAGGGCGAGCGGGTGGTGCTGCTGGCCCCAGCCGACCAGCCGATCGCCTACAACCAGTCGCTGGTGACCCAGGACCTGCTCAAGCAGCTCGGGATGAACGTCGATCTGGTCTCCACCGACTGGGGCAGCTTCATCGCCCGCCGCGGCAATCGCGGGCCGGTCGATGCCGGCGGATGGTCGCTGTTCCACACGCTCTGGTCGGGCGCGGATGTGCTGAACCCGGCGCTCCACCCGCTGATCCGGGCCAACGGTCAGGCCGCGTGGTTCGGCTGGCCCGACGATCCGACGCTGGAATCGCTGCGCGGCGAGTGGATCGCCACGAGCGACGAGGCGCAGCAGAAGGCGCTCGCCGCCCGCATCGAGGAGCGGGCCTTCGAGGTCGTGCCGTACGCCCCGGCAGGCCTCGTGCAGCAGCCGATGGCCGTGAGTTCGAAGCTCAAGGGCATGGTGATGGCGCCCGTGCAGTTCTTCTGGAACATCGAGAAGACCGCCTGAGTCCGGGCGCTCCCGAGGAAGGTTCGTCTTTGCGAGCGCAGCGAAGCAACCCAGGGCAGCGGGCCGCTGATGGGCGTGGCGCCGCTGGATTGCTTCGCTCCGCTCGCAAAGACGCGAGGGCGCAGGTGCCCGCGCGGCTTCAGCCCGCGCCCTTCTCGGACACCCCGGCCTGCGCGAAGGTCGCCATGCCGGTGTGGCAGGCGAGCGCGCCCTTGAGCAGGCCCATCGCCATCCCGGCGCCCGAGGCCTCGCCGAGGCGCATGCCGAGCGCCAGCAGCGGCACCAGCCCGAGCCGCTCCAGAACCTCGGCGTGGACGCCCTCCGCCGAGACGTGGCCGGCCAGGCAATGGTCGAGGGCGCTCGGATCGGCGGCGTGCAGCACGGCGGCCGCGGCGGTCGCCACGTAGCCGTCGATCACCACCGGAATGCGCTGCAGCCGGGCCGCCAGGATTGCCCCCGCCATGGCGGCGATCTCACGGCCGCCCAGGCGCGCCAGGACCTGGAGCGGGTCTCCGAGGTGGCCGGCATGGTGCGCGAGCGCCGCCTCCACGGCGGCGACCTTGCGGGACAGGCCGTCCCCGTCCACGCCCGTGCCGCGCCCGACCCAGTGGGCGGGGTCGCCGCCGAACAAGGCGGCGTAGAGGGCGGCCGCCACCGTGGTGTTGCCGATGCCCATCTCGCCGATGCCGAGGCAGTCGGTGCCGGCGGCCACCGCCTCCATGCCGAACGCCATGGTGGCGACCGTGGCGCGCTCGTCGAGGGCCGGCCCCTCCGTGATGTCGCCGGTGGGCATGTCGAGGGCGAGGTCGAACACCTTGAAGCCGAGCCCGTAGGCGGCGCAGATCTGGTTGATCGCCCCGCCGCCGGCGGCGAAATTGTCGAGCATCTGCCGGTTGACCGCATCGGGGAAGGCCGAGACGCCCCGGCGCGTGACCCCGTGGCTGCCGGCGAAGACGCAGACCAGCGGCCGGTCGAAGCTCGGCGGTGCCTTGCCCTGCCACGCCGCCAGCCAGGACACGAGGCTCTCCAGCCGTCCGAGAGAGCCCGCGGGCTTCGTCAGGGTCGCGTCCCGGGCCGCGACGGCGGCCTGCGCCTCCGTGTCGGGGCCCGGCATCGCCTTCAGCAGGTTGCGGATGTCGTCGAAGGGGCCGGGTTCGGGGGCGGTCATCGGGTCGGTCATGGCGGCGATGATTTCCTGTGGGCGCCCCCGGACGGGGAGATTATACTGGACCGGCGCGCGGTGGCGGGCGGATGCGAGAGACCGCGATGGACAGGCAGACCGGCGGTGAGGCCGACTGGCCCGGGCGCGGCGCCCTCTACGACCTCGCCGGGTGCCTGCGCTTCTACTCCCGCCTGCCGGTGCCGCAACTGCCCGGCGAGCCGGACCCGCACCGGAGCCCCGACTTCACCACCCTGCCGCGGATGCTGCCGCTGGCCGGCCTGATCCTCGCGCTGCCGGCCGCCCTGGTGCTGGTGGCCGCCTGGACCATCCGGCTCGGGCCGTTCCTGGCCGCGACGCTCGCGGTGGCGATCCTGGTGGTGGCCACGGGGGCGCTGCACGAGGACGGGTTCGCCGACGTCGCCGACGGGTTCGGCGGCGGCACCACGCGGGAGCGCCGCCTGGAGATCATGCGCGACAGCCGGATCGGCGCCTATGGGGGCGCGGCGCTGGTCCTGGCGCTGGCCCTGCGGATCGGCGCCCTGGCGACGCTTCTCGACCGGACCGGCTACGCCGCCGCCACCGGTCTGATCCTGTCGGCCGCCCTGTCGCGGATCGCCGCCCTCGCCCCGATGGTGCTGCTGGCGCCGGCGCGGCCGGGCGGCCTCTCCGCCTCGGTCGGCCGCCCGGACCGGGCGAGCCTCGCCACCGCCCTCGGTCTGGGCGCGGTCCTGGCGCTCGGCGCCGTGCCGCTCGGCCTGCCGCCCGGCGGGGTCGCGCTGATGATCCTGTGCGCCGGCCTCGCGACTCTGGGCCTCACCCGGCTGGCGCGCGCCAAGATCGGCGGCCAGACCGGCGACGTCATCGGCGCCTGCCAGCAGGCCGCGGAGATCGCCGCCCTGCTGGCCCTGGTGGCGGCGACGGCGGGCGTGGCGGACTGACAGATCCCGCCGCGTCTTGACCCGGCCACGATCCCCCGGCCAAGGATCACCGATGCCGCCCGCGCCGAAACCCGCCTCGCCCTGCACCAAGGTCTGCGTCCTCGACGCGGCGACCGGCCTGTGCGGCGGCTGCGGGCGGACCCGCGACGAGATCGCCGCCTGGGGCGCGCTGTCGGAGGCGCAGCGCCGCGCCGTGATGGCGGGGCTCGCGGCCCGGATGCGCACCGCCGGCCTCACACTCCTGGAAGCGCCGCTGCCGTCATGATCTATCTCGGCCTCGCGGCCCTCGCCCTGGTTCTCGTCGCCCTGGTCCTCGGCGACGGCAGCGACAGCGTCGGCGGCGTGATCGGGCCCGACCAATTGGCGAACCTCGCCTGGACCGGCACAATCCTGCTCCTGGTGGTGGCCGGGTTCTGGCGGCAATTCACGGCCCGGCCCGGCGCGAACCTGCAGGCACTCCTGGCCTGGGCGCTGATCGGCCTCGCCCTGGTCATCGGCTACAGCTACCGCGACCGGATCCAGGACGTCGGCGCCCGGGTGCTCGGCGATCTCCGGCCGGGGAGCGCGACCTCGAGCGGCGACGGCTCGGTCACCGTCACAAGGCGGGCGGACGGCGATTTCCGGGTCGACGCCGAGGTGAACGGCCGGGTGCAGCCCTTCCTGTTCGACACCGGGGCGAGCAGCGTCGTGCTCACCGCCGAGAACGCTGCGGCCCTGGGGCTCACGCCCGCGCCCGCCGATTTCACCGCCCGCGTCTCCACCGCCAACGGCATCACCTACGCGGCGCCGACCCAGCTCGACTCGCTGAGCGTCGGGACGATCACCGAGCGGCGGGTGAACGCCATGGTGGCCAAGCCGGGCGCATTGTCGGCGAATCTCCTCGGTCAGACCTTCCTGTCGCGGCTCTCCGGCTACGAGGTCCGGGGCGACCGCCTGATCCTGCGCCGGCCCTGACCGGTCTGCCATTCAGGCCGCGCGGGCTTCGGGCGCGGCGCGGGAGACCAGCGCCACCGCCTCCCGCAGGGTCGCAAGATCGGCCTCCGGGCGCATGCCGTGGGTCGAGAGGTGGCGCCGGAAGGCCCGCGCCCCCGGCCGGCCGTTGAACAGCCCGAGCATGTGCCGGGTGACCGCGTGCAGGCGCTCACCCCGGGCGAGGGCTGCGGCGATGTAGGGCTCGAACGCCGCCACCGCCGCGAAGGCGTCGGGGGCCGGGGCCGGCACGCCGAACAGGTCGGGATCGACGCCGAGCAGCAGCGCCGGCTCGGTATAGGCGGCGCGGCCGACCATCACGCCGTCGACCTCGGCGAGCCGCGCCCGCGCGGCGTCCAGATCGCGCAGGCCTCCATTGACCGCGATCGGCAGCCCGGGAAGCCGCTGCTTCAGCCGCGCCGCCCGGCCATAATCGAGGGGCGGCACGTCCCGGTTCTCCTTGGGCGAGAGCCCCTGGAGCCAGGCCTTGCGGGCGTGGACGATCAGCCCGTCAACGCCCGCCGCGACTACGGCGTCGGCCAGGGTGTCGAGCGCCGCCTCGGGATCCTGATCGTCGACGCCGATCCGGCACTTCACCGTCACCGGCACGGCGACCGCCGCCTTCAGGGCCGCCACGCAATCGCCGACGAGGGCCGGCTCGCGCATCAGGCAGGCGCCGAAGCGGCCTTCCTGCACCCGGTCCGAGGGGCAGCCGACATTGAGGTTGACCTCGTCATAGCCGAGATCCGCGGCGATCCGGGCGGCCTGCGCCAGCTCGGCCGGGTCCGAGCCGCCGAGCTGGACCGCCACCGGATGCTCGACCGCCGCGAAGCCGAGCAGTCGCTCGCGCGGCCCGTGCAGCACCGCGCCGGTCGTCACCATCTCGGTGTAGAGCCGCGCGCGGGCCGAGAGGGACCGGTGGAACGCGCGGCAATGCCGGTCCGTCCAGTCCATCATCGGGGCGACGGAAAAGCGCCATCCACTGAGATTTCTGGGTTCTTCCATTCCGGCAATCACTTGCTGTCGCTTTCGTGCTGTACCTCGCCGGGTCTCGGCGTGCCTCATCGGGCGTCGGATTGCTCGTAGTACAGCTTTGCTGTGCCTGCTCGACCCCGTGCTGTACCGCCACGGGGGAGCGCGATGGGGGCCATCGTCGAGCGCGCGGAAGAACGGGACGACGGGGTATCACGCCCAGATCGTCGTCAAAAGAGACGGTAAGATCGATCGCGAAACCCGGACCTTCGACCGGCGCGCGGCGGCCAGGGCCTCGCCGTTGCTCCGTGGCGTCGCCTCTTGCTTCCGCACGATCCGAGCCCGATCCCGAAGCGTGACCTTGTTCGTCGGCCTTTCCAGGCAGGCTGCCTCGAACGCCGCGATCGCCATGGGCAGCGGGTAGACCGTGGCCAGGTGCAGCTCGAGCTCGCCGCCGATCCGGTCCCAGACCTCGATCGTGTAGGGCATGAGCTTGGATCCGGCGCGGAGTGCATCGCTGCCTCGGCAAATGAATGCCCCACAGGTGGGTGCCGGGCTACGGCCGCCGGACGAGCCTGACCGCCGGCTCCAACAGGTAGGGCGAGCCGGATAGGTCCGTTCCGTCACCCGCGCGGCAGGCGATGATGTCGTTGCCCCTGTCGTAGCGGAGCGGACGCGCCGATCACGCCGCCAACAACGGCGTCCACAGGCCTGCTGCGTCTGTTGTTATCGCGCAGATCACCGCATCGTCGACCGACCTGCGCACCTCGACCACGTGTGGCGCGCCCGGGGCCAAGGGAGTCGCCAAGCCGAGGTCGAAGCCGTGGCGGCCGTCGCCTACCCCCAAGGCCGCAATGTCGGCCCGGTACAATGCGGCCACGGTCATCGCCACGATCCGACCGTCAACCACGATGTCCAGGCACACAGTGGCGTCAGGGTCCGCCCTATCCTGCGCCCACCCTGCCACGCGGGTACCATCGCACCGGTCAAGCCACGCCCGCACGGTGCCGAACCCCATCGGCTCGGCCGATGCGCCAGAGCGTCGGATCAGGCGCTTGCACAGCGGCGCGTACCGTCACCGACTTTCGTGAGGCTGCCGGGGGGACCGTTGTTGTCGTGGATCTGGTTGCCGAGGTTCCGAGTTACGCCCGCGGCCGTGCCGGGATCGATTGATAGGGAGCCGGCAACGCCGATCCCACCGCCGAGCGGCAGGCTGTTACTAAAAGGCCCCGCGCGGCGGTGCCGGCGGGGCTGAGTGAATCCCTGTGAGGAATGCCGGGTTGTCGCAAGCTGCGGGCCACCGGCACCAAAAACCGCCGCGGCCGGAGCCGGGCGGTTCACGATGGTCTCGCTGAAGGACTATCGAGGTTCGGTCTCCGCGCAGGGATGCGGCGCGGTTGCAGTCTCTGGACCGAGAGGCATCCCATCCGAAGCCGGGACAGCCTCTCGAACCAGGCGGCCCGGCTCACCGCCCCGCCAGCCCCACCTTCACCAGCACGATCCCGCCGAACGCCACAGCAGCGCCGCCGAGACCGGGCCCCAACCAGTACCGCAGCCGCGCGAAGCTCCGCACGAAGCGCTTGGTCGCGGCGCTGGTCGCGGGCCCGGTGGGCAGCCCGGATCGCGTCGAGCTCGTGGGCGTCGATCCGCCGGGCCTCGCGCCGCCAGAGATCTTCGGCACGCCCATAACTGAGTGTCTCCCGGTCGCCGAGGAAGACGTTCGCGGCCTTTCACGGCCCTGGCCGCGCGGGTGATGGCGGCCTTCACGCTGTCGCCGACCGGCCGCGGCTCGGCGATCTCCTGGAGCAGCAGGGCGGCGCATTCGAGGGTCGTCATGCGGCCATGCCCCCCGCGGGGCTCCCGAGAGCGCGGACGGATTGTCCGAGGTCTCGGGAGAGTTTTCCGACATCTCGGGAACGCTGCGGTGCAGGGTAACGGCACCGGGGCAAGACGGAGGAGATGGCGAACTGGCAGGACGGAGACACCAGCCGGACCGCGGGCTTGCCGGCGGGCGGTCCGGACCGGGAGGCGCGCGAGCCCCGTGGCGGGATGGGCCGGGCGACTCGAGGTGGTCTCACCCACGACGCACCTCCGGAGGCCGAAGGCCCGGCATGGGGACGCCACGGCCAGGGCGGCAGATGTAGACGGTGATCGAGGCACCGGAAGGCCGGCCATGACCCTCATCCTCGACCCCGCCGCCATCGCGGCGGCACCCTTCACCACGGGCTGTCCGCTGCAGATCGGGCCCGAGGGCGCGGCCCGGCTGATCCGGCTCGGCACGCGGGATGGGCCGGAGGCCGTGGTCGCCGTGCTGAGGCTCGATTCCCTCCAGGCGGCTGATTTCGGTACTGTATCCGTACAGCATGGCCGGGCCGCAGCCGCATTTGCAGAGCGCGGAGAGGCACTAGTCCGTCCAGTCCCTCATCGGGGCGACGGAAAAGCGCCATCCCGCCCGTGCACCGCGTTCGTCAGCCGCCGTCACGTTCCTTGATCCGTGCCGTGTTCCCCCTCGCGATGCGTCCCGCCGGGGCGCCGCGCGCCCGGAGGCCGATGAAGGGCGCGGGAGGGCATCGGATATCACCGGATGCCAACCGGCGAAACGACATGCGGTGCCGGCCGAGCCGTCGCCGGCGTCGCGGGCAGCCCGTAAGGGCGACCGGCACGGCGAGGCGGCATCGGTCGGCGCGCCGGCCGGTCGTGACGGTCGTTCCTTGGACGTCGCGCGGGCCCCGAAGATCATGCCGTGGCATGGCACGCATGTGCGGTTAGCATGGAATGATTCCAAGAATACCTGAGATAATGTTCTCATGCGATGCTTGATGATCGCCGATTCGTTTTCGATAAAACTTTGAGATGTCCATTTATTGGCGGGAATATAGGAAATGACAATTGGAAGTAAATTGTTTTATCTTGTCGGCGGCATTTTGCTGGCATTCATAGGGATCGTGGGCATTCAGGTATCCTCCGTTGGCCCGGTGATGATGGACGGCCGTAAGGCCGCCATCCGCGCCCAGGTCGAGTCGGCGCACGGCATCGTGGCGGCGTTCGCCCGTCAGGCGGAGGCTGGAGTCATCACGGCCGACGAGGCACAACGGCGTGCCGCCGATGCCCTGCGGGCGATGCGCTACAACGGCAGCGACTACGTCTTCGTCTACAGCTCGGCTCCGGGCAATATCGGCCGCAACGTCGTGCATCCCGATCCCAAGATCGAAGGCACTCGGTCGCGCGATGACGCGGCGATGAAGAAGACCTTCGTCTGGACGATGATCCAGCGCGCCCAGGCGGGCGGCGACTTCACCGAGTACCGCTGGGCTCGGCTCGGCGAGACCGAGCCGGCCCCGAAGGTCGCCTACTCGCTCGCCTACGAGCCGTGGCACTGGGTCATCAACTCCGCGCTCTACGTGGACGACATCCATGCCATGGACCGGGCGCGGATGGTCACCACCCTGCTCTGGCTGACGCCCCTCGCGATCGGGATCGGGGTGGTGGGATTCCTGCTGGCGCGCAGCATCACGCGCCCGCTGAGCGCCTTCACGTCGGCCCTGCATCGGCTCGCGGGTGGCGAGATGGGTGTCGACATCCCGGGGCGCGGCCGGCGCGACGAGATCGGCCAGATGGCCGAGGCTGCCGGCGTGTTCCGGGACAGCATGATTCAGGCGCAGACGCTGTCATCCGAACAACTGGCGGAGCAGGAGCGCCGGCAGGAGCGCGCCCGCTGGATGGAGGCGGTGACCCGCAGCTTCGATGCCGAGGCGAGCGAACTCCTGGCGCAGGTCGACGGCGCGGCCTCCGGCATGCGCGAGGCCTGCCGGGCGATGTCGGCCACCGCCGCGGAGGCGGCGCAGCAGGCCGGTTCGGCAGCCGGCGCCGCGCAGCAGGCCGCGACCAACGTGCAGACGGTGGCGGCGGCCACCGAGGAACTGTCGGTCTCGATCGGGGAGATCAGCGGGCAGGTCACCAAGTCGGCCGAGATCGCCCGTCAGGCCGTGACCGAGGCGGAGCGGACCGATCGACAGATCCGCGGGCTGGCAGGGGCGGCGGAGAAGATCGGGGAGGTCGTGCGGATCATCTCGGCGATCGCCGAGCAGACGAACCTCCTGGCGCTGAACGCGACGATCGAGGCGGCGCGGGCCGGCGCGTCGGGACGCGGATTCGCGGTGGTCGCCGCCGAGGTGAAGGGTTTGGCCGGGCAGACCGCGAAAGCCACCGAGGAGATCACCGCCCAGATCGCCGCAATCCAGGGGGAGACCACACAGGCGGTTCACGCGGTCCGCACGATCGGCGGCACGGTCGACACGATGAACGCCATCGCTAGCGCCATCGCAGCGGCCGTCGAGCAGCAGCGGTTCGCCACGGGGCACATCGCGCAGAATATCGACGAGGCGGCCCGCGGAACCGATTCCGTGAGCCAGAACGTCGTCTCCACCTCGGCCGCCGCGGAGGCAACGCGCCGCGTGGCCGGCGAGGTCGGTGCAGCCGCCGGCGATGTCTGCCGCAGCGCCGAGGCCCTGCGCGCCGAAGTCATGCGCTTTCTCGCCGAGATGCGTGCCGCCTGAGACCGCCGTCGGCCCGGACGGCACCCGCCGTTGTGGGTGCTGTCCAGGCGGCGTGTCAGAACACCGGCATGGCACCGGCCACCGTGACGAGCGCGCCCGATGTGTAGCTGCTCTCCTCCGAGGCCAGCATCACGTAGGCCGAGGCGAGTTCGGCCGGTTGTCCGGGCCGGCCGAACGGCACCTGGCTGCCGAAGGATTTCACCGAATCCTGGCTCATCCCGGAGGGAATGAACGGGGTCCAGATGGGCCCGGGCAGCACGCCGTTCACGCGCACGCCTGTCTCGGCAAGCAGCTGGGCCAGACTCAGCACCATGTTGCTCAGGGCGCCCTTGGTGGCGCTGTAAGCCAGGAGCGACGGCATCGGATGCTTGGAATTCACCGACGAGGTGAAGATCACCGAGGCGCCGGGCTTCAGATGGGCGAGCGCCGCCTTGGTCACGTAGAACGGGCCGAACACGTTGGTGCGGAAATGGTCCTCGAACACGGTGTCGTCGATTCCGGCGAGGTCCGCGTTCGGCTGCTGGAACGCGCCGTTGTTGACCAGCACGTCCAGGCGGCCGAACGTCTCCACCGTGCGGGCGACGATCTGGCGTGCGTAGGCGGCGTCCTTGAGGTCGCCCGGCAGCAGCAGCGCGCGCCGTCCCGCCTTCTCGATCCATTGGGCGACCGCTTCCGCGTCGGCCTGCTCGTGCGGCAGGTAGGAGATGGCGACGTCCGCCCCCTCCCGCGCGAAGGCGATGGCGACCGCGCGGCCGATGCCGCTGTCGCCGCCGGTGATCAGCGCCGCCTGACCGGTCAGCTTGCCCGAGCCCTTGTAGCTCGCCTCGCCGTGGTCGGGTTCCGGCTCCATGCGCCCGGTCATGCCGGGGAAGCTCTGGGGCTGCGCCGCGAAGGGCGGGCGGGGATACTTGTGCAGCGGATCCGTGGTCACGCGTCGTCTCCGGTTGGGATGCCGGTCCAACTGAACGGTGACCAGGGTGTTCCGCTGCCCTGGCGCCGCGCCGCGGCCGATTCCCGTTCGGGCCGGCCCCTGCCGAGCGGAGACACGAACCCGTTTCCCGACGACGGGCCGACACAGGCCAGCAACAGGCCGTCGTCAGTCTGGCCTTGAGGAGACCGCGCTATGATCGACGTTCAGCCGGAGGGTCGGGCCGCCCGCGTGATCGATCGCGTCCTGATCTGCGCAGCGATGCTCTCGCTCACCTTCGGACTGGCTACGGGCCTGTGGGGCCTGCTGCAGTGAGTCGGCCCCGGGACACGGATCCACGACAAGGACCCGGCGCGCGGATGATGACCCGTTCAGGTCGCACCACCATGCACCGGCCCGGACGCGATTACACCGCCGTGGCGTTGATCGGCGTGGGGCTCACGGTGCTCGTGCTCGCGCTGCTGCTGGTCGGGATGCCATGAGCGGGCGCCGGAGATGCTGCTGAACCGTGCGGTCGTCGCGGCGGTGATCGGGGCGGCCGCGGCGTTCCTGCTGTACCTGGCGGCCCTCGCCCACGCGGCGCTGTCGCCGAACGAGCCCTACGCGGCCAGCATCGGCCTCACCCTCGACCAGTGCGTGGCCGTCCAGGACAGCCTGTCTGCCGAGGCGGCGAGCCTGTACTGCCGCAGGCCCGTGCCGAAGCGCCTGTGACCGGCGGCGATCGCGGTCTCCCGAGGCGTCGGCGCGTGAGTTTTCCTCACAGGCCGTGTGAAGACATGACGATTGTCGGGATCCTCGCTCGCACCTAGACCGTCGGGGGCCTGTTGGACCGGTCGCTGAGCCGGATCCCAGGAAATCGCACGGGGGCACCAGCATCATGGCGGACGATGCGACGATCCGGACCGGGCGGTGTCATTGCGGCGCCGTGCGCTTCGAGGCGGCCCTCAGCGACGATCTCGCGACGATCCGCCGATGCACCTGCTCGTATTGCCGCATGCGCGGCGCCGTCGTCGTCATGGCGCAGCCGGGCGGGGTGAGGATCCTGCAGGGTGCGGAGGCGCTGACGACCTACCGGTTCCATACCGGGGTGGCGCAGCACTTCTTCTGCTCCCGCTGCGGCGTCTACACGCATCATCAGCGGCGGTCGGACCCGAACGTTCACGCCGTCAACGTCGCCTGCCTGGACGGGGTCAGCCCCTTCGATTTCCCGGAGGTTCCGGTGATGGACGGCGTCAATCACACGAACGATACCGGCCAGCCCACGCGCCGCGCCGGCACGCTGCGCTTCATTCCCGCAGGGTGACGGCCGCGGGCCGTCCGGGGTCGGAGGCCGGCATGGAGTCCTCGATCGGTCCCGTCTGACCGGCCCGGTCTACCGGCGCCGCCCCGGGCCGGGTTCAAAGGCTAATGATCGTGGCCGCAGCCGGGACCGTGCACGTGGCCGTGATCATGACCGTGATTCTGGTGCCCGTGCTCGCGATGGTGTTCGTGTTCGTGGCTGTGCTCATGGCCGTGCTCATGGCTGTGACCATGGTCATGCGCGTGATCGGGCCCGTGATGATCGTGGCCGTGATCATGGTGGGCATGATGATCGTGGCCGTGATCGTGCCCGCAGGTGCTGTGATCGTGGGCGGCGTGCTCGGGCCGGAAGGCGCGGGAGACCGGGGTCGCGACGCAGCCCTGCCCGCGCACGAGTTCGGCCGCGGCAGGGGTAGCCGGGACGTAGAGCACGTCCGCGCCGATCTCGGCGTCCACGTGGCTGCCGCCGAGCTGCCAGGCCAGGCGCAGCAGGCGGACCGGATTCTCGGCGCGCACCTCCAGGAGGTCCTCGGCGGCCGCCTGCACCGCGATGAGACGACCGTCGTCGAGGCGCAGGGCGTCGCCGTCTTCCAGGGCCGCGGCCTTGGTGAGCGCGACGTCGAAGGCGAGCCCGCCCTCCCCGACCAGGGATCCCGCAACGGCGTCCCGGGCCGCGCGATCGAGGGTCACCGTATCGGCGACACGGTCGGCGCGCACCGCGGCCCGGCGGACGATCGTGGTGGCTGTCGGCATGGGATCCTCGGACGTGGTGCCGGATATGGCTCTGCGGTACCCCGGCCGGAGCGCCGCCTCTGGACCGTGGCATAGGGCGAGACGGGAACCCGGTGCAACTCATGGCGCAGCCGATGGAACCTTAGCCGTATGGCCGACATTCCTTTCCTGCTAAGCTCGGGGCGATCCGCCGCGATCACGGCCACAGGCCGGACTGAATGCACAAGGGAGTTCTGGGGACCATGAAGAAGCTGACGGCAGCCGCCCTCGCCACCATCGCCGCCCTCTCGCTCGCCGGCTGCAACACCCCGGAAGACCGGGCTCTGGGCGGTGCGGGCCTCGGCGCCCTGACCGGTGCGGCAATCGGCGCGGCCGCCACCGGCCGCGCGGGCGGCGCCCTGGCGGGTGCCGCGATCGGCGGCGCCGGCGGCGCCATCGTGGGGGCCTCGACCGCGCCGCGCTGCCCCTATGGCACGTATCGCGACGCCTACGGCAACGTCTATTGCCGCTAAGCTGAGCTGGGCGGGCCGGGCGCGTCCCGGCCCTTCCTCGCGGCGTGCAGAGCGGCTATCCCGTCGCTCGGCCGGGTGCGTTCCGGCGCCGGAACCACGCCGCCCCCGATGACAGAACCGAGCCGAGGATCAGCGCCGGGACCGGGTCGCCCATGAGCCAGGAGACCAAGTCTCAGGGCGTCTGGGGCAAGCTCGGCGGCGCGGGCTTCGGCCTCGCGATCGGTGGCCCGCTCGGGGCGCTGATCGGGGGCGTTGCGGGCCATTTCCTGATGGACCGGGTCGGCGCGCCCTTCGGGCGGACGCCGCGCGACGTCGTGTTCACCACGGGCCTCGTGGCCCTCGCCGCCAAGATGGCCAAGTCCGACGGCGTCGTGCTGCCCTCGGAAGTCGAGGCCTTTGGTCGGGTCGTGCGGGTGGAGCCCGCGGCGCGCCCGGGTGTGGAGCGCCTGTTCGACCTCGCCAAGAAGACCACGAACGGCTTCGAGGCCTACGCACGCCAGCTGGCGACGACCTTCGGCGACGAGCCGGCCCTGCTGGAGGACGTGCTCGACGGCCTGTTCCAGATCGCGGGCGCCGACGGTGCGCTGCACGAGGCCGAGGAGCGCTACCTGCGCGCGGTCTCCGGAATTTTCGGCTTCGACGAGGCCGCGTTCCGGCGCATCGCCGCCCGGCACGTGCGGCTGCCGGACGATCCCTACGGCGTCCTCGGGCTCGACCGTGCGGCGGACGACGCCGCCGTGAAGGCGCGCCATCGCGCGCTGGTGGCCGAGCATCACCCGGATCGGGCGCTGGCCCGCGGTCTTCCGACGGAGGCGGTGGCCATCGCCACCCGGCGGCTCGCCGCGATCAACGCGGCCTACGACCGGATCGCGCAGGAGCGCGGGCTGCGGTGAGTCTCGCGCCGCCGGATCCGAGCAGGTGAGGACGCGCGCCGGGTAACGCGCCGCGTTCCGCGCGATCCGGTGCGTCGCGGCTCCAACCGTGGCACAAGCCCGGCATGACGCTGAATCCGGACAGCCCCCTCGCCCGCCGCGTCGCGCCCTCGCCGAACCACGGCGCCCGCCGCACGGGACCGCTCGACCTGCTGATCCTGCACTACACCGGGATGGAGAGCGGGGCCGCCGCCCTGGCACGCCTGCGCGATCCGCTGAGCGAGGTCTCGGCCCACTATCTCGTGTTCGAGGATGGCGGAATCGTTCAGATGGTGCCGGAGGGCCGCCGGGCCTGGCATGCCGGCGCCGGCGCCTGGAAGGGCGAGACCGACGTCAATTCCCGGTCGATCGGGATCGAGATCGTCCATCCGGGCCATGCCGGCGGCCTGCCGCCCTATCCGGAGGCGCAGGTCGACGCGGTGATCGCGCTGGCCCGGGACATCCTCGGCCGCTGGCCGATCCCGCCGGAGCGCGTGCTCGCCCATTCCGACATCGCGCCCGAGCGCAAGGAGGATCCGGGAGAGACCTTCCCGTGGGAGCGCCTCGCCGCGGCGGGGGTGGGTCATCACGTGCCCCCCGCCCGCCTGCAGGACGGCCGGTTCTTCGCGCGGGGCGACGCTGGTCAACCCGTCGAGGCGCTGCAGGCGATGTTCGCGCTCTACGGCTACGACCAGCCGGTGACCGGGGTGTTTGACGAACACACCCAGGCGGTGGTCGCCGCGTTCCAGCGCCATTTCCGCCCGGCGCGGGTGGACGGCGTGGCCGATGCCTCGACCATCACCACCCTGCGCGATCTGATCGCGGCGCTGCCGGCGGCCTGAGGGCTGGTCCGCCTCAGGCGCGGTGGGCCCGGGCCTCGTGGGGGTGCCCGGCCTCCGAGGCCGAGGGAGTCGGCGCGTCGGTCCGGGTCCGCCAGAGACTGTAGAAGACGCCGGCCGCCAGCAGCGTCAGGGTCACCACCAGGGAGACCCACGGCGGCACCGTCACCAGCCCGAACGTGTCGGCCACCACGATCTTGGCGCCGATGAAGATCAGGATGAAGGCGAGGGCCGTCTTCAGATAGGCGAACCGGTCGACCATCGCGGCCAGCGCGAAGTAGAGGGCGCGCAGGCCCAGGATCGCGAAGATGTTGGAGGTGTAGACCACGAACGTGTCCGTGGTGATCGCGAAGATCGCCGGGACGCTGTCGACCGCGAAGATCACGTCGGCACCGTTGACCAGCACCAGGGCAAGTGCCAGCGGGGTGAAGTACAGGGCGACCCGGCCGGTCTTCGGATCGGTCTTGCGCACCGTGAAGCGCTGGCCGTGCAGGTCGGGAGTGACTCGGAAGGTGGTCTTGAACCAGCGCACGACGGCGCTGTTCTGGAAGTCGCCCTCCTCCTCGTCCCCCGAGAACAGGATCTTCAGGCCGGCGTAGATCAGGAAGGCCGCGAACAGCGACAGCACCCAGTGCACCTCATGCACCAGGGCGGCGCCGAGCCCGATCATCAGGCCGCGCAGCACCACCGCCGCCAGGATGCCCCAGAGCAGGACCCGGTGCTGGGCCGCCCGGGGGACGCCCAGTGCCGTGAGGATCATGGCGATGACGAAGACGTTGTCCATCGACAGCGACTTCTCGACCACCAGGCCGGTGACATATTCCTGGCCGGACTGCGGCCCGAGATACCACCAGATCCAGCCGCCGAAGGCGAGGCCGAGGGCGAGGTAGAAACCGGTGAGGGCCAAGCTCTCCCGGACGCCGATCTCGTGCTCCTTGTCGCGGTGGAGGAGCCCGAGGTCGAATGCGAGCAGGCAGGCGATCAGGACGTGGAATCCGAGCCACATCCACAATGGCTTACCGAGCCATTCGACGGTGAGGACGTCCATCATGTGCGGGACCTGATGCTGATTCCAGATGGAAAGCATCGGCTCCGACATCACGGGCGCTGAGGAGCGCCCGCCAGAGGGGCCCGCAGCCGATGGGAGCGAGGTAAGCGGTGATCGGGGCGAATCAAGGGCAGTCCCGCGATGCCCGGGGACAGGGTGCGCAGGGCGCCTCAACCACGGGCATGCCGGCGCCGGTACTCCGCGGGTGTCGTGCCGACCCGTCGCTGGAAGGCCCGCCGGAGGGTGTCGACATCCCGGAACCCGCAGGCGCCCGCGACCTGCTTCAGGGCGATCTCGCCCGTCTCGAGGAGACGGCGCCCGGCCTCGATCCGCACGGTCTCGACGTAGGCGGCCGGGGTCAGGCCGGTCTCGGCCCGGAACAGGCGCGCGAAGTGGCGCGGGCTCATCCCAGCCCGTTCGGCGAGCCGCTCGATGCCGTGATCCTCCGCCGGGTGGGCGGCTACCCAGCGCTGCACCTCCTGGAGGGCCGAGCGGCCGGCTGGGGCGCTGACCCCGCGGCGGCTGAACTGCATCTGACCGCCGCCGCGCTTGAAGAACATGACGAGCTGGGCTGCCACCCGGCGGGCGATCTCGGCACCCTGGTCCTCCTCCACCAGCGCCAGCGCGAGATCGAGCCCCGCCGTGACGCCGGCCGCGGTCCGCACCGGCCCGTCGAACAGGCAGATCGCGTCGGGCTCGACCTGCGCCTCGGGGTAGCGCACGGCCAGCCTCTCTGCCACGGCCCAGTGCGTCGTGACCCGGCGGCCCGTCAGGAGGCCGGCCTGCCCGAGCAGGAAGGCCCCGCTGCAGACCGAGCCGTAGCGTCGGCAGTGCGCCGCCGCGTCGGCTAGCCATGCGAGGAGATCGGCGCCAACGGCCGCCTCGTGGATCCTGGGCGCGCCGGCTACGAGGAGCGTGTCGAAGGCCGCGCCCGCATCGGCGGGCGCCAAGCGATCCGGGAGCAGGCGACGGCCCGACGAGGTCGTGATCGGGCCGGGCTCCGTCCCGATGAGGGCGAGGCTGTAGAGCGTGCGGCCGCTCTGCGCATTCGCCTCGGCGAAGACGTCCAGTGGTCCGGCCACGTCGAGGAGCTGGACGTTCGGCAGGGCGAGGAGTCCGATCGAACGGGACGTCATGGGAGGGCCATGGCCGAAGGTGCGGGCACGTTGGCAGAAATCATCGCTTCACGACGATTGCTGTCAAACCGAGTGTCTCGTAGCGCAGAGGGACACGCAGCGCAAAGGAGCCCCGTCGATGCGCCTCCCCTCCGAAGCCGTCGTCCCCGACAGCGCCCTCGCCAAAGCGATCACCGCCTTCGTCCGCGACAGCGAGACCGAACTGCTCTTCAACCATTCGAGCCGGGTCTATCACTTCGGTGCCCTGGCCGGCCTCCAGCGCGGCCTGACCTTCGACCGCGAGCTGCTCTACGCGGGCGCCATGTTCCACGATCTCGGCCTGATGCCGGATCACAGCAGCGCGGCGGAGCGCTTCGAGGTGGACGGCGCCAACGCCGCCCGCGATTTCCTCAAGGCGCACGGCGTTCCGGAGACGGATGTCGACACGGTCTGGACGGCCATCGCGCTCCACACCACGCCCGGCATCCCGGTGCACATGCACCCGGTGGTCGCGCTGGTCACGGCCGGCGTCGAGATGGATGTGCTCGGCCTGACCTATAGCCAGTATTCCGATGCCGAGCGCGAGGCGGTCGTCTCGGCTTATCCCCGCTCGCCGGACTTCAAGGAAGACATCATCCAGGCCTTCTATGACGGCATCCGGCACAAGCCGGATACCACCTTCGGCAACGTGAAGGCCGACGTGATTGCCGACAAGGAGCCGGGATTTCGTAAAGGCAACTTCTGCAGCGTGATCCGGGCCTCCCGCTGGCCAGGTGGCGCGCATGCGCCGGGATGCGGCTGCGGCCAGCAAAGCTGAGGCGCATCGGGGCCGAGGCGCTTGGCCATTGCGGCGTATCGGGCCGGCCGTGACCCTCAGGTCGGCTTATCCGACGTCCTGCCGTCCATCTTCGGCGAGCTGCGCTCGCCGAGCGGCCGCTCCTCCATGATTGCCAGGAACGCGAAGGCCGCGAAGAGTCCGAGGCAGGCGGCCAGGAACACGTACCGGAAGGTCAAGGCGAGCTGCGCCGGATCGGCGCCGCGGATCAGGCTCTCGACGTCGTGACCCCCTGTCCCGCCCGCGGCGCCGCCGAGCACGATGGTGCCGAAGGCCGCCACGATCAGCGCCCCTCCGAGGGAGCGGAAGAAGTTCATCGCGGCGGTGGCGATCCCGAGCTGGTGGCGCGCCACCGCATTCTGGATCGTGATGGTGGAGAGCGGCAGGATCGTCCCGATCCCCATGGAGAGCAGTGCGAACAGCACCTCCATGAGCCAGAAGGGGAGCGCCCGGCCCTGCCAGGCGATCAGGGCGCAGCAGGCGAGGCTGACGCTCATCATGGCGAGCGGCACGCGCTTGTAGTGCCGGAAATAGATCATCGACCGTCCCGACAGGGTCGCGCCCGTCACGGTCCCGACCATCAGCGGCACCAGGGCCACGCCGGCCTCGCTCGCCGAGAGGCCGATCACCCCTTCGAGGAAGATCGGCACGTAGATGGTCAGCCCGATGAAGGTGCCCATGGCGAAGCAGGCGGCGAGCGTCGCGCTGTAGACCACTTGGTTCCGCAGGACCTCCGTGGGGATCAGCGGCTCGGCCGCCGTGGCGAGCCGCACCGCGAAACCGGCGCCCAGAGCCGCGGCCAGGGCGAGGAGGCCGAGGACCGGTGCGGAACTCCACGGGTAGCGCACGCCGCCCCAGCTCAGGGCCAGCAGCAGGGCGATCGAGCCTGCGACCATCAGGCCGGCACCGGGCCAGTCGAGGCGGTGCTGGCGGTCATAGCGCGGCAGGCGCTTCAGGTTGGCGTTGGTCAGCGCGAAAGCGAGGACGCCGATCGGCAGGTTGATCCAGAAGATCAGCGACCAGTGCAGGTGCTGGGCGAAGAAGCCCCCGAGCAGCGGCCCCGCCACCGAGGCGGTCACGAACACGCCCGCGATCACCACCTGGTAGCGCGCCCGCTCCTTGGGCGCCATGATGTCGGCCAGGATGGTCTGGGCCAAGGCGATCAGCCCGCCGCCGCCGATGCCCTGGAGGCCCCGGGCGAGCGCCAGCGTCACCATCGTGGGCGCGAGCGCGCAGGCGAGCGACCCGAGCACGAAGGTCGCGATGGCGATCAGCAGCATGATCCGCCGGCCATGGATGTCGCTGAGCTTGCCGTAGAGCGGGGTCACCGCCGTGGAGGCCAGGAGGTAGGCGGTGACGATCCAGGGCAGGTTGGCCGCGTCGCCGAGGTCGAGTCCGATGGTCGGCATGGCGGTCGCCACGATGGTCTGGTCGAGGGCCGCGAGGAGCATCGCGGTCATGAGGCCGTAGACGATCGCGCGGATTTCGCCGGGACTGAGCAGGGCCTGCGGGGCGACGGGCTGCGCCTTGGTCTGCGGCTGGATCTCGGTGACGGCGACGGGGCTGGCCACGTGTTTGAGAGCCTCTGATCCGGGCCGTGCCAGCCGACCGTCCGGGGCGGACGGAGCCTGGGGCGGCATGAGGAGGTGCGCGGACGGGTTGCGGTCGCGTGCCGGTGTGGCGGTATCCGCGGGGCCCGGGATCGGAAAGAACGTACGTTCGGGCGTGTCCGGTTCCTAGCGCAATGCTGGAGGACGGCCCATGGCGCCCGGCGCCGATCCGGCCTTCGCCCTTGACAGAGAGCGCCGGCCTGTCGCTCTCCCGGCAGATGCCGGATGACAGGGATGCAATCGCGATCGTCGGCGGCGGGCCGGCCGGGCTCGCCGCGGCCGAGGTGCTGGGTGAGGCCGGCTGCGCGGTCACGGTCTACGAGCGCATGCCCTCGGTCGCCCGCAAGCTGCTGATCGCCGGGCGCGGCGGTCTCAACATCACCCACAGCGAGGGGCGGGCGGACTTCCTCGCGCGCTACCACCCGCGCGGGGTCCTCGATGACGCCATCGCGGCTTTCCCGCCCGACGCCTTGCGGGATTGGTGCGCGGAACTCGGTGAGCCGACCTTCGTCGGCTCGAGCGGGCGGGTGTTCCCGCAGAGCTTCAAGGCTTCGCCCCTGCTGCGGGCGTGGCTGACGCGGCTCGGCCGGCTCGGGGTCCGGATCCGCACCCGCCATCGCCTCACGGGGATTGCCGAGGGCCTGCGTTTCGAGACCCCGGATGGTTCGCGCGAGATCCGTCCCCGCGCCACTCTGCTGGCCCTCGGCGGGGCGAGCTGGCCGCGCCTCGGGTCGGACGGGCGCTGGGTGCCGCTCCTCGAAGGGCTCGGCGTGGCGGTGTCGCCCCTGCGTCCGGCCAATGCCGGCTTCGCGGTGGCGTGGTCCGACCTGTTCCGGGATCGCTTCTCCGGCGCGCCGCTGAAGCGGGTGGCGCTCGCCTGCGACGGCACCACGGTGCGGGGAGAGGCCGTGATCACGGAGGCCGGCATCGAGGGTGGGGCGATCTACGCCCTCTCGCGCCCCTTGCGCGAGGCGATCGCGGCCGAGGGCAGCGCGCGGCTCGTCGTGGATCTGCGCCCGGATCTGACCCGGGAGGTTCTCGCCCGCCGTCTGTCCGGCGCCAGGCCGGGCGACTCCGCCGCGACCCGGCTGCGCAAGGCCGCGGGTCTCCCAGCCGTGGCGGTGGGGCTGCTGCGCGAGGCGGCCGGCGCCGCCCTCCCGGCGGATCCAGCGGCGCTCGCCGGGCTGATCAAGGCCGCGCCGCTCACCCTCACCGCCTCCGCGCCGATCGAGCGGGCGATCTCGACGGCGGGCGGCGTTCGGCTCGACGCCCTCGACGGGCGGTCCATGCTGCGTGCCCGTCCGGGCCTGTTCCTGGCCGGCGAGATGCTCGACTGGGAGGCGCCGACCGGCGGCTACCTGCTCCAGGGCGCCTTCGCGGGGGGGCGGGCGGCCGCCGCCGGGATGCTCGACTGGCTGCGCGAGACCGGCGGCTGACCCGCCCGCCTCAGGGCCGCGTGCAGAACCCGACGATGCCGGTCGCCTCCGCCGGGCAGCTGGCGCCCTCCCCGTCGTAGACCGGTGCGCCGCCCTTGAGGCAGTGGGCCGTGACCAGCATCTCGCCGGTCCCGCAGGTGATCGTGCAGCCCCCCGGACAGTCGGATTTGCGCACGGGCCGCAAGCTGGCGGCCTCGCCCTTCGGGCCCGGGCCGCCCTGCGGTCCGACCGGACCCCGCGGGCCGGGAGGACCCTGCAGGCCGGAAGGCCCGGTGTCGCCCTTCGGGCCCGGTGCGCCCTGCGGCCCGGCCGCGCCCTGGGGACCGGGCTCCCCCTTCGGTCCGGGCTCGCCCTGGGGACCCGTATCGCCCTTGAGACCCTGCTCGCCTTGAGGTCCCTGCTCGCCCTTGGGCCCCTGATCCCCCTTGGGACCGGTCTCACCCTTGGGACCGGTCTCACCCTTGGGGCCCGTCTCGCCGGGCGGTCCCGCGGCACCCTGGGGACCGGGCGGTCCGGGCGGACCCTCGGGCGCGCAGTTCGCCACCACCGCCTCGCGCTCGTCCGGCTCCGCCTTCAGCGTCACCACGCAGGTCGAGGGCCGGTAGGGCAGCCGGAAGGTGAACCGGCCGCGCCGGTCGGCCTGGATCGAGATGTCGTCGTCCAGCACCACGATCGCCCCGGGCTTGCGCACCGAGCCCGAGATCCGCAGGTCGCCGGCCTCGATCCGCGCGTCGTAGACCATGATCGGCTGGCTCGGGGCCTGCGCTTGGCGGACCCGCGGGCGGGCCGGGCGAGACCGCCCCGTCGCGGGGGCGGCCGCGACCGGATCCGGAGCGGCGGCACCCGGCGGATCCGCCTGCTGGCCGAGCGCCGCCCCCGACAGGGCGAGCAGGATCGTCAGAGTGAGGGCTGAGCGCATGCGCGGTCCGGTTTGGCCGCGTCACGCACGCGGCGCCCGGACATTGGTCTCGCCCTGCGATTGCGGTCAACCGGGACTTCGGAACCGGCAGCTGCAGCCGGTTCCACAGGCGTCCACAGCCATCCACAGGCCAAGCCGCTGAGGCGACGCGTGATTCCGGCACCCCACTGAAACCGTTTGTGGGCGTTCCTGTTATGTTCCTATCGTCCAGCATGACCGGAGCCGACGGAGATGGGGCTGGACCCTGCGGACGAGACCGAAGGGGCGATCGCGCGCGCCGATCCCCGGGCACGGCTCGCGGCCCTGCGGGCACGCCTCGCGCCGCCGGCCGGCGGCCGGGATCTGCCCCCGGTCCTGCCGCTGGGCGTGCCGGACCTCGATGCTCACCTGCCCGGCGGCGGCCTCGTCCTCGGCCCGCCCCACGAGATCGCGCCGGCCGAGCCCGTGGACGCGATCGCGGCCCTGGGCTTCGCCCTGGCGCTCGGTGCCCGTCATCTGGCGCGGATGTCCGGGGAGGCGCTGATCGTTGCGGCCCCGGGCCAGCCCCTGCCCTATGGACACGGCTTGGCCGGGCTCGGCCTCGACCCCGCCCGTCTGCTGCTCCTCGAAGCGGGCAGCGATGCGGAGGTGTTCCGCGCCCTCGAGGCGGCCCTGCACGCGCGGGCTCTCACGGTCCTGATCGGCCTCCTGCGAGACGGGATGCCGCTGAAGCCGGGCCGGCGCCTGCAACTCGCCGCGGAAGGGCCCGCGCCGCCGCTCCTGCTGATCCTGCGGCCGGCATCCGCCGGGCTGCCCAACGGGTCCGCCACCCGCTGGCGGATCGCCGCGGCGCCCGCGGCGCGGGACCGGTTCGGCACCCTCGACAGGCCGCGCTGGCGGGCGCGGCTCGAACGCTGCCGCAACGGGCGGGGCGGCGACTGGCTTCTGGAGTGGGACCATGCCGCGCATCGTCTGCATCTGCCTGAGCCACTGGCCGGTGACGCGGCTGCGGCGGGCCGGTCTCGCGCCTGAGCGCGGCCCCCTCGCGGTGGCGGCCGAAGGGGCCGGCGGTCTGCGGCTCGTGGCCCTCGACCCGGAGGCCCGCGCCCTGGGCCTGAACCCCGGCGAGCCCCTCGGCCGTGTCCGGGCGCGGATCGGCGTGCAGCTCCAGGTCTATCCGGCCGACCCGGAAGCCGACCGGGATTCCCTGCTGCGGCTCTGCCGCTGGGCTTCCGCCTACGCGCCCCTCGTGGCGCCGTTCGGGCCGGCCGAGGCGGCGGACGGGTTCTACATCGACGTCGCCGGGGCGAGCCATCTGCGCGGCGGCGAGGCGAACCTCGTCGCGGATCTGGCCGCCCGGCTCGCCCGCGCCACCATCCCGGCGCGGATCGCGCTGGCCGACACGCCCGGCGCCGCCTTCGCTCTGGCCCGCCACGGCGGGACCGACCGGATCGTCGTTCCGCCCGGCGGATGTGCCGAGGCCCTGCGGGGCCTGCCCGTCGAAGCCCTGCGCCTCGACCCCGACATCGCCGCGGGCCTGCGGCGGCTCGGCCTGCGTCGGATCGAAGAACTCGATGCTTTGCCCCGGGGGCCGCTGGCCCGCCGCTTCGGCGAGGCCCTGCTTTTGCGCCTCGATCAGGCCTTGGGCCGCCGGGCCGAGCCCCTGGCGCCCCTGACGGAGGCGGCCAAATACGCCGCCGCGCGCGGCTTCCTCGATCCGATCGGGCGGCAATCGGATATCGTCCGGACCGCCCGGGACCTGATGGCGGAGATCGCCCCCCGGCTGGAGCGAGACGGGCTCGGTGCCTGTGCCCTGCGTCTCGCCCTTCACCGGGTCGATGGCGCCGTGCGTGATCTCGATCTCGGCCTGTCGCGCCCGGAGCGTCACCCGGAGCGGGTGGCGGCCCTCGTCTCCCTGCGCCTCGACCGGCTGGGATCCGCCCTCGATGCCGGCTTCGGCTTCGAGACGGTCGCGCTGGCCGTCACGGTGACCGGCGCCATGCCGGCTCGCCAGATGGATCTCGGTTCCACGATGGCGGGTGACGGGGTCGGGTTCCTGGCCGACGCCCTGGCGCAGCGCCTCGGGCGGGGATTGCTGCGGCTCGAACCATGGGCGAGCCATCTTCCGGAGCGGGCCGACCGGGGCCGTGCTTGGGTTGCCAAGGAGGATCACGGATCGTTGCCGGCGATGGGCGGCGGTCAAATGCTGGCGCTCCCTCCCCCCTCCTCGGGGGAAGGTGACCCCCGCGTCAGCCGGAGTCGGGAGAGGGGAACCCGGATCCCGAAAGGGGCACGACCGGCGGGACGGGCAGAGCCCCCTTCTGCACCGTCGCTCCCCTCTCCCGGCCCCCTTTTGGGGGCACGCTTCCCCGCAGAGGGGGGAGGGAAGGCGCGCACCATCGCCTCCCCCTGGCCCGGCCATCTCCCGCCCCGGCCCCTGGTGCTGTTCCCCCGGGGCGAGGCCGCCCTCGATGTGCTCGCCACCGTGCCCGAGGGGCCGCCCCGGCGCTTCCGCTGGCGCGCGCAGATCCACAAGGTCGCCCATGCCGAGGGGCCGGAGCGGATCGCCGCTGAATGGTGGCGGGAGCCCGGCGCGGAGCGCGATTACTACCGCATCGAGTGCGAGGCCGGGCACCGTCTCTGGCTCTATCGCGACGGCCCGCACGCCCCCGACCGCCCGGCCGCGTGGTACGTCCACGGGCTGTTCGCGTGAGCGCTCCTCAGGTCCCGTACGCCGAACTCGCCGTCACCACGAACTTCTCCTTCCTGCACGGCGCATCGCACCCGCAGGAATACGTCGTGCAGGCGGCGGCCTACGGCCTCGCCGCGATCGGCATCGCCGACCGCAACACCGTGGCCGGCGTGGTGCGGGCCCACGCGGCGGCGCGGGCGCTCGAAGCCGAGGGCACGAAGATCCGGATCCTGCCGGGGGTTCGGCTCGTCAGCGAGGAGGGGTTCGAGGCCGTCACCTACCCGATGGACCGGGAGGCCTGGGGGCGCCTCTGCCGGCTGCTCACCCTGGGCAACCGGCGCGTCCGCAAGGGCGATTGCCGCTTCTCCTTCGCCGAGATGCTGGAGGCCGCGGAGGGGCAGATGTTCATCGCCATGCCGCCGGCACGGCGACTGCCCGAGGGGTTCCGGGCGCGGCTGGAGGCGCTCGCCGCCGCGGCGCCGGGCCGGACCTTCCTCGGGGCGAGCCACACGCGAAGCGGCGACGAGCGGCGGCGCCTGGGGCTGCTCGCCGAGATGGGTACGGCCGCCCGCGCCCCGATGGTCGCGGTCTCCGACGCGCTCTACCACCATCCCGAGCGGCGCCCGCTCCAGGACGTGGTCACCTGCATCCGTGCGGGCTGCCGGATCGGCGAGGCCGGCTACCGCCTGGAGGCCAATGCCGAGCGCCACCTCAAGCCCGCCGCCGAGATGGCGCGGCTGTTCGCCGACCACCCGGAGGCGCTGGCCCGCACCGTCGAGATCGCCGAGGCCTGCGGCTTCTGCCTGTCCCAGCTGCGCTACGAATATCCCGACGAGCCGGTGCCTCCGGGTCGCACGCCGCAGGAATATCTGGCGGAGAAGACCTTCGAGCGGGCGCGCTGGCGCTACGGCGGCGACATTCCGGCCGCCGTCATGGCGACGCTCCACGAGGAGCTGCGGCTCATCGCCAAGATGGATTACGCCCGCTACTTCCTGACCCTGTTCGATGTGGTCGAGTTCGCCCGCGGCAAAGGGATCCTCTGCCAGGGCCGGGGCTCGGCGGCCAATTCCGCCGTGTGCTTCTGCCTCGGCATCACCGCGGTGGACCCGTCGAAGCACCGGCTGCTCTTCGCCCGCTTCATCTCGGAGAACCGGGGCGAGCCGCCCGACATCGACGTCGATTTCGAGCACGAGCGCCGCGAGGAGGTGATCCAGCACCTCTACGCCCGCTACGGCCGCGAGCGCGCCGCCCTCTGCGCCACGGTGATCCATTACCGCCCGCGCATGGCGATCCGCGAGGTCGGCAAGGTCTTAGGTCTCACCGAGGACGTGACCGCGGCGATCGCCGACACGGTCTGGGGCTCCTGGGGCACCGGGATGCCGGACCAGCATGTGCGCGAGGCCGGCCTCGATCCGGAGAACCCCGCGATCCGGCAGGCGCTCGACCTCGCCCACCAGCTGATCGGCTTCCCGCGCCACCTGTCGCAGCACGTCGGCGGCTTCGTGCTGACCCGCGGCCGCCTCGACGAGACCGTGCCGGTGGGCAACGGCGCCATGGCGGACCGCACCTTCATCGAGTGGGACAAGGACGACATCGACGCGATCGGCCTGATGAAGGTCGACGTGCTGGCGCTCGGCATGCTGACCTGCCTCAAGCGCGGCCTCGACTTCCTGGAGCGGGACCACGGCAGGTTCTACGAGACGCTGGCCGACCTGCCGCAGGAGGATCCCGAGACCTACGCGATGCTGGCGAGAGCCGATTCCGTCGGCGTGTTCCAGGTCGAGAGCCGGGCGCAGATGTCGATGCTGCCGCGCCTCAAGCCCAAGGAATTCTACGACCTCGTGGTGCAGGTCGCAATCGTGCGCCCCGGCCCGATCCAGGGCGACATGGTCCACCCCTACCTGCGCCGCCGCTCCGGGATCGACCCGGTGGAGTACCCGGCCCCGCACCCGGATCACGGGCCGGCGGACGAGCTGAAGGAGGTCCTGCAGAAGACCTACGGCGTGCCGCTCTTCCAAGAGCACGCCATGCAGATCGCCATCACGGCGGCGGGCTTCACCCCGGCGGAGGCCGACGGCCTGCGCCGGGCGATGGCGACCTTCCGCCATGTCGGCTCGATCGGCGGCTTCGCTGAGAAATTCATCGGCGGCATGACCCGCCGGGGTTACCCGCAGGACTTCGCCGAGCGCTGCTTCGCGCAGATCCGCGGCTTCTCCACCTACGGCTTCCCGGAGAGCCACGCGGCGAGCTTCGCGCTCCTCGTCTACGCCTCGGCCTGGATGAAGTGCCGGCACCCCGACGTCTTCCTGGCCGCGATCCTCAACGCCCAGCCGATGGGCTTCTACCAGCCGGCCCAGCTCGTGCGCGACGCCCGGGCCCACGGCGTCGAGGTGCGGGGCGTCTGCGTCAACGCCAGCGACTGGGACTGCACCCTGGAGCCGGCCGGGAATCCGGCTCTGCACGCCGTGCGGATCGGTCTGCGGGTGGTGCGCGGCCTGCCGGAGGCCGCGATGCGGCGGCTCGTGCGGCTGCGGGCCAACGGCTACGCCAGCATCGAGGGCCTGCAGGCGTCCCTCGCCCTGCCCCGCAACGCCCTGGAGCGGCTGGCCGAGGCGGACGCGTTCCGGTCGCTCGGCCTCGACCGGCGCGCCGCCCTCTGGATGGTCCGCACCCTGGAGGGGACCTCGGCGCGCAAGGCCGCCAAGGCGGATCCGAGCGAGCGCCGTGCCCATCTCCTCGAGGCACCCCTGCCGCTCTTCGCCTGGCACGCCGATGACGGCCTGTTCCGGCACGAGCCGGCGGTGGACCTGCCGGCCCTGGCCCCGTCCGAGGCGGTGGCCGAGGATTATTCCGCCACCGGCCTGTCGCTGCAGGGGCACCCTGTCGCGTTCTTCCGGGGGCGGCTCGCCCGGATCGGCGCGATCCCGGCCCGGGCCCATCTCGATCCTTCCCTGCCCCAGGGGGCGCGGGTCACGGTGGCGGGCCTCGTGCTGATCCGCCAGCGGCCCGGCACCGCCAAGGGCGTGGTCTTCCTGACCCTGGAGGACGAGACCGGTATCGCCAACGTGATCATCTGGAAGACGGTGTTCGAGGCCAATCGGAGGGCCGCCATGCAGGCCCGGTTCCTCGCGGTGCGCGGCCGGATCCAGCGGGCGGACGGGGTGGTCCACCTCGTGGCGGAGGGGTTTCGCGACCTCACCGCCGCTCTGCGCGACCTGCGGGAGGCCGGCATGAAGCTGCCGCCCGAGAACACGGATTTCGGCGTGCCCCCGGACCGGCGGGTCTATCGCAGCCGGGATTTCCACTGACGAGCGCCCCTCGACAGGCCCCGCGCCGCGCGTAGAGTGCGGCGATGTCGAGCTTCGCCGTTCCGCGCCTCCTCCTCGCCGCCTGCGCGGCCCTGCCCCTCCTGGCGGAGGCCGCCCGGGCCGACAGCTGTGACGACCTCACCCGCCAGATCGCCGGTGCGATTGGCGGCCGGGTCGGCAAGCGCGCGGGGCCGAGCATCGACATCCGCGTGGCCGGTCCGATCAAGTTCGACGTCACCTGCCGGGCCGAGCCGATCGTGCAGGCGACCTCCGCCGAGCCGACCCCCTCGGCGGCCTTCTTCCGCGACCTGTCGGTGGCCTCCGAGATCCTCGTCGGCGAGCCGGCCGCGACCGTCGAGCCGATCATCGCCAACGCCTACCGGACTTCCCTGACGGAGCGGCGCAAGTCATTCATCCAGCAGAACGGCTGGTCGGCCTCCTGCTACACCGACCCGGGCAGCAGCACGATGCGCACCCTCTGCTCGGTGGGGCGCATCCCGCCGGGCTGAGGCGGACCTAAGCCGGCAGGATGCGTGGCGCTGGCTTGATCAGTACTCGATCACGCCGTCGAGCGCGTAGTGCTTCACGGTTTTCCGGTTGGCGATCAGCTCGTCCACCGTCGGCTCGCCCTTGAGGGCGCGGGCGATGGCGAGCTTCGTCGCCTCGTAGTTGGTCCGGTAGAGGTCTTTCTGGTCGAGGTTGTCGTCCTCGGCGCAGCGCGGGTCGAGCCAGATCATGATGATCATGCACAGCTCGTCGAGCCCGTCCTTGGGCAGGATGCCCTCGATGATGCAGTCCACGATCGCGTCGCCGGTGGCGGCCTGGACCACACCGCCGAGGAGTTCGACGTACTCGGCCGTGTGGATCGTGGCCTTGGTGGTCATCATCGTGGCCGGGCGCACCAGCTGGTTGAGGTCGCGCACCACGAACATGCGCGTGTGGCCCTGGACCTGCCCCATCATCGACGCGAAGGCCTGGCCGACCGGACCGCGCACCGAGCCGATCAGCACCTCCGGCATGGCGTCGGTGTACTGGCCCTCGGCCGCCAGCACCGTGGCCTCGCCCGCGCGGAACCAGATCTCTTGCATGTTCGAACTCCACCTGATCGGAGCCCGCGGGAGACATCATCGGAGCGCTTGCGTCAATCGCTTCGGAGCAGGCCAACCCGGTCGCGGACGCCGGCCATCGCACCGGCGGTCGTGATCCCCGGCGACCGCGGCGGCCCCCTGTCGGCCGGCCGGACGGCGGGTGCCACTCCCGACCGCCGTCATCCGTATCGGCGCGCATCATCACCCGTCGGCGGCCTGCGGCCTTGAGGAACGCCGACAGGCGAGGCAGGGAAGCGCGGGGCGCGGCTCGGGAACAGTCCCGGGCCTGGGCCGTTCCGGCGGGGGCCTGCGGCGCTTCCCCGGGGCATGCGGGAGGAACGTAAGATGGCGGAGAGCACGGATCGAGGCTCCGGCTGGAGCCTTCAGGCGAGCGCCGTTCCCGACGGAGTGCGCCTGGAACTCGCCCTCGCCGATCTCGGCGGCGCGCCGGTCACCGCCGCTATCGTGCTCGACCGGGCAGAGGCCCGGGCCTTCGCCCGCGCCCTGCTCGCCGCCGCCGGTGACGCGGCGGAACGGACCTTCCCGAAGCCGGGCGCCTGATGGCCGGTCAGCGCGCGCCGAGGCCCGGATTGCGGCCCGGCAGACGCGGCACCACGGAACCGCGCTTCTCGACCGGCGCATCGCACGCGTAGGCGAACTCGGTCTTCAGTGGATCGAAGACGGTCTCACCGGTGATCCGGCAATCCTCGCGCACGGTCTCGTCGAGATAGGCCCGGGCGGCGGTGCGGAAGCGCTTCACCCGGGTCGCGTCCGGCTCCGGATCGATCCGGACCTCGCTCAAATTGCAGCCGGTATATTCGCGCAGGGCGTTGGAGACGAGCAGCATCCGGCGCAGCTGCCGATTATCGTAGACCTCGTAGGGCTCCTTGCAGCCGATCGTCACCACCTGTGGGGTGAGCGCCACGTAGTTGCGCGAGATGTAGGAGAATCCGGTGGTGCAGCCGGCCAGGCCGAGGGCGGCGAGGCCGAGGGGCAGAAGCGCTGCGGGTCGTCGCATCCTCGTCATTCCAAGAGGGTCCCTGCCCGCGCCCCGGATCCGCCGCCCCTCCGGCGGGGCAGCGCGGTGCATTGAAACGGCTCCGCTTATGCCGTCAATGCGTTTCTCGGCTTCTCCCGCCGGCTGGCCGCGACGCGCCAAGCGTGGCGGTGCCATCTTGCGGAACACTTGCGGAACGTTTAACCTGTTCGTGATTTGTTTCGGAGACCGTCACGTGGCGGTCCGCCAAGCCGCGAGTCCCCCGTCGATGCTCACGCGCAAGCAGCTGGACCTCCTGCGATTCATCCAGAGCCGGATGCAGGAATGTGGTGTCCCGCCGTCCTTCGACGAGATGAAGGACGCCCTCGATCTCAAGTCGAAGTCCGGCATCCACCGGCTGATCACGGCCCTGGAGGAGCGCGGCTTCCTCCGGCGCCTTCCGAATCGGGCGCGCGCCATCGAGGTGATCCGCATTCCCGAGAGCCTCGGCCAGATGGCGCCGTCCTCGGCTCCGGCCGAACCGCGCCGCTTCACCCCGAGCGTGGTCGAGGGCGGCAAATCCAAGCAGCCACCGGCACCGGCCAGCACGCGGATGATCGACGAGGCCGGCCGCGCCATCTCGATCCCCGTGATGGGCCGGATCGCGGCCGGTACGCCGGTCTCCGCGATCCAGAATCAGAGCCACGCCATCACCCTGTCGCCGGACTTCGTGGCTGGCGGCGAGCACTACGCCCTTGAGGTGCGCGGCGACTCGATGGTCGAGGCCGGCATCCTCGACGGCGACCTTGTGGTGATCCGCAAGCAGGACACCGCCAATACCGGCGACATCATCGTGGCGCTGATCGACGACGAGGAGGCGACGCTCAAGCGCCTGCGCCGCCGCGGCTCCTCGATCGCCCTGGAGGCCGCCAACCCGGCCTACGAGACCCGCGTCCTCGGGCCTGACCGGGTCCAGATCCAGGGCCGCCTCGTCAGCCTCGTCCGTCGCTACTGAAGCGGCTCGGTCGGTGCGTCACCGGGGACCAAGTTCCCGCCTGGCGCACCGGCTTCCGGAGGCGTTGCCGCCCCATCCTCTGGAGCGTGGGCGCCTTCCGACGCCGCGATGATCGGCTGCGGCTGTCCCGGCCCGGGTGCCGAACGCGGTTGCCAGGGCACGGCGCGGCCGTCGGCCCGGGCGTAGCGGGTAGTGAAGCCTTGGCCGTCGGCTCGGAGGGCTACCGCTCCGCGGGCGGCCAGAACGCGCCGGTCGATCACCAGGGGACCTGTGCAGGTCGGCGGCGCCGTGAGGCCGGTGATCAGGATCGCGGCGCGGGCGCAATCTTCCGCGAAGGCCCGCCGGTCCCGTACCAGGGCGACCGCCCTCCCATCCGGCAGGCGCGCGGTGCATCCGAGCCGGTCGCAGCGGCCGCTGCCCGAACGGACGATCAGCGCCCCGGGCTGCCGTCCGTCGCCATCCGCCTTCAGCCATTGTTCGAGGACGAAGCCAGAGGGGCTGCCGAGGGCCGCGAGACGGCCGTCCGCTCCCCGTACGGCAGCGCCCGCGCCCTGTCGGTCGGCGTAGAGGTCGTAGCGGTCCGGCCGGGCCGCGAGGACGAGGCCGAACAGGAGCGGCGGCACGGCAAGCCAGCGCAGGCGGGAGGCCGGGAGCGTCGCCAGCAGCAGGCCGAGGGTCAGCAGGATCAGGGCCGCGGTGCCGAAGGCCGGCACGACGATGATCGACCGCTCGAATCCGGCGATCCAGTGGGAGACGGCAAGCATGCCGCCCACCGCCTGGCCCATCAGCCACCAGATCGGCCGGTCGAGGGCGAAGGGATAGGCCAGGATCCCGATCACCGCCGACGGCATCACCACCAGTGAGACGAGCGGCAGGGTCAGGGCGTTGCCGACGAGCCCGAAGGGCTGGACGGTCTGGAAATGGTAGGTGGCGAAGGGTGCGGTCGCGATCTGCGCCACCAGGGTCGTGGCCAGGGTCCCGGCGACCGCCGAGAGGCCGGTGCCGACGAGCCGCCCGATCCGGCCGGCCCCCGGGCGCATGAACAGCCGCCCGTCGATCAGCCGCGCGCAGGCGATCAGCCCGGCCACGGCACCGAAGGACATCTGGAAGCTCGGGCCGAGCAGGCCCTCCGGCTCCCGGGCCAGGGCGATCAGCGCGGCCAGCGCGAGGTTGCGCATCGACAGGGCCGGCCGGTCCACCAGGATCGCACCCAGCATGATCAGGGTCATGATCAGCGAGCGCTCGGCCGCGATGTCCCAGCCCGAGAAAGCGCAGTAGGCGGTGACGCCCAGCATGGCGAAGCCGGCCGCGATCTTCTTGATCGGCCAGAGAAGCGCGCAGTACGGGACCAGGGCGAGAGCCGCCCGCACCAGCCAGAACACCACGCCCGCGGCCAGCACCATGTGGAGACCGGAGATCGACACCACGTGGTAGATGCCGGCTGCGCGCAGCGCATCGTTGGTCGCCGGCCCGATCAGTCCCCGCTTGCCCGTCACCAGGGCGGCCGCCACCGCTCCGGCCTGGCCGCCGGCCGCCTCCGCGATCCGGCGAGTCAGCCCGTTGCGGGCCTCGTCCAGCGTCGCGGCGAGCCGCAGGCGGAGAGGGGGTGGCTCGGAGGGCGGCCGGACGGCGACGGCGCCGACCAACGAGCCCACCGCACCGATCCCCTGGAAATAGGCATCCCGGGCGAAGTCGTACCCGCCCGGCCGGGCGGCCTCGGGCGGCGGCAGCAGCCGGGCCGTGGCGGCGACGACGTCGCCGGGCCGCGGGATCGGCGTCTTGCGGAACGAGACCCGCACCCGGACGGGCCGCACCTCCGGGGCAAGTCCGGCGAAGCTCTCGACCCGGATCACCAGCCGGGCGCCCACTTCGCGCTCGTCGAGGGCCTCGACCATCCCGACGAGCGGGCCGATGGTGGTGCGTGTGAGGATCGGGGCGGCGACCTGCGAGACCCGCCAGGTCGCGGCCGCGAAGCCCAGGAACGCGGCCGCCACTCCGAGGGCGAGCGCCAGGGCCGCCGGCCGCGCGCCCAGGGCAGGGATCAACGCCAGGGCGAGGGCTGCGCCGGTCAGGGGAGCGGCCAGGAGCGGGGGGCCGTCGGCCGCCACGAAGTGGGCCAGAATCCCGACGCCGAAGGCCACCGCCAACCAGGGGAACAGCCGGCGCTGTTCGGCGTCCCGGGCGATGCCCTCGGCCACCCAGGTACGGATGACCGGGAGGGCGGGCGCGCGGGGGCCGGCCAGCGCCACCGCGCCTCCCGCCAGCCTCGCGCCGATCCGCCGCATCGCCGTCACCCCGCTCCGCGCGACCTGTCGTCGGCGGTCGGACGATTCCTCGGGCGATTCTTAACGCATCCGCTGGCCCGTGCTACAGCCGGTGCTTCGTGCTACGGGCGCCCTGTCGAGCCCCTCGCCGCTCCGCCGCCCCTTCGCCGTCCTTCGCGCTCCGTCCGCGACCAGCCCCGGAACATACCGGACCGATGTCCTCAGCCGTCGTCACGCGCTTCGCCCCCTCGCCCACCGGCTACCTGCATATCGGCGGGGCCCGCACGGCTTTGTTCAACTGGCTCTACGCCCGCCACACCGGCGGACGCATGCTGCTGCGCATCGAGGACACCGACCGCGAGCGCTCAACCAAGGGCGCGATCGACGCGATCCTCGACGGCCTCTCCTGGCTCGGCCTCGACTGGGACGGCGACGTGGTCTTCCAGTTTGCCCGCGCGGAGCGCCACCGCGCGGTGGCCGAGGCGCTGCTGGCCGCGGGCCGCGCCTATCATTGCTACGCCACCGCCGAGGAACTGGTGCAGATGCGGGAGACCGCCCGTGCGGAGGGGCGGGCGCCCCGCTACGACGGCCGCTGGCGCGACCGCGACCCGTCCGAGGCCCCGGCCGGGGTCAAGCCGGTGATCCGCCTGCGCGCGCCGACCGAGGGCGAGACCGTGGTCGAGGACGCCGTCCAGGGCCGCGTGACCTGGGCCAACAAGGACCTCGACGACCTCGTCCTCCTGCGTTCCGACGGTACGCCGACCTACATGCTCGCGGTCGTGGTCGACGACCACGACATGGGCGTCACGCAGATCATCCGCGGCGACGATCACCTCACCAACGCGGCCCGCCAGAGCCAGATCTTTTCCGCCCTGGGCTGGGATGTCCCCAGGATGGCCCATATCCCGCTGATCCACGGGGCGGACGGAGCCAAGCTCTCGAAGCGCCACGGCGCGCTCGGCGTCGAGGCCTATCGCGATCTCGGCTACCTGCCGGCGGCGCTCCGCAACTACCTCGTGCGCCTGGGCTGGAGCCACGGCGACCAGGAGGTCTTCTCCACCGAGGAGATGATCGCGGCCTTCGACCTCGGCGCGGTGGGACGCTCCGCGGCGCGGTTCGACTTCGCCAAGCTCGCCAATCTCAACGGCCTCTACATCCGCACCAGCGCCGATGCCGACCTCGTGGCGGCGATCGAGACCATCCTGCCCAATGTCGGCCCTGAGCGCGGCTTGTCGGCGCCGTTGCAGCCGGACCTCAAGGGCAAGCTCACCGAGGCCATGCCCGGCCTGAAGGAGCGGGCGAAGACCCTGATCGAACTCCTCGACAGCGCCTACTATCTCTACGCCCAGCGCCCCCTGGCACTGGACGACAAGGCCCGCGCGCTGCTCTCCGACGAGGGCCGTGCCCGCCTCGCCGGCGTGCGGCCGGCGCTGGAGGCGCTGCCAGACTGGAGCGCGGCCGCCACCGAGGGCGCCGTGCGCCAATATGCCGAGGCGGCCGGCTGCAAGCTCGGTCAGGTGGCCCAGCCCCTGCGCGCGGCGCTGACCGGCCGCACCACCTCCCCGCCCCTGTTCGACGTGATGGCGGTGCTCGGCCGGGACGAGACCCTGGCCCGCCTCGGCGACCAGGCATCCCAGGGCTGAGTCCGCCGGGCGCAGCCGGGAACCCTGCGACCCGGCCCGGATTTCGCTTGGTGGAATTGGCTTGACGAATTCGCTTGGCGTCGGGGTCGGGTTGTCACCGATCCCGTTGCTGCTGCAGTGCCGTTTGGGTAACCCATGCCTGTGAGCACCCGCAGCATAATGCGTGTGCTCAGGCCCCCGGGACCGGCTCGGGCAGCCCGAGGCCGGCATCCGCCACGTCGCCAGAGAAGGGTCCACGATCCATGAGCGCACCCAGCACCATCACCGTGGACGGCAAGTCGATCGAGCTGCCGGTGAAATCCGGCACGATCGGGCCGGACGTGATCGATATCGGCAAGCTCTACGCCCAGACCGGCGCCTTCACCTTCGACCCGGGCTTCACCTCGACGGCGAGTTGCGAATCGAAGATCACCTACATCGACGGCGACGAGGGCGTGCTGCTCTACCGCGGTTACCCGATCGAGCAGCTCGCCGAGAAGGGCGACTTCCTCGAGACCTGCTACCTGATGCTGTTCGGCGCCCTGCCGACTGCCCCCCAGCGGGCCGATTTCGAGTACCGGGTCACGCGCCACACCATGGTGCACGACCAGATGAACCGGTTCTTCACCGGCTTCCGCCGCGACGCGCACCCGATGGCCGTGATGGTCGCCTCGGTGGGCGCGCTCTCGGCCTTCTACCACGATTCCACCGACATCACGGACGAGAGCCAGCGGCTGATCGCGTCGATCCGCATGATCGCCAAGATGCCGACGCTGGCGGCGATGGCCTACAAGTATTCGATCGGCCAGCCTTTCGTGTATCCGAAGAACGACCTCGACTACACCTCGAACTTCCTGCGCATGTGCTACGCCGTGCCGTGCGAGGAATACGAGGTGAACCCGGTCTTCGCTCGGGCGCTCGACAAGATCTTCATCCTGCATGCCGACCACGAGCAGAACGCCTCGACCTCGACGGTGCGACTCGCGGGCTCGTCCGGCGCCAACCCCTTCGCCTGCATCGCGGCCGGCATCGCCTGCCTCTGGGGCCCGGCCCATGGCGGCGCCAACGAGGCGGCGCTCAAGATGCTGATGGAGATCGGCACGCCTGAGAATGTCGGCAAGTACGTCGCCAAGGCCAAGGACAAGAACGACCCGTTCCGCCTGATGGGCTTCGGTCACCGGGTCTACAAGAATTACGACCCGCGCGCCCGGATCATGCAGAGCACCACCCACCAGGTGCTGAAGGAGCTCGGCAAGACCGACGATCCGCTCCTCCACGTCGCCATGGAGCTGGAGCAGATCGCCCTCAAGGACGAGTACTTCATCGAGAAGAAGCTCTACCCGAACATCGATTTCTACTCGGGCATCACCCTCAAGGCGATGGGCTTCCCCACCGACATGTTCACGGTGCTGTTCGCGGTGGCCCGCACGGTGGGCTGGATCGCCCAGTGGGCCGAGATGATCGAGGACCCGTCGCAGAAGATCGGCCGCCCGCGCCAGCTCTACGTCGGCCCGGCCCAGCGCGACTACGTGGCGGTCGATCAGCGCGGCTGAGGCGGACCTGTCCTCTGAGAACACCAACGGGGCGGCCGAGAGGCCGCCCTTCGTGTTCGTGGAGGCGCCGGACGGGTTCGGCCTCTGCCTCCCCTGCCACCCGC
The DNA here is from genome assembly GCF_900103195.1 of Methylobacterium sp. UNC378MF. Classification (GTDB taxonomy): domain Bacteria; phylum Pseudomonadota; class Alphaproteobacteria; order Rhizobiales; family Beijerinckiaceae; genus Methylobacterium. The sequence continues at coordinate 235,621 of NZ_FMWU01000003.1, read as the reverse complement.
CCTACGACTGGGCGGCGATCCACGCCTTCCTGGGCAAGCGCGCGATCACCGGCATCGAGTCGGTCGCGCCTGACGGCTCGGCCTACAGGCGCACGATCCGCGTCGCGGAGCGGCACGGGTTCCTGACGGTGGAGCCCGCCGGGGATCACCTTCACGTCGCGCTGCGCGGCATCGATCCCCTCCACGCCTCCCCGGTAGCCGAGCGCCTGCGCCGCCTGTTCGATTGTGACGCGGATCCGGCCGCCATTGCAGCGTGCCTCACTGCGGATCCGATCCTGGCTCCGCTGGTTGCGGCGCGGCCGGGCCTGCGCCTGCCGGGCGCTTGGGACCCGTTCGAAACCGGCTGCCGGGCGATCCTCGGCCAGCAGGTCTCGGTGGCGGCTGCGATCGGGCTAGCCGGCAAGCTGGTCGCGGCATTCGGGACGCCCCTCGCGGCGCCGGTGGGCGGCCTGACCCACGTCTTTCCGGACCCGGCGGCGCTGGTCGAGGCGGATGTCGCCCTGGCGCTCAACATGCCGCGGGCCCGCGGCGCGGCGATCCGGGCACTCGCGGGGGCGGCGCTGGCCAATCCGGACCTGTTCGCCCCGGCCGAGTCGCTGGAGTCTGCGGTTCTGCGCTTCACGGCGATCCGCGGGATCGGGCCGTGGACCGCGCAGTACATCGCCATGCGGGCGCTCAAGCTGCCAGACGCCCTGCCGGTGGGCGATGTCGGGCTGCTGCGGGCACTGGAGACCGGCACCGGGCGGCCGAGCCCCGCTGAACTCCTGGCTCGGGCCGAGGCGTGGCGGCCATATCGCGCGTACGCGGCCCAGCACCTCTGGGCGGCGGACGAAGTGGTTGTGAGGAGGCGGTGACTGAGTTTGCGACTTTTTGCTTCTGCCCTGCTTTCATCATGAGCGAAGCGACCCAGTCGATGCGATGATACTCATCGTTGACGGATGTGGTTGAGGCGCGGCCTCGCGCTCCACCCTCCCCCGCCGAGGGGGGAGGGAAGCCGTCCAGAGATTGAAGAACGCGGCTCAGCGCCCGAACCGCTCGAATTTCGGGAAACTGCGCGCCATCATCAGCCCAACCTCCGCCCGGTGGCCGAGCCATTTCTCCAGCACCGACGCATTGGCGAGCCGGCCCTCCGGCGAGCCGTCCTGCCAGGGAAGGCCGTCGGCCAGCTTGAACACATGCGCGTCGACGAGCCCGCCGCTGCGGCAGCGCTGGAGGCGGACACCCTTGCCGCGGGCAAGCTCGGCCACCTCGGAGATCGGGAAGATCAGCAGCAGCTTTTCCGTGTTGACCACCGCCACGTGGTCGCCATCCGCCGGCACCAGCACGGCCGCTTTGGCGTCGCCGTCGAGGCCGAGCACGTTCTTGCCCTTGCGGGTATTGGCCACGAGCGCGTCGGCGGGCGCCACGAAGCCGCGCCCGTCGGAGCCCGCGATCAGCAGCTTGGTCTCCGGCCGGTAGGGTAGCGCCGCCACGATCTCGGTCCCGTCGTCGAGATCGGCCATCAGCCGCACCGGGTCGCCGAAGCCGCGCCCGCCCGGCAGCTTCGAGGCTTCGAGCGTGAACACCTTGCCGTTGGTGGCGAGCAGCAGGATCTTCTGGGTCGTCTCGGTCGGGAAGGCGATCTTCAGCGTGTCGTCGCCCTTGAAGGCCACACCGGAGAGGTCGGCGACATGGCCCTTGAGCGCCCGGATCCAGCCCTTGGTCGAGACGATCACGGTGATCGGCTCGCGCTCGACCAGCGCCGCTGTGAAGTCGATACCGCCGACATCCGGCGGGCTTGCCAGCGTCGTGCGGCGCTTGCCCAGCTTGGTCTCGGGCCCGAAGGTCTTCTTCACGGCGCGGATCTGCGCCTGGATCGCCTTCCACTGCGCCGGCTCGGAGGCGAGCAGGGCGTCGATCTCGGCCTTCTCGGCGGTCAGCGCCTCGAACTCGCGCTTCAGCTCCATCTCCTCCAGCTTGCGCAGGGAGCGCAGGCGGGTGTCGAGGATCGCGTTGGCCTGGAGCTCGGTCAGCTCGAACCGGGCCATGAGGGCGGCCTTCGGCTCGTCCTCCTCGCGGATGATGCGGATCACCTCGTCGAGGTCGAGATAGACGATGAGCAGGCCGCCGAGGATCTCCAGGCGCCGGTCGATCTGGCCGAGGCGGTAGCGCGAGCGGCGCTGCAGCACCACGCGGCGATGGTCGACCCATTCCCGCAGGCACTCGACGAGTCCGATGACCTTCGGCACGAGTCCGCCGACCAGGACGTTGAGGTTCAAGGGGATCCGAGCCTCGAGTTCCGTGAGCCGGAACAGCGATTCCATCAGGATGACCGGATCGACCGTGCGCGAGCGCGGCTCCAGCACGACGCGCACGTCCTCGGCGGATTCATCGCGCACGTCGGCGAGCAGCGGCAGCTTCTTCTCCTGGAGGAGTTCGGCCATCTTCTCGATCAGCCGCCCCTTCGGGATGCCGTAGGGGATCTCGGTGACGACGATGTTCCACGTCCCGCGGCCGAGGTCCTCCTTGGTCCAGCGGGCGCGCACCCGGAAGGCGCCGCGGCCGGTCCGGTAGGCCTCGGCGATCGACTCAGGTGAATCGACCAGGATGCCGCCGGTGGGGAAGTCCGGCCCGTGGACGAATTTGGCGAGATGTGCCGAGGTCGCCTCGGGATGATCAATCAGGTAGAGCGCGGCTGTGCACAGCTCGGCGGCGTTGTGCGGCGGGATCGAGGTCGCCATGCCGACCGCGATGCCCTGGCTGCCGTTGGCGAGCAGGTTCGGGAAGGCCGCCGGCAGCACCACCGGCTCCTCCTTCTCACCGTTGTAGGAGGGCCGGAAATCGACCGTGTCCTCGTCGATCCCGTCGAGCAGCAGCCGTGCGACCTCGGTGAGCCGCGCCTCGGTGTAGCGGTAGGCGGCAGGCCCATCGCCGTCGATGTTGCCGAAATTGCCCTGGCCATCGACCAGCGGGTAGCGCTGGGCGAAGTCCTGGGAGAGCCGGACCAGCGCGTCGTAGATCGCCTGATCGCCGTGCGGGTGGAAATCGCCCATCACGTCGCCGACGATCTTGGCGCATTTCTTGTGCGCCGTGGTCGGGTCGAGCCGGAGCAGCCGCATCCCGTACAGGATGCGCCGGTGCACCGGCTTCAGCCCGTCGCGGGCATCCGGGAGCGCCCGGTGCATGATCGTGGAGAGCGCGTAGGCGAGGTAGCGCTCCTCCAGCGCGGATTTCAGCTCGACGCTCTCGATCCCGTCGCCGGACGGCGGCTCGAAGGGATGGCCCATGACGGCTCCTCAGTTCAACATCTCGTACGCGCCCCGTCATTCCGGGGCCGCGCAGCGGAACCCGGAATCCAGACCCGTCCAGCTCCCCGGACCGGGCGGAGGGCGCCGCGTTCATCCGTCGAGGGGCGGCTCCAGGTTCCGGACCCGCCTGCAGCGCTCCAGAGTGCCGGCCGGGCGCATCTAGAACAGAACACGAACATTACTCGGCCTCGCGGCCAAGCGCAACGAATCTCGCCCGCTCCTCGGGCGGCCCGAGGCCGCGGGGACCCCAGACGTGCCGGTCGAGGAAGTACCCCGTCAAGGTAAACCCTTGTGCAACGCCGTCCGGACCCGGGGATCCGCCGGCATGCAGGAAGGTCGGGAGCGCCAGCAGACGGTCCCGGTAGGGCTCGCCCGCCGAGGCGCTGACCGCCCGGCCGCTCTTGGGCGAGACATAGGCCAGCGCGTCGTTGCCGCCGGTGGCCGCGCAGGCGGTCAGGTCGAGGCCGAAGCCGAGTTCCGACAGGATCGCCAATTCAAAGCGCACCATCAGAGGCGGCGCGATGGCCGGGTCGTCGAGGTGCTCCACGAGGATCCCTGCCGCCTCGTAGAGCGCCGGATGCGGATCGCGCTCGGGGAGGAGCCGCAGCAGGGCGGCCATGTGGCCCAGACCGTAGAGGGCGAGGCTCGATTCGATCAGCCGCGAGACCTGCGACTCGAGGGGCTCCACCACGTAGGAGCCGAGGCCCTCGTCGAGGCGTGCCCGCCACGTCAGCCGCACCCGGTTGCCGGGCTGCAGCACCGGCTGCATCCGGCGCGAGCGCCCGCCATGCACGAGGCCGAGATGGCGCCCGTGGGCTTCGGTCATCGCCTCCAGGATGACGCCGGTCTCCCCGTGCCGGCGCAGGCCGAGCACCAGGGCGTCGTCGGTCCATTGCATCGCGCGTCGCGTCTTGAAGTGAGAGGTTGGGATGGGACGGGTGCGGCGCGCGACGGGCGCGTTCCGCTGAGTCTCGTCATATAGGGAGCCGCGACGTCCGGCGCCGCAGGCGTGATGGTCAGCCTCAGGCAGCCTTGGCCGGGTAGCGATGACCGATGCCGCCCCGCGCCGCTCTCGCCGCTCTCCTTGCCCTCGTCAGCCTCGGTGCGCAGGCGGCACCGAAGCCTGCGTCCGGGGATGTGCCGTCCCCGGCCCTCCTCCAACGGATCGCCGCGCTGGCGCTCAAGCAGGTGGCGTTCGGCTCGGTCTCGCTGCTGCCGGTGCGGTTCGAAGGCAGCCGAATTGCAGGTCCGATCGAGGATGGCGGCCAGATGATCTATTGCGTGTCGGGTCGGATGTACGGCCGGACCTTCGGCAAGCCCGAGCGGCCGAAGGTTACCTTGCGCTACGCGGCCGACCGGCTCACGGTGCTCGACGACGACGAGGTCTGCACCGGGCATCGGACCCGGCCTTTCCCCGAGCTGGACGCTTTGGGCAACAAGCCCTGAGCCCTCCGCGTTGAGGCCCATGCCTCACGCCCCCGCCCGAACCCTGGATCTCAGCCTCGACCTGATCGCGCGCGCCCATTCGGTCCCGGTGCCCGACGACCCGAGCGCCCTCGCCGTGCTGAGCGATGCGGAACTGCGCCCGGGACTCGAGGCGATCGTCGCCGGGCGCGAGGGCAGCGACCTCTGGGTCTTCGCCTACGGCTCGCTGATGTGGAATCCGGAATTCCCAGTCGCCGAGCGCCGGATCGGCATGGTGAGGGGTTTTCACCGCCGGTTCTGCCTGCTCCAGCGCCGCTTCCGCGGGACGCCGGAGCGGCCGGGCTTCGTCCTGGCGCTGGACCGCGGCGGCCTGTGCCGGGGCGTCGCCTTCCGCCTGCCCGGCATGGAGATCCGCGAGGCGCTGATGCCGGTCTGGCGGCGGGAGATGCGCGGCCGCGGCTATGTCGCCCGCTGGCTGCCGGTCGCCACCGAGGCCGGGACCGTCTCGGCGCTGACCTTCCTGGCCAACCGCGCCAGCGACCGCTACGCCGGCCGCCTCTCCGATGCGGAGATCGCCGAGAAGATCGCCGCCGCCTGCGGACACAAGGGACCGAGCGCCGAATACCTGTTCCGGACCGTGGAGGCCTGCGAGCGCCTCGGCATCCGCGACCGGCATCTCTGGAGCCTCCAGGCGTTGGTGGCCGCCCGGCTCAGGGCCTGCACAGCGGGGGCGTGATCACGTCTCTCGCTGACGGATGCGGCGCCCCGCCCTGTGAGCGCAGGACAGCAATCCAGCGGCGCCACGCTCATCGATATTGCGCTACCCTGGCGGCGCTCGCTATTACGGGACGGCCTTCATCCCGCCAGGGCTTCAACCGACAACAGAACCCGCTCAGGCCCAGGCCCGCTTCATCGCGATCACGACACGTCCGCCCGCGTGCTCCGTATCCGGGTTGCGCGGCTCCCGGATGCCGGGGGCGCGGCCGGTGGTGACGTAGACCAGAAGGGTAAGGGCGAGCAGGATCTTCGTGCGCATGGCGACGCTCAAGCTTGAGCGAGCGTGCATAGGATCGATCGGTTTTTACGAAGTTGCTGCAATGCACATCGGTGCGGGTGCACCCCGTTTCCTGCCGACGTGGTGAAGGAAGGGTTGCGGCGGGGCCGCGATCGTCTATGCCGCCGGCCCTGGACAGCCACGGGTGGAGGATGGAATGCGGCTCCGGATCGGCGTGGCCCTGGCGGTCGTGGTCATCGCGGCGGCGGGCTTCCTCGCGGGGCCCCTGAGCCGCGGAGACAGGCTTTCCGATATCCTCACTGGGCAGACGCCGCTGCTGGCCGGCGCAGCCCGGGCGCCCGGAGGCGGCGCGGACCTGTCCGGCGCCGCCGACCTGGGGACGGACCAGCGCCCGGCGACCCTGCGCATCGCCTGCGAGCCGGCCGGTTCGGGCCTCTCGGCGGCGCTGACGGTGCCGCGCTTCGCCGAACTGGCGCCGCGCTTCGACTTCGCCGGCCTTGCAGGCTCCGACAGCGAGACACCCCTCACCGGGATCCTGGTTTCGAGCGCCGGCAGCGTGCGCTCCGTGCGCATGCCGGTCCAGGGCGCGGCGACCGGACGGGAGGCGGGCTTCACCCTGACGGTAACCGGGGCACGCCGCGGCGAGGATCCCCTGCGCGGGGTCGCCCAAGCCCTCACCCAGCCCGGCACCAGGCTCACTTGGACGCAGGCGAGCCCGCGCTCCGGAGATCCGGCCCTGACGGCGGTGTTCACGGTGACGGAGGCCGACGCGGCTGCGTTGAAGAATGCGCTCGGCGGCTGCCTCGCGGCACCGTTCTAGGGGATGTGCGGACGATCAGCACCTCACCAGAACCACGTTACGACCAAGCAGACCGTGGCCAGGAACGTCACCGCCGTAGTGGCCCAGCCCAGGAGGTTCGTCAGCCAACCGTTGATGCGGCCGCCCATCACGGCCGGGTCGTTGGTCATGAGCATCAGCAGCAGCAGGAGCGGCGGCACCGAGAAGCCCTGCACGATGCCGGACCAGACCAGCGCCCGCATCGGGTTGAAGCCGAGGAAGTTCAGCCCCACCGCCGCCACCGTCACGGCCGCGATCGTGCCGTAGAACAGCTTCGCTTCCCTCGGTCGGGCGTGGAGGCTGCCGTCCCGGCCGATCCCCTGCACGAGGTCGTAGGCCGCGCCCGTCGTCATCACCGGCACCGCCAGGAAGCCGACCCCGACGATGCCCAGCGCGAAGAGATACTTCGCGCCCGGGCCCGCCAGCGGCTCCAGCGCGGCGGCGGCCTGGGCGGCGCTCTCGATCTCGGTCTGCCCCGCCTGATGGAGCGTTGCGCCGGTGGACAGGAGGATGGCGTAGAGGATCAGATTCGAGAACAGCATCCCGATCACCACGTCCCGGCGGGTTTTGCGCAGTTCTGCGTCGGTCGCGCCTTTGCGCTGCCGCACCGTATGGCGCCCCTGCGCGATCTCCTCCTCGACCTCCTGGTTCGACTGCCACGTATAGATGTAGGCCGAGAGCGAAGTGCCGATGCAGGCGACGATCATCGACAGGAACTCGGCATCGAAGCGGACCTGCGGCACGAACGTGCTGCGCAGAACCGCGACGGGGTCGGGCTTGGCCAGGATCGCGGCTGCCACGTAGGCGAACAGGGCGAGTGCCAGCCAGCGGAAGATGTCGCGCAGGAGCGCGTAGGAACCGAAGATCTGAAAGCCCAGGATCGCTGCGGCGGCGGCGACCACGATGATGGGGATCGGCACAGGCACCAGCAGGTTCAGGGCCGCGCCGATCCCGCCGAGATTGGCTGCCGCCTCGATCACGTTGCCGGTGAAGGCGCCGAGCACCACCGGGTAGAGGATCCCGCGCGGGTAGCGGTCGCGGACCGCCGCGAACAGGCCCTTGCCGTAGACCTGCCCGAGCTTGGCCGAGACGTAGACGACAACCACCATCATCGGCAGGACGACGGGGGCGATCCAGAGGAACAGCAGGCCGAATTTGGCGCCGGCGCTGGCATAGGTGCCGATGGCGGAGGGATCGTCGTCGGCGGCGCCGGTGATCACCCCGGTGCTCAGCGCGTGAAGCAGGCTCCCACCCTTGGGCCGCTGGTCCGGGACGTCGATCTCAGGCTTCGGGCGTGGCTGGTCCATGGAACCTCGTCGCAAGATGCGCAGAGGTCCAACCGGACGGGCTTGAGAGTGTTCTCAGTCAGACATCCGCACCCCGATCCCAGCTGCGCACGCGGCGAGCGCGCGGGATGCGGGGCGGACTTGCGGTGCTGGCCTGCACCGGGTGCTGGAACCGCGCGTGTTCGCGTCGGAGCCGCTCGGTTCCAGCACCCGCTCGGGCGCGCATCCGCCACCGACCCGGTCTCCACCGCGGCGGAGAACGCTCTGCCAGGCTGCCGCAGACTCCCCGGCTTTCCATCGTCCCTGCGCGCGGAGCGACGCCATCCCGGAGCGCTACGCTCCTCGACTTGGCGCCGCCCCGGGTTGCTTCGTGCAGGTCACAGAGTGGGATCGGCTTCTGCACCGCCCCTCAGCTCACCTCCACCTGCACCACCCCCGGCACGGTCCGGAGCTGGCCGGCCAGTGCCGGACTCGCCTGGAACTTGCCGGGCAGCCGGATCTCCACCTCGCGTCCGCCGCCGTCGAGCTTGAGGATCAGCGACACCTCGCTCTCGCCCCGCATCGACAGACGCTGCTGCACGGGGGCGACACCGCGCGGGTCGCTGAGATGAATGCGGATGCCCTTCTGGTGGCGGGCTACCGCCTGATCGAGGGGCTCGGCGGTGAGGATCCGGGCGCGCACGTCCTCGCCCTCCAGGTTTGCCTGGAGCTGGAGCACCAGGGGGCGGCCCGGTTCGAGGATGTCGCGGTACTGGGCAAGCCCCTCGGAGAAGATGATCGCTTCGAAATGCGCGGTCCGGTCCGAGAGGGTGACGATGCCCATCTTGTTGCCGGTCTTGGTGCGCCGCTCCGCCCGGTCGAGCACCGAGGCCGCCACCCGGCCGACGCTCGAGGTCCCGGCCCGCACCGCGCGGCAGAAATCGGCCCAGCTCTGCACCCGCAGCTTGTCGAGCAGGTCGCCGTACTCGTCGAGCGGGTGGCCCGAGATGAAGAACCCGATCGCTGCGTATTCGCGCTTCAGCGTGTCGGCCATGGGCCAGATCTCGTGGGGCGGGATCCGCAAGGACACGTCGTCCGCCACCACGCCGCCGAACATATCGGTGACGCCCGCGGACGCGGCCTCCGCCGCGCTGGCGGCGAGCTTCATCATCGGCTCCACCGCCGCGAAGGCGCGCGCCCGGTCCGGCTCGATGCAGTCGAGGGCCCCGGCCTGGACGAGGCTCTCCAGGGTGCGCTTGTTGATCATCCGGGGGTTCAGCCGGCGGGCGAGGCAGGCGAGGTCCTTGAACGGCCGGTCGCCGCGGGCCTCCACCAGCGCCCGCACCGCCTCGCGGCCGACGCCCTTGATGGCGGCGAGCGCGTAGAAGATCTTGCCGTCGCGCACCTCGAACACCTCGCCGGAGGTGTTGATCGACGGCGGCTCGACGATGATCTTGAGGCGCTGTGCGTCCTGGCGGAATTCGGCGAGCTTGTCGGTGTTGTCGATGTCGAGGGTCATGGCGGCGGCCAGGAACTCGACCGGATAGTTCGCCTTCAGGTAGGCGGTCTGGTAGGTCAGCAGCGCGTAGGCCGCCGCGTGGCTCTTGTTGAAGCCGTAATCGGCGAATTTGGCGAGCAGGTCGAAGATCTCGTTGGCCTTGGCCTTGGTCAGGCCGCGCTCGGTGCAGCCCTTCAGGAACCGGTCGCGCTGCGCGTCCATCTCGGCGCGGATCTTCTTGCCCATGGCGCGCCGGAGCATGTCGGCCTCGCCCAGCGAGTAGCCGGCGAGGACCTTCGCGATCTCCATCACCTGTTCCTGGTAGACGATGATGCCGAAGGTCTCCTTCAGCATCGGCTCCAGCTTCGGATCCGGATACCAGGACGCCTCGTTGCCGGCGTCGCGGCCGAGCTTGCGCTCGCAATAGACCGGGATGTTGGCCATCGGGCCCGGCCGGTAGAGCGCCACCAGGGCGATGATGTCCTCCAGCCGGTCGGCCTGCATCTCGCAGAGCGCCTTGCGCATGCCGGCCGATTCCACCTGGAACACGCCGACCGTCTCGCCCCGGCCCATGGGCCCGTAGGTGTTCGGGTCGTCGAGCGGCAGCGAGGCGAGGTCGATGTGGATGCCGCGCTGCTTGAGGAGATCCGTGCAGCAGCGCAGCATGGTCAGGGTCTTGAGGCCCAGGAAGTCGAACTTCACCAGCCCCGCCTGCTCGACCCACTTCATGTTGAACTGGGTCACCCGCATGCCGGTCTTCGGGTCTCGGTAGAGCGGGACCAGCTCCTCCAGCGGCCTATCGCCGATCACCACGCCGGCCGCGTGGGTCGAGGCGTGGCGGTGCAGGCCTTCGAGCTTCTTGGCGATGTCGATGAGCCGGCCGACGATCGGCTCCTCCTCCATGGCCTGCTGGAGCTTGGGCTCGCCCTCGATCGCCTGGGCGAGCGTCACGGGGTTGGCCGGGTTCTGCGGCACCAGCTTGGTCAGCTTGTCGACCTGCCCGTAGGGCATCTCCAGGACGCGGCCGACGTCGCGCAGCACGCCGCGAGCGAGCAGCGTACCGAAGGTGATGATCTGCCCGACCTGCCCCTCGCCGTAGCGCTGCTGCACGTACCGGATCACCCGCTCGCGGCCCTCGACGCAGAAGTCGATGTCGAAATCCGGCATCGAGACGCGCTCGGGGTTGAGGAAGCGCTCGAACAGCAGGCCGAAACGGAGCGGGTCGAGGTCGGTGATCAGCAGCGACCACGCCACCAGCGAGCCCGCGCCGGAGCCGCGGCCCGGACCCACCGGGATATCGTGGTCCTTGGCCCACTTGATGAAGTCCGAGACGATCAGGAAGTAGCCCGGGAACTTCATCTTGACGATGACGTCGAGCTCGAAGGCGAGGCGCTTGCGGTAATCCTCCTCGGAGAAGCCCGGCGCCGTGCCGTGCTGCTTCAGGCGCAGGTCCAGCCCGGCCTCGGCCTGCCGGCGCAACTCCGTCGGCTCGTCGGCCGAGACCGCCTGCACGCCCGTGTCGTCCACCTCCGCCAGGGCGTCCGCCATCGGGGGCTTCTCGCCCGCCGCAACGGCACCGAAATTCGGCAGGATCGGCTTGCGTGTCCGCGCCCGGACGGCGCAGCGCATGGCGATCTCGACCGTGGCCTGGAGCGCATCCGGCAGGTCGCGGAACAGCTCGGCCATCTCGGCCCGGGTCTTGAAGGCATGGCTCGGCGTCAGACGGCGGCGGCGCTCGTCCGAGACGAGGCGGCCCTCTGCGATCGCGAGCAGCGCATCATGCGCGTCGTAATCGTCGGGCTTGGCGAAGTAGGGCTCGTTCGTCGCGACGATCCCGAGGCCGTGCCGGCCCGCGAGATCGAGGAGCGCGGTCTCGATCCGCCCCTCCTCCGGCACGCCGTGGCGCTGGATCTCGACGTAGAGCCGGTCCTCGCCGAAGGTCTCCTTGAGCCGCTTCAGGCGGCTGAGCGCCAGTTCGGGCCGCCCGGTCCGGAACGCTGTATCAAGGGGCCCCGCCATCCCGCCCGTGAGCGCGATGAGCCCATCCGAGGATCCCGCGAGCGCAGCCGCGTCGAGCCGGGGGGACTCGCCGAGCGCCGTATCGAAATAGGCGCGGCTCGCCAGCCGCAGCAGGTTGGCGTAGCCGGTTTCGTCCTGGGCGAGGAGCACGATGCCGTGGCTCGCCGGCGCCTGCCGTTGGTGCGGATCGGCAGCCTCGAACGCCACCGAGAGCTGCACCCCGGCGATCGGCTGGACGCCCTCCCCGGCCGCCTTCTCGGAGAACTCGAGCGCGCCGAACAGGTTGTTGGTGTCGGTCAGGGCGAGCGCCGGCTGCCTGTCGGCGACTGCCGCCTTGATCAGCGAGCCGACCTTCAGCGCCCCTTCGAGGAGGGAATAGGACGAGTGGACATGGAGGTGGACGAATCCGACCTCCTTGAGCTGGCGTGGCATGGCCGACCTTGTTCCGGGGCCGGCCAGCATCCCCGCTCCCCGGCTCCAAGTCGACGTGTGCCGGGTCACCGCGAGACGATATCCACCGGTCGTGCCCGGGAAACACCACTTCGCGCAGGCCCTGTGGACAATCGGCATCGCAGGGCCGATCGCCTGTGCAAAACCCGTCCGCGATGGGAACTGGGTGGGCTTTGGAAAAATCCGGCTAACGAACCGGTGCCAAGGCTATCGCCCAGGCGCCGACCGCCGCGAACAACAGCCCAAAGGCCATGAACTCGACCATTCCGGTCAGGACCATCCGTTTCAGCATCGACCTGCCTCCCGTGTTCCGGTCCTAGTATGTTCATGTTTTGTTCTAATGGAAGCGTGATCGGGCCGCAGATGGGCTCCGTTCTTTCGATAAGGTAAAAAGTGTCTTGATGCGGATCCGGCGGGCTGGCATGCCCCCGCCCGCAGGACGAGCTCGTCACCCGCTGGGGGGTTCGAAGGAGCCAGCCATTTCCACGCACCGGACGGTCGAACGGTTCGACGTCGCCCTCGTGGCCGTCGGCACACACGGCGACGTGTTGCCGTTCATCGCGCTGGGACACGAGTTGCTGAAGCGTGGTCACGGCGTCTCCCTGGCGGCTCCGGCCCCGTTCGAGGCGATGGCCCGTCGGGCCGGCCTCGCCTTCCAGCCCCTCGGTACGGTGGCGGATTACGAGGCGGTGATCCGCCAGCCGGATCTCTGGCACCCGAAGCAGGGCTTCCGGCCGATGTTCGATTACGCCCTGCAGGTCACCGAGCCGGCTTGTCTGTGGCTCGGGGCGACCCGGGCGCGGGGCGTCGACCTGCGCGTGGTGGCCTCGCCGCTGGGTTGGGGGGCGCGGCTCGCGCAGGATCTCTACGATCTGCCGACCGCCACGCTTCACGTGATGCCATTCCTGATCGAGAGTCGCTACGATCCGCCTCGCCTGCCGGGCCTGCCGCTGCCGCGCTTCCTGCCGGCATCCCTGCGGGCGTACGTAAATCTCGGTGTCGACAAGGCCGCGGTCGGTCCGTTCACGCTGCCCCCGCTCAACGCCCTGCGCGCGCGTCTCGGCCTCGATCCGGTTTATCGGCTGCGGCACTGGTGGAACAGCCCGACCGGCATGCTCCTGATGTTTCCCGACTGGTATGCGGCGCCGCAGGCCGATTGGCCGGGTCAGGCTTTGCAGCTCGGCTTCCCGTTGGTCGACCGCTTCGGCGACGTGGCGGTCATGCCGCCCGAGCTGGACGTGTTCCTCGATGCGGGCGACCCGCCGATCGTGTTCACCTATGGCTCGGCGATGCGCCACGGGGGCGGCTTCTTCGACACCGCGGTGCGGCTGTGCCGGCGCATGGGGCGGCGTGGCGTCCTGCTCGCCCCTCAGGGCGGCCAGATTCCGAAGCCGCTGCCGGCCAACATCATCCACCTGCCCTACGCACCCCTGAGCGCTCTGCTGCCGCGCAGCGCGGCCCTGGTCCATCACGGCGGCGTCGGCACAGTGGCGCAGGCGCTGGCCGCGGGCATCCCGCAGCTCGTGGTCCCCGTCGCATTCGACCATTTCGACGAGGGGCAGCGGCTGAGGGACCGCGATCTGGGCGCTACCCTGAGCCGTCGCGCCTTCCGTCCCGCGCGGGCGGCCCGGGTCCTGGGCCGGCTGCTCGCCGATCCCGCCGTGGCCGAGGCCTGCGCGGCGGCCCGGGCCAAGATGGCGGCGAGCCCCGACGCCATCATCGACGCCTGCGACTATGTCGAGGCGCTGGCGTCCAGCGCTCCTACTGGCCATGCGAGCGAAGCGGGCGGGACCGGATCGCCCGGCGCGCCCTGACGGGTCCGTACAGGACCCGGACGCGAAAGCCCCAGCGGCGGCGCCCCACGAGGGGGCGGCGCCATCGCGTTACTGGCCCAACAAAGTTGTGGCCGAGCCGACGAGGGTCATGAGCAGGCCGCTCACGAAGGCGCCGATCATGACGTAGGAGAGAGCCTTGAGCTTCATCCGTCCCCGCGTCGGATCAGCAGCGGTAGCCGCCGGTGGTCTGGCCGTATTGCTTCACAGGCCGCGTCTGCTGATCCGCATTGCCTTCAGCGGCCGAACTCATCGGGCAGCCCGTGTAGATGGGGTTGTCGTGAACCCCGAGACTCAGGGATCCGGTCGTCTCGACCTCGTAGGGGGCGAAGCCTGTCCAGCGAGCGCCGTTCGCCGCCATAGCGGACGAGATCGGAGCGGCGCCAAGGACAAGAGCGGTGACGGCAGCAGCGATGCGGATCTTCATGGCGAGGCTCCAGAGATTGCGCAGTACAGGCCGGTTGTTCGGCTCTGTTTTGTCTTGCGTAATCATAAGATAGGGAGCCCGTGTCTTTCGCGACGTGACTCGCCGCACGCGGCGCGATGGATTAAAAATCGCATGCATTGGTGGGGGCTGAGCCCGGGGAGCGGGTTCCGAGAACATCGCGAATGAGGAGCGTGGGGCCGGTAAACCGCCGGCGCGGCGCGCGGGGGCGGACGTCCGGGATGTCCAGGCGCACGAAGCCCGGCAACCGGGCGGCGTGCGGCCCGCGCGTGGCGTTGCTGGGAAGCTCTGCCCGCAAGGACGGTGCCGAAGCCATCATGCGGACCCTGTATCGGACCGAGCCCGCGTCAACGCTCACGGCGACGCGAGCACCGATCTGCTGGGCGACGGGATGGTCCGTGCAGATGTGTCGTCGGCCTCAGTCGAGCTGCGTGATCAGTCCGTCGCGGATGGTCACGCGCCGATCCATGCGGGCGGCCAGCTCGAGGTTGTGGGTCGCGACCAGAGCGGCGAGGCCCGAGGCGCGGACCAGCGACATCAGCACCGAGAAGACGTGGCCCGCCGTCCCCGGGTCGAGATTGCCGGTGGGCTCGTCGGCCAGAAGGAGGCGCGGGCCGTTGGCCACCGCCCGGGCGATGGCGACGCGCTGCTGCTCGCCCCCCGACAGCTCGGCCGGCCGATGCGGGAGCCGCTCCTTGAGGCCGAGGAAGCTCAGCAGTTCCGTGGCGCGGGCCTTCGCCTCCGGACGCTTCAGGCCGCGGATGAGCTGCGGCATCACCACGTTCTCCAGGGCCGAGAATTCCGGCAGGAGATGGTGGAACTGGTAGACGAAGCCCATCTCCTCGCGCCGCAGGCGGGTGCGCTCGGCATCGGCCATCGCCGCGGTGGGGTGGCCGCCGATATAGATCTCGCCCCCGTCCGGTCGCTCCAGAAGCCCGGCGAGATGCAGCAGCGTCGACTTGCCGGCGCCCGACGGCGCCACCAGCGCGACCAGCTCCCCCGGCCAGATCGCGAGGTCGGCCCCGCGCAGGATCTCCAGGGCGCCCTCGGCCTGGGGATAGCGCCGCTCGACGCGGGAAAAGAACAGGGCCGGGACCGGCTGGTCGCCGGTTGTCTGGCTCGACTCGCTCATCGGATGCGGCCCGTCAGCCGTAGCGGAGGGCCTGCACCGGATCGAGCCGGGCGGCGCGCCAGGAGGGATACAGCGTCGCCGCGAGCGACAGCAGCAGGGAGGTGACCACCACGGCGGTGATCTCCTTCGGGTTCATCTGGGCCGGGATCTCGGCGAGGAACCGAACGGTCGGGTCCCAGGCGCCGGGAAACAGCACGTGCTGGATCGGCTTGATATTGAGCGTGATCAGGATGCCGAGCCCCAGTCCGCTGAGCGTCCCGACGACGCCGATCAGCGCGCCGTTGATCAGGAACACCCGCATGATCGTGCCCGGCGTCGCCCCCATGGTGCGCAGGATCGCGATATCGCTCGACTTGTCGCGCACCAGCAGGATCAGTCCGGAGACGATGTTGAGCGTCGCCACCACGACGATCAGGCTGAGGATCAGGAACATCACGTTCCGCTCGACCTCCAGCGCCCCGAAGAAGGTCCGGTTGCGCTGGCGCCAATCGGTGAGCAGGATCGGGCGCTCGGCCGCCATCTCCAGGGGCTCGCGCATCTCGCCGACATGATCGGGATCGTCGACGTAGATCTCGATCATGCTGACGTCGCCGTCCTTGTTGAAGAAGGCCTGCGCCTCGGTCAGCGGCATGAACACGAAGGTCTGGTCGAACTCGGTCATCCCGACCTCGAACACCGCCTTGACCGTATAGCTCT
Organism: Methylobacterium sp. UNC378MF; assembly: GCF_900103195.1. Taxonomy (GTDB): domain Bacteria; phylum Pseudomonadota; class Alphaproteobacteria; order Rhizobiales; family Beijerinckiaceae; genus Methylobacterium. The sequence continues at coordinate 219,719 of NZ_FMWU01000003.1, read as the reverse complement.
TGGTCCGCGGCGCGGTCCCGAAGGGCGTCGACGAGCCCTTGGGCGTCACCAGCGTGATCGTGTCTCCGGCCTGCAGGCCGAGGGTGTCGGCCAGCCGCCGGCCGATCAGCACGCCGGTGCCGTCGTCGAAACCCTCCAGGGTGCCGCCGCGGATCGATGACGAGACGGCCGCCAGCGCGTCGAGGTCGGCGGCGCGCACGCCGCGGATGATCACGCCCGAGCCGCCATATTGCGACGAGGCGAAGGCCTGACCCTCCACCAGCGGCACCGCCGCACGCACGCCCGCCACCTTCGACAGGCGCTCCGAGAGATCGGTCCAGTCGTTGAGCGGCCGGTCGATCGGCGTCGCGAACAGGTGGCCGTTGATGCCGACGATCTTCGACAGCAGCTCCGCCCGGAAGCCGTTCATCACCGAGAGCACGATGATCAGCGTGGCGACGCCCAGCGCGATGCCGAGCACCGAGAAGAACGCCACCACCGAGACGCCGCCGCCCCGGCGGCGCGCGCGCAGGTAGCGGCCGGCGAGGATCCACTCGAACGGTGCGAAGGGTGCGGTGCCCTGGCGGAACGAGGCCGCGAAGGTCCTGGCCCGGTCCAGCGCCGCTGATGCCGCCATCGGCACGCCTCAGACGCGCCGGATGCGCGCCAGCAGGTCGACGGTCGCGAGGCTCTCGCGCTCGCCCCCGGCGCGCCGCTTCAGCTCGACCTTGCCCTCCGCCAGGCCCTTCGGCCCGACGATCACCTGCCAGGGCAGGCCGATCAGGTCAGCGGTGGCGAACTTGGCGCCGGGGCGCTCGTCGCGGTCGTCGTAGAGCACCGACAGGCCGGCGGTCTCGAGATCCGACTGGATCTGCGCGCAGGCGGCGTCGGTGACGGTATCCCCGACCTTGAGGTTGATCAGCGCCACGTCGAACGGCGCCACCGAATCCGGCCAGATGATGCCGGCCTCGTCGTGACTGGCCTCGATGATCGCCGCCACCAGCCGGCTCGGGCCGATGCCGTAGGAGCCCATATGGACCGGCCGCTCGATCCCGTCCGGCCCGGCAACCTTGGCGCCCATCGGCTCGGAATACTTGGTGCCGAAGTAGAAGATGTGCCCGACCTCGATGCCGCGGGCCGCGAGGCGGCTCTCCTCCGGCACCTCCGCGAAGGCCTCCGGCTCGTGCATCTCCTCGGTGGCCGCGTAGTGCGAGGTCCAGGCGTCGACGATGCCCTGAAGGCCGGCGACATCGTCGAAATCGACGGTCTCGGGCGGGATGTCGAAATCGAGATAGGCCTTGTCGCAGAAGACCTCGCTCTCACCCGTCTTGGCCAGGATGATGAACTCGTGGGACAGGTCGCCGCCGATCGGGCCGGTATCGGCGCGCATCGGGATCGCCTTGAGGCCCAGCCCCGCGAAGGTGCGCAGATACGCCACGAACATCCGGTTGTAGGCGTGGCGCGCCCCGGCCTGGTCGAAGTCGAACGAGTAGGCGTCCTTCATCAGGAACTCGCGGGAGCGCATCGTACCGAAGCGCGGCCGCACCTCGTCGCGGAACTTCCACGAGATCTGGTAGAGGTTCTTGGGCAGGTCCTTGTAGGAGCGCACGCTCGCCCGGAAGATCTCGGTGACCATCTCCTCGGCGGTGGGGCCGTAGAGCATCTCGCGCTCGTGCCGGTCCTTCAGGCGCAGCATCTCCTTGCCGTAGGCGTCATAGCGGCCGGATTCCCGCCACAGCTCCGCCGATTGCACCGTCGGCATCAGGATCTCGATGGCGCCGGAGCGGTCCTGCTCCCGGCGGATCACCGCGCAGACGCGCTCCAGCACCCGCAGGCCGAGCGGCAGCCAGGCGTAGATGCCGGCGGATTCCTGGCGCACGAGGCCGGCACGCAGCATCAGCCGGTGCGAGACGATCTCGGCTTCCTTGGGCGTCTCGCGCAAGGTCGGCATGAAATAGCGGGAGAGACGCATGTCTTCAGGGTCTTGGAAGTGGGTCGGCCGGGAGGAGCCGCGGCGCGCCGGCACACAACACGCCGGAGACGCAAATTACAAGCACTGCGCGACCACGGCGCGGCGTAATCGCGGCGAACCCGAGGCGGCCGGGCGGGCTCGGCGGGACCAGTGCCTAGGAAGAAAGCCGTCTGCCCATTTGCCGGCAAGAAAGCGCAGATTTTTCTCGTAGACCCGGTGACAACACGAAATGTTGTTCCTATAAGCGTCCGGCGATGTTTGCGACGCCCGGAAGAGGTGGCGCAAGGTCCGAGTCTCGGGAGGAAAAGCGACCGCCCCGCAGCCAATGCGTGGGATATTCAAAGGTCGAGCCATTGAAGCTTGAAAAGCAAGGCCTCGGGCCTTGCTTTTTTTATTTCTGCCCATCGTGGGTGTTGCCATCTCCGCCGGAAGCGTGGCGTCTCTTAGACGCGGCCCGCACGGCTGGATGATGCCGCGTGCTGTGGAGAGCGGTGAAAGCGCGGAGAACCCGCCGCTTCGTCCACTTCTCGACATTTCGGGGCCAAGTCACTAACCCGCCGGGCTCTTTGCGGGCGCATGGTCGGTCGCAGAGCGTATCGCGCGAGCCCGCCATGCATTTCGAGATCCGCCAGGACGGCAGAAGTTGGTCCTGGATCCTGCTGAACGACACCGGCGAGACGATCGCCGTGTCCGAGCAGACCTTCCCGTCGGCCGCGCAGGCTTCGGCGGCCGCCCTCGCCTTCTCCCATCTGGTCGCCCGGGCCGGAAAGTCGCTGACGGTGACGCCTTCGGGATCTCTGCTCTGAGCCGGGCTACAGGCCGGTGAGCGGGAACACGGCAAGGGCGATGAGGAAGGCGGCGCCCGCTACCAGCGTCGTCCAGATGGCTTTCTCGCGCAACCGCGGCGCCGCCGGCGCACCCGGATCCTGTCCGGGTACCACGTGGCTGGGCCGCGTTTCCGGCTGGTTGCGCAAGGGGAGGACCGCGAAGAGCAACGTCCACCAGACCACGAAGTACAGGGCGATCGCACCGCCCACCGTGAGCTTGAACAGGCCGACCCCCGCCGCCACGAAGGCGGCGACCAGCATCGTGATGACGGCCAGCGTCACCGGCGTCGAGCGGGCCAGCGCGTTCATCATCCCCTCACACCTGTTCCAACTCGACCAGGGTGCCCAGGAAGTCCTTCGGGTGCAGGAACAGGACCGGCTTGCCATGGGCGCCGATCCGCGGCTCGCCCGTGCCGAGCACCCGCGCGCCCTGCGCCTTGAGCTTGTCGCGGGCCGCCAGGATGTCGTCGACCTCGTAGCAGACATGGTGGATGCCGCCGCCCGGGTTGCGCGCCACGAAGGCCTCGATCGGCGAGCCCTCGCCCAGCGGCGCCATCAGCTCGATCTTGCTGTTCGGCAACTCGACGAACACGACCGTGACACCGTGCTCGGGCTGCGGCAGCGGCGGCGTGATCGTGGCGCCGAGCGTGTCGCGATAGACCGCGCAGGCGGCGTCGAGATCCTGCACGGCGATGGCCACGTGATTGAGACGGCCGATCATGGTTGTTTCCTCCCCGTATCGCGCACCGATGGCACTTTGCCGCCCTCTCCATCCGCCGGCCTCATCCTGAGGTGCCGGAGCGCAGCGGAGTCCTCGACGAGGATTCCGGGGTCCGCGCAGCCGGCTGGACGGATCCTTCGAGGCCCGCTTCGCGGGCGTCTCAGGATGAGGGGAATGGGTGGGATCTGCCTCGGTACGTCGCGCCAGTTTCGTACCTTAAACTTCCACAACCTGCACGTGGCAGGCGGGCTTCTTGCCCCAGACCTCGTTGACAGCGGTGCGCACGGCCCGGTCGACCGTCTTCTCGACGCTCTCCGAGTCCTTGAGCTTGCCCCGCGACATCCCCGACAGGGTCCGGGAGACCGCGTCGACCACCGTCTCGATCAGCGGATCGCCCGACCGGCCGCGGTTCGGCAGGCCGATGATGTCCACCGCCGGCTCGCCCAGCACGGCGCCGTCCTCGTCGATCGCGATGGCCACCGAGACGAGACCGGCCTGCATGAGCTTGCGCCGCTCCGGAATCGCCCGGTCCTTCTCGTCGATCAGGACGTCGCCGTCCTTGAACAGGCGGCCGGCCTTCACGTTGTCGATCACCGCCGGCGTACCGGGGCTGAGGCGGATGAGGCTACCGTTGCGGGCCTTGACGACGTTCTGGACACCCTGCGCCCTGGCGAAGCGGGCATGCTCGTCGAGATGCAGCGCCTCGCCGTGGACCGGGATCGCCGTGCCGGGGCGGGTCCACCGGTACATCTCGACCATCTCGTCCCGGCGCGGGTGGCCGGAGACGTGGACGAGTTCGGTGCGGTCGGTGATCACTTCAACGCCCTGCTCGATCAGATCGTTGATGATCGACCCGACATCGCGCTCGTTGCCGGGGATGGCGCGCGAGGAGAAGATCACCTGGTCGCCCGGGGCGAGGCTGATATCGGGGTGGTCGCGGCGGGAGACCCGGGCGAGCGCCGCCCGCGGCTCGCCCTGCGAGCCGGTGAGCAGGGCCACGACCCGCTCGCGCGGCAGCGACTTCCACGAATCCGCGCGGCGGAACTCGGGCAGCCCGTCAAGGTAGCCGCATTCGCGGGCGACATCGATCACCCGATCCATGGCGCGGCCGACCGCGATGACCTCGCGCCCGCAGGCGGCCGCGGCCTCGGCGACCGCGCGGATGCGGGCGACGTTCGACGCGAAGGTAGTCACCGCGACCCGGTGCGGTGCGTCGGCGATCAGCGTCTTGAGGGTCTCGGCCACGGTCTTTTCGCTAGGCGAGAAGCCCTCGCGCACCACGTTGGTCGAGTCGCAGACGATGGCGAGGATCCCCTCGTCACCCAAGGCCGTAAACGCCTCCGGCGAAGTGACCGAGCCGGCGACCGGCGTCGGGTCGATCTTCCAGTCTCCGGTGTGGAGCACGAGGCCCGCCGCGGTGCGGATCGCGATCGCGTTCGACTCCGGAATGGAGTGTGAGACCGGTACGTATTCGAGTTCGAACGGTCCGACGGTCACCCGCCGGCCGGGCTTCACCTCGCGCAATTCGACCTTCGGGGCGCCCGGCTCGGAGAGGCGGCGCGTCTCCAACAGGTTCTTGGCGAAGCGCGTCGCATAGACCGGCACCTTGAGCCGCGGCCACAGCTCGGAGATCGCCCCGATATGGTCCTCGTGCGCGTGGGTGATGAAGATCCCCAACAGGTCCTTGCGTCGCTCCTCGATGAAGGAGAGGTCCGGAAACATCAGATCGACGCCCGGCATCTTCTCTTCGCTTGCGAAGCCCATCCCGCAATCGACCATGATCCACTTGCGGCCCTTCTCCGGCCCGAAGCCGTAGAGTGCCGCATTCATCCCGATCTCGCCCACGCCGCCGAGCGGCAGGAAGACCAGCTCCTCCTGTCCCTTAACCATCTGTCGTCGTCCAACTTCAGGCCGCCGTCGCGGCCGATCCGAAATGCACCTCGCCCGCCGTCACGGTATGCCGGTTCCCGTCGGGGGCGAGGATCACGAGCCGCCCCCCCTCGTCGATCGTCTCGAACACGCCCTTGAGGCTATGTCCGCCGCTGTGCACCGCGATCTCCGATCCGAGACCGGCGGCCCGCGCGAGCCAGTCAGCGCGCAGGGCAGCGAAATTCCGTCCCCGGTCCCAGGCGCGCGCCCGCGCGGCCATCCGGTCCGAGAGATGTTCCAGTAGCGCCTCGGCGCCGGCCGCGTAACCCGTCGCGGCCAAGCTCGTCGCGCCGAGTCCCTCCGGAGCCGCCGCGACGTTCACGCCGAAGCCGACCACGACGGCGCGGCGGCCGCCCGGCAGCGTCTCGGCCTCAAGGAGCAGGCCGGCGAGCTTGGCCCCGTCGCGCAGCACGTCGTTCGGCCATTTGAGCTTCAGAGATCGGGCGGCGAGGCCGGAAACGGTATCCGGCAGGGTGCCGCAGGCCGCCTCCAGCGCCTCGATCAGCGCCAGGCCGGCCACGAAGCCCAGCTCGGCGAGGTGCTCGGGTGGGACGCCGGCCACCGGCCAGAGTACGCTCGCCGCGAGGTTGCCCGGCAGCGAGGTCCAGCTGTTGCCGCGCCGGCCACGGCCCGCTTCCTGGCGGTGGGTGACCACCCAAAGGGGACCGGTCTCGCCCGCATGCGCCCGCGCCATGGCCTCCGTGTTGGTGGAGCCGAGGGTGTCGTGGACGTGCAGGCGATGACCCTGGGCGCGCGCCCCCGGTCCGAGTCGGTAGCTCAAGGTCGTCCTAGAACAGCGACCGCGCGGCCCGGCCGGCGGCGCCGACCAGCGGGCCGGGCAGCAGAAAGAACAGCACCACGACCACGCTCGACAGGGCCAGAACCACGCGCAGACCCGGAGCCATCGCCTCGTAGGGCTCCTTCGGCTCGTCGAAATACATGATCTTGACCAGCCGCAGGTAGTAGTAGGCGCCGACCACGCTGGTCACCACGCCGATCACCGCCAGCGTCACGAGGCCCGCCTTGATGGCCGCGGCGAAGACGTAGAACTTCGCGAAGAACCCGGCGAGCGGCGGGATGCCGGCCAGCGAGAACATCATCGCGGCGAGGCAGAAGGCCAGCCAGGGATGAGTGCGCGACAGGCCCGAAAGGTCCTCGATCGACTCGAACATCACGTCCCGGCGCCGGAGCGACAGGATGATCGCGAAGGTGCCGAGCGTCATGGCGAGGTAGATGATCATGTAGGTGACGAGCCCGCTGATCCCCTCCTCCGAGCCGCAGGCCAGGCCGATCAGCGCGTAGCCGATATTGGCGATCGACGAGTAGGCCATGAGGCGCTTGATCGAGCTCTGGCCGATGGCCGCGAATGAGCCCAGCGCCATCGACACGACCGCGACGAAGATGAAGATCTGCTGCCAGATCGCCGTCACGTCCGGCATCGCGCCGATGAACACCCGCACGGTCATCGCCACGGCGGCCATCTTGGGCGCGGTGGCGAAGAAGGCCGTCACCGGCGTCGGCGAGCCCTCGTAAACGTCGGGCGTCCACATGTGGAACGGCACGGCCGACATCTTGAAGCACACGCCCGCGGCCAGGAACACGATGCCGAGCACGATGCCGAGGCCCGCATTCTCGTTCAGCGCCGAGACGATCCCGGGGAATGAGACCGTGCCGGTGAAGCCGTAGACCAGCGAGGCGCCGTAGAGCAGCATGCCCGACGAGAGAGCGCCGAGAACGAAGTATTTCAGGCCGGCCTCGGTGGACTTCACGTCGTCCCGGTGGAACGCCGCGATCACGTAGGCGGCGAGCGACTGCAGCTCCAGCCCGAGATAGAGCGCGATCAGGTCGTTGGCCGAGACCATCACCATCATGCCGATGGTGCAGAGCAGGATCAGCACCGGGAACTCGAACCGGTCGATCCGCTCGCGCTTGAAGAAGTCGTGCGCCAGCAGGATCGTCGCCGAGGAGCCGAGCAGCACCAGCGACTTCATCACCTTCGAGAAGGAATCCGACACGAACGCGCCAGACAGGGTCGTGACCCGTCCGTGGACCGGCTGGGAGATCACCACCGAGAGGGCGACGAGGAGCAGGATCAGGGCGCCGATGCTCACGGTCTCGGTCGAGCGGTCACCGCGCCACGCACCGTAGAGGATCAGGACCATGACGCCGATCCCGAGGATCAGCTCGGGCAGGAGCGGTGCCAGCGAGGGCAGGACGGAGTGGACGGTGGGCATGTCTTCCGTCTCAGCGCGCGACCGGCAGCGCGGCGGCCGCGGTCTGGGTGTTGGACAGGGCGGCCTTCATGCTGGTCATCAGCGCGTCGGTCGAGGGCGCGAACACGTCGAGCACGGGGGACGGGTGCACGCCGTAATAGATCGTCAGGGCCACCAGCGGCGCCAGGATGATCTTCTCCCGGAGATCGAGGTCGAGGATGCCCTGGAGATTCGGTTTCTCCAGCTTGCCGTAGATCACCCGCGCGTAGAGCCACAGGGCGTAGGCCGCCGACAGGATGATGCCGAAGGTCGAGAAGAAGGCGACGTTCGGGTTCGCCTTGAAGGCGCCGAGCATCGCCAGGAATTCGCCGACGAAGCCGGACGTGCCCGGCAGGCCGACATTGGCCATGGTGAAGATCAGCATCGCCACGGCGTAGAGCGGCATCCGCTTCACGAGGCCGCCATAGGCGGCGATCTCGCGGGTGTGCATCCGGTCGTAGACCACGCCGACGCAGAGGAAGAGCGCCCCCGACACGATGCCGTGGGAAATCATCAGGAACAGCGCGCCCTGGATGCCCTGCTCGTTCAGGGTGAACAGGCCCAGCGTCACGAAGCCCATATGGGCGACCGACGAGTAGGCGATCAGCTTCTTGATGTCGGTCTGCATCATCGCAGTGAGCGATGTGAAGATGATGGCGATCACCGAGAGGGCGAAGACGAGGGGCGCGAACTCCTGGCTCGCAACCGGCAGCATCGGCAGCGAGATTCGGATGAAGCCGTAGCCGCCCATCTTCAGGAGGATGCCCGCCAGGATCACCGACCCGGCGGTCGGCGCCTCCACGTGGGCGTCGGGCAGCCAGGTATGAACCGGCCACATCGGCATCTTCACCGCGAAAGAGGCGAAGAAGGCGAGCCACAGCCAGGTCTGCATCTGCGCCGGGAAGCGGGTCTGCAGAAGGGTCGGGATGTCGGTGGTGCCGGCCTGCCAGTACATCGCCATGACGGCGAGCAGCATCAGCACCGAGCCGAGCAGGGTATAGAGGAAGAACTTGAAGCTCGCGTAGATCCGGCGCTGGCCGCCCCAGATGCCGATGATCAGGAACATCGGGATCAGGCCGGCCTCGAAGAACAGGTAGAACAGCAGCAGGTCGAGGGAGGCGAACACGCCGATCATCGTCGTCTCGAGGACGAGGAAGGCGACGAAGTACTCCTTCACCCGGAAGTGGATCGAGTGCCACGAGGCGCCGATGCAGAACGGCATCAGGAAGGTGGTCAGCAGGATCAGCGGCATCGAGAAGCCGTCGACGCCGAGCTTGAACCGGATCGTCTCGGTGAGCCACGCGTGGCTCTCGACCAGCTGGAAGCTCGACGAGGCGGCGTCGTAGCGGCTCCAGGCCACCAGGGAGAGGAGGAAGGTGACGATCGTGGTGGCAAGCGCGGCCCAGCGGCTGTTGCGCGCGACCGATTCCTCATCGCCGTTCAGCGTCAGGATGAAGGCCGCGCCGCAGAGCGGCACGATCAGCAGGCCGGAGAGGATGCCGAGGCCGAGCATGTCAGTGAGCACCCTTGGGCAGACCGGACATCAGGTACCAGCTGATCAGGCCGGCGACGCCGATGAGCATGACGAAGGCGTAGTGGTAGACGTAGCCGGTCTGGAGGCGGACGACACCGCGGGTCACGTCGACGACGCGGGCCGCGATCCCGTTCGGCCCGAGGCCGTCGATGATCCGGCCGTCGCCCTGCTTCCAGAGGAACAGGCCGAAATCCTTGGCCGGGCGGACGAAGATCCGGTCGTAGATCTCGTCGAAGTACCACTTGTTGAGCAGGAACCGGTACAGCGACGGCTGCTGCGCGGCGAGTTCGCCAGGCAGCTCCGGCCGGCGGATATACATCCAGTAGGCGAGGACGAAGCCGAGGATCAGCATGATCAGCGGCGAGTAGGAGACCAGCGCCGGGACCTCGTGGATCTCGTGCATGATGTGGTTGTTCGGCCCGTGCGCCAGGGCGTGGCCCCAGAACGCGTCCATCCCCTCGCCGATGAAGCGGTTGTGGAAGATGATCCCAGCGAACAGCGCGCCGAAGGCGAGGATCGCCAGCGGGATCGTCATCACCAGCGGGCTCTCGTGGGGCGTGTGGTCGCCGTGGTGGCCGTGATGGTCGTCGGCCACGAGGTCGCTCTTGTGGGCCGGCTCGATGTCATGGCCCTTGTCGTCGTGGGCGACGCCCTCGGTGTGGCCGGGCGCACCGTCGGCCTCGTGCGCCATGGTCGAGTGGGCCACCGCGGGGGCGTCATGATGGTGGTCATGGGCCGCGTGGGCGCCCCAACGGGCCGGACCCTCGAAGGTCATGAAGAACAGGCGCCAGGAGTAGAACGAGGTGAAGAACGCCGCCACGACCACGCACAGGAAGGCGAGGGTGTGCCCGGGCCGGGTCGACGCATAGGCCGCCTCGATGATCGCGTCCTTCGAGTAGTAGCCGGCCGTGTAGGGGAAGCCGATCAGCGCCAGGGAGCCGATCGCCATCATGGCGCTGGTGTAGGGGATGTAGCGGCGCAGGCCGCCCATGTTCCGCATGTCCTGCTCGTGGTGCATCGCGTGGATGACCGAGCCGGCTCCGAGGAACAGCAGCGCCTTGAAGAAGGCGTGGGTGAACAGGTGGAACACGCCGGCCGAGTAGGCGCCGACGCCGAGCGCCACGAACATGTAGCCGAGCTGCGAGCAGGTCGAGTAGGCGATCACCCGCTTGATGTCGTTCTGCACGAGGCCGACCGTGGCGGCGAAGAACGCCGTGATGCCGCCGATCACCGTCACGACGACGAGCGCGTTCGGCGCCTCCTCGAACAGCGGCGACAGGCGCGCGACCATGAACACGCCGGCGGTCACCATGGTGGCGGCGTGGATCAGCGCCGAGACCGGGGTCGGGCCCTCCATGGCGTCCGGCAGCCAGGTGTGCAGCAGGAACTGCGCCGACTTGCCCATGGCGCCCATGAACAGCAGCAGGCAGGCGAGCGTCAGGGCGTTCCAGTCGTAGCCGAGGAAGTGGAACGAGAGCGTCTTGATCGCGTCGACCTTGCCGAAGATCGCGTCGAACGCCACCGAGCCGGTCAGCACGAAGACCAGGAAGATGCCGAGGGAGAAGCCGAAATCGCCGACGCGGTTGACGATGAACGCCTTCATGGCGGCGGCGTTGGCCGAGGGCTTCTCGTACCAGAAGCCGATCAGCAGGTAGGAGGCGAGGCCCACGCCCTCCCAGCCGAAGAACATCTGCACGAGGTTGTCGGCCGTCACCAGCATCAGCATGGCGAAGGTGAACAGCGACAGGTAGGCGAAGAAGCGCGGCCGGTGCGGATCCTCCTCCATGTAGCCTACGGAGTAGAGGTGCACGAGGGTCGAGACCGTGGTCACCACCACCAGCATGACCCGCGTCAGGGTATCGACCTTGAAGGCCCAGTCGACCTGCAGGTCGCCGGCCGAGAACCAGGAGGCCACCTGCACCCGCTCGGCGTGGCCGCCGTCGAGGAACACGCCCCAGGCGATCAGCGCCGTGAAGGCGAGGAACGCCGTGGTGATGTACTCGCAGGCCCGCGCCCCGATGTACCGGCCGAACAGGCCGGCGATCAGGAAGCCGATGAGCGGGAAGAAGACGATCGCGTGATACATCGCTCTCTTGCAGTCCGTCCTCCGGGCCGGCCGCTATGCGGCGGCGTCCGGATGTGAATCGGGGCGTGCGGGGAAGGAGGCCCTAGCCCTTCATCATGCTCACGTCTTCCACCGCGATGGAGCCGCGGTTGCGGAAGAACACCACCAGGATGGCGAGGCCGATCGCCGACTCGGCGGCCGCGACGGTCAGCACGAACAGAGCGAAGACCTGTCCGGTGATGTCGTTGAGCTGTGTCGAGAAGGCGACAAGGTTGATGTTGACCGAGAGCAGGATCAGCTCGATCGACATCAGGATGACGATGATGTTCTTGCGGTTGATGAAGATGCCGAGCACGCCGAGCGTGAACAGGATCGCCGCGACGGTGAGATAGTGGCTCAGGCCGATCATCGTTCGAAACCTCCGGCGGGCATCAGACCTCGACACCCTGGCGCGACGGGACCTTGCGGGTCTCCACCGCCATGGCCTGGGTGCGGGCGTTCTGGACCGCGATGTTCTGGCGCTTGACGCCCGGCCGGTCGCGCAGCGTCAGCACGATCGCGCCGATCATGGCGACCAGCAGGATCAGGCCGGCGAGCTGGAAGAAGTAGGCGTAGTCCGTGTAGATCACCCGCCCCAGAGCCTGGGCGTTGGTGAGGTTCTCGGCGGCCGCGACGTTGCCGAGCGGTGCCTGGACGAGGCCCGGATCGATGCTCCACGAGCCGACGACCAGCAAGATCTCGACCAGGAAGATCGCGCCGATGAGGGCGCCAATTGGGAGATACTGCTGGAAGCCCTGGCGCAGCTCGGCGAAATCGACGTCGAGCATCATCACCACGAACAGGAACAAGACCGCCACGGCGCCCACGTAGACTACGACCAGGATCATCGCCAGGAACTCGGCGCCCATCAGGACGAACAGTCCGGCGGCGTTCACGAAGGCGAGGATCAGGAACAGCACCGAGGCGACGGGATTGCGCGAGGCGATCACCATGAAGCCCGACGCGACCGTGATGCTCGCGAACAGATAGAAGAAGGCGGCTGCTGCGGTCATGCGCTGGTCGGGATCGGCCGCCGGAGCGGCCCCTTCTGCCGTGCGTGGAGACGGTCCGCAGCGGGCGGCCCGTCTATAGAACCCGGTCGGCGGGGGCACAACAGCGCCCCCGGCATGGCTCTAGAGCATCGCATCGGAAACCGGAACCGGTTCGATGCTCTAGGGCCTTGTTTTTGCATCATCTTCTTCCGAAAGCCGGTGACCGTCTTTCGGGATGATGCCTTAGCGGTAAGGCGCGTCCATCGCGATGTTGCGGGCGATCTCGCGCTCCCAGCGGTCGCCGTTCAGTAGGAGCTTCTGCTTGTCGTAGAGCAGCTCCTCCCGGGTCTCGACCGAGAACTCGAAGTTCGGCCCCTCGACGATCGCGTCCACCGGGCAGGCCTCCTGGCACATGCCGCAATAGATGCACTTCACCATGTCGATGTCGTACCGGGTCGTGCGGCGTGTGCCGTCGTTGCGGCGCGGACCGGCCTCGATGGTGATCGCCTGGGCCGGGCAGATCGCCTCGCAGAGCTTGCAGGCGATGCAGCGCTCCTCGCCGTTGGGATAGCGGCGCAGCGCATGCTCGCCTCGGAAGCGCGGCCCGCGATGGCCCATCTCGAAGGGATAGTTGATCGTGGCCTTCGGCTTGAAGAAGTAGCGCATGCCGAGGATCATCCCCGACACGAACTCCTTCAGAAGAAGGCTTTTCGCAATCTGATCGAGCTTCATGCCGCGATCTCCGGTTTCATGCGTCAGGCGCCCGGGGCCAGGCCGGTGAGCTTCAACACGAAGGCCACCACCACCACCGAGACGAGCGAAATGGGCAGAAACACCTTCCAGCCGAGGCGCATGAGCTGATCGTAGCGGTAGCGCGGCACGATCGACTTCACCATGGCGAACAGGAAGAACAGGAAGCTGGCCTTCAGGGTGAACCAGATCACGCCCGGCACCCAGGTGAAGGGCGCGAACGGGATCGGGGACAGCCAGCCGCCCATGAACAGGATGGTCCCCAGCGCGCACATGCTCATGATGGCGACGTACTCGCCGAGCATGAACAGCAGGTACGGCGTCGAGGAATACTCGACCATGTAGCCGGCCACGAGCTCCGACTCGGCCTCCGGCAGGTCGAAGGGCGGGCGGTTGGTCTCGGCGAGCGCCGAGACGAAGAACACCACGAACATCGGGAACAGCCACAGCCAGTACCAGCCGAAGAGGCCGAGGCTGGTGTCCTGCGCCATCACGATGCGCGAGAGGTTGAGCGATCCGGCGCAGAGCAGGACGCAGATGATCACGAAGCCCAGCGACACCTCGTAGGAGATCATCTGGGCCGCCGAGCGGAGCGCGCCGAGGAACGCGTATTTCGAGTTCGACGCCCAGCCGCCCATGATGACGCCGTACACGCCGAGCGACGAGATCGCGAAGATGTAGGTGATGCCGACGTTGATGTCGGCGATCGCCCAGCCGTCGGCGAGCGGGATCACCGCCCAGCTCGACAGGGCGAGCATCGCGAAGACCAGCGGCGCCAGCAGGTAGATCGCCTTGTTGGCGCCCGCCGGGATCACCGGCTCCTTGATCACGAACTTGATCAGATCGGCGAAGGACTGGAACAGGCCGAACGGCCCGACCACGTTCGGGCCGCGCCGGAGCTGCACGGCCGCCCAGATCTTCCGGTCGGCGAGCAGCGCGTAGGCGATGAACACGAGGAGCGCGGAGAGCAGCACGAAGCTCTTCAGCACGATCAGGAGCACGGTCCCGAGGATTTCGAGCGACGTCATCGGTCTTGAGCTCCTACTCGGCCGCCGCGAGGGGCCGCGCCTCGGCGGCGCGCTCCCGGGCGAGGCGCGAGCACTCCGCGAGGATGCGCGAGGCGCGGGCGATCGGGTTGGTGAGGTAGAAGTCGGTCACGGGCGACGCGAAGGCCGGCCCGGTCGCGGAGCCGCCGAGGCCGGCAAGACGATCGACCGCCTCGGTCACGGTGCCGGGCTCGACGGCGCCGACCGCCGCGAGATGCGGGTGGGCGGCGTAGAGCGCCCGGCGCAGCGCCGTGAGCGAGTCGAAGGGCAGGCGGTGGCCCAGCACGTCCGAGAGGGCGCGCAGGATCGCCCAATCCTCGCGCGCATCGCCCGGCGGGAAGGCGGCGCGGTTGCCCATCTGGACCCGGCCTTCCGTGTTCACCCAGGTCGCCGACTTCTCGCTGTAGGCGGCCCCCGGCAGGATCACGTCGGCGCGGGAGGCGCCGCGGTCGCCGTGGCTGCCCTGGTAGACCACGAAGGCGCCCGGGGCGACGTCGCGCTCGTCGGCGCCGAGGTTGAACAGGACGTCGAGCGCCCCCGGCTCCAGCATCTGCGCGAAGGTCAGGCCGCCCTCCCCCGGCACGAAGCCGAGATCCAGCGCGCCGACCCGGGCGGCCGCCGTGTGCAGCACGCCGAAGCCGTTCGCCTCGGCCGAGACTGCGCCGATCTCCTTCGCGAGGGAGGCGGCGGCCGCCAGCACGCCCGGCGCGGCGTTGGCGCCGACGATCACGAGCGGCGCCTTTGCCTCCTTGAGGATCTCGAAGAAGCTGTGCTCGCCGCGGGCGAGCGCCGCCAGCGAGTCGGGGCCGGCGCCGATGTAGTGGCTCGGATAGGTCAGGTCGACCGGCTCACCGATCACGCCCACCGCCAGCGGCGCCATGCGCCAGCGCTTGCGGATGCGGACGTTCAGCAGCGAGGCCTCGGTGCGCGGGTTGGCGCCGACGATCAGGATCGCGTCCGCCGCCTCGATGCCCGGGATGGTCGGGTTGAAGATGTACGAGGCGCGGCCCAGCGCCGGGTCGAGGCCGCCATCGGTCTGGCGGCAATCGAGGTTCGGCGAGCCGAGGCTCTTGATCAGCTCGCGGAGCGCGAAGATCTCCTCGACGCCCGCGAGGTCGCCGACAACCGCGCCGATCCGCTTCGGATCCGCGCCCTTCACCTTGGCGGCGATGGCCTGGAACGCCTCACCCCAGGAAGCGGGACGCAGCCGGCCGTTCTCGCGCAGGTAGGGCCGGTCGAGGCGCTGCATCCGCAGCCCGTCGATGTGATAGCGGGTCTTGTCGGAGATCCACTCCTCGTTGATCTCCTCGTTGATCCGCGGCTCGATCTGCATGACCTCGCGGCCGCGTGTGTCGATGCGGATCGAGGAGCCGACCGCGTCCATCACATCGACCGACTCGGTCTTGTTCAGCTCCCAGGGGCGGACGTTGTAGCTCTGCGGCCGGTGCACGAGGGCGCCCACCGGGCAGAGGTCGGCGACGTTGCCCTGGAGCTCCGAGGCCATCGACTGCTCGAGGTAGCTGGTGATCTCCATGTCCTCGCCGCGCCCGATGGCGCCGAGGTCCGGCACGCCCGCCACCTCGGCGAGGAAGCGTACGCAGCGGGTGCAGTGGATGCAGCGGTTCATCGCGGTCCGCACCAGCGGGCCGATATGCTTCTCCTCGACGGCGCGCTTGTTCTCCTGGTAGCGGGTCGAGTCGACCCCGTAGGCCATGGCCTGGTCCTGCAGGTCGCAATGGCCGCCCTGGTCGCAGATCGGGCAGTCGAGTGGGTGGTTGATGAGGAGGAACTCCATCACCCCCTCGCGGGCCTTCTTGGTGCCCTGCGAGCGCGTCAGCACCTCCGGCGGCTCGCCGTTCGGGCCGGGGCGGCAATCCTTCACCGCGTAGGCGCAGGAGGCCACCGGCTTCGGCGCGCCCTTCAGCTCGACGAGGCACATGCGGCAATTGCCGGCGATCGACAGGCGCTCGTGGAAGCAGAAGCGCGGGATCTCGGCCCCCGCGGCCTCGCAGGCCTGGAGCAGCGTGTAATCGGCGGGGACGTCGACCTCGGTGCCGTCGACGAGGATTTTTGTCATCGGTGCAATCTCAGTGCGGGGCGTCGGCGAGATCGAGGCGTCGCTCGATCCGCTCGATGCGAAGCTCGACCCTGTCGATCCGCCGGTGGACGCCAGCCAGATTCTCTTCGACCGCAGCCATGCGGCCTTTCAGTTCTCGGACATCATCGCTGAGGCGATCGACCTTCTCGTCGATCCGCCGCAGGTACACGAGCATCAGGTTGTCAGGCTGGCTCGTCATCGGATCACTCCGCGGCCATCGGCACAGGCTCGCTGTGCGGGTTGGCGGTGTAGCGGTCGATGCGCTTCTCGATCTCCGGCCGGAAGTGCTTGATCAGGCCCTGGATCGGCCAGGCCGCCGCGTCGCCCAGCGCGCAGATCGTGTGACCCTCGATCTGCTTGGTGACCTCGAACAGCATGTCGATCTCGCGCTTCTGGGCGCGGCCCTCGGTCATGCGCTGCATCACCCGCCACATCCAGCCGGTGCCCTCGCGGCAGGGCGTGCACTGGCCGCAGGATTCGTGCTTGTAGAAGTACGAGATCCGGGTGATCGCCGCGACGATGTCGGTGGACTTGTCGAGCACGATCACCGCCGCGGTGCCGAGGCCGGAGCCCAGGTTGCGCAGGGTGTCGAAGTCCATCTTGGCGTCGATGATCTGCTCGGCCGGCACCAGCGGCACCGACGAGCCGCCCGGGATCGAGCACAGCAGATTGTCCCAGCCGCCGCGCATGCCGCCGCAATGGCGGTCGATGAGCTCGCGGAAGGTGATGCCCAGCTCCTCCTCGACGTTGCACGGCTTGTTGACGTGCCCGGAGACGCAGAAGAGCTTGGTGCCGGTGTTGTTCTTGCCGCCGAGCCCGGCGAACCACGCGCCGCCCCGGCGCAGGATCGTGCCGGCGACCGCGATCGACTCGACGTTGTTCACGGTCGTGGGGCAGCCGTAGAGGCCCATATTGGCCGGGAAGGGCGGCTTCAGCCGCGGCATCCCCTTCTTGCCCTCGAGGCTCTCGATGAGCGCCGTCTCCTCGCCGCAGATATAGGCGCCCGCGCCGTGGTGGACGTAGATGTCGAACGGGTAGTCGTGGACGTTCGACTGGCCGACGAGCCGGGCCGCGTAGGCCTCGTCCACGGCCTTTTGGAGCGCGTGCTTCTCGGCGACGTACTCGCCGCGGATGTAGATGTAGCAGGCATGCGCGTTCATCGCGAAGCAGGCCAGCATGCAGCCCTCGATCAGGAGATGCGGGTCGTGCCGCATGATCTCCCGGTCCTTGCAGGTGCCCGGCTCCGACTCGTCGGCGTTGACCACGAGGTAGTGCGGGCGCCCGTCGGACTTCTTGGGCATGAACGACCACTTGAGGCCGGTGGGGAAGCCCGCGCCGCCGCGGCCGCGCAGGCCTGAGGCCTTCATCTCCTCGATGATCCAGTCGCGGCCCTGCTCCAGCAGGAACTTGGTCCCGTCCCAGGCGCCGCGCTTCTTGGCGGCGTCCAGGCCCGGCGAGTGCAGGCCGTAGAGATTGGTGAAGATGCGATCCTGATCCGACAGCATGTCAGGTCCTCACTGAGCCGGCGCCGACAGGGCCTTGGCCTGCCCCACCCAGTTCTCCCGGTCGATGCGACCCGGGAACGCGAGGTAGGTGCCGACCCAGGCGATCTCGTCGCGGGACCAGGCGGCGATCTGGTCGAAATGGTAGATGCCGAGCCCGTTCAGGCGCTGGCTGTTGCCCGGGCCGATGCCCTTGATGCGCGTCAGCTCGTCCGGCTTCCCGGCACGGGCGGCCTCCAGACCGGGCGGGCGCTTGCCCACGGCGTCGGCCTTCTGCTCGGGGCTCGCATCCTTCGGCAGGGCTGCGAGCGCGCCGGCGATGCGGGCCTCCTCGGTCTCAGCCGCCACTTCGCCCTCGCTGGCGCCGGAGGCCTCGGGCTGCTGCGGAACCGCGTCGCGGGCCGGCGTTTCTTGGTGGCCCTGCTCGCCGGCGGCGGGCTCACCCGCGACGACGCGCTCGGCCGGCGAGTCGAGCACGTCCGCGTCGCCCTGGCGGGCGGCCCCGTGCTTGGCGGTGGATCGGCCGCGCTCGGCCGCGTCGGCGCGGTCCTCGGGCTTGACCGGCGTCTCGCCGCCGGCCGCACGTTGGGCCGGAGCGTCGGTGACCGTGCGCTCCACCGGGCGTCCGGCATCGGGCCGGGCCGGCTTCGGATTCTCGGCGGCCTGCTGGGTGCCGGCAGCCGCTTCGCCGGTCGCGGCGGCCGGCTCCGCGGCCTTGCCAGCCTCCTCGAAGCGCTTTCGCCACGCGCCGACCCGCGAGCCGTCGAAGAGGGTTGGGTCGGTGAGCGTGTTCACCGCGTCCTGGGGCTCGGACGACACGCGCCCGGTCTGGGAGCCGACCTTCACCGGTCGACCGGCAGCGAGGTCGTCCATCAGCTGTCCGAGCGACTCGGGCGTCAGGTCCTCGTAGTAGTCCTGGTTGATCTGCACCATCGGCGCATTGCAGCAGGCGCCCAGGCACTCGACCTCGAGCCACGAGAAGTTGCCGTCGGCCGAGACGTGGCCCGCCGGTCCGAGGCGGGCCTGAAGCATCTCCTTGAGGCCCCGCGCGCCGCAGGAATCGCACGGGACCGTGCCGCAGACCTGGATCCAGAATCGCCCGACCGGCTCCAGGGCGAACATCGTGTAGAAGGTCGCCACCTCCAGCACGCGGATGTTCGGCATGCCGAGCTCGGCCGCCACCGCCTCGATGGCCGCGCGCGGCAGCCAGCCGCCGTTCTGCTCCTGCGCCCGCCAGAGCAGCGAGATCACCGCGGAGGCCTGGCGACCTTCCGGGTACTTGGCGATCTGGGTCCTGGCCCACTCGGCGTTCTCGGGGGAGAACGCGAAGCTCTCGGGCTGCTCCGAGGCGGGGGCGAGTCTGCGGTTTGCCATCGCTTCTGTCTTACCGATCCACTTCGCCGAACACGATATCGAGCGTGCCGAGCACGCAGGACACGTCGGCTAAGAGGTGCCCGCGGCACATCCAGTCCATCGCCTGAAGATGCGCGAAGCCCGGCGCGCGAATCTTGCAGCGGTACGGCTTGTTGGTCCCGTCGGACACCAGATACACGCCGAACTCGCCCTTGGGCGCTTCCACGGCCGCGTAGACCTCGCCCTCGGGCACGTGAAAGCCCTCGGTGTAGAGCTTGAAGTGGTGGATGAGCGCCTCCATCGAGCGCTTCATCTCCCGGCGCGGCGGCGGCGCGAACTTGCCGTCGAGGGCCGCGATCGGCCCCTGCCCGGCAGGCTCGCGCAGCTTGGCGACGCACTGCTTCATGATGCGCACCGACTGGCGCATCTCCTCCATGCGGATCACCTGGCGATCATAGGTGTCGCCGTTCTTGCCCACGGGGATGTCGAATTCCATCTCCTCGTAGCACTCGTAGGGCTGCGCCTTGCGCAGATCCCACGGGATGCCCGAGCCGCGCACCATCACGCCCGAGAAGCCCCACTCCATCGCCTCGTCCACCGACACGATGCCGATGTCGACGTTGCGCTGCTTGAAGATGCGGTTGGCCATGACGAGGTCGTCGAGATCCTGGACGACCTGCAGGAACGGGTCGCAGAACGCCTCGATGTCGTCGATCAGCTTCGGCGGCAGGTCTTGGTGGACGCCGCCGGGCCGGAAGTAGTTGGCGTGGAGCCGGGCGCCGGAGGCCCGCTCGTAGAAGATCATCAGCTTCTCGCGCTCCTCGAAGCCCCAGAGCGGGGGCGTGAGGGCGCCGACGTCCATCGCCTGCGTGGTGACGTTGAGGAGGTGCGACAGCAGGCGGCCGATCTCGCAGAACAGCACGCGGATCAGCTGCGCGCGCCGCGGCACCTCGATCCCGGCGAGCTTCTCGATCGCCAGGCAGAAGGCATGCTCCTGGTTCATCGGCGACACGTAGTCGAGCCGGTCGAAATAGGGCGTCGCCTGCAGGTAGGTCTTGTACTCGATCAGCTTCTCGGTGCCGCGGTGGAGCAGCCCGATATGCGGGTCGACCCGCTCGACCACCTCGCCGTCGAGTTCCAGCACGAGGCGCAGCACCCCGTGCGCCGCCGGGTGCTGCGGGCCGAAATTGATCGCGAAGTTGCGGATGTTGTGTTCGGTCACGGACGGTCTCCGCGGCTCATGCCGACGTCTTCTCGTCGCCGGGCAGCACGTAATCGGTGCCTTCCCACGGCGACAAGAAGTCGAAGTTCCGGAATTCCTGCGTTAGCTGCACCGGCTCGTAGACCACCCGCGCCTGGTCCTGGTCGTAGCGGACCTCGACGAAGCCGGTGAGCGGGAAGTCCTTGCGCAGGGGGTGCCCCTCGAAGCCGTAATCGGTGAGCAGGCGGCGCAGGTCGGGATGGCCCGAGAACAGGATCCCGTAGAGGTCGTAGGTCTCGCGCTCGTACCAGTTGGCCGCCGGAAAGACCTCGATCACCGAGGGGACGGGCGTCACCTCGTCGGTCTGCACCTTCACCCGGATGCGCAGGTTATGGCGCAGGGAGAGCAGGTGGTAGACCACGTCGAAGCGCTTCTCGCGCTGCGGATAGTCCACACCGCAGATGTCGATGAAGTTGCGGAACGCGCAGGCCGGATCGTCGCGCAGGTATGTCAGCGCGTAGACGATGTCGGAGGCCTGGACCACCAAAGTCAGCTCGCCGAACGCGATGGCGTGGGACACCACCGCCGGGCCGAGGGCGCCGATGACGCGCTCCGCCATGGCGGCCACGGCGTCGTCGCCGTAGACCGGCTGAGTGTGGGGCAGGATCGAGATGCCGTTGGTCATGGCCGCTCCTCAGCGCTCGATCGTGCCGGTCCGGCGGATCTTCTTCTGCAGCAGCAGCACGCCGTAGAGCAGCGCCTCGGCGGTGGGCGGGCATCCGGGCACGTAGATGTCCACCGGCACGACCCGGTCGCAGCCGCGCACCACCGAGTAGGAATAGTGGTAGTAGCCGCCGCCGTTGGCACAGGAGCCCATCGAGATCACGTAGCGCGGCTCCGGCATCTGGTCGTAGACCTTGCGCAGCGCCGGGGCCATCTTGTTGGTCAGGGTGCCGGCGACGATCATCACGTCGGACTGGCGCGGCGAGCCGCGCGGCGCGAAGCCGAATCGCTCGCAATCGTAGCGCGGCATCGACATCTGCATCATCTCGACCGCGCAGCAGGCGAGACCGAAGGTCATCCACATCAGCGAGCCCGTGCGGGCCCAGTTGATCAGCTCATCCGTGGTGGTGAGCAGGAAGCCCCGGTCGGCCAGCTCGTCGCTGATCGACAGGAAGGTCGGGTCGTCCGCGCCGATCGGGCGGCCGGTGTTGGGATCGATGATCCCCTTCGGCTGCGGCGCGATCGCGGGGGCGCGGGAGAGGGCACGGTTCGTGTCGGTGATCAGGGCCATCGGCGACTCAGGAATTCGGTGCGGGCGGCGAGCGGCGGGACATCAATCCCATTCGAGGGCGCCCTTGCGCCACTCGTAGACGAAACCGACGGTCAGCACGCCCAGGAAGACGATCATCGACCAGAAGCCGAACCAGCCCAGATCCCCGAAGGTGATCGCCCAGGGGAAGAGGAACGCGACCTCGAGGTCGAAGATGATGAACAGGATGGCGACGAGGTAGAAGCGCACGTCGAACTTCATGCGGGCATCGTCGAACGCGTTGAAGCCGCACTCGTAGGCCGAGAGCTTCTCGGGATCGGGGCTCTTGAAGGCCACCAGGAACGGGACGACCAGCAGCGCCGTGGCGATGAACAGCGCCACGCCGATGAACACGATGAGCGGCAGGTAATCCGCCAACAATCCGGTCATGCCAGGGCCTCGCGAGACGAGTGAAACCGCGGTGCGACGCCGACCCGGATCCGCCCGTGGAATTGTTCTTATGCCAGGATGCGCGCGGCCGGAGGCTTAGTCGAGCCGCCGGCCCGTGACAATGGCTTGTCGCGTCGCACAAAGCGCGCTGTCAGCTGTCCTGTCAGTCCTGTCCGAGATGGGATTGTGCGGCACGAACACAACACGACGGAAGCGCGCAGGTCTCGAGTCGGGGTGCCACGTCGTGCCCCTGGGTCCAGGGGGACGCGAATCCGCGCCGGATGCGCTTGACAGGTCCTGAAGCGCCCCATAAACCCCGCCCCGTCGCCGGGCGAAACGCCCCCTCCGAGGCGACCACGCCGTGCGGGCGTAGCTCAGTTGGTTAGAGTGCCGGCCTGTCACGCCGGAGGTCGCGGGTTCGAGCCCCGTCGCCCGCGCCACTTTTTTCCCATTATTGCAGTCGGTTACGAAGCGGGTACGGCCACGCCGTTCAACCGCTAACCGTCAAGCTGTCAAACTTTCAGACCCGGTTTGTTCGCTCGGCACGTCGACGTCGGGCATTTCGAGCCGGCCCATCATCACGCTCCGCATGATCGTCTTCATGATCAGCGGACTGGCGGTGAACCACTCACCCTTGCGGCGCTAGGCGTCGAAGCGCCGGTGCAGCCTGGTCTCTTCGGCCTTGGTGCCGCGAAAGGCGGCGATCATGCTCGGCTTGTCCGGCATTCCGGTCGCCAACTCGCCGGCGCGCGAGAGTGGCTGTTTCGAGAAGCCGATCTTGATGCGGTCCCCGCATCTCAGGAAGTAGACGTAGCCGCTTCGTGACGGAGAGATCGCGGGCGGCTCGCCGCGGCTGGCTGCCCGGGCCTCCTGCCAGCGCGCTGTCCATAGCGCCGCCTGTGCCCGCGCCTCCGGACCGTCCTCGCCACACGGGACGAGGCTGAAGCCGAGCGCCTTCATCCTGGGCGTCGGACACCAGTAGCCGAGCTTGCGGCCGTGGCGCTCCCGGATGACGTAGTAGGCGATCTTCGCGGGCCGACTCATTTCGAGGCCCTCGTGGCACGCGCCCTCCTCCGGGCGTTCAGCCGCGCGCGATCGACGGCCTGGACGGCATTGATGTCGACCGGCTGGTAGGTGCGCTCCAGCTCCGCGTTGGCGGCGATCGAGTTGGCGAGCTTCGCGCCCAGGTGCTCCCGTGACGCACCCCCTGCCCTCGCCTCGATCGCGACCGAGCGACGGATGTCGAGCATCTGCCGGGTCTCCTTCGGATCGACCAAGCGGCGCAGATCGCGGAAGTCCTCGGCGAGCGAGTTCTTCCGGTACGGCGCCCCCTCTCGGGTTCGGAACAGCGGCGTCGACGGCAACGGCCGCAGGCCCAGGCCTTCGAGATAGGCTCTCATCAGCACGGCCGACCGCCGCGACAGCGTGCCGATCGCCGCCTGCCCCGTCTTGGCGCGGCCGATCTCGAAAGCGCCGAAGCGGCCGACGCGCACGAGTTGGCCTGCCGTGAGAGATCGGGCGTCGACCGGCGAGAAGGCGGTGTCCCACATGATCGACACGAGGCAGGCGAGGCCGCGGTAGCCCTCGCGCCAGGCGCGGTGGATGATCCGGCGCAGCTCGTGCTCCTGCCAGATTGCCGCCCGCGCCTTGGGTGTGACGCGGCGGACGCCGAGCGAAGGGTCCGCGCCGCGGGCGCAGTAGAACGGTCGGCCGCCGCTCATGGCGGCCGCCACGACCCAGAGTGCGCGCCAGATCTTCATGGCCCGGTGCGCCTCGCGCACGCCGGCCGACTCGATCAGGTCGGCGTACCAAGCGTCGATCAGGTCGTAATCGACCGTGTGCGGGGCGACGTCGCCGAAGATCGGAGCGATGTAGCGCCAGCCCCGCTCCCAGTCCTCGCGGGTGCGCGCTTGCTTGCGGTTCCAACCTTCTGTGGCCCGGTAGCGGTCATAGGCCTCGCCGAGGGATCCGCGCGGCCACTTCGGCTTCTCGGCCGCCTTCACGCCCTTGCGGTGCGCCTGCCAGCGCTCGTTCCAGGTTCTGGCATCGCGCCAGGCGTCGGGCCCGTCAGGGCCAAGCGCGATCAGCGAGAACCCCGCAGCCTTCATCTTCGGCGTCGGGCACCAGTAGGCCAGCCGTTTGCCGTGTCGCTCACGAACGACGAGGTAGGGGATCTTCACGGTGCCCACCGGTTCGTCTCTCCGCGAGTCGCTGTCTGGCGACCGAAGCGTCACGCGCCTCGCCGAGGACTGTCAATTCGGGGAAGAGATCGGGATGGCGCCGGCGGCGCCAGCGGTCGATCGCTTCGATGCAGTAGTGGCCAGAGGTCGGGTCGGCGGAAGGGAAGCCGCGCCGACGCAGCTCGGGCAGCGCCGACTCGAACTCGCGCACGCCGGCGAAGCCCATGCGTGCCGCGACCTTAGCCACGGGTACGTCGCCGATCTCAGGTATGAGCTGCGGCCGTCCCACGTCACGCCCTCCACGCTTGGCCGGCTGCCCGGCGCATCTCTTCCTCTGCCGGCAGCTCCGGGGCGGCTGAAGGCTCCGGATCGCCAAGGGTGAGCGTGGGCGTGGACGCCTCGGCGGCTTGTCCAGTTCGCGCATCCGCGACCCGCGCGCGCACGTCCGGCCAGTTCCGACGGTCGGCCCATTGCGCCCAAACGTTCTGCGCGGCGTCGTGGAAGGCCTCCGCCTCGTCCCGCAGCTGCTCTGACCGCCGCAGCAGCGACTTCGCCTCGCGGGTCAGCATGCTGGCGCGCGTGTGGAGGTCGACCGCGCGCTTCGCACTGCGAGCGGCCGCATCGCGCATCGCGTCGGCATAGCCGGCCGCATAGTCGTCGCTCTCCGAAGGACGCGTCACGATCCCGGCCTCCCGAAGCGGAAGCCCTCGACCCGGGCGATCTCATCGCGCAGCTGGGCGAGCCTCGCGGCCTGGAGCTGGCGCGCGTAGTTCTCCGCCGCCCAGCGCTGGCGGTGCCACTGGCGCCCCTCGCCGGTGAGGCAGTAGCCGAACGCGCCATAGTGGACGGTATCGCCCACGACCTTGCCCCAGACCTCCAGGATCTCGCCGGCGAACAGCGGGTCGGGGGTGAGATAGACGTGCACGAGGGGCGCGGGATCATCAGGCACGGCTCACGCCTCCGGGATCTGCGGGTGCGGGAAGGTGCGCTCGGTCGCGTCGCCGGCAGCGGCGAGGAGCGCCCGGGCGAAGGCGCGCGCCTCTTCGCGCGTCAGGTCGAGCGCCACGGTGAGATCACGGCCCAGGACGTCGAGCCCGAGCTGGACGCCGCCGGCGATGGGACGGGCGGCCAGCGCCCAAGCGGATGTGTCAGAGGTGCGCAAAGCTGGCTCCATGCGCCACGGCCCGCTCACCGTCCGGGCAAACCTTGTTGATCGCCTCAGCGAGCGTCGCGTCGCGGCCCTTCACCCGTTTGATCAGGACGTCGAGGTCCGTGTTGCAGACATCCTTGTAGGCGACCCAGATCTGCGAGCCGCGGATGTTCATGTCGTCTAGGTCGAGGACGAACATCATGAAATCCATGCCCTGGATCTTCTGCGACAGATCGGTGAGGACCCTGAGCGCGCCCATGTTGCCCTCTACGAAGGGCAGGAGCGGATCGCCCATGCGGTAGCGCTTTCGCTGTGTTGCGAGCCGTTCGGTCATGCGGCGGTCCTTCCGTGGCTGGCTTGCAGCGCGTCCCAGGCCCTGTCTCGGGCAGCCTCGAGGCGCTTGGCCGCGCGATCGGCGCGCTCCCGCTCGACCCGCTTGGCCTCCCGGACCGCGACGGGGTCGACGAAGGATTGCGCGACCGATGCGGGATCCATCGGCGCAAAGGCCGCGACGTATGCGGAGAAGGCCTCCAGCTCCCGCTCGCGGGCATCCAGCGCCCGACGGGCGAGGACGTCCCAGCGCGCCCGCCACAGCTCTGCGGGACGCAGGTTGAAGGAAAGCCGCGCCTTGATGAGCTGTAGCAGCTCGTCGCGGTCGAGATCTTCGAGAGCGATTGGGGGCGGGGCGGGCGCTGCGCTCATGCCGCGTCTCCGATGTCCTGCTCGGCCAGCACGCACATGATGGAGCAGTCGATCGCCGGCTCTCCGTCATGGTCGCCGCGGTTCGGATCGAGCTCGTCGAGCATGATCGGCGTGCCGTCCGGCTCCCGCCAGAACGCCGCGTTGAGGCGGAGCGCGCGCTGCTGGGCGGCGCGTCTGGCGAACACCTCGGGGAACACCTTCCGGGTGTGGTTCCAGTACCCCATGCCTCCCTTCACGCAGCCGAGGCAGTTGTTGTTGCGGAAGCCGAGCCGGTACATCGCCGGCAGCTCAATCCCGGCGCGGGCCACGATCGCGTGGCAGTCGGCCTTGGTGAGCCCCGCCTCAATCAGCGGGAACTCCATCGCCTCGACGCTCTGCGAGCGCAGGCGGGCCGCTCGATCCTGTTCCTCGACGGTGTAGCCGAACACCAGCACGTCGGTCGGACGCTGGAAGGCGTTGGCCGGCTCGCGCTTCATCGCGCCGGTGCAGACCGCGCCGCGGTGGCTCCTCATGAACCGCTCACGGACGAACACGTCGTCGATGTCGCGGAAGCGGTCCGAGGCCACGACCACGATGGGCTGGCCGAACCACCGCTCGCAGTCGCGCCGGAAGCGGGCATTGTCCGGGTGCTCGGACCGCGAGTCGCTGTTGAGGACGACGACCTCACGGTCTGTGCCGCGGTGCTTCGCGATGGTGAGCTTGGTCGCCACCGCGCTCGCGTCGCCGCACGAGTACTTGCAGATGATCCGTGGGGTGCGGCGCTGCATTACGCGAGCCCCAGCGCCTGCATGTAGAGCTCGAGGATCGCCTCCTGCTCCTGGCGCTCGCTGTGGTCCTGCTTGCGGATGCGCAGGATCGTGCGGACGGCCTTCGCGTCGAAGCCCCGGCCCTTCAGCTCGGCGAACACCTCCTTGATGTCGCCCATGATGCCGGCCTTCTCTTCCTCGAGGCGCTCCAGGCGCTCGATGAACTGCTTCAGCTCGTCGGCCGCGACGCCTTCGGCGGCGGCGACGTCGCCCGATGTGGACAGGCCTGCAGTCATGATGCCCTCTCGATGAGACCGGCCGGCGCCGTGCCGGCGTTGGTGACGCCGCGGTCGAGGCGGGCGCGATCGCCGGCGCGATGGCCGGCCCAGGCAGCGTCCTGGAACCGCGGGTCACGCGCAGATCGCCCGCACTCCCGGGTGTCGGGGAAGCGCGCATCCAGGACACGCTGCGCGGCCGCGAGCGCGGTCGGATCGCGCGACTCGCGGAACAGCGCGGTCAGCCGTTGGCGCAGCCGCAGGACCATCGCGTCGGTGAAGTCGGTCGTGGCTGCCCGTCGGGTGCGCAGGTTGCGTCGGCGACGGTAGAACTCGCCCGCCTGGAAGCGCTTCACCTCGGCTTCGACCGAGCGGACGCACAGGTCGCGCAGGTAGGCCGCAACCTCCGGGCCCGGCGACCGACCGATGAACAGGAACTGGCGGTTCCACTGCCAGATCGCGGCCGTGTTGGTGACGGCCGCGATCGTGTTGACCAGATCCCAACGCCAGTTCGGCCGCGACGAGGCCTCGGCCGCCGTCGACTCCGTCATCACCAGCTCGTCCTCCGACAAGCCGTGCTCCCGCATCAGCCGCGCAGCGACCTCGGCCGCGGCCATCGCTTCAGCTTCCGTGCAGCCGGCGCCCGTCGTCTTGGCGCGCAGGGCGGAGATCTTCGCCTTCAGGCGATCGGAGGCGGCGGTCATGCGGATGCAGCCTCGGTGACCACGGGCGCCGACCAGGTGGGCCGCTCCGCCGCTTGGCGCCGCGCGAAGGCGGCCCGGATCTCGGGGACACGACCGAGAGCGAGCTTCGCGGCCAGACGCCCAGGCGGGTTGTAGCGCAGGCCGGTAGGCAGGCCCTGCATCAGCGCGCGGGCCGGATCGCGATAGGCGTGGACCTGCGCCTCGGTGAAGCCCGCCTGGAACAGGTGGACGATGGTGCAGGCCTCCTCGGGGCCTGACGTCCGCTCCTGCATCACCCGCACCATGCGGATGACGTGGTCGAGCGCGTCGGGCGCGCGGCGGGCGGCATGGATCATGGACGGCGACGTCATGGGCGGGCCTCCTGAGGTTGCGGGGTGGATCGACGGGCCCGGGCCGGCCGGGCGGCCTTCTTCCGGGCCTTCTTCGGTGTGGCAGCTGCGACCTCTTGCGGTGTCGGGGCACGCCAGGTCTGCGACCACTCGGGACCGAACAGGCCGTCGTTGCCCGGCACGATCAGGCGCAGCGCGATCGCGCGCTCGGCGACAGCCGTGCGGATCCGGCGGCCGGAGGGCGCGAGCCGGTAGCCACGCGCGCCATCGTCGCTGACGGTCACCACCAGGACAGCGCCGGCCGTGAGATCGGCGAGCAGCTGCAGCACCGGCTTCGCGGTCCGCTTCCTCGGCAGGACGATGATCGCCGGCTCGGCCGCGACCGGCCGGGGCGCCTCGGGCTCGCCAGCGCCGTTCCACTCGGCGTCCGTAGCAGTCCAGGCGCGGCGTCGCGCTTCGGCGCGCACCTGCAGCTCGACCTCGGCGATCCACGCCTCGATCCGGGCGGCCACGTCCCGCCCAGCTGGGACGAGGTACGTCCAAGGCGCGGCTGCGGCCTGCAGGCGCGGAAACGTCTTGCGCAGGCCCACCACGAGCCAGAACTGACGCGGCAGGCTCACGAGGAAGCCCCCGGAGATCTCCGCGACGCCGATCGGGACCGGGACGGGCTTCATGACCCGGCCTCCGTCGCCTCAGGCGCAGCCCAGCGGCTGCACGCCGGCGCCTTCGCCCGCACGTCACTGGCGATGCCGGCGGTCCAGCCCCGGCGCATCAGCCCGCATTTCAGGTAGACCCGCGCCATCTGCCGGCGGACGACGTGCGCACAGGATCCGCAGGTTTCACCGGCCGGGCCGGTACCGGGCAGCGCAGCGTAGCCCTTCGGAGTGGTGCCGGCCTTGAGGCGTTTTCGCTCCTGCGGCGTGAGGGCACGATCGAGGTTGAAGAGGTCGGCAATCATGCGCGGCCCCTCTTGGTTCTCTTGCTCTCCGTCGGCGGCTTGCGCGGCGGCAGCCCGATCTCAGCCAGGGCCTCTTCGACACGGGCGGCACAGCTGCGCAGCGTCTCGGCGGCGTGCTGGAGGCCGTGGAAGGCCTTGTCGACGCCGCTCTTCTTCAGCGCGGCGACGGCGCGGCCGGTCTCCTCAGCGTCCCAGTTGAACCCGCGGAATTCGCTGATCTTGAAGCCGGCCGCGGCCTCGAAGGCCTCGACATCGCGGATGACCTGGTCGCGGTCCCCTACGCGCATCTCGACGGCTCGCCGGACGCGCTCGTCGAACGCCTCTTCCTTCTCGCGCATCCGTCGGGTGATCGCGGCCTCGACGGCGGCGTCGTCCGTCTTGGAAGCCCGGCGGAGGAGCGCGGCGAGGAAGCGGCGATCGCAGTCTTTGGCGTCCGTGCGGGTCGCCTCGCGGACGGTGGTCAGCCGCTCGCCGTCGAAGTCGATCCAGCCCCAGGCCGGCGGGATCTCGTCCGAGCTCTCGACGACGCCGGGGCCCGTGACGAGCCACCACCGGTCGCAATACGCGGCAATCGTCTCTGCCTTCTCCGGCCGCTTGCGCTCGTTGCGCCAGTCGTACCGGCTGACCTTGATCTCCATGCCGTGGAGCTCGAGGCCACGGCTCGGCCACAGGCTCATGGCGACCGCATCGGCGAAGCGCGTGTGCCGGGCGCCGGTGGCGTCGCCAACCTCGAACAGCAGCGCCCACTCCGGCGCGCAGAAGCGGCGGCGAAGCGCGACGCGCACGTCGGCCGCCGTGATGGGCTTCGCGGGCACGCGGGCTTTCGGAGGCGTGAGGAGGTCGGAGACAGGGGCCGGCTTCACGACATCACCCCGAAAAGGTCAGGGGTCAGCGGTCGGCCGTTCGTCGCCACTGCCGGCCGAACGCCGTGTTCGGCCAGCGCCCGCAGGTCCGGGATCATCTCCAGCTCGACCTCAGCCCGGGTGTATTCCCAGCCGGGGAGGCAGGCGTGGTGGAAGCGGTCGTTGACCTGGAGGAAGCCCGGTAGGTTCGCCCAGGTGACGTGACACTCGCCGCGGCGCGGGTTGCTGAAGTCGAGGAACGCGACGCTGCGCTCCCCCCGAGTGGACGGATCGGCGATGGCGGCGGCCAGGGTGCGGGCGGCGATCGCCGCGTCGGCGCGCTCCTGCATGGTCGGCGGTGGGAGCTTGGGGGCGCGGCGGGTCATGCTGCAACCTCAGCAGCCGAGGGCCGCGCGTCGGCGCGGAGCACGATGACCGGCTTGAACCGCAGGATGGCTATCCGCGTCAGCACCGGCTCGCCGCGGGCCTTCATGGACTCGATCTCGGCATCGGAAGGCGCCGCCGGATCGTACTGCATCACCATCCAGTAGGGCTGGCCGCCGGCGCGGACGAAGGCGTGGTCGAACGCGCCATCGAGGCGCCGCCACATCTTCCCGGGGGTCGTGCCCGTCGGGTAGCTGGCGCTGTAGTCGCGCAGGTCCTCGAACTGCTGCGGGGTGAGGCGCAGGCGGGGAAGCGTCGCGATGAAGTCGCGGGGCTGCGGAACGACGCGTGTCATGCAGCTACTCCCGCGATATCGAGCGCGTCGGCCGCCACGAGCGGCTGCCATCGGATCAGCACACCGTGGAAAGTGTCGACGCCGGGATGCTCGGCGCGCCAGAAGGCGTGCAACTCGTCGAAGTCGGCGAAGCCGTCGGCCCGGGCGAAGTTCTGGAGGGCGCGCGCCGTGAGCCAGTGCTCCGCGAGCGCACCCTCGGCGTCGAAGATCAGGACCTCCGGCACGCGCCGCGCGCGCGGCAGCTCGATCCGGATCGGATTGACGGACAGGCAGGGTGTCTCACCCAGCCGCCGGCACTGGCGGGTGCGCATCCCGGTGTAGAGCTGCACGAGCTCGCCCGGGCGGGCGTGACGCTTCCGTTCGGCCCGGATCGTCTGCGCCTTGGTGCCGGCGAGGATGGGCGGCCCGAACCACTTCTTGAAGCTGTAGGCGACCACGTCAGGCCTCCCCAGATGTAAGAGGCAGGTCGAGCGACGCGGCGATCGCCACGGGGCGGACCCAGATCGGCTCGCTCGACAGCAGGAAGGTCTCGCCGGCCTTCGCGAGCAGCAGCGTCCGGGCGATCACGCCCATGACGGCCTCGGCCGCGGCGGGCGGGACCATATTGCCGATCCGCTCGCGCCAGGCGCTGTCGGACTGGCCGTGCATGGCGAAGCCGACGTCTTCGGGCCCGACGTAGCTCTGGAGCGCGGCGAGCTCGAAGGTGGTGAAGGGCCGGTGCCAGGTCCCGTCGAGCGCCTGGATCACCGCGACGAGGCGGTCGTCTGGCGCCGGCAGCGCGGCGGGCGGATCGATCTCGGCGGGCTCGCGCGGGTCGGCCACGGACCAGCGGCCGTTGTCGTGCTGGCCGGAGCCGGTGACCGCGTAGGCCGATCCGCTCCAGGGCGTGACGCCGTAGTGGCCGCCGTTCTGGAACACCTCCCGGCCGCCGCGGGCGAACTCGGGCCGCGGGTCGGCGACGCACAGCGCTCCGGAGCCGATGCGGTCCGCGCCCGTCACCGTGCCGGCGGCGCTCCCGTACGGCACCACCTTGAGCTTGTTCCGGTGTGCGGTGCCGGCCCAGGTGCAGCGCGGATCAGCAACGGCGAAGCGCCCGGTGGTCGCCTCGGCCTGTGCGGTGATCGCGCCGACTGGCTCGTCCAGCGCCAGCACGCCCATGGTCTGATCGCGCCACGGGCGGGCCGGCCGCGGATCCGCCAGCGCGAAGGCGCCCTGCCCAGTCGTCGACGCGCCGATGACGGTGCCGGCCGCCTCGCCGTAGCCGGTGACGCGATACTTGCCCGCGCCCCGGAAGCCCGCGGCTGCGCGGGGATCCGCCACGCAGGCCGCAGCGCCGGTGACGTGCCGGGCTCCCGTCACCGTGCGGGCATGATCACCCCAAGGCACGATGCGGAAGATGTTGGTGTGCGCACCTCGGGAAAAGCCGGTCCGCGGGTCGGCGACGGAGAGCGTCCCTTGCCCGGGCGATTTCTGGCCGGTGACCACGCCCGCCGTCTGATCCCACCGCTTCACGCCGAGTTGCGCGTACTCGTGCCCGTAGCCCGGGCGGGGATCGGCTACCGCGAAGGTGCCGGTGGTCGGCGAGCCGCGCCCCGTGACGACGCCGGCCGTCTCATCCCACGCCCGGACGCCGAGGACGCCGCGATGCCAGTTCGCGCCCGGCTCGATCGCGTAGTCCTGCAGAATGCCGTCGGCGATGCGCAGGCGGTTGAGCGAGCGCCAGTCCGACCCGGCCTCGACGAACGCGAGGCGCACCCACGTCTTCCACTGGAGCGCCGGCATCCGGTGCATCGGGCCCGCGGCCGGGTCGCCCGGGAGCGGGAGCGCGTCGAGGACCTCGCCGACGCCGCGCAGGCGCTTCTTCTCGGGCTCGTACAGGAAGGGCGGGACCTTCTGCGCGTGCCGGGCCACCAAGAGGAAGCGCTTCCGGCTCTGCGCGAGGCCGCCCAGCACGCCGCAGTCGTGCGTCGTCTCGGCGAACACGTAGCCGTAGGCGGTGAGCAGCGCGCCGATCTGGTCGAGGAGCTGCCGCCCGCGGGTCGCGATGCGCGGCACGTTCTCGAACAGGATGAACTCGGGCGGATCGTCCTGCCACGCCTCCAGGGTGAGCCAGACGGCGCGCAGGGTGAGGCCGTTCAGCGCCTGGTACTTCGCGCTGACCGAGAGCTTGTCCGAGAGCAGGCCGGAGAAGCCCTTGCAGGGCGCCGACATGAAGACGACGTGCGGGCGCTCGCCATGGGCGGCGCGCTGGAAGTCCTGCGGCGAGGCCTCGCGCCAGCCTGACGGCGGCACGCGACCATGGAACGCCGCGTACTGCTCGGCCGTGAAGAGGTCGAGCACGGTGCCGGGCACGCCCGCGACGCGGTCGAAGTCGGCGATGCCAGCCGGGTCGACGTCGACGCCGCCGATGCACCGCGGCTTGGCCACGACATGGCCGACGCGGGCCTGACCGCGGTTGAAGCCCTTGGCGCCGCCGCCGGCCCCGCCGCAGACGTGGAAATGCAGGATCTTTTGCTGGATCACGAACGGGCCTCGGCGGCGGATGGGAGGGGTGGCGCGGCTTGGGCCTCGGCCTGGGTGTTGTCGTTGGCCGCTCGCTCCGCCGCCTCCTTCCGCGCGATCGCCTTCCGCAGCTGCTCGTCGAGCCACGGGATCAGCACGATCGCGACGGCGATCGACAGGACGAAAAGGCCCATGGCGAGGGCGAGCGGGGCGGAGCGGCCGGTCATGTGCACCCACCCTGGCAAGGGGGCTGCGGCACGCCCTCGACCGCCATCCTCAGCAGCGCGTTGCGAATGGTGGTATGGTCGCGATCGCCGAACAGGCGGCCCAGGCCGACGAGCGGGAGGTCCGGACGCGCCGCGCGGACGGCGGCGATCGCGGCCCAGCGGGCGCGGATCAGCGGCGCGGTCTTGCCGGGACCGATGATCTCGGCCCGGGTGATGCCGAAGGCGGCCGCCACGTCGTCGATGATCCGCTCGGGCTCACGGGCGACCGGCGGCTGAGGGACGCCTAGGACGGCTACCCTGCGCAGCGCGTAGCGGATCCCGGTCGGGTCGCGGTCGAAGGCACGCCCGAGCTGCCCGAACGACAGATCTGGGCGGGCTTCACGCACCGCGACGATCGCCGCCCAGCGCGCCCGCACGAGCGGCGCGACCTGGCTGAAGCTGAGGATGTCCGCGTAGGCGAACCCGAAGGCCTCGGCGACGCGGGCGATGATGCGCTTGGGCTCGCGGGCGGTCTGCTCTGGGTCGAGGACCTGAAAGACGCGCGCGTCCATCTCGGACCGAGCCGCGAGCGCGGCCGCTTCACGCTCTTGAGCCTCTCGCTGGACCCGCTCGCGCTGCGCCTCGACGAGGGCCCGCGTGCGGCCATGCTCCTGGCGGGGACGCACCGTGCGGAGCGCCCAGGTCCGCTCCCGCAGGGCGCGGTAGTGCGCCTGCAGGGCGGCAGCATCCGTGAACTCGCGAACGGGGGCGCCCTGACGGAGCATCAGCGCGGCTCCCCGGTCGCGGCGGTGGCGAGCGGCGTCGACAGGTCGACGATCACCTCTGCGGTGTTGGCGAGTGACACGCGCTGATCGCGCGGCATGCGGTAGAAGGCGGCGGCGAGACGTGCGCCCGCGGGGTCGAGGAGCAGTGCGGCGACATGCACGCTGGGGCTCTGCTCGGCCACGGGGGACTCGCGGCGGGGCGCGGTGAAGTGCTCGACCGGGAGGTTGAGCGTCGCCGCGATCTGGCCGAGCAGCGCGCCGGAGCGGGATGGGGCGGCGTTCATTGGGCGCGCCCCTGGGTCGGGGCGCGGAACTCCTGCACGATATCGATCGTGGCAGGCTTGTCGAAGATGTCCCGCACCCGGTCGACGAGCGAGTCCAAGAGCACGATCGCGATGCGCTCCGCGGAACCCTCGTCCCCGTCAGCGCACGAAAGGCAGAAGCTCGCGATCACGTTGGCGATCGCGCTCGCCAACATCACGCTCGTGGTGCGGCCGTCGACGCCCAGATCCATCGCTTCCGCGATCGGGGTCAGGGCGCTTTCCATGACGGCGTGCGCGAGCTCGCGATTGATCGCCTCCAGGCGATCCTTTGGCGGAGGAAGCGCCTTGGCGGCTTCGTTGGCGGCGGCGAATGCGGCCACCAGCGCATCTCGGCGGGGACTGAGCGTCGTCATCGGGCGCACCACAGCGGCGAGGGAGCGGGAGGCGGGGCGGCGTAGTCCAGGCGTTCCGGCGGGCAGTCGGCGACCCCGAAGCGGCCGTCGAAGCGGACGGCGATGCCCTTCAGCCCGGCGCGGGGCGGCGCCACCGTCCCGAGGCGGCCGGAGAGACGTTCGACCACGCGGGCGCCGATGGCGGTCGGCGCGTGCGGGTGCGTCTGCTTGATGAGGTCGTAGGCCATCACGGCAGCTCCCCGCGGTCGGGGATGCTCACGCCGGCGGCCCGGGCCCGGGCGTCGTCGAACCGCTGCATGCGGCCGCTGAGGGCGAGCTGCCCGTTGCTGCGAAGGCGCCCCTGCTCGGCGAGCCGGATCAGCGCGTCGAGCGCGGCCGCGGCGATGACCTCCTCGTCCTGGATGCCCTCGGTCGGGCCGTAACAGGCGAGCAGGGCGACCGGGATCCGCTGACCCGGCGCGCCCCGATCATCGGGATGCGGGGGCGTGCCCACTTCCTTCAGGAACGGGTCGAGCAGCTGCAGCGGCAGGGACACGTGGCCCACGAAGTGCCGACGCTTCCAGTCCCAGCTCACGTCGACGAGCTCGCCGTGAAAGGCGCCCGGCCGGGCTTCGCGCGGGCCGCTCACGACAGGATCGCCCAGGTGTAGGCGCCGAAGGCGGCGAGCACGGCGATCGCCACGACGTCGCGGGCGTGGCCGAGCGCCTGGATCCAAGGCCGCTCGGAGGCCGCCAGCTCGACGTAGGTCGGGACGAGGGCCATCGCCTCGGAGAGGTGCGCCTCGACGTCCTCGGCCAGGAACTCGGCCTTGAGCGCCGCGGCGGCCAGCGCCGGGCTGATGCGGGTGACGGGGTCGAGGCGGGCCAGCCGGCGCGCCATCGGGATCGTGGTCGGGATGAGGGTACGCTGGATCACGACTGGTTCTCCGGGTTCGAGGCGGGGGCGGCGGGAAGCGGGTGAGCGGCGGCGTCCATCGCGATCAGCGCCCGGGCGACGAGCTTGCGAAGCGCGAGAGCCTCTTTGGGATCGAGGACCGCCGGCGGGACGCCGCGTCCCCAGATGACGGCGCGGTCGAGCGCATCGGGGCCGGACGCGAGGACGATCATCACGTGCGCCCCGACATCGAGCGCGAGGGCAGACACGTCGGCGGGGTTGAGCGGACCGGCCTTGCGGGGCGGCACCGGCAAGGCGTCGAGGGCCGCCAAGACTGCCCGGACCTCGAAGAGCGCGCCGTCCAGGACCTCGTCGTCCCGCAGGCGATCGCCGAGACCGTCGATCTGTGCCTGCGGCCAGCCCTGGGCGCGCCACAGCGCTTCCAGTGCAGCGCGCTCGCGGCGGTCGGGGATGAGGTCGATCCGGCGGGTCATGCGCGCGGCCCCCGCAGGCAGGCCGGCAGCGGCACCTTGGGCGCGTCCTCACCGCTGTTGCACTCCAGCGAGAGGAGACCGATCAGGAGGCCGAGGTAGTAGGCCGCCTGGGGCTCAGTCGCGAACTCATCCGGGATCTGCGCCTTGGCCCACTCGCTGAGCTCGGACAGATCGTTCGCCTTCTGCGCCGAGCTGGCGACAGGGCGGCGGCCGCCGAGGCCGGAGCGCGTGGGCCAGCCACCGCAGGCGTTGCCGACCGGGCCCGAGGCCGGCCCGCGGAACACTTGCCCGAAGAAGGACTGGAGCTGCTGGTCGAACCCGAGCACGACGTGCCGGTCCGGCCGGTCGAGGAGCAGGTGGCGGCTCACGAGATCACTCCCACGGGCACGGGGTCGTAGGCGGGCAGCTCGGCGTGGTGGACGAGCGTCAGGCCGTCATTGGTGCGGGCGAGGACGGCGCCGGACTCGTGGAGGTCGAGCGCCGCTAGGCGGCTCCGGAAGGCCCGGGCGACCGGATGGGTTGGGCGCAGCAGCGTGCCGTTCCCCGGCAGGCGGTCGAGCCAGTCGACGACGTAGACCGTCTCTCCGGTGCTCTCGTCGAGCACCACGCGGCGGCCGGCGAGCGGATGATCCTTGGCGTGGGGCATGTCAGGCAGCCTCCCCGTAGCGGCGGCGCGCCGCGGTCTCTGCGCCGTCCTGCAGGACGGCTTCGACGAGCCTCTCGCGCACCACGGTCTCGACGATGCGGCGGGCGAGCTCGCCGGCGCGGATCCCGCGCGCGGCCGCGGCCAACCGGAGGCCTTCGGCGATCGCCGGCGCGACCCGCAGCTCGGCGCTCTCGATCTCGATCCGGCGGGCGTCGAGGAATAGCTCGCGCTGCTCGGCCGGATCGGCGCGGTGGAAGACGTGCGTCAGGGCGATCCAGCCGTACTCGCGCACCAGGACCATCGGGCCCGTCTTGCCGGCACAGCGCGCAGGCGCCTCGACCTCGGTGGCGACGGGCTGGCCGTCCCGGAACTGCCCGACCCACACCAGGATCGGCGCGCCGACCGGATAGGCGGCGTTGAAGGCAGCCACGCGGGCCTGACGGAGCGTCGGGCTCGGGCCGGGCGTGAGGGTCGGGCGCAGGCGAGCCATGTCAGGCCCTCCCCGCGCGGCGAAGGACCTGGCCGCCCGGGCGCCAGGCCTCGAAGACGACGGCGAGGTGCTCGTCGCACCAGGAGCCGTGCTTGTTCGGGCCGCCCTGGCTGGTCGGCCGGCCGCAGAAACGGTGGTCCGTGCCGACGGACGAGCACGGGAAGCGGCACTGCCGGCCCGGCTTGATCTCCTCCAGCCGGTAGGCGCCGAAGGCCGGCGTCGGCGGGGTGATCGGCGCCGGCTCGGGCGCGGGCTGGCGGCGGGCGCGGGCGGCCATGTCAGCGGCCCTCTGCGGTGGCGGGCTCACCGAGCCAGAACACGACGTACGGCATGCCGCCGGGCATCACGTGCCAGTACTCCCGGGGAAGGCACCACTGGCCGCGCCGCGCCGCGATGGCGAGGACACACAGGGCCTCCATCGTCGTGTGCAGATCGGCCCATTGCTGGCCGTGGCGGTCGTTGCAGAGGTTGAGGAAGGTCCAGCCCCCGCCGCGCCCTTGCACGAAGGCGTCTTCCAGCTCGCCGATCAGCTGCTCGATCTGCGGGGTGGCCGTGGTGATTGCCTCGACGCTGAAGCGATACGTCGCGATGATGCCTTCGACGTCGACGGTGGGCCCGGTCGGCTCATCTCCGGCGAGGCTGGCGAGCAGGATGTCGCGGACGGCCGCACCGGTGAGGATGGGATCGGCCATGTCAGCGGCCCTCCGCCTTCACGACGGCAGCCTTGGTGTGCTCGAGGATGACGGCGATCGGTACTTCGGCGACCGCCTCGCCGTTCATGCGAACCACCACCTTCGTCCGGTCCGTGTCGACGTTGACCGCGTTGATCAGGAACTCGGCGAGGCCGAGCATCCCCTTGAGCTGGACGAGCATCTCGGGCGCCGCGGCCACGAGCGCCCCGTTGGCCGCGGCTTGCGCGCGTGGCCCCATGCCGTGGTGATCGCAGTCGACGACGAGGCGACCCCGCTTGTCGAACACCATCTCGGGACGCGCGCTGTCCTGATGCCAGGGAGCGGGCGAGTGAGCGGGCACGCTCATAGGTCCCTCACGTCAATCGAGCTGAGGCGGGAGCGGACAGCGCCGGTGTCCCGGTCGCGGGTGAGGCCGTCGAAGCCCTTTCTCACCCGGTCGTAGCGGCCACCGGCCATCGGCTTGCGGGGCGCCCGCAGGCGATGGTGCGCGTCGTAGGCGCGGCGGGTGTCGGCGATGGCGGTCTGATCAGCCGCAGTCTTCGCCCTATCGCAGTCTTTGCAGAGCACTTGGCAGTTCGAGAGATCTGCCCGGCCGCCGTGAAAGTCCGTGACGACGTGGTCGAAGACGTACTGGCTGGCCTGGAGCACCGCCTCGCAGCGAAAGCCGGTCGGAAGCACGCCCTCGCACTGCCCTTCGGCGCGCGCGAGGGCGGCCTTGCGGACGTCTGTCGGGAAGTTGGTACGGCGGCGGGCGGCCACGGGCGACTCCATCGCGATGGGCGATGGCGCATCCTCCCCAAAACGGGGAACATCGTCAACCCCGTTATGGGGAATTTTGGCGTGGTGGCTTTTCAACAGCTATCCACAGCCTGGGGAGAACATCGAACTTCGTTCTTGATTTGTTCCCAGGGTGGCGCTCGGATGGGCCCAACGCAGAGTTGAGGAGCGTCCATGCCCCTGAAGCCAATCGTTGCGTACGGAGTGCAGTTGTTCGTCCTGCTGAAGGGCAAGCTTGCCCAGGGACGCTACATCGAATGTAACGGCGTCTCAGACGCCTGTAAAATTGCCGAGGAGAAGGTAAGAACTGGGCGTGCTGTCGGCGCAGCTGCTTTCACGCGGACAGTTGTCGACCCGGACTACGACGACGGCTCCGACCCGATCACGCTGGCGATCTTCGGAAAGGTGCCGCCTGGACTGGCAGACCAGCTTCCGTTCTAGCCCCGCATGCCGCGATCAGAAGGGGCGCTTCGGCTTGGCTGGTTGGCAGAAGTTCTGCTGGATGAAGGCCATCGCGCGAAGCACCTTCCGCGTCTCGTTGATCCCCCCGACGGGTGTTTCGATGGCGTTCCAACACCGCAGGCCGGCGTTGTCCTTCATGCACCAGGCAGCTTCGCCCTCGAAGAGAATGCTTGGCGTCAAATTGTATCGAGGCGTCGAGGTCCGATAATCACCAGTCAACTGCGAGAAGTTGTACTGCTGGATAACCGGGTTGCCATCGTTGAGCTTTCTCGACTGGAAAGAGCAGTCGGGTCCCGCCATTCGTTGCAGCTGAAGTACAAAATTGCCGGGCATCTCGACGAGTACGGTATTGTCGTCGACCCGCGTGAACGTTTCTTGGTCCTGATATGGATAGAGCACGGTTGCGACAGCATCGATCAGGCCGGGGCTGTCCAAGTTGAGGCCATGCCCATCCTTGGCGGACGCAAACACCGCCCAGCCGGACACGATGAGCGTCACGATCACGGTCAGGGCATAGCGCGTCACGGCCGCCTCCAGCGCTGCACCTGCCGCACCGCGCTGGCGACGAAGGCGACGATCTCCGCTTCGATCCCGCCCCCCTCTTCCTCTAGGAAGAACTCCAGAGGTGTGAGGCCTTTCGGGATGATGATCGGCTTCTGCCAGCGCTCGTGATCCGAGTCGGGCCAGAGCTCGACATGCGTGTCCGTTCTCAAGAAGCGCTTGGCGGTGCGCTGTCGCAACAGGCCGGCGTTCCGGCGCAGCTCGACGATGACGAGGTCGCCATCCTTCGGCCGATAGCGGGTTGGGATCGCGGAGATGCAGACGAGCACATCGCCGTCGGCGGCGAAGCGATTGATCGACTCACCCCGCACGACGAGGCCGTATTGATGCTCCGAGGGCCAGCGCGGATCTGAGCGAACGGGAACGGGATCGAACGCAGGCTCGTCCACAAAATCGTCGATCTCGATCCAGCGCCCGGCTGCAACCTCGCCAACCACCGAAAGAAGGTCCTCGTCCCTCTCTGCGGTTGCGGCTCGCGCGCGCTCCAGCAGCACATCCTCGAATTTGGGCGTGGCCGTAGAGGTGATGTCAGCGAGAACGTCGCTGATCTCAGAAGGCTGCACTTTGAAAATTTCGGCGGCCTTGGCGATCCGCTCGGCTTTGAGCCCTCGATCGCCGTCCTCGATCTTGATGTAGCCGCCCTTGGACATGCCAAAAGCGGCCGCGGCCTGCTCCTGCGTCATGCCAGACGCCTCGCGCAGACGCTTCAGGTTGTTCCGCGGGCGAACCGTTTTCCCCATAGCGGGGACAATCGCTGAACGCCGTTCGTGCGTCGCTCCCCAAGTTGGGACAGACTCCACTTGACGGAGATCCCCGATTTGGGGAATCGTCTGGGCCATGCGGTTGCTCGACTACATGCGAGAGGAAGGACTCGACGACGAGGCGTTCGCCGAACGCCTCGGCGAGTGCGGTCCGTATGCCGTGAAAAAGTGGAAGTACGGGGAGCGCGAACCGGACGCTTCGACGATCGTGCGGATCGAGCGCGCGACCGGGGGGCGTGTCGGCCTCACCGATTGGGCGGCCCAATCCGACGCGCGTAAAGCCAAGCGCGTCGCTGCCCCCGCCGAGGGAGCCGCGGCATGAGCGCCACGCTTGCCGTCGCTCTCCCGGTCCAGCCCATGCGAGCGGTCCTGGTCGCAGTCCAGGATCGCCAGCTCGGCGGCAGTCAAATCGTCGAGCTCGAGCCTCAGGTCGCCCGCCAGATCGCTGCCGATCTCATCCAGGCGGCCGACC
This sequence comes from Methylobacterium sp. UNC378MF, assembly GCF_900103195.1. Taxonomy (GTDB): domain Bacteria; phylum Pseudomonadota; class Alphaproteobacteria; order Rhizobiales; family Beijerinckiaceae; genus Methylobacterium. Next base: position 178,735 of record NZ_FMWU01000003.1, on the reverse strand, counting down.
TCGCCGAGGCCCGAAAGCTTCGTGGCCGCACCACCCGCCTCGCGCTGGTCAGCGACGTCTCTGCCGAGCGGGAGCAGGCGTAGATGGCGACCGACCCCGCCTTCACCGCCGCGATCAGCGAGCTCTCCGACGCTATCCTCTACGCGGCCGCCGGCCTCGCGGCGGTGATCTTGGTCATGGGCGCGGTGCTCGCCGTCGGCGTCTCCGAGATCGTCCAGCAGCTGCGCGAGCTCGCCGACCACGTCGACGAGATCCGGATGGAAGGGGTCGATATCAACGTCGACGCCGAAGCGGTCGGCCGCTCGCCCTTCGACGCCGAGCAGCTCGTCCGGCTCTACGGCTACATCCTCGGCCTCTGGCTCAAGCGCACCAAGCTGCAGGGCGAGCAGATCCCGTCCACCGAGCGCGTGACGCTCGACCTCGCCGAGGCCGTCGGCGTCGAGCTTCCGACCCGCCAAGACGTCGTCGGCATCCGGCCGAACGGCACCACCGTCCAGACGTCGCTCCTGCCCTACGGCGCGGAGCCGATCCCCGCCGCCCTCGCTCCGGAGAACGTGTGAATGGCCGCCACCCTGCGCATCGTCGACGAGAGCGAGTACGGTCCCGAGCCGAAGGATGTCGCCATCCCGCATGGCGCCACCGTCACGGTCCGCCGCCATGGGCAGGGCGCCGATGTGACGGTGCTCCCCGGTGAGACTGCCCCAGTTTCCCAAGCGCCCGATCGCCTGATCGCGGTCCACGGCTTCACGGTAGAGCGCAACCGCCCCGGATGCGCGGAAGTCCTGATCCAGGATGCGCAGCGCGAGGAGTGGCGCCTGTTCCTGGGTGGGAGCATAGGCGGCGATCTCGCAAGCTGCCTGCGGGGCGGGGAGCTGGTCCCTGCCCGCGACGCTCACGAGGCCGCGCTCGCGCGCCGCGCCAATGCCGAGGCGCAGCTGGCGGAGCTCGAGGTCGCGGAGAAGACGCGTGCCGCCCGCGCGAACGACCGGGACGTCTGCGCAGATCGACTGAGCCTCGACACCGACGAAGATGCCGGCACCATCACGCTCTGCGCGGCAGTGGTCGGGGGCGGCCCCGAGTTGAAGGTCGGGCTCCGGCGCGATCAGCTCCTGTGGCTGGCGCAGCAGCTTCTGGCCGCCTACGGGCGCCTCGACCGCAAGGGGCGTTAGGATGCCCTCCCGCCGCAGCGTCCTCGCCTTTCTCGGGCTCGCCCCGGTCGCAGCTCCGGCCGCGATCGCAGCCGCCGCACGGCCGGAGCAGCTGGTCGCTGGCGTCGACATCGGTGCGGTCGGCGGCGAGGTCGGTGTGTACGCCATCACACCCGGCGGCCTGCGCGCTGTTCTGCTTGGCGATCTGCGGCAGGCGAACTTCGCCGAGATCGTGCAGGCCTGCCGGTTCTTCGGCGCGGCCGGGATCCCGCACGGCATCTGGGTCCCTTCTTCACCCGAGGGAGACGCCTGATGCACCCTCGACAGCCGGCCCCCGCCCGCGCATCTGTGTCCGTCCCTCGCGCTCAAGCCCAAGGCGCCGACTCCTGTGCTGCTGCGTATCGCTGCCTTCCTGTTGGCCGTACTCCTGGTGCTGGGGGCGCTGCCGGCGATGCGCCGCGCCGACAGGGCGGTCGCGGAGGGGCGCCCCCGCTCGACGGTGCTCTACGAGGCTGCGCGGGCCGTCCTGGCGATCGCCGCCGCGGCCGCGCTCTGTCTCTGGCTCCTGTTGAGCCGGTAGCCGCACAGATCCGGCCGCTGACGGCCGTCCGAGGTTCGACCGGTGCTTGGGCAAGCGCCGGCCGGGCATGCCCTTCTATGGGCGTTTCCTCCCTAGACTCCGCCGGGGCCTGCGGGCTCCGGCGCCTTTTGGGAGACGATAGAGCTACGCGCGATGGCGCGGACAGAGCGGCCCGAGGCGACCAGGGCGACGGTGGGGATGCTGCGACGGCAGCACCGAGCCAGTCCGTTGAGAAGGTCGTGCCGGGGGCGACGGGTGATGGCGACGGCCTGACCTCGGCCCCTGGTCCCGGCGTCATGCCGGGCAGTAATTCGCCCGAGTGGGCACCCGACAGCAGAAGGGCGGCCGCGTGATGCGAACCGCCCCTGCTCACCTCCACGCGCCTCACAGCCTGCCAGCCCCGGCGCGTGATCTGCCGCATCGTTCTGCCGACCTCCCGGCGAGGGACGATCCATGACCGCCTCGCTCTTCCCGACCGGACCTATCGGCCGATCAACCTCGATGCCCACAGCATCGAGGAGTGCAATGGGAAAGTCTGGCCGAAGCAACGGTAGGATTGCCCCTTCTGACGGTAGAACTTTAGGGGAACGCGTTGCTTCGTATCTACGCGCGAAGCATCCGGAGAAGACGGCCCCTTACGTAGCGAGCGAGATCGGCGTCTCTGCCGAGACCGTCCGGAAGTGGCTTGAGCAGGGGTCCGTGCCGAACGGCGCCGCCATGCTCGCCCTGATCCGGCGGTATCGGATGAGCTTCGTCGACGTCGTCCTCGGCGAAGACGCGGACGAATGGATCGCGGAGCTCGCCCGCCAGGAAGAGCAGGAGCGCCTTGAGGCCGAGGCGGCCGCGATCCGGCAGAAGCTCGCCTTCGTCATGGGCGGAGGCTCGCGATGAACCTCCGCTGGCACATCCTGCGCGCTGTCGCGACCGCTCTGCGCTGGCTGTCACTCCCCTTCCTGCTCGTCGGCTCGGTGGCGACGCCGATCCTCGCGGTGGCCGCGGCCTGCGAGGACCGGGCCCGCGAGTGGGATCCGCGTCTGTGGTCGCGCGGCCAGCACACCGACCTCCACCCCCCTCCTGGAGCCTGAGACCCGTCCATGCGCGCCCCGCTCGCAGCCCTCGCCCTCGTCCTCGCCAGCAGTTCGGCCGCCCTCGCGGCCGAGCCACCGACCTTCCGCCTCTGCACCGGCTCCGAATCCGGCAACTACTTCCGGGCCGGCCACATGCTGAAGAGCAAGGCCGGGAGCCTGAAGATCGAGGTCGTGCCCACGCAGGGCTCGCTCGACAACCTGGACAAGCTCTCGGCCGGAAGTTGCGAGGGGGCCTTCGTCCAGTCCGACGCGCTCTTGGTCTACTCGTCGAAGAACGCGGCCGCGCTCTCGACGATCGAGCGCGCCGGCGTGCTCTACCAGGAGCAGGTCCACCTCATCTGCAACCGCGGCGCGGGGATCTCCCGCATCACGGACCTGGGCAAGGCCAACACCGTAGCGGTGGGCCCGGACGGCTCCGGCGGCCGCACGACCTGGGACGCCTTCGCGCTCGCCGACAAGAAGCGCTTCGGGCCGGTGAACGTCGACACGCGCTCGGGCGTGCGCGCCCTGTCCGCGGTGGCCGATGGCAGCCAGGTGCAGTGCGCGCTCTGGGTCGGGGCGCTCAACGCGTCCTTCATCAAGAACGACGCGCAGGCGCAGGGCGACCGCGTCGTGCTGGTCCGCTCCGACGATCAGGAGATGGTCGGAGCGGCGAAGGATGCCCGCGGTCAGCCGGTCTACAGCTACGGCTCGATTCCGGCCGGCACGTACCCGCGGGTCCAGCCGGGCGGCCTCGTCTTCGGCACCAAGGCCCTCGACACGATCGCGGTCGACGCGCTGTTCGTCACCGCGATCCCGTGGGTGAACGCCAACGAGCGCGCCTACGACGGTCTGCTGCGGGCCTTCACGGCCGCCAAGCCGCAGATCCAGGCGATCGCGCAGCCGCAGGACTGACGCCGTGGCCGCCCGCTCCCCCTCCCTCTGGGTCCTGATCGCCGCCTCCGTCACGACGGCGATCATGGTGCACCCGAGCGTCGCGGCGCTGCTTACGCTGCCGATTCAGCTCGGGTTGCTCGTCGTCCTGCGCTGGACGGCGCGCCGGGAGGGGCGGCTGATCGAGCGCACCTATCCGAGCGCGCGCCTGTCCTGGCCCAGCCGGGAGGCCCGGTAGATGGCTGCCCCGCTCACAGGCCTCGGTAGCCGCTCCCCGATTCCCGACCTGCCGCGCTGCGCGTGCGGCTGCCGCCGCGCGGCCTCGCGCGGCTTTCCCGGCGACGTCCACTACGCGCCGACCTGCGTCCCGCCGGCCCTGCGTTTCCCGTGGGAGCCCGGCTACGCAGCCCCGGCCGCCGCGCCCGAGCTGCCGGCGATCGCCGCGGCCCCGGCTGCCCAGGCCGATCTGCTGTCCGGATTCGCGCCGGCATGACGTCGGGGCGCGCCACCCCGCGCGCCAGCTCCACTCGTACTCCGCCCGCCCTCCAGGGAAGCTTGATGCGCGGCCTGTTGCGTTTTGTGCCCAGCGAGATCGACACGATGGCCCGCTCTCTCCTGGCCAAGGAGCAGGAGGCGGCCCGCGAGCGCATGGCCGCTGGCGGGAAGGGTGGCCTCAAGCTCGTGAAAGTTTCACGACCTTCCCTGACCCTCGACGCCATCGGGCGCCGGTTCGACATCTCCGGACGGCAGCTCCGGAAGATCATGGACGTGTGCGAGGCGGCCGCGGCCGATCCGGACCGGTTCGGGCCTCTGCTCGCCGAGATGGACGCCAAGGGGAAGGTCGACGGCCCGCACACCAAGCTGCTGCGGATGCGCGACGAGATCCGGATTCTGGACCTCGCGCCGGTCGACGGCCGCTTCCGCACCCTCGTCCTCGATCCGCCCTGGCAGGAGGACAACATCTCCGAGGCCGCCGGGCACGATTACGCGACGATGACCCTCGCGGAGATCGCCGCGGTCCCGGTCGAGGCCTGGGCCGAGGACAACGCCCATCTCTACCTCTGGGCGACGAACAACACGCTTCAGGTCGCCTTCGGCCTGCTCGAATCCTACGGGTTCAAGCACAAGACGTTGCTGACCTGGACGAAGCCGGATCTCGGCCTCGGCCGCTACTTCCGGAACACGACGGAGCACGTGATCTTCGCCGTGCGCGGCGAGATGCGCACTCGCGCGGCCGCCCGTTCGATCCGGACCGATCACGACTGGCCGGTGGGCGAGAACAGTGCGAAGCCGGACGGGTTCTACGACCTGGTCCGCGCGTGCAGCTTCCCGCCCTACGGCGAGGCGTTCCAGCGTCAACCGCGGCCGGACTTCGTGAACCTCTACCAGGCGCCGGCCGCCGTGCGTGAGGCCGCCGAATGACGGCCGCCACGCTCCTCATGGCGATTGCCGCCCTCGAATCCGAAGCGCTGCATCGGCGGACGCGGCGCGGTGGCTTCGTCCCGCAGCTGGCGGCGCTTCATGCGTCCCGCTTCGCGGTGGCCGGCCTCCTGCTCGCCTTGCTGTGGGCGCTCGGACGATGAGCGCAAATCCGCACCGCCGCGGGCTTCTGGGCCTGTTCGCCGCCGCGCCGATCGCCGCGGCCGCCGGCGTCCAGCCCGCATCGGTGCTCGGCCGTGCCCGGACACTCTCGCTGCGTGTAGGGGCCGAGGAGTGGGTGACCGGGGCCATGGCCCGAGCCCGGGAGAACGTGGCCGGCCCTGGGCTCCAGGGTATCGAGGCCGCGATCGAGCGTGCCCACCCGCTCGATCGCGAGCTTCCGCCCGAACTGGCGGATGTCTTCGCGCGCCTCGACGCCAAACCGGCCGCCGCCGAGGCGCAGTTCAGCGCCGAGGCCCGCGCGATCGCCGCGGTGGCGCTGGTCTACCCGCCCGAGATCGCAGCCTTCCGCTCGTTCGGCGCACCCATGCGCCGTCGGTTCTACGCCGAGCTGCTGACGCGCGAATCCGCGCGCTTGGCCGCCGCGAGCGAACCGCCGCCGATGCCGCCGGCATCGTCCGGACCGGACGCCTAGCGTGGCGTTCGGGAGCAAGCCCCGCAGGGGCTCCGACTCCCAAGCGACTCGGACTCTGAATCCGCTCCCGGCCCTCACCGGCCGCCCCACCGCGCCCGCGCGGCAACCCTCCCGAGGTCATCGATGAGCGCGCCCACCACCAAGGTACTGATGTCGGCCGGCAACCCGACCGGCCGGAAGCTCGAGGAGCTGCTGGTCGAGATCGCCGAGGACCTGCGCGTCAAGAACGACGCCCTCGAGGCGGATCCATCTCCGACCTCGCGCGCAATCCGGATCAACAACCTCGGCATCCTCGACTGCCTGGCGCTCGCCGGGGTTCGCCAGCTCGACACGCTCCGGCGGCTCGACCTGATCGGGCCTGACCAGGGCGCGGGCGGTACGCCGCGCATCGGCGCCGGCGCGGCCGACACGCCCGCGCCTGCTGCCGGCATCGTTACCGAGGCCACCGCCGCACCGACCGTGACGTCCGGCTCCGACCTGGTCGTGCCGGCGCCCACCGTCCTGCCGGCCGTCTGACGCGCGGAGCCGCCCAGCCATGAACCCACAGCTCTGGCCCTTGCCCCGCGGTCCCCCGCGCCAGGACATCAGATCCTCGCTCGCCCTGCGTCAGGTCCGCGCCTCGTGCCCGACTGATGCCGCCCGGTCCGGACGAGATCCGGCCTTCCGCAGGTCCTGAGCTGCCGCCTCCAGACGCCGTCTTTTTCGGCGGAGGCCTTCGCTCGGTCCCGTGTTGCGAGCGTCTCACACCGCCCCGCCGACCCGACCGCCGTTCGCGAGCAGCGATTTCAGCGACGGGTGTTCGCGTGCCCGGAGCCGGACAGGCTTCGCGGCCGGCCAATGAAGCTTTGCCTGAACGAAGGCGCACCGCCCATGAGTATCGAGGCCATCCACTACGTCATGAAGACGGACATCCCGGACGGGATCGCGAAGCTCGTCGCCTTCGTGATCGCGGACTATGCGCACGCCGAGACCGGGCAGGCCTGGCCGAAGGTCGAGACGCTGGCGCGCAAGTGCTCGCAGTCCGTCCGGACCGTCCAGCGCAAGATCCGTGTCCTGGAGGACCTCGGCATCCTGCGGGTCGAACAGCGCCACGCCGAGACCGGCCGGCAGCGGGAGAACCTGTTCGTCCTCTACCTGCCGGGCGTACCGCGGCCGGCGGCGAACGACCTGTCGCCGCCCCGATCGAGCGGCCGGCCGAAGCGCGGGGAGGGTGACACACAGTCACCCATACCGCCGCCCGATCCAGTCACCCTCGGGGGTGTCACAGCAGTCACCCCCGAGGGTGACACTGCTGTCACCCCTAGAGGAATCCCCCAGAAGGAATCCACCAGAAGGGAATCCTCCAGGAGAGAGACTCGGGACTCGTCGCTCCCCCCCGCGTCCGCTCACGCGGCCACGGCCCCCAAGGGGGCTCCCTCTCCCCGGGCTGTTTTGTGTCCCGATGGATTCGCGCCGGAGGGGCGCCACTACGCCGCCGCCGAGGCCCTCGGCTTCGACGCCGCCTTCGTTCGGCAGACCGCCGCCAGCATGCATCGCTGGTCACACGCCAACGCGCACCGGCCGATCGCCCGGAAGTCCGACTGGGCGCTGGCCTTCGACGGGATCCTCGACACCGCGCTCCGCGAGGCCGCCGAGCGCGCCGCCCGCGAGACCCGCCGCTCCACCACCGCATCCGCTTCGCCCCGCCGCTCCACGAACGGCGGACTCGCCCTCGTCGCCGAGATGATTGGATTGCCCCATGAGCCTGCCGACCTCCTCGATGTCCTCGGCCTACAGTCGGGCCGTGCTCCCGCTGCTCCCGACGCGGGAGTCGGATCGCTTCATCGCGCAGTTCACGAACCGGCTGGAGGACACGCCGGGCTCCTTCCGGCGCAAGCGTCTGCCCGTCGCTTCGGCGCCTAACCGGACGCAGCAAGACTGGCTGGAGCACCGGCGGGACGAGCTGCGGCACGCGCTCGTCCCGACACCGGGGCCGGAGGCGAACCGGGAGATCATGCTCCTGATCGCCAGCAAGGCGAACTTCGGCGCCGACGCGCAGGAGCTCACCACGAAGGTCGGGTTCTACGCCCAGGCCCTCGCCGGCGAGCCGACCTGGGCGATCGAGCGAGCCCGGCTCCGGTTCCGCCAGCCCGGCTGGCACTGCCTCTGGGACGGCAAGGGCTGCCCGTCCGACACCGACGTCGTCGCCGAGTGCCGGTACGAGACCCTGCCGCTCGAGACCGAGCTGGCGAGGGTCGAGGCGATCCTCGGCGCCGAGCTCTACGACACCGGCGCCACCGACGACGACCGGGCGAACGCTGTCGCTCACTGGGAGACGGTGAAGGCGGAGCTGCGCGGCGAGGCCGTGATCACCGAGCAGACGGAGGAGGAGATCTCCGCCGAGCGGGCGGCCATGGCCCGCGCGAACGATCGCTTCCGCCAGCGAGCCCGGATCGAGGCCGAAGCGCAGGGTCGCGGCCAAGCCATGTGGGGCCGACTCCCGATCAGCGACGAGCTCGCCCGCAAGATCGGCCTGCGGGTGCCGATCCCCGTCGACCACGAAGAGGAGGTCCACTGAGCCGACGCGCCAGGCCGGCGCGCATCCCCCGGCCTCACATCCCCACAGGAGCTCTCCAGTGTCCGACACCCAAGACGACATCCTCAGCCTCACCGCCGGCATCGTGGCGGCCTACGTCAGCCGGCAGGCCGTATCAGCGACCGATCTGCCTAGCCTCATGCGCACCGTCCGCGATGGCCTAGTCGCGCTCCAGGAGCCGGCGCCGGCTGTGGCGACCGACAAGCCCGAGGGCTTTCGCCTGACAGCCACCGAGATCCGCAAGTCGATGAAGCCCGACGCTCTGATCAGCTTCCTCGACGGCAAGCCGTACAAGACGCTGAAGCGGCATCTGACGTCCCACGGCCTGACCCCGGCGGGCTACCGCGCACGCTTCGGCCTGCCCGACGACTATCCCATGGTCGCCGCGGGCTACGCCGCGAAGCGCTCGGCGCTCGCGAAGGCGATCGGGCTGGGCGTACCCGGCGCACAGGCGGCGCGGCAGGCGGCGGAATGAACGCGTTTTTGGGGCAGCACCTTGCCTGCGCTAGGCCAGGTCTGCAGAGCGCATTCACAAGTTCCATGCTGCCATTGCAAAGCGAGGAGGCATGACAGCCTCCTGCAACAAAGCTTGCGATCGGTCGTGCTTCCAACAGCGGCCTTGCCGGCTTCGATATCCGCATGACAGGATGGGGCTATTTCGCAGCGCCGTCCAAGGTCCAACTATGGCGATCGATGTCGACTATCCCGCGTTACTTGAAAATTTTCGTGAGCACATGGCTCCTAAGCGCTCAGAAAGTGCATCGTTCCTAATCTGGTATTTGGAACAATATTATCGCCTTGAAGACGTCGAGGCCGTCGATGCAGTCTGCGACCAACCGGGCGACAAGGGCGTAGACGGAATATTCATTAACGACAACAATCAGACGATAACAATATTTCAGTCAAAGGTTTCGCATAGATCGGACACAGCGTTGGGAGATTTCGCCCTTCGCAATTTCCTCGGAACGCTTCGACAATTCCAATCTGTTGAAACGGCAGAGCATCTCATGAAGACTGCGGGGATGGCTCAAGTTGCTCAGTTGATTAAGCGTTCTGGTCTTCTAGAAAAACTACCTTCTTATGAATTGCATGGCGAATTTGTTGCCAACATAGATCTTGACCGAAACGGCGCTGATTTCTTGGACCGGCACAATAAGGAGATCGCGTTTGTCGGGAAAAAAGAACTACTGGCAAATTACATCTCCGATGAACGCGATCTTCCCAAGCAAAAAATAGTTACCTTCGACGTATTTGGGGTCAAGTGCGCGGAGCACATTGCCGGAACCGGCACCAAAGCGGTCATCGCTCCCATACGAGCACGCGAGTTAGTAGAACTAGACGGCATCGAAGATCAATCTCTCTTTACATATAATGTTCGCGGGCCACTAGGCCGGACGAGTGTGAATAAAGACCTCGTAAAAAGCGTTAAAGATAGCTCTACTCATCGGAATTTTCCGCTTTTCCATAATGGCATTACAGTAATAGCAAAGCATCTAAAGATGGATGAAGAGAAGATCGAAATTGGCGGCTACTACGTTGTCAACGGATGCCAAAGCGTGACATCTCTTCACGGGAATAAGTCCGCTATCACTGACGATCTGAAGCTGCTGACGAAGTTCATCCAAATGGACCCAACTTCCGACGAGGCAAAACAGATTACCGAATATTCAAACAATCAGAATGGGGTTCGTTCCAGGGATTTTAAGTCCAATAACGCTATTCAAATTCGTCTGCGCACCGAATTCGCGCAACACTATAAGGATCGGTATATTTTTGAGATCAAGCGTGGCGAGACCTCGGCCGCGGGCGAGCCTATTTCAAACGAAGAGGCCGGCCTGTACCTCATGGCCTTTGATCTTAAAGAGCCGTGGGGCACACATCGGAAGTATGAAGTATTCGAAGATAAGCATAGCGCTCTTTTCGGAAGGCCATACGTTACCGCAGACAGGATTGTGATGCTGAGGGTCATAGATGATGAAATCAAGGCGCAATTAATCAAATTCAAAGAGCCGCTGCTCGCGCAATATAAACTCACTAGATATATGTTAATGTACATTCTTCGCGAGATGCTTAGCGAAGATACTAAGTTCAAAGAAATAATCGATTACCCGGAATTATACGTGCGAGACCTGAAGCTCAGTAATGCATTCCGAAGAGCTATTTCCATATTCATTTCTGATATTATTGTAGACATCAATGAAGAGAGTAAGAGTTTTGGCGAGGATTTTGATTATAGGGGAAAGATAAAAGACGCGGATTGGGTGAGGGAGATCACGAAAACGATACAGAAGGGTTATCATAAGAACGTCAATCGCGGACGTCAGGATAGTTTTGAAATGGAGTGGAGCAAGTGCGTGAAGCATCAGGAAGCCAACTGAACATTTATGCATGATGTAAATATCTGAAATACCAAACCCAACATCCGTCGCCTCAGAGCCGCCCCTCTCAGCGAATTGCGAAATCCGGGCATGCAAATTTCAGGCTGATGGAAGAGCACCATAATCAGTGCCACGAGGCCGGACATTCGTCCGGCCCCGCAAGATCTGAAAACCCATCGCCAGCAGATGATCGAGAATGGTGAGGGCGTTGGGAATGTCGATTACACCGAGAAACGACCCGCTTCCCCGATGACCTGATCGCGATGAAGGAACCGCACTCGGCGCCCTGGGAGGGGCAGAAGCCGCCGGATCAAAATTGAGATCCCCTTCATTTGATCCGACATTGTGCAAGCCGACCATTGCCGAGCTGCCACGGTTCCGCACCAGGGAACATGCTAGGAACGGCTGGCGGCGATCAGGACCGCCTCGTCGCGTAAGATGCCGCTCCGCCAGGAAGGTCCACCACTCGACCCCGCCCTCGGCCACACCCCAAGCTGGACGAGTGGCGACGTGCTGCTCTGGATGAAGCGGGCCTATGCCACGAACCCGCGAACGCGGAGCGCTGCCGAGATCCGGCCGCTGAACTGGCTCAACGAATACCTCAACATCGCCGATCCGGACTGGACGAAGAAGCGCGACCTTCTGCTGCTGTGGGCCAAGTGCCGTGCCGAGGGCGGAAGCTTTCAGGAGGCAATTCGGGGACGACCACTGAAGTATGGATCGTCCGCCACAGCCTACCGCCTGCGCGATGAGGCCGCCGAGCAGATCGCGGCCGGCATCAACGCGGCGATCATCCGCAGTCAAGCCAAACTGAATTCATCTTGACACTGAGAAAACCAGCGGCGGATCAACGCGTGCTGCCGCTTTGTATCGAACCGGCACAGCACTGGGGACCCACCGTGCCGGCAACAACGCAGTCGCAGAGCACCACCCACGCCTTCGCGCCGGCCCGGCGCGCCTCACCCGGTCGCCACGCCGGCGGCATCCGTCAGAGCCGCGTCCACGCCCCGCCGATCGGCACCCGTCGTCCGGAGACGCCGAACAAGCGCGTCATGGACATCGAGGACGTGCTGCGCTGGGCGTTCGTCGACGAGCTGCCGAAGCGGCGCGAGGACGACGGCTCGTTCCGGTTGCGCGAGTTCCCCTCGGTCTGCCCGATGTTCGCGATGGCCCAGCACGGCGGCCGGATCGAGAACTTCTCCCGCGAGCCCGGCTTCCCGGCAGCGATGGGCGAGCCGCATCCCGACGCGCTGATCGTCGAGGCTGCTGTCCTTGGGCTCTCCCGCTTCGCCGAGCATCGGTTCGACGGCGACCTTGGACTCGCCCCGGATCTGCCGGCGGGCCAGGACCAGCAAGGGCCGATGGTGCGGGCGATGGAGCAGCTCGTCGACATCGTGCGGATCCGGGCCCGGCTCGGCGCGCGCCCGACCTTCGCCGCATCTCCGGAGCCGGCGGCCTTGGTCGACGAGAAGCGTGGTCGACCGGTGGTAATGATCCAGCGCACCGTCATGAAGACCGATGCCGAAGGGCGGCTGCGCCCCCACATCATCGAGGAGCGTGTGGGCGCCGAAGGCAAGGATCGGTATCCGCGTGGGGCCTACTGCGTGATCGAGTGGGACGATCCGAAGTCGATCCTGATCGAACGGGCCGAATACGCGGCATGGTGGGCCGGGCTCGACCTGCTGGCGCACGAACTCTCCGGCAAGCTTGCGTCGATCGCCGTGCTGCCGCCAGCGGCCGCCCAGCGCCCCTGGGCCGGCGAGACTGATGCGGCGAAGCCAAAGCGGATCCTGGACAACCCGTCGAGTCGCAAGCGCCTACGCGAGCAGCGCGTCGACCAGGTCGTGAACTACCTGCTGTCGCATCGCCGGAAGAGCAGCCCGCGCAAGCCGAAGGCAGCTCCGGCGGCGCAGTCCGCGACAGCTTGATCGCTTAGCTGCGGCGGCCCCAGCACGAGGATCTGCCTGGGAGTATGGTTGGTACCCCGGTTATAGTAGATGCTGCCGCGGCGCCGAGACCGAGCGGCGAAGATACACGCTGCAGGGTTGTGGGATGGGCAAGGCCGCGGACAACGAGCGCAAGAAACTAAAGGCTACTTGGTACAATAATCTGTCCATTGGCCTGATGCTCGGCGGGATATTCATCCCATATCTCGGTGCGATAACGAAAATGGGGTACATTTCCAGCAAGATAACGTCTGGCGAGTTTTTTTCTTTTGAGGACCAAGCTTACGCGGTGGGTGCAATTGTCAGCATGGTCCTCGCATTTACAGGCGCGCGCACCCTCCGAAGAAGCGCTGATGAGATCGCCTCGCGGATCGAGGGGGACTGACGGATCTGGCCCTGTCGAATGGGACTTGACTGCGGTTTGTCGCTTGACGCATATGGACAGCGCAGAAGTTTAAGACGGCCCCGGCGGAAACCCCGCGCGGGGCCGTTGTCGTTCAGGGAGGCCAGCCATGAAGCGCTGATCTCACCGAGGCGGCCGACCTCTGAAGCGGACAGCTTCGCCCGCTCTGACCCTGACAGTCTGACCTATAGCGGCCTCACAAAGCCGATAGCGGCCTCACAAAGCCGGGTTCGGGTATCGCTTCGTGCCCCCGGACAAGCTTGCCGCACGTTGTGTTCACGCCCCTCGATCCCTGAAACACGGGATATGGCCGCACGTCACGGGCGGCCGAGAGGACAGAACCGAGGCGCACATCATCGCGGACCCCGCGTGAGCTTCCGGGCTCCACGCTTCAGCCCCGCGGGTGTGAAGGCCGACGTCTCACCCTCCACGATGCCCGGAAGGGCCGCCGAACCGACGGCGTGAAACACAGGTCCCCTCGCTCTTGGGGTCAACGAGCCGTCGCCTGCGAACGTCATCGCGGCCCCCTTTCAGCGATGCGGTGCAGGAGGCGATCGTCTATGATCCCCACCATGACGCGCGCGCACAGCGCCCGGTGATGACCGAGCGCGACATCGCCGAGCGCCTCCGGCAGCTCTGCAGCAAGGCCGACCGGCTGAAGATGCCGAGCCATCGGCACAGCGCTGAGGCGTTCATGGTCGACCGCGACGAGATCCGCGACGGCCTGCGCCGGTTCTACCGCGAGCTGACCGGGCACTGGCCCGATCAGGAGGCCTCCGGCCCGCCGCGTCGTGCGCCGGCGCCGATCCCGACCGCCGTCCTGCGCCACCGCGAGCGAACCAGGACCACACGCCTCATCCGCGTCTGACGATCCGCCCGACCCACAGATCCCAACCCCGCTCCGGCGGGGTTTTTCTTTGAGGCCTCCCATGATCCCCGAGCTGCGCGCCTCCATCCAGGAGGCACGGATCGCCGCGCTCATCGGCAGGACCTGCCTGTCGAGCGTAGCTGCGGTCCACATGGGTCGTGTCGCTGCGGCCTGGAACGCGATCGCGCCGCAGCGCATCGCCGCCACACGGGAGGTGCACGGCGCCACCATGGTGCTGCACCCGACCAAGGGATGGCGCCGCATCCGCCACAAGCGCCTCGGGATCGCCTGATGACGCTTCGCCAGCGCATGGCCACCGTCGCGATGTGCGACGCGGTGCTCGCCTGCTCGGCCTGCACGCCGAGTCTCCGCCGCCGTGCGGAGTGCCTGCGCGCCCACGCCTCCGGGGACTACTCCCGGATGAGCTTCGGCACCCTCGTGATCGTGGTGGCCTGACGTGATGCTGCAGGACACCTCGCTTCGCATCGGGCTGCCGGCCTCGATGCCGCCGCGTCCCATGGCCGATCGCTTGGCCGACGCATCCCCGACCCCGGGTGAGCTCTGCCGCGCGGATCGGACCGCCCGGATGGTCCAGGCGCTGCCTGACGATGGCGCGGTGGTCATCGTCCACTCGCCGGGCGCTGTGATCCTGATCCGCGAGGCTATCCGCGAGTTGCGGGGCACCGAGGTCGCGGCGCAGACGCGCGTCGTGGCCGCGCCCACCATGGCTGACGAGCGCCGCGTGACCGCCGGCCTCAGCCTCCCGGTCTTCCGCGACCACTTCGTCGACGAGCAGCGCGAATACGCGCGCGCCGTCATGCAGGCGTGGCGGCTGTGATGCCCCGACTGGTCGTGCGCCTGGGGCTCCTCCTCGGCCTGCGTCGCGCCGTGCCGACCCCGGTTCGGTCCTGGCGCGATCCCAAGCCACCGGTCTGTGTCGGTCGTCCGGTCCACACCGGCCGCGCCCTGTCGTGCGGCGAGGCGCCCTGACATGCGCCTCAGCCTCTACGAAGCCATGCCGACGCTCGTGCCGCTCACCCCGGCCCAGGCCCGCGCCGCCCACGCGGAGCGCGAGCTGGAGCGCGCGACCCATCTCTGCCGGCGCCTCGGCGTCGATCCCGACCGCCACGCACCGCTCATCCTGAAGACGATGGACGCTTACGTCGCCGAGGGGAAGCAGGACCGCCTCCCGGCGATCGCCGAGGCGCTGTCCGAGCTGATGCCCCCGTCGGCCGCGTCCTTCGAACACACCCTGATGCTCGGCCTCGCGATCGGCCTAGTCGTCGCGTCGGAGAAGGCCTGACATGGACGGCCTCATCCTCGACGTCCCCGCGCCGGAGCACATCGCGCCCTTCGTGCCGCCGGTCTGCCTCTCCCCGATGACCGCGCAGGTCCTGGCGATCGCGCTGGTGATCCTGCTGTGCGCCGCTCTGATGCCGACGAAGGGCAACCGATGATGACGATCCGCGGTCTGCTGGCGCTTCTCATTCTGGAGATGGCGCTGGCGGTCGCGATGCTGCTCGGCGCCATGGCCGGCGGCCACGCCGAGACCATCGGCTGGCGCATCGAGGTCCAGGCCTGCACGAAGGCCTGCCGGATCGTGCTCGGCCGCGAGCGCGCCGAGAACAAGTACACCTGCATGACGCGCGCTGCGCGCATCGCCGAGTTCGCCGACCTCACGAAGCTGCTGCCGGCCGGCGCGCGGATCACCGCCCGCTGTCTGCCCGTCGACGGGATGCCCTCGGCATGAACACGGTCTTCGCCCTCATCCTGGTCTGCGCCGCCTCGACGGCCCAGCCCGAGTGCTCGCGGGAGACCGCGCTCGACGTCATCACCGTGAAGACGCCCTCCGTCTTCGCCTGTCTCATGACGGGCCAGACGAGCGTCGCCCGCGAGCAGCTGCTCGGCGACGGCCGCTACACCAAGGTGGTGTGCGGCTCCCGCCCGTGAGTTCCAACCGCCGCGTCGCCTGGGGCGCCGCCTTCGCCAAGGCCCGAGGGGATCGCATGGTACGCCGTGAGATCCGCGAGGAGCGTCTGCGCGGGCAGCGCTGCTCGGTGCTCGACCTCTCCGCGTGGCGCGGCCAGTCCGGCCGCCGCTACGTCGTGGCGGTCTACACGCTGGCCCAGGCCCGCTCCGACGTCGACGCGCCCGGCGCCGTCCTGATCGGCGTGCGTCGCGGTGATGACGGGCTCGCCCGCATCGTCGGCGTCGGCTGGCGCGGCACGATGGCCGAGGCCGTCGAGCTCGCCGCGGCTGACGGCGCGACGGAGATCCACGCGCATCGCCTCGCCGACTCCGACGAGGACCGCGAGGCGATCGTCGAGGACCTAGTGGGTGACGATGCGCTCTGAGCCGCGCCCCCACCTCGACCTCTGGTCCCTCGTCGCGATCTACGCGGCCGCGGCCACGATCGTCGTCGAGGCGAGCTACCAGCTGCCGATGACCCTGCTCGACGAGTGGGGTCGGATCCTGCGGGACCGATGATGTTCCGCGCCTGGTACCGCCGGTTCGCACTGGGCTTTGCCCGGGCGTTCGCCGCCTGATTGGACCCGGTTTGGCCGGTCCAGACCGCACGCCAAACCGGCCAATTACTACACCTCTTAAGGTCTAGTAATTGGCCCTCAGGTCCTCGAAAAACAATAGCAAAAACAGGGGCTTGCGGGTGGCTGCAAGTAGCGCCCGCGCCCGACGCGCGCTCCGTAGGAATGCTGTCCAGGCGGCAGAACGCGAGGAGGTCCGGGCGCTCGCCGTCGGCTACCTGCGGGTGTCGACGGATGAGCAGGCCCAGCGCGGCAACAGCCTGCCCGAGCAGGAACAGGCGATCCGCGCTTACGCCACGGCCGTCGGCCTCGACCTCGTCCAGGTCCTGGCCGACCCCGGTGTGTCCGGTACCGTGAAGCCTGCCGAGCGGCCGGGCTTCAGCCAGGTCCTGCAGCTCGCCGCCGACCGGCGCTTCAGCGTGCTCCTGGTGAAACGCTTCGACCGCCTGGCGCGCAACATCGCGCTGGCGGTCACCACCTCGGCCGAGCTCGACACGCTGCACGGTGTGACGATCCGCTCGGTGACGGAGGCGATCGACACGGGCTCGCCATCGGGCAAGCTCATCTTCGGCGTCCTCTCGGCGATGGCCGAGCAGGAGCGCTCGGTCATCATCGAGCGGACCAAGGGCGGCCGGATGCAGAAGGCCGGCCGCGGCGGCTTCGCTGGCGGCGTCATTCCCTACGGCTACCTGTCCGATGGGAAGGGCGGCCTGCTGATCGACGTCGAGCGGGCGCCGATCGTGCGCCGGATCTTCGATGAGAACGGCGCCGGCCGCACCCTCAAGGCGATCGCCGACGGCTTGAACGCCGACGGTGTGCCGTCGCCGAAGGGCAAGCGCTGGTGGCCCTCGAACGTGAGCTACCTGCTCAACAACCAGGTCTACTCGGGCAAGGTCGAGTACGTCTTCGTGACGGACGGCGCCGTGACCCACGTGAACCGCCAGGGCACGCATGCCCGCATCGTCCGGTGAGCCCTTTGGCCGAAGAGATCGACCGCCAGTTGGACCGCCTCGAGGTCCGGCACGGCGACATCCTGGTACTGCGTACGTCGCAGAAGCTGCAGCCAGCGACGGCCGCGCGCTGGCAGGACGACCTGATCCGCATGTGCGCGGCCGCCGGCGTCCGGGACGTCACCGTCCTGGTCCTCGACAACGCTGCCGAGCTGTCGATCGAGCGGCCGGCCACGCGCCTCGTCCAGCAGAGCCGGGACGTGCCGCAACCGATGCAGGTCTGCTGACCATGGCCGCGCAGACGCTGACGATCCTCGATCCGGTCTCGGGCGAGCTGAAGACCATCACCGTCGGGCGCTGATCCCATGCTGAAGCTCGACGCCAGCGAGTTCGGCCTCAAGGCCGAGGCCGCTGGTCGGGCTGCCCGGCAGGTGCCGTTCGTCGCCGCGGTCGCACTGACCAACGCGATGAAGGACGCACGGGAGGCCGAGCGCGAGACCATGCGGTCCGTGTTCGACCAGCCGTCGAACTTCACGCTCAACAGCCTGATGGTCCGGCCGGCCACGAAGCAACGCCTCCAGGCGGAGCTCGGCTTCAAGGAGGGCGGCAGCTCGATCCCGGCCTGGAAGTTCCTCGGGCCTCAAGTCGCCGGCGGCACGCGCCGCCACAAGCGGTTCGAGGTCCTGCTGATCCGCAAGGGTCTGATGCTCGCCGGCGAGTTCGCGGTGCCCAGCACGCGCTGCCCGCGGGACGGCAACGGCAACGTGTCGGGGGCCTTCATCACCCGCATGCTCTCGGCGCTGGGCGCGCAGTCGGATCGGTACCAGAACACCACGGCGCGCTCGAAGCGCCGCAACGTCGGGCGGAACGTCGAGTACATCGTCTTCCGCAACCACGGTAAGGCGCCGGACGGGATCTACCTTCAGAAGGAGAAGTGGGCGGTGCCCATCTTCCTGTTCGTGAAGGGCGTCAGCTACTCCAAGCGCTTCCCCTACTACGAGAAGGCGGGCGCCGTGGTGCCGGCTGCGTACCGGAAGCACTTCCGGGCGGCGTGGGAGCGCTTCGTCGTCAACGACGTGCGCCGCAAGGGCTGATCCGGCGGCGGTCGCCAGCGGCCCGCGCAGGCTTCGGGAGGGCCATCCGGGCGCCCGAGGGGCGAGCCAGAGGGCCGAGAGGATGCCTCACCCCCCTCCCAGGCCAAATCCAGGGTCCTTCCGGGAGGGGGGTGCCGGTGAGGGGAATTCGGACCCCATCGGTCCACCCTCTGAGAAATTTCGAAATCGGGGTTGTTGTTTATGACCGGCCCGATTGATGGCCGGCCGATCAATCGCGGCGAGTTGGCGAGCCTCTGTGGCGTCAGCCTGCCCACGATCGACGGCTGGGTCGAGAAGGGCTGCCCGTTCCTTGAGCGCGGCAGCAAGGGCGTCGAGTGGCGCTTCGACTCGGCTGCCGTGATCGACTGGCGCATCCAGCGTGCCGTCGAGAGCGCGGTGACGGGCGCCGGCGACGAGAACACTAAGGCCAAGCGCGAGGACGCCGACTGTCGTCGGGCGATCGCAAACGCGACCATCGCGGAGATCGGCGCCGACGAAGCGCAGAAGGCGGTCGTGTCCAGACACGACGTCGTCGCCGACATGGCGGCTTTCTGCCAGGTCCTGAAGACCGGCCTGTCGAACATGGCCTCGAAAGTCGCCGCCCGCGCGACCACCATGACCAGCGCCCCCGAGATCGAGGGGATGGTCCGGACCGAAACGAACCGCGCCTTCACGGCCGCTCGCGAGGAGATTGCGCAGCGGTGGTTCGGCGCGCGCGGCAAGGACCACGATGAAAGCGGAGCCGACCAGCCATCCCCTGCCGGGTAGGTACGGGGCCGGTCGCGAGGCCATGCGCCGCGACCTGGATGCGCTATTCGACGACGCCCTGGCCTTCAAGCCGCGCATGAGCGGCTCGGAGTGGGCGGAAAAGTACGGGCGGATCCCGAAGTCGACCGGCGCCGAGAGCGGCCCGGTGACCCTCTACGGCTACCAGCGCGGCCTTCTGGACGCGATGTGCGATCCGGAAATCCCGCTGGTCACCGTGCTGAAGGCGGCCCGCGTCGGCTACACCCGGCTCGCCACGCTCGCGATCGGCTACCACCTGCACCAGGAGCCGACGCTCTGCGCGGTGGCGCAGCCGGTCGAGGATGATGCGGAGGAGTTCGGCGCCACCGAGATCGCGCCGATGCTGCGCGAAACTCCTGTGCTGGCCCGTATGCTACGGCCGGTCCGGAAGGGCGAAAAGCAGGACTCCGCGACCTTCTACCAGATGTCGAACGGCGCCCTCGTGCGCGTCGTCGGCGCGGCTTCGGATGACGCGTTCCGGCGCTACTCCGCCCGGTTCATGTTCGCCGACGAGATCGACGGTGACGGCTGGACACCCGGCGCCAAGACGCAGGGCGACAAGCTCAAGCTGTTCTGGACCCGCGGCGAGACCTTCTACAACCGCAAGCAGGTCCGAGGCTCGACCCCGCTCCTCGAGGAGACAAGCCGGGTCTGGAAGCTGTGGCTGGCCTCGGACCAGCGGCGATACTTCGTACCCTGCCCGCAGTGCTCGGAGACCGCCGGCGAGCTTTCCGGCTGGCAGTACCTCGATTGGGGCGGCAAGGACACGCCGCACGGCCTGAAGTGGGACCTGAACGAAGACGGGTCGCTCAAATCCGTCTGGTACCAGGGCACCTGCGGCTGCATCATCGACGAGGGCCGCAAGGCCTGGATGGACGCGCACGGTGATTGGCGCCCGACGGCGACGCCGAAGGCGCCCGGTCACGTCGGCTTCCACCTCTGGACCGGCATGTCGCTCAACGCGAACGCCGCTTGGCCGGTGATCGTGCAGGAGTGGTTGGAAGCGCTGGAGGACCCGGCGAACCTCGTCCAGCCGTTCAATAACCTTCGCCTCGGCCGGCCGCACCGGCAGACCTTCGGACAGGAGATCAAGCCCGGCGTCTTCCTTGAGCGGCGCGAGGAGTACGGCGCCGAGGTGCCGGACTTCGTGTCCTTCCTGACGCTCGGTGGCGACGTCCAGTCCGGCGCTAACGCTCGAATTGAGGGGGCGGTTTGGGGCTGGGGTCCCGGGCTCGAATGCGCCCTGATCGGCCACTTCGTCATCCCAGGCGATCCGGCACAACCGGAGGTCTGGCGCGACCTCGATGCCCTGCTGAAGCGAACCTTCAAGAAGGGTGACGGAACCGAGCTGCGCGTGCGGGCGGCCGCCATCGACTCCGGCGGCCACCACACGGCCGAGACCTATGCCTTCTGCACCGAGCGCCGGAAGCGGCGGGTCTGGGCGATCAAGGGTAAGTCCGAGGCGCGAGGCTCCCGCACCAAGGTGTGGCCACGGCTGCCGTCCTCGAAGCTCGGCGCGTCCTGGTACATGATCGGCGGCAACGCCGCCCGCGACTTCGCCTACGGTTCGCTCACAGTCACCGACCCGGGCCCGCGGCACGTCCGCTTCCCGATCGAGCCGGCCCGCGGGTCGCGCCCGATCGACGCCGAGTACTTCGAGCAGCTCACCCGCGAGAAGCTGGTGGTGCACCAGCGCCTCGGCTTCACCGAGTGGCAGAAGCCCAAGGCCGCTCACGAAGCGGGCGTGTGCTTCGTCTACGCCTACGTCGCCGTCTGCGGCCTCCAGGCGATGAGCGGCCGTTACGTCGCGCTGGGCAAGCTGCCCGAGCGCGAGGACGGCCCCGACGACCCGGCGGAGACTTCGGAAGCCCACGCGGCAACGGAAGGCCCGGCGAAACCGCAAGCGGTCGAGCGCCAGGTCGTGGCCACGCGTGCCCAACCCGCCAAGGCCCCTGATTGGGAGCCACCCCGCAAGAGGCAATCGAAATGGCTGTAGACTACAGCGCCCAGATTGCCGCGATGCAGGCCGCCCTCGCGCAGGGCGTGCTGACGGTTTCCTATGAAGGAAAATCGGCTTCGTACCGCTCCTTCCAGGAGATGATTCAGATCATCGCCTACCTGGAGCGGCAGCAGGCCCGGGCGAACGGTCAGCGCGTGCCGACTGTCGGTCTGGCGAGCTTCGATCGCGGCTACCATCGTCGCGGGTACGGCTGCTGATGGCCGGCGAGATAAAGGTCGAGGGCGCGGAGACCGCCGCCGCTCGCCCGCGCAAGCGCTCCTACGAGGCCGCGCAGCGCAGCCGGAACGGCGACGCGTGGCTCGGCCCAGTCCGGTCGGCAGACGCGGAGATCTACAACGAGGCCCGAACCCTGCGCGACAAGTCGCGCTGGCTCGTGCGCAATAATCCGTTCGCCGCCAAGGCGACGGCGAGCCTCGTGTCGAACGTCGTTGGCGAGGGCATCGTGCCCCGGCCGGTGACCGGTTCGCCTTCGAAGGACCGCAAGATCTGGGAGGCGTTCCAGCGCTGGTCGTTCCGCTGCGACCACGCCGGGCGGCTCGATTTCTACGGCCTCCAGGCGCTGATGTTCCGGGAAATGGTCGAGGGCGGCGACGCCCTGATCCGACGCCGGTACGTCAAGAAGCGCGGCAAGGGCGACGTGCCGCTGGAGCTGCAGCTGCTCGAGGCCGACTTCCTCGACCCGATGCGCAACGGCGTGCTGAACGAAGGCGCGCTAACCATCCAGGGTGTCGAGATCGACATGGCGAGCCAGAAGCGGCGCGCCTACTGGCTCTACCCGTACCACCCCGGCAACCTGCCGTACTTCTACGGCGGCGAGCCGATGGTGTCGGCGCCGGTGCCGGCCGACGAGGTCCTGCACGTCTTCGAGATGCAACGGACCCAGACGCGCGGCGTCCCGTGGGGCACGCCGGCGATCGAGCCGACGAACCTGCAGGCGGACTACGAGCTCGCGGAGATCGTCCGGAAGAAGACCGAGGCGTGCATCGTCGGCTTCGTGGTCGGTGCCGAGAACGCCGACGAGGACTCTGTCGGCATCAAGGTCCAGGATGCCGACGGCAACGAGGTCGAGCGCTTCGAGCCCGGCATGATCCCGCGTCTCCACGGCGCGAAGGACGTCCGGTTCAACGCGCCTTCGGCCGTGGGCGGCTACGGCGAGTACAAGATCAAGAAGCTGCAGGAGATCGCGGCCGGCTGGCGCATGCCGGCCGAGCTGATCTCCAACGACCTGTCCGAGGTGAACTTCTCCTCGATGCGCGGCGGCCTGGTCGAGTTCCGGCGCCTCGTCGGCACGATCCAGTGGCAGATCCTGATCCAGATGGCGCTCCAGCCGATCTGGGAATGGTGGTGCGAGGCCGCCTACCTCGCGGGCGTGATCGACGCCCCGTACATCCCGGTCGAGTGGTCGCCCCCTGAGTTCGCCTGGGTCGACCCACTGGCCGATGCCCAGACCGCTGCGCTCGAAGTCCGCAACGGTTTCCGCACCTGGCAGGACGTCGTGGCCGAGAAGGGGCGCAACCCCGACGACGTGCTCGATGGCATCCGCGCCTTCAACGTGAAGGTCGACGACCTTGAGATCATCCTCGACTCGGACCCGCGGCGCACCAACGCCAAGGGCGTCCAGCAACCGGAGCAGGAGGAGGACGCCGGCGAGGAGCCCGAGCTCTCCCGCCCGAACCGGAGCGCCGCCCGCGGCCGAAGGGGTCGTGCAGCTCCCGCAGTTCGACCGCTTGGCGGCCGTGCGCGCGGAGAGCTTCGACGCGGACAGCAACACCATCGAGATCGTCTGGACGACGGGCGCGAGCGTCCGGCGCTACGACTGGTGGGACGGGACCGAGTACGACGAAGTCCTCTCGGTCGAACCTAAGGCAATCCGCCTGGAGCGCCTGAACCTCGGCGCTCCCTTCCTCGACAGCCACTGCTCCTACGGCTGCGACAACGTCATCGGCGCGGTCGTGCCCGGCTCGGCCAAGATCGAGGACGGCCGCGGGCTCGCCCGCATCCAGCTCTCGAAGGCGCCCGGCGTCGCCGACACGGTCCAGAAGATCCGCGAAGGCGTCATCCGCAACGTCAGCGTCGGCTACTGGGTCCACAAGGTCGAGAAGACCGAGGCCGACGACGGCACGGTTGCCCGCTGGGACGTGGTCGATTGGGAGCCGCTGGAGATCTCCGCGGTCCCGATCCCGGCCGACGCGGCCTCTCAGATCCGTTCCGACCAGGCCGAAGGCGACGGCCCGAAGCTCCGCGCCTGTCTGGTCGTCACCCGCACCCCGGCCTCCGGGCCGTCCCCGAAGGCCCGAGGAGAAAGCCCCATGGCCACCAAGCCCGTCAAGCCGAAGTCCCAGCGCGCCAAGTCCCCGGCCGAGCTCGAAGCTGAGAAGAAGCGCCTCGCCGAGGCCCGCCGCCGCGCCGCTGAGCAGCGCGCCGCGCGCGACGACGAGTCCGAGACCGACGAGGACGCGGAAGGCGACGCCGAGCGCGACGAGGACCAGGACGAGGAGCGCGATGGCGACGACGCCGAGGACGGTGACGCCGGTTCGGACGACGAGCGTGACGGTGATGACCATGCCGAGGACGATGAGGATCGTGACGGCGACGACGAGGACGATGGAGAGGGCGAGCGCGCCGCCCCGAAGCCGGCCAAGCGCAAGGCCCTGACCCCGGCGGAGGTCCGCAGGGCCGCCGAGGCCGCGGTGCGCGCCGATCGCGTTCGCGGCGCCAAGATCCGTGAGATCGCCAAGCAGTTCGGCTTCCCGAACCTCGGTGAGCGCCACGCCAACGGCGAGACCTCGGTCCGGGCGTTCAAGGATCTCGTCCTCGAGCGCCTCGCCGCCCGCCAGGCCAAGCGCAGCTCCACCACCTTCGCGGCGGCGTCCACCGCGGGCGTCGGCGAGGAGTACCGCGGCGCGACCCCGCCGGCCCGCGACGTCGAGAAGGGTGCCGCCGAGGCGCGCGCCCTGCTCGGCAAGAAGTAACCGGCGCCGCAGCGCACAGTTAAGGATACCCTCACGATGGGCACCAACAACGTCGTCGCGTCCTACGACCCGACCGCGCTCTTCGCGGGCGCCTTCCCGGTCCGCCAGCGCGTGGTCACGCTGGCCTCCGGCGCCAACCTCGCCGGCGCGCCGCTGAAGCGCGGAGCGCTCCTCGGACGCGTCACCGCGAGCGACAAGTACATCCTGTCCGTCGCCACCGCGTCGGACGGCTCGCAGGTTCCGGCCGCAATCCTCGCCGCCGACACCGATGCGAGCGCGGCCGACGTGAAGACGCCGGCCTACTTCGAGGGCGAGTTCGCGGGCGAGATCATGCAGATCGACGCCTCCTGGAGCATCGCCACCGTGCAGGCCGCTCTGCGTCAGGCCAACTCGCACCTGTACGTGCGTTCGGTCGGCACCCTCGGCTGATCCGCTTCCACCCATCCCGGTAGATCGCAGGGCCCCGTCGCGGGCCCTTTTCTTTTGGAGCCCGCGATCATGGCGATCGACTACAATTCCACCGCACAGCTGCTCGGCGCCTTCGGCGTCCTCGATAAGGCCAAGCCCGTCCTCCTGAACCTGTTCTTCCCCATGGAGCAGGTGTTCGACACCGAGGAGGTCTACTTCGACCGCGTGCAGCGCGCCCGGAAGCTGGCGCCCTTCGTGGTGCCGACCGTCGAGGGCAAGCCGCAGCGCTCGCGCGGCTACACCACGATGGGCTTCCGGCCTCCATACGTGAAGCCGATGCACAGCATCGAGCCGCAGAAGATGCTGAAGCGCCGGGTCGGCGAGCAGCTGCTCGGCACCATGACCCCGATGCAGCGCTTCAACCTCGCGCTGTTCGACAACATGGTCCTGGAGGACGACCAGATCACCCGCCGTGAGGAGTGGATGGCCTCGCAGCTGCTGCTGACGGGCGCCATGACCTGCCAGGGCGACGATCACCCGCCGGTGCTGGTCGATCTGAACCGGAACCCGAACCACACCGTCGCGCTCACCGGCGCCCTGCGCTGGGGCCAGACCGGCGTCGATCCGTACCAGAACGTCCGGACCTGGGCGAAGACGGTGCAGCGCAACTCGGGCTTCCACCCGGGGACCATCGTGTTCGATCCGCTGGCCGCCGACGCGTTCCTGCAGTCGCCCGGCGTTACCCGTGTGATGAACACCTACCGGCAGACCTCCGGCAACGTCGATCTGGCCGGCAAGGTCACCGGCGGCGGTCTCGGCGAGGAGGTGAAGTACCTCGGCAACATCGGCGAATTCGACGTCTTCCAGTACCAGCAGCTGTACATGGACGACAACGGCGTCGTGCAGCAGTTCATGCCCGACAACTCGGTCATCATGGGCAACCCGGTCGGCTGCCAGGGCATCCGCACCTACGGCGCCGTGCAGGACGCTGATGCCGGCCTCGCGCCGCTGGCGCGCTTCCCGAAGGTCTGGAAGGAGAACAACCCCTCCGCATGGTTCTCCATGATGCAGTCGGCCCCCCTGCCGCTGCTCGGCTGGGTCGACGCGACCTTCTCCGCGATCGTCGCCTGACGCCTTCGCGCCGCTGATCCCGCGGCGCCCGCGTGGCGCCGCTTCCGCCAATCCTAGAATGCGAGGGCCCGACCATGGCCACCAAGAAGATCGTCGCCGGCGCGACGCTGCATGTCCCCCACAAGGACTTCAAGCCGTACGACTTCGACACGATGGGGAACCGCTCCGGCGGGAACTACAAGATCGTCGAGTTCGCCCCGGGTGACGTCCTCGACCTCGATGCCGACGAGGCCGACGCGCTGATCGCGCTCGGTCGCGCCACCCTCTTCGAGGAGAAGAAGGCCCCCGAGGTCCAGGCGCTCGCCGGCGACGGCAAGGCCAAGTAAGCGGCCGTGATCGACTTCGCCGCCCTGGCGCTCGGGCCCGGCATCACCGCGTTCGGGCGCCCGGTCACGGTGACGCCGACCTCGGGCAAGACGCCGATCGCGCCCTTCGCCGCCACCGGCGTGTGGACCTCGCGCAACGTCGACCTCTCACTGGAGGGCGACAAGAGCATGAACACCCGGGTGCTCACCCTCGGGATCGCGCTCTCGGCTTGGCCGGCGCCACCGAAACAGGGTTGGGCCGTCAGCATCCCGGCCTCGGGTTTCTACCCCGACGAGGGCACGCTCTGGATCGACGACGTCGATCTCGATGGCCAAGGCGGGGCGACGCTCACCCTCAAGAAGAAACCCCCGGGGGCGTGATGGCATCGGACGCCACGAAGATCCGCGAGGCGATCATCGCGCGCCTCACGGGCCAGGACTGGCTGCCGGTCACCGGCTTTCGCCGTGTGGCGCGTCCGCAGCTCCAGGAAGACGAGATCCCCGCCCTCCTGGTGGTGATCGCGGACGAGATGGAAACGCCCGAGGACGAGGCGAACTGCGGCGAGCCGCGGTTCATGGACGAGGTGACGATCGGGATCTCGTACTGCGTGGGCTACGCTCCGCCCGAAGAACTCGACGAACAGCTCGACGCGGCGACCGACGGCATCCGCAAGCGGTTGCTGCAGGACCCGACCTTCGTGCGCGGCGTCGACTGGTCGAAGGCGGAGGACGATCCCGACCGCTATCCGCTGTTCGAGGCGGTGACGAAGGTCCGGCGCGGCCGCCTCTATCCGCAGGACGGGGCCTCGTACTTCGGCGAGGGCCGGATCGAGATGACCTTCCAGTTCCGCACGAACTACGAGCCGGACCTCGACGACGTCCTCGAGCACGTCGTCATCACCGCCCGCCCGGCCGGTGCCGGCCCGGGCACGCCCCCGATCGGGCTCAAGATCGACATCCCCACGACCTGAGCCGGCCCGCGCCGCTCCCTTCCCCGAGGACACAGCCATGGCCGGTGAAACCACGGTCGCCGTCGAGGCGACCGAGGCGCGCTTCCGCGTGCTCAAGCACTTCCCGTCGCAGATCGGCTTCGAGGCGGATGGCACCGCCCGCTGGCCGGCCGACCAGTTCACCTTCCGGCTCCGGGACGAGGGCGCGATCCGCCTCCTCGAGGACCTGCACGACGCCGGCACCCCCGCAACCGCCGGCGCCGCCGCGCCTGCCGCCTCGCAGGAGTAAGCCGCGATGGGCATCACCACGATCCCGGACAACTACAAGATCCCGGGCCCGAACACGCAGTTCGACCCCTCGCAGGCCGGGACGCCGGTCGCGCCGAAGTGGATGCTGCTCGTCGGCCACCCGACCGCGGCCGCCAACGTGCCGCCGAACAAGGCCGTGGCCTGCGGGACCAACGCCGACGCCGACATCGCCTTCGGCCCGGGCTCGATGCTCGCGCGCATGTTCAAGACGGCCTTCAAGGGCGTCACCAGCGTGCCGATCATCTGCCTGCCGGTGCCGGAGCCGGCCGCCGGCGTCGCCGCCACCGGCACGATCACGGTGGCTGCCGCCCCCACGGTCGCGGGCACGCTCGCGCTGTACGTCGCCGGCCAGCTCGTCCCGGTGGCGATCGTCTCGGCCGACACGACCGCGACCGTGGCCACCAAGATCGCCGCCGCGATCCAGGCCACCACGGACCTGCCGGTCACCGCGACCGCGGCCGGCGCCGTCGTCACCCTGACCTGCAAGTGGAAGGGGCTGACCGGCAACAGCGTGACCGTGCTCGACAGCTATCTCGGCACCTACGGGGGCGAGCAGCTGCCGGTCGGCCTGGCGCTGACCTATCCGACCGGCAACCTGCTCGCCGGCGGGACCGGCACGCCGGACTTCACCAGCGCGATCGCGGCGATCGGCGACCGGCCGTACAAGTTCGTCGGCCTGCCGTTCCACGACAGCGGCTCCTTCGCGGTGTGGGACCAGGAGTACGGCTTCACCGACTCCGGACGCTGGGGCCCGTACCGGCAGAGCTACGGCCAGATCTTCTCGGCGCGCCGCGGCACCTATGCCGACACCTTCCTGTGGGGGCAGTCGAACAACTCCGCGCTGATCTCGCCCATGGGCTTCGAGACCCAAAGCCCGAGCCCGGGCTGGGAGTGGACGGCGGCCTACACCGCCGCGGCCGCGTTCTCGATCAACGCCTACCCGGCTCAGCCGCTCCAGACCCTGCCGCTGATCGGCGTGCTGCCGGCGCCGGCGGACTACCGCTGGAACAAGGCGCAGCTGAATTCGCTCGCCCAGGTCGGCATCGCCATCCAGGGCACGGACATCTACGGCGGGTCGACCAACCAGCCGGTGATCCTGCGGGAGCAGACGGCCTACCAGAAGAACGCCTACGGGCAGGCCGACAACGCCTACGAGCTGGTGACGACGCTGGCCACCCTCGACGAGCGCTATACCCGGGTGCGGCAGTCGCTGACGAACAAGTTCCCGCGCCACGCGCTCGCCAACGACGGGACCAAGTTCGGCACCGGCAAGCCGATCGTCACCCCGCTGATGATAAAGGGGCAGATGGTCTCGGACTACCGGGCGATGGAGCTCGACGGCCTGGTCGAGAACGCCGACCTCTACATCGCGAACCTGTCGGTCACGCGATCGGCCACCGAGCAGAACACGGTCGAGATCCTGGATCCGCCGGACGTCGTGAACCAGCTGCGGCGGCTCAACATCAAGGCGCAGTTCCGCCTGCAATTCCCGCTGGCCGCCGCGGCCTGATCGGCCCTCCACCCATCCCAGCAACCTGACCCGCCCTTCGTGGCGGGTTTTTCTTTGGAGGCCCGACCATGGGTCAGAGGTTCGCCGGTACCGCCTACCTGACGGCGGCCGGCAAGATGTACGATCTGCGCGGCGGCCTGATCGTCTCGCCCTCGCGGATCAAGCGCGAGCCCGTGGCCGGGCAGGACGGCGTGCACGGCTTCATCGAGACGCAGCTCGTGCCCTTCATCAAGGCCGACCTGTCGACGACCGATGGTCTGTCCGTCGCCGAGCTCGACGCGATGACGGACATCACGGTCACCGTCCAGCTCGCCAACGGCAAGAACTACATCCTGTCCGGCGCATGGTCGGCCGGCGCGCACGAGATCGGCACTGCCGACGGTAAGGTCGCCGTCGAGTGGCGCGGCCTCTCCTGCGACGAGCTGTGAGCGCCGCGATGACGGACACCACGACCCCCGCTCGCGACCCGCGCGAGATCAGCTGGCCGCTGGAGCATCCGCTCGCCAAGCCCATCGTCGTCGGCCAGGATACGCTGCAGGTGCTGATCCTGCGCGAGCCCACCGGCGAGGAGGTCCTCAAGTTCGGCCTCCTGGAAGGGCTGTCGGCCGACCAGTTCTTCCCGCTGGTCGCCAGCCTCTCGGCGACGCCGCCCCCGGTGCTGATGAAGATCGGCGCCCGTGACATCCTGCAGCTGGGGACCATCCTCAGCCGTTTTTTCGTGTGGGCGGCCCAGCCGCCGATGCCGTCGACGACTGCCTCCGCCTAGGCCTCGCGTTCCACGCGTGGCCGTTCCGCGATCCGCCGGCCGCGATGCCGGCGGCGACCGTGACCCACCTGATGGCCCGCACTCTGGCGCTGATGCCGCGCCCCGCTCCACGCGAGGACGAGGATGGCTGACGACAAGCTCAGGATCGTCGCCACCGTCGAGGATCAGTTCACCGGACCGCTGTCCAAGCTCGAGAAGGGCATCAAGCGGGTCGGCGACGAGACGACCAAGCAGGGCGCGACCTGGAAGAAGGACTGGGCCGGCGTCCGGGAGGAGGTCGGCAAGTTCCAGGGTGTCCTGCGCGGCTTCGACCCGATCTTCGCGGCCGTCGGTGTGACGGGCTTCGGCGCGGCCATGTCGATCACCGGCATGGTGTCGGCGCTGCGCGGCTTCAGCGGCTCGACGCAGCAGCTGTCGATGCTGTCCCGGGAAACCGGCGTGGCGGTCGACAAGCTGCGCGCGTTCGGGGCGCTCGGCGAGCGGTTCGGCGTGTCGGCCGACAGCATGAAGAGCTCGGTCGCGTCCTTCGCGACCTCGATGTTCGACCTGCGCCGGCGCTGGGGCGAGGCCTACTCCGGCCTCCAGGCGATGAACCTCGGCAAGCTCGCCGAGGACCTGGTCAACGCGCCCAACATGGACGAGGCGCTCAAGCGCGCCGTCGACGGGATCCAGGCGATCCCGGAGCCGGAGGTGCGTCGGCGCGTGTCGCGGATGCTGTTCGGCGCCGACGACATCGCCCGCATCGCCGGGTCGATGACGGGCAAGTTCTCCGAGGCGTTGGCCCAGGTCCAGAAAGAGGTCGGGCACCTCGACAAACAGACCGAGGAGGCGGCCGCCCGCTTCGAGCAGAGCATGGGCCGGATCGGCGCCGCGGCCGAGCGGCTGAAGCTCAAGGTCCTCGGGCCGATGCTCAAGGGCACGGCCGACCTGATCGAGGACGCCGAGAAGAACGGGCTACGCGGCAACGAGGGCGAGCAGGCGCTCCGCAATCAGCTGTCCCCGTTCGGCGGGCCAGAGGCGACACCGCGGGACAAGCTGGAGGGCCGTCGCGCCCAGGTCGAGCAGCAGCTCAAGCTCCTGGAGGCCGGCCCGCGCGGGGCGGATTACCAGCGCAAGCACGATCGCATGATCGAGGAGCTTAAGCGCGTCGCCGACGAGCTGCAGAAGGTCCGGGAGAGCGGCGGGGCGAGCGTCAGCCCTTCGAGCTTCGGCGGGTCCACGAGCGGCGGCGGATCGCTGATCCAGAAGGCGGCCTGGGGCGGCTTCGGCTCCTCAGCTGGCGCGAGTTCTGCGATCCCGACCTACGGCAGCTCGGGCGGCATAGGCGCGGGCGGTGGATCCGGCGGCGGGTCGGGTGGCGGTACACGTGCCCCGGCGGCTCCTGATCTCGGCGATGGCATCCGCGGGCGCCCGTTCGGCAGCAAGGGGCCGGTCGGCAGCTCAAGCGGTCCTCTCGGCAGCGAAGCGCCGATCGGCGACCGCGGCATGCTGGATCTGATCGCGCGCGCGGAGGGAACGACGCGCCGCGGCTACAACGACAGCTTCGCTCACCAAGTCGGCGGCGACCTGACCGGCAAGACGCTCGGCGAGATCGAGCAGATCCAGCGCGGCATGCGCGGATCCTCGGCGATCGGCCGCTATCAGTTCATGCGCGGCACGCTGTTCGGCAGCGGGCGTAGGGGCGATCGAGGACTGCTGGGCGAACTCGGCCTCGGCCGGGACGACAAGTTCACGCCGGAGTTGCAGGACCGGCTGGCGAACGCCCTGATCGAGCGCCGCTACAAGGAGGCCAAGCGCGCGCAAGCCAGGCAGGGCGGCGACTTCATGCGCCACTTCCGGACCGCTCTGGCACGCGAGTGGGCGAGCTTCCCGGGCGATTACGGGCAGCGCGGCCGCAACGGGGGCATGTACCCCGGGCAAAGCGCCAGCATCGGCCGCGACCGACTTACCGAGGGGGCGCAACGCTGGCTGGACGAGCGCGAGGGGCGCGTCGCGACCTCGCGATCCGAGTCCGGTCGTCGCTCCGAGGTTCTCGCCGATCCGAACGACGAGCGCCGAAAGCCCGACGAGGGCGGCATCCGACAGGTCACCCCCTGGAAGAAGGCGCCGGCGCTCGCTCCGACCAAGGCGAGCATGGAGGGTGGCTCGGAGGACTTTCCGTCGTTCCTGAAACGCAGGGCAGAGGGCGGCGCCACCTTCGGTCAACGTGAGGACGAGGCGATCGAAGATCAGCGCCGACGCACCGTCGGTGGGATGAACGATGACCTCGACCGCGCGCGGCAGGAGGCTCCAGACGGCGACACCGAGACGACCGGAAGCCGGCACTATGCCGACATCCAGGGCCGCTCGAATGACCCGGCCTACAAGCCCACGCGCGATCTGACCCTCGATGAGATCCGCAAGTTCCGTAGACCGGATCGGAAGGTCGGCGACGCGCTGATGGACCGCTTCTACGGGAGGGGCGGCCCCGGCGGCGGGCCGGGCATGCAGATGCCGGGCGCGCCGGTCGATCCCAGGGGCACCCTGCACATCAAGTTCGACAGCGCGCCCGCGGGCATGACGCACCGGGCCGACATGGGCGGGCTGTTCCGGGAGACGACCGTGTCGAAGGGTCGGCCGCAGATGGACATGGACCGGGCGTAGCGGCCCGGATCCACCAACGATCAAAGGCCTTCCGCATGTCCTGGCGCGACGAGCTCCGCCCGCCGTCGTTCCGCGGCGTGCCGTTCCACATCGAGGCGAACACCCGCTTCGGTGGGCGGCGGGGCTTCACATACGAGTTCGCCAAGTCCGAGCGCAGCTCGGACGAGGACCTCGGGCGCCGAGTCACCCGCGTGGCGATCTCCGCCTACGTCATCGGCCCGGATTACCTCGATCAGGCCGACGACCTGGAGGCGGCGCTCCAGCGGGAAGGCGCCGGTCTCCTCGTCCTGTCCACGATGGGACAGGCGACGATGCGCTGCGAGACCTACCAGCGGATCGAGACGAAGGACCAGGGCGGCTTGGCCCGCTTCGAGATGGCCTTCGTGCGCTCTCAGGTCGGGGTCGCCGCCCCGTCGGGGCGGGAGAACAC
Source organism: Methylobacterium sp. UNC378MF (assembly GCF_900103195.1). Lineage (GTDB taxonomy): Bacteria > Pseudomonadota > Alphaproteobacteria > Rhizobiales > Beijerinckiaceae > Methylobacterium. The sequence goes on along the minus strand of NZ_FMWU01000003.1, from coordinate 145,985 downwards.
CCAGGCCGCCGCGCGCGCGGCGGCCGCGCAGAACGCGACCGCGGCCGAACTGTCCGCCGGCAGCGACGACGACTGGAGCTAGGACCGGATGACCTTCGCCCAGCGCCGCGTCGCCGTCGCGGCGCTGAAGGCCGTCCTCGACGCGCTGCTCGCCTCCGGCGTCGACGCCGCGAGCCAGGACGGGGCGACGCTCCGGCAGCTCTGCGGCGCGCTCTCGGCCGATGCGGTCGGCCAGGTCCAGGCCGGCACCTTCGGGCCGCCGCTACGCGCGTGCTTCACGGCCGCCACCGCAGCCGGCGCCACGTTCGTCGGCATGGACCGGGTGCGGCAGACGGCACAGGCCGTCACGGCTCCGGATTTACCGGTGCAGCGCGTCGCCCAGATCGCCGCGCGCCTCGCGCTCACCGAGATGGTGAACATCCTGGCCGGGACCGTCTTCACGTCCCGGCAGGACGTCGATGCGGCGCTGGCGCGGATGAACCTCGCGTTCGCCCCGGCCGAAGACTTCGCAGCCGGTCGCTTCGACAACACCGCGTGGCGCGCGCTCACCGCGCTGCACGCGGCCTGTGTCCGCGATCTCACGGCCCGGGGCAGGCCGCTGCCGCGGCTCGTGTCCTACAGCTTCGGCACGCGCATGCCGCTGCTGACGCTCGCCAACCGGCTGTTCGGCGACGCGAGCCGCGCCGAGCAGCTGCTCGCGGAGAACCGCGACGTGGTCCACCCCCTGTTCATGCCGGCCTCCGGCAACGCCTTCTCCGGCTGAGAGCGACCGGTGCCCAATCCCGACCTGATCTGCGAGGTCCGCACCGAGGGCGGCGTCTACCAGGACTGGCTGACCGTCCAGGTGTCCCAGTCCTTCGATGCCGCGTGGCAGCGCACCTTCCGCCTCACCTGCGCCGAGCCGGAGGATCCGAACAGCCGCCGCCAGACGACATCGGGCTCCTCGTGGGGCGAGGCCGCTCAGATCGCGGCCCAGCGTCTCCTACCCGGGATGCGCGTGGACATCGCGCTCGCGGGCGAAGTCGTCATCCAAGAAGGCTACATCGGCAACCGGCAGACCGCCTTCGACGCCAACCGGCACGGCGTCCAGGTGTCGGGCTTCTCGAAGGCCGAGCTCACCCGCAAGGCGTCGGCCGACGGCGGCACCGGGCAGTTCCGTGGCTACAAGCTCGACGCGATCGCCAACCGGCTGCTGAGACCGCACGGGCTCAAGTTTCGGGTTGAGGGTGGTCCGGACGGCTGGGACACTCCGTTCCCGAACTTCACGATCCGACACGGCGAGACGCCCTTCGACGCGATCTCGCGCGGGTGCCGGCAGCGCGGTCTGTGGCTGCGGGCCGACGCCAACGGGGATTTCGTCGCCGGCGCGCGCCAGGGCGGCAAAGGGGCGATGTTCGAGCAGGGGCTCAACATCCTATCGGCCAACTGCTCGATCGACATGCCGTCGGTTCAGGAGATCGTCGCGCGCTCGCAGGTCGCCGGCTCCGACAGCCTGTTCGGGCGCCAGGCCGCGGAGATCTCCGCCAAGGCCCAGATGAGCAACGGCGTGCCCGGTCTCGCCCGCAAGGTCCTGGCCGAGATGCCGCTCGGCCAGAAGGAGCTGCAGCTGCGCACCAACATGGAGGCGCAGGCGATCGAGGCCGATCTCCTGCGGGTGACGCTGGCCTACCAGGGCTGGCTCAACCCGAACGGAGAGCTTTGGGCGCTGTCCGACTTCGTGACCGTCCGTTCGGGCATGCTGTTTCCGCTGGCCGACCCTCAGATGGACCTGAAGCTCTGGGCCTACACCTATGGTCAGACGCCGGAGGGTCAAACCACGACGGCCATCGAGCTCGTGAACGCCAAGGCGTTCCAGCAGAAGAACCCCGACGGGCAGGCCTCCGACGGCTTCTACAACCAACCCGTGACGCAGGCGCAGCCCGAGGCGCGCACATGACTGGGGGCGCGGCATGAGCACCTTGCGCGCCGGCGGCGACGACGGCGCTCGCCGGGCCTACCTCGGCATCGCCCGCGGTACTCTCGTTGCGGTCGACGACTCGACCAAGCTCCAGGAGCACACGGTCCGCGCGTGGTTCGGTGACCTCTACACCAACGTCGAGCACTGGCACCCCTACGGCTTCAGCAGCGTCCCCCTGAAGCCGACCGATCAGGAGCAGGGGCAGGCCGAGGTCCTGGTCGCCGCCGTGGGTGGCAACCCCGACCACCCGGTCGTGATCGCCACCGCGGACCGCCGCCACCGCCCGAAGAACCTCAAGCCCGGCGAGAGCTCGCACCACGACGATCAGCGCCAGCACACGCACTTGACCCGGGACGGCGTCAACCAGACCGGCAAGAAGGTCACGATCACGGGCGGAGACGACGGCTCGGGCCGAGCGGTCAAACCCGCCATCGACAATTTTGAGCTCAACGAGCAGCTGAAGGGGCTCGCCGCCCGCCTGTCGCAGGTCGAGGACTCGCACCACGCCCTGTTCGATGTGGTGTCGAAGTTTCGCCAGAACGCTGAAGCCGTCGTCCCGGCTCTCGTCCCGGTCAACGCCGTCACCCAGGTGACGAACGCCCTAAGCGGCGCGCCGGGCGGCCTCGACGCCATGAAGGCGCTCGCGGAAGGAAAGCTCACCGGCTACCTGCAGAACGCCCTCCAGCGCGGCCTGAAGGCGTTCCTAAACCCGGGCCGGCTCATGGGCATGGCGAGCCTGCTGTCGGGTAACGTCGAGGGCCTGATCGCCGGCCTTGAGGCGCAGATCGCCGGGCTGATCGCCAACAACCCGGTGATCGGCCTCGTGGACGACCTCGTCGACGAGCTGGAGGCGCTGAATGCCAGCGGCGGCCCCGAGGCGGCGATCGCCGCGAAGGCCGCGGAGCTGACCGGCCAGATCGAGCAGCTGACCCGGGCCAATTCGGTCATTGCTCAGATCGGCAAGCTCCGCGGCGCGCTCCAGCTGCTCGCCGACCAGGCCGGGCCGGGCTTGAACTTCCTGGAGCCGCAGAAGCGGCTCGTGCAGGGCCTGACGAAGTCGATGCGCTTCGGCGGCCCGGGCTGAGAGACCCGCCATGACCGACGTCCGGATCGCGCCGAAGAGCGTCGCCCCAGGCCAGCCCTTCCAGGCCGTCGACTTCAACCTGCTGCTCACGCCGGCCGGTCAGCTCGACACCTCGGACGAGATGGCGACCGCCGTCGTCGTCGCCCTGATGACCGACGCGCTCGCCGGTCCGGACGACGAACTGCCGGACTCGCGCGACACCGACCGCCGCGGCTGGTGGGGCGACGTCGACGCGAAAGAGATCTGGGACGGCTGGCCGATCGGCTCGAAGCTCTGGCTCCTGTCCCGGACCACGATCACCGGGGTGGCCGCCCGCAAGGGCGCCACGACGGTCCAGATCGAGGACTACATCCGCGAGGCGCTCCAGCCGTTCCTGGACCGGCGGATCGCCAGCCGCCTTGACGTCACTGTAGTGCGCGCCGGCGTCGAGCGGATCGAGGCGCGCATCGTGATGTATCGCGGCGACGAGCTTCTTCTGGATCTGAGATTTTCGGATCTGTGGGCCGGGATCGTCGTGTCCGCGCCGACCGGCTGACCGGCCGCCACCACCGCCACCGCCCAAGCCGACCCGCTGGAAGCCGCCACCGCGGCGCGCCCGAGACTGTCCCATGCCGTTCACCCTGCCGGACCTGCCGAGCGTGCGCCGGCAGAACCGCGACTTCCTGGCCGCCTTCCTTGAGGGCGCCGACGCGAGCGTCCCGAACAGCGCGCTGCGCGTGCTCTCGGACCAGAACGCCGGCGGCGCGTTCCTGAACCTGAAGTACCTCGCGTGGCTCGCCAAGAACCTCCTGCCCGACATGGCGGAGAAGGGCTGGCTCGACCGCTGGGCCAACATCCTGTTCGGCGGCCGTAAGGCGGCGACCTTCGCCGCGGGCAGGATCACGGTCACCGGCACGCCCGGCACGCTCCTGCCGGCCGGCACGCCGCTCGCGACCTCGGACGGGATCCAGTACCAGACAGCGGCCGACGTCTATCTATCGGCCACCACGACGCCCGTGGCGGTCACATGCCTGACCGCCGGCGCCATCGGCAATCGCGACCAGGGCGCCCTGCTCTCGCTCACGGTCGCGGTGTCCAGCGTCAACGCGCAGGCCACCGTCGTTCTGATTGACGGCGGCGCCGACACCGAGAGCGACGAGGACCTGCGCGCGCGCATCCTGCTGCGGATCCGCAACCCGCCGATGGGCGGGTGCGTCACCGACTACCAGCAATGGACCCTGTCGCTGCCGGGCGTGTCCCGGGTGTGGGTCGCGCCCTGCGAGATGGGCCCCGGCACCGTCACGGTGCGCTTCGCCTGCGACGTGCTGCGGGCGTCGAGCGACGGCCTGCCCACCGCCGACGACTGCGCGCTCGCCAAGGCCTACCTCGACACGGTCCGGCCCGTGACGGTGGCCGACCTGTTCGTGCCGCCGTCGATCCCGCAGGGGATCGTGCCGCGGATCCTGAACCTGTCCGCCGACACGCCCTCGCTGCGCCTGGCGATCGAGGCGGCGCTCCAGGCGATGCTGCTGGAGCGCGCCGCGCCGGGCCAGACAATCTTCGCCTGCTGGATCTCCGACGCGATCTCCGAGGCCGTCGGCGACGTGACCTTCGATCTCGCGACCGGGGATTTCGTGATGGCGAACCGCGGCTCGATCGCCTCGCTGAAGGCCCAGTTCGGCGGCGGGATCGCGTTCACATGAGCGACGGGTTCATCCGGCGCGACGGCGAGGATTACGCGCAGGCCTTCGCCCGCCTGCTGCCGACCGGCGAGGCGTGGTCGCGCGATCCCGATGGCTGCCTGATGCAGCTCGTGCGAGGCCAAGCGGAGATCTGGGGCGCGGTTGTCGATCCGCGCGCGGCCGACCTGCTGCAGATCGAGGCCGACCCGCGCTTCACCTACGAGCTGCTCGCGGACTGGGAACGGGCCTACGGACTGCCGGACCCGTGCGTGCCGGTCGTCCAGACCCTGACCGAGCGGCGCCAGGCGCTCGTGCAGAAGATCGCGATGCAGGGCGGCCAGTCGCGCGCCTTCTTCATCGGGGTGGCGGCCTCGCTCGGCTACCAGATTACGATCACCGAGTACGTGCCGTTCCAGTTCGGGCTCTCGGCCTTCGGGAGCTCACACGGGCGGATCGCCCCGCCCTGGGTCCGCTTCTACTGGACCGTGCGCGTCAACGGCGGGCGCACGACGCGCTTCCAGTTCGGCACGTCCTCCTTCGGCCGCGATGCCATCCTCGAGGTCCGCAAGGCCGAGGATCTGGAGTGCATCTTCGGGCGGCTCAAGCCCGCCCACACGCTGGTCCTGTTCGACTACCACGACGCCGCACCGACCTTGAGCGTCGAGCGGTTCAACTCCGGCACCTCGCGCTTCGGGGCCGACCCGATCCTGCGCGTCGTCGCCTCCGACATCTGATCCCGGCCCTCCCGGAGCTCCCCCGTGAAGCAGCACTATCCGCTCGACCCGGTGACGGGCATCGAGAACCCGGCGCTCGCCTGGGCGAACGGCAACCCGTCTACCGGAACGGACGGGTCGTACCCGCCTTTCGGCCTGTTTCTCGACCCGCAGAAGGAGCTCCTGAACCTTCAGCGCGCCAGCGGGCTGTCCGACAGCGCCGACGGCTCCGATACGGCGCAGGCGTCCCAGGCCGTGTCCCGTGGCACGTGGCTCGGGACGATCGGCCAGCCCGCCACCGTCAACGACCTCGTCACCGCGCTGCCCGGTTCGGTGATCTGGCCGGCCCTCCTGATCGGCATGGAGTTCTCCGGCGCCATCAGCGCGCCGAACACCGGCCCGATGACCGTGACGATGACGGGCTTCGGCACGCTGCCGGGGAAGGTCAACCTCCTCGGCAAGGCCGGCGGCGCGCTTCAGGCCGGCGATGTGCCGGCGAACGTGCCGTTCAAGTTCCGCTTCGATGGGACGGCCTTCCGCATGGGCGCCCCGGTCGTGAGCGACCAGGCCGCGACGGCCATGTCCGTCATCCTCACGAAGCCCGCAGCCCTGGTCGTGTGGGTTGATCCGCTCAACGGCAATGATGCCAACGACGGCACCCTGCCGGGCAAAGCCTACAAGACGCTCGACGCCGCGCTGGCCAAGACGCAGTCGTACTCGCTGACGATCTACCTGCTCGGCGACGTCACCTGGAACCTGCGTCAGAACCTCTTCAACAACAACACGATCCAGGGCGTGACCGCGGATGCTGCCGGCAATATCACCGGGTACACGCTGCGCGGAGTGACCCTGAAGGGCGAGGCGAACAACAGCCCGTTGCCTCAGGGGCGCTGTGCAGCGGGCGCCTTCCTGTACAGTCTGAACCTGTCCTTCAGCTACTGCTACATCTTGATGCCCGACATCCCATCCGGGGTGGCGATCTTCGATCATTTCCGGGTCATCAACGGCGGCAACGTCGTTCTCTCGGCCTGCACGGTTGCGACGGCCGGTAGCGCGCCCGGCGCGCTGATAGGTAACGCGGCCGGTAACGCGCAGGCCGGCGGCTACATCGGCGGCAGCACCCTCTCCGGCTCGACCCCGGGGCACCTGTTCTACTCCGTCTCCGCCGGCCAGAACCCGAACGGCGTGCTCTACCGCTCGAACCTGACGAGCGCGTGAGGAGGCTTCTGCCTCCCCCACTTCCACTGCCCGCGCCATCGCCGGAGACTGTCCCGTGAACCTTCCCTTGCTCACCGTCCCGCACGATGGCGGGCGCATGGTCGATGCTACGCTCGATCAGCTCACCGCGGCCGGCGTCCCCGCCGACGCCATCCTCGCCGCCGTCAGGCCCGTGCTGAAGAAGCAGGTCGATGACGAGGCTGAGAAGCTGCGCCTGGAGCTCATCACGCCGGGGTCCGGTCAGGCGATGGAGTATCAGGAGGTCTATAACGAGGCCGTCCAGATCGCCAACGCGCTGGCGGCCAACGCCGCCGCCGACCTCGACCCGACGGCCTTCCCGATGTTGGCGGGCTCGATCGGGACCAACCTCGACCCGAAAACCGAGCGGGCGACCGTCGATGTTGCCGGAGAGGCGCGCGCCGCCCTCGCGGCCTATGACGCCTACCAGAAGGTGGGCGCCGCAATCCGCAGCGCACGTCTGAAGGGCAAGGCGGCGATCGACGCGGCGGCAGACGTGACGGCGGCGTGCGAGGTGGCCGCGAGCATTGACTGGCCGCCGCTGCCATAGCCCGTCGGTCCTGAACGCTGCCGTCCGCGCCGCCTCCGGGCGGCTTTTTCATGCCGATCGCCTGAGGTGCGGTGGATGTCGAGCCTCACCCTGATCCAGCCGCAGCCGGTCGATTTCGAGACCCAGCAGACTTGCGACTGGCTCGATCCGCTCCCGGTGATCGGACAGGCGGGCCTGGGCGGGATCGCCGCGGCCTCCACCAACATCGGGACCGGCACGCTCACCGTCGCATCGATCGTGGGCGGGACGCCGCTGGGCGCCTACCGCGTCACGGTGATCACGGCCGGCGCTTTGGCTCAATTCAGCGTGGCGGACCCGAATGGAGCGCTGATCGCACAGGGCGCGACCGGCGTCCCCCTGTACGCCGGCGGCATCACTTTGACGGTGACGCAGGGTGCGACGCCGTTCGCGGTCGGCGACAGCTTCGCGGTCGGCGTCCTGCCCGCGCCGGTCGACCTCTCTGGGCTCCGGTTCGACCTCGACTGCCGCGCCGGCCTGGGATCGGCGACGTTCGCGCTCCAGGCCTCCACCGCGGACGCTACGCCCACGATCATCAACGGCGGGACGTCCGGCGTGATCGCCATGCGCGTGCTCAAGGCCGCGTTGGCGCGGTGCCCGACCGGAACCTACCCCTACTCGATCCTGGCCACCGACCCGGCCACCGGGCTTACCGTCCCGGCCTTCTACGGCACGATCCACCACGTCGCGGTCGCCGCGCAACTCGGCTCCTGAGGGCATCCGCATGGCGATCCGCAGGACCACGCCCGCGGCCCCCGCGGTGTATCTCGGCGGCCCTGCGGGGCCGCAGGGCGACACCGGAGCCACCGGACCGTCCGGACCCGCCGGACCGCAGGGGGCTACCGGCCCGACCGGCCCTCAGACCTGGCAGACCCCGCCCGTCGCCTGGGCTGCTTTGACCGCCTACGCGGCGACCGCGCCGGCCTCGACCGTCACCTACGGTGGCGAGAGTTACGTCTGCTCAACGAGCCACACCTCGACCGCGACCTTCGACGCGACGAAGTGGACTAAGCTCGCGACCAAGGGCTCTGACGGGTCGTCGGCCACGGCGTTCGCCGCCCCACAGGGTCGCCTGACGCTCACCCCCGGCGTGCCGGTGCTGACGGCCGCAGTGAACGCGGCGACGAGCGTCCTGTATACCCCGGCTCAGGGCAATCTGATCCCGCTGTGGAACGGGTCGTCCGACGTGATGACCGCCTTCGCCGAGGTCTCGCAGGCGCTCTCGGACACGGCAAAGAGCCCCGCCGCGGCCGCGGCCGGCAACGTCTACGATCTCTTCGCCTGGAACGATGCCGGGACGGTCCGTGTCACCCGCGGGCCCGCGTGGGCGGCCGGCGCCACGGCGGGCTCGAATACCGCGCGCGGGGCCGGCGCGGGCTCTACTGCGCTCTCCCGCGTCAACGGCCTGCTGCGCAACGCGGTCGCAATCGCGAACGGGCCGGCCGCGGGCTTTGGCACTTGGGTCGGCACGATCGTGACCGACCCCTCGGGCGCCACGGTCTCATTCAACCCAGGCTCGGCGGCGGCCAACGGTGGCGCGGCTTGGGTAGGACTGTGGAATGCCTTCGACCGCAAGCCGGTGGCCCTGAACGTCCAGGACACCAACGCCAGCCACTCCTACGCCTCCGCGACGTTGCGGGCCTATGCCAATTCCACGACGTGGCGCGCGACCGTGGTGCGCGGCCTCGACGTCGACGGGGTGATCGCGTCGCTGATCTCGCAGGCCGCGAACGGCAGTGGGGTCAGCTACCTCGGGATCGGACTCGACAGCACGGCCGCCAACGCACCCGGCGCGATGCTGGGGCTTGAGGCGAACGCAAACGCGACGACGCTTGCCCGCTACGCCGGCCTTCCCGGAGTGGGACTGCATTTCCTCCAGGCTCTGGAGGCGACCGACGCCGCCAACAGCACATCGACCTTCGTCAACAACCGCGCGCAACTCGACGTGCTGACGACGTTCTGAGGGCCGACCATGGATATTCAGGCGCTCCACGCCGCTATCGCGGCCGTCTGCCCGATCCTCGGCGTGTCGACGGCCGATTCGAACGACCGGTCCACGTGGCGGATCGACTTCGATCCCAGCGCTACGGGTGTGCAGAGGCAGACAGCGACCGCGCTGATCGCGGCCTACACGGGCGTCGATCTCGCCGCCTACATCGCGAACGCCCACGCGGCTCTTCGCGATGGCGGCGTGACGATCGGGGGCATGCGGATCAAGACCGATGCCGAGAGCCGCGGCCTGATCGACGGCGCCTACGCGCTGAGCCAAGCACAGCCCGACAAGTCGATCGACTTCAAGGCCGCGTCCGGCTGGGTCGCGATCGACAGCCAGACCATGCAGACGGTGGCGATTGCCGTCGGTCAGTGGGTGCAGGCCTGCTACTCCGCCTACCGCAAGCTCGACGAGGGGCGCGTGGCAGGGACGGTGACCACGACGGCACAGGTCGACGCAGCGTTTGCAGCCGTCACGCTGCCGAGCTGACCCTATGACGCCGCTCCCAATCTACCGCCAGCCGCTCGACGGCACCGAGATGGTCCGGGTCCTGAAGGATGGGCGCTTCTACATGGCGCCGCTGTCCGCCGTGCTCGACCTGCTCGGCGTGCCGGCCACGCTCGCCCCGATCCTCGCCCGCCTCGCGGCGCTCGAGGGCCGGCCCGAGGAGGTCGCGCACTTCACCGCGTCGGCCAAGCTCCCCAACGCGGCCGCGCTCGCGAGCTTCACGCTGACGCTGACCGGCCTCGTGCCGGCGCGGGCCGGCGATGTCCTCAAGGCCGGCGAGCAGGTCGAGGTCCGGGCCAAGCTGCCGGCAGGCCTTGAGATGGGCCTGCCGCTGGTCACCGCCGACGGGACGGTCGCCGTCTCGTTCAAGACCACGCTGGCGCTCTCCGCCGGCACGACGCCGGTCACCTTCGACATCACCGCGCTGCGGTAGGCGCGCCGTCCGCCTGAGGCCCGACCGTTCCCGAAGATTTCGGGAACGGTGGCGGCCCGCCGCCCTCCGCCCTTCCGGGCTGGAGCCGCCCCGCACGCGGGGATCGGTGAAACACGGCGAGCCGCGCCGCCCCCTACCACGCTTCCGGAGACCACCATGATCCTCCAGCGCCTCGCGCTGCGGGCGGCGATCGCCTGCGCGCTGCTGCTCGTGCCCGGCCACGCCCGCGCCTGGGAGGGGATCGCCTCGACCTACGGCCGCGAGATCTTCCGCATCAACCCGAAGGGCCTGACCGCGAACGGCGAGCGGTTCAAGCCGATGGGCCGGACGGCGGCGATCTGGGACGTCCCGTTCAATACGCGGCTCCGGGTGACGCACCTCGCCACCGGCCGGAGCATCGTCGTCCGCGTCAACGATCGCGGCCCGCATCGTCGGCTCGGGCGGCTGATCGACCTGTCGACCGGATCGTGCCGCGCGCTCGGTGCCTGCGGCCTCGCCCGGGTGCGGGTCGAGGTCGTGCCGTCCGGGCGCCGCGTCGCGGACGCGCGCTGATGCGCGTCCGGATTCTGGCGGCGCTCGCCGGCGTCCTGGTGGCAGGCGCGCCGGCCGCGGCCACCGCCCGCCCGCGCATCCCGCACCTACCGGCCCGGCCGAGTGCTGCGAGCCTTCTGGCCGCGGCGCCAATCGCGCCGAACGGCCTGCTCATCCACGACGCCGGCCGCCTGCGCACCCTGGAGCTCGACGAGCTCGCGCCGCTGCGCCTGCGCCTCTCCATCCCGTTCTGACCAGGAGACACCCGATGTCCGCGTTCCTCGCGCGCCTCGGCGCGGCCGTCCGCGCGCGCCTGCACGAGAACTGGCGTGAGCTGCTGCTCCGCGCCTGGAGCGTGCGCTTCATGCTGCTCGCCGCGCTCTGCGACGGGCTCGCGGAGGCCTGCAGCTTCTTCACCGACGCGCCGGCCGCGGTCCGCCCGTGGGTCGCGGCTGCGGCTCTCTTCTTCACGGTCGCGGCCGTGGGCGCGCGGCTGATGCCGCAGGGCAACGTCAACGGCGGAGGCGCGTGATGCTCGCATCCATCTTCCGCCGGTCCGCCGCAGCCGTGGCGAAGCTGCCGCCCCAGGCCAAGGGCCGCCTCATCGCCGGCACCGCGCTCGCGGCGCTGTGCTGCACCACGATCACCGGCTTCGAGGGGCTGCGCACCTCGGCCTATCGCGACTCGATCGGCGTGCCGACGATCTGCATCGGCGAGACCAAGGGTGTCCGCATGGGCATGACGGTCTCGAAGCCGCAGTGCGAGGCGATGCTGCTCAAGCGGCTGACCGAGGACTTCGCCCCGGCGATGGAGCGGTGTGTCACCCGGCCGATGGGCGACGATACCTACGCGGCGTTCCTGAGCCTCTCCTACAACATCGGCTCGGGCGGCTTCTGCAAGAGCTCGGTCGTGCGCCTCTACAACGCCGGCGACCGCCGCGCGGCCTGCCACGCCATCCTCAAGTTCGACCGCGCCGGCGGCCGCGTCGTCGCCGGCCTCGTGCGGCGGCGCAAGGCCGAGGAAGCGCTCTGCCTCAAGGGGGTCTGACCCATGCTCGGTTTCCTGTTCCAGGCGTGGGCGGCGTTCTCGCCGCTCGCGTCGATCGTCGGCGCGTGCGGGATCGCCTGCGTCGTCGTCGCCTTCGTCGGCGCGATGTTCGTGCCCGAGCGGCTGAAGATGCCGCTGATCGGCGTCGGCGCGCTCCTCATCACCGGCGCCGCAATCTGGCAGGCGGCCGAGGCCAAGGGCGCGCACGACGCCTTTAAGGTCGTCGCCGCCGCCAACCTGAAGGCCGAGCGCGAGCGCGCCGAGAAGGCCGAGGCGATCACCAAAGATCTGGCCGAGCAGGCGACCCGCGATCTGGCGGCTGCCCAGGCCGACAACGCCCAGCTGAAGGACCTGAACGATGCGCTCGCCCACGATCCGCGCGGCACTCATCCTGCCGTTCCTCGCGATCTCGCTCGCCGCCTGCGTGCACTCTGAGCCGGTCCCCGCGCTCGACGTCAGCGCGCCGGCCGAGATCCGCGTGATCCTGCCCGAGCCGCCCTCCGATGTCGCCGCCTGCCTGAAGCGGTCCTTTCCGGAGATCCCGGACCGGGCGCTGAGCACCGCCGACGTCGTGCGGATTATCGGTCGGGCGAAGATCCAAGATCGTGCCAAGACCGCGTGCGGGCTGCGCGCGCTTGCCTGGATCGAGGCCGTGCACCGGGACTTCGCCAAGCCCTGACCGGCACCCAAAGCCCGTGAAAGTTTCACGGGCTTCCCACTCTGACATTCGGCCCCTCGCGCACGTGGGACGGGGTCTCTCTCCGCGCGACCGGAACACCGGCGCGCGACTCTCCGGCCTTGGGGGCCAGGACCATGACCGCACAGCTCCAGCAGCAGCAGATCCAGCCCATGACCGGACGGCCGATGGACGAGCGCATCACCTCGCTCGAGGTGCGGGTCGGCGGGATCGAGGATGGGATCAAGACCATCGTCGGGAAGCTCGATTCCCGAGATCGCATCCCGTGGGGCGTGATCGGGACGTTCGCCGGCATCATGCTCACTGTCATCGCGTCGATTGGCGGCCTCGCCTTCCGTCCGCTGGGCGACGGCATCGCCGACCTGAAGGCCTCGCTCGTGAAGATGGAGGCGCGCGCCGATCGCTACGTGCCCCGCGAGGACCTAGACGCGCGCTTCTCCGTCATCACCCAGCGCCGGGACGATCTCCAGCGTCTGTCGGACGCGCGGGTCGAGCGGATCGAGCGCGATCTCGACACGGTATCCAAGCAGATCGTCCCCCGCGGCGAGCACGAGCAGATGTGGGCCGCCCAGCGCGCCCGCGATGCGGATTTGCAGCGTCAGTCCGATCAGAACCGGCAGGGGCTCTACGACCTCAACACCCCGCGCGACACCATCCAGGGCATGCAGCGCCGGATCGACGAGATCGAACGGGACGCCCGGGCGCCAGCGCGCCGGTAGCGCCGCTTCACACCCTACTTCACACTGCCCTGGGCGCCCTGGCTTCGGCCGGGGCGCCTTTCGTCGTTTCCGGATCCAAGATCTACAAACCTGGTGGTTTCAGTCCTACAAAGAGCTGCGTGTGGTCGTCATTTGTGTAGTTTACGGCCGGCTGCAGATTTGCAGATTTTAGAGCCTCGATCACTGGGTTGCCCGGCTTCGTTGTGATACCAATGCCATATTGTGGCATGACATTTATAACCGTGGCGTGGACGATCACATGCGCGTCAGCGAGCGCTTGGGTAATTTCTCTGGCAAAATTTCTTGACTCAGGATCCTGTAGACAAATCACATTCACATAAAGTGGATCTGTGATTTTTGAAAGCGCTTCGGCAATGGCAAACCGCTGGCCGGGCAAGATATGCCTGGATGCCATTGCGCCTTCCAACTTGAGGCGGGCACTATGCTCTTGCTCCACTATGCGTTGGAGTTGCAAATTGGAGCCGTCAATCTGCGCGGTTCGCTCCCGGGCCTCTTCGGCTTCGCGCTCCAGTAGCGCAGTCCGCTCCTTGGCTGTGGCAGCGACCTCAGCGGCCTGCTTTCCAGCTTTGTCCGCATCAGCTACTCTTGCGTCGGCCTCGTGGCTTGCCCGGAGGGAAAACTGCCATAGCGCCAAGCTCGCCAGGGCGGCCACGGCTGAGAAGCTCAGCTGGAGCTTATTTGCGCTCTGACGCAACTTAGGACGGTCGGAGCCCGTTTCGTAACGCAAGCTTAAACGCCAAAGCCAGAAACTCGCGATCAACGCGGCGGCAAGCGAGAAAAGGTAAATTACGTTAGACCACCACAGAAAGTCGTCGGTAGACATGTTGCCTCAATGGCTCTTCTTATCAGGGTGCCTGTTTTTCGTCGGGTTTATCATCGCTGTTAACGTGTGGGACTACCTTCCCGCCCGTAAGCGCTCTGGTAGCTGAGGTTCAGGACCCAAGCCAGTTCGGATCGTTGGAGCTGCGCGCCTATGCGGCGCTGTAGGACTTATGCGATCCAGCATGGCGAGACTGTTTCGCTTCCACAAGCGCTCGCCCTATTTCGTTAAGGGGCCCGCGGTACCGCCGCCGGCATGTCAGCCAGCCTCGCCCCCGCTGCCCTCCCGCCCGCCGTGGCTTCATGGCGCGACCAGATCGAGCGCCTGTCCGAGCACGCCTCGCCGTGCCGGTATCTCCTGCCGGCGCGATGGGCGGCGATGCGGGCGAACGCGCTGGCGTTCATCGACGAGCACGGCGCCGAGGCGCACCGGCTCGGCTGGACGGCGCCGCAGCTCTTTGGCGTCCACCCGGAGCACGGCTTCCTGCGCGTCGAGTATGCCGGGGCTCTGATGGTCAACGACAGCAAGGCGGTCGGCGTCGAGCCGGACCGGATCGTGTTCGACCGCTTCTCCGGGTACCGGACCAAGCCGGGTCAGACGTGGGGGCCGCCGGTCTGGGAGTATGCCGCAAAGGGCCGCGGCTGATCGCGCCTGTGATCTGCGAGGATGTCGGGGGCAACCACAGTCTTAGCCGGCACAGGTTGTTGCGTCCGCCAAGCCATTAACGCGGAAGGCCTTTTCGCAGCGCATCATGCCGGTATGTCCACTCGCATACCGAGCCCACAATGCGCTTCGAGATCCGATCCACTGGCCGCCACCTCTGGACCTGGGTGCTGCTCGACGCAGCGCACATGCCGGTGACGGAATCGGACCGGACTTTTCCGTCGGAGGCGCAGGCGTCGGCCGCCGCGCTGGCGTTCTCGAAGCTGGTCACCCGCGCGGGCAAGTCGCTGACCGGCGGGCCGGCGGGCGGCCTGCTCTAGTTGCCGTCTTTCTTGGGCCACGCGGGCACCGTCTGCGGATCAGGCTTCGAGCAGGCGCCGCACCGAAGCGTCATGCCGGCATCGGGCACGAAGCTCGTGGACGGCCACGCCCCCACGTAGATCGGCGTCTCGTCGACGCAGCCGCAGTCGCAGATCACCCGGACCGCTCGCACCCCCTTGTCCATCGCCTGCTGGAACGTCATCGGCGTGATCTCATAGCCGTCGACGTCGTAGGCGCGGCGCGGATTGCGCGAGTGGATCGGCAGCGGCGTGCGCCGGCCAGTTGCGAGCGAATGCGTCATCGGCGACTCCTTGGTGACGTGGACGGATGACGCTGCGCATGTTGCTCGGCCTCATCCTCGGCCGCGCGCTCCTCTGTCGCGGCGATGAGCAGATCGAGCCAAGCGACGGCCGCTTCAGGGCCTTCCCGGCCTCGCGTGTCTTCGAACTTCTGCCCGATCTGCAACTGGTGCCATGCGCGCACATCGGACAGCGCCTTCAGGTAGCCCTTCTGCTCGTCGGTCATGAGCCGCCCGGCACCAGCGGCAGTCCGGCCCGCGCACTCCAGGCCTTCGCCCGAGCCCAGGCGGCCGCCAGGGCCTCAATCGCCTCGTCCCGGGTGTCGGCCATGCCGTTCAGCGGTCGGACGCCGTCGGCTTCGTGCCCGCGCTGGCAGCCGGTGCAGCTCCAGGTCCACGAGCCGTACTGCAGGTCGCCATTGGTTCCTTGGATCCGGCCAACGTACTGACCCGCCGCAGGCGGCAGCTAGGCTCCTCCCCACTTCCGCCCCACCGCGCCGGGCTTTCCTTCAACCGCTGCCGCGATATCTCTAGGATCAAGCTCGACTTTCTCCCCCAGGGTGCCGAGCCTGAGGAGCCCGCGCGGTTCGCCGGCGCGGGCTTTTTCGTGCCCGTCCGTCAGCGCGGCTTCAGAGCCGGTGACTTCGGTTCTTCAACGGGCCGCTCCAGCCTTCAGCTAACCCGGTGCTCACGAAGTGCGACAGTGGGCTGTAGCATTGCAATCATGGGCGCACCTTGTCCCTGCCGCAAAACCACATCCTCCGCAGTCCATTTTCCCAATTTTTTTTATTCTGAACAACCCAGTCGTATCTATGCATGCCAGAATTGCATCTATTATCACGGAGTCGGTGATAGTTAATGTTATTGCCTTTAAAAAACTGCTCAACCATATCGGCTGACGGCCTGGAACCTATCCCGACTATAGATTGATCGTATCCGTCTTTGTTTTCTTCGATTTTTATCTCAAAATGTGGATCATCACTATCGCAGACCTCAGTTTCCAATACGAGATATTTGCAAATCTCGAAACACCCGGCCAGCGAAGTCTGCCAGTCATTAAGATGATACAGAACGCCAAAATGGATAATTAGATCAAAATGACCGATATCCCTATCGAAAACAAGTCCGTTTTCCAGATTGCACAATACTACTTTATTTGATCCGAGCATAGGCAACCTATTTCGAATAGCCTCCACGTGCTCGGGACGCCCTTCAGAAAGGGTTACATCGGCCCCCAGGGCCCAAAGAGCGGCCCCAATATCTCCGTACCCACAACCAAGTTCCAAGATACGCTTGCCTCTGAACCATCCTTCGCCATAGTATTCGACAAGGGCGGCAATCCTCTTAATCCTCCACTCGACATAATGACCATCGAACATCTACATCTCCGGCTGTGCAAGTTGCTAAAAACTAGGCTTATTATACTTATGCTATCGAGTGTTTTTATGCTGGCAGAATTGCAGCACTGCCGTAGCCAGTGTTAGCCTAGAACCGAGGTTGGCTCCAGAGCCCACGCATGTGAAAAAGGGCTGTAGCGAGTTTGCGGTGTTGTGCAGCGAAATCGTCGTGCATCCTCTCCCCTTATCCTCGCCCTTCCAACGCGTCCGTCAGCGCCCGTGCGCAAATCCTAGCAGCCTCAACGCCTTCCTCTGGCGACAACCGCCTGGTCTGAAGCCTTCGCTCTCGCTCTGCGCAGATGTAGAAATAGGCGCAGGCCTTCCCGTTGGCGTCCACCACCTTGATCGCTTCCTCCAGGCGTTCGATGCGTAGCGGGAGGGAGAGGCCGAATGGGTTGGCCGGCTGCTCAGCCATCGGAACCCTCGACGAGTCCGCGGCTCGCGGCGAGGCGCCACAGATCCGCATCCGTGAAGACCAGGTCGCCGATCTGCCAGCGTTCGAGCTTGTCGCCGATTGGCGCAACCGCGACGCCGGCGGCTCGTAGCGCGGCGACCGCCTCTATGATCGGGTCGGCCTCGTCGTCCCGCATCTGTCAGCCGATCAATCCGAACTTCGGGTCCCAATCCGATGGCTTGATCTTCGGGATATAATCGGGGAAGCGCTGCGAGCACGCCAACAGGAAGTACCCGAGGGCATTGTCCACGAAGACCTGCTCATCGCCTACGGTCACAAGAAGGCCCGAACCATCCCAGCGCCCCTGGTCAGCACCAGCGCCCTCCACATCAGCGGCGAACGCCTGGACATATCTCTCGTCGCCGGGTTTGAACGGCACACCGAAGTCCCTGCCGCAGTGCTTGGTCCCGTTCGCCATCCCATCAATCGCATCATAATAGGAGGGCAGGTCCGAACGCAGCACCTTGCGGATGCGCTTCAGCTCGGCCTCGGGCTTGATGGCTGGCGGAGCGGTGCGCGACAGATAGTCGGGGATGTGAAAGGCGGCGATCGCGGAAAGGTAAGCCAGCCGTCGGTCACCGGTATTCTGCATGAACTCCCGCACCGTGGGCATGACGACCACCTGAACGTATTCGGCTGGCGTCACAGCACTGTCTCCGTCATCCCTTCACCGGGTGCGCCAGCAGGATCGCGGTCCGGACCATGTTGCGCTTCCACGCCGGCTTGTCGGTGGTGAGCGCTTCGGCCGCGCGCGTGTTCGTCCGGAGCGTCTCGACGAGGTCGAGGGTCCAGCCCTTCGCGAGCGGGTAGGCCTCGGTCGCCAGATCCGCGAGAACAGCGTCGACCGCAGCGTCGATCTCCTGGTCGGTGATCTCGGCGGCCTTGCGCAGCTCGGAGACGGTCGCGGGGTCTTTGGCCATCGCCGACAGCTATCTCAGACGCATCTCAGCGTCCACGCAGCCCTATCGCCGCTGCGTACACGAACGCTTAAGGTCTGAAGATGAACCTACGTGTAGGCAGGCCGACAGGCCGACGAACGGACGTGCCGACATGCGGACAATCTCTGTGGTGAGCCAGAAGGGCGGTGCCGGCAAGACGACGATCGCCGTCCACCTCGCGGTCGCAGCACAGGCCGCGGGCTTGAGCGTGGCGATCATCGACATGGATCCACAGGCGAGCGCTGCCCGCTGGTCCGACGATCGCACGGCCGAGGAGCCCGAGGTCGTGTCGATCCAGCCGGCCCGGCTGGCCAAGACGTTGGACACGGCGCGGGCCGCCGGCGCTGACCTGGTGGTGATCGACACGGCGCCGAACGCCGACGGCGCAGCGCTCACCGCGATCCGCGCCTCCGACCTCGTGCTGATCCCGTGCCGCCCGTCGGCCTTCGACCTCGCGGCGATCGCCACCACACGCGAGCTCGTCCGGATCGAGAAGAGGGCGGCCTACATCGTCCTGTCGGCCGCACCGGTCCGTAGCGCGCTCGTCGCCGAGGCCAGCGCCGGCCTCACGGAAGAAGGCGCCCAGATTGCACCGGTGGTGCTGCACAACCGGATCGCCTTCTCCCACGCCGTCATCGATGGCCGCACCGCCACGGAATACGAGCCGGGCGGCAAGGCGGCCGAGGAAGCGCGTGCGCTGATGCTTTGGGCCTGTAGGCATGTCGGCCTGTCGCCAGATAGACAGGCCGACACGACGACACTGGCGGCGGAGTGAGCCGGATGAAGCGCGGGACCCTGATGGGGAAGAAGCCGGCGACCGAGCCGGCGTCGGCGGCTGAAGCGCCGGCAGAGCCCGTGGCGCCGTCCGCTCCAACCCAGGCACGTCCGGCCAAGGCCAAGACGCGCGAGGGCAAGCGGAACGTGACCGCGTTCGTCGACGAGGCGGCGCACCGCCAGCTCCGGATGCTGGCGGCGACGGAGGATGCCGCGATGCAGGACCTCTTCGTCGAGGCGCTCAACCTGCTGTTCGAGAACCGGGGCCTGTCGCGGATCGCTTGAGGCCGGGCGCCGTCAGACTCCGGGCCTTCCTCGAAGAGCGTTTTCGGAGACCAAAAGTCTGACGGACCTTTGATGGATCTGCATTTCCGCCCCGCCTGTCACGCCGGAGGTCGCGGGTTCGAGCCCCGTCGCCCGCGCCACGTTCCCCGATTTTCCCATCGAAATCCATCACGATCGGCTCTGTGCCGGTGAGAGCCCGCGCGTTCCGGGCGGCACGATCCCGCGTCGGAACGAGATGTGCGGCCGGCGGTCAGGCTGCCTTCGGCGCTTCCGGTTCAGGCTTCATCGCAGGGACAGCGCCCGGCCGCGTGCCGCGGAGACTCAGTGCGATCCCCGCCAGGATCAGACAGCCACCCGCCAGGATGTCGGCGCTCAGAGGCTCGCCCACGACGAGATGCGTGCTCAGGATGCCGGCCACCGGCACCAGCAGGGCGAAGGGTGTCACGGCGGCCGCAGGGTAGCGGGTCAGGAGCCCGTTCCAGAGGCCGAAGGCGAGGAGCGTCGTCGGGTAGGCCTGGAACGCGACCGATCCGATCGCGCCCCAGCTTGGATGCGCCAGCGGCGCCAGGGCGCCCGCTCCCTCGATGATCAGCGACAGGATCAGCAGAGGCGGCGTGGTCGCGAGGCTGCCCCAGACCATCAGCGCCAGCCTGTCGACCGGGCCGATCCGCTTCACGATGACGTTCGCGCTGGCCCAGGCCAGGGCCGCTCCGATGACGAGGAGCAGCGGGCCGAGCGGGGCGCCTCCGCCCCGCCCGAGCGCCACCGCGGCGACGCCGATGAGCGCGATGCTGCCGCCCAGGACCTGAAGTCCGCGCGGGCGCTCCCGTTGCACCGCCCAGGCGAGCGCGACGGTGAAGGGGACTTGGACCTGGATGAGGAGGGACGACAGCCCGGCCGGCATGCCGAGGCGGATCGCCGTCATGAGCAGCCCGAACTGGCCGACCCCGAGGGCGAGGCCGAACCCCGCCACCAGGGCGGCGGGGGCCCGGGGCGGCCGGATCACCAGCGCCGCCGGCAGGGCCGCGAAGCCGAAGCGCAGGGCACACAGCATCAGCGGCGGCACCGTCTCCAAGCCGACCTTGATGGCCACGAAGGCCAGCCCGAGGATCGTGACCACCAGGATTGCGGCGAGCCCGTCGCGCAGCGTCATGGACGCATCCTACGCCGCACGCCGTCGCGCCACCACCGCGTCACCACCGCCGCGCGGCGGTCCGGGCCCGGCGGCGCTCGTCGCGCCGGCCCACCAGCAGGTGGATCGCGTCGCCCGTTCCCGGCACGCAGGCATCCGCCACGTCCTGGGGCGTCAACCCGATATCCTTCAATTCCCGGTCGGACAGGGTCGACAGGCGCTGGAGCACGCGCCGGTTCATCGCTGCCCGCGACAGGCCCGCGCGCACTTCCGCAGCGACGGCCAGCACGGCCCCGGCGGTCCGGGCGAGCCATCCGCTCCGCGATCCGGACCGGGTTGCGATTCGGGCTTCGAGGGCGTCGGTTTCGGTTAGGCACTGAGTCATGGATCCCCTCCTCCGTCGTTCCGGGGCGTCACGATCCTGGCGGCCCGGGGCTGGCGGCGACAGGAACACTTCGGTACGGTTCGGAAGAATTGTCCGCACGAAAGAGCAGTACGGATGGCGGTCGCAGTCAGGAGCCCCGGGACGCGCGTCGAGGCCGTGGTCGGCGAGATCCGGGAACGGATCGCGGCGCGACGGCTGGTCCCGGGCGTGCGGATCCCCTCGGTGCGGGCCTTCGCGGAGACGATGGGCGTCTCGAAATCCACCGTCGTCGAGGCCTACGAGCGCCTCGCCGCAGAGGGCGCGGTGGTGCCGCGGCCGGGCTCGGGCTTCTACGTCGCCGGTAAGACCCGGCCCCTCTCGCTCCAGGCGATGGGGCCGCGGCTCGACCGGATTGTCGACCCGCTCTGGATCACGCGGCAGGCGCAGCAGGCCGGCTCCGACCAGCTGAAGCCCGGCGCCGGCTGGCTGCCCGATTCCTGGATGCCCCACGAGGCGATCCGCCGGGGCCTGCGCCGGGTGGCCCGGGCCGACCTCGCCGAGATGACCAATTACGACCGGCCGCTCGGCTACGAGCCCCTGCGCCACCAGATCGCCCGCAAGATCGGCGAGAAGGGCGTCGGTGCCGAGCCCGACCAGATCGTGCTGGTCGAATCGGCCACGCAGGCGCTGGACCTCGTCTGCCGCTTCCTGCTTCAGCCCGGCGACACCGTGCTGGTGGACGATCCCTGCTACTTCAACTTCCTCGCGCTGCTGCGGGCGCAGCGCGTCGCGGTGGTCGGCGTGCCGATCACGCCGGAGGGGCCGGACCTGCGGGCGCTCGCGACCCTGCTGGAGCAGCACCGGCCGCGCTTCTACCTGACCAACGCGGCCCTCCAGAACCCGACCGGGGCGAGCCTCGCACCGACCGTGGCGCACCGGCTCCTCAAGCTGTGCGAGGCGCACGACACGCTCATCGTCGAGGACGAGATCTTCGGCGACCTCGAGCCCGAGGCGGCCCCACGGCTCGCCGGCTTCGACGGGCTGGAGCGGGTGATCCAGATCGGCAGCTTCTCCAAGACCCTGTCGGCGGCCGCGCGCTGCGGCTGGATCGCGCTCCGGGCCGACTGGGTCGAGCCCCTGGTCGATCTCAAGCTCGCCCTCAGCCTCGGCAACGGCCACATCACGGCCGCGCTGGTGCACGCCCTGATCACCGAGGGCGCCTACCGGCGGCACCTCGCCGAGACCCGCCGCCGGCTCGCCGGCGCGATGGTGCAGGCCTCCGCGGAGCTGCGCGCCTGCGGCCTGGAGACCTGGGCGCAGCCCCGGGGCGGCTTCTTCCTGTGGATGCGGCTGCCCGACGGGCGCGACGGGGCCGATGTGGCCCGCCGGGCGCTGGCCCGCGGCATGGTGCTGGCGCCGGGCACGTCGTTCAGCCTGTCGGAGACCTGGAACGGCTACATGCGCTTCAACGTCGCCCACTGCGCCGATCCGCGGATCCGGCCGATCCTCCGGGAGGCGCTGGGCTGACGGATCCCGGTCAGGCCGGGAGAACCAAGCCCACCCGCAGGCCGCCGAGATCCGACCGCCCGAGACTCAGGCCACCGCCGTACAGCTCGGCGAGTTCCAGGGTGATCGGCAGCCCGAAGCCGTGGCCCGGCACGCCCTCGTCGAGGCGGCGGCCCCGAGCCATGACGGCCGAGGCCGCCGCCGGGTCGAGCCCGGGCCCGTCATCCTCCACCGAGACGGACACGTCGCCGTCGCGCGCCGTCGCGGTGACCCGCACGCGGCTCCGGCACCAGCGGCAGGCATTGTCCACGAGGTTGCCGAGCATCTCGTCGAGATCCTGGCCCTCGCAGGAGACCGACAGGGCCTCCGGGACCTCGATGTCGATCACCGCGCCTTTCTCGGCGTGGATCCGGGTCAGCGCGGCGCGCAGGTCCGACAGCCGCGGCGCCAGGGGCGTGCGCCCCCGGGCCGATCCCGCCAGGGCCGCAGCCCGGGCGCGCCGGAGGTGGTGGCGCACCCGCCGGTCCATGTCGTCGACCTGCCGGCGCAGCGCGCCGTCCGGGTCGCGGGCGGGGTCGGCGAGCGCCATCGACAGGGTGGCGAGCGGCGTCTTGAGGGCGTGGGCGAGGTTGGCGACGTGGCCGCGGGCGCGTTCCAGGTTCTGCGCATTCTGGTCGAGGAGCGCGTTGAGTTCCGCCACCACCGGCGCGATCTCGGCAGGCTGGTCCGCCGGCACGCGCTCGCGCCGCCCCGACCGGACCGACGCGAGGTCCGCGCGCAGGCGCGTCAGCGGCGCCAGGCCCAGGCGCACTTGGAAGGCCAGCCCGGCGAGCAGGCACAGGCCGAGGATGCCGAGCGCCAGGGCGAGGCTGGTCAGCGCCTCGCGCAGCGGCCCGCGCAGCTCCCCCTCGGGCGCGGCCACCACGATCGTCGCCGGCTCGGGCCCGGGCACAACCAGCACGCGGGCGACGAGGGGCTCGTCGCGCGGCCCCGTGCCCGAGGCCGGGTGGGGTCGGCCGGGCTCGTCGTCCGGTCCCGGATCGGACAGGCGGATGTCGCCGCCGCGCAGGGAGCCCGAGCGGATGGTCTCGGTTCCGCGGCGCACCTCCCAGGCCCAGCCGGGGCCGGGCCGGTCGAAGGGCGGCGCGTCCAGGCCCTGCGGGAGGATGCCGGCCTCGAGCCCGGCCCGCAGCGCGACGACCTGCGCGTCGAGCCGGCCGTCGAGCTGCCCGCGCACGAACCGGTGCAGGATTACCCCGATGGCGAGGCCCGCCACCACCAGGGCCGCCAGCACCATCACCAGGGCCGCCGCGAGCAGCCGGGCGCGAAGCGAGCGTCGCGGCACCGTCGCCGCCATCAGGCGGGCTCCGCGTGCAGGCGGTAGCCGTGGCCGCGCACGCTCTCGATCCGCGCCGGGGCGATCTTCCGGCGCAGGCGCGTGATGATCACCTCGACGGAGTTCGAATCGACGTCGGCGTCGCCCTCGTAGACCCGCTCGATCAGGTGCGGGCGCGGCACCACGGTCTCGCGGTTCAGCATCAGGCAGGACAGGACCCGCCATTCCAGGCCGGTGAGCCTGAGCGGCAGGCCCTCGTGCTCGAAGGCGCCGAGACCTGGATCGAAGCTCAAGGGGCCGCAGGTGATCCGGCTCGCTCCCCCGCCCTGGGACCGGCGCACGAGGGCGCGCAGGCGGATCACCAGCTCCTCCACGCGGACCGGCTTCACGAGATAGTCGTCCGCCCCCGCCTTGAAGGCCGCGACCTTGTCACTCCAGCCGTCCCGGGCGGTGAGCACCAGCACCGGCAGGGTCCGCCCGACCCCGCGCCAGGCCCGCAGCACCGAGACACCGTCGCCCTTCGGCAGGCCGAGATCGAGCACGACGGCGTCGTAGCCCTCGGTCTCGCCGAGATGCTGGGCGTCCTCGCCGGTGGCGGCGCGGTCGAGCACGAAGTTCTCGGCGCGCAGGACCTTGGCGACCTCCGCCGCGAGGGCCGCGTCGTCCTCCACCAGCAGGATCTTCACCGGTCTCACCTCCCCGTCTGGTCC
This sequence comes from Methylobacterium sp. UNC378MF, assembly GCF_900103195.1. Lineage (GTDB taxonomy): Bacteria > Pseudomonadota > Alphaproteobacteria > Rhizobiales > Beijerinckiaceae > Methylobacterium. The sequence goes on along the minus strand of NZ_FMWU01000003.1, from coordinate 121,820 downwards.
GCGATGGCCGGATTCGACCGCTGCCGGCGCGATGCCCCGGGCGGCCGGCCGGTTTCACCCGCTGCGGCCAGGACTTACGTCCGTGGTCTCACCCGGGCCGTCGGGACGGCCACGCGGGTGCCGACCTGTCGGCCCGCATCAGCGCCCGCTGCCAAGCCTTTGAGCCCGCACGGGTTCCACACGGAGCGCTCTAGGGCGGCGCGTTTAACCGGGCCTGAACCGCGCGGTTCAGACCGGATTGCCGGCGGCTCCCTAGGAAGGGGCATCGGATCGAGCGGATCCGGACCCTTCAGAGGATTGAGATCATGAGCGACGACAAGACCATCGACGGGACCGTGCGGGAGGTCCGCGAGACCGCCAGGCCGGCGTCGAGGGCGGTCCCGCGGCGGACCTGGGTAGTCGGCGCGATGGCGCTGCCGCTGACCCTGGGCGCCGTCGGCCTGTCCCTGGCGCAGGGCACGCCGTTCCAGCCGACGCCGGTCGCGCCGGTGGCGATCCAGGCCCTGGCCCCATCGGGCGCGACCGCCATCAAGGGCGCGGTCGCGGAGATCTTCGGCAACAAGTTCGTGGTGCAGGACGGGACCGGGCGGGCCCTCGTCGAGACGGGCCGCGAGGGTGAGGGCGGCGGCCTCGTCGCCAAAGGCGAGACCGTGACGGTGCAGGGCCGCTTCGAGACCGGCTTCCTGCACGCCCGGGTCCTGACCCACGGGGACGGGCGCACGCTGCTGCTCGGGCCGGCCGGCGGCCCTCCGACCGGCAGCCTGGACTGGGCCAAGGACCGGCTCGGTCTCGGGCCGAAGCCCGACATGGCCGCCCTGACTGCCTCGGTCCAGGCGGCGGGCTACGGCGACGTGCGGGTCACGGGCCGCGGGCCGCGCCACTTCGAGGTGGCCGCGAAGGACCGGGACGGCCGCGAGCACCAGCTCCATGTCGGCTTCGACGGCCAGGTGCGGGAGCGCCCGGCGCCGGGGCTGCCGCCGCTCTGAGCCCGGCCCGGGCGGGAGGGGGCGTGCAACCCTTCCGCGCCTGCCGCGTCCTCCTGTCTCTCGACCGGCAGGAGGCGCGCCGTGGAACCGATGAAGCCGATGGAACCCATGAAGCCGATGGAACCGATGAAACCCATGGAGCCGATGAAGGGCATGGAGCCCTGGTGGCCGAAGGATCTCGGCGAGCCCGCGACCAGCGGCGCGCAGAACGGGATGAAGTACGCATTCTTCCCGGACAAGCGCCGCCTCCTCGTCGACCGCGACGGGCGGGTCTCGACTTACGACAGCGGTGACCACCGGATCGGCGGCGTCGCGCAGGCGGACGGGGCCGCCAAGACCCTGACCTTCACCGGCCAGGACGGCGAGGTCGACCTGGGCTCCCTCAAGAAGCTCGACTGAGCCCGGCGTGGACAGGCCGGAACGGCGCGCTTAAGCCCGGCCCGACCATGCGAGCAGCCCCGCCAGACCCCGCGACGCCATGCGCGCGCTGATCGACCTCGTCCGCGCCATGCGGGCAGCCGACCGGCGCCGGCTCGGCCTGATTGCCCTCGGCCTCGCGGCGGCGGCGCTGCTCGAGGTGGTGGGCGTCGCCTCGGTGATCCCGTTCCTCACGCTGGTCGGGGACCCGTCGGCGGCGACCCGGATCCCCTACCTGGCCCAGGCCCGGGGCGCCCTCGGCCTGACCGACGAGCGCGGCTTCCTGCTGGTGACCGGCGGCGCGGCGCTCGCGGCGATCCTCGTCACCGCGCTGGTGAATGCCGGGCTGACCTACGCGCAGCTCCGATTCACGCACTTGGCCGGCTACAGCCTCAGCCGGCGGCTGCTGTTCCGCTACCTCGACCGGGAGCGGTTGTTCTTCGCGAAGGCCAACAGCGCCGAGCTCGCCAAGAACGTGCTGTCCGAGACCGACCGGCTGGTCATCGGCGCGCTGACGCCCGCCACGGTGCTCGCCTCGCGGGCGAGCTCGGCGCTCGCGGTGATCGCCTTCCTGCTGGCCTACGCGCCGCAGCTCGCGCTGATCCTGGGGGGCGGCTTCGGCGGCCTCTATGTCGGGATCTACCTCGTGATGCGTGCCCGGCTGGCGCGGCTGGGCAGCCGCACCGTCGCCGACAACGAGGCCCGCTTCCGGATCGTGCAGGAGACCTTCGGGGCTCTCACCGAGCTGAAGCTCTACGGGCGCGCGGAGGCGTTCGCGTCGCGGTTCGACGCCCCGGCGCGGGCCTACGCCCTCGCCACCGCGGCGAGCCAGCTCACCGGCCAGATGCCGCGCTTCGTCATCGAGGCGCTGGCCTTCGGCGGGGTGATCGTGGTGGTGCTGTTCGCGCTCGCCCGGGGTCTCGACGTCGCCGGGATCCTGCCGCTGCTCGGCCTGTTCGCCTTCGCGGGCTACCGCATGCTGCCGGCCTTCCAGAACATCTTCACCTCGGTGGCGCTGATGCGCTTCACCCTGCCGGCGGTGCGGGTGATCGTCGACGAGCTCGCCGACGAGCGGGAGCCCCGGCCCCGCACCGCGGAGCGGCTGCCCTTCGCGACGGCGATCCGCCTCGAGGGCCTCGGCTTCGACTACGGCACCGGCCGGCCGGCGCTCGCCGGGATCGACCTGGCGATCCCAGTCAACACCACGATCGGCCTCGCCGGGCGGACCGGCTCGGGCAAGTCGACGCTGGCGGGACTGATCCTCGGCGTCCTGAGCCCGACCATCGGGCAGATCACCGTGGACGGCCGGCCCCTCGACGCCGGGACCCTGCCCGCCTGGCAGAACCGGATCGGCTACGTCCCGCAGGAGGTGTTCCTGGTGGACGGCACCGTGGCGGAGAACATCGCGCTCGGCCTCGACGCGCCGGACCTCGCCGCCGTCGAGCGGGCGGCGCGGCTCGCCGGCGCCCACGAGTTCGTCGCGGCTCTGCCCCACGGCTACGCCGAGCGGGTCGGCGAGCGCGGGGCGCGGCTCTCCGGCGGCCAGCGCCAGCGCGTCGGCATCGCCCGGGCGCTCTACCACGACCCGGACGTCATCGTGTTCGACGAGGCGACCTCCGCCCTCGACGACGAGACGCAGGCGGCCGTGATGCGGGCGCTGCGCGCCCTGTCGGGCCGGCGGACGCTGATCCTGATCGCCCATCGCCTCTCGACCCTGGAGGGCGCCGACGCGGTCCACGTCCTGGAGGCGGGCCGGATCGTCGCCTCCGGGCCGCCCGAGGCGGTCCTGCCGGGGCTCGGCACGGCGGCGTGAGCCGCCCCTTGCTGGCCCCTTGCGTCCGGCCCGGCCTCCGTTACCTCGGCTGTCCGAGGCAGACCGGGAGAGCACCGTGACCACGCGCATCGAGCTGACCGCAGCGGACGGCACCACCGCGACGCTCGCGACCCACGGGGCCGAGCCGGTCTCCTGGCGGGTCGGCGGGACCGAGTATCTCTGGAGCGGCGACCCCGAGCACTGGAACCGCCACGCGCCCTGGCTCTTCCCGGTGGTCGGCGCCTCGGCCGGCGGGCACGTGACGGTCGGCTCCGAGCGCTACCCGATGGCGCAGCACGGCTTCGCCCGGGACCTGCCCTTCGCGGTGGTCGACCGGAGCGCCGACGCGGTGACCCTGCGCCTGACCGACGGGCCTGAGACGCGGGCGCACTACCCGTTCGCGTTCCGGCTCGACGTCGCCGCGCGGGTCCGCCCGGCGGGTCTCGACCTCGACGTGACCGTCGCCAATCCCGGCGACGTCCCCCTGCCCTACGCCCTCGGCTTCCACCCGGCCTTCCCATGGCCCTTCGCGGGCGGCACCCGCGCGCGGGATGGCGGCTACGCGGTGGCCTTCGAGCAGGCGGAGCGGCCCTTCGCGCCCCAGGTCGGCCCGGGCGGCCTGCTGCTGCGCGACGAGCAGCCGATCCCCCTCGCCGGGGACACGCTGCCCCTCGATCCGGCGCTCTTCACCGAGGCCTTCGTGTTCCGGAACGCCCGCAGCCGCTGGATGCGCTTCACCGGCCCCGGCCGGTCGATCCGCATGGAGATGGCGGATTTCCCCCACCTGGCGGTTTGGACCAAGCCCACCGCGCCGTTCCTGTCGCTCGAGTGCTGGACCGGCTACGCCGACTGGTCGGGCTTCGCGGGCGACCTCGCCGAGCGCGATTCGCAGCGCCTGCTCGCCCCGGGCGCCGCCGCGCGCCACGGCGTCCGCCTGACGCTGGACGCCTAGCCGTTGCGGATCTGGGTGGCGCGGCCCGAGCCGGGGGCGACGCGGACCGGGGCGGCGCTCGCGGCGCTGGGCCACGCGCCGCTCGTGGAACCCGTGCTGGCGGTGCGGCCGACCGCGGCGGCGCCGCCCATGGGACCCTTCGCCGCGCTGCTCCTCACCAGCGCCAGCGCGATTCCGGCAGCCCGGGACGCGCCGGCCCTGCGGGGCCTTCCGGTCTTCGCCGTCGGCGCGCGGACCGCCGCCCTGGCCCGCGAGGCCGGTCTCGGCCCCGTGCGGGAGGGCCCCGGCGATGCCGCGGGCCTCGCTGCCCTGGTGGCGGCGACGCTGACACCCGGCACGGCGCTCCTTCACGCGACCGGGGCCGAGCGCAAGCCGGAACCGGCGGCGACGCTCGCGGCGGCCGGATTCCGGATCAGCGCCTTCGTGGCCTACCGGGCCGAGGCGCTGGAGCGCTTGCCCCCGGCGGTCGGCCGCGAACTCGCCGGGAATCGCCTCGAGGCCGCCCTCCACTATTCCCGGCGCAGCGCCGCCGTCGCCCTTGCCCTCGCGGATGGTTCGGAGCACGGCGGAGCTTTCCGCCGGCTGAGGCATTACTGCCTATCGCCGGATGTCGCGGCACCCCTGGAAGCCGCCGGTGTTCCGGTCCATTTCGTCGCGGCACGCCCGCGCGAAGCGGACCTGCTCGACGCCCTGGCGCCGTGACCGGGCTAACCGTGCGGTGACAGGGAGGCCGGGCCGCCGTATCTCGCCCTCGCGCCCGGCGCCGCCGCGGTGCTAGGGGGGCGCGGCGACGCCGAAGAGTTGGAGGACTTGCCCGTGACGCCACCACCCAGCGACGCCGACAAGCCCGGCCCCGGCGGCGGCCGGAAGCCGGACGCCGCGCCCGGCAAGCCCGGGCAGCCCAGCCCGTCCGGGAGCGCGTCCCGACCGGCCACGATGTCGGCGTCCACCGCTTCGACGTCGGCTTCCACGTCGGCTTCCTCCACCGCCGGCGGCGGCGCGAAGGGGCCGCAGGGATCGGCGCCCGGAACTCCGCCCAAGCCGGCAACCGACCCGGTCGTGACCGCCAAGCCCGGCACGATCGATCCGAAGGCCGACGCCGGCAAGCCGGCTTCCGGGGCCGACGGCCTGAAGTCGTCGACCGGCCCGGCCGCGCAGACGGCGGGCGCCAAGATCGATCCCGTCAAGCCCGATCCCCTGAAGGCGGGCGCCGCCGCGTCGTCGGGCTCCGACGCCCGGGTCGGATCGTCCGCGTCCGCGTCGACGGCCTCCACCACCGCGTCCGGCGCGTCCGGGGCCACGATCGATCCGAAATCCGCGCAGCCCGGAACCGGCCCGCAGGGCGGTCCCCGTCCGGGCGGACCCGCTTCCGGTGCCGCGGGCACGGCGGCGGCCAGCGCGGTGACGGCCGGTCCGATCATCGACCTGAAGGCCAAGCGGATCCCGGATCCGCCGGCCGCCGGCAAGGAGCCGTCCAAGGATGCTCCCAAGGACGCCACCAGGGACGGCAAGGAGCCGCCGAAGGGCCCGATCCCTGCGGTGGCCGCCGCCGACCCCGCCAGAAGCGCCGCCGCGCCCAAGGCCCGGGCCGGGTTCGGCTCGCTCGCGGCCGCGGGGCTGCTCGGGGGCGTGATCGGCGCCGGCCTGCTGTTCGGCGCCGAGAAGGCCGGGATCGGCCCCGACCCGCGCCTGAACGCCCTGGACCAGAGGCTCTCCAGCCAGCTCGCATCCCTCGACAAGCGTCTCGACGGCTTGGCCCCGCGCGACGCGGTGACGGCGCTCGACAAACGCGTCGCCGCCGCTGAGGCGAGCGCCAAGCAGGCGCTGGACAAGTCCGGCGCGGCGCCCGCTTCCGCCGCCGACGGGCAAGCTGCCGGTCAGGCCTCCGGTCAAGCCCCGGCCGTGCCGCCGGATCTCGTCGCCCGCCTCGACAGCCTCGATCAGCGCGTCGCGGCGCTGCAGGAGGAGCCCGGTCAGGAGCCCGGCCGCGACCAGCCGGCCGACTCGAAGCTCGGCGCGGTCCAGGACAACGCCAAGCAGATCGCCGACCTCGAGACTCGCCTGAAGGCGGTGGAGGATGGCGGCGCCAACAAGGGCGCGGCCGAGGAGGCCGCCCGGAAGGTCGCGGCGCTGCAGAGCGAGGTGGAGCAGAAGACCAAGGCGAATGCCGAGGCCGACGCGGCCCTGGGGCAGCGGCTCGACTCGCTGCAGCAGGCCGTCGACGCGCGGGTGAAGGCCGCCACCGAGGCGGTCCAGGCCGCGACCCAGGCGAGCCGCACCGCCGCCGAGGCCGGACAGGCCCAGGCCGCGGAGGCTGCGAAGGCAGTCGACCGGCGGCTGCAGGAGCAGGCCGACCAGATCGCCGCCCTGGACAAGAGCGTGGCGCAGCGCGCCGAGGCCAGCACCGTCCAGGCGGCGCTCCGGGTCGTCGTCGCCGACCGGGTGGCGGCCGCGCTGGAATCCGGGGCGAGCTATGCCGAGCCGCTGGCGACCCTGCGCAAGCTCGATCCGGGAACGGAGGTGCAGGCCAAGGCCCTCGCCCCCTTCGCCGACGGCGGCGCCCCCTCGGCGGCGGATCTCGCCGACACGTTCCGGCCGATCGCCGAGCGGATCGCGGCCAAGCGGCAGGCGCAGCGCGCCAGGAGCGCGGCCGAGACCGGCGATTTCCGCACCAAGCTCCTCAGCATGGCCGACGGTCTCGTGCAGATCCGCAAGGCCGATGCGCCCGCCCCCGAGGCCTCGGGCGATCCGGAGAGCAAGGTCCAGGCGTCCCTCGACCGCGGCGACCTGACGGCAGCCTCGGCGGCCTTCGCGGCGCTCCCGGCCGAGGCCCAGGAGCAGGCTGGGGATTTCGGCGCCAAGCTCAAGGCCCGGGCCGAGGCCGAGCAGGCCGTGCGCACCCTGCTCGACAGCGCCTTCAAGGCCCTGCCGGTCGGCGCGCCCCAGCCGGCCCAAGCCGCCCCCGGGCGCTAGTCCGGTGAGGGCCCCGATCCGCGCGCTGCGCGGCCGCATCATCTCCGAGCGGGCGCGCAGGCGCCCCGCTCCTCCCGCCCCCCGCGACGGCCGCCAGCCGGCCGCCGACAGGAGATACTGACCCCATGTGGCGCGCCCTCGCCTTCCTGGCTCTGCTCGCACTCGCCGCCTTCGGGGCGGTCTGGATCGCCGACAGGCCCGGCACCGTCACCGTCGTCTGGAACGGCTACCAGATCGGCACCAGCCTCGCGGTCGCCCTCGTGGGCGTGATCGCGGCCGCGATTGTCCTGGGCGTGCTCTGGGCGATCGTGCGCGGCGTCATCGGCCTGCCGGAGGCCCTGGTCCGCGGCTCGGCCGAGCGCCGCCGGGCCAAGGGCCTCTCGGCCCTCTCCCGCGGCATGGTCGCGGTGGGCTCGGGCGATCCTCTGGCGGCTCGCCGCTTCGCGGGCGACGCCGAGCGGCTCCTCGGCACCGAGCCGCTGACCCTGCTGCTCAAGGCGCAGGCGGCGCAGATCTCCGGCGACCGGGACGCGGCCGAGAGCGCCTTCCAGCGCATGGTCGACGATCCCGAGACCCGGGTCCTGGGCCTGCGCGGCCTGTTCGTGGAGGCCCGGCGCCGCGAGGACGAGACCGCCGCCCGCGCCTACGCCACCGAGGCTGCCCGCCTCGCCCCAAGCGTCACCTGGGCCAACGAGGCCGTGCTTGAGGCGCAGAGCGCCGACGGCGACTGGGCGGCCGCCCTCGAGACGATCGAGCGTCGCTCGTCCCTCGGACTGATCGACAAGGCCGCGGCCCGACGCCAGCGGGCGGTGCTCCTCACCGCGATCGCCGGCGAGCGCGAGGCCGGCGAGCCGGAACTCGCCGCGGAGCGCATCCTGCAGGCGGTCAAACTCGCCCCCGACCTCGTCCCGGCGGCTTGTATCGCCGGCCGCCTCCTCGCCCGCCGCGGTGACGTCAAGAAGGCCGCGCGGATCGTCGAGGCGGCCTGGAAGGCCAATCCCCATCCCGACCTCGCCAAGGTCTATCTCGGCCTGCGGCCCGGCGACTCGGTCCGCGACCGCCTCGCCCGCGCCGAGGTCCTGGCGAAGCTGTCCGTCTGGGATCCGGAATCCCGGCTCGCCCTGGGCCAGGCTGCCCTCGACGCGCGGGACTACAAGCGGGCCCGGGAGGCCGTGAAGCCCCTGCTCGCCGACCGTCCGACTGCCCGGGCCTGCCTGATGATGGCGGCCATCGAGGAGGCCGAGCACGGGGCCGCCTCCGGCCAGGCCCGCGAGTGGCTCGCCCGGGCCGCCCGCGCGCCACGCGACCGCGTCTGGATCGCCGACGGCATCGCCTCCGACACCTGGGCACCGGTCTCGCCGGTAACCGGGCGCCTCGACGCCTTCGCTTGGCGCGAGCCGCCGAACACGCTCGCCGCCGCACCCCCGGTGGAGCCGGAAGCGGACGCTGCTGGTCCGGCGCTCGTGTCGGCAGCCCCGAAAGCCGCGGCGCCGGTTTCCAGACCGGTCCCTACGTCGATTCCCCCGTCGGTCCCCACGTCGCCCCCCACTTCGGCCCCTGTCTCGGCCTCGATCTCGTCCCCGGCGTCGACCGCTGCCGGCCCGGCCTCGGCCGCGCCGATCCCGACCGTCCTGCCGGCGAAGGCGAGCACCCCGAAGGCGCCCGGTGCCGACCCGGTATCAGCCGGGATGGCGGCTGCCGCGCTGCCGCCGTCCGGTGCGGGTGAACGCGCGGTCCGCCGGATCGGCTGACCGGTCGGATCGCAGAGCCGGCTATTGCCGGCTGTGCGGACGCGGAATGACAGGAGCGCCGCGGGGTCACGGGCACGCCGCGGCGCTCGACTATTGCAAGTTGAATGAGCTGGCTTGCCGTGTAGCTTGTCGTGAGAGCCGCCGACCGAGGATCCGATCATCCCCCAGCCTGCCCAGAGCCTGCACGCGCCGTTGATCCCGTCGGATCGGGGCGGCGTCCCGCGTCGCGCGGTGCGGCCGTGACCCTCCTCGACGAGGAGAGCGAGCCGCGCCGGCAGGTCGGAGCCCTGCCGTTCCGGTCCGGGCGGGACGGAAAGACCAAGATCCTGCTGGTGACCTCGCGGGAGAGTCGCCGCTGGGTCATCCCCAAGGGGTGGCCGATGAAGGGCCGCAAGCCGTTTGAGGCGGCCGCGCGGGAGGCCTACGAGGAGGCCGGCCTGCGCGGTGCGGTCGGCAAGCGCCCGATCGGCCTGTACCTCTATCAGAAGCGCCTCCGGAACCTCGACACCGTCCTGTGTCAGGTGAAGGTGTTCCCCCTGGAGGTGCGCAAGCAGCTCAAGCACTTCCCCGAGGCGCGTCAGCGCGAGCTGCGCTGGTTCACGCCGTCGGAGGCCGCCGAGGCAGTCTCCGAGCCGGGCCTCGCCGCCCTGATCCGGGCCGCAGCGCGCACGTAAAATGCGCGGAAGCGCAACACGGCGTTGCCAACGCTGCGGCGATCCGTTATGGCCCCACTCGGCCGGACGGACACGCCCTCCACGGGGCGCCTCGGTCACCTGCTGCGGTAGCTCAGTGGTAGAGCACTTCATTGGTAATGAAGAGGTCGAGAGTTCAATCCTCTCTCGCAGCACCACCTACATTCCTATTTACGGTGTAGAGACAAGGGCTTAAGGGCTCTTTGGGTGCGTCCCTGGTGCAACCGGGGGTGCTACTTTGGCCTGGAAGCTTCTCGATACCGGGTGCCTGGTGGTGAAGGTCCGCTACGTTCGCGACTTCAAGGGCGATGGGGTCCTCTGGTACGTGCGGCGCATCCCTGCCCACGCTCAGCCTCACCACGGCGGCAAGACGCATATCCGTAAGAGCCTCAAGACCCGGGATCTGAAGGTTGCCACGGCGGCTGCGGCCAAGCTCGCATCGGCTGATGATGTCCTGTGGGCCTCGCTGGCGGCCGATGAGGGACGGGGCCGTGTCACCACCCCTGCGAACCGGGAGGCAGCCAAGGCGCTCTTGGCAGTCCTCGATCTAACCCCCGGCATCCTCACGCCCGGCCGCAAGCTTCAGCCGTGGGAGGACCCTACAGACGCGTTAGACCGCTACTTCATGCGACGGTATGGGCCAGCCTACATGGAAGCCCGGCAGTCCCCGGAACTCGAACACATCGACGTTGAAGACTTCTGGACACCCTGGGAGCGGGAGGCCGTAAGGCTTCTCAAAGAGGGTGATACGCTACCTGAGGCCAAGCTGAGCGATGCCCTCGCGATCTACCTCAAGCTTCACCCCCGGGGAGCTCAGGCCAAATTCAGGGCTGATGCTGAGCGTGTGTTCTCGCAGGTCTACGGCGCGCTGGGTGACCTAACGCTGAAGGAGTGTCGGCGGGATCATGCTCACAAGCTCCTGGAGGCCATGTTAGCGAAGGGGAACAAGACACAGACTGTCCGGCGCAATCTCACCACCGTAGTGGCTGTGTTCAATCGGGGGCTCATTGAGTTCGACCTACAGTCCCGAAACAACCCCTTCGAGAGCTTACACATTCCTCAGGAGAGCGAGGATGCCAAGGAGCGGTCGCCGTTCACATCAGAGGAGCTTGTGTCGATCACTAAGGCTTGTCGTGAGAGAGACGACTACATACGCCACATCATAGCCGTCCAATTGGACACTGGGGCGCGTCTGGCAGAGGTCGTTGGTCTGCTGCGGACTGATGTGGTTCTGAGCGGCGCTGTTCCTCACATCATCATCCAGCCTCACACAAGTCTCGGTAGGACGCTCAAGACGCCCGCCAGCGAGCGTAAGGTGCCTTTGGTAGGTGAGGCCCTTTGGGCGGCTCAGCGGGCTCTGGCGGCTCCTAGGAAGCGAGACACGGCCCCCTCCCCTTGGCTGTTCCCACAGTACGTCAAGGATGGGACACTCAGGGCCGGCCACTCGGCTGCTACCATCAACAAATGGCTGGGCGGTCTCCTAGGCAACGACAAGACCTCACACTCCTTCAGGCACGCCATGAGGGACCGCCTGAGGCACGCTGGCATCCCAGAGCCCATCCAGGACATCCTTGGCGGCTGGGGCAAGCGTTCCATCGGTCAGGGCTACGGCGAGGGGTATACGCTGGAGCAACTTCATGAGCACATGTTGAAGGTGGTCCTGAAGGCTCCCCAGGCCGCTTGATCGAAGCGATATGCGATGGCGCTGCTAGAGCCTGATGACTTCCCCCCGACACTGAGGGACCGTCTGAAAGCCGCTGGTGCTGGTGCCTTCCTGTTGGCCGTGGGCTCGCTGATGCTGTGGCGTGCTCCGGTTTACGCAGATCCTTCCTGGACACCATCGTTCCATAGGATGCGCTATCTGCTGGATTGGCCCCCGTTCTGGCGCGGGGCACACATGGCAATCCTAGGATCCTGGTTCGTAGTGTTCTCTCTGGTGGCCCTTTGGAAGGCGCTGAGGCCCTTTACACCTCGACCTGAGCTACCGCGATGACGAAGTACCGACCGACGCGGAAGTCGAGCCTCACCACTCCTGCTCACTGATGAAGCCGCCACGATCCCGCTTGCGCCTGGGTGGCTCTTGATCCTGGCCGTTGTCATCCATGTTGAGGATCACAGTTCCCTGGCGGCCCTTGCTGATCCAGAGATTGCCCGATGTGTCTCGGAACCCGGTAACGCCATTGGGGCAGTACACCGTCCCTGAACTTTCGGTGCAGACTTGAGCCATCGCTGGAGCACCTGAAAGCAGCACAGAGGCAAGGGCGAAGGCATTGAAGCGCATGGCTTGACAGTAGAGACAACCTGGGCCGTTCCGCAAGCAGGCCACCAGGGCCGACGTTCCACCAGGTAGCGAAAAGATGGAATTGGCGTGGATTCCTATCGCTAAGGGATTGCACTCATAGCTCAGCGAGCGGTACCTTCACTGTTCGTTCTCGTGTGAGGCACGGATGGCGAAGCAACCCAACGGCAAGAGTGGTGGACGCTTCAGGCTAGTTGTCCTGGAGGCTGAACTCGGCGACGGTAATGATTTCGCTCAGATGGCACAGGCCATACAGCACGCCCTCAAGCCAACCCAGGCCGCTGTCCCACCACGTGTAATCATCCAGGCACCTGCACAAGGTCTGCCAGCATCTCAGCAGTTGCTTGATGATACTTCCGACGATGCGGCGCAGGAATTACAAGACGAGCCTGTTGCCGAGCCTACGATCCGCAAGCCTAAGGAGCCGCGTGTTAGACGCGTGACTGTGCCTACTGCTGTCGACCTGGATCCATCAGCAGCGGCATCCTGGAAAGAATACGCATCAAAGCGGAAGGCTGAGAGCGACGCTGAGAGATTTCTTGTTGTTGCAGCTTGGTCGAGGGAATGCCTGTCTAACGAGCCGATCAATCAGGGGCATGTGTATGCTTGTTACCGCTTGGCGGGTTGGTCTGTGAAGATAGCCGATTTTGGCGCGCCGCTGCGGAAACTCAAGTACGATCAGAAACTCATCGGCGATGGAAAAGAGGGTTATACGATTACGCAAATTGGTCTTGCTGTGGTCGATGAATTGAGTATCGCAGGCGATTGAAGAAGTGGAACCTAAAGAATTTGCCGATGGCGTTCCTCGTTTCCACCAACTAACGAAGGTAGAACAGACCACTGCGTTTGCTTGGTATCTCCACAATCATAAGGGAATGCCAGCGTTTACCGCTGCCCAACTGAGGGATGCATTTAGGAAGGCACTTACTGAGCCGCCAGATCTTTCATTGTACCTGCCTCGATTAGCCTCGAAGAAGCCACCTCAGCTTCGTCAGACTCGTGACCTCTACAGGCTGGAGGAGACACTAAGGAGGAAACTCGACGCTCGGTATGGCGCTCAACCGACTTCGATAGCTGTCGCATCACTCCTTGTTGCGCTGCCGGCCAAAGTTCCGGACTTAGCCGAACGAGCGTTCCTTTCAGAAGCCCTGAACTGCTATCGGGTGAAAGCCTACCGAGCCGCCATCGTTATGGCTTGGAACCTTGCTTTTGACCATCTCCGCCGTTGGACGATGGCAGAACCCGCACGGCTTGCGAAGTTCAACACGTCACTCCAGGTCAAATTTCCAAAAAAGGGACTGATAATTGCAGTGGTTGACGACTTTGATGACCTTAAGGAAAAGGAGGTCATTGAGATCCTCAAACACGCAAAGCTCGTCACTTCAAACGTATCCGGAATCCTTGAAGAGAAGCTCAGGAGGCGCAACAGGGTGGCTCATCCTTCCTCCATTGAGGTCACACAGGCGCAAGCGGATGATGCAATTACCGACCTAGTCAACAATGTGGTTCTGGCGATCATCTAGTCCAGCACTGTCTTTGGATGATTTCTGGGTTCCTCAGATCGCCCCTTGAAATGCCTCATGAGCCAAAAGCGGCGCATACCCACAGCCCCGCTAGGGCTCCCAGGACGCCCCTCAGCCTCTCCCGGCCCCTCTTCTGCCCCGAGCTCCTCACGGCCGTCCTGGGACTTCCTGGCGCATTACAGAGGCATTCCAGGGCCCGTTCACCGGCCCCTCCCGTGACTGGGTGAGTTCCTGAGCACCCTCAGGGTCTTGGTTCGGTTTGGTGGTCGCAACGGAGACCCTTTAGAGAACGGACGGATCGCGCGGGGTCTCGCTGAGTAGCTTGGTTCCGCAGGTCGCTCAGGAGCTTGACCCGACTTAAGGCCTGAATAACTCACCCTCTAGAGAACCCGGGCGCCACACGGGGCCTCGGAGGTTAGCAGGGTTCCCAAGAACGCTCAGAAGCTTGGACCACTTTAAGGGCCACAACGTGCCCCCTCCAGAGAACCGCCGTTCCCTATCCCCGCCCGTCGATGGGCAACCGAGGCAGTCTGGTAGCTTGGTTCTCGTGTTCCCTCAGGGGCTTGGCGGAAACTTCCGGCCGCAAACGTCCCCCTTTAGAGAGCCGTGAGGCTGCCAGGGTTCTGAGGGCCATCCCGTGATGGGCAAGGTTCCTAATATAGCTCCGTGGGTTAGCCCAGATTGGATGTCGCAACGGTGGCCCTCTAGAGAACACACGGCTTCCGAGACGGTATCCGGCGGTGCTGTAGGTCGGGCCTGAAGGTTCGTAGCGTAGGCTGTTGGACCGACAGTCATCCGTTTCGTGGTTAGGGCTTGGATGCTAGAGACCTAAGTCTGTTCGTAGGCTCTAAGTCCTAAAATGATAGCATCGCCGAACGGGCCGATTTTATAGGCAAGGTTCCTGATATCGCTCAGAGGGTTACGACACTTTAAGGACCGAATAATCCCCCCTTTAGAGAAAACAGGCGCAAACCGACCCGCCCGCAGGCACCTCCCGAAGCCACCCCGCAGTGGACCCGGAGACCCGTCGTTCTCTCGCTGATCCCGTCATCGATCAAAAAGACCACATCACGTCAGACCCTGGGGGCCGCTGTGCTCCTGGGTTTTTCCTTATGCCATTTACTAATGGTAGTCCTGGGGTCCACCTACAGACCCAGATCACTGAGGGAGATGACTGTTATAGATATACACATGAGAGGATACCCATGAGGATCAGGGATGACTCAGGACACTGAGGATGACGATGATGGTATAAACACAAAGGAGAAGGACCATTGGCTCAATCAGTACCGCCTATCGAGACCGGGGTCTCTAGGCTCTGTGTTGGATGTGGTGATTGATGAGGTCACGTTCATCGAAGAGAGAGCCAGGAAGCGCAGGGCAAAGGACGCTGAGACCTTCCGCCTCGTTACCGATGTAGTTGTGTCCAATCTGGCCTACAGCCTCCTCAGGCACCCCGAAGGCAAACCCTTGGTCATCTCCCGCGACACAGGAGGCCGCAGAGCCTACGATAATCCGGCGATCCCCCGGGCCACCTTCGTTCAGACGGTGGACCTCCTGGAGGCCGCAGGGTTCCTCACTCAGGCGATGGGTGCCAGGGGCAGAGGCCTGACCACCATTCGAGCCACCAGCCGTCTCGCGGCCTTGGTGTCCGGTCTGGGCGTGGACCTGGGATGCTTCAGGATCGATAGGAACTACCCGCTCCTGATGCTCAGACGGAAGGTTGTCCACGGCCCAGGCCAGCCACCGACCAGAAGGGACATCGAGTTCCAGGACACCCCTGAGACTGAGCGCATCCGATTGGAGATGTCTCGCCTAAACAGCTTCCTGGCTGGTGCGGATCTGGAGTTCATCCCCGATGGCCTGGGCTTGGTGGACACCATCAATGACCGCACCCTCAGTCGCCGATTTGTGGTCCTGAACGACCAGGCCGCGCGCTTCGATCAAGTCGGCCGTCTCAGTGGTGGCTTCTGGACGAACCTGGAGAAAGACCGCAGGGGCAGCCTCCGCATCCAAGGCGAACCCATCGCGGACCTCGACTTCGAGGCGATGCACCCCAGGATAGCTTACCTGCTGCTGGGCAAGGAGTGGTCCCAGGACGACCCATACGATTTGACCGGGCTCTTGGACGGCTATGACCACTCGAACAAGGAGCACCGGAGCGCCGTCAAGAAGGGCCTCTCATCTCTGTTAAATGGTGGCCGGGCCGGTCGGAAGTACGGAAAGCCGCTAGAGGGCCTACCCCCTGGAGCCACGCCAGCAAGCCTCCGCGCCGCTCTGAAGGCCAAGCATCCCGCACTGGTGCCTATCATTGATCCCCCGGTGCCTCTCAAGGTTCCCCTGGGCTATCGATTGATGAAGCTTGAAAGTGACATCCTCCTTGAGGCGCTAGACCACCTCATGTCCTTGAGTGTTGTGGCTCTTCCAAGCCATGATGGTGTTTTCGTCGCACAGAGCAACACTGCAATCGCTCAGGAAGCCCTACAGGAGGCCTCCAAATTCATTCTGGATGTTACCCTGCCTGTGAAGCCTAAACCCGTTCCTGAGCCAATACAGCCCATCCCACGGGCTGCACACAACCAACCCACTCACTGTTGCGCATGACCACGACCAAAACGACGAAGACGAACAAGAAGCCGAAGCTTAAAACCAAGCCTCGCATGGCCCTTAACCAGTTCATTCCGAACCACCGAGACTTCCAGAAAGAGGTAGCTCGACTTGAGGAGATGCTTGGAACGAATGCCGACCCGGAGGCCACCTTAGACCTCCCCGCTGGGATGAGCCGGGAGTGGGCCGAAGAAGCCTGGCCGGTCGTCAAAGCAAACGCTGAGAGACAGTTCAGGCCCCTGAAGCCGGGCACTGAGTTCCCATCAGGCATCTACGCTGACCGGGCATGGCTGGCGACTCTCCTCATCATGGAAAGCCCCTTCAATCCTCGACTCAGGACATTGGCTATCAGGCAGGTGCTTGGTGTTGATGAAATGAGAGAGAAGGCCACCAAGAGACTAGCAAGGGCTGCCCGCAGAGCCGAAGCCTCTCAGAACTAAACCACAACACAATCAACCCAGCAGAACGTGAGGCTATCCCTGGTCTCGCGAGCGATAACCTATGGAAAGAACGCATGACTAATTGGAACGTCGATCTGAAGAACCCCTTCTCTCAGGCGCTCATCCGAGTTGGACAACAGCGGGGATACCCTGCGATGGCTATTGCTGCATCGATTGGTAATGCCGCCCAGGAGAGTGGTCTACGCATGGATGCTCTCGGTGACAACGGGAGCGCCCATGGTGGCTTCCAGTGGCGCAAGGACCGCTTCCAGAACCTCCAGAACACCGCTGGTGCCATGGGTAAGGCTTGGACTGACCCTGAGGTCCAGGCGAACCACTGGTACAACGAGATGGATGGGAAGTACGGGGGTGAGAAGCCGTATGGCGATGCTCTGAAGGCCGCTAGGAACGACCGTGAGGCCAACGAGGCGGTTATCCGCTCCCTGAGGCCTGCGGGTTCCCAGGATGGCGTCAGGAACGCCCACAACTACTCTGGGCGTCTCAATGCCACCCAGGAGGCCTTCCGGCTTCTCAGTGGCTCCGATGGTGGTGTGAACCCAGGCGTACTCTCAAAGGGCAACCCTGCGGACCTTCCGGCAGAGGGTGCTCAGGACGCATCGTTTCAGATGCCCCAACAGGCTCCCCCGAAGGAGGGCTGGGATGCCTTCATGTCCGGTGGCCCAGGTGCGCTGTTCGGACAGCCTCAGGCGGGGTGGAATCTCGGGGATGCCCTGACAGGCGCTGGTGCGGCCCTGATGGCTCGTGACAACCCGGATGGCGCCAAGTCCCTCTTGGCTGGCATGAGGGCACTACAGAAGGTCAATGAGGACCCTGGCATCAACACCCAGATCGACTCCAGGACCGGCCGTGCGTACACCTACGACAGCAAGGGCAACGTCTCCGTCAAGCAAATCCACGCACCTGACGCCAAGCCCATCAGCGACACCGCTGTGAAGCTCATCCAGGGCAACAACGATGCCTCTGAGGCTGCCTGGAACGCTGCTGAGGGCACTCGGAAGTACACCCGGCTCCTGATGGACGGGAAGGTCAACCTTTCTGCCCTGAGCCGCATCGGCAATGACTTCGCCACGTTCACCAACGACTCTGATGAGGGCACACGGAACGCTGCTGGCCTGATGTCCCATCTGATGAGGATGCGGGACGCCAAGCTCTTTGAGGCCAAGGGTGTCCAGACCGAGGGAGACGCTACGCGGGCGCTTGAAGCATTGCTGCCCGGAAACGCCAAGTTCGACAACAAGGCTGTTGCGTCGCTATTCCGTGACCTGAGCAAGGAGTTTACCGGCACCTACGACGAGAAGCAGCGGTACAATCAAGCTCTCTTCACTCGTTACAAGGACTACGACCCTGAAGGCTTCTACAAGTCTCGCTACGACGACCGCATGAAGCAGGCCCGAGACGCTGATGCTCTCATTGAGAAGGGATGGGGCAACTTCGCGAACCCTCCCGCTGCACCTGTGGTGACCTCCGGAACAGCCCCGACCGGGAGAGACCCTGTGAAATCCGCAGGGAAGCCCAAGGGCAGCTTCCTGGAGTTCTTTGATAGGCGTGCGGCTCAGTAGCAGCCATACCGCTCAGTGGGCTTCCTAGGCGATTGTAGAAGGCATGAGGATAACCGGGGGAGGCTATGTGGTCTCCCTCGACCTCACCAACAGGCAATCACGACCCTTCGTAGCTTCTCACGAACAGCGGCTGAGCCTTTGCAAAATCATCCATGGACCTCATGGTCACTTCGAGATTGCCAGTTCCGAAATGGCCCACCTTAGTGACATCGCGTGTGAAGCCATCTTCAAGAGCAACCGTTGCGGGGTCCACCTTGAGGAATGCGATGACGACCTTTGTCTGCGGGTAAACCTCCAGACAAGCGAAGTTCTTGATGCGCTTGAACGCTACGTAGTAGCTTAGCTCCTTGACCTGAACATCATCGCCCAGGGCAATCAGGTACTCTTTGATTGCACTGAAGATATCCTGAAGGGCAACGCTCGACTGGCTGAGGCGGTAGGCGATGCGGCTGGACTTGTATTTGTCTTCGAGTGTGGCACCGTCAGACACAACAGAGGGCAATACGACGCCTTCCGCAGCAACAGCCTGGTTCGCGTTCGAGGGCTTGGCCTGCTTGGGAGCATGAACAAGCTCAATCATCAGCAGGTCGGAACCAAAGCGGCGGTAGCGAAGAAGCTCTATGTTCCGAGCAATCTGCTTGACCGCATGAGCATCATACCGTGTGAAATCACCAGCGATGCATAACAGTCGTGGAGCAGACCACTCCACAGCCTTCGCCGCCTCATGGCCCAACTTCTCCATTGCGAGCCACTGGAACTCCTTGCGATGGTCCAGGAGCCAGTCAAGGTAATAGAGCCCTTGGTTTACGACATTCTCATTTACTGAGCGCTTGTACTCAATGATGACGGGTGTGCCATCTTCATCAAGGCCTAAAGTATCGATCCGACCGCCATGGGCCGGGCCTGTCGAGTACTCGCTTGCCAGGAAACGTACACCTAACAGGGCCTCCAGGTTGCCCTCGAAGAGCTTCTGGAGTGACTTCTCAACCTGAACGGCCTCACCCTGGAGTTCACTTACAACCTCGCCCAAACGGAACAGCTTAATGTCGCTCATTGCGCGCACCTTACACACCAAGGGCGCCTGTGGTGAACCCGGGACGGCCCCGACTGGGAGGGAGCTTGTGAAAGCCTCTGAGAAGCCCAAGGGGTGCTTCCTGAACTTCGTGGGCGGGCGTCGCAGTTTGCGGATCTGCCGCCTCTCGCTTAGGGCGTTTGACGAGAATTCGCTTCCAGTACCTGACGAACATGCTCATGGAAAACCGCACGATTGATCGCATCGTCCTCACTCATGTTGAACTCGTCTAACCGGCCCTCCTTACGAGCAAATGCTTCTCTCAAATGACTTAGCACTCCGCCAATGATACGCCCCCACTGCTCCGCGCGTTGATTGAACGACATTAGGAACTCGTGAGGCCGTTCGCCTGATCTTGCGCCGCCAGCATGGTATAGCCGATACAAATTGTGGCAGATCAGGTTGCGGTCCTCAATGAGCCGCTCCAGATCATCCGACGCAAGCATCAAGGGGCCACCGAACACCTTTGCAATTTGACCGAGAGTGCTTTTCAGCTCTCTGTAGTCCCCCCTCAGGAACTTCTCTGGTGTTAGATCCCGGAATCGCTTTTCCTTCTGCGCCTCAGGAAGGTGGCTAAGGTGGGCAGCGAGTCCATAGAGGGCAAACTCCAGGCGCTGAGATTGGTACACGGCCAATCCGAGGAGGGTCATTTCGAGTTCGTCAGGCGCTGCCATTGCTCAATCTCCTCGTAGGAAGCACAAGCCGGATCGCAGCGTTCCAATAGGGCAAGCTCCAGCGGAACGTTCCGGTCCACCCCTGGTCTCGTTCCAAAAGAATGGGTTTGACAGTCGGAACAGCTCCGCTCACTATGTCTAGGACTTCAACGGAACGATCTTGGTCCCGGAGCCCTCCCGATGCTCATTGGCTACGCCCGCACCTCCACCTTGGAACAGGAAGCCGGCCTCGACGCCCAGGTGAGGGACCTGAAGGCTCTCGGGTGCGAACGCATCCACTCGGAACAAGTGTCGTCTGTGGGCCAGCGCAAGGAGCTTGAGGCCGCCCTGGATTTTGTGAGGGCTGGGGACATCCTGGTTGTGACGAAGCTCGATAGGCTCGCACGCTCAGTAACCCACATGGGCGACATCATCGCAAAGCTGGAGGCCAAGGGCGTAGCCCTTCGCATCGTCAACCTGGGGGTGGACACCTCAACACCCACCGGCAAGCTGATGCTCAACGTCCTGGGTGGTGTGGCTCAGTTCGAGCGTGAGATGATGCTGGAGCGGCAACGAGAGGGCATCGCTAAGGCCAAAGCTGAGGGCGCCTACAAGGGACGCAAGCCTACCGCACGGGCGAAGGCTGAGGACATCAAAGCCATGGCTGCCCAGGGTCTCAGCATGGGTGTAATCGCCACCAAGCTTGGTATCGGCAAGGCCTCGGTCCACCGGGTGCTGACCGCCAAGGAGGCATGAGGCTACGCCCGGCCCCAAAGCCGAGACACAGACAGCCAATGTCCCCGAAGTCAGCCCCGGATTCCCTGAGGCCATCGGTCCTTTTGGTGAGCCCGTGGTCACCAATGGCCTCTCCTGTCCGCTGGTGACGCTGAGGCCCGGGACGGTTCGGATCGTGGGGCGGACTTTGGGTCCTCTCCATAGAGTCTCCTTTTCCGCTTCGAGTTCTGAAAGCGCCCCCAGGCCCCCACTTTCAAATTCCCGGTAAAGCCCCTCGTTGTTGTTCGTCCTTACCGTGCAGTGTTCGCTGTGGGATGGGCCGGGGCCACAGGATGTTTAGTCCTCGAACCCCACATGCCAATTGGTATCCGATGGAACTACGCGTGTTAATCTGCAATTTAAACACGAAAAATCACTTGCTAAACGCGACGACTTGTGAGAGAGACCGAAGCGTAGCCGCAGAAACACAGATAGCGGTGGGGGACAGACCGTGTTACATACGCTTCACTATGATGTTGCCTACTACGCACCTGGCAGCAAGCGTCATCCGGGAGAGCTTAAAGACCTCTGTGCCTTTGCCCCACTGACATCGCTAGGCTTAAAGAAGCTTCTGAGTGCCCCGGCGGGCAAATGGGACGGCCAGTTCCTTCACACAACGCCTGATGATGATGGCGAAGCGGTGATGGACCATCTTGAGGACGTTGAAGTCCACATGTGATTCTTGAGAGACTTAGGCCCTCCGGGGCCTTTTCTTGTGACTGATACAAGCCAATCCAGATTCCACAGGAGGCCGCATGGGTGGCGAGATCATCGGAAACGACGGGCTGCCCCTCAAGTCCCTGGGGCGCCTCAAGGACGTGATAGGAGCCTTCAGGAGCCTGGAGCCGAACTTGCCGGCCTCCTACATTGACGCCTTCTTGGCTGTGGCTCTGAGGCCCGGCCAGGGGCCAACTGATTACGCCGCCATGCTGGGGACGATCCAGCCGGTTGCCTCACGGACCCTGATGGAAATTGGGGAGTCGGCCAGGACCCGGGTGGCCCCGCTGCACTTGGTGGCGTCTCACCCGCACCCGGAGAGCCGCAGGCAGATAGCGTACGATCTGACCCCCAAGGGCTACACTCTTGCCTACAGGGTCGGAATGATGCTCCAGGGGCGTTAGGAGGCTCAGAAATTCTGAGGGACCGGATGAGCCTCCCGGCCGAACCGGGGGCACCTTCAAGGCTGACACCCCTATGGGACTCCGGGGGCCGGGGGAAATCCAGGACCCGCCACGGACTGCTTGCGAGACCAGGGGCATCCTGTTAGCCAGACACCCCTTGCAGGCCACAGACGGCGCGGGCTGTAGGTGCCACATTGGGTGCAACGGGCGCTCTTGAGTGAATTGTAGAACTGTTGTAAATCAAAGACTTAGGGCGTGCCCTTTGGTTCCTCAATCCTCTCTCGCAGCACCAGCTTTCCCCTTTTAGTAAGCCAGTAACTCGTCAAGCCGGCGGGTTCTTCTGCGTGGCGGTCAAGGCCGCTGGTCGGTGTCGGGACCGCGCTGAGGAAACAGTGCCTGTGAATGCGCCCGGCGCGGCGCTGGACGTTCAGGCCGCCCGACGGAACTCCGCCGACGGCAAGCCGTGACGTCGATACAACCGTTCAAGCGCAGCTCTGCTTCGCGGCGCACGGCGGAGTCCGGATCGAGCGTATCCGGCCGACAATCACTCAGGCTGAGACCCGCCGCCCGAACGGTGACAGGCCCCTTCCTGTGCGGGTAGACTTCCGCGCAGGACAGCCGCGATGCGGAATGAGGCCCACGCGTCATTTGTGCGGGCTCAGCGTTTACGGAAAGCTTTGGGGAAGCGCGCGGCGGTGTGCGTCGGTCCGGTGGCAGGCCAGCCCGGCGGCCGGACGCCGATCCTGGACATGTCGAAGATGCTCGGGAACGTCGGACTTGCCGGTTAGCCGATCGCCAGGAGCAGAACAGACCTGTCGACGCTGAGACGCGTTCGGGGAGCCGGATCGCCGCGTCGCACTTACGGTGTCGCGCCATCGTGCGATCAGATCTCGTCGCGTCCCGCCCGGCTCGAGCTGGTCTTTCGGGTCCTGATGCTCTGACCGGGGGGCGCAGTTCGCTTTTTCCGAAGCGTGCGATAAGAAAATCGTGCTTGTGCTGTCAAGATCCAGCAACTTCAATACTCGCAACAACTTTCGTGATCCTCGCTAAGGCAGATCGAAGGTCCGCGCCTGAAGGCGCATCGCGTGCGTCTGCGGTCAGAGCGCCTGGGACGTTTTTGGAGCTGACATGTCAGTCGAAGCCACCGACACCCTGGTCGTTGGGGCAGGCCAGTCCGGCATCGCGATGAGCGAGCATCTCAGCGCATTGGGTATTCCGCACATCGTTCTTGAGCGCAGCCGCATTGCGGAGAACTGGCGTTCCATGCGCTGGGACTCGCTCGTCGCCAACGGTCCGGCCTGGCACGACCGATTTCCGAACCTGAAATTCGAGGACGTGCACCCGGATGCGTTTCCTGCAAAAGACCGGATGGCACAGTATTTCGACGATTACGCCAAGATGATCGAGGCTCCGATCCGAACGGGCGTGGAGGTCAAGCACGTCAAGCACAGCCAGGGTCGGCCCGGATATACCATCACCACCTCGGACGGCGTCTTCGAGGCTCGGAGGGTCGTGGCGGCGACCGGACCGTTCCAGGTTCCGTCGTTTCCGGAGATCATTCCGACCGATGCGCCGGTCGATCAACTGCATTCCTCGGCCTACAAGAACCCTCAGCAACTGGCCGATGGCGCCGTGCTGGTGGTCGGATGCGGCGCTTCGGGTTCGCAGATCGCCGAGGAACTCTGCAAGGCCGGCAAGACGGTGTATCTCTCGGTCGGCGAGCATTACCGGCCGCCCCGTGCCTATCGCCAGCGCGACTACACATGGTGGCTGGGTGCGCTCGGCCTTTGGGACGAGGTCAAGTCGAAGCGCAAGAAGCGGCACGTCGCTTTCGCCGTGAGCGGTTACGAAGGCGGACGGACCGTGGACTTCCGGCGACTGGCCCATATGGGGGTGACGCTCGTCGGGGTGACCAAAGCTTACGAGGACGGCATCCTGCGCTTCGAGGACGACCTCGTGAGGAACATCGCCCAAGGCGATGAAGCCTATTTCGAAGTCCTGCGGGACGCCGACGCCTATATCGAGCGCAAAGGCATGGACCTGCCGCCCGAGCCCGAAGCGTGGCAGCTCCTGGAAGATCCGGCCTGTCTCAAGCAGCCGATTGCCAGCCTCGATATCAGGGCTCTGAACATCACGACCGTTCTCTGGGCCACCGGCTTCAAATATGATTTCAGCTGGCTCGACGTCGATGCGTTCGACGAGCAGGGCATGCCACTGCACAAGCGGGGCGTCTCGGCCGAGAACGGTATATACTTCCTCGGACTTCCCGATCTGACGAACCGTGCGTCGGCTTTCATCTACGGATGCTGGCAGGACGCCAAGCACATTGCCGACCATATCGTCATTCAGCGCAACTACGACGCCTATACGCGCTGATGAGCGGCGGATCGGTCGGGCTTCCATGCCCGAGACGGAGTGTGTTCCTGCGCCCGATGGAAGGGCGCGCTGGCAGTCTCCGCGCGTCCGAGCCGAGCCGTTTCCGGCTCGTCACCACGGATTCACGCGCCTCCTCTCGCTCTCGCCTGCCAGCTCCCTCCAGGCCCGAACAGGGACCAGGAAAACCTCTCCTCACAAGCAGAGGGGCGCGGACGATGCGCGCCAGGCCTAGGCGATCAGCTGACCCGTAGGAGAGCGGTCACGGCCGCCTCCGATGCCGGGTCGGCGCAAGAGCGCGCCGCAAGCGAGCGCGTTGCGACAGCCCATGGGAGCGCCCATGGGCGCGTCCGCGGGCCTGGCGCTTCCCACCGGCCCGCGAAGGGGGCATTGTCAGTATCCCCTTGTAAGATCAACGCGCTGCGCCGGGGCGTGACCTGCCCGCACCCGCTGGATGTTCTCGGCGATCTGCCGGGCGGCCGAGGCCGGAATCGCGACCGAGGCGAGATGGGGCGTCACGAGGACGTTCTCCATCCCCCAGAGCGCGTGCCCGTCGGCCAGGGGTTCAGTCTCGAAGACGTCGAGGGTCGCGCCGCCAACATGGCCCGACGCCAGGGCCGCCACCAGGGCCGCCTCGTCGATGACCGCCCCGCGCGAGACGTTGACGAGCTTGGCGCCCCGCGGCAGCGCGGCGATCTCGGCCGCTCCGATCAGGCGCCGGGTCTCGGGTGTAAGCGGCAGCATCACCAGCAAGATCTCGGTCTGCGCGAGGAACGGGATCAGCGCATCCGGGCCCGCGTGGCAGGCGATCCCCGGCAGCGTCTTCGGCGTGCGGGACCACCCGGCGACGGAAAAGCCCTGACGCGCGAGTTCGAGCGCCGCCGCGCCGCCGAGTTCGCCCAAGCCGAGCACGCCGACCCGGATTTCGCGGGCCTCGCGCGGATGGACGTAGTGCCAGCGGCCGGCACGCTGGGCTTCCTCGAAAGTCGGAATGTTGCGGGCATAGCGCAGCACTGCGAACAGCACGTAATGCGTCATCATCCGCGCCATCTCGGGGTCGGACAGGCGCGTCACCGGCACATCGGGCAGGTCGTCCCGGCCGGCGAGGGCGTCGGCGCCCGCGCCGAGGATGGTGACGAGCCGGAGACCGGGGTAGCGGGCGAAGAACCCAGCGGGCGGCTTCCAGACAAGGGCGTAGCGGACATCGTCCTCGGCCCCGATCACCTCGGGCGTCCTGACGCGAAGATCCGGCAGGAGCCCTTCCAACGCCGTGCGCCAGGGCTCGACCGGATCGACCGCGCTCGCGAAGACTAAGGTTTCGCTCATGCCCGCGCCTCGCGCACTCGGGTTGCGAGGGCTGTGATCGCGAGTTCGTAACCGAAGCCGCCGAGCCCCGCGATGACACCGGTCGCCGCCCGCGACATGTAGGAATGGTGCCGGAAGGGCTCCCGCTTCCAGATGTTGCTCATGTGCACCTCGATGATTGGGCCGGGGAAGGCGAGAAGCGCGTCGAGGATCGCGATGGAGGTGTAGGTGAGCCCGGCGGCGTTGATGGCGAGACCCGCAGCCGTCCCCCGCCCCTCCTGGATCCAGTCGATCAGCACGCCCTCGTGGTTCGATTGCCGGAAATCGAGGGCGACGCCGACGGATTCGGCGTGGCGCTCGCAACGCGCCTTCAACTCTGGGAAACTCTCCGTCCCGTAGGTGCCGCTGGGATCGAGCCCGTAGAGGTTGGCATTCGGGCCGTTCAGGAAGAGGATCGGGATCGGAGCGGTCATGCGGCCTTCCTTGAAGGATCTCTCTGCCGTCACTGGGTCGGGGCCTGCCCGCCCCGGCTGCGCGGGGCGAGGAGGGTCAGCGCGGCACACGCCTCTCGATGGCCGGGGCGACCATGCCGGGGATGTAGGCATCCGAGATGAAGGCCCGGCAATGCGTCTCGAAGGCTTCCACGAGGCGCGAGCGATTGAGCTGTTTCAGGCGTGCGAGGCCGATGCGCATCGGGCGGTGGGTGCCGGCGAGGCGCACCCGCTTGAGCCTCTTCCCGTCGAGGGCGAGATCGGAGCGCGGGCGCACGTTGAACAGGGTGTAGCCGTGGCCGTTGGCCACCATGGTGCGCACCACCTCCTGATGCGCCGAGCGGGCAACGACCTTCGGCTGCAGACCCTCGGCCATGAAGAGGGCGAGGAAGTATTCTCGGCTCAGCGGCAGGTCGAGCAGGATCATCGGCTCATCGACGAGGTCGGCCATCGCGACCGCCGCCTGTTCGGCGAGAGGATGCCCCTCCGCCACCAGCACGTGCGGCGGCAGATCGACGAGGGGGGTGAAGTGGATGTCGTTGGGCACGTGCAGATCGTAGGTCAGCGCGACTTCGGTCTCGGAACGGCGCAGGCCGGTGATCAGCTGTTCCTGATCGCCCTCGACGTAGCGGATCTGCGTGGCGGGGAAGGCCGTGGTGAAGGCGTGGGCGAGTTCAGGCACCAGCATCGGTGCGAGAGTCACCATGCAGCCGAGCGAGAGAGGCCCCCGAACCTGGCCCCCAGCTTCCGAGGCCAGGGTGTAGAGGCCCTCGGCCTGCTCCACGAGGGCTTTGGCCTCGCGCAGCACCTCGCGCCCGATCGGCGTCAGCGAGAGCCCCTGCGCGTGGTGGCGCACGAAGAGCTGCACCGAGAGTTCCCGCTCCAGATGGGCGATGGCCGTCGAGATCGAGGGCTGTGAGATGTGAATGCGCTCGGACGCGAGCGTGATGCTTCCGGTCTGGCCGGCGGCGATGAAGTATTCGAGTTGGCGCAGGGTGAACCGCATCCGCCGCTTTCAGCGAGCAGCCAAGCCGACCGGAATGCCGCCGCGCGCCCCGTCCCCGTTCATAGGTTGCCCGGTACTCCGTAGCTCGGGGCGGCGACCGGGTCGAGGGCGCGGGTAACGTAGGCGTCGAGTTGCGGACGATAGAGGTCCCACAGCGCGGAAAGCGCCGCGATCGGGCAATCCTCGGTCCAGTCGACCCGCAGGTCTGCGACGGGCCACGCGACCTCGCGCACCAGCATCAGCCCGGCCGAGTGGACCGGTCCGGCCTCGCCGCCCGCGGCCAGCGCGGCCCGCATGGCGGTGAGCAGACGGTCACCGAGATGGCCCGATGTGCCAAGGAAGGCGTCGACCATCGCCTGGGGGACACCCGCATCCGCGAGGAGATTGCCGCCGCAGGCGACGTCCGCGGCGCGCGCCTCCGCCCAGATCCCGAGCGCCCTGGGGCCCGAATGGATCGCCGCGCCTCCGGCGGCGTCCACGGCGAGCACCTGGCGGTACTCCATCTGTCCGCCGACCCGCCGCAGGACGGCGACGGCCTCCGCGGCGTCGGCGCCGAGCGCCATCAGGTCGAGGGCACGGCGACCGAGCGCAGGATCCGTGACATTCTGGCTCGCGACCGCGCCGATTCCGGCACGGGCGTGGGCACAACGCGCCGCCACCGCGGGCGAGGAGGACGATACGGCGACCCCGAACATGCCGGTCGACGCGCAGCGCGCCACGATCGAGAAGGTCACGCGTCCTCCGGGATGACAGCGATGGCGTCGATCTCCACGAGCCATTCGGGCCGAGCGAGCGCGGAGACGACGATCCCGGTCGAGACCGGATGGACGCCCTTCAGCCAGCGCCCGACGGTCCGATAGACCGGCTCGCGATAGCGCGGATCGACGAGGTAGATCGTGATCTTGCAGACATCCTCCAGCTTCGAGCCCGCCTCCTCCAGAAGCATCGCGATATTGGCCATCGCCTTCTCGGCCTGACCCGCCGCGTCGCCGACAGCGACGCTCTCGGAGGTGTCGAGATCCTGGCCAATCTGCCCGCGCACGAAGACCATCTGCCCCCGTGCCACCACGGTCTGGCAGAGATCGTTGTCGATCTGCTGCTCCGGATAGGTGTCGCGCGTGTTGAAAGGCCGGATCCGTTTGTGGACGGTCATCAGGTCGTTCCTACCTCCGGGAGCGGGGGACACGGTTTCGGAGATGCGCCAGGCGGCTCTCCCGCCGCTGGAGCAGCTGCCCGGACAGCGCCTGTGTTGAGACTGAGGAGGCCGAGGATATCGATCCGGTCGTCGGCAACAATAAGCACTTGCCGGGGTTTTGGTTCGGAAAATCCGAAGCCGCCGACAGCCCGACCCGGCCGAAACGAGCGACTGACGTGTTGTCCCTGGCGGGAGCCGATGGGTTGGAAGTGCTTGTCCTGCACGAAGGCGCTAACGCGGCTCAGTTCACCCTCCGCGGCCGAGCATGACACTCACCGACACCACCTGCACGTCACGATCGCGCCCATGTCGTCGATCCGGGGCTCCCTTGCCGAGTGGTCGTCCGGCCGCGACGGGTACGCTGAGGTGCCCTAAGGGACCGAAGCGGCCCTGTCGCTGACCCCGCCTCCGCTTCGATCAGGTGGAGGCGGCATCAGGCGTCGTGCGCACCATTGACGGACGCTGGCTGAACGCCGCGTACCACGCGGTCGCTGCTGGCCGGCCGGTACGCCAGGCCAGATCGGGGAAGCGGAAATCGAGGTAGCCGAGGGCGCAGCCCGCCGCGACCGTGCCGATATCGACTTCGCCCGCATCCCGCGTGAGCGTAGCCTCCATTCGGTCGAGGGCGCCGCCGATCTTCGCGATCTGGCCCGCCTCCCACGCGTCCCAGCGCGCGGGGGTCGGCCGCATGACGCGCTCGTAGCGAAGCAGCAGCGCCGCATCGAGCAATCCGTCCGCGAGCGCATGGCGGGTGAGCGCATCCCAGCGGGCTTCGCCCTCGGGAAACAAGCGGGGGCCGGAGGAACGCACATCGAGGTATTCGCAGATCACCCGGCTGTCGAACAGGGCGGTTCCGTCGCCGGTGATCAGGGTCGGCACCTTGCCGAGTGGGTTGTGGCGCGCCGTCTCCGGATTGCGCTCTGTCGGCGTCGCGATGACCGGCACCCTCTCGATCGCTTCTGCCTGGCCGGTTTCATGAGCGACGACCATGACCTTCCGAACGTACGGGGAGGTTCTCGCGTAGAGCAGCTTCATCGGGTGTGTTCCTGTCCCGGCCAGAACCGGCCCGGCAACGCGCGACGCCGCAAGGGCCGAACCGCATCACGCCTCGGGCGGGAAGGCGACGAGGCCGCCTTGAGGCACGAGGAGGCCGACCGGTGTTCCGGGCGCGTAGGTGGCGAGCGCACCCTGCCCTGGAACCCGCACCACCACGCGCCCGCCCTCGTCGAGATCGGCATGCAGATCGATGTGGGTGCCCTGGTACACGAGGGCTGCGACCTGCGCCGGCAGGGTTCCCGCTTCGCCGGCCGGCCGTATGCCGAGATGATCCGGCCGCACGAACACGTCGACAGCGGCGCCCGCCGCGCACGTGCTCAAGGCGCCGGCCGCGACCTCGCGGCGCAAATCGCGGATCGCGACCGTAGCGCGCTCCCCTGCGCAGGCCTCGAGGCGACCGGGCAGCAGGTTCACGTCGCCGATGAAACCGGCCACGAAGCGATCCTGCGGATGCCGGTAGATCTGGTCTGGCGTGCCGAGCTGGCGGACCCTGCCGGCCGACATCACCACGATCCGGTCCGACATGCTCAGCGCCTCGCCCTGGTCGTGGGTGACGAAGACCGTCGTCACCCCGAGCCGGCGCTGGATCTCCTTCAGCTCGACCTGCATTGCCCCGCGGAGGTTCTTGTCCAGCGCCGAGAATGGCTCGTCGAGGAGCAGCACCCTCGGCCGGATGACGAGGGCGCGGGCGAGCGCCACGCGCTGCTGCTGTCCTCCGGACAGCTGGCGGGGAGAGCGGTCGGCAAACCCCGTCAATTTCACGAGGGCGAGGGCCGCGTCCACGCGCTCGGCGATCTCCCGCTTCGGGACGCCACGCATGCGCAGGCCGTAGCCGACGTTCTTCGCCACGCTCATGTGCGGGAACAGGGCGTAGTTCTGGAAGACGATGCCGATCTCGCGCTCGTAGGGCGGCGTGGCCGTCACGAGGTCGCCCCCGATGAAGATCTCGCCAGCATCCGCTTCCAGGAAGCCCGCCATCAGATTCAGCAGAGTGGTCTTGCCACAGCCAGAGGGGCCAAGGAGCGTCAGGAACTCGCCCTGCTCCACCTGCAGCCAGGTCTCCTCCAGCGCGGTCACAGCGCCGAAGCGCTTCACCACGCCGTCGAGGCGCACCGCCGGGTTGCCCCGCGGGCTTGCGGCGGCCCCGGGCAGGCTCGCCGGCGGGGGGAGGTCAACGGCCTTGCTCAACATTCAGGACCTTGCCGAGCCCGAGGAACGTGTTGGCGACGATCAGAAGGGTGGCCGTCACCGCGATGTAGATCACCGAGACCGCCGCCAGCGTCGGGTCCGCGAACTCGCGGACGTAGCCGTACATCGCCACCGGCAGGGTCTGGGTCACCTGGCCCGTCACGAAGAGCGAGGCCGTGAACTCGTTGAAGGAGAGGATCGCGGCGAACAGCCAGCCGCTGACGAGGCCGGGCGCCAGCAGCGGCAGGGTGATGGTGCCGAGCACCCGGCCCGGCCGGGCACCGAGGCTCGCCGCGGCGAGTTCCAGTCGCTCATCGATGTTCTGGAGCGAGATGTAGACGCTGCGGATCACGAAGGGCAGCACGACGATCACGTGGGTGAGCACCACGACGGGGAAGCCCCGCGCCGCGCCGATCCCGGTCGCCAGGACCAGGAGACCCAGACCAATGGTGAAGTGCGGTACGATCAGCGGTGAGAGCAGCACGCCCTCCAGACCCGCCTTGAAGCGGAACCTGTAACGCTTCAGGGCAATCGCGAAGCCGGTGCCGACGGCGAGCGCGATGGTCGAGGCCCAGGCGGTGACGACGAGGCTGTTCCACAGGCCTGTCTGGAAGTCGCGGTAGGTCAGCGCCCGGGTAAACCAGCGCGTCGAGTATTTCGTCGGGGGGAAGCTCAGGATCGCCCGGTCGTTGAAGGCGGCGAGCGTCACCACGAAGGCCGGAAGAACGACGAAGGCGAGGATCAGCCCGACGAGGAGCTTGCCGGAGATCCCCAGGATCTGGGTACTGAGGCCTCGGCGCATCAATGGCCTCCGAGGGCTTCGAGGGGACGGGCGGCGCGTCGTACGAGCCACATCGTGCCAAGCGCCAGTACGAGCCCAGCGAGGCTCAGAGTGGCAGCGACCGGGAAATTGAAGGAGGAGAGACCGAGCTGATAGACCAGCGTCGAGACGACGCCGATCTTGCCGCCGCCGATCACCTGAGGCGTGGCGAAGGCGCTGAAGGTCCAGGCGAAGGCGGTGGTGAAGCCCGCCACGACGCCCGGCATCGAGAGCGGCAGGGTCACCGTGAGAAAGGCGCGCACCGGCCCGGCCCCGAGGCTCTGGGCAGCGCGCTCGTAGTCGCGGTCGATATGGGCGAGGGCTGCCGCCAGCATGATGACCATCACCGGCAGCGTTACGTGGACGAGGGCGACGATCACCCCGAGTTCGGTGAACATGAGCTGGATCGGCCGGTCGATCAATCCGATCTGGCGCAAGCTCGCGTTGACGAAGCCCGTGTTGCCGAGCACCACCGTCCAGGCATAGGTGCGCACCACCTCACCCAGGAAGAGCGGCGTCACCGCGATGATGAGGATGATCGATTTCAGCAGGATCGAGCGCGTGCGCACCAATGCGTAGGCGACGGGATATCCGACGAACAAGGTGATCAGCGCCGTCTCGAAGCAGATCAGCACGGTGTCGCGCAGCGCCCGCAGCACGATCGGCCGCGTGAGATCCGAGAAGTTCTCCAGCGTGAACCCGCCGACGTCGAGGGAGCCGGGCACGTAGGCGTGCAGGCTGTAGCGCAGGATCGCGACCATCGCGGCCACGATCGCAGCGGCCACCAGCACGGCTGGCGTTACGAACAGGGGCAGGAAGGGCCGGCGGCGGATCGCGGGTTTCATAGGGCTCCCCGGAACGCTCTCCTCCGCTGTCTCGGGAGGAGCCGGAAGTGGGGGTGATTCAGGGTGAGGCGGTGCCTGCTGCGCCACCCCCGCCCTACGCTGCCCGCGCAGGGGGGCGGAGGATCAGAGAGCCGGCCTCAACGTGCCATGATGTTCTCGGCGAACCACTTGCGCCAGACAGCGGTCTTCTCGGCCCTGAGCTTCGGATCGATGTTGATGGCCTGAGCCTTCCACTGTTCGGCCGTCGTGAATACCCCCGGGAGCTTGGCGATCTCGGGGTCGACCTTGGCGTTGGTGACGGTGGGGCTGCCCTTCTTGAGTTCCGCAATCTTGGCCTGCACTGCGGGGTCGAGGGCGATGTTGATGAACTTGTAGGCCAGATCCGCTTTCTTGGAGCCCGCGTTTATTGCCACCGTGTCGATGCCGAGCACGCCGCCTTCCTTCGGAATCACCACGGTGATCGGCACGTCCTGGCCCTTCATGTAGTAGGCGTTCATGGTCAGGACGACCTGGACCGGCGTCTCGCCGGTGGCGATGAGCTGCTGGCTGTTGGCGTCGTTGGTGTAGAAGGCCCGGAAATTGGGCTTTAGCGCCTCGAGCTTGGCCTGTCCCTTCTCCCAGGTGGCCGGGTCGCCGCCCGAGAGCAGCGCCGAGACGGCGATGATGTGACTGGGGTCGAAGTCGGGCGCGGCGAGGCTGTTCGTCAGCCTCGGGTCCCACAGATCGGCCCAGGAGCCGAAGGTCATCCCCTTCGGGACGAGGTCCGCCCGGTAGCCGATCGTGTAGACGTAGCCCCAGGTGCCGATATGGGCGGGGCTGACCCTGGCCTGATCGACGAGGTTCGCCGCGTTCGGGATCTTCGCGAGGTCGAGGGTCTCGAACAGGCCGTCATTGACGTAGAGCCAGCCGACATGGGCGGTCGTGAAAGTGACATCGCTCTCGGGCGAACCCTTGGCGAGCTTGGCCTTGTTCAACCTGTCGATGGTGCCGCCGGTAATGTACTCGACTTCAGCGCCGGTCTCGGCCTTGAATTTCGAGGCGATGGCCTCGTCGATCAGATCACGGAAGCTGCCCCCCCAGGTGCTGACGACAAGCTTCTCGGCCGCCTGAACCGGAACGATCGAGGCGATCAGCACCGACACGGCGATGAGAGAGGCTGGAAGGGATGTCACGTCGGCTGTTCCTCTTGATGAGATCGGCTGATGGTGCTTTGCAAATAGAGGGCCATTTGCTCAAACCGAGACTGACCGATATCTTCACTCAAATATACGAACGACCGATTTCATTAGTTCATCTCGGCTCAGGTTGAAAAAACTAGACCGCCAAGCGACGCCATAAAGTAAGATTTACGGAGGCTTCTGGATCGGAAATTTTGATGCAGGGACGCTCTGCATCGAAATGGCTGTCGCGCCGTCAGGACGCGATCCGGCGCGCGGGCGGCGCATCGTTCCGATTATCCTGTGCGGCGGGCGTCCAGAGGATCGACCGGTCGACGGCGCGGATGTCGCGATGGCCGCACAGAGCCATCGTCGTATCGAGTTCCGTGCGGATGATCTCCAGGGATCGGGCGACGCCCGCCTGGCCGTAGGCGCCGAGCCCATAGAGGAAGGCGCGCCCGATGAGCACGCCCTTCGCGCCGAGCGCGATGGCCTTCAGCACGTCCTGGCCCGAGCGGATCCCGCCATCCATCAACACCTCGATGCGCGTGCCGACCGCCTCGGTGATCCGGGGAAGCGCGACTATGGACGACGGGGCGCCGTCGAGCTGCCTCCCCCCATGGTTCGAGACGATAAGCGCCTCCGCGCCGGTCGCGGCCGCCTTCTCAGCATCCTCGACGTCCAGAACGCCCTTCAGGATCAGGGGGCCCTGCCAGCGGTCGCGGATCCGTCGCACGTCGTCCCAGTCAAGGCGCGGGTCGAACTGGTCCGCCGCCCAGGCGGAGATGGAGCGAGTGTCGCGCACACCTTCCACATGTCCCACGATGTTGCGGAAGGTCCGGCGCTTCGTGCGCAGCATGGACCAGCACCAGCGCGGCTTGGTCAGGAGATCGAGGGCGGTGCCCGGCGTCAGCTTCGGCGGGGCCGACAGGCCGTTCCGGATGTCCTTGTGGCGCTGCCCGAGGATCTGGAGGTCCAGCGTCAGGACCAGGGCCGAGCAGCCTGCCGCCTTCGCGCGGTCGATGAGGCGGTCGTTGAAGCTGCGGTCGCGCATGAAGTACAGCTGAAACCAGAACGGCTTGCTCACGTTCTCCGCGACATCCTCGATGCTGCAGATGCTCATCGTGGACAGCGTGAACGGCACGCCTGCCGACTCCGCCGCCCGCGCCGCCAGGATCTCGCCGTCGGCGTGCTGCATGCCCGTGAGCCCCGTGGGCGCTAGGGCGACCGGCATCGCGACGGCTTGGCCGGCCATCGTCGTGGCGAGGGAACGGTTGGTCATATCGACCGCGACGCGCTGGCGGAGCTTGATGCCGGCGAAATCGGCCTCGTTCGCGCGGTAGGTCGACTCGGTCCACGAACCGGAGTCGCAGTAATCGTAGAACATCCGCGGTACGCGCCGCTTGGCAACCCGCCGCAGGTCCTCGACCGTCGTGATAATGGGCGCCATGGGATGTTCGACCTCGCGATCGGATGAGGGGACGGATCGCGGGAGCCGCAGGATCGCGCCCGCTGTCCCAGCTGCCCTGAGCACCGGCAAGCGTCTCAGGGCCCGATGACCCGTGTCGGGCGTTCGACGGTGCAACGGTTTGCTGGAAAACGAAAGGCCACGCGGCCGGAACGCTCTGTCGAAGCGGGGCTGAGGCGGGGATGCGCGGCATTCCCATCGCCGTCGAACGATTCGGCCGAGGCGGCTTCAGGTCACGAAGCCGGGCATGCCGACGGCCGCATCGGCGCCGGCTGCATGACCTCCGACATCGCCGCTCGCGGTCTGCCCGCTTCCGGACTCAAGCCGCAGGCACGCCGACGTCCCGCGCGGCTGAGACACATGGGTGCCGGTCCATCACCTTCGCGTTGTGTCGAAGCTGCCAGGATCGCGCGAGCGTACAGACCTTCTATAAAACTCATGGATCTCGTCCGCGCCCGAGACAAGCGTCGGATGTCTGCCTGAAAATACACATAGAGTGTCTGTGGTGCGCGTCTCTCCGCGATCGCTCTTCCCGCTCGCCGCGCCGCACCGGAGGCCG
This sequence comes from Methylobacterium sp. UNC378MF, assembly GCF_900103195.1. GTDB lineage: Bacteria > Pseudomonadota > Alphaproteobacteria > Rhizobiales > Beijerinckiaceae > Methylobacterium. The sequence continues at coordinate 86,704 of NZ_FMWU01000003.1, read as the reverse complement.
CCGAGTGACGATCTGAAGGCTTCTTCTCATTGAAGCAGACCAGCGAACCTGTCGCAGGATAGACATCGCCGCGCGGAGTATGGACCATCGTTGGCAACGCCGGCCTCGAGCATCGGCGGTGGGACGGATACGCCAATGAGGACGACGCGCCGCGTTTTCTTGACGGGTGCCGCATCCGCGCTCGCGGGCGGTCTTGTGCCGGGCGTGATCCGCTCGGCTTGCGCACAGGGCGCCGGAGCGACGGTCCGGATCGGCATGGTGCTTCCGGTGACGGGGCCAGGCGCGGATGCCGGCCGCTACGCGCTCGCTGGGGCCAAAATCGCCCTGGAGGCGGTCAACAAGGCCGGCGGGGTGCTGGGAAAGCCGCTGGAGATCGTCACCGAGGACGACCAGACCACCAACCCGGGCGCGGTCTTCGCCTTCTCAAAACTCGCTTCGCAGAGCGACCTCGTCGGCTTCCTCGGCTCGATCCGCTCGACGCAGAACCACGCCATGGCGCCCGACATCCTGAAGACGGGCAAGCCTGTCTGTTTCGGCGGTACCGACCCGGTTCTGACGCAACTCGGCAATCCCTGGCTGTTCCGCTTCCGCCCCAACGACAGCTTCTCGGCACGGGTGATCGCCGAGCATGGCGTCAACGGGCTGGGCAAGAAGAAGTGGGCGATCATCCACTCCACCGACGCTTTCGGCACCAGCGGCGCCAAGGCATTGACCGAGAGCCTCGCTCAGGGCGGCGCTACCGTCGCCCTCGACCAGGGCTACACCAACCAGAGCCAGGACTTCACGCCAGTCGTGCTGGCGATCCGGCAATCGGGCGCCGACGTGATCGGCTCGTACTTCACCTTCGAGAACGACATCGGCATCTTCGCGCGGCAACTGCGCCAGCTCGGCGTCACCGCACCCTGGGTCGGCTCCCCGTCGATCACCAACGTGACCGCCCTGAAGCTCGCCGGACCGTCGCTCTACGGCACCTACGGCGTGGCCGATTACGCCGAGGAGTCGAGCGACGCCGCCCGCGCCTTCGGCAAGACCTACCGGGCGGCGATGAAGATCGCCCCTGACAACCAATCGTCCTGGACCTTCGACGCGGTCACGGTGCTGGCCAAGGCGATCAACACGGCGGGCAAGACCGACCCGCAGGCGATCCGCGAGGCGATCCTCGCGGTGCGCGGTCACGAGGGCGCCGAGGGCACCTACAACTTCGACAAGAACGGTGACGGCCTGCACGGCTACAACGTCGTGCGCAACGACAAGGGCAACATCGTCTTCGACCGGCGGATCGACTTCTACAAGGGTTGAGACCGGGTCTTCACCGCCCAGGCGCGGGAACAACCTTCGACGGGGACATGAGAGTGCGGACCGCATGGACCTGATCCTGCAGCTCCTCTTCACCGGGATCGGCATCGGCTCCGTCTACGCCCTGGTGGCGCTCGGCTTCGTGCTGATCTTCCGCGCCACCAACGTGGTGAACTTCGCCCAGGGCGAGTTCTCGATGGTGGCGGCCTTCCTGATGGTGGTCTTCGCCGTCGACCTGCAATGGCCCTACTGGCTCTCGCTCCTCCTCACCCTTGGAGGGATGGCGCTGCTCGGCGCGCTGTTCAATCTCGGCGTCTACTATCCGCTGCGCCACCGCAGCTACCTGCCGGTGATCATCTCGACCATCGGCGCCTCGATCTTCCTGGCCAACACCACGCTCGCCCTCTACGGACCGCAGCCGCAGGTGCTCCCGCCCGTCTTCGAGACCCAAGGGTTCCTGCTCGGGCCGGTCTTTCTCGACAGCCAGTATCTGCTGATCATCGCGGTGACGGCGGCGCTGGTGGCGTTCCAGTACTGGTTCTTCGAGCACACTTTGGTCGGCAAGAAGCTGCAGGCGACCTCCCAGGACAAGGAGATGGCCGCGCTCCTCGGCATCCCGGTGGCCGGGATGATCATGCTGACCTTCGTGTACAGCGCGGTGCTCGGCGGCATCGCCGGCATCCTGGTGGCGCCTGTGCTGTTCGTGTCGATCCAGATGGGGGCCACGATCGCCCTCAAGGCTTTCGCGGCGACCATCATCGGCGGCTTCGGCGACGTGACCGGGGCGATCATCGGCGGCTTGGCGCTCGGCATCATCGAGACCTTCGGGGCGGCCTACATCTCGGTGCCCTACAAGGACGCCTTCGCCTTCCTGGTCCTCGTGGTCTTCCTGGTCGTGCGCCCGCAGGGCCTGTTTGGCGAGCGCGTGGCGGAGAAGGCATGAGCGGCACCCCCTCCCCCGTCGCCAGCCCGGCCGCAGCAGCGCCGGCCCCCCGACGTCTGCCCCTCGGCAGCCTTGCCTACGCGGTGCTGGCGGCCGTCCTGGTGGCGCTCGCCGCCACGACGCCGCTCAGCGGCTACGCCCTCAATATCCTGATGCAGGCGGCCACCTATGCCATCGCGGTGATCGGGCTCACCATCGTGCTCGGCCTGTGCGGGCAGATCAACTTGGCCCAGGCGGCGTTCTTCGGGATCGGCGCCTACGCGGTCGGGCTCGGTACGGTCGACGGGGGGCTGAACTTCTGGATCTGCTTGATCATCGGCCTCGGCCTCGCCGTAGTGCTCGGCGCCGGGCTCGGCGCCTCGACGCTGCGGCTCGGCGGTCACTACCTCGCCATGGTGACGATCTCGTTCCAGCAGATCCTGACGCTGGTGCTCACCAACTGGATCCCGGTGACGCACGGGCCCGACGGCGTGCCCAACATCCGCCGCCCTACCCTATTCGCGGACGGGCAGAGCTACCTCGCTTTGTGCGTGCTCGTCCTGGCGATCGTGGGCTGGCTCGTGTGGCACATGCCGCAGACCCGGCTCGGGCGCGCCATGCGGGCGGTACGGGACAACGAGCTCGCCGCGGGCGTATCGGGGATCGACATCTACCGCACCAAGATCGCGGCCTTCGCGCTCGGTGCGCTTCTTGCGGGGCTCGGCGGCGGCCTGTTCGCCGGCAGTTTCACCTATATTAGCCCGGACCAGTTCTCCTTCGCCGAGTCGATCGTCTTCCTGACGATGGCGCTTCTCGGCGGCGTCGGCTCGCCGGTGGGCGCCGTGATCGGCACGACCCTGCTGATCCTGATCCCGGAATGGCTCCGCTTTCTCAAGGAGATTCCGGGGCTCTACCTCGCGATCTACGGGCTCGCGGTGATCCTGATCGTGGTGTTCATGCCTGACGGGATCTGGGGCTTCCTCGGCGACCAGGTCCGGCGCCTGCGCCGGGTCCGCCCTGGGCAGGCGCCAGTGCCCGAGCTCACGCTCGTCCAGGGGGAGGCCTCCGCCGCGCCGATGCTTGAGGTCTCGGGGCTTGCCAAGCACTTCGGCGGCCTCAAGGCGGTGGACGCGGTGAGCTTCACGGTGGCGCGGGGCGGCATTCACGCGCTGATCGGGCCGAACGGCTCCGGCAAGACCACGACGCTCAACGTCCTCTCGGGCCTCTACAGTCCCACGGGGGGCACCGTGCGCCTGGCCGGACAGGACATCACGCGGCTGCCGCCGCACCGGCGGGCGGCGGCCGGCATCGGGCGCACCTTCCAGAACATACGCCTGTTTCGCTCCATGAGTGCCCTGGAGAACGTCATCATCGGCGCTGAGCGGCCCAACAACCCACTTTCCGCCCGCGATCGGGCGAGTCTGGAGGCCCGCGCCCGGGCGGCCCTGGCCTTCGTCGGCCTCGAGGCGCGGGCGCTGGAGCCGATCTCCGGCTTCTCGTACGGGCACCAGCGCCTGATCGAGATCGCCCGGGCACTCGCCGGCAACCCCGTGCTGCTGCTGCTCGACGAGCCGGCCGCGGGTCTCAATTCCAGCGAGAAGATCGCGCTGACGGGGTTGCTGCGCCGGATGGCCGCCAAAGGTCTGACCATCCTGATCATCGATCACGACATGACGCTGGTGAGCGACGTGGCGGGTCACATCACCGTGCTGAACTTCGGCCGCCGCATCGCCGATGGCGTCACGGCAGGCGTGCTCCGCGAGCCCGCGGTGATCGAGGCCTATCTCGGCGAGGACGCCTCCGCGGGCCCGGCAACGAGCCTGAAAACCGACCTCGCTCCGGTGTGACCCGCGATGACGCCACCTGAGACCCCGCCCGCCGCGCCGCTTCTGCAGATCCGCGACCTCGTGGTCCGCTACGGGGAGATCGAGGCCGTGCGCGGATTGTCGGTCTCCGTTGATGCCGGGGAGGTCGTGACGCTGCTCGGCTCCAACGGGGCCGGCAAGTCAACAACCCTCAAGGCGATCTCGGGGCTCGTGCGGCCCGCCGCCGGCACGATCCTGCTGGAGGGGCAGCCTCTTGAGGGCCTGAAGCCGGAGGCGATCGTGCGCATGGGTGTCGCCCACGTGCCCGAGGGGCGCCGGATCTTCCCGGGCCTGACCGTGCGCGAGAACATCATGCTGGGCGCCTCGAACCGCTCCGGGCTCGCCAAGCGGGCCCTGCGCGACGAGGTCGAGGCGATGTTCGACCTCTTTCCCGACATCCGCCGGTTCGGCGACGCCCTGGGCTGGACGCTGTCGGGGGGGCAGCTTCAGATGGTGGCGCTCGCCCGCGGTCTGATGGCCAAGCCGCGCCTCTTGCTGCTGGATGAGCCCTCCCTCGGCTTAGCTCCGGTGATCGTCCAGGCAGTGTTCGCGATCATCGCCGAGGTGCGCCGCCGCGGGACCACGGTGCTGCTGGTGGAGCAGAATGCCCGGATGGGTCTCTCGGTCGCCGATCGGGGCTACGTGCTCGAGACGGGCCGGCTCGTCCTGGAAGGCGAGCCTCAGGCATTGTGGGCCAACGACGAGATCCGATCGGCGTATCTCGGAGGGCGGACGAGGCCTGAGCTTGCGGTCTGACCGTACCGTTCCTCGGTGGCCGCTTCGTTTTTCACGCTGATGGCGAAGGCCGGTCCGATGGTCAAGATCTCCAGCCGCATCCGTGCCTCCTTCGTGCCGCCCGGCGGCGGATCATGTGCGGAGCGTCCGAGAAGGTCGCGCCGCGAAGGGCGACATCCTTCTCAGCGTGCGCCTGCTCTTACCACCGGCAGCAACGCATTGCGCAGGACGTGCCCGGTCGTCACCCGAGCCTCGGCCTCGCCCTCATCGCGGGCGGTGGTGGCGCAATCTATGCCGATCTGATCCCGCAGGCAGGCGCGCATCACCCGGGCGCAGACCGCGAGGTAGTACAGCGCGAGCGCGACGGCCGGCATGACGAGGTGGCGGCCGGCGTCCTGGCCCTCGTCCCGACCCTTTTTGTGCGCCGACGGTGTCGTAAGCCACTGGCCCGGGGGCGGATTGCCGGTACGCCGTCATCGTACCCATTCCAGGGCAGACAGTCCCTGGAAATATGGTCTTGAGGCGGATGCGGGCTGGCAAGTTGAATTAGCAATTCCGTCCGAAACCAATTGATATTAAGGATGTTCTATACGGATCCTTTGAGCAAGATTTTCGCCGATCATCACGCAGGTGAAATGCAGATTGGCTCTGCAATCGCTCGGCATGATGGAGGCGTCGCAGACCCGTAATCCGTCGATTCCACGAACCTTGAGATCAGGATCGACGACACCGGACGAGTCGTGCCAGCCGGTCATGCGGCACGTGCCGGCCGCGTGCTGGATGTCACCGGCTTCGGCGAGCATCAAAGCATCGAGATCCCCATCAGGGAGGCCGGCGGCGTCGCCGATCGGGAGCGGGCTCTCACCGAACCGGATCGCCGTCGCGAGACCGTCCAGAGCCGGATGTTCCGTCAGCCGGGCGAGGCGGCGCACCGCGTCGCGCAGCCGCACGCGGTCTCGCGGATCATCGAGCATGTTCTCGTCGATGACGGGATGGGCCTCGGGATCGGCCGAGGTGAGGTGCAGCGTCCCGCGTGAGAACGCGTCGTAGAGGCCGACGCCGACCGCCCCTTGCGGCGTCGGTTCCGGCCCGGTCAGGGTCCGGTGATTGTAGGCCACCACGATCATGTCGCGCTCCCCGCCACCCGCGAGACCGCTCGAATACGTGACGCAGCAATTGGTGTGGCGGGCATCCGGGCCGAGCGCCCGGTGCTGGGGCTTGAGATCCATCGTCGCCCGCAGGATCGGATGGTCCATGAAGTTGCGGCCGACCGCCTCGTGCGCCTGCCGGACGGGAATGCCGAGGTCGCGGAGCGGCTCGACCGGGCCGATCCCGGAGCGCATCAGGATTGCCGGGCTGTGGACGGCGCCGGCGCAGAGCACGATCTCGCGGCCGTGGATCTCGGTCCAGGGCTCCGCACCGAAGCGGACGCGGAGTCCGACCGCCCGTTGTCCTTCGAACAGGACGCGATCGACCAGGGCCTCGCAGCGGATGTCGAGATTCGGCCGGTCACGAGCCGGCTCCAGGTAGCCGTCATTCGTCGTCACCCGGTGACCGTTTCGGCTGTTGATCGGGTTGCACGAGACCCCCTCGCCCGTCGGCGCATTGAGATCCGCCTTCCAGGGATAGCCCGCCGCGAGAGCAGCCTCGCGAAGGCCCAGATCCACCGCGCCCCAGGCCTCCAGCTTCGCGCGGTAGACCGGGAGCGGGCCGCCGCGCCGGGCACCGTCCGCGGCGGCGAAATCGGCGTCGTCCTCGATCCGATCGAAGAGGGGCAGCACATCCCGGGCCGACCAGCCGGTGCAGCCCTGCTCGGCCCAGGCGTCGAAGGCCGCCGGGACGCCGCGGATCGCGATCTGCGCGTTCACCGTCGAGCTGCCGCCGAGCGCACGACCGCGCCAGTAGAAGCGGGGCTCCTGCACACGGGTTCGCCGGCTCATCAGCCCGGGCCACTGCCAGTCCGCCTGATGCTCCGGGTCATGCATGAACGGGACGATGTTGGCCGAGCGCAGCGCCGGGGGCGCGTCGGTGGAGCGCCAGTCGCGTCCGGCCTCCAGCAGGAGCACCCGCCGGTGCGGATCCTCCGACAGGCGGGCCGCCAGCGCCGCTCCGGCGGAGCCGGCGCCGACCACGACGATATCGTACGGGTTTGCGCTCATTGTTTCTCGACGTTCCAGAAGAGCGGGATGGCGGAGGGGATCAGGCCGGTGAGGGAGGTCCGGTAGGCTGCCGGCTGGGCGAACTGGCCGAATGGGACGACCAGCCCCTCGCCGTAGATGACGGTCTGGATCTCGCCCGCGATGGCGCGCCGCTTCTCCAGATCGGGCTCGCGGGCGAAGCGGTCGAACAGGCTGACCATGCGCGGATCGCACATGAATCCTGAACTCGCCGCGTCCTTGCAGTTGAAGTTGATCGCGGAGTTCGTCAGCGGCGAGCTGAGATCGAGGCCCAGAGCATGGATGCCGAAGAGGCTCCACCCGGCCTTTTTCGTGCGCCGGGCGAGCAGGGCTGCCCAATCCATAACCTGCAGGTCCACGGTGAAGCCGGCCCGCTTCAGGCGGTCGGCCAGGATGGTCGAAGACACGCGCGCGGCCTCAAGATCATTGGCCACCATCACGGTCACCGGCTCGCCCTTGTAGGCGGTCGCCGCCAGGGCGGTCCGTGCCGCCGCCACCGAGGGGTCGTGCAGGAGCTCGGTCCCGACATGCGTCTCGTAAGGTGAGCCGCAGATGAAGAAGGCGTCGCAGGTTTGCGAGAAGCGCTGGTCGAGGCCGAACCCGTCCAGGACCTCGCGCTGATCGACGAGCCTCAGCAGCACGCGCCGGATCGCCGGGTCGTCGAACGGCTTGGACGCCGTGTTGATGCGGTAATGGCCTGTGAACCGATGCGGGCCGGTGAAATTCATCACCGCCAAGCCCTTGTTGGCCTCGATCTGGTCGATCAGGTCGAAGGGCGCGTACTGCATGAAGTCGATCTCGCCCGCGCCGAGGGCGCCCGTGGCCGTCGCACCGTCGGGGATGACGCGGATGTCGAGGGCGTCGATCTTCACGACCTTGCCGCCCGCCAGGAAGTCGGCCGGCTCGGAGCGCGGCCGGTAATCGGGATTCCGGCGCAGCAGCATGTGGTCGCCGGGGATGTGCGCGGTGCGGTCGTAGACGAAGGGACCGGAGCCCACGACCTCGGAAAGCTGCGTTGCGGGGGGCGTTGCGGCGAGCCGGGCCGGCATGATGAAAGGTGTGGGGCTCGATGTCGTGCCGAGCGTGTCGAGCACGAGGCCGTAGGGCTCCCGCAGCGTCAGCACGAAGGTCCTGTCGTCCACGGCGTCGAGGGTGGCCGTCACGTCCATGAGTCGGCCGCCCAGCGCGCTGCGGGCCGCCCAGCGTCTCAGCGATGCAACGCAATCGACGGCCCGGACCGGCGTGCCGTCGTGAAAGCGCAGGCCCTCGCGCAGGGTGAAGCGCCAGGTCAGGCGGTCCTCCGACTCCGACCATCTGTCCACCATCTGCGGCTTGAACACGCCCTTCGCGTCCGGCGCGAACAACGTGTCGTAGACCATGAAGCCGAAGGTCCGCGTGATGTAGGCGGTGGTGAAGTAGGGATCGAGGGTGACGATCTCGGCTTCCAGCACCGCCTTCACCGTCGTCTCCGCTCCGGCGGAGGCCGGCGCGAGCAGGGCCGCGGCCGCGAGCAGGCCGGAAAACCAGGATCGTCTCATGCGCATTCACCCTTTGCCCTGATCCGGTAGGCAAACCGGATACCAAGCGACTGGCGCGCCGGCGGCGGGATGTCGCCGGAATACGCCAGAACCGGTCCAGCGCCGGCCTCATCGACCCGGAGGTACCGCGGAGCGCGCCTGCATCCGAGGGAAATGGCCTGTTCGATGCATCAGGCTGTCCAGCGATCCCGGTCTTCGGTGGAGATCGCAGGACCGCCTTGAGCATGTTCCGAGGCGCCGGAAAGGTCACGGATGAATCGACGCGATTTCGCCAAGCTCGTTCTCGCCGCAGGCGCGGCGGGGCCGATACCCTTCGGCATCACGCGCGCCGCCGGTCAGACCCGCGGCGGGATCCTCAACACCGTGATCCAGCCCGAGCCGCCGATCCTGGTCTCGGCGCTCAACCAGCAGGCGCCGACGCTCACGGTCTGCGGCAAGATCTACGAGAGCCTGCTGACCTACGACTTCGATCTCACGCCCAGGCCTGGCATGGCCCAGAGCTGGGAGCGCAGCCCGGATGGCCTGACCTACACGTTCAAGCTGTTTCCCGGCATCACCTTCCACGACGGCTCACCGATGACCTCCGAGGACGTGGTGTTCTCGGTCACCAAGGCGCTGATGGAGGCTCATGCCCGGGCGCGCGGCACCTTCGCGCGCCTCGCCTCGGCGGAGGCGCCGGATCCGCTGACCGTGGTGTTCAAGCTGAAGGCGCCGTTCGCGCCGTTCCTGCACGCCTTCGACGCCACCACCGCGCCGATCATCTCCAAGGCGCTCTACGAGAATACCGACCTGCGACAGAACCCGAACAACGCCCGGGCGATCGGCACGGGACCGTTCAAGCTCAAGGAGTGGGTCAAGGGCTCCCACATCCACCTCGTGCGCCATGAGGGTTACTACCGGAAAGGCGAGCCCTATCTCGACGAGATCTATTACCGAGTGATACCGGACGCCGCCTCGCGGGCGGTCGCCCTGGAGAGCGGCACGATCCAGCTGACCCAGTGGAACGATGTCGAGGCCTTCGACGTGCCGCGCCTCAAGGCGCTGCCGAACCTCGACATGACCACGAAGGGCTACGAGTTCTACGCGCCCCATCTCTGGCTGGAGATGAACACCCGCATCGCGCCGATGAACGACAAGCGCTTCCGCCAGGCGGTACTGTACGCCATCGACCGGGAAGCCCTGCGCAAGCGCGTGTTCTTCGGTCTCGGCAAGGTCGCCACCGGCCCGGTCTCGTCGAAGACCCGGTTCTACGAGCCGGACGTGCCAAAATACGAGTATGCGCCCGCCAAGGCGGTGGCTCTCCTCGACGCGATGGGGCTGAAGCCCGGCGCCGACGGCAAGCGGGTGACCCTCAAATACCTCGTGCCGCCCTACGGCGAGATGTGGCAGCGGGTGGCCGAGTACGTGCGCCAGTCCCTCGGCAAGGTCGGGATCGACATCGTGCTGGAGGGCATCGATGTCGGCGGCTGGGCGGCGCGCTGCGGCAACTGGGAATTCGAGATCTCTGCGCCCTGGACCTACCAGTACGGCGATCCGGCGCTCGGCGTGTCACGCTCCTACATTTCCTCGAACATCCGCAAGGGCATCCTGTTCTCGAACACCGCCGGGTACAGCAATCCGGAGGTCGACCGGCTGTTCGAGGAGGCCGCCGTGGCGCAGGACGACGCCACCCGGCAGAAACTCTACAGCCAGGTCCAGAAGATCCTGGTCGAGGACGCCGCGGTGGCGTGGCTCATGGAGCTCGACTTCCCGACCTTCACCGACAAGCACATCAAGGATCTCGTCGTTACCGGCAGCGGCGTGAACGACACCTTCGCCCGGGCCTACCGCGCATGAGGATGCTGGCCGGACTGGCCGCCTGGATCGCGCGGACGCTGGCGGTGATCCTGGTCATCGCCAGCGTGAACTTCGCCCTCGTCCACGCGGCGCCGGGCGATCCCGCGCAGGTCATAGCCGGCCAGTCCGGCGCCTCGGACGAGACCCTGCTCCGGCAGCTCCGGGCCGAGTACGGCCTCGACAAGCCCTACGCGGTGCAGCTCGCGACCTATCTGGGCCGGGTGCTGCGGCTCGATCTCGGTTACTCCTATCGGCAGCAGCGGCCGGTCCTCGGCCTCGTCCTGGAGCGGCTGCCCGCGACCCTGCTGCTGACCGGCACCGCCTTCGCCCTGGCGCTCGGCTTCGGGATCCTGCTCGGCACCCTCTCGGGCGTGCGGGCGGGCCGGTGGTCCGACACCCTGATCGGCCTCGTGGCTCTGGTGCTCTACGCCATGCCGGTCTTCTGGCTCGGCCTGATGCTGGTGCTGGTCTTCTCGGTCCAGCTCGAATGGCTGCCGGCCTTCGGCTACCGCAGCGTCGGCGCGACCTTCTCGCCGCTCGGTCAGGTCGGCGACGTGCTGGCGCATCTGGTCCTGCCCGCCCTGTCGCTCGCCGCGGTCTACCTCGCAGTCTACGCAAGGCTGATGCGGACCGCGATCGTCGAGGTCGCCGCCCAGGATTACGTGAAGACCGCCCGGGCCAAGGGCCTGACCCGCGGCCGCGTGATCCGCGACCACATGATCCGCAACGCGATCCTGCCGGTGGTCACCGTCGCCGGCATGCAGGCCGGGGCGCTGGTCGGCGGCTCGGTGGTGGTCGAGACCGTCTTCGCCTGGCCGGGCCTCGGCCGGCTGGTGTTCGAGGCCCTCAGCCAGCGCGACTACCCCGTCCTGCTCGGCCTCTTCCTCGTCATGTCGGTGCTCGTGATCCTGATCAACATGCTGACCGACCTGCTCGCGCGGCTGATCGACCCGCGGATCGCCGCCTCCGCGAGGGCCGCGTGATGGGCTTCGTCCGCGCGTTCCTGCGCAATCCCGGCGGCCCGATCGGCCTCGTCCTCCTCGCCGCGGTGGTCGCGGTGGCGCTGCTCGCGCCGCTTTTGGCGCCGGTCGATCCCTGGGAGATGGTCGGCGCCCCGTTCGAGCCGCCGCTCAGCCCCGACCTGCCCCTGGGCTCGGACACGATGGGCCGGGACATCGCGTCGGGGCTCGCCCACGGCGCCCGGGTCTCGCTGGCGATCGGCCTGTCCTCGACGCTCGCGGCCCTGCTGGTGGGCGTCGTGATCGGGGCGACGGCCGGATGGTTCGGCGGCCTCACCGACGCCGTGCTGATGCGGGTCGCCGAGCTGTTCCAGACGATTCCCGGCTTCATCCTGGCCGTCCTGCTGGTCGCCACCCTGGGGCCGTCCCTGTCCCACGAGATCCTGGCCATCGCGGCGATCAGCTGGCCGCCCCTGGCGCGCCTGACCCGGGGCGAGTTCCTGCGGCTGCGGAACCGGGACTTCGTGCGCGCCGCCGCCTGCCAGGGCGAGCGGCCGGCCGCCCTGGTCCTGCGCCACATCCTGCCGAACGCCCTGGCGCCGCTCATCGTCACCGGCGCGCTTACGGTGGCCACCGCGATCCTGATCGAGAGCGCGCTGAGCTTCCTCGGCCTCGGCGACCCGAACCTGATGTCCTGGGGCTACATGGTCGGCGCCGCCCGCACGGTCATCCGGCAGGCCTGGTGGATGAGCGTCTTTCCCGGCGCCGCGATCCTCGTGACGGTGCTGGCCATCAACCTCGTCGGCGAGGCGCTCAACGACGCGCTCAACCCGCGGCTCGCCCGGGGGAGCCGCGCATGAGCGAGCCGGTCCTGTCGATCACCGACCTCTCGGTCAGCCTGCCGGCGGGGGCCGACCGCGCCCAGGCGGTGAGCGGCGTCTCCCTCACCGTGGCGGCCAACGAGATCGTCTGCCTCGTGGGCGAGTCCGGCTCCGGCAAGTCGATGATCGCCCACACGATCCTCGGCCTCCTGCCGCCGGGCGTGGCGGTGGCGGGCGGCGCGGTTACCCTGTGCGGGCGCGACGTCGCCGCCGCCTCCGAGGCGGAGCTGCGGGCCATCCGCGGCCGCGACGCCGCGATGATCTTCCAGGAGCCGCTGAGCGCGCTGAACCCGCTGAAGCGGGCCGGCGAACAGATCGCCGAGGCGATCCGGGTCCAGGCCCCCGCGACGCCGCGCGCCGTGGTCGCGGCCCGGGTCGGCGCGCTGATCGAGGCCGTGGGCCTGCCCGACCCGGCCCGGATCCGCGACAGCTTCCCGTTCGCCCTGTCGGGCGGCCAGCGCCAGCGGGTGATGATCGCCATCGCCATGGCCAACAACCCGGCGCTGCTGGTGGCCGACGAGCCGACCACCGCCCTCGACGTGACCACGCAGGCCCAGATCCTCGCGCTGATCCGCCGGCTCCAGGGCGAGCGCCGGATGGGCGTCCTGCTGATCACCCACGATTTCGGCGTCGTCGCGGAGGTCGCCGACCGTGTCGTGGTGATGCGCGACGGCCGGGTCGTCGAGCAGGGCAGCGCCGAGGCGGTCCTGACCGCGCCGCGCGATCCCTACACCCGGGCGCTGGTTGCGGCGGTGCCGCATGCCGGCCGCCGCCCGGCGCGCGCGGCCCCGGCGGCGCGGCCGCCGCTCCTCGAGATCGAGACGCTCTCGAAGACCTTCACCCTGCGGCAGGGTTGGTTCCGCCCGCCCCGGCAGGTGGTCGCCGCCGACGCCCTCTCCCTCACGCTGGCACCCGGCGAGACGGTGGCGGTGGTCGGCGAATCCGGATCGGGCAAGTCGACCCTGGGCCAGATGATCCTGCGCCTGGCCGAGCCGGATTCGGGCCGCATCATCTTCGACGGCCAGGATCTCCTGGCCCTGCGCGGCGAGGCTCTCCGGGCCGAACGGCGGCGCATCCAGATCGTGTTCCAGGATCCGTTCGCGGCGCTGAACCCGCGCCAGAGGGTCGGCGACGCCATCGCCCGCGGGCCCATGGCCTACGGGGCGCCGAAGGATCGGGCGATGGCCGAGGCGCGGGCGCTGCTCGACCGGGTCGGCCTGAAGGCGGGTGCGGCGGACCGCTTCCCGCACGAGTTCTCGGGGGGGCAGCGCCAGCGCATCTGCATCGCCCGGGCACTGGCGCTGAAGCCGCGCATCCTCGTGGCCGACGAGGCGGTCTCGGCCCTCGACGTCTCCGTGCAGGCCCGTGTGCTCGACCTGCTCGCCGAGCTCCGGGCGGAGTACAACCTCGCGATGCTGTTCATCACCCACGACCTGCGCATCGCCGCGCGGATCGCCGACCGGGTGGCGGTGATGCAGCGGGGCCGGATCGTCGAGGCCGGTCCGGCCGAGACCCTGTTCGCCGCGCCCGCGCACGCCTACACGCGGGGGCTGATCGCGGCGATCCCGGGCCGGCGCCTGTTCGGCGGCCTGGGAGAAGCACCGGTGCCCGAGGCGCTGACGGCCTGAGCGTCCAGCTCAGGCCGCCCGGACCCAGACCGCGGTGTCGTGGAAGGCGGCGCCGTCGTTGGGCGCCGCCGGCGCGGCGCCGATCAGGGTGTTGATCCCGCTGCCGCCCGCGAAGGACGCGCTCGGCCACAGGCTCTCGACCACCACCACGCCCGGCTGCTGCCCCTCGGCGAGGCGCGCGTGCAGCCGGACCCGGCCGCGGCTATTCCCGATCTCGACGGCGTCGCCCGTGCCGATCCCGAGCCGCGCGCCGTCCGCCGGGTGGAGCAGGCAGGTCGGCCGCCCCTCGCGGCGGATCGATTCGGCCACGTTGGTGAAGGTCGCGTTGAGGAACTGGCGGGCCGGCGGGGCGATCATCCGGAACGGGTGCTCCGCGTCTCCGGGCTCGGCCACCGGCCAGTGATCGGGCAGGGCCGGCATCCCGGCCGCGCGGGGGCCGAGCGCCGCCCAGTCGGGGGCGAAGCGGAAGCGCCCGTCCGGATGGCCGAACCCGTTCAGGAAGTGGCTCTCGGCGAAGTCCGGCTGCGCGTCGATCCAGCCGGCGGCCTCCAGCCGGTCGAGCCCGCCCCAGCCCGAGCGGGCCAGGGTCGCGTCGGCGAGATCCCGGGCGCTCAGTCGGAATCCCGCATGGTCCGCGCCGAGCCGGGCGGCGAGCGCGCCGAGCAGTGCGTGGTTCGAGCGGCATTCCCCCGGCGGCTCCAGGATCGCCGGTCCCGCCTGGATGTGGCTGTGGCCGCCGGCCCCGTAGATGTCGTCGTGCTCCAGGAAGGTGGTGGCCGGCAGCACGAGGTCGGCCAGCGCTGCGGTCTCGGTCATGAACTGCTCGTGCACGGCCACGAACACGTCCGGTCGCGACAAGCCGGCGCGCACCCGGGCGCTGTCGGGGGCCGAGACGGCGGGATTGGCCGACTGGATCAGCATGGCGCGCACCGGCGGCCCGCCCTGCAGGGCGTCGGGATCGTCGGTGAGCACGGCGCCGATCCGGCTCATGTCGAGCTCGCGCACGCCCGGCGCCTTGACGTCGAGGCCCTCCGTCAGGGTCTTGTCCCAGTTGAAGATCGCCGCCTGCTGCCAGAGCGCGCCGCCGCCCTCGTGCTGCCAAGCGCCCGTGACGGTAGGCAGGCAGGTCACCGCATGCAGGTTCACGGCGCCGTTGCGGGTCCGCGTGAAGCCGAAGCCGCAGCGGATGTAGCTGCGCGGCGTCCGGCCGTAGAGAGCCGCGAAGGCCTCGATCGCGGCGGGCTGCAGGCCGGTGATGGCCGCCGCCCATTCGGGCGTGCGCGACGCGAGATGCGCCTCCAGCGCCGACGTATCCTCGGCATGGGCGGCGAGGTAGGCCCGATCCGCGAGGCCGTCGCGGAACAGCACGTGGAGCACCGCGCAGGCGAGAGCCCCGTCGGTGCCGGGCCTCGGCGCGAGGTGGATGTCGGCGGCCGCCGCGGTGCCGGTGCGGTAGGGATCGATCACCACCAGCTTGGCGCCCCGCGTCTTGCGGGCGCGGCTGATGTGGGTCATCGCGTTGACCTGGGTGCTCACCGGGTTGCCGCCCCAGACCACGATCAGGTCGGACAAAGCCATCTCGCGGGGATCCGGCCCGGCGATCCGGCCGGTTCCGGCGCTCCAGCCCGCGATCGCCACCGCCGTGCAGATCGTACGCTTGCGCCGGGAATAGCCCATCGCGTGGGTCAGCCGGTGGATGCCGTCGCGCTGGACGAGGCCCATGGTCCCGCCGGAATTATACGGCCAGACCGCCTCCGGACCCCAGCGCTCCGCCGTCTCCGAGAAGGCCGCGGCCACCCGGTCGAGCGCGGCGTCCCAGGCGATCCGCCGCCACTGTCCGCTGCCCTTGGCGCCGACGCGCTCGAGCGGGTGCAGGATCCGGTCGGGATGGTGGACGCGCTCGCCGTAGCGGCTGACCTTCGCGCAGATCACCCCGGCCGTGTAGGGGTTGTCGCCGCCCCGGACCGAGACGACGCGGCCGTCCGCCACCTGCACGTCGAGGCTGCAGGCGGAGGGGCAATCATGGGGGCAGACGGTCCGGACCAAGCGACGAACTCCCGTGTCACCGGCATGGATGATGCAAAGCCCGTGCGTTTTTGAGGCTCACACACGGTCCGGCATAACAAATGGCTTCGGCAAGCGGACGAATTCTCACGGGCGCGGAGGTGAAGGCGCTGTCGCGGCGCTCGGACCTGCGCGGCGCCATGCGCCTCGGCGCCCATGTGCTGATGCTGGCCGGTTCCGGCTGGCTGGTCTGGCGCTCGGGGCCCTGGACGCTCGTCCCGGCCATGCTGCTGCTGGGAATCGTGCAGTCGGCATTGTTCGCACCGATCCACGAGACCATTCACCTGACGGCCTTCCGCTCCCGGGGCGCCAACGCGGTGACGGGCTGGCTGGTGGCGTGTCCGTCGCTCCTGAACTGGCACTTCTACACGGCCTTCCACCTCGCTCACCATCGCCACACCCAGGATCCCGAGCGCGATCCGGAACTCGCGCTGATGCCGCCCTCCACCCTCGACGCCTATGTCTGGCGCGTCCTGGCGCTCCCCTACTGGCGCACCCGCCTTCAGGTGGCCTGGGCCGGCCTGCGCGGCGACCTCTCCGCCTACCCGTTCATCCCGGAACGCGCCGCACCGCGGATCATCCGCTCGCTTCGGGCGATGTGCGCGTTCCTGCTCGCCGTCTCCGCCCTCGCGATGGTGCTGGTCGGCTGGTGGGCACCGCTGGTGTTCTGGATCGGGCCGCAGCTTCTCGGCCAGCCGTTCCTGCGGCTCTACCTGCTCACCGAGCACACACTCTGCACGATGGACGACAACGGCCTGACCAACACCCGCACGACCTTGACCAACGGCCTCATGCGGCTCCTCATGTGGAACATGCCCTTCCACACCGAGCACCACCTCTACCCGTCGATCCCGTTCCACCGCCTGCCGGACGCCCATCGGGCGATGCGCGCGCGTCTCGGCGTGCTGCAGCGGGGCTACGCCCGCTGGCATGTCGGCTTCGTGCGGACGCTGCGCGCGTGACCGGCTGGCCGACTGCCACCGGAACCTTCGATCTCGGCGACCTGCCCCTGCAATCGGGGGCAGTGCTGCCGGGCGCGCGCCTGCGATGGAAGACGCACGGGACCCTGTCGCCCGGGCGCGACAACGTCGTGCTCTACCCGACGAGCTACGGGGCCCAGCATCCGGACCTCGAATGGCTGATCGGGCCCGATGGGGTGCTCGATCCGGGCCGCTGGTTCATCGTCATCCCGGACATGTTCGGCAACGGGTTGTCGTCGAGCCCGTCGAACACGCCGGACTGGCCGGGCCTCGTCACCGCCTGGGACAACGTCCACGCCCAGCGCCGCCTGCTCGCGGAGACCTGGGGGATCGAGCGGCTCCACGCGGTCTACGGCTGGTCCATGGGGGCGCAGCAGGCCTATCACTGGGCCGCCCTGTTTCCCGAGCAGGTCGCCCGGGCGGTGATCAATTGCGGGAGCGCCCGCACGGCCACGCACAACCGCGTGTTTCTGAAGGGCCTGATGGCGGTCCTGGAGGCGGCGCCGGAGCACCGCGGCGCGGGCCGATTCTCGGCCGAGCCCGCCGCCGCCCTCCGGGCCTTCGGACGTATCTATGCGGGCTGGGCGCTCAGCCAGGACTTCTACCGGGCGGACCTGCACCGGACCGCACTCGGCGCCCCGGATCTCGATACCTTCCTGCGCACCGACTGGGAGGAGCGCTTCGCCCGCCGCCCCGCCGCCGACCTCTACGCGCAGCTCTGCACCTGGGACGCGGGTGACGTCAGTCGCGACCCGCGCTTCGGTGGCGACCTCGTGCGGGCACTGGGTGCGATCACGGCCCGGCTGCTGCTGATGCCGGGGGAGACCGATCTCTACTTCCGCGTCGCCGACAACGCCGCCGAACTGCCGCACCTGCGCGCGGCTGTGCTGCGGCCGATCCCGAGCATCTGGGGCCATCGCGCGGGCAATCCGTCGACCCATCCAGCCGATGCCGCCTTTCTCCGCGACACCGTGCGGGCGTTCCTGGCCTCGTCCGAATGATCGCCCTCTGATCGTCGGGACCGGCGACAGAGACATGCGCGGACCGGCTCGGGGGTCCAGGCCCCTGTCGCGAACAGCATCGAGAGGAGGCATGTCCGCATCGGGCCCATGACCGTGCCGCACGGGTATCGCGGCCGGGATCAGGCTCGGATCCCGCCTCGCCCGCGGTAGGTTTGCCATCGCGGAAACGCTTCAGGCGCAGGCTGGCGGCAAGGCTCAACCGCTCTGATACGGCGGTGATTCCCGTCGCACCTTTGCGATTCATTGAGCGCGCGGTCCCGGCGGACTATGCATGGACCCCATGGAAATCCGAGCTTCCGCCAAACAATCCTTGGCTCCCTTCGCCTGTAAACCGTCACCGACCGCAAAGGCGGCGCCGTTCCTGCCGATGAGCCGCGCCGAGATGGCGGCGCTCGGGTGGGAATCCTGCGACATCGTGCTGGTGACGGGTGACGCCTACGTGGATCATCCCAGCTTCGGCATGGCCATCATCGGCCGGCTGCTCGAAGCGCAGGGCTTCCGGGTCGGCATCATCGCCCAGCCCGACTGGCATTCGGCGGAGCCGTTCAAGGCCTTGGGCAGGCCGAGGCTGTTCTTCGGCGTCACCGGCGGCAACCTCGATTCGATGGTGAACCGCTACACGGCGGACCGGCGGCTGCGGCACGACGACGCCTACACGGCCGGCGGCGAAGGCGGCCGGCGCCCGGACCGCTGCACCATCGTCTACACGCAGCGCTGCCGCGAGGCCTACAAGGACGTGCCGATCGTGCTCGGCGGTATCGAGGCGTCGCTGCGCCGGATCGCCCACTACGATTACTGGTCCGACAAGGTGCGCCGCTCGATCCTGGCGGACGCGAAGGCGGATCTGCTCCTCTACGGCAATGCCGAGCGCGCCGTGGTCGAGGTGGCGAACCGCCTCGCGGCCGGGGAGGCGCCGCACGAACTCGACGCGATCCGGGGCGTCGCCCTGTTCCGCCGCGTGCCCGGTCATTACACCGAGCTGCCCGCCGACGATCTCGACTCGACGGACGAGGCCGCGACCCGCCGGCCCGGCGAGACCGTGATCCGGCTCCCCGCCTACGAGCAGGTCAAGGACGACAAGGAGGCCTATGCCCGCGCCTCGCGCGTCCTGCACCGGGAGGCCAATCCCGGCAACGCGCGCCCGCTCGTCCAGCGCCACGGCGACCGCGACTTGTGGCTCAACCCGCCGCCGATCCCGCTGACCAGCGACGAGATGGACGCGGTCTACGACCTGCCCTACGCCCGCGCGCCCCACCCGTCCTACGGCGACGCGAAGATCCCCGCCTGGGACATGATCAAGTTCTCGGTGACGATCATGCGCGGCTGCTTCGGCGGCTGCACCTTCTGCTCCATCACGGAGCACGAGGGCCGCGTCATCCAGAACCGCTCGGAGGGCTCGATCCTGCGCGAGATCGAGCGGATCCGCGACAAGACGCCGGGCTTCACGGGCGTGATCTCGGATGTCGGGGGGCCGACGGCGAACATGTACCGGATGGCCTGCAAGGACCCGAAGATCGAGGCGGCGTGCCGGCTGCCGTCCTGCGTGTTCCCGGACATCTGCCCGAACCTGAACACCTCGCACGACGACCTGATCCGCCTCTACCGCAAGGTCCGCGAGGTGAAGGGCGTCAAGAAGGTGATGGTCGCCTCCGGCGTCCGCTACGACCTCGCGGTCAAGAGCCCCGAATACATCAAGGAGCTCGTGACCCACCACGTCGGCGGCCGCCTGAAGATCGCGCCCGAGCACACCGAGCGCGGCCCCCTCGACAAGATGATGAAGCCGGGGATCGGCACCTACGACCGCTTCAAGGAGATGTTCGACGCCGCCGCCAAGGAGGCGGGCAAGAAGTACTACCTCATCCCGTACTTCATCGCGGCCCATCCGGGCACGACCGACGAGGACATGATGCACCTCGCGCTCTGGCTTAAGGCGAACAACTACCGCGCCGATCAGGTCCAGACGTTCCTGCCCTCGCCGATGGCGACAGCCACCGCGATGTACCACACCGAGATCAACACGCTGCGGGGCGTGAAACGCGGCGGCAGCGAGTCGGTCGAGGCGATCAAGGGGCTGCGCCAGCGCCGGCTGCACAAGGCGTTCCTGCGCTACCACGATCCGGAGAACTGGCCGCTGCTGCGCGAGGCGCTGCGGGAGATGGGCCGCGCCGATCTCATCGGACCGCGGCCGGACCAGCTCGTGCCGTTCTCGCAGCCGCCGGGAACCGGCGCCGGTGCGGGCCGGACGGGCGGCCAGCCGCGCCCCCGTTACACGGGCGGCGGTCAGCGCTTCACCACGAAGGGCGTGCCGCTGCGGAAGTGACGGTCCGCGCACCTGAGAGCGCAGCTTACGAGTGACGCGGATCGCGGGTGAGTTCCGCGTGGACCTGCCGACCGCAATGAGCATCCGGAACCTGCGGCCATGATGCGGCGTCGCTCCGACCGTCGCCGCCGACACGGGCTGCTCTCGTACCGCAGCCGTCACCTCTTCGAATGACGGTCCGGCACCTTGAACCCCGCGCGCCGCCAGATCCCTCACGCGCCGAATCGCGTCGCTCTTCTGGCCGCCTGACGCCTCACGCCTGCGGACATAGGCTTCCGCGTCGCGCCATTCAGCGGATCGCGCCCCGACGTTCCGGCCTTGAGACATCAGCCTATCCTCCGGCCACTGCGTGGCGATCACGTGCGCAGGCTTGTGCGGCTTCGTTCTCAACCGTCCTTGTTCTCGCTTAGAAGCCACCTCTCGGAGCGGACCAGTCCATCGGGGACGGATCGCGTCCGCTTGACAAGCACACTGGATTTTCACACAAAGCACTGGAGATCTGGAGCTAACTCTTTGTTTCTCAATAAGATATAGGTTGAGAGCGAGGGGTCGATCCTCTCTCGCGGCCCGTCTGGACGATGCTTAGGGCTCCCGAGCGGAAGCTGTTGCAGACAGAGGCCCGCAGCGGCGATCAGGCTGACATCATGCGCTGAAGAGGACGTGCGGACGTGAACTCGACAGCCTTGTTCACCATGCTCGGCCTCGTCTTCGGCTGGGCGACCTTGGCGGGCGCGGCCCTGATCACCGGCCGGATTGCCACATTCGCGTTCCTGATCCTGACTGTGGTCGCACTCTACCTCTACGTTCCGTGGGTCCGGCTGCGTGCCAGCGGGATCGACGGTTCCAGCCGGCCGGTTCGGTTCTGGACGAATGTCGCCATGCTGGCTGTCAGCCTCGCCGCCTGCCTCGCCTTCGGGATGATGCTCGCCCGGCGCACAGGGCTCCTGTAAGCTCCCGCGGGCCGCGACGCGGCCCGGCCCCGAGGCCGCGGTTCCGGGATGACGAGTGCGGCGGCACCGATCCGAGGCCCGGCTGCCCCCTCCCGACGGTGACTCCGAACCCTGCGCGGCCCGCGGGTGCGCCTCGGA
Source organism: Methylobacterium sp. UNC378MF (assembly GCF_900103195.1). Classification (GTDB taxonomy): domain Bacteria; phylum Pseudomonadota; class Alphaproteobacteria; order Rhizobiales; family Beijerinckiaceae; genus Methylobacterium. The sequence goes on along the minus strand of NZ_FMWU01000003.1, from coordinate 65,393 downwards.
CGAAGCGCCGGCGGCATCCGTGCGGCCAGACAACAGATCCCGCCGGCCGGCGTTTCGCGCGGCTAGGCTAACATGGATGCGGTGCTCCTAACATAAATCATGTAATTGCCGTCTCTTAAGCGTCGCCGTGTCCTGGGAGTTTCACCGGCAATAGCCTGACATAGCATAATAAAATAGGTTATTCTGGAAATAGATCGTTATAAATATCGCCGAAGATCGAACCGGAGTCTCAAAGCGGAGTTGAACAGGGTGCGAGGCTCGATGCTCCCACGGAGTACCGGGCCGGTGGCCGATCATGCGGTGGGCTTGAGCACGCCGTGCCTCTCGCGAGGGACAGACAATATGTACTATCACGACAAGCGGCTTCAGTACCCGGTCAAGGTCGACAGCCCGGACCCGATCTACGCCCGCATGCTCCAGCAGGCGATCGGCGGCATCGAGGGCGAGATCCGGGTCTGTTTCCAGTACTTCTTCCAGGCCTGGGGCAACCGCGCCCCGACCACGAAATACCGCGACATGCTGCTCAATACGGCCACCGAGGAGATCGGCCATATCGAGATGCTCGCGACCGCCGTGGCGATGAACCTTGAGACCGCGCCCACCAAGGTGCAGGAGGCCGGGGCCGCCGACGCCATCGTCGGGGCCGTGATGGGCGGTGAGAACCCGCGCCACATCGCCGAGGGCATGCTGCACAAGACGCTGCTGTCCACCGGCATGGCCGCCTTCCCGGGCAATTCCGACGGCCTGCCCTTCGACATGAGCCACATCTACGCCAGCGGCAACATCGCAGCTGACATGTATTGCAACGTCGCTGCCGAGGCGACGGGCCGCATTCTGGCGGTGCGGCTCTACAATGCCACGAACGATGCCGGCATGCGGGACATGTGGAGCTTCCTCATCGCCCGCGACACGATGCACCAGCAGCAATGGCTGTCGGTGATCGAGGAACTCGGCGGCCACGAAGGCACGCTGCCGATCCCGAACTCCTTCCCGCAGAGCGAGGAGAACCAGAAGTTCAACTACAACTTCTTCTCGACGTCGGCAGATGGCTCACCGCCCCCGGCTGGCCGCTGGACACAAGGCCCGTCGCTCGACGGCAAGGGCGAGTTCAGCGTCGTCCAGAACCAGCCGATGGGCGAGGAGCCGGTACTCGGCCCGGCACGCCCCGACAGCGGCGCGCAATCCCAGCAGATCGGCTGATCGGCTCGGCGCCCCGGCCGGTCCCCCTCCCGGCCGGGGCGCCTCCATCGGAGAGGGCTACGCCCCGGCGTGCAACGACGCGGGCGTAGACCCAAAACAAGTGGCTTGCAGAACGGTGACAAGCGGCACAGTCGTCGATGGTCGTGTCTGCCTCGTCCGAACGGAGGCGGAGCGCACGCCGCTGATCCGGCGGCTGGGGCGGATCGAGGGACAAGTTCGGGGCCTGCGAGCGATGGTCGAGGCCGACCGGCACTGCCTGGACGAGATCCAACAGATCCGGGCCATGACGGCGGCTCTGCGCGAAGTCGGCCTGCTGATCATCGACCAGCATGTCAACGAGGGGCTCCGCCTGGCTGCCCGAGGTCAGGACCGGGAGGCAGTGATGGCGGACCTACTCCGGGTTCTGCGGGCCGCGATGGCGGAGGCCGGTTAGGCGTGCGGGTCGCCGGCCCCAGCGCCTCGTTTGGTCTGCGGCTCAGTGCTTGGTCAGCGTCTCGACGACCGTGCCCGGCCCGATACGCTCCGAGAAGCGGGCGAGCCGGCTCCGGCTCGGCTCCTCGAGGCCTCCGGCATGGGCGAAGGTGGTCAGGGCGATGCCGACGAGGAAGCGTGCCTCCTCCACGGTCACGGCCCGGCCGCTCAAGGTGCTGGCCGCACCCCGTACTGCGAGGACAGCCTCTTGGAAGGCGGGGTCGTGCTCAAGATCCGAGAGCCGGGTCATAGGCGCGAGCCCCCGGTCCGGTCGGTCGCACCCGCGCTACGGTCAGGATCCGCCTTCGCAGTGGCGAAATTATTGAATGCGCTGCCGCAGATCCGGATGCGCAGTGAGCAGTTTTCCGGCACGTATGTCCTCATCGAAGCCCCTTATCCTGTTTCCATGTCTGGCGCGATTGTCGGAGAATGAAGCATATATCCGATCGGATATACGCCGGGTCGCTGATCTATGTTGCGGCAGATTTAGTGTGATCAGGGATTAGTGGCAGCGCTCGCATTTTCATCCCATTCAGGTGATCGGCTATCATGCTCGAACTCTCGCTCGACGCTGATACAATCGACACGCAGGCGCCCCGGCTCCCCGACAGCGTGCAGTATCATCTCGGCCTTCTGCTTGCGGCGACCTACGCGCAGGATAACGTCGAGCCAACCATCGCGGATCGCTTCGCCGAACTGCTGAGGTTGCTGGACGGTGCCTTCGGCCGGGCGCAGGACGGCCGCGAGAAGGCGTTCCAGACTGCGCTCCTGGCCATGGTGCCGAACCTGCAGCGCTTCGCGCGCTCGCTTCTGCGTAGTCATGTCGGTGCCGACGACCTGTTGCAGAACACGCTTCTGCGGGCTTGGCGCTCCCGTGCCAGCTTCGCACCGGGCACGAACCTGGAAGCCTGGCTGTTCACGATCATGCGCAACCAGTTCTACAACGAGCACCGCAAGCGCGGGCGCGAGGTACAGGACGAGGATGGCGCCCAGGCGGAGCGGATGGTGTCGCTGCCCGAGCAGGGGGGCCATCTCGACCTGAGCGACGTGCAGGCTGCCCTCGACCGCTTGGCGCCGCCGATGCGGCAGGCGCTGGTGCTCGTGGCAATCGAGAGCCTCACCTACGAGGAGACCGCCGCCGTCATGCAGTGCCGGATCGGCACCGTGAAGAGCCGGGTCTGGCGGGCCCGGACGCAGCTCGCAGAGATGCTGGGCTATACCGGTATCGAGGTCGGCAGCGACGACGTCATGCTGGCCGCCGCGGGTCCGAAGGGCCGGAAATCCACCGCCGTCTCGTGACGGCGACCGGTGACGGGGTCGCAGGAGACCCGCCTCTGCGGGTAGGGTCGGCTCTCGATCCAGGCTCAGGGAGCCGCCGTTTCCCCATGTCGCCGCGCGTCGTCAAATCCGCTTCCGTCGTATTCGGCCTGATCCTGGCACCCGGGGTGGCTGAGGCGCGGAGCGCCCCGGGACCGGCCGCGCGAGCGTGGCTCTCGGAACTCGTCACACGGATCGATGCCGCCGACCGCGCCGGGACCCGACAGGCTCCCGGCCGGGGCCGTGGAACCGTGCTCGTCCATGTGCAGATCGCCCCGGACGGGGCGGTGCAGGCCGCGGAGATCGAGCAGAGTTCGGGCTCGCCGAAGCTCGATCAGCGCGCGCTCCGCGCCGTGCAGGGGATCAGCCCGGCCCCCGTGCCGCCCGCCGCACTCCTGGGTGAGGCCGGGATCGTCGATCTCAGCATTCCGGTCGAATTCGGCCGCTGAACGGCAGGCAGCCGGCCGGTGCCGCGGGCGGCTGCTGGCATTCCCGGTTCCTCCCCGACATCGCCACAGATCCGGTCAGCGGTTCGGATCGGTGTCGGCGCTCAGATAGGCCCCGAGGAGGTAACCAGCCTGAAGGGCTGTCAGATAGGCAAACAACAGCAGGATCTTCTCGGCGTCGAGATGTGCCCAGACGAAGACCCAGAGGCTCAGCCAAGCGAGGCTGACCAGCATCGAGCTGGCCATCAAAACCGCTGCCCGATACCGCCAGCCCTCCCACATGCCCACCGCGAAGAGCAGGGCAGCAACCAGCAACGGGTTGTCTCCTTCCGCGCGAAAGATAAAATTTTACGCGCTAAGCCACTGGCGGTTAACGGATTTTAGGCCGCGTTCCCGACCTTCGCGGGTGAGTTTTAAATTTGTATTAACTTGGCTGTTCCGTTTGCGCCGTCCGTCAGCCGTCATGGCCTGGCGCGGCTTCCCTCTTCCGCCACAAGCGCGGTGGGTGAGCGAGGACATGCAGAATGCGAGCCACGCGGATTCCTGACTTGACCTAGAGCCGACGATCTCGCCTCCATATCGACGAGATCAATATGGAGTATCGATCGCATTTGTTTGGATCATGTTGCTCTGCAACGTAGATAACCCCTCGAAGCCGGGTAGGACCCGGACAACGAGAGGTTGTCACACCATGACCATTCGCACCATCGTTATCGCCGCCCTCGCCGCCGCTCCGATGATCGGCACCGCCCTCGCCGATGAGACCATTGCGCTGACACCGCCGATCTATCGTGAGCAGGCTCGTCCCACGGCCGCCGTCAGGCCGGCCTCCGAGCTGAGCACGACGCCGCGCCTCGTCCCCGCGAGCCCGGCCTCGCGGCGGGTCGTCGCCGCCGCGGTCTCGACCCGCTGAAGCGGGCCGTGGCCATGATCCGGCGCCACCGGATGATCCAGTGGCGCCGGCAGCAAATCCGGTCCGGCACGCGTTCGCCCGGAAACTGTCTGCCCGCCGGTCAGGCTGGGCAGGGCTTGCCGCCGGGCAGAACCACTTCGCTCTGTCCGTTGTAGATATCGCCACCGCGCACCGGCCAGACCTTCTTGTATCGGAAGGTCCAACTGGTCATTTTCGAGAGGACCGGAAAGATCGGACGATAGACCATCGTCACTTCCGACACGACAAAGCGGTCGCCGTTCCGGGTCATTCCGGCGGGCGGTGCCCCCAGCGAGGCGCCGGCGGCGTAGGCTTGGCCGTTGGATTCAGCGCTTGAGCAGACCTTGGTCGTCGGCGAGCTGCCGTTGCTGTAGGTGCCCGCCGCCGTCAGCACGATGCTGGCACTGCTCACGTCGTAGGGGTTCGAGATCGCGCCCGTCGCGGCGAAGATCGGCTTGAGGTCGGCGTAGCTGCCACGGGAGATCAGATCCGCCATCGTGGCCGTCGCATTGTCGAGGCGCTTGCCGACCATGTAGGCGCGAGGCAGTTCGATCGATCCCATCAGGATCAGCAGCAGGATCGGGGCGATCATGCTGAACTCGATCGCGCTGACGCCCTCCCGGTTGCCGATGAGGCGGATCAGGCCGGCGCGGAGACGAACACTCAGCACGGTTTGGGCTCGTAATCCTCGGCCCGGAAGATCTCGGTCGTGACCAGCAGCTGCGACTTGTCGGACATGATCCGACCGGTGAAATCCAGCATTCGAAACAGGCGCATCACGGGCACGGCAACCCGGACTGTTATCGTATCGCCGCCCTGGGGACATTCGAACCGCGTGCCGAAGCCGGTCGCCCAGGTCTTCGTGGTTTTGTCGAACGGTTCCGCCGGTTGCGACGTCGAGTACGAGGCCGCTCGCGATACGTCTAGGCGCAGATCGGCGCAGGGGAACAACGCCGATGGGCCGGCGCAGACGATCTTGCGGAGGCGCTGGCTCGGATCGCTGCCGTCGGACCCGTCGTGAAAGGTGCCGGTGCGCAACTGTCGGACGCTGCGGTCGACCGCGATGTCGAGCGTCTGCTGCTCGATGGCTACGACGCCGGATTCCGCTACGACGCCCAGAAGCGCCAGGAACGGTGCGGCCAGAAGCGCGAACTCAACCGCTGAGGCACCGGCCCGATGGCCGGCGAACCGCTCGACGCGTCCAGCCATGCCGGTACGGCTGCCGGATCTGCGTGGACGGCGGACAGTCGCGCGGCGTCGCAGGATGCCCATCATGACACACGAACTCTGCAGGTCCTGAGCCTGCCGCCGTCCCGCCACAGTGGCGCGGGCAAAACACGGTACCCGTGCGGCCGTTTAAAAACCGTTCGAATCCGAGTGGAATTTGCCGCCTTTCCCGGGGCGCATCAAAACTCCTCCACTGTCTTGTCGTGTGCGCCTCGTTTATATGTATTGCTGCACTCGCTCAGCTTGAGGAATAGCACACGATCAGCTATTCGCGCAGCGGCGGGCTTCAACAGGGCCGCGTTTAGAATTTGTTTACACTGAAACAAGGCTCGTTCGAGCGACGATAGCTTTGTGGGGCATCAGCGCGACGGATTCTTAGGAGCTGGGCCCTAAACCTTCGGGCGGGCGGCTGAAGCCGCTGCTTTAGCCGATCCGATCCTCCAGGGAGAACAGCCCATTTCCGCCTTCTGGAGAGCGCTCCGTATCGGTTCGCGCGCCCTGGCGGACCGGTCCGGCTCGGTAGCCCTGACCTTCGGCTTGAGCGCCGTGGTGCTGCTCGGCCTGACCGGCGGCGGCGTCGACTACGCCCGCCTCGCCGCCCGGCGCAGCCAGCTCCAGAACGCGGCCGATGCCGGCGTCCTGGCGGCGGGCAACTACCTCAAACTTGCCGTCTCCACCTCGACGGCGGCCAAGAGCATCGTGGTCGACACGATTCAGGCTCAGGCGGTGCCGCGCCAAGAGAGCCCTTATGCCCTTCGAGTCGACGTCGCGGACGACAAGACCAGCGTTGCCGTGACGGTCGACGAGACCGTCAAGCTCGCCTTCGGCGGCTTTGTCGGCGTGCCGACCGTCAAGGTCGCGGTCCGCTCCAAGGCCAGCGTCGTCGGCAAGATGCGCCTGTGCCTTTTGACGCTGGACCCCCTCGCCGCCGGAGCTTTCGAGCTGGAGAAGAGCGCCGAGGTCACCGCCCTGGATTGCTCGCTCTACAGCAACTCGCTGAGCCCGCGCGGCATGGTCGGCATGGACAGCGCCTATGCCCGGGCTCAGACGATCTGCTCCTCGGGCGGCTTCGACGGCGCGCGCGCGAATTTCGCCCCGCCGCCGCAGACGGGCTGTCCGCCTATCCAGGACCCCCTGAAGGACAGGGCGCCTCCGCTGATCGGCGCATGCTCGTCGATCCCGTCCTCAGCCAACAGCAATCGCGACACCAGCGGCAATCTCGTCGACCAGAGCGCCACCCTCGATCCGGGGACTTATTGCGGCGGCCTGCATATCACCAAGAATGCGTCCGTGACGCTGCGCGCCGGCACCTACGTGATGAAGGACGGGCCGCTGATCGTCGACAAGAATGCCGCGATGGCCGGAACCGACGTCGCCTTCTACTTCACCGGCGACAGGGCCGGCCTCGTCTTCGACAAGAAGACCACGGTCAGCCTGTCGGCACCGACCACCGGACCCATGGCGGGCCTTCTGATGATGGAGGACCGCACGGTCAGCGATCCCGTGGATCCGACCACGGCGGTTCTGGGGGACGTGCTGAGCCCGATCGCCCCAACGCCGCCGCCGCTTGCGGCGACCAAGCCCATGCGCACCTACCGCATCATCAGCGACAACGCGCGGACCATGCTGGGCACGCTCTACCTGCCGGCCGGCCGCGTGGTGATCGACGCGAGCAAGCCCGTCTCCGACCAGTCCGCCTACACGGTGATCGTGGCTCAGCAGGTCAATCTCTACCAGGGCCCGAACCTGTACCTGAACGCGAACTACGACTCGACCAGCGTGCCGGTGCCCAAAGGGGTCGGCCCCCTGTCGGGTAAGCTGCTTCTGTCGCAATAGTGGAGGACGCGATGCCGCCCCTTCGTCGATGGCTTGACGCTCGGGAGTGAAACGGTGCTCGCATTGATCCTCGACGATTCCGAGATGAACAACCTGCTGATCATGCAGGCGCTCAAGCCCGTGGCCGATTGCGAGCCGGTCGCCTTCACGAGCCCTGTGACGGCGCTCGACTTTCTGCGGGCGAATGTCGAGCGGATCGGGGTCGTCGTCACCGATTACGACATGCCCGGTCTGACCGGCCTGGACGTCATCGCGGCGGCGCGGACGATCCCGGGCTTCGCGCATGTGCCGATCGTGATGGTGACGAGTCTCGACCAGCGCAGCCTGCGCCACCAGGCCCTGCGCGCCGGCGCCACCGACTTCCTCGGCAAGCCCTGCGATCCCGTCGAGATCCAGGCGCGCATCACCAACCTGATGAAGATCAGCGCGGCCCACCGGCAGGAGCAGGACCGGGCCGCTTGTCTCGCCCGCGAGGTCGCGGCGGCGGTCGCGGTCATCGAGGCGCGGGAGCGCGAGATCATCGCCCTCCTCATGCGCGCCGCCGAGCACCGCGACACCGATACCGGCGATCACATCGCCCGGGTGGCCGGCTATGTGGGCGTCATCGCTCAGAACCTCGGCTTCGATCCGGCGGAGATCCGGATCCTGAAGCTTGCCTCCACGATGCACGATGTCGGCAAGATCGGCGTTCCCGATGCGATCCTGCTCAAACCGGGCCCGCTCACCTCCGAGGAACGCGCCGAGATGGAGAAGCATGCCGAGCGCGGCCGGCGGATCCTGGAGGGCAGCACCTCCGACGTCGTGCGCCTCGCCGCCGAGATCGCCGAGACCCACCACGAGCGCTGGGACGGCACCGGCTACCCGAAAGGCCTCAGCGGCGAGGCGATCCCACTCTCCGGCCGCATCGTGGCGGTGGCGGACGTGTTCGACGCCCTGGTGACCGAGCGGCCCTACAAGGTGGCCTGGCCCCTCGAGCGCGCGCGGACCTTCGTGGCGGACCAAGCCGGCCGCCACTTCGACCCGCGCTGCGTCGATGCCTTCCTGGCGGGCTGGGACGCGGTGACGCGAACCTGCCTCCGCGCGGCCGCCTGATAGGGTCACTTGCCACCCCTCCCCGCGATCAGGCCCGTCCGGGCCGCCTGAAGGAGTAGAGCGTGCATCTCGCGTGGCTCAGGCCGAGACGCTCTCTGGCCGGCCGGCTGGCGCTGGCGGTGACCGGCGCCGTCACGGCGGCGCTCGTCCTGGCCGCCGCCCTGGCCGTCTGGCGCGAGGTCGCCCGCTATGCCGCCGACAAGCACGCGGCTCTGGAGGCCGTCGCGCAGGTCTTCGCGCATGGCGGTGCCCGAGCCACGGCCGAAAACGATGCCGACGCCGCGGCCGCGTCGCTGCGGGCCATCGGCAAGGTGCCGTCCATCGTCTACGGCGCAATCGAGCGGCCGGACGGGTCCATCCTCGCCGAGCAGGGGCTCGGCCTTCGCCTGACACAGGACGCCGCCCTGGACGGCGCGGATCTCTCTCTCCTGAACCTCCTCGCTACCCATAGCCTTCAGGCGACCGCGCCGATCGTGGAGAACGGGCGCCCCGTCGGCCGGGTCGTGCTGATCGGCGAGACCGACGACATCCTCGGCCACATCTGGGCGGTGGCGCAGAACGCCGCGCTGGCGGCGCTGCTGGCCGTCGCGATCGGGATCGGCGTCTCGCTCTACCTGCAGCGCAGCGTCACACGCCCGCTGGCCGCCCTCACCCGCACCATGGAGGCGGTGCGCCTGCGCCACGACTACGCGCAGCGCGCGCCCGTGGGGGGCGACGACGAGGTCGGCGCGTTGGCGCGCACCTTCAACGATCTGCTCTCTGCGGTGAACGAGCGTGACCACCGCCTCGCCACCCACACCGCCCTCCTCGAAACGGAGGTCCGGGCCCGGACGGCCGATCTGAGCGAGGCCAAGCAGGCGGCCGACGCCGCCAACGCTGCCAAGTCGACCTTCCTGGCGACGATGAGCCACGAGATCCGGACGCCGATGAACGGTGTCCTGGTCATGGCGGAGCTGCTGGCGAGTTCCGAACTGCCGGCACGCCAGCGCCGCTACGCCGAGGTCATTGCCCGCTCGGGAAGGTCGCTCCTGGCGATCATCAACGACATCCTCGACTTCGCGAAGGTCGAGGCGGGTAAGCTCGATCTCGAGTGCGTGCCCCTGAGCCCCGCCGAGATCGCCGACACGGTGGTGACGCTCTTCGCCGAGCGAGCCCGGGCGGCCGGGCTCGACCTCGCGGCCGAGGTCGCGCCGGAGGTGCCCCAGGCGATCCTCGGCGACCCGGTCCGCCTGGGGCAGGTGGTGAGCAACTTCGTGTCGAACGCGCTGAAGTTCACCGAGGCCGGGCACGTGGCCGTCCGGATGGCGATCGATGCCGGCGACGGATGCCTCGTCATCGCGGTGACCGACACCGGAATCGGTATCCCCCAGGACAAGCTGGCCACGATCTTCTCGGCCTTCTCGCAGGCCGACCAATCGACGACCCGCCGCTTCGGCGGCACCGGCCTTGGGCTGTCGATCGCCCGGCAGATCATCGCCGCGATGGGCGGCACCGTGGCGGTGGAAAGCCGCGTCGGCACGGGCTCGACCTTCAGCGTGCGTATCCCCGTGACCGTCGCCGAACCCGCCCGCCCGTTCCTGCGCCGCACCGCGGTGCCGGCCGCGATCGCGCTGGACATGGCCGCTCCAGCCACGCGGTCTGCCCTTGCGGCCAGCCTGAGAACGGCCGGCTTCGTACCGGTCACGGCGGATAGCGGCGCTCCCGCCCACTGGATCCTCGATGCATCCGCCCTCGTGGTGGCAGGACGCCGGCCGGACCGGGCCGAGCGCGTGCTGGTCCTCGCGGGGCCGGATGACGTCGTCGCCGACCAAGCGCTCCGGTCTGGCCTCGCCGACGCGGTGCTGCGCTGGCCCGTGACCCAGGCGGAATTGCAGCCCCTCCTCGCGGCACTGACCGCGGGCGACGCGTTCGCCTCGTCGAGCGCGGGCGCTGTCGCGGTCGACCGGCTCCCGCAATTTCCGGCTGCACGGGTGCTCGTCGCCGACGACAGCGCGGTCAACCGTGAGGTCGCCCTCGAGGCGCTGGCCCGCTGCGGCGTGACCGAGGTCGTCACCGTCGAGGACGGCGCCGCGGCGGTGGCGGCCGCTGGGGCGCGGCGCTTCGACCTGATCCTGATGGACGGCAGCATGCCGGTCCTCGACGGCTTCACGGCTGCGCGAACGATCCGACAGCGCGAGGTGGCCACGGGGCGGCGCATTCCGATCGTCGCGCTCACGGCTCACGTTCTTGGCGAGGCCGCGCAGGCCGCGGAGGCCGCCGGCATGGACGGAACGCTCCTGAAGCCGTTCACGCTGCGGCAATTGGCCGACCTCCTGCAGGCGCATGTCCCGGCGCTCCGGGACACGGCATCTGCCGCCGCAGCGCAATCGGGCGTGGCGGAGCTTGGCGCACCGGTCGCCGCACCACCCGAGGCACCGGCCGCCGACGACCTTCTCGACGCCGAGGTCCTGGACGGTCTGCTCGGCCTGGGAGACGGCGCCTTTCTCGAGCGCGTCCTCGACCTGTATCGGGAACAGGGCCCGGTGGCGCTCGCCATCCTCAGATCGGCCTTCGCCGCCTCGGATCAGCCGGCCATCGCCAGGGCCGCACACAGCCTCAGGTCGATGAGTGCGAATGTCGGGGCGCGCGCGCTCGTCGCACGGCTGCGCACCATTGAGGAGGCCGCCCGAAGCGGGGCCTGTGCCGAGCCGCCGGGCGCGTGCGACGTACTGGAGTCCCTGCTCACCGCGACGATCGACGGTCTTGAGCGGCGAACCCGGCTCCAAGCGGCGGCGGCCTAGGATCGCACGGAAGCGGAGGGCGATGAAGCGGGGCTGGCTCCACAGGTCGGCCGCTGCACCCTCTGTAGAGCCGCCCGGCAAGCTTGACTGTGCGGCCCGATGCAGTCGGGGCGTCGGCGGTCTCACGACCCGCATGTCCGATTGGATCAACGAGAATGGCGGCCGCCTATTCCTCCGGAAGACCAAGAGATTTCGCAGCCCAGCCCTGCGCTCCGCCAACTGGCATGCCAGTCGAGCGCGCGTTACGGTCTCGCTTCCTCCCAAGCACTGCCTCAGCCCGCCCGGTTCGCCGCGGCGGGCCTTTTCGTAGCCGTTGCGGACAGGCCCGTCCGCGGGCGTCACCCGATCCGGGCACCGTCAATTCATGAGCATACGCCGAGTGAACATCGCGGCCGCGAACAGCACGGCGGCGGCGGCGGTGATGATGCTCGTCATCAGGATCCGTCGCGGCTCGGTCGAAGATCCGGCCTTGATGGGCTCGACGATCGGTACCAGGGCCACGACCTGCTGCTGGGCCACGATGCGGGCCCGGTCATAGGCCAGCTGGACATCGCGGTGATATTTCTCAGCGTTCTCGCGCTCGTGCTCCAGACCTTCGAACCGCGTGAGCGCGTCCGACAGGCGCCGCTTCTCCGTCGGCGCGGTGCCGGCCAGCTGCTGCTGAACCTTCGCGATATTCGTGTCGAGATCGGCGATCTGCTGCTTCAGGTCGATGATGCTGCGGGATTGCGGGCCGAGATCCCGCTGAAGCACCGCTAACTGCACCGCGAGCTTGGTGCGCGATTCCCGCAGTTCCGATACCGACTTGATGGTGGCGGTGTTCGACTTGATGACGTCCAGCACCCCCTCACGGTTGCGCAGCTCGTTCAGGGCGGCATTGGCCTTGGCCTCCCGCTCCTCGGCGAGCTTCAGGACACGCGTGCTCACATCCAGGGCATCCTGGCGGGACCTCATGCTGAGGTCGTTCAACATCCGCTCGGTATCGGCCATCACCGCTTTGGTGATGGCAAGCGATTCGTCGGGGTCGAAGGCCTCGACAGAGAGCGACATGATGCCGGACGCGGATTCGACGTCGACGTCGACGCGACGCTTCCAGTACCGCAGGAACTTCTCGATCGGCTTCTCCGGGTTGAAGCGGGAGAACATGTCGATATCGTCCCGGCCATACCATTCGCGGATCGGAAGTTCTGCCGAGACGGCTTCGACCATCGGCCGGCTATGGATGTATTCCTGTGCGATCAGCGTCTCCTGGGCGACCGTCGCCTTGATCACGCCCGCGTTGGTGCCGACCGTATCGGGCGTCGCCCTGTCAGCGGTCCCGACGGTCGGTCGGATCGCGAACCGCGCCTCGGTCACGTAGCGGTCGGAGGCGATCAGGCCGTAATAGATCGCGCCGGCCAGGGTCGGCAGGATGAAGCAGATGACGAAGAGCAGCGGCAGCCAGGGATCGCTTTTGACGTGGCTCTGATACGAGCGCACGCCCTTCTTGGTGTCGGGAAGGCCGGGCAGGCGCGCGAACTGCCGCAGCGACTGCGCGATCACGGTGTTCCGGTCGATGCCTTTCAGAGGCCGGCCCTGGGCTTTCTCGACCTGCATGTTCATCGTTGCTACTCGAAGCTCGGGCTGGTGCGGGCGTGATCGGCCCGCGTGGCAGTCTTGCCGCTCGCACAGCCCATCACACGGACAGGCGGCGAAAGCATGTCAGCCGAGATCGACCCAGGGCGGCTCGATCGGCCGGGACGGCCGCGACCGCGATGCATCGGGGCAGGAACCCCGACCCGGAGCGCGCGGTCGATAGGTCGCAGCGCACGGTTGCAGCCTTTGCTCTGCATGCGCAGGAAGGACCCTCTCTTGGGTCACGAGCTTGCCGCGACCGTGATCTGATCCGCGAGGCCGTCGGTCTTGCCGCTGAGGCCCGGAACCTCGTCGAGCTGCCGCAGGCTTGTGAAACGGCCGCGCTCCTCCCGATAGCGCACGATCTCGAAACCGTGCCCCTTTAGCGCCGGCACGCGGTCCAGTTCCTCGGCCGTTGCCGTGTTGAGATCGATCATCGCGGTCCCTTCCGCTATGGTTCTCTCGGTGCTGGCTCCACGTCAGCCTGATGATCTCAACGGACAGGATCGGCCCGGAATTGCTTGGGCGCGGCCTCAGTCGCCGGACAGCGGCATGACGGCGGCAGACCTGCCGCAGCCGTGCGGTCTCGCCCCTCACCGTTGAGCAGGCGGACGAGCAGGTGCTCCAGCGGCGCTGCCTGATAGGGCTTCTGAAGCACCGGGACAGTTCGATAGGCCGCGTCCAAGCCGTGTTGCCCATACCCGGTCGCGAACAGGAACGGCGTGCAGCGCTCCAGCAGCAGATCGGCGACCGGATAGCTGCGCGCATCGCCGAGGTTCACATCCAGCACCGCCAGATCGAAATCCTCAGCCTGGGCATGCGCCAAGGCCTTGTCGAGGCGCATGGCTACGACGACCTCACAGCCCAAGTCGAGCAGCATGTCCTCGGCTAGCATGGCGACGAGGCTCTCGTCCTCGACCAGCAGCACCCGGCGTCCAGCCAATGGCGTCATGGAGCGCGCAGCTCCGCGAGCGTCTCCTGGCCGACCCAGCCGAGCTGGGTCAGTGGGATGTGCAATTGGCAGGTCAGGCCTGCCGGCGCATAGGTGAGCGCGGCGCTGCCATCGAACTCCAGCGGCAATTGCCGCTCGATAAGCCGTGAACCGAACCCCTTGCGGGTTGGCGGTGTGACCGCGGGGCCGCCCCGTTCTTCCCAGAGCAGGTCGAGTTGCTGACGGCCGACATCCAGGTCACGCAGGGACCAAGTCACTGCAACCTGGCCTTCTGGCGTGGACAGGGCACCGTACTTCGCGGCATTGGTCATCAACTCATGCAGCGCCATCGTAAGTGTCACTGCCACCTTGGGATGCAGCCGCGCATCCGGCCCTTGTAGCTGAAAGCGCTCACCGTCGATCTCCGCCAAAAGGTGGGGAGCCAGCGCGCGGTCGACCACGCTGCGCAGGCTCGCGCTCTCCCAATTGTCCTCGACCAGCACGTTGTGGGCGTTGGACAACGCGGCCATCCGGGCGTCGAAAACCGCCCGCGCCGTCTGGTCCGTCTGCCCGCGAAAGGTCTGCGCGGCAATCGACTGCACGATGGCAAGGGTGTTCTTCACCCGGTGGTTCAGCTCGTTGAGCAGCAGGCGCTGGCGCTCGGCCGCCGCCTTCTCCTCGCTGATGTCGCGGACCTCGATGATCGTGCCGATGATGTTGGCCGCATCATCCCGGATCGGGCTGGCGGTGAACGCCACGGGGAAGAAGTGCCCGTCCTTGTGCACGAACACCTCCTCGCCCCGCTCCTGGTTGTTCTCCGGGAAGGCACGATCGATCGCACACTCCGCCAGCGGGAAGGGGCGTCCGTCCGGATAGGTGTGATGGACGATGTCGTGCAGCGGGCAGTCGCGCGCGAGAACCTCCTGAAGCGTCCATCCGGTCAACTGCTCGGCGGCCCGGTTCATGTAGATGCAGTGCTGCCGGTCATCCATCAGGAAGATCGACACGGAGGCGTTGTCGAGGACTGCATTGAGGCGCCGCTCGCTCTCGAACAGCTGGCCCGATCCATGCCGCAGGCTCACAAGCGGCGCACTGGCGCCAGCGGAAGACTGAAGCGGCTGCCGTGAATTCGGCACGGTCACGACCCTTCGCGCGGGTTGATCTGACACCCTGCGCGCGGTCCTGTCGGACCATCGCCACTGGGCACGATGGACGGGCGCCTGCGCTGAGAGGCGCAGAGCTGGGCTGTGCAACACACCATGCTTGGCAGATGTTCCGCCTGGGGGACGGATAGGCTGGCCTGTCCCGCCCGGGCCACGCTGATGCGAAGCCGGACGGGACTAAGCGGACTTCAGCCTCGCAAAGCGTTTCACGAGTCGATCACGCTTCAAGCGCGACAACCGGGCGATCCAGAACACGCCGTCGAGCTGATCGATCTCGTGCTGGATGACCGCGGCCGGAAAGCCCTCCACCTCCTCTTCGTGGGCTGACCCTTCGAGGCCGCGGTAGCTCAGGCGAACACGGGCGGCCCGGGTGACCCGCTCGCGCACCCCCGGCATGCTGACGCTGCCCTCGTCGTGGACCGCCGTGTCCGGAGAAGCCCAGGAAACGGTGGGGTTCACGTAGACGCGCGCGTTCTCGTCCGGCGATATCCTGACCACCATGAGCCGTGCAGCCACGCCGATATGCGGGGCCGTCAGGCCGATGGCGCTCGCGGCCATGAGCGTGTCCCGAACATCGTCCGCAAGGGCCGTCAGGGTCGGCCCAAAATCGTCGACCGGGGCGGCCGGACGCATGAGACGGGGATCGGGGAACAGGACGAGGGCACGCGCCGGCACGGTTGATCACTCCCCTGCGGCGTTGCGAAATCCCGCCGCGCGCTATGGAAGCCCGTCAGCGGCGCGGATCGTCAAGACGGATGAGGGTCGAAGTTGTCCCGTCGGGCTTCTGTGGTGCGCGAGAACTTTCGGAAGCCCGAGCGACAGAATGATTTCGGAAGCTCGGCCGATGCTTACGATCATAACATTCGGACCGGCCAGCTGGACGGCAGGACGCGGAAGCGTGCCAAGCGCCCGATCGGCCGGCTTGTGCGCAAGAGCACGTCGGGCGCCGCGCATTTCGTGTGTCAGATCTTTCGAAATCATGCCGCAACTTGGCCCTTCGAGAAAGGCACCGCTTCGCAGAAGGAGAAGTCCTCATGGTTGCAGGGCGGTCGAATACGGACGACGTCTTCGAGACGTTGCTCAGGCGGACGATCACGGAGTCTGTGATCGACGGTATGGATCACGGGAAAGCCGGCGAGGACGACCTCATCATCCGCCTGAGACAGTATGAGCGGCGGGCGCGCCAGGAGCAGCTGAGTTCCCAGACGCTCCAGGTCCTCTTGTCGGCGCGGCGCCTTCTGGGTGACGGAGCGCGATTGGATCCGTGACGCGGATCGGCCGGGCGCGGAATGGCATCCGGGCCTGGCGCCGCAATGACGCGGCGGGGCTGTGGGTATCCCATCCCGCCGTCCCGTGGCAGCAGCAGGGCTGCAGCCTGTTCGGTCGGCCCGATCGATCCTCTGGATCCCGCGATTGAGCAACCCTCTCGTTTCGTTGGCTTTGACAAGCCGGGCGACTCGTGGGACCGCTCGGCCATGCCGGGGGAACAGACACGCGATCGCGCTCCGACAATCGGACGGAACGGGCACGTCCTTGCCGAGACCCCATCGTGCGATCATCCGCTGGCGCGCGACATCGCGGCTGGCCGCCCGACAGAGCAAGACCGGCACCGTCCCGTCGGGAGCGGATAAGCTCCCGATGCCCTTCCAAGCACCGCCAGGATGTCATGCACGGGAGAACTGACGCCACGATCTGCGCCCCGGCCTTCCTGGCTGACGGCGGCGGAATGGGCGTGCTCCTGCGCGAGCACCCCTGGGCGGGCACGCCGCTCGGCGACCTGTTCTCCTGGCCGGACGCTCTGACGACGCTCATCGGCATCATGTTCGGTTCCAACCAGCCGATGTTCATCGTCTGGGGACCGGAGCGGAGTCTCTTATACAACGATCTCTACGCCCAGATTCTGGGCGACAGGCATCCTTCGGCTCTCGGCCGCGACTACCTCGAGATCTGGCGCGAGATTGAAGCCGACCTCAAGCCCCTGGTGGACAAGGCCTATTTCGGCCGCCCTGTCCATGCGGGAGATGTCGAGCACGTCCTGCACGGCCGTAACTTTGCGGACGAGCTTCGATTCTCCCTCTCTTTCGTGCCCATCCGGGAGACGGCGGGGCACGTCAACGGTCTGTATGGGACCTGCACCGTGATCGCGGGTCCGGTGCCCGTCGCGCGCCGTCCGCACGAGACGGAATCGTCGCGCCGCGACAACGAGGAGCAGCAATCCTTCCTGCTGGATCTCAGCGACACGCTGCGACCGCTGACCGCATCGGCGGAGATCGTCGAGGTAGCCTCGCGTCGCCTCGGCGAGCGGCTCGGTGCCAGCCGCGTCTTTTATGCCGAGATCGGCGGCAGCCTGATGAAGGTCGAGCGGGAATACGCCCGGGGTGTCGGTTCGATCGTGGGCGAGCATTCGCTGGCGGCGTTCGGCCCAGACCTTCTGGCCGCCTACCGCAACAGCGCGGTCGTCGCGGTCGAGGACGTGGCCACCGACCTCCGGTTCAGCCACGAGGCGCGTGCCGGCCTCCAATCGCGACAGGTGGCTGCCTTCGTCGACGTCGTGCTGTTTCGTGGCGAGGAGTGGGTGAGCCTGCTGGCCGTCCAGAGCGCGATCCCGCGCGTCTGGACCACGGCCGAAGGCAACCTGATCCGGGACGTCGGCGAACGCGTCAAGGCGGCGATCGAGCGTGCCCGCGCCGAGGCGGCCTTGCGCAGGAGCGAGGAGCATCTGACGGCCATCTTCGCGGGTGCCTCCGTCGGCTTGTCCGAAGTCGATGCCACCGGTCGCTTCCTGCGGGTCAACACCGAGTTCTGCCGCATCCTCGGGCGTTCGGAAGATGCGCTGTTGCGTCTGGACATCGCCCAGGTCACCGGCCCCGAAGACCTGTCGCCCAGCCGGGCCGCGATCGCGCAGGCCCTTGAGACCGACCAAAGCGTCGCCCTCGACAAGCGGTACCTTCGTCCGGACGGCTCATCGATCTGGGCGAGCAGCAGCATTCGGCGTCTCGACGACGCGGACGGCAGGCTCAAGAGCCTGCTGATCGTGACGGCCGATCTGAGCCGGCGCAAGGAGGCCGAGCAGCGGCTGGCCGAGAGCGAGCGCCGCCTCCAGCACCTGAACGAGACCTTGGAGCTGCAGGTCTTCGAACGGACGGCAGAGCGCAATCTGTTCGCCACGATTGTCGAGAGGACAGACGTCATGGTGATGGCGGTTGACCTCGGCTACAACATTCTGGCGATCAACAAGGCGAATGCTGACGAGTTCGAGCGCATCTACGGCGTGCGACCGAGGGTCGGCGACAACATGCTCGATCTGCTGGCCGATCAGCCCGAGCATCAGGCCCAGGTTCGGGCGGGTTGGGGGCGCGGACTGGCCGGTGAGGAGTTCACTCTGGTCCAGGATTTCGGCGATGCCGAGCGGGCACGCCCCTCCTACGAGATCAGCTTCCGCACGCTGCGTGACGCGCGGGGCGAGCGCATGGGCTGCTATCAGTTCGTCATGGACGTCACGGATCGGTTACGTGGCCACGCCGAGCTGGCCCAGGCGCAGGAAGCTTTGCGCCAATCCCAGAAGCTGGAGGCGGTCGGACAGCTCACGGGCGGCGTGGCGCACGACTTCAACAACCTGCTGACCATCATCCGATCCTCGGTCGACTTCCTGCGCCGGCCTGATCTGCCGGAGGTCCGCAAGCGCCGCTACCTCGACGCGGTCACCGAAACCGTCGAACGAGCCGCGAAGCTCACGGGTCAGCTGCTGGCCTTCGCCCGCCGCCAAGCCCTCACGCCCGAAGTGTTCGACGTCGGCCAGCGGGTGCTGGCGATCGCCGACATGCTCGACACGCTGACGGGCGCGCGGGTGCAGGTCCTGCCCGAGGTGCCGGATGCGACCTGCCTCGTCCGGGCGGACGTGAGCCAGTTCGAGACCGCACTGGTCAACATGGCCGTCAACGCCCGTGATGCCATGGATGGTGAAGGCACACTGATCCTGCGCGTGACCTGCGGTGCGGCGCTGCCGGCCATTCGCGGCCACGCCGGTTCCCAGAAGCCCTTCGCGGCGGTGTCGTTGATCGACACCGGCACCGGCATTCCACCGGAGCAGATCGGACGGATCTTCGAGCCGTTCTTCACCACCAAGGAGGTGGGCAAGGGAACCGGCCTCGGCCTGTCTCAGGTGTTCGGCTTCGCCAAGCAGTCGGGAGGCGATGTCGATGTGCGCAGCACGCTGGGCCAGGGCACCGTGTTCACGCTCTACCTGCCGGAAGTGCCGCCCGGGGAGCGACCGGCCGACGATCATCTGCAGGATGCGGATCTCGCGCCCCTCGGGACGGGCCAGCGCATCCTGGTTGTCGAGGACAATGTCGGCGTCGGGCAGTTCGCGACCCAGATCCTGGAGGATCTGGGCTACCAGCCGACCTGGGCGGCCAATGCCGAGGAGGCGCTGGACGAACTCGGGCGGGCGGGGAACCGGTTCGATCTGGTGTTCTCGGACGTGGTGATGCCCGGTATGGGGGGTGTCGCGCTCGCGCAGGAACTGCAGCAGCGCTCACCACGGGTGCCGGTGGTGCTGACATCGGGCTACAGCCACGTGCTGGCCCAGTCGGACGCCCATGGGTTCACGTTGCTGCACAAGCCGTACTCGGCCGAGCAGCTCAGCCGGATCCTTCATCAGGTCCTGGGCCTGCGCAGGACATCGGGCGTGCTCTCCGATCCGGCTTGAAACCGGTCTTGCTATAGCGACCCCGCGGGACGGACTTGCTGATACGTCGCGCAAACGCTCGACTGCGGCGCGCGCAGATGGTCAGGCGCTGCGAGGCTCCGATATCCTGAAGCGGAATGATGCGGATCCCCAGAATTCGAAGCCGGCACGATGGCGAGGCCGGCCAGATCCTCGACCATGTGGCAGATCCCGCGGGCCGCCGAAGGCGGGGCGCCGCTGCGCGGCCAGCGGGGGACACGATCATCTGGATGTCCCCGCGAAACGGAAACGTCTCTGCCTCGGCGACGCCCCCATCGCCACCCTGCGTGAGACCAAGGCGATCTGAGAGCCCTTTTTGAGCGCGGCTTCCCGATCTTCCATTTCAGGATGACGGCGCGGGCTGCAGAACCGCCGTCATGGACCTCGCTCGTCGGTGTTTTCAGATGTCAAACGGGCTCCGAGCCAATCGCGAACGACCGAGGTATCGTTGATGACCGCGCTCGATATGGATCACCTGCGCAGCTGGATCGGCCGCACCCGCTCGGTTCGCGACAGCGTCACGCCCCGTCTCGTGAACGAGTTCCGCGCCACCTTCGGAAGTGCCCTGGCGCCCGTGCGGGAGGATGAGGCGCCGCTGGCGCTCCATTGGTGCCTTGCCCCTGAGACGCCGGCGGCCGACTTGCTCGGGCCGGACGGGCATGCCGCGAAGGGCGGCTTCCTCCCGCCGGTGCCCCTGCCGCGGCGCATGTGGGCGGGCGGTGAGATCGAGACCCTGGCGCCCCTGTGTCTCGGCGACGAGGTCATGCGCCGTGAGACCGTGGCGGATGTGATCGCCAAGGAAGGCCGCACCGGGGCCCTCTGCTTCGTCACCGTCCGGCACGAATACGAGACGCCCCGCGGCGTGGCCATTCGCGAGCGGCAGGACATCGTCTACCGTGCGGCGGCCGAGCCCGGGCGCCAGAGCGCGACGCTTCAACCCTCGCCGCTCACGGGCGCGCCCGACCGCGTGCGGGCGGTCGAGGCCACCACGATCCTGCTGTTCCGCTACTCGGCCATGACGTTCAACGGCCACCGCTTTCACTACGACTTCCCGTACGCGACGGACGTCGAAGGGTATCCGGGCCTCGTGGTCCACGGTCCGATCCAGGCCAGCCTGCTGTTCAACCTCGCGGCCGAGAGCCTGGGCGGGGTCCCCCGCATCTTTCGCTACCGTGGCGTGTCTCCGATGATCGCCGGCCAGACCTTCCGCGTCGCCGGGCAGACGAACGGAGCGGCCTTTGCCGGTGTGACCCTCGACGCCCGTGACGGCGCCTGCATGACGGCATCCGCCGAACGTTGAAGGAACGACGATCCAGACGTGGCACGCGCGGAAGCCGACGGCGGATGCCGCGACGAGGCCGACGAAGCCCCGCCTGCAGCATCCGGCGCGGCGGCCACCTGGTCGCACCTCAGGACAGGTCCGCCGCATCGCGATCGGGATGGTGTCGCAGCTCGGGAGTCCCCTGCACCGGACCGACATGTCGCTCCGCATCGGTCCGGCCCTCGGCGCGTGCGGTATCGATGAAGACGCGCGCCTCGCCCTCTCGCACGCCGAGACTGCGCAACGCATAGAAGGTCATGCCAAGGGCCAGTTCCCGCTCGCCCGTCACCGCGAGGCCGACCCCGTCGTCCTCGAGACGCCGTCGTTCCGCATCGCTGTGCGTGCGGACCACCATGTCGACCCCCGGGTTCAGTGCGCGCGCGGCCTCGACGAGCCGACGGGCCTGATGCGCACCGGGCGTGGTGATGACGAGTCGGCGGGCCGTGCTGAGGCTGGCCGCGTCGAGGATGCCGGGGGTCTGTCGAATCGCGGCGAGCGACTTGCCGATCATGATCGCGCCGAGCAAGCTGATCGCGACAGCGGCGGGACAGGCCCGCGAGGGAGCCTTGTTCCAACCCTTCGCTCCCGATATCGAAAACCGATACCGTAGGGTCCCGCTTCGATCCCGATGGGTGCGACCGCGTTCCGAGGCGAGAATCCATGGCGGTCCTGGGCCGGCCGCCCTCCTCACAAGGAAGTGACGGGATGAGCGTTTGGCACGCCCTTCTGCGAACCAAGGAGACGGGGTGGGTCATCCTTGTGCGCCTGCTGGTGGGTCTCGTGGTGTTCTTTCCGGAAGGTCTGCAGAAGCTGCTCCACCCCGAGGTGCTCGGTGCTGGACGCTTCGCCAGGATCGGCATCCCCTATCCCGAACTGATGGGACCCTTCGTCGGCGTCGTCGAGACCCTCTGTGGGCTTCTGATCGTCGTAGGTCTGGCAACCCGTGCGGCTACGGTCCCGCTTCTGGTCGTGATGGCGGTGGCGCTCGTCTCCACGAAGGTGCCGATTCTGCTCGGGCATGACCTCGGATCCTTCCATCTCCCGGCCGACATCAAGCGGGTTGGGTTCTGGAGCGCTCAGCACGAGGCGCGCGCCGACCTGACGATGACGTTGGGGCTGTTGTTCCTGCTCATCGTCGGTGCCGGACGCTGGTCCCTGGATGCCCGGCTCGCCCGCTTCCCCTCGACACGCCCAGACCGAGGTCGCCCATGACCTATGCCCCGTCGTCCACGGAGCCCGGACGGACCGATACGGCTTCCACAAGCTCGCCCGGCTCCATCGGGGAGGTGTTCCTCGCCTTCCTCAAGCTCGGCTTGACCTCGTTCGGCGGCCCGATTGCGCATCTTGGCTACTTCCGCGACGAGCTGGTCACCCGGCGGCGCTGGCTGGACGAGCGCGCCTATGCCGACCTGGTGGCGCTCTGCCAGTTCCTGCCCGGGCCTGCTTCCAGCCAGGTCGGCTTCTCGCTCGGCGTGCTGCGGGGCGGCGGCCTTCTCGGCGGTCTCGCCGCATGGACGGGCTTCACCCTGCCCTCGGCCCTGCTGCTTCTGGCCTTCGCCTACGGCGCCAGCGCGCTTTCGGGCCCGGTGGCCGAGGGTGCGATCCACGGCCTCAAGCTCGTCGCCGTCGCGGTGGTCGCGCAGGCGGTCTGGGGCATGGCCCGCTCGCTGGCGCCGGATCGGCCACGCGCCGGCGTCGCGGTTGCGGCACTGTTCCTCACCGTGTTCGTCGAAGGTTCGGTCGGGCAGCTCGGGTCCATCATCCTCGGCGCCCTCGCCGGTCTCGTGCTCTGCCGGGCGGCGGCGCAAGAGCAGGACGGGCATCTCGCCTTCCCGGTCTCCAGGCGGGCCGGCGCCGCGACCCTGGGCGCCTTCGCCCTGCTCCTGGTCGCCCCCCAAGTGCTGGCCGCCGGCCTGCAATCCCAAGCCTTGGCGCTGTTCGACGCATTCTACCGCTCCGGGGCTCTGGTATTCGGCGGCGGCCACGTGGTGCTGCCGCTGCTGCAGGCCGAGGTGGTCGCGCCGGGCTGGGTCAGCCCCGGCACCTTCCTCGCCGGCTACGGGGCCGCCCAGGCCGTCCCTGGACCGCTGTTCACGTTCGCGGCCTATCTCGGCGCCGTCGCCGGACCGGCGCCCCACGGGGTGATCGGTTCGGCCATCGCGCTGGTCGCGATCTTCCTGCCCGGGGTGCTGCTGGTCTACGGCATGCTGCCCTACTGGGACGCCTTCCGGACACGTCCGCTCGCCCAGGCGGCCATGCGCGGCACCAACGCCGCCGTGGTCGGCATCCTCGGTTCCGCTCTCTACAATCCCGTCTGGACCAGTGCCGTCGGCAACCCGCGCGATTTCGCGGTGGCCGTACTGGCGTTCGTGCTGCTCACGGTCGGCCGGGTGCCGCCGTGGGTCGTCGTCGCACTCACGGCTCTGGGCGGTGTCGTCCTGGCCCTGCTCTGACCGGAGCGGTATCCATGTCTCAGTCAGCCTTGCTCGACCCGGCCGCCCTCGACCCGTCCTGGCTGGTGCTCGATGCCCGCAGCGAGGGGGATTACGGGCAAGGCCATTGGCCGGGTGCGGCGCGCGTGCCTGTCTCCGACTGGGAGGCGGCCGCCAAACAGGCGAACACCGACCTGTCCGAGGACGGGCACTGGCGCACGCTGATCGGCAACCTCGGGGTTGACGGTCGGCGGCCCGTGGCGGTCTACGACGACGGCCGGATGACCGAGGCCGCACGCGTGTGGTTCATCCTGCAGCATTTCCGGGTGCCGGCCGCCGTGCTCGATGGCGGCTGGCCTGCGCTCACCGCCCGGCCCGGCGCCCGGATGGACAGCATGCCGGTGATGCCGACTCCGGCGGCCCTCGATCCGGCGCCGGCCAGCCACGCTTCCGTCGGCTTGGTCACCCGCCAAGAGCTCCGGGACCGGCTCGACGGCAGCACCCAGATCTTCGACGCGCGCACGGCCGCCGAGTTCGCCGGCGACGACCTGCGCAAGAACGCGCGCGGGGGCCACCTGCCCGGGGCGCGGCGGGTCGGCCATGCCGACCTGCTGACGGCCGAGGGCCGGATGAAACCTGCCGGGGAACTGCGCGCCATGCTGGAGCGCGCCGGCTTCCGACCCGGTGAGCGGATCGTCACCCACTGCGACGGCGGCGGGCGTGCGGCGCTGGCCGCCCTGGCCGCCGTGCAGGCCGGCTTCACCCGGGTGGGTGCCTACTACCTCAGTTTCTCGGACTGGGCGAAGGATGAAAGCTGTCCCGTCGTGAGGGACGGCGACGGTCATTGATGCGAGATGCTGCCGTGGTCGGGTTCCTCGCGCGGCAGCACCTCGTGGAACAACTCGCGCATGCGCTCACGCGCCAGGGCGAGGGCATCGCAGCCCAACGGGGTCGCGCGATAGATCCTCCGCTGACTACGGCCGGCCCGTTCCGTCCGTGAGGTCAGGTATCCCCGGCGTTCCATGGCGTGCAGCATCGGGTAGAGGGTCCCGGCGCTGAGCTTGTAGCCGTGCCGGCCCAATTCCTCGATCATCCACTGGCCGTAGAGGTCGCCCTCGGCAGCGTGGTGGAGGATGTGCAGCCGGACGAAGCCAGCCAGTAGATCCTGGTGTTCCATGTGAACAAGGTCGCGGATAACCCGGCGCAATGACAGGAAAAAGGTCGTGCGCACCGGGTTATGCAGGCTCTCCGCCGCGCGCTGGAGGGGCGATGCTGGGGACCCCGCCGTCGAGGAGGGATGTCGGTCAACCAGCCAAGCTCGATACGCTGTTCACCTGTGTCGCCGCAGGATGGTGGAGGCCCTCCCAGCCGAGCCTGCCCGTGCAGAGGACGACCAGGGCGGCCGAGCCGTAGGGCGCCGTCCGTCCGAAGCCGCCGAGTCTTGACCAGTGCGAGGCGACATGTCTGACGCTGAGCGCCGCGGTAACGCCGGCCGAGACCATCGTCAGCGCCAGCTCGACGCTGAAGCAGACGACCAACGCCAAGCCCAGGCCAACGGCTTGAGCTGGATGCACAGCAGCAGGACTGTGACGGCCGCCGGCCACGGGATCAGCCCTCCGGTCAGGCCGAACTGAACGATCTGCCCCGGCGCCGCCCCCGAAGCGCCGCGGCCCGTAACCCTGGCCGAGGCCGTCCAGATCTCGGCGCGCATCGGGGCGCACTCCTTCGGCGGGCCGGCCGGGCAGATCGCCGTGATGCACCGCATCCTCGTCGAGGAAAGGCGCTGTATCCAGCGTGCTGCCGCGGGGCACGTGCTTCGAATGCTGCTGACCTGGGACGCGCGGCGAGGAGGTGCCGTCCTGGCTGTGGTCGAGCTCGCCAGCCGGCACGAGGTCGGCTACCTGCAGCACTGCCGCCGCTACGCCGGCAGGCACGCCGCTCGAGCGGGGGAGCCGGAGCCGGCACCACGCTCCTGACCGGCGGCTCTCACGGCCAGGTCGTCGCGCGCTACCGGGAGCTCGTCGCGGCCAACACTCAACGTCTCATGGGCGGTGCTTGAGCTCACTCTGCACAGGCCGGAGGTGGCCCTGTCGCGGGCACAGCGGCCGCGAGCATGCGGTGGCTGCCACTCAATCGGTGACGCCGCGCCTCCGTTGCAGCAGGGCCGGGTGCACGTGCCAGAGGCCGACGAGCAGCGCGAGTGACGCGACGGCCGCGACGATTCCGGTCGTGTCCGACGCGACGACCTTCGCAACCACCACCCCGAGGTCAGCCGAGATGCCGAGCGCCAGGGTGGCGCTGGACGCGAGCAGGAAACGGCTGCCCAGAGCGTGAAACTCCGGCGTGTCCTCGCCCGCATAGACGATGCGGTGGAAGGCCGCCGGGGCCATCAGCCAGACCACCGTCAGGACCAGGAAGCCGAGCGCCGCCAAGTGCACAAGCTTCGCGGCGAAGGCCAGCTTCTCGAACGCCTCGGAGAAGGTGATCACCAGCTGGAAGCCGAGGAGCGCCTGGGCGCCGGGGAGCACCACGCGCGCCTCGGTCAGCATCTGCTCGATTTTGGTCTCCAGCGTGGTGTGCTCGTGCTCGGGCTCCTGGCGCGTCATGTTGCGCTCCTTGTCTCCGATAGTCCGCGCCTTGAGCGCTTCCAGCCCGTACCAGAAGAGGAGAGCGAGCCCGCAGACCACGAGGCCGACGGCGGCGCCGGGGCCGAGCCCCAGAACCGGCTCCGCGGCGAGGAACAGGTCGGCCCCGAACGCAAGCGCGAAGGGTGCGAGCGCGAGGCCGGCATAGCGCCCAATCACGCCGAGGAGGCGCTTGGTGTCCCGCCCGCCCTCCACCATCCTGTGCTGGATCGAGGGGGTGATGAGCAGCGCGATGGTCAGGGTGATGAGGGCAAGCGCCGCGACCCAGACCACGCGGTCATGGAACGGCAGGCGCTCGAAGGTTGGGCGGAAGGCGCCTTGGAACTGGAAGCCCAGCAGGATCTGCGACCCGAGGATGAGGATGCGGGTCTCGTCGAGGCCAACCTTCACTTTCTTCGACAGGGACATACGCAACGAGGTCCAACGGTGCCGGGATGCAGCAATCGACCACCGCCACGTCGGGTTCCGAAGACAAACCCGGGGCGCGTACTACGCACTTCTGAGGCTTATGGCGACGGGTTCGCCCAGGCGCACGATGGTCTCCATGCCCTGCGGCGTGTGCTCCCGGATGTCATCCGCTGGCCGCCACGCGCCGGGCTCACCGAAGATGGCCACCGCCGAACCGCCGAACTTGAACACCGATTTCTGCTCCCCGCGGCGGAACGGCCGGTCGAGCGGGTGACGCTGCACGATGCGTCCGACCGTGAGTGCGCCGAACTCGACGAAGCCGAGCCGGCCGAAATGCTCGGTCTCCAGGATGTTCACTTGGCGCTCGTTGCGGATATAGATGTCCGGCTTGTTGTGCACGGCCGTCCACGACACCGTCCAGATGCTATGCCCCAATCGCTCGTGGTCCAGCGTCCGCCCGTCGTCGGGGTAGTGAACGTGGTGGTAGTCGACCGGCGAGAGCCGCATCAGCAGGACGGGGCCGCCGAGGAAGGGCTTGGCTCGCTCGGCATTGCCGAGGATGTCCGCCGCGGCGAGTGACTGGCCCTTCACCGGGAAGCGCTGCTCGGGGCCGAACCGCTCCCAGCCGAAGTAGCGCGCCTCGGCCGGCGCCCCCATCGTGCCCGGGTCCTCGGGAAAGCGGCGCTTGCCGGGCTTGAACTCGCGCACGAACCAGTCGGCGTAGCAGCGGTAACGGCGCTCCTCGAATTCGCTCATGTCGATGTGGTACTCGCGCACGAACGGGTCGATGTTACGTCTCGTCCAGGGCGCGTCCTGGTAGAGCGCGTAGAGCTTGTCGAAGAGAGGTGTCGCGCGCAGCCACTGCCCTGGGGCGCGCAGCGGCCTCGTCTCATAGGTTGTCTGGTGGTCGGGCATGAACTCCTCGACCACTTTGCCCTTGTCGCGGTCCCACAGCTTCAGTGGCTTCGGATCAGCCGCCATCACGTCCCCTTACGCGACCCGGCAACGATGACGGGTCCGGGAGCAACAACCCTCGCAGGCTAGGGGCGTTCCTCCGGCCGCCGACGCATGGCGGCACTCGCCGCGCCTCCGCGTCAACAGCCGATGCGTCCGCCCCCCACCGCAACGAACCGCAGCCGCTCGCCGTTGAGGAGACCCCAGTCGCGGACGCTCACGATGACCCTTCTCGCCCTTCTCATCGCCCGCCGCCTCGCCGTCGCCGGCACCTTCGCGCGTGTAGGGTTCGCGACCGACTGAGCCGGCCCGTCCGACCCGCGATGACCGTCTCGCAAGGCGCCTCGCCGCCCGGCCTGCTCTGGGCGATGTCCTTCAACGAGCGGGGCTGCGGCCACCGCCTCCAACCTGACGAGGCGCTCCCTGACCTGGGTGCCTTCGGTGCCGGCTTCCTCTGGCTCCACTTCGACCTGAAGGTGGCCGAGCTCAAGCCGCTGATCGACGCCGGGCATGTCGGGCCGCAGCGCCTTGCCGAGGCTGTCTTCCGTCCTGACGAGCACCAGCGCGTCACCGTCGCGGACGGCCACGTCGGCGGTGTGGTTGCCGACCTGGCCCGGCCGGGAGCCAAGCCGGACGCCTCGGGTCGCCTGCACTTCGTGATGGGGCCGCGCTCGCTGGTGAGCGGACGCTGGGGCCCGGCGGAGAGCCCGGATGCCACCCGCGCCACCGCCGAGGAGGGGCATCCGATTCCTTCGCCCGTGCTGCTCCTGGAGACGATGGTCAGCTACGTGGTCGCTTCCATGGCGGCGACGGGCCAGCGGCTCTCGGACGAGGTCGACGGAATCGAGGACCGTGTGCTCGACGGGCGCGTGCGCGACGACCGCAGGCGCTTGGGCCCGATCCGCCGGAGCACCGTGCGCCTGCACAGGCAACTGCTCGGGCTTGCCGCAGTCTTCCACCGGCTGGAAGAGGACGACGCCGCCCGGGATTTGCACGGGCCGGCGGTCGCGGTGGCGGCGCGGCTGGCACAGCGGCTGGATGCCCTCGATCGGGACGTGACCGCGCTCGCCGAGCGTGCCCGGCTGCTGCAGGAGGAGGTGGCCGCCCGCGTGGCCGAGGAGAGCAACCGCCAACTCTACGTGCTGTCGGTCCTCTCGGCCCTGTTCCTGCCTCCGACCTTCCTCACTGGGCTGTTCGGCATGAACGTGAAGGGTCTGCCGTTTGCCGAGGATCCGCACGGCTTCCTGTCTGTCGGCGGCTTGTCCCTTGCCTCGGCGGTGGCGACCTACGGCATCATTCGGGCCCTCGGGATCAGACCACCGCGCAGCTGACGGCGGCGCCCCTGTGCCGACTTTCGGGGCCTACGCCTCCGAGGGGGCTGCTCGAACCTTCGGCATGCGCGTGATGGCAGTCCGCAGGACCTTGCCGACCTGCTCGGCTGAGTAGGGCTTGCGCACGAGCTCGAACCCGTGGACTTCGTCCTGCGCCAGCACGTGGCTGTAGCCGGATGTCAGGATCACCGGCATCTCAGGATGCAGCTCCCGCAGCGTCTTTGCGAGCTCAATTCCGCCCATGCCGGGCATCACCACGTCCGAGAAGACCGCGTCGAAGCGGAAGGGCACCGCCTCGATCTCGGCGAGCGCTGCCTCCGCGGTCTGGGTCAGGACGGTGCCGTAGCCGAGATCGTGCAGGATCTGCGTGCAGAAGCGACCGATCTCGACGTTGTCCTCCACCACCAGGATGCACTCGTCGGCATCCTCGACCGGCACGCCCTCCGGCTCGACTGCGTCCCTCGCCGCGCCCTCGTCCGCGTCCGCCTGGGGCAGGTAGAGCGTGAAGCTGGTACCGCGCCCGAGGACACTCGCCACGTCGACGTCGCCGCCGGACTGCTTGGCGAAGCCGAGGACCTGGCTGAGCCCCAACCCGGTGCCCTTGCCCACCTCCTTGGTGGTGAAGAACGGCTCGAAGATCCGCCCGAGCTGGTCCGGCGCGATGCCGGAACCCGTGTCCGTGACTGCCACCACCACGAAACGGTTCGCCGAGGCGGCGTGGCCGCGGATCGTCGGCTTCTGGCGGTTGCAAGTCAACGCGATGGTCAGCGTGCCCTCGCCCCCCATGGCGTCGCGCGCATTCACCGCGAGGTTCACCAGCGCGGTCTCGAATTGGCTGGCGTCGGCCCGCACGAAGCAGGGGGTTTCGGGCTTCTCCGTCACGATGCGGATGCGCGCGCCCGTGAGGGAATCGAGCATGGCGGCCACGGCCGCGAGGCGCTCGCCGGCGTCGAACACCTCCGGCCTGAGCGCCTGGCGCCGGGCGAAGGCGAGAAGCTGCGCGGTCAGCTTCGCCGCCCGCTCCACCGTGTCGGAGACCGCATCCATGTAGCGGGCGCGGCGCTCTGCCGAGAGCTCGGGCCGGCGCAGGAAGTCGATGGACGAACGGATGATGGTGAGCAGGTTGTTGAAATCGTGCGCCACGCCTCCCGTCAGTTGCCCGATGGCCTCCATCTTCTGGGCCTGAACCAGCGCGTCCTGCGCCTCGGCGAGTTCGCGGGTCCTCTCCTCGACCCGACGCTCAAGGGTCTCTTTCATGCCCTGCAGGGCGTCGCGGAGATGCCGGTCGGCCACGGCGCGTCGCTCGACATTCCGGGCCAGCCGGGTGGTCAGGGCTGCAAGCCAGAGCGCCAGGACGATGACGAGGAGGGCCGTCCCGGTCTCGGCCTCCAGCAGGCCTGCACGGACGGCATGGAGTTGCAGCAGGCCGAGCACCAGCGGCGCGACCACGGTCGCCGGCAGCAGGTGGCGGGTCATGGGCCCGGCCTCGCCCCCGCCGAGCGCGGTCGCCACCCACGGCCGGTTGGGGCGGCTGAGGAGCACCCCGAGTGACAGCGTGCCGAGTGTCAGCGCGGTGAGAAGCGCCATGCGGGAGAACGGGCCACTCTGGTGGAAGGCGCCGAGGCCGTATGCGTAGCCGAGGCCGCCAACCGCCGCGACGACGAAGGCGAGCATGGCCGCGGCGGTGCCGATGCGACGGAGGCGACGGCTCCGGGCATCTTGGAGGATGAGGCCCGAGGCAGCGCCGACGAGGCCGACGGCGGTCGCCAGGGCCATGCCGCTGCCGGGTGCCAGCGGCGCGAACACAAGCCGCTGGACCAAGTCGTCTGGGCGGAAGCTTCCCTGCAGGGCGTATTGCAGGCCCCCGCCGAGCGCGACGGCCGCGGCCGCGCCGGCAAGGCCCCGACCGGCGCGACGGCTCGCCCGCGCGCCGTCGCGCCGGGCCGCGAACAGCAAGGCTCCCCCGAGCAGGAGGGTGCCGAGCGCGGTGAGCACGACCATCGGCGGCTGACCGGGGATAAGGCGACGCATCGCTGGCACGTCGAGCCACCAGCCGGCGAGGACGATCAGGGACACGCCCGCGCCGATGATGCCGCAGGCCCGCGCGATCCGCCGGGCCCGCGCCGCGGCCCTCATCGACCGGGAGGGCGCCGCCTCGGGCAGGCTTGGCCGTTCGGCGTCAGCCATGCGCGATCATCTCGCGGATGCGCACGCCCAGTGTCTCGACCGCGAAGGGCTTGGTCAGCACGGCCATGCCGGGCTCCAGGTGGCCGTTGCCGACCATCGCGTTCTCGGCGTAGCCGGTGATGAAAAGCACCTTCAGGTCGGGACGGCGCTCGCGGCCGGCATCGGCCATCTGCCGCCCGTTCATGCCACCGGGCAACCCCACGTCGGTGATCAGCAGGTCGATACGCACGTCCGATTGCAGCACCTTCAGCCCCGAGGCGCTGTCGGCCGCTTCGATGGCCGTGTAGCCCAGATCCTCCAGCACCTCGGTCACCAGCATGCGCACGGTCGGCTCGTCGTCGACCACCAGGACCGTCTCGCCCTGCTCGGCACGCTGCACCTCCCCAAAACCCGCCAGCGAGTCGTCTTCGTCCAATGCACCGCGGTGGCGCGGCAGGTAGATGCAGACGGTCGTGCCCTCGCCGATTTCGGAATAGATGCGCACCTGCCCGCCCGACTGCTTGGCAAAGCCGTAGATCATGCTCAGCCCGAGGCCGGTGCCCTGCCCGATGGGCTTGGTCGTGAAGAACGGGTCGAACGCCTTGGCGATGACGTCCGGAGTCATACCGGTCCCTGTGTCGGTCACGCAGAGCGACAGGTACTGTCCCGCCGGGATATCGTGCTTCCTGGCCGCGTAGGTGTCGAGCCACCTGTTGGCCGTCTCGACGGTGATACGGCCAAGCTCCGGCATCGCGTCGCGTGCGTTGATGCAGAGGTTCAGCAGCGCGTTCTCAAGCTGGTGCGGGTCGACCAGCGCCGGCCACAGGCCGGAGGCGCCGACCACCTCGACCTCGATGGCAGGACCGACCGTGCGCTGGATCAGCTCCTCCATGCCCTGGACGAGGGCGTTCACGTCGGTGGGCTTCGGGTCGAGGGTCTGGCGCCGCGAGAAGGCGAGCAGGCGGTGGGTGAGCGCGGCGGCGCGCTTCGAGGCACCCTGCGCCGCCGTCATGTAGCGGTCAAGGTCGGTCAGGCGGCCCTGGCTCATCCGGGTCTGCATCAGCTCCAACGAGCCGGAGATGCCGGCGAGCAGGTTGTTGAAGTCATGTGCCAGGCCGCCGGTCAGCTGGCCGACCGCCTCCATCTTCTGCGCCTGCCGCAGCTGTTCTTCGAGGCGGGCGCGCTCCTCCGCAGCCTCCTTCTCGGCGGTGACATCGCGACCGATGCCCGTCAGCCGCTCGCCGCCAGGCTCCGGCGCCAGCTTCCAGGCGATCCAGCGCCAAGTCCCGTCGGCGGCCTTCACCCGGTCCTCGAACCGGACTGGCCGGCCCGTCGTCCGCATGTCGAGCAGCGCCTCCATCACGACGGGAAAGTCGTCGGGGTGGACGATCTCGGCATATGGCCGGGTCAGCAGCGTCTCCTCGTCATGGCCGAGCAGAACGGTCCATGACGGACTCACCCGAAGGAGCCGACCCTCGTAGTCGGCGTTGACGAGTAGGTCCTCGCTGAGATCCCAGAGGCGGTCTCGCTCGGCGGCCAGCCCCGCCTCGGCGTCGCGCTGGGCGGTGACGTCCTGGACGAACACGTAGAAGCCGTCGACCGCGCCCCTGGCGTCGCGGCGCGGCTCGTAGCGGATGTCGGCGATGCGGCGCCTTCCGTCCGGCCACGGCCAAGCTAGGTCCAGGCGAACCGGCGAACCGGCGAGCGCCCGCTCGATGTGGGGCAAGCGAGCCCGGAAGCCCGCCTCATCGACCAGATCGGGGATGGTTCGGCCGACCACTTCCTCAGGCGCGCGGTCGAACCAGTCGCGGTAGGCATGGTTCGCGAAGCGGTAGGTCAGGGAGCGATCGACGAAGGAGACCAGCAGGGGCAACGCGTCGGCGACGAGGCGCATCTCGGCCTCGCTCGCGCGCAGGGCCGCCTCGGCAAGCCTGCGGTCGTGCACGTCCTCGACGACGCCGTACCAACGGATGACCGTGCCGGCCTCGTCACGGCGCGGGTAGGCGCGGGCACGCTGCCAGCGGTACTCGCCGGTGGCGGCGATGCGGATGCGGTAATCGACATCCACGGGCTCGCCCGACGCCAGGCGTTCCGCGAACACGGCCGCCGTCGGCCCCAGGTCTTCGGGGTGGAGCGCCTTGGTCCAGCCGGTGCCGTCCGGCTCGCCCGGTGCCTGGCCAGTAAGCTCGAGCCAGCGGTGCGAGTGAGAGGTGATGTTGCCTTGCGGGTCACAGGTCCAAGGCACCTGCGGGTTCAGCTCGACCGTCTGGCGGAAGTGCTCTTCGCTCTCGCGGAGGGCCCGGTCGGCTAGGACCCGCGCGGTGGTCTCGTTGGTGAAGACGAAGAGGCCCGCGATTCGACCCTCGCCGTCGAGCACGCGCGAGTAGGAGAACGAGAACCAGGTCTCGGCCGGACCGCGGTCGGTGTCGAGCTTCCACGGCAGGTCGTTGAAGCGCGAGCTTCGGCCCGCGAAGGCGTCATCGATGATGGGCTTGGCTTGGTCCCACGCGTCGGCCCAGACCACGTCGAAGCGCTCGCCCATGGCCCAGGGCCGCCGTGGCCCGAGCAGGGGCGCATAGGTGTCGTTGAAGAAGAATGTGAGGTCCGGGCCCCAGGCCAAGAGCATGGATTCCGGCGAGTTCAGCACCAGGCTGAGTGCTGTGCGAAGCTCTGCCGGCCAAGTATGGGGTGGCCCGAGCCGGTGGTTCGACCAATCGCGCTCGCGGATCATGCGGGCGGCCTCGCCGCCACCCGCTAAGAAAGCCAGGCTGTCGCTCACCGGTTCAGGCCTCGCCCGGCGCAGATCTGGTTTCGCGGTGGGCCTTGAAAGCGAGTTCGCGCTCTTCGAGAAGCCGAAGGGCCGTGCGCATCACCTCGCTCATGTTGCCGTAACGGCCCGACGCGAGCAGCTGCTCGGCGACGGCGAGCAGCTCCGGGCTGAGCGAGATGGTGACGGATTTGCGGACGGGCATGAGGGGCTGTGGCCTGTAGGATCAGGTCACACAACGCGGCGGCGTGCCGCAAGGCCTCGACCTTGGTAAGCACCGCGACGTCGGGCGCGGCAAGCGGCCGTCGGGTGAACCCCTCACCCCGCTTTGCCGTGGCGCCGCCGCCGCAGCGCCGGGTGTACCTGCCAGAGCCCGAGCAGCAGCATGAGCGAGGCGACGGCCGGAACGACCCCAGCGGTGCGCACGCTCCGCCGAAGAGGCAATCGGGGCGATAAGGATGGCCTGGCGCTCGCCCACGTCGTTCACGAACGGTGGCGGGCAGTGCCTGTCATCATCGCCTTCGGGTTACGCGGAGATTTCGCGCATGCGCTGCCTCCGAGTGTCTGGAACCGGCCGAAGCCTCACGGTGACGACACGCTTCTTCGCCTGGTCCTGACCGAACTCTCGTACGCTGGGCCTACGCGTCCTACGGCGCGGTGATGTCGGCTTAGGCATCTGCCGGCCTGCGCCTTGATTGCTGTGCTGGCCATGCGCCCAAGCTCTCAGTATTCTGGCTTGGCGGCTGCGCTTGCGCCGCCGGGGACTATGGCGCGGAACCGATGTGGGGGCTCATCACTGAGCAGATGCTGCACCGGCGGTCGCGCTGGGTTGGCTATCTGGCCGCCCTTGTCATTGTCGGAGTGGCCTACGCCGCTGGCCGATGGACATGGCCGTCGATGCAGGTCTACCCGTTCTTCTTCTATTTCCCGGCCGTGTTCCTGTCGGCAGTCCTGTTCAACCATCGGGCCGGCTACGTCGCGGCGGTCGCCGCGGCCGTCTTGGTCACGCTGCGCCTCGAGCCTTGGGACAGCTTCTGGATCGCGCAACCGCGCGACCAGTTCGCCTGGTTGGCGTTTTTGATCTTCAGCCTCTTCCTGGCGGCCCTGGTCGAGGAGCTGCGCAGGTTACTCCACCGGACCCGGTGTGCCGAACACGAGGCCCGTGCGGCCGAGCAGCGGGCGTGCGCGGCGGAGGAGCAGAAGGACCTGTTCCTGCGTGAGGCCGTCCACCGCTTCAAGAACGATCTCACCATCGTCGCCTCCCTGCTTCGCACGCAGGAGCGTCGGATTGGCGACGGTGCGGCCAAGACCATGCTCGTCAACACGACCAACCGGGTCCAGGTCATGGCCCGCGTGCACGACCGGCTACGCATCGGGCCCGGCGCCGCCGCGGAGGTGAACACGCGGGAGTTCATCGAAGAGCTCTGCGCCGACCTGCAGGCCTCACTCGTGGACCTGCGCCCCGTCGCGGTGGAGGTCAGGGCCGAGCCCCACCCGCTCCCGCACGATCAAGCGGTGGCCGTCGGCCTGATCATCAACGAGGCGGTGACCAACGCGCTGAAGTACGCCTTCCCCGATGAGCGCTCTGGCACCGTGAGCGTGTCCTTTGTGCGCCGAGGGCCGGAGTTCCTGCTGCGTGTGAAGGACGATGGCATCGGCTTCGACCCGGAGCGGGCGCCCCGCGCCGGAGGCATTGGCCGCCGCCTGGTCCAATCGATGGCGCAGCAACTCGGCGGGCAGCTCACTGTCGAGCCCGATGAGGGTCGGCCCGGCACCGTCGTCTCGGTGACCTTCCCCCAAGCGTCCGACGCGCGGGCGGCCGAGCCGCAACCCGGCCTTAAGCGTTCCGCCGCCGTCGAGGGCTGATGGCACCGGGTTCGAAGCGGTTCCCCGGGCGTTACCGGTCGAGGATCTCGCGGAACGAGATCTCGAACAGGACCTGCCCTACTTCGTTCGTC
Source organism: Methylobacterium sp. UNC378MF (assembly GCF_900103195.1). Taxonomy (GTDB): domain Bacteria; phylum Pseudomonadota; class Alphaproteobacteria; order Rhizobiales; family Beijerinckiaceae; genus Methylobacterium. The sequence goes on along the minus strand of NZ_FMWU01000003.1, from coordinate 29,677 downwards.
ACGACGAAATTGTACCGCCTGGGATGGTCGCCGACGCTTGGCAGCTCGGCCGCCAGTGGCGGGATGGCGGCGCATGCCTCCAGGTAGGCCTCCTCGGCGCTCGCCGGTTCGAGCCCGTCTTCGTCAGCCTCCAGGCGCCCTCGCGCGCATAAGTCGAAGTGGTAGACCGCCATCAGGACCCGCGGATGCGCACTCCTGACGGGCAACCCGCGCCGCGCCATTCGGTCCCCGAGACATCGAGGCAGGCGACGCGGGAACTGGTGGCTCTCGCCGGAACTTGCGCTTCATCCGCCTGGAGCGACGGTGTGCCTGGGGCAAGGGCGGCGTTCCCGTATGACCGGATGATGGTGGAGCGGTTCCGTGCGGCGTTCCCCCGCGCGGTGGCGCGACGACCTGGGCGCAAGTCCATCTTCTACTTGGGAGTGGCGCGGGTGAGCGGCTCCGTGCGGAGCTCTGCGCCGCGTATGGTCCAGGGCCGGAGTTCGGGTACGATTTCGGAGATCTCGCGCATGGCGCGGTCCAAGAATTCCTCGACCCGAAAGTGATCGAGTTGGTCCTCGACCTTGTTCAGCTGGACCGGGTCGCGGCCGCAATCGGCCTCCACCTACTTCGCGCGAACCAGGCAGGCGGCGCTCTCGGCCTGGAACTTGTCGGCCAGCGCGAGCAGGTGGTCGCAGTTCTTGAGTTTCTCGGTGCGCAGGGCCTCCCTGGCGGCGCCCGCGCGAGATGGGGCTATCGATGGCGATCGGGAACCTGATGGCCGCTTCTGAGACCTTGTCCTGCACCCATCGAATGACCGGGACGGGCGCATTACCGTCAGGCTGGTTCCGAAGCCTCTCGACGCTGCAGCCGAGACGCCGGACACTCAGATCGCAGTGCCTTGTGCCAGCACAGGCGCATCGTCGACGCCGGGATAACGAACTGTCCTCTCAAACTTGGTATGGCCAAGCAGAATTCGTGCGGTGTATCCGTCGTCTATTTCAATGCTGAGCAAGGCCAGCGGCCATGTTCACCGCTAACGCCAGGAGGCTCGTGTTGAAGAAGTAGGCGTAGAGCGTCTGCAGGGTTGCGATCCTACGCATTTGCTTTGCAGTGATGTCAGTGTCGGATGTCTGCGATGTCGCTCCAATCGTTACGGAAAAATAGAAGAAATCCCAAAAATCCGGATGGTCGTCGCCGTTGAAATCCAAGCCACCACGAGGCTTGCCGCCCTCTTCGCCATAGTAGACGTGCGCGTAGTGGGTGGTGAAGACCACCTGCACGAAGGCCCATGCGCAGAGCAGCGTCAGGGCCGAGAGCACAATATGAGGGATTCGATATACATCCTGCTCATCCTGGCCGAACAGCAACATTGCCACAGCCCCGCAGCTCGCAGCAGCGGCAAGAACTGCAAACAGGGAGATCGTGAACGCGCTATCATCGAGGCGGGATGCTTCGCGGCGGAGCGCTTCACTCGATCCGCGCGTCAGCTGAAAGACGACCAGCGCCACATAGCTGACTACGCCGACACACCAGCCGATTAGGAGCCTCGTCCAAACCGATGGGACCGGCAGGATCAGGCTTAATGCCAAGCAAAGCGCAGCCGAACCGAGAAGTCGCGGCCGGAGCCAAAATGCTTGAGCGGTTCTGGGAAGATGCATTTCTCGGACTCAACGCTGAGGAGCGCGCGCCGCCTGCCAAGGGCGACCGGTTCGGAGTTTAGAGCGTTTGCTCCCCACGACGGCGCCAACTGTGGTGCGAGGGCTCAGAACGGTTCGCGGGCGAGGTCGTTGTTACCGCTTAGAATTCCATGCCGAACTTCACGCGTAAGTTTTGGCGCTCGAACTGTGTCAGGCCAAGGCCGCGCCGGGCATAGGCCGGATCGGTGTCGCGCCCCCACGCTTGAGCCGCGTACGCCACGGTCAGCCAGATCTTCTCGGTGAACCGGTGATGCAGGACAGGGCCGATGAGCACTGCCGCGCTCTCCAGCCGATTTAGGAAAACGCCGTCGTAGCCGCGCAAGTAGCGCACCTCCGGGCCCACGAAAGTCCCTTCCGTCACCTGCCCAACCACTGCGTTTGACCAGAGGAAGGTCGAGGATCGGTAGCCCCGGCCCGCGGTGCCCCGCTGGCGCCCGGCCGCAGGCTCGAAGCTGATGTTGCTGCCGTACCATACGCTGCCGGGCACAAGCTGCACATCGAGCTGGATGAGGCTTTCCATGTCGAACACGTTCGCGCCATTGCCCTCGACGGGCAGGATCCGCGTGAAGCGCGGGCGCAGCTCGATAGCGAAGCCCAGTGGCTGCTCGGCCGATCCTTTCAGGAACTGGTACTTCAGCTCCGCCGAGGCACCGTCGAAGGTGCCGAATGCCTTGTCGTCCAAGTCCGCGATGTTGCGTTGCCGGCGGAGATTGCCGAAGGCGCTCAGCTCGACGCTGAACCGGTCAGCGGGGTTGAACTGGTAGGAGAACCGCGTGTCGAGTACGCGGTAGGTGGAAGGGCCCGGACCATCACGGCGCTTGCTGAAGCGCGAGATGGTGTCGACCAGGACCTCCTGCTCCCCCTTCTCGCCAGTGTCAGAGCCTTCGGTGAAGCCGAACAGGTGCTCCGTATCGACATCCTTCTGCCCGTCGGTTTTGCCGCGCTTCCCGCCCGAGCTGCCGCTGTTCGACGAGGATTTCGCCTTGTCCTCCTTCGGCTCCTCGGCGAGCCCAGGGGCCGCCGCGAGGCTCGAGGTCAGCAACATGGCGATGGCGGATTGCGCGATGCATCTCGCCAGCAGAGCGTGCCCGATCATCACCCTGCGGCGTTCCTCGACTGATGCGCACAACGATGACTAGACGCGCAAACGGGCGCCTGCCTGTCACAGAACAGCAACGCGAGACGAAAACGCTGCGGTGAAGGGATGAATGGGCAGGGGTGACGTAGTCGGTGGTTCTTGAGCTGTGATCAGGCCTAAGAGCGCCTAGATGGCGCTCGGCGTGCTGGCGCCGCTCGGCATGCTCCTCGTGTCCACCCTGATGCTGCTCGACCTGCGGCGCGACGCCTGGAACACGGCCGAGCAGACCTCGGCCAACCTGCTTCAGGTCATCGAGCGCGACATCGCCCGCGACGTCGAGATCATCGACCTCTCCCTGCAGGCCGTCGTCGGCAACCTCAAGGTCGCCGGCGTGCGCGACCTCGAGCCCGCGATGCGCCAGCTCGTCCTGTTCGACCGCGCGGCGACGGCGCGCTACCTCCGCGTGATGCTGGTGCTCGACGAGAATGGCGACAGCGTCATCGATGCCGGCGCGGTCCCGGCGCGCAGATTGAACAACGCCGACCGGGATTACTTCCAAGCGCACAAGGCGCGCGCCGACCTCGGGCTGCATATCAGCAGGCCCCTGTACTCCCGGGCTTCTCGGTTCGCGTATCGCCGTCCTCAGCCGTCGCATCGACAAGTCGGACGGCTCCTTCGGCGGCATCGTTCTCGCCAGCCTGAAGCTGAATTACTTCGATCGGTTGTTCGACCGGATCGGCCTCGGCTCCGATGGAGCGATCAACCGCTATCTGCGCGACGGCACGCGGCACATGCGCCACCCCCGTGAAGAGGCGGACATCGGCGTGAGCATCGCCGGCGCGCCGCCATCTGTGAGGGTCCCCCGCGTAATGTCCAGGGCGTCATAGCCCGCAAAGCAGAGTGGGACCCAGTTCGCGGACACCATCAGGGCCAGCAGTCAACATGAACGACTGCATCAACAGGCCGGACACAAGACTGCACAGGACCGACGCGTCAGAAGCTCAATGCGCCACTTGCAATACGGGAGCCATCCACACAGGACATCGCAATCCAGCATCCCTCCATATTCACTCGATAGCGGTCAATCGGCCATCCAGAGTCGTCCCCCCACAAGAGCTTCGAAGCAGATTTCGCAAAACCTCAACCAAATCGCTCGCGCGGTACGGCTTCTGCAGCAACTCGAAGCCATTGATGTCCTGATCTTCCCGGAGATAGCCGGAGGTCAGCAAGATTGGCATTTGCGGCCATCGCTGACGGATGGTGTGTCCGAGGTCAATGCCGTTCGTTGCGCCTGGCATATTAACGTCGCTGAAGACGAGGGCGATGTCAGTCTCCATCTGCAGGAGGCGCAAAGCCTCGCTTCCGTCCCGTGCACTGATGACCCGGAACGCAAGCGCCTCAAAGGTTGAGACAACGGTAGATCGAACTTCGGCGTCATCCTCGACGACGAGCACGGCCTTGCCGGCGCCGTTCACCGGATGCGGAGCTCCGGCAGTCGTCGCCGGATCGATTTCCTCCGACGTGGAGCTCCGCCTGAGAAGCGCAGGCAATGTGATGACAAATCGGGTGCCGTGGTCAGGGCTGCTGTCGACAGAGATAGTTCCACCACTCTGCTGCACGAAGCCGTAGACCATGCTGAGACCGAGGCCGGTGCCCTTGCCAGCCTCCTTCGTTGTGAAGAAGGGCTCGAATACCCGGGCGAGGATCGTGGGTGGCATCCCGGTGCCCGAGTCCGAAACCGCAATCTCGACGGAGCACGAGCCTTCGACGTATCCCGGCGCAGGAGCGTCGCGACGCTGGATGCAGATGTCCAACGTGCCTCCGTCCGGCATCGCATCCCGTGCATTCACAGCAAGATTGATGAGGGCGGCCTCGAATTGCGCGTGATCGACACAGACCTCCGGCAGGTTCTCCTCCACGTTCGCGGAGATCGTGATCCGCTCGCCGAGCGTCCGCTCAAGAAGCTTGATCAGACCAGGGATGAAGCTCGTGAAGTCCAACGCTCTCGGCTGCAGAGGAGAGCGCCGGGAGAAGGCCAGCAGCCGGCTGGTGAGCTCTGCACAGCGATGCGCCCCGTCGATAGCACTTTCGACGCGGCGGAGCGCTTTCTCGTTGCCCTGAAGCGAGCCTTTCATCAGGTCGAGATTGCCGATCACGATGCTCAACATGTTGTTGAAATCGTGGGCGATCCCGCCGGTCAGGCGGCCGACTGCCTCAAGCTTGGAGGCGTGCTGCAAGCTGAGCTCAAGCTCCTTGCGCTCGGTTACGTCGAACCACATCCCGAAAAGTTCGATCGCTGTGCCGCTGTCATCCCGGTTGACGGCGATCTGGTCGAGGATGTGCCGCTCTGTGCCGTCTGCGTTCCGCCAGCGATACTCCAGAGCCACTGCGCCGGCCTTCGACACGGTCCGCAGATCTGCCAAAACGCGCTCCCGGTCGTCCGCTTCGAGGCGAGACTCCCAAAGGCTGGATTCGACAAAGGCCTCGCGCGAGAAGCCCGTGATGCGCTCGATGCTGTCGTTCGTGAAGTGAAGCCGCCGGTCTTCCAAGCCGAGCGGTGAGGTGTAGAGCGCGATGGGAAGGCCGCGCAGCACGGCGGCCTGATGCTCCGCCTGCCTGCGCAGCGCCTGTTCGGCTTCCAGTTTCTCTCCGCGCACGCGCAGGTTCTCCAGGAGCAGCTGCTTCTCGGCCGCCGCCTTGCGCTTGATCTCCTCGGTCTTGCGATACAGGTCGACGAAGACGTCGACCTTCGATTTCAGGACGAGAGGCTGGATGGGCTTGAACACATAGTCCACCGCTCCCGCGGAGTAGCCGCGGAAGATGTGCATGTCGTCTTTGTTGTGCGCCGTGAGAAACAGGATCGGGACACGAGACGTGCGCGAGCGGCTGCGGATGAGCGCGGCCACCTCATAGCCATCCATGCGCGGCATCTGCACGTCGAGCAGGATCACGGCGAAGTCATCCCGGAGGGCCCGGCGCAGGGCCTCCTCCGGTGAGTTTGCCAGGACAAGATCCACCGTCGGATTGGCGAGGATCTCTGAGGCGGCCAGCAGATTGCGTTGGTCGTCATCGACAACCAGGATCTTCGTTCGGATTGTATCCGGATCGGCGAGCGCGGCGAGCTGTTCGGCGGCAGCACCTGTACCAGTCGGATGGAAATCCAGTCGGTCCGTCATTGTGTTTGCCGTTCAAGGTCCTGTGCGCCGCCGCGAACCGGCGCGGCGCCGTTTAAGACCTCACCACGCCTCGCCAATTGCACGCGCAGCACGGCGAGGAGCTGGTCCATGTCGATCGGCTTCGAGACGTAATCGGACGCGCCCGCCTCAAGGCACTTTTCGCGGTCGCCTTTCATGGCCTTCGCGGTCACCGCGATGAGCGGCAAGCTTCGGAAGGCGGGCTGAGCCCGGATTGCGCGCATCGTCTCGTAGCCGTCCATCCCGGGCATCATGATGTCGATCAACATCGCGTCGATGTTCGGGTTGGTCTTGAGCAGCGCGATGCCGTCCTGTCCGTTCTCCGCGAACAGGACCTCCAGCCCATGCTGCTCAAGGGCGCTCGTGAGCGAGAAGATGTTGCGCAGGTCGTCGTCGACCAGGATGACGCGGCACCCCTGGAGAGACGCCACGTCCTTCCGCTCCACGAGGATCTGCTCGTCGGCCGGAACGTTGGCGATGGCGCGATGCAGGAACAGCGCGGTCTCGTCGAGCAGCCGCTCGGACGAGCGCGTGTCCTTGAGGATGACCGTCGAAGCGGTGTGCCTGAGCTGCTGCTCCTCGCCGGCCGTGAGCTCTCGGCCTGTATAGACGATGATCGGCAGCTCCTCTCCGTCCCGGGAAGCGCGGATCCGCTCGATCAGCTCGGAACCACCGATATCGGGCAAGCCGAGATCGATGATCGCGCAGTCGAACCGGCCGCCGGTCAGAGCTTCCAACGCGGCCGCGGCCGTGCCGACACCGAAGATCTTGACGTCTTCCTCGCTGAGGAGCGCCGTGATGCTGGCGCGCTGGTTCTCGTCGTCCTCGACGAGCAGGAGGTTACGCACCGGCCGGGTGATGAACTCCTTCGAGCGCTCAAGGGCCCGCATCAGGCCCTCGCGCTCCACGGGCTTCTCCAGGAAGCCGAACGCACCCGCGCGCAGGCCGCGCTTCTTCTCGTCATTGACCGAGATGACGTGGATCGGAATGTGCCGGGTGCGCGGATCGTTCTTGAGGAGGTCGAGCAACGCCCAGCCGTCCATGTCGGGCAGGCCGATGTCGAGGGTAATGGCATGCGGCTTGAAGCGGTGGGCGAGACTCAGCGCGCCCGCGCCGTCCTGCGCGATCAGGCCCTTGAACCCGCGCTCGCGCGCAAGCTCCAGCAACACCGAGGCGAACATCGCGTCGTCCTCCACGATGAGCACGATATGGTCGCCCGGGTGTACGGCGTGGCGGTCATCTGCTGAGGCCGAGAGCGCCATCGCGGCGTTCGGCTGCCGGCCCATCAGCGCCGACGTTCCGTTCCCCTCGGATGTCTCCGCCCCACGCGCAGGGACCGTCTGCACAGGCGGTTCGAAGGGCAGGAACAGGGTGAAGGTGCTGCCCGAACCGACGCGGCTCTCGACCACGATCTCGCCGCCCAGCAGACGGGCAATCTCGCGGCTGATCGCCAAGCCGAGGCCGGTGCCACCGTACTTGCGGCTCGTGGTTCCGTCGGCCTGCTGAAACGCCTCGAAGATGATCCGCTGCTTGTCCTCGGCAATGCCGATGCCGGTGTCCGTAACGGACAGGGCCATCCACTGGCTCCCGGCGCGCAGCGGTGAGCCCTCCGCGGAGCCGATCCTCAGGGAAACGCTGCCCGTCTCAGTGAACTTGAAGGCGTTGGAGAGAAGGTTCCGGAGAACCTGCTGCAGGCGTTTCGAATCCGTGCGCACCGCGCGCGGCAGGCTCGGCTCGACATCGATGACGAATGCGAGGTGACGCTCCTCGGCGAGCTGCCGGAAGGTCCTGTTGAGGTTCTCGACAAGGTCCTGCAGCGCCACGTCGCCGATCTCGAGCGATACGGTGCCGGACTCGATCTTGGAGAGATCGAGGATGTCGTTGATGAGCGACAGGAGGTCGGTCCCGGCCGCATTGATGGTCTTGGCGAATTCCCGCTGCTTGTCGGTGAGGTTCCCGTCCCGGTTGTCGGAGAGAAGTTTCGAGAGGATCAAGAGGCTGTTGAGCGGCGTGCGCAATTCGTGACTCATATTGGCCAGGAACTGCGACTTGTAGCGCGAGGTCAGGCTCAGCTGCTCGGCCTTCTCCTCCAGGGCTGTCTTGGCGACGGAAACCTCGCGGTTCTTGCCTTCGACCTCGCGCTTCTGGATCTCAAGGAGTCGGGCCTTCTCCTCCAGCTCCTCGTTGGTCTGCTGCAGACGCTCGCGCTGGCTCTTCAGAAGATCTTCGGATTGCTGCAGCGAGGCGGCCTGGAGCTCCAGGCGGTCGTTGGTCTTCTTCAGCTCTTCCTGCCGGCTCTGCAATTCGCCGGTCAGCAACTGCGACTGCTTGAGCAGGCCTTCGGTCCGCATGTTGGCGGCGATCGTGTTCAGCACGATGCCGATCGACTCCGTCAGTTGGTCGAGGAAGGATTGATGCGTCTCGCTGAACCGGTTGAACGAGGCCAACTCGATGACCGCCCGGACTTCCTGCTCGAACAGGACGGGGAGCACGATGATGTTGAGCGGCGGCGCCTCGCCGAGGGCCGAGCCGATCGTGATGTAGTCGCCGGGCACATGGGTGAGGAGGATGCGCTTCTTCTCGAAGGCGCATTGGCCCACGAGACCCTGGCGCAGGCGGTACCGGTTCGAGAGGTTCTTGCGCTCCGTGAAGGCGTAGCTCGCCATCAGATCCAGAACGGGCTCTCCGCCCTCATCCTCCACCATGTAGAACACGCCACGCTGGGCGTTCACGAGCGATGCGATCTCGGACAGGATCAGGTTCGACACGGTGGCGAGGTCGCGCTCGCCCTGCAGCATGCGGGTGAACTTGGCGAGGTTGGTCTTCAGCCAATCCTGCTCGGCGTTCTTGAGGGTCGTGTCCCGCAGGTTGCGGATCATCTCGTTGATGTTGTCCTTCAGCGAGGCGACCTCGCCGGAGGCCTCGACCGAGATCGAGCGCGCGAGATCGCCCTTCGTCACGGCGGTCGCCACTTCGGCGATGGCGCGCACCTGGGTCGTCAGGTTCGCCGCGAGCTGGTTCACGTTGTCCGTTAGATCCCGCCACAGGCCCGCGGCACCCGGCACCCGGGCCTGACCGCCGAGCTTGCCCTCGACACCCACCTCACGGGCGACGTTGGTGACCTGATCGGCAAAGGTGGCGAGCGTCTCGATCATCTCGTTGACGGTGTCGGCTAGGGCGGCGATCTCGCCCTTCGCGTCGACCGAGAGCTTCCGCTTGAGGTCGCCCTGCGCCACCGCGGTGACGACGTCCGCGATGCCGCGCACCTGCCCGGTGAGGTTGGCCGCCATCATGTTGACGTTGTCGGTGAGGTCCTTCCAGGTTCCGCCGACGCCGCGGACCTGCGCCTGTCCGCCGAGCTTGCCCTCCGAGCCGACCTCGCGGGCGACGCGGGTCACCTCGGAGGCGAAGGAATTGAGCTGATCCACCATCGTGTTGATGGTCGACTTGAGCTCCAGGATCTCGCCCTTCACGTCGACGGTGATCTTCTTGGACAGGTCGCCGTTGGCCACCGCCGTGGTCACGTCGGCGATGTTGCGCACCTGACCCGTCAAATTGGCCGCCATCATGTTGACGTTGTCGGTGAGGTCCTTCCAGGTCCCGCCGACGCCGCGGACCTGGGCTTGGCCACCAAGCTTGCCCTCAATGCCGACTTCGCGGGCGACGCGGACCACCTCCGAGGCGAAGGAATTCAGCTGATCCACCATCGTGTTGATGGTCGACTTGAGCTCCAGGATCTCCCCCTCGACAGCGACGGTGATCTTCTTGGAGAGATCGCCGTTGGCGACAGCTGTCGTGACCTCCGCGATGTTGCGGACCTGACCGGTGAGGTTGGCGGCCATCATGTTGACGTTGTCGGTCAGGCCTTTCCACACGCCCCCGACGCCCTTGACCTGCGCCTGACCGCCGAGCTTACCCTCCGTGCCGACCTCGCGGGCGACGCGGGTGACCTCGGAGGCGAAGGAATTGAGCTGGTCCACCATCGTGTTGATGGTCGACTTGAGCTCCAGGATCTCGCCCTTCACGTCGACGGTGATCTTCTTGGACAGGTCGCCGTTGGCCACCGCCGTGGTCACGTCGGCGATGTTGCGCACCTGACCCGTCAGATTGGCCGCCATCAGGTTCACGTTGTCGGTCAGATCGGCCCAGGTGCCCGCCACGCCTTCGACGCGGGCCTGTCCGCCGAGCTTGCCCTCCGAGCCGACTTCCTTCGCGACGCGAGTCACCTCGGAAGCGAAGGAATTGAGCTGATCCACCATCGTGTTGATGGTGTTCTTGAGCTCCAAGATCTCGCCGCGCACGTCAACGGTGATCTTCTTGGAGAGGTCGCCGTTGGCCACCGCGGTGGTCACGTCGGCGATGTTACGCACCTGGCCCGTCAGATTGGCGGCCATCAGGTTCACGTTGTCGGTCAGATCGGCCCAGGTGCCGGCGACTCCGCGCACTTGCGCCTGACCGCCGAGCTTGCCTTCCGAGCCGACCTCGCGGGCCACGCGGGTCACCTCGGAAGCGAAGGAATTGAGCTGATCCACCATCGTGTTGATGGTGTTCTTGAGCTCCAGAATCTCGCCGCGCACGTCGACGGTGATCTTCTTGGACAGATCGCCGTTGGCCACCGCCGTGGTCACGTCGGCGATGTTGCGCACCTGACCGGTGAGGTTGGCGGCCATCATGTTGACGTTGTCGGTCAGGTCCTTCCAGGTTCCGCCGACACCTTCGACCTGGGCCTGACCACCGAGTTTGCCCTCCGTGCCGACCTCGCGGGCCACGCGAGTCACCTCGGACGCGAAGGAGTTCAGCTGGTCCACCATCGTGTTGATGGTCAACTTCAAAGCCAGGATCTCGCCTTTGACGTCGACCGTGATCTTTTTGGAAAGATCACCCCGTGCGACAGCTGTCGTGACCTCGGCGATGTTGCGCACCTGGCCGGTGAGGTTCTCGGCCATCATGTTGACGTTGTCGGTCAGGTCCTTCCAGACACCCCCGACGCCCTTCACCTGAGCCTGTCCGCCTAGCTTGCCTTCGGAGCCCACTTCCTTGGCGACGCGGGTCACCTCCGAGGCGAAGGAGTTGAGCTGATCGACCATCGTGTTGATGGTCGATTTCAGGTCAAGGATCTCGCCCTTCACGTCGACGGTGATTTTCTTGGACAGGTCGCCGTTGGCGACGGCTGTCGTGACCTCCGCAATGTTGCGCACCTGCCCGGTGAGGTTGGCCGCCATCAGATTCACGTTGTCCGTGAGGTCCTTCCAGGTGCCGCCCACTCCCTTGACTTGGGCCTGACCACCGAGCTTGCCCTCTGAGCCGACCTCGCGGGCGACGCGGGTGACCTCGGAGGCGAAGGAGTTCAGCTGGTCCACCATCGTGTTGACCACTTTGCCGATGCGCAGGAACTCGCCCCTCAACGGGCGGCCCTCGATCTCGAGCTGCATGGTCTGTCCGAGATCGCCCTTGGCCACCGCCCCGATGACCCGCGCGACCTCGGTGGTCGGCTGAACGAGGTCGCCGATCATCGTGTTGACCGAGTCGACGCAGTCGTTCCAGCCGCCGGTTGCCGCCGGCAGCTTGCCGCGCTCATTGATGCGCCCGTCCTTGCCCACCGCCCGCGCGACTTTGTCCAGTTCCCGCGCGAGCCCTTGGTTCAGCTCGACGATGTCGTTGAACGCTTCCGCGATCTCGCCATCGATGCCTGTCAGATCGAGCGGCAGGCGGGTCGAGAAGTCGCCCTTCCGAAACGCGCGGAGACTCTTCAGGAGGAGCTTCGGCTCCAACTGCGACGTGGTCGGCGTCATTCGGATACACCTTTAGGGTAGATGCATATGCCCAACGAGGCAGCCGTCTGGGTCGCGCGCGGCAGCGACGAACAACCGACGACGAAGAGCAGCAATAGGGCCCAGCGAGGATGGTTGTCCAATCGTTCGACCCGCGAAAGAGGGCCAGCGCGTTGCACTTCCTGATGAGCAACCGTTGGACCGGACACGGAGCGACGCGCAGCCCAACATTGCTATCTAGCTTTTTCCGCGCGCTCTGGACTTAATGCATGTTAGGGGCGCTCAACTTTAGCTGAAGACCGACCCGACGCCCTGCGGGCGTGAAATCATCAAGTCTTGACCTGACCGGTATTTTGGATCGGGCCAGCTGCGAGGCTGGTGCATGGTCCCGGCCAAGGGTAGCCGCAAGGCCAGGTCTGGGTAGCTGGCAGGCGCGGGCGGCCGATAGCCCAGCGACGAATGCGGTCGGACACGGGTGTAGGTGGATTGCCATAGACCGCTCACGATCTGCGCCTCGGCCAGCGAGGAGAAGATCTCCTGGCGTAGTCACTCGTGGCGGAGCTTGCCGTTGAAGCCGTCGCAGTGACCGTTCTCCCACGGCGGTCCTGGCGCGATGTACTGGATCCGTGGGCCCGCCTCGGCGACCCATTTGCGTAGCGCTTTCGCGATCATCTCGGGACCATTATCGCAGCGGATGTGCTCCGGGACGCCGTGCAGGCACATCGCGTCGACCAGCGCCTCGATCACGCCAAAGCTGTGGATGTGCCGCGCCACCTTTGAGCAGAGGCAAGCCCGGCTGTGCGTGTCGATCCGCGTCAGGATGCGCAGGCTTTGTCCGTGGTGCGTCCGGACCTGCACGAAGTCGAAGCTCCACACGTGGTTGCGGTGGAGCGGCCGCACGCGTTTGCCCGAGCCGTCGTTCGGCCAGAGGCGCCTCTGCGGCCCATGTCGGCCGGGGGACCTTCAGCCCCTCGCGACGCCAGATGTCCTCATGGTGAGCTTGCCGAACCATGGGCCTAGTCCTTGCCTCTCGCCAGCCCGCTGGCTGTAGCAGCGCGGTAACGCGGCGATAGCCGTAGCGCCCGTACTCGGACGCCAGGGCAACGATGGCGCGGCCGTTGTCCTCGCGTCATCCCCAACTCCTCCGGTCCAGGCTGATCCTCTCAATCAGCCCGGTCCAAAGCCAGCCGGTCATGTCAGCGCTACCCATGATGAACCGGCATCAGGATCGCGGCCGGGATCCCAGCGCGCTGGATCGAACAGCGGTCGGATGACGTTCCTCACCGCCTACTCTGGCCAAACAGGAGGACCGCTCATGCGTATTCGCTATCTGCTGCCGCTCGTCGGCCTGCTCGCGCTCACGGCCTGCAAAGACGAGAAGAAGGCCGAGACCCCCCCGGCTCCTCCGCCTCCTGCGAGCACTGCGCCGGCAAACCCTGCGCCTCCGGCAACGACGACAAATCCGGCTCCAGCCAACAAGCCGTAATCAACGAGCCTTCGAGGTGGCGGGCCCTGACATGCATTCCGAGGCCACAGGACCCGCCACGCGCAACCGGGACTGATGTCGCCGCTCCGGTCGCGAAACTCACACCTGAACCGAACAACCTGGATCGGCTGCTATGGGTGGTTTTTCAGATGGCCGGCTTTCGTGCGGCCATACGTGAGAGCGGACGTCATCGCCCCACTCGCTCACGGCTCATTGCAGATGTAGGTACGGCACCTGAAATTGCGCGCATGGCAGAGCAGTCGAAACCGCCCGTCAGTGCCGTGGTCCGTATTCCAGACGTCACCATCGGAAGCCGCTCTGGCGTGACCGTTCCGGCACCGCTGCTCTGCTTCCCGTCCAAGTCAGCTGTGCTGACAGCGGTTCGCGCCTTCCGAACGCGACCTTTTCGCCGTCCAGGAGTTTCGACTCGGAATGGACTGCAGAAGCTGACCCGCCGCCCGCAAGCTGACGTTCTGGAACGCGCCCATCTCCACTCGGTGGCATGCTTGGGCAAATCCGAAGCGGACCTCGGCTGAGAGCGCCTAACAGAACGGGCACGGATCGTTTGGGCAGGCGTTGGTGGGGATGGCACGCCCGCTTCTGCCCTACACCAGCCTCGCAGCAAGCCTTATCACCCTCAACCAGATCAGACGGTTCTGTTAGGCGCTCTAAACCGCAACGTCCCTAACGCCGCGTTCCCGCCCGGCCCGGATAGCGGCGTGAGCCATCCTCAATCGACCGGATGGACGCTTCTATGGCGTCGCGGAAGGGAATACCCGAGGGCCGCATGTGCTAGAAGTTGCAGATGCTCGCCGAACACCCCCGCCACGGGGCCCAGATCGCCTCGCTGCCCGCTCGGATCCACGGCCCATTGGCCGCGGTGAACGATGCCCTCGCCGGCGCCCTGAGCCGCATGGCCGCCCGGCCGCTTCGCGTCAGGGAGAAGAAGGGGTCGGGACAGCCCGGCTCGACGGCCCGACTGTCCGCGGGCTCTGAGACCGGCCCGGGCCGATGATGTCGAACCCTTCGCTGTTCGCGGGCGGCGGCGTCATGGGCGCGTTGATGCGCGACCGTGACTGGTCGACGACGTCCCTCGGACCTCGGGAGCACTGGCCGCACTCGCTCATAGTCCTGATGCGCGTCATGCTCAGCTCGCGCCAGCCGATGTTCATCGCCTGGGGCGCCGACCGGACCCTGGTCTATAACGACAGCTACGCGCCCATGCTGGGCGCCCGGCATCCGGCGGCCCTGGGCCGCCCGTTCTTCGAGACCTGGCCTGAGGTCCGGGACGAAGTCGGGTCGCCGATGAACCGCGTGTTCGCGGGCGACCCGGTGCATATGGACGACCTGCAACTCACCCTGCACCGGAACGGCTACCCGGAAGAGGCCCACTTCGCATTCTCCTACACGCCGGTGCCGGGGGAAGACGGTTCGGTCATCGGCTTGTTCTGCGCCTGCACGGAGACGACCCGGCAGGTCCTGACGGAGCGCAAGGCCGCATCCGAGCGCCAGCGGCAGCAGGCCCTGCTCCAGCAGATGCCTGGGTTCGTGGCCGTGTTGCGCGGCCGGGAACACGTGCTCGAATACGTCAACGACGCCTACATCGCCGTCGCCGGCGAACGGGATTACCTCGGTCGGACTGTCATCCGGAGGCATCGGGCCGGCGCATCGACAAGGACCACGACGCCTGACGCCTGCCCGGACGTAGGCCCCCGACCGACCGCGTTCCCGCCAACCCACACCGCTGTGCCGTCGCAAGCACGGCGGCTTGCCGCTCCTGAACCCTCGTGTTCCTACGTGTTCTTGACGGAAACGGCGCGATACCGTGGCGGCGTCTTCGTCATGGCGAGGTCAGCACCAGGCCGAGTTGCGAATTCTCCGTCGCCCGGCCCATCCGGCGGTCGACCAAACGCAGCGTCGGCGTGACCGTGACGCCATGCATGAGGATCGAGATCAGAACCGTCAGACCAGCCGTGGCCCAGAGAAGGTCCGCGCGCTCGAACGTGGCCTGCCCGCAGGCATAGGCGAGATAGTAGACGGTCCCGAGCCCCCGGATGCCGAAGAAACTCACGACTGCGCGCTCTTCCAGCGCCCGGGCGCTGCCCAGCATGCCGACCCACCCGCTCAGGGGACGAACGACCAGAAGTGCGATCAGGGCAAACGTGACGACTTGCCAGGTGAGAGCCTGGAGCAGGCCTCCGCCGACGAGCACGGCGCCGAAGCCGACGAGCAGCACCATCATCAGGAGGCGTTCCAGCTCCTCGGCGTAGTCGTGCATCTTGCGATGATAGGCGTGCCCCCGGCTCGAGGAGCGGAGCGCCAGGGCTGCGGCGAACACGCCGATGAAGCCGTAGCCGTCGACCGCCTGGACGATACCGTAGGCAAGGCATGTCACGCCCAGGGCCACGAAGCCGTCGCCGGTCCGGGAGAGCTTCGATAGGTTCGGGAGGTGAAAGGTCAGCCAGCCGAGCACCCGGCCGATGACCGCCCCGAGCACGGCACCCACGGCGATCTTCCAGAGGACGTCGACCGCCAGCCAGTGCGACCAGGACAGGCCGGCCAGGCCACCGCCTCCGGCGAGCGCGATGGCCAGATTCACGAACGGGAAGGCGAGGCCGTCGTTGAGCCCGGCCTCGGAAGTCAGGGCGAAGCGCGGCTCGTCCTCGTGGTCCTCGGCCGGGTGGCCGACCTGGACGTCGGACGCGAGCACAGGATCCGTGGGCGCCAGGGACGAACCCAGCAGCAGCGCCGCGGCGACCCCGAGTCCGAGCAGGGTCGAGGCCAAGGCCGTCAAGGCCAGGATCGTCAGCGGCATCGCGATGCCGAGCAACCGCCACGTCACGGCCCAGCGTTTCCAGCCGATGAGCCGGTCGATCTTCAGGCCCGCGCCCATCAACGCGATGACGACAACGGCCTCGGTGGCGTGCTCGATAAGCTTCAGGTGCAAGCCCGGATGGGGCGTGAGGTCGGCCACAGCCGGGATGCCGGAGAGAGCGGCGCCGATGCCGACGCAGCAGATGGGCAGGGACAGGGGGAGCGCCCGGAGCACCATCGGCAGCCATGCCGTCAGAAGCACCAGGACACCGAACCCGGCGACGACGAGGACATAGGTTTCCATTAGAAGGTGAACTGTGCCCAGCCCGGCGCGTTCCTGGTGTCGGCGCGTCCGCGACGGTCGGTCCGCCAGGGCCTTCCGGATTGAAACGAGGGTTTGGCTGCCCAAACCGCGACCTGCCAGCCGGCGCCTCGGGCCCGGGGCACAGGTCAGTCAGCGACCTGAACGGCGACAGACATGTCGCGGAAGGCCTCGGCCGGACCGACGAAACTACCCGTCACCGGCATGGCTTGGCGGATGTCGCGCGCGACGGCGACCGGGATCAGGTTCGCACTGCCCACGCTGCGGTTGGTCGGATCGAAGGTTACCCAGCCGGCGCCCGGGAGGTAGACCTCGGCCCAGGCGTGGGTGGATCCGGCATCCGCCGATCCGAGCAGGCTGCGCGTGGGGTCATAGAGATAGCCCGACACGATCCGTGCGCCGAAACCGAGACTCCGGACCGCCTCGACGAAGAGCGTGGCGAGATCCCGGCAGGAGCCCAGGCCCGACGACAAGGTTTGCTCCGGCGTCTGCGTGCCCTCGTCTTCCCGAGCCTGATAGGTGATGCCGCTGCCCACCCCGGCATTGATGTCCTTGAGGAGCGACAGAGTGTCGGTCGGGCAGCCCGCCACGAACCCCTGGGCCCAGTGCTGCAGGTGCCCACCGTCGGGGCATTGTCGCATCGTCAGCGCTCCGAGGTCCGTCCAGTCGTCATCGGCGTACCGGAAGGGAAACGCGATGGCCGCGGCGGCGATGTCGAAGACCGGATAGGCCGCCGCGGACAGTTCGACGTGAACCTGGCTGTCGATGACGAGGCTGTCGGACGGCGATGCGAAGCTGGCCGTCGCGACGGCGTTCCCGGCAACGTCGTAGGCCCAGGTCACGGTTGCGTCCGGCGTCACCCTGAGGTCGTTCGAGATCAGCCTCAGGTCCCGTGCTTCCCGCGGCCGCAGCATCAGGCGGTGCGGCCCCAGCCCGACCGGCTGCCTATAGCGATACGTCGTCCGGTGGTGGATGCGGAGATCGACCAAGGTGCGCTCCTCAAGGGCTGGTCCGGTCCGGCTCATCCGCGAAGGGCGTCAGGGTCGGCGCGCTCGGCGGCGCTTCGCGTAGGACAGGACGAAGCGTATCATCTTCGGGCAGCATCGGGGCCGGTCGGGTCGGTGTGCGGGCCGGACGGATGGCCGCCGACCCAGGCATGGCCGGCGCCGTGCAGAAGCCAGTGTTCCGATGACCAGAGGCTGTTCGCTTCGGTCAAATCGATCGCGTGCCCTTCGGCCCACTGAGCGTTCCTCGACGGTGGCGACGGGAAGGTGTCCCTCCGTCTGCGACTGGGCAAGGGCGTGGCCGCCGTTGACCGGCGGGACGGTCGTGTCCCTGTCGCTGTGAAAGACGATGGCCGGCACCGGGTGCGCGGCCTGTCATGGTTGGAGCAGGGCGCCCCGGCGCATCGCGGAAGGCGCACGCGATCGAGCCGGCGGAACCGCAGGCCAATCCCGAGTGGATGCCGGCGGCCGCGTCGAGGTGCGGTTACATCACCGCCGCGGCCGCACTCCCTGAGAACAGGCCGGCGACGGAGACGCGCGACGGGTCGACGTCCAACACGGCCATAATCTCCCGGCTCGGATGTGCCGGTTCATCGCTTCGCTCTCGCGGGAGGCTCTGCCGGCGGCGATCGGATCGGGCTACGGCAACGCGCCGATCATGCCCTTGACCTCGCTCATGGTGTTCTCGCACGCCCTCTTGTCGCCGCGCCCGTCCTCGTCGACGGCACGGACGATGAGGATCCTGGCGTTCGCCACGCCACCGGCCGTCGAGACCAGGGCGGGGTCGCTCGGGGCATCGCGGCGGGCGGCCTGCACGCCCCGAAGCGATCCGGTCCGCAGGGTGTGACCCGCCTGCAGGCCGGTCACCTGAACGGCGCCGGCGCTGTCGAGACGCCGTTCGATCGTGCCGATCTGCTCGGCGCAGGACGATGCCAGGGCCGGCAACGGCGCGAGGGCGGCAGCAAGGATCGTGATGGTGGCCGGGATGGAGCGCATCGGGGTTCAGACTTTCTGCGGGGCGGCAGCATCCAGGACTCGCTCGGCGAGCATGTAACCCGATGCCGTCCCTCACTGGTCGATGCGAGGGTAGCGCTGGGACAACCCGCGCATCATCGTCTTGTTGCGTCGCAACACGGAACGCCGGGCAGGTTTGCGTTCGGAGGCGTATCCGGCCGCGGATCCGGACTTGTCTGGCAGATCCGAGACGCCGCGCGAAGGGGCCAGGGCGGGGCCGGCATGGAAGAGCCGCCTGGCCGCGTCGGGGTCTCATCGCGACGCGAATCCGTGGCACCGCAGGCTGTCGCGCGGCGTCAGCGGGCCGACCTGCCCGAGCGTCTCAGGGCCGTCGAGGCACCCCGGGAGGCGGACGTCGGTGATGTGGCTGTTCAGGCGATGGACATGATGCCAAGCCGACCTTGCCGCTGACCCGGAGCAGCACGCGCTGCCGCCCAGGTCTGCGCGCCGGAACTCCTCAGGCCGCCACGGCACGCGCGCGCTGCGCGGCAAGCTCCACGGCTGCGACGACCTGATCGGGCGCGAGGTGATGGATCATGTGACCCAATCCGGGAACCACGGTGAGCGTGCTGCCGGACACCTCGCCATGCAGCCGCCGCGATTGACGATCGACATCCGCGATCTGATCGGCACCGCCGGCGATGATCACGACGGGGAGGTTCAGTTCACGGTAGTGCCGCTGAAGCTCGACCGTGACGGGCGTCATCAGCGCCGCGTCCTCTGCGGACGCGCGCAGTTGCAGCGGCCGCAGCATCATGTCCGTAGGAAACTCCCGATCGAAGCGCGCGGGGATAGCGGCCGGGGCGAACATGCCCTTGATCATCGCCGGAAGGAGAGCGCGGCCAGCAATCGGGGAGAGGGTGTGGCGCAGGACGTCGCCGAGGATCGGGATCGCGCTTGGGGACGCGAGAACCACGTCGGCGCGCAGGGTCGGGTAGTAGTAGCCCGACGCCAGAACGAGGCTGCGGACGAGCCGGGGGGCCTGCAGGGCGAGGGCGATGGCAACCAGCGTCCCCCAGGAGTGCCCGAGCACCACAGCCTGCGTGACGCCGAGTTGCTGCAGGGCCTTCTGGTAGAGTGTCGCGTGGGCTCGCGGCGTCCAGACACCGCGGGGTCGATCGCTGTAGCCGTAGCCGGGCCGGTCGAGGATGATCACGCGGAAGCGCCTGGCAAGATCGTCGACGATGCCGCTGCTCAGGAAATCCTGGATCATGGTGCCGTTGCCGTGGATCAGCACCAGTGTCTCGCCGCGCCCGCGCTCGACGTAGTGCAGGCGCACGCCATCCACGGTCAGGAAAGCGCCGATCGGCGGCGTCCGACGCTCGGCCTGCTTCGCCCGTGAGGCGGCATAGAGCGCGGACGCTCCCAGCGCTGCCGCGGAGCCGAGCAGGGCCGAAAGCAGCCACGCTGTTCTTGGTCGGCCGGTCATGGGATTGATCCTGTTCATCGAGAATGGACGCGCAGTGCGGGTGCGGACCGACGGAAAGTGCTTCTCCCGCTATCGGGACGAGGCGCTCTCAAGCCGTCTCGGACTCGGCGCTGCGAGGTTAGAGGGTGACGCGGGTCTGATGACGCCGGTACGGCGCGTGGTCTGCGCCACCGTCCGGCAGGCTGGGGAGCCTGGGTCCGGACGCCGGCTCGGATCGGACCCGCCTGACCCGACCGCAGGGCTTGGCATGCCCGCTGGAGCGACGATCCGGTTTGATACAGAGTCAGGCCGTTTGCGGCGTTATCGCGCGTCCTGCCAACGCGCCGTGATCTCACGAAGAGCCGCGTCGCCATTCGCCTCCGAAGCGCCCTCCGAGCCGAATGACCGAACCGATCGGCGCACGATCACATCGTCCCGCGTGATCGCCCAGTCGAACCGGCCCGGCTCCTTCGGAGATGGTTTGACCTGCAGCTTATGAGGGTTCGGCTTGAAGATGATCATGTGACCTATTCAATGCCTAGATAAGCAGAATGTTTCGAGCTGGCAGCTGCCGAGATGTTTTGGTTTCTCGCGGTCACGCTGACGGTACCTGATCTGTTTCGGGCGCGGAGGCGGACAGATGCTTCCATGCTTCGACGCCCGTCGCCGCGCTCTCCAATTGCGAGGCCAGGTATTGCAGCGCAGCGGTGCAACGGGCGCCCTCGCGGCGGACATCCGCATCCTGAGCTTGATCGTCGCTTGCCGCGGCAATCGCGTCTGCGGCAAGTGTCAGCCGTTCGGCAACGCGCCTCATGGATTGCGGCCCGGTGAAGCTTGTCCGCGCATCGGAGGCGACGGCTTGAACCAGGCTTTCGAGATCGGGCTCCAAAACCATCTCCCAATGCTGCGCGTAGTTCGAAGCCATCATCTGGCACTTGGTGAACCAGCTGAACTCCAAGCCCGTAAGTCTGGGTTGAACCATCACGCCCTCCTTCATGGACAGACCGCATTCACGCGCAGGTGGCCAAGCGGCGGCCACCGTCCGCCGTCGCTGCTTGAGCGTTGGTGGGGCAGCTCACCGCCTGCTCGAGTGGTCCCATCGGCCGGTGGCGCACGGACGGTTCGTCGTACCCAGTGCCTTCCCCGGCATCCGGCATGCCGGCAGCTAAGCGCTTCACCGGCTTGCCGAGGTCAGCACGTAAGAGGGGCTGGGCCCGTCCGGTGACACATGCGCGAGTCGCAGCGCGCACGCGCCGCCGCTGACAACGGAACGATGCGGCGTCTTCCAGTAAATGGTGCCGCGAAAGTTTTTTGCCAGGGCCGATAAATATAAATATGGTAATTTATCCAGAATGGAATATCGTTTTCTCGAAGGCACGAAACTTACGTCGGTCGGCCCAAAATCCCAGTTTCGGATTGTCGGCTGCTTGAGCGCAGGCCACCATAGGAAGCGAGATTTATTATGCTTGATCGAAAGCGTTTTGGCCGCAAGATATCAATCCCATCGACCATGGAAATCAGGCGCGATCTCCTGGAAATGGCGCATGCGGACACGGTCGTGGAGTCCTTCAAGAGCCGTGGGGTGACCAGGGAAGAATTCGCGACGATGATGTCGGGCTCGGTCGCCGATAATCTGCTCTCTCTCAATCGGGCTCGGATGTTGACCCTTCGCTTCGAGCGCGCAGGGTCAGAGACCGCAGGTGATCGCATCGCTCGATGACCTGAGCTCAAAGGCAGCGAAGCGGCCCGGAGGTGCTTGCCACGCTCGGCTCTGTCGGCAAACGTGCGCGCAACGGCTTGGCTAACCGTGACTCGTTCACAGCTTGGGCCGTCAGACCAGCAACGCTTCGTCGGTCGGACACGGGACGGATGTCAGCCTTGCATTCTTCCGGACCTCCGGCCGCAACGGGCTGAGCATCAGGAACTCCGGCGCATGATCAGCACGCGCGCCGACATCAAGCCGGCTGAACGCCTTCATCGCCCGATAGACGTCGCCGCGCGCAGCTAGTGCCGGCGGCGATGAAGCAGCCGAATCCACGATGCGGCGGAAGCCGACCCGGCGCCGCTCTCGATTGCTCGCCAAGATCCCTGAAGCGAAATTGTGGGGCAAATAATCTGCGGATATCCTGGCGTAAAATGCGTGTTTATCTTTTGTGGTTGTGATTGTCGCGCCGATAGCGTACAGATGATCCATCGAATTTTGGCCAGATATTCGGCCGCATCGCCTCAACAGGGCGAGCGCCCTGCATTTCTCCCATTCTCGACGATCAGCGACCGGGCGCGTAGCAACCATGCGCCCGACACTTTTATTTGCCTAAACTGATATGGAATACCTATGACCATCGGCACCGTTAAATGGTTCAACGACACCAAGGGCTTCGGCTTCATCCAGCCGGATGACGGCGGCAAGGACGTCTTCGTCCACATCTCGGCCGTCGAGCGCGCCGGAATGCAGGGCCTGAACGAAGGCCAGAAGGTCTCCTACGAGATGGAGACCGACCGGCGTACCGGCAAGCAGTCGGCCGGCAGCCTTCAGGCCGCTTGAGCCTCGCTCATCTGCCTCTGACGAGTTTCGGAGCCGTTCCCTCGGGAGCGGCTTCATCTGCTTCTCGCAACCGCGGCTGTGCCGTGGTGCGCATAGGGAATGTACGTGGGCCAATTCAGAACCAATCAGCTCGTTGATCGTCTCGACGCGATCGCCAAAGCGCGACAGGTGACACTCGCCCGGTTCCGGGCACGTCCTGCCGCGGATGATCCGGTTGTCCTCGCACGGGAGGCGGCACGGCGCGCCGTCGTTCAGGCGCGCGACGTCCGAGCGACCGAGCGGGACGCGGCTCGTCTCGCCGCCGAGGCCGAGCGCGCGGTTGAGGCTCAGGCCGCAATGGCGCATGCCGCGGCCGAACTCGTCCGCGAAGCTGCCGAGAAGGCGGAGCGGCAGGCGAACCTCGCGGCCGAACAGAAAGCCACGCGCGACGCGCGTTTCGCTGCCCGCAAGGCGCGAGCCCGCCGGTAGGTCGGGCTCTCCGACGCGCACCCGTATTCTGGAGGACGCCCCATGTCTCACAAGTTCAAAATCGGCCAGCACGTCCGGCAGCTGGGGCTCAGCTATGCCGGCAATAAGAGCATCGTCGACGGCCTCTTCGAGGTGGTTCGCCTGACACCGGACGACCGTTCCGGCGAGCCGACCTACCGGATCAGGTCCGCGGGCGGCGAGCGTGCCGTGCGGGAGGGCGAACTCACACTTGCCTCCTGAACGGTTTCGACCGGTCGGGGCTGCGGGATAGATGCCGGTATCCTGTAGCTAGAGCTGTTCCCGGTCACGTTGAGCCGGTCGACGACGGGGCGCTCGCGTGGTGCGGAGTTGGGTTCATCCTCTCCTCGCCCTCATCCTGAGGTGCCGAAGCGAAGCGGAGGCGTCGAAGGAGGTCCCCGGCCCGCCGCGCGATCCCTTGAGTCCTGCTTCGAGGCCCGCTGACGCGGGCACCTCCGGATGGGGGGCACGGAATCGGCCGCGGCTCTAATCGGCGGGACTCGTCCGGATCGTCGGACACGGCTGTCCAACGTTTGAATCTCAGGACGCTCCGGACTGCCCCGTCCCGCTTCGGGACTGTGTAGCCCGTCGGCCGGCTTCGACGCCGCGGCGGACTTCAGCGTGAAGGCCTGGAGTCGCGGGTTCCGAGCCCACTGCTCCGACGGCCTGTCCCGCGGTTCGATGCAGACGTCGTCGGCTTGGTGAACGCGCCTCGGCATTCCCGTCGAGTAACGACCTCGCGGATCTTCATGCGGGCCGGATCAACGCGAAGGACCGGTCCGCTTTTCTGGACCGGATCGTTTTGCGGCACGGTACGTTTGACAAGAGCTGCATGTCCTGCGGCGCGGAGTCGACCGTGTACAATCCATTCTTCTCGTCGCTGATGCTGATGATCGAGTCACAGCGGGTCATCGAACTGAGGCTGGTCCGCTTGGCCTGGGGCGGTCCCGAAGGCGTTTCGGAAGCACGGTCGATGGTCGTGGAGAAGGTCAACGCCGCGGCCGAAGCCCTGACGACGCTGATGTTCGGCGGCTCGCCCGAGGCCGTCATCGCGCGCTACCGCGAACATGTCGCTGCGAATACCGAGCGGTTGAGGCTGTAGAACCCCGTGACAATCAACACCAATGCCCATTCGCCGGACGCGGCGATGATCGAGCCCAATCAGACGGCCTTCATCCTCAAGGTGACGCGGCCCGATGAAGCGGAACTATCCGGGCAACTGGTCATCTTCTACGCTGCGATAACCTGCTCCGAGGAGGAAGCGCTCGCCATCGTGCGCCGCGCCGTCAAGGCGGATGCCGCTGTCGAGCCGACGGGCGTCCGCCTGTCTCAGCAGACGGCCAGTGCCCTCGTTCTGGAAGCGGGCCTCGCACGGGCCCTCTGACACGCGGCGGCAAAACCGGGTTCGGTCACGGGGCTCGGCGCCGCGGTGACACCGCGCGGGAGGGGCTGCCGGATCGCGCGACGACTTACCCTCGGGGCCCATCCACGATCAGGGCCGATTCCATGGTCGAGCTGGACCTTCAAAAGGCGCGAGGCGTTGTGCCGACAGGTGACGAGCTGAGGACATCTGCTATGGACATCGAACGCTTAGCGGAGACCGAGAGCACGCTCTCCATCACAGACCGCCTCTGGCGCGCCGAGATGCGGAAGGTCTTCGGGTCGGATGGGGTTCTGCTCCACGGCTTCGGTGCGGAGCGTCAGGGTGCGCCCGGCACGCGGCTGCGCACGGCCTTCGAGGCGAGACGAAGCGCGATCGCAGCGTGGCGGCACGTACGGCGTCCGGCGGCTTGAGCCGATCGCATGGAAGGCCCATCGTTCGCAGCCTGTGCGCGGTCCGAGTCGTCCTTCCGCCGGATCAGCCCCATCATCGGAAGCGCGCCGTCGACGATTGCCCCAAGCCGCCCGGCATGAGCCGGTGGCGTCCAGCACCCCGCCGTCCGATCGAAGAAATGGCGGTGGCGCTATGGTTCGAGAAGGCGCATAGCCACGTATCCCTCCGCGCAATCCCGTGCCCTGGGCGACGAAGCGGAGGCCGAGATGGCTCGCGAATTCACGACCGGCAAAGCGCAGGCAGTGACGCCCGAAGACTTCAACGAGCGGGTGAAGCGACTCCTGGCCAACAAGCCTGAGCTGCTCAAGGCCGAACCGAAGACCCGAAACTTCAGGACTGGCAGGCCCCCGCAGAAGACTTGAGGTCGCGTTCCGGCTGGCGGTCGCTGGATCGCGGGCGTCAACCCGTCCCGGTCTGATCGTGCCCGGGGCCTGCTCGGTCGCGGGGCGATGGCTGTGAAAAGCCTCCCGCCGGGATGCCGCCGCTCCGGGCGGAGAGCGGCGCCCCATAACGGCAGCGACGGGACAGCGAGGTCAGGCTCATCGCAAGCAGAACACGCCTCTGCTGCGGCGGACGAGAGGTGGCACCGAGACCTCCCGCAGCTTCCGTCCTGGATTGATCCTACGGCTCCTGCACGCTGTGTTGTCGTGTTCTGGAGATCCAGGCCCTCGACAAGCCTGCGGGCCTCCTGTGCCGGCACAACACCGGAACGAGATGCGGGATCTATCCCGAACGGCCAGACGCCTGCGCCCGGTGGCATTGCCTGTGGCGCAGGATCGGCGCACGGCCGGACGCGCTTCGGCCCGGTCGATCCGGCGTGATGTTCTCGCTGGATAGCCGATCTCCTGTGGCCGATGCGCCGGATTCAGCCTGCATCCTCGGTCGCGCCGTGCACGACGTCAAAGACTTCGACCGACCGGATGCGATCGAAGGCTTCGCCATGTTCGTTCGCGAGGGATCCTTGCCGGTGTGGAAGGCACCCGAATGCGGTGCGGTTCTAGTCCATCCGGGCCCGCAGACCGCGCCGTCGTGACCGCCGGCGGCGCGGTATCGCGGGGATCGTCAAGTTCCGTGAGGCGAGGCGCCGTCGCCTGTTCGACAGGCCCGACGCTGGGCCTCCGGGCGACACGGGCTGCCCCCCGTCGCGATGCCTCTGTTGACCGCTGCGGGGCTGGACCGTGACGCGGCCAGCCAGACTCCGTTTCACGGATGTCCCGCGCAGAAGGACAAACCGGCGCAGGCTGACCGCATGACATCGCGAAGCCCGCAGGGACCAATAGATTGTGCTATGGAAAGCGTGAGGGTGCGTCCGTCGCGACCCGATCAGGAGATTTCGATGCCCGTCATTCGGTGGCTGATCTCCAAAACGATCCAGTTTTTCCTGGGCAGCGCGCAGGAGCGCAGGTCCGATGCGACCGCAAAGAGAAAGGAAGAGGGGACGTTCGAGGGCGCGTCTGCAAGCAAGGATCGGAACTTCGAGGAAAATTACGCCGCGGCTGCACGGCTCCTCAGGACTCGGATCGATCAGGAGTTTCCGGATGCCTACTATGCGCGGCTCAGCTCCGGCCGGAACAGCTCGTGCGATTACGGGCAGGATCGTGCTCTCGCCATCGACACCATGTCGATCGCCATAGCCATGGCGCTGCGGAACGGTGCCACCGTTCAACAGGCCGCCACGGCGGGGGCAGCCAGCATCGGCATCTGACCGAGACGCGGGAGCGCCGGCTTCGCCGCATCCGCGCTCGATGCGGGCGCATGGACGAGAAGGAAGGGTGCTATGGTCGGTCTCAGCCCCGCAAGCTGCTGCCGCGCTGATGGAGACCTGCTCCGTGAAGCTCGCATTCGGCCGCATGGGTGATTGGCTTGTCGATCCCCGCGAATTGGCGCCTCGACTCGGTGTGAGCACCGCAGACCTGAAGCGCATGGACCGGCAGGGACGGCTCGATGCCCGCGTCGCGTCCAGTGATGGCGACGGCATCTGTCTGACCCGCGTGACCGTCCGGCTGCATGACAGGGGCTGGCGCGGCATCTTCGACGAGAGCGGCGCGCTCGTCAGCGAAGAGATGTGGTGAGCCCGTCAGGACCGCCAGTCGCCCGAGGCCGGCCAAGGCGCGGCTTCCAAGAGGTCCCTCCCGCTGCGGACGTCACCCCTTCGTCGATCCTGCCATCTCACGGGTCCGCTCAACCACCGCGAGCAGCCCGTCGATTGCCTTCTCCTGTCGTTCCGCGCAGTTCGCATGCAGGATAAACCGAAGCAGGAGCTCCTGGGCGACGATGCCGTCACGCTCTGCTCAGCTGACGAGCGAGCGACACTCGCCCAGGCACGCTTCCTGTCCAGACATGCTGGGGTCCATCAATGACTGCGCGGGAGCGGCGTCCTGGGCATCAGGCCCTCGACGCGCAGCTTCAATCGGGTGGTCCGGATCGCCTCCACGGTCCGCCACGGAACATGCTTGGCTATGCCCTCGGTTTCGAGCTCCGTGAGCTGATCAATCAGCTCTCCCTGCTCCTGAAGGCCTGGGCGCTGCGACATGCGGACGATCATCCCGATCAGCTTCCGCATCACCGGGCACATCCGCGGGCGAACGGGCTCTATCATACCGAGCAGCCATGGTGATCGGACATCGCCTCAGCCTCGACCGCTGGTCTTCATGGCAGCCGCGACAGTCCCCTTGTTCGAGGGCGCCGCGGCGTTAGTCTTGGGCACGGGCTTCTTCGGCTTCTTGGTCTCTCGGTTCCCGCGCTTCTTGTCCGTCGCCATGGTCTTGCTCCTGGATATGCTGCGAGGCCGGCCGGAGCCGTCTTCACCGTCCGATCGTGGGCTGGTCCGCAGGCTGGATCGCGATCGCGAGCGGGCTCCTGACCGAACCGAAGACAGCGACGAGGCGGTTGCTGGCCCAAAGCTCGGTGCGATGGCCGTCGATCAACCGTGCCGCCTGCCGCCTGGCATCACCGTCGTCGCGGGCGGTGATGATGCAGGACCTGAGCACGCCGCCGCCCTGAGCGAATCGATGCACCTGATAGGCTCGGCGCGCGTGCCGCGAGCGGGGCTTGGTGGAGAACGCGATGATGTCCGCCATGCGCGCCTGTCCGTTGCAGGCGGGGGCATGGACCCTCAGCCACCGGAGCCTGGATTAACCGATCCGGTGATCTCCTCACTCTGCGCCCTCGCAGCCGACAAAGATAGCCCTGACCGCGACAGGCCCGAACGCGGCCTGCCGCGGGCCCCGAGGACGCGCCCGCTTGACTGGATCCGCGCCTCGACCGGCCGGCACGCCATCCAGGCGCGGTCCAAGGGTTGCGGGCGGCCGCGCGAGGGGCCGCGCCGCAGAAGCTGACCTGCTGCAGCGGGTGCTGCGCGGCGATGCGGGGGCCATCCCGGGGAATCGAGCCGCGGGCGCACCGTCTCCAACGGCACGCGGGCCGGAAATCGAGCCGCGGATCGTCCAGAACGCTGCGTCTGGCATTCACGGATCCCGAGTGCTCTCAATCGTATTGGAGAGCCGGAAGCCGCAGCGAACGTCTGATGTCCGACCGAACAAGTGACTGCCTCCCGAATGGGTGCATGTCATTGGGTGCATGTCGCTGGCATCCGATCACCTCGGTTCTACCTGGCATTCATCACCGGCCGATTGATGCAGGCGTCGGCGGCCGGAAGAGCCGTGCGCTTTCGCTTGCGACGGGAGACGACGCGCGATGCTCCAAGCTTCGGACCGGCACGCCACGACCATGCTCATTCGGAAGCTGGAGAGTATCGTGGGGCGAACTGACACCGTCGCACATGTTGAAAAAGAAGCGTGGCACAGGGCCCTCCGCCGTGGATGGCGGGAGCTGCAAGCGCTCAGCTGCGGGCATGCCACAATGAGCCCATAGTACCGTTAACGATTGCATGAAGCGGCAAACGATGCCGTACAATACATCTCACCTCACGCAGTTGTCGGCGTGCCGCACCAGTTCCATCGGCCGCAGTGATACTGTGCGATGCAGTCGTTCAACTGGCGGATTTTCAAGGGAACTGGTGTTCCAGCCGGTGTCGGTCCGCTCGGCGGCCGCGCGAACTCATGGGAGGCATAGCCGACGCAGGAGTGAAAACTAGCTCTTGAGAGGTTTCGCGATGTAGTCCGAAGGCCATCGCGGCCGCCACGTCTGACGCGTCAGACGTGGCGCAGAGCCGGTGGGCTACGCTCCGCGTTTGAACGTCTGGCTTCGGCGATTCGGGCGTTGCCCATGAGACAGACGACGGAGGCAGGCTCGATGCTGCCGGGTCCAAACCGCAGCGGCAGCGGGGAGGCATCGCGCCGGCTCCCCATGCGGCAGGCCTCGACCTCGTTCACCGCATTAGCACTTCCACACGTCGAGTGCTAAGGATGCGTCGATCGGGCCGCGATGCTCTGTGTCGCCGCTACCCCTCCCGCGATAGCGCCAACCGTCTCGGTTGGATCTCGCTTGGGATCGATCAGGATCTGACAATGAAATTCCGTCCGCTGCACGACCGCGTGGTGCTCCGTCGCATCGAAGGCGAGGAAAAGACCAAGGGCGGCATCATTATTCCCGATACGGTCAAGGAGAAGCCGCAGGAGGGCGAGGTCGTCGCCGTGGGACCAGGGGCCCGCGACGAGGCCGGCAAGATCAACGCGCTCGACGTCAAGGCCGGTGACCGCGTCCTGTTCGGCAAGTGGAGCGGCACTGAGGTCAAGATCGACGGTCAGGACCTCCTGATCGTGAAGGAATCCGACATCCTGGGCGTCGTCGCCTAGCCCGATCAAGCCGCTCGCGGCCTTGAACGATGACCTACCCATTGAGGCGCCCGCTGTGGTGTGCCTCGGGTCCAGACGACAGATGATGAGCGCCCCACCATGTCCGCCAAAGACGTTCGCTTTTCGGTCGATGCCCGCGAGAAGATGCTGCGCGGTGTCGAGCTGCTCGCCAGCGCTGTGAAGGTGACGTTGGGCCCGAAGGGCCGCAACGTCGTGATCGAGAAGAGCTTCGGCGCCCCGCGCATCACCAAGGACGGTGTGACGGTCGCCAAGGAGATCGAGCTC
>NZ_FMWU01000067.1 GCF_900103195.1 Methylobacterium sp. UNC378MF | reverse complement strand
TGCCGCGTGCATCGGCTGGATCCTGTGTTCGCTATGGCCGAGAGTTCTTCCGGATCGGCAGGAGCCGCCTGGATCGACGTTGACGACAAACACACCGCGGGCGCATGTTCGCGGACGGAGACCTGTCTCTTGGCCAGCCGTCCTTCCTCGCTACGTAGGACGTTATCGACCCGGAGGCTCTTGGGCCGACCTCGCAGCCGGACCAAGGCGTCCAGGGCCTCGGTCACCTGGAAGGCGCGGAAGTTGGCTCTCGGTGTCAGTGAGAGTGCCTCTCGCGTGTGGCAATCGACGACCGTCAGGATCCGGAACGGGCGCCCGTCGAACAGGCGGTCGGACATGAAGTCCATCGCCCAGACCTCGTTGGGTCCACCGATCGCCGGTCGTCCCTGGCGATAGCGCCAGGCTCGCTTGCGCTTGGGCAGCTTGGACCGAATCGACAGCCCCTCGTCGCGGTAGATCCGGTAGGTGCGCTTATGGTTCACCTCCCAGCCCTCCCGTCGTAACAGGATGTGCAGCCGCCGGTAGCCGTAGCGCACCCGTGCGGCAGCCAACTCCTTCAACCGCATCCGCAGCGCGACCTGAGGGTCCGAGCGCTTCCTGTAGCGCTGGGACGAACGGCCGAAGCCGGTGGCTAGGCAGGCCCGACGTTCGCTGATCCCATAGGCCACCAGCAGGTGACCAGCGACCTCACGGCGAGCGGCAGGCCTCACCACTTTCGTTTGAGGACGTCCTGCAGCATGGAGCGGTCCAGCGTCAGGTCGGCGACCAGCCGCTTGAGCTTGCTGTTCTCGTCCTCCAGTTGCTTGAGCCGTCGGATCTCCGGCACGCCCATGCCGACGAACTGCTTCTTCCAGCGATAAAAGGTCGGCTCGGATACACCCATCTTCCGGCAGACCTCGTCCACCGTCGCGCCGTTCTCCGCCTGTCGCAGGGCGAAGGCGATCTGTTCGTTCGTGAAGCGTTTGCGGGGCATGGCATCCACCCTCCTTCAGGGTTCAGGATGCCCGAAAAACTTGCGCTCAGCGCGGACCAGTTTGGTGGGCCAGGGTCACACCGCTTCTATATCGCGCTGAGCACCATCGTCGGACGAGAAATCGTCGGACGGATCGGCCTCTGCTCCGGACTCCTCTGATGCTCCTGCCGCAGCGGTAAAGAAGTCACCGTTCCGGACCGCCTCGCCGCCCGTCACCATCATGCTGAGGTAAGTGTTGAGGGTGTTCGGCGCGACGTCCGGCAGCCGTTCAGCGATCTCGGCATGAGACAGTCCTTGTGGGCCAGCGCTGCCGAGGAGAGCCTTCAGACGACCTTTGGCCGAGTTCGCGCGCGGGCCTCTGGCCCCACGTCGGCCGCCCTGCACAGACGAGGCTCGCTCGCCAACCGGCACCCGCGACCCCTCGGATGGGTGAAGTAGCCCGGATGCCTCCAGCGGAACGCCTTCCACAATCGAGTTCAGGGCAGCTTCGGCCGCACGCAGCTTTGTCAACTCCGCAGCAATTCGCTCATAATCACTCTGGAGAGCAGCCCTGCGCGCACGGACGTCAACGAGTGCCTTTGATAGGGTGCTGTCCTCAGCCATCGATCGATTCCACTATAGCAATTTTCTCGTAGCAGGCATTGGTCATAGGACCCTTCCGGCGTCAACGGCACGGTAGGTCCTTGCCAACTCGGGTTATCAAGCCAAGCCGAGTCCGATATTTACGGCCTGCATGCGCTCGGATAGGGCAGAGGACTCCCGTTATGGACCCAGCCCCTGTCAATTCATGCCCACCATAGCACCAGTTCCCGATCCAGCCGACGGCATGATCTTCTGCGCCCCAGACCTAGCGTGCCCCTTTGTTCCCCTCGTGGCTCGCGGGTGGAACACGGTGGTCAGTAAAAGGCCCGCGATCAAATATAGGGGCGTGACTGGCTGCGACGCGAGAGCGACATTTTGAAGAAATTTTACGGCCTGTACAATCGCTGGGCGAGCTCCGGCTTGGTCCGCGCGAGCAGCAAACCGCTGTTCCAGCTGGCGGCCCGCCGCGGCCTGCCAGCGGCGAACGATCTTTTCACTGCGGACGCGCAGATCGCCGCCCTGGCCCCACACTTCGACACGGCGTTCTACGCGAGCTGGTACGGGATCGCGGCCGACCCGGTGCGCGACTACCTCGTCCACGGCTGGCGCGCGGGCCGCGACCCGCGCCCCGACTTCGACTCCGCCGCCTACCTCGCCCAGCGCCCCCACCTCGCCCGCGCCGGCATCAACCCGTTCCTGCACGCCCTCGCGCGCCGCCGCGTCGGGGCTGGCGGAGCTAGCGGGGAGGGTGGGGCCGGCGGGGCTGACGCCCTGCCGAGGCCCGACACGGCCGAGGCCCACCGCCTCGCCCGCCGCCTCGTCGACGGCGCCTTCTACCGCGCCGGCAATCCCGACCTCGCCGCCGCCGGCGTCGACCCGGTCGACCACTACATGGCCTCCGGCTGGCGCGAGGGCCGCGAGCCGGCGCCCCAGTTCGACACCCTGGCCTACTGCCTCAGCCGCGGGATCACCTTCGCCACCCAGAACCCGCTGGTGCACTACGTCCTGCACGGCGGACCCGCCCGGCCCGACCCGGACGCCGCCTTGGCCCTGCGGATGGCGACGCTCGCCCCCTACTTCGACGCCGCCCATTATCGGCAGCGCCTCCCTCAGCCGCAGGCCGAGGCGCTGGCCGGCGCCACGGACGACGCGCTGCTGTGCCACTACGTGGCGGAGGGCTGGCGGGCACGGGTCAGCCCGCGGCCGGACTTCGACCCGGCCGGGTTCGTGCAGGCGCGGTCCGGCAGCCGGGCGGTCGGCGACGACCCGTTCTTCCGCTACGTGGCCGAGACCCGGCTGACGGGGGCCGAGCCGTTCGCGGAGCCGCACCGGCTGAACCTGCCGGCGGTGGACGCGGAGTGGTACCGGGCGACCTATCCGGATGTGGGCGGGCGCGAGCCGTACCTGCACTTCGCCGAGGCGGGCTGGCGGGAGCTGCGCGATCCGGGTCCGGGGCGCTCGACGCTGGCGGCGCTGCTGCGGGTGTGCGGGCTGCGGCCGGCGCGGGCGCCGGTGGAGGACACGGGCTGGCTCGGCGCGATCGGGCAGGGGGCGCTGGACCGGGACGCGCTCCTGGACCTGCAGGCGCGTCTGGTGGCGGGGCATTTCGACCACGGCTTCTACCGGGCGCGCTACGGGCTGTCCGAGGCGGAGGACGCGGTGCGCGACTACTGCGACACCGGCTGGCGGAAGGGCCGCAATCCCAGGCCGGACTTCAACGGCTGGGCCTACCGCGCGCACCATCCCTCCGCGGAAGCGACGGGCATCGCGCCCTTCGTCCACCACCTCGCCCGGGCCCTGCTGCGCGGCGACGACCTCTCGGGCGAGACCTTCGATCCGCGCTACGGCGCGCCGCCGGCCGAGGAGGACGCGGAGCTGTTCGAGCAGGCCCGGCTGATCGAGCCGTTCTTCGACGCGCCCTGGTACCTCAAGCGCTACCCGGATACCCGCGGCTTCGAGAACGGGCCGGCGATCCACTTCCTGTCCCACGGACAGGAGGAGGACCGCGATCCGAGCAAGGCCTTCTCCACCCGCTTCTATCGCCGGGCCTACGGCCATCTTCTGGGTCCGGGGGAGTCGCCGTTCCTGCACTACGTGCGCACCGGCCGGGCCGCCGGGCTGATGGCCGCGCCCGAGGATCTCGGCACCTACCCGCCCATGGAAGCCCCCGCGTCCGACGACTGGGACCGCCTGCCCCGGGCCCTGCCCATCGCCGACGCCCGCGTCGTCGTCATCGTCCCCGTCTACAAGGGCCGCGGCGAGACCCTGCGCGCCATCCACGCCTGCCTGTCGGCGCCCCAGGCCACGCCCTTCACCCTGCTCGCCGTCAACGACCGCTCCCCCGACCCGGAACTCACCGCCGACCTCGCCCACCTCGCCGGCCGCGGCCTGTTCCACCTCGTCGAGAACGAGCGCAACCTCGGCTTCGTCCGCTCGGTCAACCGCGCCCTCGGCCTGCGCCAGGGCCGCGCCGTCGTCCTGCTCAACTCCGACGCCGAAGTCTTCGGCGACT
>NZ_FMWU01000069.1 GCF_900103195.1 Methylobacterium sp. UNC378MF | reverse complement strand
CCGCCGCGCGGCGAGACCGAGACGCGCCTGGCCGCGCTCTGGGCCGCGGTCCTCGGCCTGCCCGAGCCCGGCACCATCGCCCGCTCCGACAGCTTCTTCGAGCGCGGCGGCGATTCCATCCTCGCCCTCCAGCTCGTCACGCGCGCCCGACAGGCCGGCCTGACCCTCACCCCGCGCGACCTCTTCACACATCAGAGCCTGGCTGCCCTCGCCGCTCATGCGGAGGCTCACGGCGCGCCGCCCGGACACGAAGCGGTGGACGTGACGCTCGACCCGGCGCGCGAGGCCGGCCCGGTACCGCTGACCCCGATCCAGCGCTGGTTCCTCGACAGCCCCGTCCCGAACCGCCGTCACTGGAACCAGGCCGTGCTGCTCGTGCCGCGGACGCCGCTCGACCCGGACTGCCTCGCCGAGGCCCTCGCGGCCGTCGAGGCCGCCCACCCCGCGCTGCGCCTGCGCTTCGCGCAGGACGGGCACGGGACATGGGCCCAAACCTGTCGGGCACCGGCGATGCCCCCCCCGCTCTGGCGGCGCGCGGCCGCCGACGCGCCGGCCCTCGCGGTCCTCGCCGCGCAGGCCCAGACGAGCCTCGACCTCGCCGAAGGGCCGGTCTGGCGCGCCGTCCTGGTCGATCCCGCGCCGGACGGCGCACAGCGCCTCCTCCTCGTCGCCCACCACCTCGTCGTCGACGCCATGTCCTGGCGCATCCTGATCCACGACCTCGCCGCAGCCCTCGCCGGCCGGCCGCTCGCGCCCCCGCCGACGAGCTTCCCGGGCTGGGCCCGCAGCCTCGACGTCCTGGCCCGACACCCCGGATATGCCGGGCGCCGCCAGGCCTGGCTCGCGGGCTGGCTCGCGGGCCGGCTCGCGGACCGGCAGGCCGGCGGCCCGTGCCACACCGCCGCGTTGCGGCCGCTCCGGCCCGATGCACCCCAGGTCGAGTCCGCGCAGACCGAGATCGCCGACAGCCTCGACGCGGACACCACCGACGCCTTCCTGCGCCGGGCCGGCCGGCCCTACCGCGCCCGCCCCGACGAGATCCTGCTCACCGCCCTGTCGGTCGCGCTGGCGCGGCGCGGCGGCGGGACGGCCGTGGGCGTGACCCTCGAGCGCCACGGGCGCGATGCCGACGCCCTCGCCGACGTTCTCGCCGAACCCCTGGCCGACGCTCTCGCCGAACCCCTGGCCGACGCGCCGGACGGCCCGCCCCTGCCCCGTCACGATCTGAGCCGGACGGTGGGCTGGTTCACCACGCTGGTGCCGCTGCGCCTCGACCCGCTCGGCGGCGAACCGGACCTCCCGCCAGACGCCGCCGCCCTCGGCGCCGCCCTCGGTCGCGCCCTCTGCCGGGTCAAGGAGGCGCGCCGCGCCCGGCCCCAGCCCGACCTCAGCCACGACCTCCTGCGCCACTGCGCCGAGCCAGACCTGCGCGACCGCATCGCCCAACTCCCTGAGCCCGGCATCCTCCTCAACTACCTCGGCCAGATCGACCCCGACCGCGCCGACCCCGACGCCCCCTTCGCCCTCGCCCCCGAGAGCGCGGGTCCCATGCGCGATCCCCAAAGCCCCGCCGGCGCCGAACTCACCCTCACCGCCCTCGTGCGCGGCGGCCGCCTCCACCTCGCCTGGCGCTTCAGCCCGGACCGCCACGACGCCACCGCCATCGCCGCCCTCGCGCACGACACCCGCCACACCCTCGAAGCCCTCATCGCCCACTGCGCCGACCCGGACACCCCGCGCAGGCCCACCCCCGCCGACCTGCCCCTGGCCCGCCTCGACCAGCCCGGCCTCGACGCAATCCTGGCCGATGCCCGCGCGGCGGGTACCCTCGACCCCGACAGCCTCGCCGACCTCTACCCGCTCACCCCCCTGCAGGAGGGCCTGCTCTTCCACGCCCGCCTCGCCCCCGAGGACCAGGCCTATCGCAACCAGGTCCGGCTCGACCTCGAGCCCCTCGACCCCGACCGCTTCGCCCAGGCCGTCCGCGCCACCCTCGCCCGACACGACGTCCTGCGCACCGCCATCCTCGCCCCCGCCGACGGCCCGCCCCTCCAGGCCGTCCTGCATGCCGTGCCCGACCCCCTCACCCGCCTCGACTGGACCGGCCGCACGCCGGACGAGAAGCCGGACGGAACTCCGCGCCAGGACAGCCTCGCCACCCGCCTCGCCGCCCTGGCCGCGGCCGAGCGCGCGAAGCCCTTCGACCTCGCACAGGCCCCGCTCCTGCGCCTCGCGCTCGTGCGCACCGGCCCGGCGCGCCACCACCTCGTGCTCACCGTCCACCACCTGATCCTCGACGGCTGGAGCACCGCCCGCCTCGTCGCCGAGGTGCTCGCCCGCTACCGCGGCCAGGCCCCCGAACCGGTCACGGGGCGCTTTGCCGACTACCTCGCCTGGCTCGCCCGCCAGCCGCGCAGCACCGCCGAGCGCTTCTGGCGGGACGCCCTCGCCGGCCTCGACGCCCCCACCCGCCTCGCCGGGACCTTCGACGCGCCCGGCGCGCCCGAGCGGCAGCGCCCGGCCGGCCACGGCGAGGTCCGCCACCGGGTGCCGCCCGCCGCCGCCGGGCGGCTGCTCGCCCGGGCGCGGGCCGCGCACCTCACCCTCAACACCTGCGTCCAGGCCGCCTGGGCGCAGCTCGTGGCCGCCCGCACCGGGCAGAGACGGGTCGCCTTCGGCACGACCGTGGCCGGGCGCCCGGCGGAGCTGCCCGGCGCCGAGACCGTGCTCGGGCTGTTCATCAACACCCTGCCGGTGATCGTGGAGCTCGACCCCGCCCGGCCGCTCGGCGCGTGGCTGGCGTGGGTGCAGGCGGTCAATCTCGGCCTGCGCGAGCACGGCCACCTGCCGCTGGCCGCCGTGCAGCGCCTGGCCGGCCCCGCGGGCGCGGGCGGGCTGTTCGACAGCCTCGTGGTGTTCGAGAACTATCCGGTCGACGCCGCCCTGGCCGCCGCACGCCGCGGCCGGTACGGCGAAGGGCACAAGGACGGCGAAGGGGCCAGAGACGGGGTCAGAGACGGGGACCGGGCCGACCCGCACAGCCTGCGCCTCGGCCCGGCCATCGTCGCCGAGACCACCCACTACCCCGTCACCCTCGTCGTCCACCCCGACGCCGCCCCCGACGGGACGCAGCTGGCCCTGCGCCTGAGCTACGCCGCCGACCGCCTCACGGCGGAAGACGCCCAAGCGCTCCTCGACGACCTCGCCGCGCGCCTCGATGCGCTGGCCGAGGCCGATCTGGACCGACCGCTCGGGATGCTCGCCTCTCCGCTGTCACCCGCCGACCGGGCGGTGGTCCTGTCGGCGAACGCGACCGCACGGGCCTATCCGGA
>NZ_FMWU01000029.1 GCF_900103195.1 Methylobacterium sp. UNC378MF | reverse complement strand
AGCCGCAAGGACAAACGCCGCCCGCGTCTCCCTTCCTCATTCCAACTTGTCAAAGAACCGCCCCAGTCACCCGAGGTCATCAGAGGCAAACAGAAGACCGTCCGGCTACTTCGCCGGCCAGTCCCGCCGCTTGTCAGAAGATGGCTCAGCGCCCGGTCCACTTCCGCGGCCGGCGCCGATGAACCGGGGTATACGGCCGGCCTTCCCCGCCGTCAACAGCCTTGTTCGCCCGGAAGCCGATTTTCTTGGACTCCGGCGACGACAGGGGTGTGACGCCCGATTCGGTGCCCTCCCCTGAGCGCCGTCAGGCGTCGAGGCTCAGGCGCATTCCATCATAGGCGGGCACCACCCCCTCGGGCAGGCGGGCCGCCAGGGCGGCGTAGTCCAGATCGGTGTGCAGGTTTGTGAGCACGGCGCGGCGCGGGCTGACCGCGCGGATCAGCGCGAGCGCATCCGAGACGGAGAAATGCGTCGGATGCGGAACATCCCGCAGGGCGTCGATGATCAGCAGGTCGAGGCCGTGCAGCCGGGCCAAGGTCGAATCCGGGATCAGGCTGACGTCGGGCATGTAGGCCGCGCCGCCGAAGCGGAAGCCCAGGGCCGCCTCGTTGCCGTGCTCCACCGGGAGCGATTCCACGGTGATCGGACCGCCCTCCCCCTCCAGGGTCAGGTCGTGGCCGGCGGCGAGGTCGCGCAGGTCGAGGATCGGCGGATAGGCGCTCCCCGGGGGCGTCTCGAAGCAGTAGCCGAACCGGGTGGTGAGCAGAGACCGGGTCAGGGCGTCGGCGTAGACCGGGATACGGGCCCGCATGGCGATCACCAGCGGGCGCAGGTCGTCGATCCCGTGGGTGTGGTCGGCGTGGGCGTGGGTGTAGAGCACCCCGTCGAGGCGGGTCACGCCGGCGTCGATGAGCTGCTCGCGCAGGTCCGGCGAGGTGTCGACCAGCAGGGTGGTCCGTCCTGCCTCCGAGGCCCGCTCGACCAGGATCGAGCAGCGCCGCCGGCGGTTTCGCGGCTCCTCCGGGTCGCAGGCACCCCAGCCGCTTCCGACCCGCGGGACCCCGCCGGACGAGCCGCAGCCGAGGATGCGCAGGGTCAGGCTCGCCATCCGGATCTCCCGCTCCTCACGCGTCACGCGGCGCCCGGATGCGTTCCGGCGGCCTTGTCGAACAGCGCGAAAAAATTCGCCGTCGTGATCCGGGCGAGATCCTCGGCCGGCAGCCCCAGGGTCTCGGCCAGCGACCGGGCGGTGTCGGCCGTGTAGGCCGGCTCGTTGGTCCGCCCCCGGTGGGGCTCGGGCGCCAGGAACGGCGCATCGGTCTCCACCAGGATCCGGTCGCGGGGCACGGCCCGGGCGATGTCGCGCAGCTCGTGCGAGCGCCGGAAGGTGACGATGCCCGAGAAGGACACGTACAGCCCCAGCTCGACCCCGGCCTCCGCCAGCCGCCTCCCCGACGAGAAGCAGTGCAGCACCGCCCGGAACGGCGCCCGGCCCATCTCGTCGGCGAGCACCCGCTCCATGTGGTCGTCGGCGTCCCGGGCATGGATCACCAGCGGCACCCCGGCGAGGCGCGCCGCCGCGATGTGGGCGCGCAGCACCCGCTCCTGCACGGCCTCGGGGGCCGCGTCGGAATAGTGGTAGTCGAGCCCGGCCTCGCCGATCCCGACGCAGCGCGGGCTGGCCTTGGCGATGTCGGCGATCGTCTCGGCGGCGACGTCCGGCTCCTCGGCGGCGCCGTGGGGATGGGTGCCGATCGTGTACCAGACCTCCGGATGGGCCTCGGCGATCGCCCGGTAGGTGTCGGCCTTGGCGACCCGGGTGGCGATCGTGAGCATGCCGGTGACGCCCGCCGACCTGGCGCGGGCGATCACGCCCGGGAGGTCGGCAGAGAAATCCGGGAAGTCGAGATGGCAGTGGCTGTCGATGAGCATCGGGTCTCGGGGTCGTCAGGCTGCCGGAGCTTCGGGGCGCTCGAAGCGCGGGAAGATCGGCGCGGGGGCGGGCAGCGCCGTGCCGGGTACGAGGCGACCGCCCTCCCCCACGTCGGCGAGCTGGCGCCGGTCGGCCGGCACCGCCAGCAGGTCGAGGAGTTTTTCCGCCGCCCCCGGCACGAAGGGCTGGGTCAGGATGCCGAAGACCCGCAGGGATTCCAGCGTCGTGTACAGCACCGCGTTCATCCGCGCCGGGTCGGACTTGCGTAAGCGCCACGGCTCCTGGGCGGCGAAGTAGCGGTTGGCCTCCGCCACCACGGCCCAGATCTCGGCCAGGACGGTGTGGAGCGCCAGCTCGCCCATCAGGGCGCGGGCCCGCGCCGGCAGGGCATCGGCCTGGGCCAGCAGGGCCCTGTCCGCGTCGTCCAGGCTGCCGGGATCCGGCACCGCGCCGTCGCAGTTCTTGGCGACCATCGAGAGCGAGCGCTGGGCGAGGTTGCCGAGGTCGTTGGCGAGATCGGCGTTGATCCGGCCGATGATCGCCTCGTGGCTGTAGCTGCCGTCGCCGCCGAACGGCACCTCGCGCAGCACGAAGTAGCGCACCGGGTCGACCCCGTAGGTGTCGGCGAGCTCGAACGGGTCGAGGACGTTGCCCAGCGACTTCGACATCTTCTCGCCCTTGGAGAGCAGGAAGCCGTGGCCGAAGACGCGCCTGGGCAGGGGCAGCCCGGCCGACATCAGGAAGGCCGGCCAGTAGACCGCGTGGAACCGCACGATGTCCTTGCCGATGATGTGCAGGTCCATCGGCCAGAATCTTGTTTTGGGGTTCTCCGCGTCGGGGAAGCCGGTGACGGTGAGATAATTGGTGAGCGCGTCGACCCACACGTACATGACGTGGTTCGGGTGGTCGGGCACCGGCACGCCCCAGTCGAAATTGGTGCGGCTGACCGAGAGGTCCTTGAGGCCGGAGCGCACGAAGCTCGCCACCTCGTTCTTCCGGGTCTCCGGCCCGATGAAGCCGGGCTGGTCCTCGTAGAGCTTCAGCAGCCGGTCCTGGTAGGCGGACAAACGAAAGAGGAAATTCTCCTCCTCCATCCACTCGACCGGGGTGTCGGTGGCGAGGCTGCGGCGGCTGCCGTCCTCCAGGAGCCGCGTCTCGGCCTCGTCGTAATAGGCCTCGTCCCGGACCGAGTACCAGCCGGCATACTTGTCGCGGTAGATGTCGCCGTTGGCCTCCATGCGCCGCCAGATCTCCTGGGCGGCCGCGTAATGGCCCGGCTCGGTGGTGCGGATGAAGCGGTCGTAGGCGCAGTCCATCCGGTCGGCCATGGCCTGGAACCGGGCGGCGGTGCCGTCGACGTATGCGCGCGGCGTGGTGCCGGCCCGGGTCGCGGCCTGCTGGATCTTCAGCCCGTGCTCGTCGGTGCCGGTGGAGAACAGCACATCGTAGCCGTCGAGCCGGTGGAAGCGCGCGATGGCGTCGGCGGCGATCACCTCGTAGGCATGGCCGATATGGGGCGCGCCGTTGGGATAGGAGATCGCGGTCGAAAGGCCGAAGGTCTTTCGGGGATTCGCCGGGGCGTTGGACGTCACGTCTGTGGTGTTCCGGATGAGCGCGGGAAGCTGCCCGCGTTGTCGCGCGGCCGGAGCCGGGACGCAACCGGTGCCGCCCGCGGGACCGGCGCCATCGCGTCGTCGGCCGGCCCGGGAGGCGGGGGAATTTCGGTCCTCTCCCGCCATGCGCGATCGTCCCCGCGCGCCTTTGGCGCCGGGGGCATGGCCCAAGAAGCGAACACGCGGGACGCGGGACGCCGCGGGAACCCAGGTGTCGGCCAGTCAACGCGCGGGATCCGATCCCCGCGGCGCCCGCGGCATCGACCGGGCATGGTCCCCGGCCGGTGCCGTCTTTCTCGTCGCGGCGTCTTTCGACGTCCCCGTCCTGCGCCGGCCTGCCAAGCGGTCTCAGGCGAGGCGCACGCGCCTCCGGAACCCGCTATCAGTGTCCGTGGCCTTCCAGCCGTTCGCCCGCCTCGTAGTGGGCGGATCCGCAGGGTGCGTAGGGTCGGCCCAGAAGCGGGTCGGCGCGGGGGCGTTTCCACCCCCGCCGGGCAAAGCACCGCCCGGTCTCACGCCCGCCACCGAGACACGCCCCGTACCGGGCACGCCGCCCGGGGCGATGGCGGCTGAGAGCCACCGACGCGGGCGCCGCCCCACCCCCGGACCCGCCCGGTCAGCCACCGGACGGGCCCCATGAAGGACGCTCCGGGATCGCTCCCGAAGCGCCGTGGGCAGGTGCGGCTAGGAAGCACAAAATAGGAACATTGTCAAGGAGTGGGAGCGGGCCGGCAAGATTCTACCCCAAGCTTCCATTCCCCATGCGACCCATGCCAGCTGTGCGGATGAACATCGGCGCTTCCCATAAGCGGACACTCGTCGGCCGCCCGGCAACTTCGGCTCGGGGTGGCAAACGGAAGTTGGCTCCGGTTCCGTAAGCCGACCTTCGGCTCCCTGTCATTCTCGGGCGTTCAGCCGATCTGGCCGCCTCCGCAGAGGAGGTGCAGCGCGGTCGTCATGGCGAAGGCCATAAGCTGAGTGGCTCGCCAGTTCATCGTACGGGCGCCGAAAGAGACATCTCCACGCGGTTTTGCAGGTCGTTGAGGAGCCATCTCCCCGCGCGTCCGAGCGGGCGGTCCCGCATGTGCGCGGCGTACACCGTCAAGGTGCCGGCCGTGGCGGCAGGCTCCTCGTCGATGCGGAGCATCGCAAGGCGTCCGTCCTCCAGGAAAGGCGCAACGAGATCCTCCGGCATTCGGCACCAGCCCAGCCCGGCGAGGAGGAAGTCCAGCCGACGGCCGAGGTCGACGAAGCGCCAAATCTTGGAGCCGATGACGCCGTAGTTCGGTCCCTCCGTAGCGGACGGGTCGGACAGGACCAGTTGGACGTGCTCCTCGATGTCCGCTCGGGTGGCAGCCCGGCCAAGCTGCGCCAGGGGATGGCTCGGTGCGGCGACTGGCAGGAGCCGCGCCCCGAGCAGCGGCAGGGCAACGAGGTCCTCGGGTACGGCCGGGAGCAGGAGGCAGAAGGCGAGGGCGGCCTCACCCCGGCGGAGACGCCGCTCGGCCCCACGCAGGCCCTCGGTCGAGAAGCTGACCGGCAGATGGGGAAAGGCGTCCCGGAGTGCGCGCAGGCTTTCGATCAGCGGGGCCGTAGGCACCAGCGGGTCGATGGCGACGGCAAGCTCGGCCTCGATCCCCTCGCGGGTCCCCGCCGCCACCGCCTCGAAGCGGCTGGCGCTCGCCAACACGAGGCGCGCTTGTCCGACGAGCGCGAGGCCGACCTCCGTCAGCCGAGGGCGATGGCCGGAGCGGTCGAACAGCGTGACGCCTTGAGCCCTCTCCAGCGAAGCCACGCTCTGGCTAATCGCCGATTGGGCGCGCTGCAGCCGCCGGCCGGTCGCCGAGAAGCTGCCGAGGTCGGCGATGGTCACCAGCACGCGAAGCTGGTCGAGGGTGAGGCTGCCGATCATCCATCGCCTGAGCTGATAGAGTATATCGGATTTTTATCACTCCCAAGCGGGAGAACCAGCAGGCAAACACGTCTCACCCAGACGGTTCACACCGAGCCGCCACACGCCCCAGCACCCATCGTGGAGACTACCATGCGCCGCCTACTCGTCGTCGAGGCCAGTCCGCGCGGCGGCCACTCGATCTCACGCAATCTGACCCGTCGCTTCGTCGCCCGGTGGCGGTCCACCCACCCGGATGGGGAAGTGGTCGAGCGTGACCTGATGCAGACGGACTTGCCCTTCGTGACCGCGCCCTGGCTCCAGGCCTACTTCACCCCGCCGGAGCGGCATTCGGAGGAGATGAAGGCGGTGCTGCGCTTGTCGGACGAGCTGGTCGCCGAGCTGCTGGCGACCGATCACGTGGTCATCGCGACGCCCGTCTATAATTACAACGTCCCGGCCGCGCTGAAGGCGTGGATCGACCACGTCGTGCGCAAGGGGCTAACGCTGGGGATGGACGGGAAGGGCCTCGTCACCGGCAAGAAAGCCACCGTGCTGCTGGCCTCCGGTGGCGTCTACACGGAAGGCTCTCCGATCCGGGATCGGGACATCGCGACCCAGTACCTGCGCCTGATCCTGAATGTGGTCGGCATCACCGACGTGACGGTCGTGGCGGCCGGGAACGCCAAGTCTGTCGACACGGGAGAGACCGGGATGGACGAGTTCGTCAGCCGCTTCGAAGCGGAGATCGAGGCCGAGGCCGCCTGAACAGCCGATCGCACAGGCGGATGTTGCGGCGCCCGAACAGGATCGGGAATCCTCGGCGAACATCCGCCTGCTCACCCTGCGATCCGAAGTGAACGCCCTGCTTCCAGTCAAGATTATCCGATTGGAACCCTTGGATTGCCGGCAAGCGGACCTTCCGAAGGCCCGGCAGGGGTCGAGAGCGGGCGCGACGGCACGTCCTCTTCATCGCTAAGCCGACTGGAAGCGGACCGGCGGAAAACTACCCAAAGCCGAACTTGCCGGTCTGCCGACGCATGATCGCTTCCGGCAAACCCAGGGGTTGATCGCTGGGCACGCCCGGGTCGATCCCCCCGCCCTACGCCACCCCGGCGAGGTCACCGAACAGCGACAGCACCACCGGGCGGCGGTCGAGGTTGTAGATCGCCGCCTCCCGGGCGGCGCGGCCGAACCGGTCGGCGACCTCCACCAGGGCGGCGAGGCGGGCGGGGGGCTCGTCCCGGCGCCGGTCGAGTTCGGCCGAGACGAAGCGCAGCACCGCGTCCTGGGCGGCCTCGAACCGCGCCTCGGCGTCGCGGCCCGCCAGGGTCTCGGCGAGCTTGAGCACCCGGCCCCAGTCGGGATTGCGCGCCCGCGCCAGCAGGGTCTCGATCTCGGCCACGAGGCCTGACGTGACCGGGTCGAGCATCGCGAGCGCCCGGGCGACCGAGCCCTCGCACTGGGCCAGCGCCCGGGCCAGGGCGGCCTCGTCGGGCTGCGGGAAGGGCTCGGGCAGGCCGCGCACCACCCGGGCGACGTCCTCGGCCGGGAGGGGGCGCAGCATCAGCGCCCGGCAGCGGGAGCGGATCGTCGGGAGCAGCCGGCCGGGCTGGTGGGACAGGATCAGGAACAGCGCCCGGGGCGGCGGCTCCTCCAGGACCTTGAGCAGGGCGTTGGCGGCGTTGGCGTTCAGGTCCTCGGCGCTGTCGAGGATGCAGACGCGCCAGCCGGAATCCGCGGCCGTCGAGGCGAACAGGTCCAGGGCCCGGCGCACCATGTCGACCGAGATCTTGGTCGGCAGCGCCTTGGCGCCGGCGACCCGGTGGCGGCGCAGGACCACGAGATTCGGATGCGACAGGCCCGCCACCTTGCCGAGGACGGCATCGCCCGCCGGCACGTCGAGGCCGGCCGGACCGCCACCGCCGGGATAGGCGAGCAGGCGCCGGGCGACCCGGTAGGCCAGGGTCGCCTTGCCGATGCCGGGGGCGCCCCCGAGCAGCCAGGCATGGTGCAGGCGCCCCGCCGCGATCGCGGCCGCGAAGGACTCGGCGGCGGCCGCGTGGCCGACCAGCCCCAGGGTCTCGCGCGGGCGCGGGATCCCGGGCAGGTCCCCGGGCTCGACGTCGTCGGCGACGCGGTCGGTGAGCTTCATGCCCGGATCTTCATGCGAAGGGCTTCATGCGAAGGGCTTCATGCCGAGAGCGTCCTGGCGCAGGCCTGCGAGCCCGGCTCCGTCCGGCGCTCCCGCCGGTGCCGCTGAGCCGCTGCTTACCGCGATGAAGCCGGGCTCGGATAGGTCAGGCATAGCCTCACGCCGCATCGCCGCTTCTGCCCTCGCCCGGCAGCAGGGCCGGCCGCCGGGACGCGACAACGGCGCGGATCGCCGCCTCGACCGCGTCG
This sequence comes from Methylobacterium sp. UNC378MF, assembly GCF_900103195.1. GTDB lineage: Bacteria > Pseudomonadota > Alphaproteobacteria > Rhizobiales > Beijerinckiaceae > Methylobacterium. Next base: position 63,160 of record NZ_FMWU01000029.1, on the reverse strand, counting down.
GGATCGCGGGCCGCGTCGATCACCGCGCAGCGGTCCGGCTCGGCCCGGGCGATCGCCAGGAAGGCTTCCCGCAGGCGGATGTGGAAGTCGAGGGCCTCGGCCTCGAACCGGTCGGCCCCCTGCCCCGTCCGGGCGCCGCGTCCGGCCGCGCGGGCGAGGCCGGCCTCGGGGGCGAGGTCGAGGATCAGGGTGAGGTCGGGCCGGGTCGGGCCGACGACGACGCGCTCCAGAGCGTCCACGACCCCGGGGTCGAGCCCCCCGGCGGCGCCCTGATAGGCCCGGGTCGAGTCGATGAAGCGGTCGCACAGCACGGTCTCGCCCCGGCGCAAAGCCGGGCGGATCAGCCGGTCGAGGTGGTCGATCCGGGCGGCGCTGAACAGCAGGGCTTCCGCGAAGGGACCGTAGGGCTTGGCGACGCCGTCGAGCAGCGCCGTGCGGATCTCCTCCGCCCGCGGCGAGCCGCCGGGCTCGCGCGTCACGCACACCGCCCGGCCCGAATGCGCGCGCAGGGTCGCGGCGAGGCGGGCGATCTGGGTCGACTTGCCGGCCCCCTCCCCGCCCTCGAAGGTGATGAAGGCGCCTGCCTCCGCGGGATCGCCGAGCCGCGTCACGGGCGCGCCGTCACGAGGGGTTGGCCGCCCCGGCAGCACCCTTGTCGCTTCCCTTGTCTCCACCCTTGCCGGCCCGGTCGAGGGCCTTGCGGACGAGGCCGGTGCCGAATTCCAGCGCCGCATCCATCGCTCGCTGCGACAGGGTGCCGGGCTCCACCGCGGCGCCGGCGAAGAGCGGCTGGTCGAGGGCGACGGTGTCGCCGCGCTGGATGCGCAGGATACCGACCCGCTGGCCCTCCTCCACCGGGGCGACCAGCGGCCCGGTATAGACCACCTTGCCGCTGACCCGGTCGTTGGAGCCGCGGGGCAGCAGCACCCGCACGGGCTTCTTCGCCACCAGCGGCACCGAGCCCGACTGGCCGCCGAACACCGAGGCCTCGGCCACGGTCTCGCCCGGCGCGAAGACCTGCCGGGGCTCGAAGGCGCGGAACCCCCATTCCATCAGCTTGCGCGACTCGGCGGCGCGGTCCCGGGCGGTCTTGAGCCCCGAGACCACCAGCACCAGCCGCTGGCCGTTCTGCACGGCCGAGCCGGTGAGCGCGTAGCCGGATTCCTCCAGGTAGCCGGTCTTGAGCCCGTCCGCGCCGATGTCGAGGGCGAGCAAGGGGTTGCGGTTCTGCTGGCGGATCTTGTTCCAGGTGAACTCCTTCTCGGCGAAGATCTTGTAGTAGTCCGGGTAGGTGTCGATGATGTGCAGCGCGAGCTTGGCCATGTCCCGGGCCGTGACCTTCTGGTCGGGCGCCGAATAGCCGGTGGCGTTGCGGAAGGTCGAGTTCGTCAGCCCGATCTCCTTGGCGCGCTGGTTCATCAGCCCGGCGAAGGCCTCCTCGGAGCCGGCCATGTTCTCCGCGATGGTGATCGCCGCGTCGTTGCCCGACTGCACGATCAGGCCGCGCAGCAGGTCCGCCATCTTGATGCGGCTGTTGACCTGCGCGAACATCGACGAGCCGCCGCCCCCCGCCCCGCCGCGCTTCCACGCGTCCTCGGTGACGGTGAACTCCGTGTCCATCGACAGGCGGCCGGATTTCAGCGCCTCGAACACGATGTCGGTGGTCATCAGCTTGGCCATGCTGGCCGGCGAGAAGCGCTCGTCGGCGGCCTTCTCGAACAGGACCGAGCCGGAATCGGCGTCGATCAGGATCGCGTGCGGGGCCGCGGTCTGGAAGCCCTGCGCGGCGGCGGAAAGGCCGGCGCCCAGCGCGCAGGCGGCCGCGAGAAGGGTGAGAAGGGGTCTGCGCATCGCCGTTCCGTCCCACGCCTGCCGTCGGGCCGGAAGCGTCCCGGCCGTATCCCAATAACAAGCGTGACCATATTACGGTTTCGGCGCCGGATCGAATGCGAAATGCCGCATCGGCGGCCGGATCCTCGGGCCGGCCCGGCCGCGCCGTGTCGGCGGCCGGCCTCAGTAGATCCCGGCGAGGCGGGGGTGGCGCGCATCGGCGGCGGTCCTGGTGGTCGGCGCCTTCGGCCCGGCAGCCTTGGCGGACGACGCCTGCGTGGAGGGGGTGCCACCCTTCGACGGGGCCGCCTTGGCCGGCACCGCGGCGAGGCGCGCCATGGCGAGCTTGGCCGCGGCCGGCATCGCCGAGGGCGGGGCCGAGGCGGGCGCGGAAGAGGCCTTGGCGAGCTTCGTCGGCCCGGGCGCCGGAGCCCCGCGGCCGTGGATCTCGGCGAGCGCCGGACGGGCCGCCGGACCGGGCTTCGGGGCGAATTTCCCGCCGGCATGGCCCTGGGGCGCCGCCGGTGCGAGGGCCGGGTTGAGACCGGCGACTTTCAGGCTCCCGGTCCCGAGGCTGCCGCCCTTGGCCGCGGCGCTCTGGACGGGGGCCGGCCGGAACTCCCGCACCCGGGGGGCGGTGGGCTGCACGGCCGCCGGGACCGTGACGGCGGCCGAGGCCAGCACGATCGGCGCGCGCACCGGCGCATTCCTCTCGGGCCGGGCGGCCGGGGCCTCGGCGGGCTCCTCGCGCTCCGGAGCGGAATCCTGGGCCGGCTTGAAGGCGAGCGCCGGGGCGGAGCGCGTGTAGCGCTCCGTGTCCTCCGTCGGGCCGAGATCGGCCATCATCACGGCCGAGCGGCCGGCGGGACGCCCGTCGGTGCGCAGGCTCGCGAGCAGCTTGCGGTCGTCGCTGCCGGCGACCGAGGCCTTGCCGACATACTCGACGCGCACATGCGCGGTGCCCCGGCGGTGGAAGCCCAGCGCATCGGCCGCCTCCTCCGACACGTCCATGACGCGCCCGGCATGGTAGGGGCCGCGGTCGTTGACCCGCACCACCATCGAGTAGCCGTTCTCGAGATTCGTCACCCGGGCGTAGCTCGGCAGCGGCAGGGTCGGGTGGGCGGCGGCGATCGAGTGGCGGTCGAACACCTCGCCGTTGGCGGTCATGCGGCCGTGGAAGGCCGAGCCGTACCAGGAGGCGAGCCCCTCGCGCACGTAGCCGTTCGGATTCTCCTTCGGGACGTAGGTCTGGCCGGCCACCACGTAGGGCTTGCCGGTGTAGCGGCGCCCGCCGCCCTTCGGGATCACGTCGCCCTCGTTGTAGAGGCGCGGGCTCGCCTTGACCCCGTATTTCGGGTCGATGCCGTTCCCGGCGGCGAGCTTCTGCTGGGGCGAGGTCGCGCAATTGGCCGTGGCCAGGGCCACGCCCGAGACGGCCATGAGCCGCAGGGCGAGGCGCGCCGGCCGGGGGAGCGTCGTGCGCACCATCGTGGGGTTCACCAAACTCTACGCGTGACCGGGACCGGACCGAAGCCGGCTGGCCGTGAGGACGGTCAGCCGATCCACCGAGAATTGTATCGGTCGCGTAAAGGAAGCCTGAACGGCGCCGCGCGGCGGGGTTCAGATGCGCGGCTGCGCGGCTGCCCGGATCTCGGGCGATGCCTGAAGGTCGGCGATCAAATCATTGGAATGGAAGAAATAATCGGCATTCCGTCAGCGCAGGCCCCCTCCCGTCTCAGGGGGCGCCGCGCCCCCTTTTCCGTGGGGGCAGGGGCGGGGTGCGGATCGAGAAGGCCCGGGAGGGAGCGCGCCGCGGCGGTCTCACACCGGTCGATCCGCGCCGTCCTTCCGGCGTGCCGCAGGCGGGTCCGGATCCGGAGCGGCACGCCGGAGGCGGGCAATCGAGAACCAGGATCGGTGCAAAGACTTGCCGCCTCGGCGCGTCTGGATCCCGGGTTCCGCCGTGCGGCCCCGGGACGACGGGGTCACGCGGCCGCCCCGGGCCCGAATCCGCCGGCGCTCAGCGGCTCTGCGTGTCGGTGAGCTGCGCGATGGACTGGGCGCCCCGCTGCTTGAACAGCAGGTCGAGGCCCTCCAGCATCAGGGCGTGCATCTTGGTCCGCTCGGCATAGGCGAGGTCACGCAGCTGGTCGTAGACCGGCGGCTCCAGGTAGACCGACATCTGGCGGGCCCGCTGCTTGAGCGTGGCCGCAGGCTTCGGCGCCGGGGGCGCGAGGGCGAGCGACACGATCTCGGCGCCCTGCGGCCGGGCCGCCAAGGGCCGGGCCGGCGGGCTCGCCGAGGCGACGATCGCCGCGAGGCTGAGCTTAGGCGGCTTTGACATGCTGGCCCGTCCTCAGGGACTGCGTGCGGCGCTCGATCCACGACCAGAGGCGGCGAACCTCCCCGGCGGCCTGCCCCTTCGGGTTGAACTCGGTGACGCCCTGGCCGAGGCCGATCGCGTCCTGGTGGTCGGTACGGGCGACGATGTTGACGTCGGGCAGGATGCCGAGCACCGCCAGCCCGTCCGCGGCGTCGCGGACCCGGTAGGAGCGCGGCGGGGTCTGGTTCAGCACGAAGGCGAACTTCTTCTCCAGCCGGTAGATGGCGGCCAGCGTCGGCTTGAACGCCCGCAGATCCGCGGGGGTTGGCCGGCACGGGATGATGCACAGATCCGCCGCGCGGATCGCCGAGAGCGTGCCGGTGGAATCGACGCCGGGCGTGTCGATGAACACGTAGTCGTAGGCCGAGTCGCGCAGGCGCTCCATCACGGCGTCGATCTGGGTGGCGTCGATCTGCGCCACCTCGGGACCGTCGGCGGTGCGGTGGTCGAGCCAGTCGGAGATCGTCGCCTGCCGGTCCATCTCCAGGATGCAGACCGTATGGCCCGCCTCCCGGGCGGCGACCGCCAGCGAGATGCACAGCGTGCTCTTGCCGCTGCCGCCCTTCTGCGTGACGAAGGTGATCGCTTTCATCCTGGGCGTCCTCCAGAAGGCCCCGTGCATCCGTCCGGGCGCCCACGATTGCTGGTCGCTGCGCCGCTTGGCCAACCTCAGGTATGAGAATTGCGGCGTGCCGCGATCCTGTGACCCAAGGATGCCCTGGCACAGGTTGGGGCCGACATGGTTAACGAGCCGTTAAGACCGCGGTCCGGTCCGGATATCCCGGCCCTGCGCCGGAACAGGAGATCTTCCTAAACTTCAAGTTAAGATTCTTGGCATATAGAGGGTTAACAGCCTTTCCAGCGACGCCCGGATACCGTAGCGTGAGTGCGGGTGAGACGAGGAGTCTGGTGGGGGTGAAAACCTCAAGTTTAAAGGCAAGGATCGCCCCGGCGAGGAATGGCATGGCCCAAGCCCCGATCCCCCAATCCATTCTGGAAGCCTCCGGCGTCGTGGGCACCTGGGCCCACGATTACTGGGCCGGCCAGCTCGCGCTCTCGGCCCCGCTGGCGGATCTGCTCGGCCTCGACCCCGAGGCGGCCGCCGCCGGCGTGTCCCTCGAGGCCTTCCTGGACCGCACCCATCCCGAGGACCGCATCCGGATCGAGAGCTATCTCCACGCGGTCGCCGAGACCGGCGGTCCCGTCGAGGCGGAATTCCGCACGAAGGATACGCGCACCGGGATCCGCACGCTGCTGATGCGCGGCCGGATCGAGCGCGATCCTGCCGGCGGGGCGACCCGGGGGCGGGGCATCGCCATCGACCGCACCGAGGAGCAGGCCGCCAACCTCGTGCAGAGCGAGCGGGTGGTGAACCGGATGGCCGAGCACATCATCGCCCTGCGCGACCTCGCCCGCGCCCTGCACCGGCCGACGCTCACCGACCGGATCGAGCACCTGATGATCGAGATCGGCTTCGAACTCGCCCGCTTCCTGCCCGAGCCCGAGGACGAGCCGCGCCACTGAGCGCCGTGTCGGGCGCGCCGCTGAGGAAGCGCGCGGGCCCGATTGATCGCGCCCGTTCCGGCAAGCTACTGTCCCGGCAACACTTTGCCGGGAGGACGGGGATGGCCCGCGACACGATCTACGACCGCGACCTCGACCGCGTGCCGGCCAACCACCAGCCGCTGACCCCCCTGCTCTATCTCGACCGGGCCGCGCGGGTGTTTCCCGATCACGTGGCTGTGGTCCACGGCGCCCTGCGGCGGCCCTACCGGGACCTCTACGCCCGGGCCCGGCGCCTCGCCTCGGCGCTGGCGGCGCGCGGGCTCGGCCGGGGCGACACCGTGGCGGCCCTGCTCGCCAACACCCCCGAGATGATCGAGTGCCATTACGGCGTGCCGATGACCGGGGCGGTGCTCAACACCCTCAACACCCGCCTCGATGCCGACGCGATCCGCTTCTGCCTGGAGCATGGCGAGGCCAAGGTGCTGATCACCGACCGCGAATTCTCGCGGACGGCCGCCGCGGCCCTGGAGGGATTGGAGACCAAGCCCTTCGTGATCGACGTCGATGATCCCGAATACGACGGGCCCGGCACCCGCCTCGGCGCGACCGATTACGAGGCCTTCCTGGCCGGCGGTGACCCGGAGCACGCGTGGCGTCTTCCGGACGACGAGTGGGACGCGATCACCCTGAACTACACGTCGGGCACCACCGGAGACCCGAAGGGCGTGGTCTACCACCATCGCGGGGCGGCCCTGCTGGCGCTCGGCAACGTCATCACGGGCGGGCTCGGGCAGCACCCGGTCTATCTCTGGACCCTGCCGATGTTCCACTGCAACGGCTGGTGCTTCCCCTGGACCCTGTCGATCGTGGCCGGGACCCATGTCTGCCTGCGCCAGGTCCGGGCCGAGGCGATGTACCGGCTGATGGCCGAGCACGCGGTCACGCATCTCTGCGGCGCGCCGATCGTCATGCAGATGCTGATCAACGCCCCCGATTCGGAGCGCCGGGACCTGCCCCGGCGCGTTGCCTTCTTCACCGCCGCCGCCCCGCCGCCGGAGGCGGTGCTGGCCGGCATGTCGGAGGCCGGGTTCGACGTGACCCACCTGTACGGCCTGACGGAGAGCTACGGCCCGGCGGTGGTGAATGCGTGGCACGCCGACTGGGACGCGCTGGCGGCCGACCAGCGGGCGGCCAAGAAGGCCCGCCAGGGCGTGCGCTACCCGGTCCTCGAGGCCCTGGACGTGCGCGACCCGGAGACGCTGGAGCCGGTCCCCGCCGACGGGGCCACGATCGGCGAGGTGATGATGCGCGGCAACGTGGTGATGCGCGGCTACCTCAAGAACCCGGCCGCCACGCAGGCCGCCTTCAAGGGCGGCTGGTTCCGCACCGGCGACCTCGGGGTGAAGCATCCGGACGGCTACGTGCAGCTCAAGGACCGCTCGAAGGACATCATCATCTCAGGGGGCGAGAACATCTCGTCGATCGAGGTCGAGGACGCCCTGTTCAAGCACCCGGCGGTGGCCGCCGCCGCGGTGGTGGCCAAGCCCGATGCGAAATGGGGCGAGACGCCCTGCGCCTTCGTCGAGCTGAAAGCCGGTGCGACCCCGAGTGCCGACGAGCTGATCCAATGGTGCCGGGGCCGGCTCGCCGCCTTCAAGCTCCCCCGCCACGTGGTGTTCGGCGAGCTGCCCAAGACCTCTACCGGCAAGGTGCAGAAGTTCATCCTGCGGGAGCGGGCCCGGCAGGACGAGGCCTGACCCGGTCTCCGCCCAAGGCTGGCCCGAGCCCGGCCCGAGCCCGGCGGGACGCCGCGGCTCCGGCCGTCATCGCGCGCAACGCAGCGGACCAGGGTTGCGCGACCGACCTCGCGCGGGGCACGGGGCGCGGGACCGGTCTCGGGCCGCGCGGGGACGGAAGCCGGCGTGAGCCGGCCTCGCGCCCGGTCAGGCCTGCGGCGGATCCCGGCGGTCGACGCGGACCGGGACCGGCACGGCCTTCGGGGCTGACCCGGCGCCGCGGAGGTCGGCCAGGATCTGGGCGACGAAGGCCTGGAGCGACATCAGACTGAACAGGGCGATGGACGCGACCAGGGCGGCTGAGACGAAGGTCTTGGCGGTTTCGGGATCCACGGCGGGAGTCCTTGGCTTTGCCCCGCCACGGGCGATCCGGGCGAGGGGCGCCGCGAGGGCGCCGGTGCTTCCCCAAGGTGGGCGCGCCGCCCGCGCCGCGCCAGCATCGCCGGGATCGCGCCTGGCATGCGCCGGGGGCCGGGCTCGGCCGCAATCCTGGTTACCGCGACGCTTCGTCCGACGACACCTCGCCTGACCCCGCACCGGGCATCGTACGGGACGGTGCAGCTTTCCAGCTTGGCCGAACGTTGCGTATCCCGCAATAAGCGCCGGCGCGGAGCGGCGCGCATCCGGGAGAGACGGCATGGCCGGCAACGGCATCGCGAACGGCGCCCTCGCGGCGCTGCTCGCCGTTCAGGGGCTCAGCCTGGCCGCGGGACTGGCGTCTGGGCCCGCCCGGGCCCAGGGGGCGGTCCCGGCCCAGCTGCCGGCGCAGGTCGCGCCCTCCTCCGCCGCCCCGCCGGGACCGCCCCGGCCGCAGCCCGAGGCGCCGGACCCGTCCGAGCCGGTGACCCGCGCCGGCTACTTCTACATCGGCGGCCGCTACGAGAAGCTCGGCGACAAGACCGTCATGGTCGGCCAGATGTTCGTGCAGTCGCGCAGTCCCGCCCGGATCACGCAGCCCTACCCGGTGGTGATGGTCCACGGCCTCGCCCAGACCGGCGTGAACTACCTCGCCACCGCGGACGGGCGGCCCGGCTGGGTGCAGCGCTTCGTCGAGAAGGGCTATCAGGTCTACGTGGTCGATCAGGTCGGGCGCGGGCGCTCGGGCACCAATCCGGAGGTCTACGGGCCCTACGACCGGCTCGGCACCCGCAGCCTGGAGCGCACTCACACGGCCCCGGAGGTCTACGACCTCTATCCGCAGGCCAAGCTCCACAGCCGCTGGCCGGGCGGGGCCGGCGTGCAGGGCAACGCCGCCTTCGACCAGTTCTTCGCCAGCCAGGTCCCGTTCCTCGCCAACAGCCAGCAGACCGAGGAGCTGGTCGACCCCGCCCTGGTGGCGCTGCTGGACAGGATCGGCCCGGCGATCCTGCTGACCCACGGCCAGGGAGCCCTGTTCGGCTGGGCGGCCTCGGATGCGCGGCCGGACCTCGTGAAGGCGCATGTCGCCGTCGAGCCGAACGGGCCGCCCTTCTTCGACGTGCAGTTCCGCGGCGGCAAGGAATTCTGGGAGAAGACCGGCGACGGGCGCGCCCGCGCCTATGGGCTGACCCGCATGCCGCTGACCTTCGAGCCGCCGGTCAAGGCGCCCGAGGACCTGAGCGTGGCGCAGCCGGCCAAGGGGGCCGACGCCAAGTCTGACGCCAAGTCCGACGCCAAGGCGCCGGACGGGCGGATCCGCTGCTGGCTGCAGGGCGAGCCCGTCCGGGCCCTGCCGAACCTCGCCAGGGTGCCGACCGTGGTGGTGACCGCGGAAGCCTCCTTCCACGCCACCTACGACGACTGCACGATCGCCTTCCTGACCCAGGCCGGCGCCAGGCCGGACGTGGTCCGGCTGGCCGACCAGGGCCTCCGCGGCAACGGCCACATGATGATGCTGGAGGCCAACAGCGACGCCGTGGCGGATGTCCTGGCCGGCTGGCTCGCGGACCGCGTGAAGTAGCCCCGCCGGGCCGCGACCGCCGCGCCACCGATACGTGTCGCAACAGCAACAGCCGTCGCCTTCCGCGTGAAGGCCGCTTGCGGACGGGCCCGGCTGTCCGTAGTCCGGATAGAGAAAAGGCAAATATTACAGTAGTTTATCACAATTCTAAACAGCGCGGCTGAGGCGTCGGGGGCGAATCCGGCGGGCGCGGCCGGCTGCCCGCAGCGTCGCATCCGGCAAGAGACCATGAGAGCCGCCCACCCCTTCCCCAGCGTCACCCTGCGGGCCCTGCTCGCCGGCGCCTCGCTCGCCGTGCTGGCGCAGGCCGCGCCGAGCTTCGCTCAGGACGCGACGCCGCCGCGCCGCGGCACCGCCAACCCGGCGGCCGGCGGCACCGTGCAGCTCGAGGAGCTGAGCGTCACCGGCCAGGGCGGCGGCGGTCCGGCCTCCGCGGTCCGCGCCGGTGCGCCCGCGCGCCCCGTGGAGAGCCCGACCGGCCCGATCGACGGTTACGTCGCCCGGCGCTCGGCCACCGCGACCAAGACCAACACGCCGCTGATCGAGACGCCGCAATCGATCACGGTCGTGGGCCGCCAGCAGATCGACACGCAGAACGCCCAGACCCTGCAGCAGGCGACGCAATACGTCGCCGGCACCTATGCGGGCACCTTCGGGGCGGATTCGCGCCTCGACTATTTCCAGCTGCGCGGCTTCGTGGCGAGCGATTACGGCCTCTACCGGGACGGCCTGCAGCTCCTGAACTACGGCTTCGCGTATTACCGGATCAACACCTTCGGGCTGGAGCGCGTCGAGGTGCTGCGCGGCCCCGCCGCGGTGCTGTTCGGCGCCGGCAATCCCGGCGGCCTGATCAACCAGGTCACCAAGCGCCCGACCGAGAGCCCGTTCGGGCTTATCGAGGTCGGCGGCGGCTCCTTCGACCAGCGCTACGCCGCCTTCGACGTCGGCGGCCCGGCCGACCGGGAGGGCCACTGGTTCACCCGCCTCACCGGCTATGCCCGCAACGGCGGCACGCAGGTCCAGGGCGCGCCGGACGACAGCTACTACATCGCGCCGGCCTTCACCTATAAGCCGGACGGGGCGACCCGGTTCACGATCCTGTCGAGCTTCCAGCACGACAACACGGCGGTGACCTCGAACTTCCTGCCCTATTACGGCACGGTGAAGCCGACGGTGCTGGGCCTGCGCATCCCGCGCTCGCTCAATGTCGGCGATGCCGGCTTCAACACCTTCCGGCGCGACCAGGCCTTCATCGGCTACGAGTTCGAGCACGCCTTCGACGAGACCTGGACGGTCCGCCAGAACGCCCGCTACGCCTTCGCGGAGAGCTACCAGAACTCCTATATCGGCCAGCTCGGCTACGCCGATCCGCAGCAGACGCAGCTCGCCCGCTACCTGTTCCGGGACCACGCCAAGGTCGCCCAGCTCGACGTCGACACCCAGGCCGAGGCCCTCTTCTCCGACGGCTTCTTCCGGCACGACTTCCTGATGGGCGTGGAATACCGGAACTTCCAGATCCACGACAACCAGGCTTCGGGCTTCCCGGGCCCGAACCTCAACATCCTCGCGCCGATCTACGGCCCGCAGACGGTCTCGGCCTCGCCCTACCTGATCCAGGCCGACTCGTTCCAGCAGGTCGGCCTCTACTTCCAGGACCAGATCAAGCTCACGCCGGAGCTGAGCCTGATCCTCGGCGGCCGTCAGGACTTCGTCGACAACCGGGTCTACGACCGCCTGACGCCCGCCAACAGCAACGGCCGCAACGACAGCGCCTTCACCTACCGGGCGGCGGCGATCTACAATTTCGACTTCGGCCTCGCGCCGTACGTGATGTACTCGACCTCGTTCCAGCCGCTGATCGGCACCGACATCAACGGCCAGACCTTCAAGCCGGAGACCGGCGACCAGATCGAGGGCGGCGTCAAGTTCGAGCCGCCGGGCCAGGGCTATTTCCTGACCTTCGCCGGCTTCGACATCCACCGCAACAACGTGCAGACCCCGAACCCGCTGAACACGCTGTTCCAGACCCAGATCGGTGCGGTGCGCTCCACCGGCTTCGAGTCGCAGCTCGTGGCCAACCTGTTCGACGGGCTCAACGTGGTGGCCTCCTACACGGTGTTCGGGATCAACACCGTGCGGGGCAACCCCGGCCAGCTCGGGCGCGTGCCGGTCAACACCCCGGAGAACTTCGCCAACCTGTTCTTCGACTACACGATCCCGACCGGCGACTGGCGCGGCTTCGGCTTCGGCGGCGGCGTGCGCTATATCGGGCGCTCCTTCGCGGATGTCGGCAACACCCTGCGCCTGCCGGATTACGTGCTGTTCGACGCGCAGGTGCATTACGATTACGAGAACTGGCGCTTCCAGGTGAACGCCACGAACCTCGCCGACCGGCGCTTCGTCTCGTCCTGCCAGGCGGAGAATTCCTGCTTCTACGGCGACGCCCGGCGGGTGCTGGCGAAGGTCAGCTACAAGTGGTGAGGCGGCCGGGGCGGGCCCGTGAGCGACCGCCCGCAGCGTGGTGACCCGCTTCCGCTCGCAAGGACGGCGGCGCCCGGTCAGCCGTCCGCGGCCTCCGCCCCGGTGATCGGCTGGGGCCCGGAGAGCCGGGTCGGCAGGGCATCGATCCGCAGGGACCGGCGCAGCCCCCGGGAGAAGGCGTCGACCGCCACCGTCACCAGGGCGGTGGCGGCGATCAGCAGAGCGGCCACGTCGAGGCGCAGCTCCGAGATCGCCGCGTCGACATAGAAGCCCAGCGTCGTGACCCCCAGGATGCCGAAGATCGTGCTCTCCCGCAGGATCAGCTCCCAGCGGTAGAGCAGGTAGGCGAGGAACTGCCCGTAGAGGCGGGGCACGGTCTCGTAGGCGTAGAGGTCGAGGCCCCTTGGCGCGTCGGCCCGATAGGGGATCGCGTCGGCGTGCCGGCCCATCAGGTAGGCGACGATGCCGGCATTGTGCAGCGCCAGCGCGAGGATCGCCGGCAGCATCGAGGGGCCGAGCAGCTGCAGGCCGAGATAGGCCAGCATGTATTCCGGCGTGGAGCGCACCACCACGAGGAGCACCCGCCCCAGGGGCCGCCCGACCGGGCCGGCGAAGCGCCGCGCGGTCAACGGGAACAGGGCGAGGGCCCCCAGCGCCGTGGCCGCCAGCGCGATCTGCGCCAGGACCAGGGTCTGGGCGGTGCCGGGCAGGACCTGCTCGGTCAGGATCGGGCGCAGCCAGGCCCAGAGCCGCGCCCAGGTCTCGGGTTCGGCGAGAGCGGCGCCCCGGAGCGGCGCCGGCACGATGTCGTGGCCGAGGAAGCGCGCGAGGCTCGGGCCGATCGCGGCGCTGCCGATGCTCGGGGGCAGGGCCAGCGCGGCGCCGACCAGCAGGACAGGCACGGTCCGGGCACGCACCCAGAGCCGGCGGCTGCCGATCAGGACGTAGAAGATCAGGAGCAGCGCCCCGGCCTCGGCGTAACGGCCCTGGCGGAACGCGGATTCGAAGGCGAAGCCCAGGGTCGGCAGGCCGATGAAGCCGAGCACGAGGCTGGAGCGCAGGCCGCATTCCAGGCGATAGAGGGTGTAGTCGCGCATCCGCCCGGCGACCTCGGGCAGGCGGGCGTACAGGAAGGCCGAGACCGCGCCGGTCCCCGCGGGCAGGGTCCGGATCGCCGCCAAGTCGGCCTCCTCGATCAGCTCGGCATAGACCTTGGCGCAGATCCCCGCATAGGGCAGCGCGATGGCGAGCACGCCGGTGGTGGCCGAGAGCCCGAAGACCTGCATCAGCAGCAGCGCCCAGAACAGCTCGTGGACGGCGCGGATGCCGGCGCAGGCAAGGCGCACCGTCCGCGAGCGGGCGAACGGGATCGCGAGCAGCAGGCCCGTCCCGGCGCCGAGCCCGACGCCGAGCATCGCGGAGGCCACCGTGGCGACGACGCTCCAGCCCTCGACCGCGAGGAAATCGGGCCGGATCAGGCCGCCGAGCAGGCGAGCGAGGTCGGCGAACGGATGGAGCGTCGTGACCTGCAGGTCCGCAACCAGCAGGCCGGCCAGCGCCGCCGCCAGGAACCAGCGGCTGACCGCGGCATAGCCGCGCCGCGGCAGGAACGCGGCGCGCATCAGGCGGCCTCGTAGAAGGGGCGCAGGCGCGCCGGATCGAGGCCGGCCGACGGCGCGTCGAGGACGATCCGGCCCGCCTCCAGCACCACGATCCGGTCGGTCTGGGCGAGCGCCAGGGCGACGTCGTGGAGCGCCAGGATCAGGGTCTCGTGGCTCGCCGCCAGCTCGGTCAGGATCCGCGCGCCCTGCTGGCGGTCGAGCGCCGAGACCGGCTCGTCACCCACCAGGACCGGCCGGCCGTTGTAGAGGGCGCGGGCCACCGAGACGCGCTGCTGCTGGCCGCCGGACAGTTCCCCGGCCCGCGCCCAGAGCGTGTCCGCCAGCCCGACCCGGTCGAGGATCTCCTCCACCGCGGCGACGTCGTCCCGCGCCGGCCGGACCAGAGTGCGCAGGTTGTGCAGGGTCGAGCGCCGGTCGAGGCGGCCCATATAGACGTTGTGGAACACCGAGAGCGGCCCCACCAGGGCGGCGGCCTGGGGCACCAGGGCCACCCGCTCGGGCGCCTGCCCGTGGATCAGGCCGATCAGGGTCGACTTGCCGGCCCCCGAGCGGCCCATGAGCGCGACGCGCTCACCCGCCCGCACGGTCAGGTCGATGCCGGAGAGCACCGGGCGCCCGCCATAGGACGCGGAGGCGTTCTCGAGGACGATGGCCGCCCCGTCTTCCACGCCGCCCGACACCGGCCTCAGTCCAGCAGGCCGGTGGAGCGCCCGACCGCGACGAGGGGCTCGTAGGCGGCGTTGGTCACGGGGATGAACGCCGAGCGCCCGAACGGCTCCAGGATCGCCGGATCGGTGATGCCGGTCAGGGCCGAGCGCAGCCTCTCGGTGAAGCCGGCGCCGTAGGTCTGCTCCACGTCGCCCCGCACGGTCCATTGGTAATCGGGGAAGGTCGGGCTCTCCCAGATCACCGAGACGGCTTGTCGGTCGACCTTGCCGGCCTTGGTGTCGAGATCCCAGACCGAGTAGTCGACGGCGCCGGCCGCGAAGGCGCCGGACTGGACCAGCTGGATCGTGCGGGTGTGGTCGCCCGAGAAGCCGACCCGGGCGAAGACCTGCTCGGGAGCCTTCCCCGGGAAGGCCTGCCGGATGAAGTATTCCGGCATCAGTCGCCCGGAGGTCGAGGCGCGGGCGCCGAACGTGAAGGTCTTGTCCTGGATGTCCTTGGGGAAATCCGGCCCGCGCTTCAGCCCGGTGGCGGCGTTGGCGATGACATAGGTCTTGAACGCCGCGTCCTCGGCGCCCTGCGCGATCGCCTGGGAGCCCGGCACGGCCTTGCGCGCCTGGACGCCGGTGAAGCCGCCGAACCACGCGAGCTGCACCTGCCCGTTGGTGAAGGCGGTGACCGCCGCCGGGTAGCTCTTCACCGGGACGTAGCGCACCGGCACGCCGAGCTGGGCCTCCAGATAGACGGCGACCTTGCCGAAGCGCTCGACCAGGCGGCTCTCGTCCTGGTCGGGGATGCCGGTGAAGACGAGGGGCGGGACCGCCCGCCCCTCCTGCCCCCTCTCCTGCGACAGCGCCGGACCGGCGGCGGCCAGGGCCGCGCATGCACCCAGGGCGAGCCGCCCCCACAATCCCGCTCCCCGCATCGCGTCCTCGTGGCACCGCGCCCACGCACCGTGGGCTCTCGATCCGGCGGACGTCGCAGAACACGCTGCGCCCGCTCCGTCAGGCACCCCGGATCGCCGAAAACCGGCCGAACCGGAAGTTGCCGGATATCCGCTCCGCTCCGTGCGGCCGGAAACCGTCGGGTCCGGACGGTTCAGCGGTGAGGGCGATGATGACGGGGCATGCGGTGGGCCCGGCGCATCGTCGCGCGCGACTCCGTCCGGGCATTGCGGTGCATGCCGCCGGAGCGGTCGCTGCCCTGCCCGGCCGCGTTCCGGTCGAGGCCGTCGCCCGGGGCGGCCAGGCCGGGCCGGCGGTCGCGAAGACGAGGCCGAGCGTCGCGCCGAGCATGATCCTGTTCATGGGGAGATGTCCGTCCGCGGCCCTGTGCCGCGCCGACCGAACGGATCGCCCCGGCCCGGTTCCGAACCGGCCGGCGACCACGCTGCGGCAACCTGCGGCGGGCCTCACACGCCCGGCGCCACCGCGATGGAGAACAGGCTGAGGGGCTCCGGCAGGGCGGCCTCCGGCACCGGCACGGCGCGGATTCCGGCCGGAAGACTCCCGCCGAGCAGATCCAGGAAATCCCCCGAGGCGGCGACCTCGATCTCGGCCGCCTTGGCCTGGGTCTCGATCCGCGCCAGGGCGTTCATCGCCGGACCCAGCACCGTGTACTCGGCCCGGACCCCGTCGTCGAAGACGCCGACCAGGAGATCGCCCGCATGCAGGGCGATCACGAGCCGCAGGGGGAAGAGCCCCTCCCGGGCGCGGGCCGCGTTGAGGGTCGCGAGCCGGTCGCGGATCGACAGGGCGCAGGCCAAGGCCGCGCGCGCCTGGACATCGGGGTGGCCGACGACGAACTGCACCAGCACGGCATCGCCGATATACTTGTCGACGAGGCCGCCCTGCTCCGCCACCGCCGCCTGGGCGGCCGCCCGGACGGCCAGCAGGGCCGTCACCATGGTCTCCGGCGGGTGCTCGCGGCTCAGGCGGGAGAAGCCGCGGATGTCGAGGATCATCAGGCAGGCATGGCGCCGGTGGACGCCGAGGCCGGAATCGCCGTCCTCGGCGGCGAGGTCGAGGGCCACCGTGTCGGGCACGAAGCGGGCGAGCTGGGTCCGCTCGTGCTCCATGCGCAGGGCCCGCGCCACCGCCGCGCGCAGGCGGATCATGCCGTCGACCACCAGAAGGCCCGCCGCCATGAAGGTGGCAAGTCCCGTGAGCTGCGCGGTCGGGAAGGTGTCGGCGTTCGGGAACAGGTCCGGATGCAGCAGGCCGACCAGGAAGGCCGCGCTCCAGCAGAGGGTGACCACGCCGCAGAACAGCAGCGTCTGCGCCACCCGCATGCTCAGGCCGGTCTGGAGCAGGAGCAGGAAGGCGGGCAGGCGGCTCACCGCATCCGCGCCGAGGCCTGCCCCGCCCCCGGCCAGCATGTGCTCGATGATCACGTAGACGGCGAGGCCGGCATTGAGCCCGGTGCCGGCCCAGCTGTAGAGGTTGGCGGCGGGGCCGCCGCCGCGCTCCCGGAGCCCGAACCAGACCGTGCCGAGGCCGTAGAGGCCGAGGATGAGCCAGTGGCTCAGGGCGTGCAGCGAGCCGTCATAAGCCTGGGCTGCCATCAGCAGCACCAGGACGATCACCACCCGCAGGCCGAGCAGGCGCAGGCCGCCGCCGGCCTGCATGGCCCTCAGAACCGCTTCGTCGTCCGATCCCGGATCCACCCTGCCCTCGGCGGGCGCCCGCGCGGCCTGCAGGCCGGGAAGCGGCGGATTGCCGAAACCGCCCGAGGCCATCAGCCGCCCCGGCCGAGGCGCCGGGCCGCCGCGAAGCGGTTGAGGAAGCGCGGTTCCTTCTCGGGGGCGATCCGGACCGCGAGGTGCAGGGTGCCGTCGGCCTCGGACCGGCGGTCGAGGATCTCGGCGTTCTCGTAGAGCCAGTTCAGCGCCGCCCCGTCCTCCGGCGGCAGCGCCACCGCGAAGCTCGCGCGGTTGCGCCCGATCCGGGCCTCGATCCGGGCCGACAGGGCCGCGAGCCCCTCCCCGGTCAGCGCCGAGACCAGGACCGGCGCGGCGCTGTCGCGGTCGTTGCGCGCCTTGGCCTGGCCGCTGAGGTTCAGGAGCCGCGTGCGCTCGTCGTCGTCGAGGAGGTCGGCCTTGTTCCAGACCTCGATGATCCGGTCGGCGCTGGTCTCGATGCCGAGCTCGCGCAGCACCTCGCCGACATCCTCGGCCTGGGCCTCGGAATCGACGTGGGAGACGTCGCGCACGTGGAGCAGCACGTCGGCCTCGATGGCGTCCTCCAGGGTCGCCCGGAAGGCCGCGATCAGCGGCGTCGGCAGGTCGGAGATGAAGCCCACCGTGTCGGACAGGATCACGGTCTCGCCGTGGGGCAGCTTGGTCGCCCGGGCGGTGGGGTCGAGGGTGGCGAACAGCATGTCCTTGGCGGTGACCTCGGCGCGGGTCAGGGCGTTGAACAGGCTCGACTTGCCGGCATTCGTGTAGCCGACGAGCGCGACGATCGGGTACGGCACCCGCGCCCGGCTCTGCCGGTGCAGGCCCCGGGTGCGCACCACCGCGTCGAGGTCGCGCTCGATCCGGGTCATGCGCTCCTGGATCATGCGCCGGTCGGCCTCGATCTGGGTCTCGCCGGGGCCGCCCAGGAAGCCGAAGCCGCCGCGCTGGCGCTCCAGGTGGGTCCAGGAGCGCACGAGCCGGGACTTCTGGTAGGCGAGGTGGGCGTGCTCGACCTGGAGGGTGCCCTCGCGGGTCGACGCGCGCCGCCCGAAGATCTCCAGGATCAGGCCGGTGCGGTCGATGACCTTGGCGCCCCAGGCCTTCTCGAGGTTGCGCTGCTGCACGGGCGAGAGGGCGCAGTCCATCACCACGAGGCCGATCTCGCGGGCGCGGATCAGGCCGGCGATCTCCTCGACCCGGCCCTTGCCGAGATAGGTCGAGGGCCGGATCCGCGGCAGGCTGATCGCGAGGCTCTCCAGCACGTCGAGTTCGATCGCGGCGGCGAGCCCGGTCGCCTCGTCGAGGCGCGCCTCGACGGAGCGGGTCGGCGCGGCCTGTGCCGGGCCGGTCCCGTAGGCGCCGCGCGCGAGATAGGGGCCGATCACCAGGGTGTGGGTCGCCGCGGCGATCTCGCCCTCGGGGGCGGCCTGCGCCTGGAGGCGGGCTTCGCCGGACGTCAGCGTTTCGGTCATGCAGCCTTTGGACGCCGCCGGCAGGCCGGCGGTTTCATTCGAGAGGTCGGAGTCGACAGAATGGGGATGCGGGCGGGCCGGGCCAAGATGCCGGGACGGGACGGCCGCGGATATCCGTCGGCGGGACGGCGCCCGTCACGCCCCCGCCGTGGCTGCGCTGGTCACGCAACGGCTCCCGCAAGGCGCGACAGACCCCCGCACCCGCTCGGGAGGGAGCCGCGCTCCCCATCCCGATCCCGGTCGTCGGATCCGTTCCGCGCCGCGGCCGCCGACCCTCACGCCTTCTCGGCGGTCTCGTCCGGCTCGAACAGCTGCACGGGATGGCCCGGCATGATCGTGGAGATCGCGTGCTTGTAGACCAGCTGCGAGTGCCCGTCCCGGCGCAGCAGCACGCAGAAATTGTCGAACCACGTCACCACGCCCTGGAGCTTGACGCCGTTGACGAGGAAGATGGTCAGCGGAATCTTGTTCTTGCGGACATGGTTGAGAAAGGTGTCCTGAAGGTTCTGTGCGCGTTCGCCCGCCATCTTCTTAGCCTTCTTGTTGTCCCGGCTCGCTCGGCCCGGGATGGGTATGCCGCGGACCGGATCGTCCGATCATCCGGTCCAGAGCCGTGTATACAAACACCATGACGACGTGAAAGCGTGGGCGCAAGCAACCCCCGTTCCAGCCGATCCGTGACGGATCGGCCCCGCCCTCAACGCGCCCCCCGGCGCCGCGGCCTCAGGGGCCGATGCCGAGGGACTTCAACTTGCGGTGCAGGGCCGAGCGCTCCATGCCGATGAACTCGGCGGTGCGCGAGATGTTGCCCGAGAACCGCGCGATCTGCGCCACGAGGTACTCGCGCTCGA
Source organism: Methylobacterium sp. UNC378MF (assembly GCF_900103195.1). Classification (GTDB taxonomy): domain Bacteria; phylum Pseudomonadota; class Alphaproteobacteria; order Rhizobiales; family Beijerinckiaceae; genus Methylobacterium. Next base: position 43,937 of record NZ_FMWU01000029.1, on the reverse strand, counting down.
AGATCTCGCGGGCCTCCCGGAGCGCGAGGCTCATCAGCTTCTCGCCGCCCGCGCCGCCCGGCGTCGTCGGCACCAGGGCGCCGATCTCGGAGGGCAGCATCTCCGAGGTGACCTCCTGCTCCGGGTCGGCCTGGGTCAGGATCATCAGCCGCTCGACGTTGTTCTTGAGCTGGCGGACGTTCCCCGGCCAGTTGTGCGACTGCAGCACCGCCATCGCGTCCTCGGCGATCCGGCGCTTGGGCAGGCCGGTCTGGGACGAGATGTTGTCCATGAAGAACTGGATCAGCTCGGGCACGTCCTCGCGGCGCTCCGACAGGGCCGGCACCCGGATCGGCACCACCGACAGGCGGTGGAACAGGTCCTCGCGGAAGCGGCCGGCGGCGATCTCCTCCTGGAGGTCCCGGGATGAGGACGAGATGATGCGCACGTCGACATGCACCCGGGTGGTGCCGCCGACCCGTTGAAAATTCTGGTCGACGAGGACGCGCAGGATCCGGTTCTGGGTCTCGCGCGGCATGTCGGCGACCTCGTCGAGGTAGAGGGTGCCGCCATGGGCCTCCTCCAGGGCGCCGACCCGCCGGCCGGTCTCGCCCTCGACGCCGAACAGCTCCGCCTCCATGGTCTCGGGCAGGATCGCGGCCGCGTTGAGCAGCACGAACGGGCCGTTCGAGCGGGCCGAGGCCTTGTGCAGGCTGCGCGCCGCGAGCTCCTTGCCGGAGCCCAGCGCCCCGGTGATCATCACCCGGGCGTTGGTCGGCGCCACCCGGTCGAGGGTCTGGCGCAGCTGGTTGATCGCCAGGGAGCCGCCGACGATCCGGTTGGTGGCGCCGGAGCGCGCCGTCAGGTCGCGGACCTCGCGCCGGAGCCGGGAGGCCTCCAGCGCCCGCTCGGCCACCAGGATCAGCCGGTCGGCCTTGAACGGCTTCTCGATGAAGTCGTAGGCGCCCGCCTTGATGGCCGAGACCGCGGTCTCGATGTTGCCGTGGCCCGAGATCATCACCACCGGCAGGTCCGGGTTCGCCGCCTTGATCAGGTCGAGCACCTGCAGGCCGTCGAGCCGGGAGCCCTGCAGCCAGATGTCGAGGAAGACGAGGTGCGGCCGGCGCGCCTCGATGGCGGCGAGCGCCTCGTCCGAGCCGCCGGCCGTGCGGCAGCGGTGGCCCTCGTCGTCCAGGATCCCGGCGACGAGGTCGCGGATGTCGGCCTCGTCGTCGACGATCAGGATATCGGCGCTCATGCGTGCATCTCCGCGATCCGGGGGGCCGTCGGCGCGGCGCCCTTCTCCTCTGTCGTGACGGGACTTGTCTCAGGGGCCGCCGCCGGCTCGGGCCCGTGCTCCCGCGGGACCCGCATCCGCACCTGGCCGCCGCGGCCGGCGGGATTGTCGTTCAGCTCGATCCCGCCGCCGTGCTCCTCCAGCACCTTGCTGACGATGGCAAGCCCCAACCCGGTCCCACCCTCGCGGGTGGTCATGTAGGGCTCGAGCAGGCGCTGGCGCCCCTCGGCGGGGAATCCCTTGCCGTTGTCGGTGACGGCGATCACCGCGAACCCGTCCTCGACGGCGAGGCTCAAGGCGATCTTGCCCTTGCCGAGTTCGGCCTCGGGCACCTCGGCCACGGCCTCGACGGCGTTCTTGAGGATGTTGGTGATCACCTGGCTGAGCAGCCGGATGTCGAAGGCCGCCACGATCTTTTCCGCATTGCCGGCTCCGCCCTGGGCCGAGAACGCGAAGTCGATGTCCGGGTGCGCCACGCGCATCATGAACAGGTTCTGCTTGGCGATCTCGGTGAGGTCGTTCGGTGCGATGGCGGGCTTGGGCATCCGCGCGAAGGCCGAGAACTCGTCGACCATGCGCTTGATCTCGTCCACCTGACGCACGATCGTGGCGGTGCACTGGTCGAACACCTCCTTGTCGGTGGTGATGACCTTCCCGTACTTGCGCCGGATCCGCTCGGCCGAGAGCTGGATCGGCGTCAGCGGGTTCTTGATCTCGTGGGCGATGCGGCGCGCCACGTCGCCCCAGGCGGAGCTGCGCTGCGCCTGGACGAGGTCGGTGATGTCGTCGAGCGTCACCACCGAGCCGCGGGACGCGCCCTGCGCCTGCTCGCTCGTGACCCGCACCGTGATGGTCCGCTCGCCGCGCGACCGGGTGAGCTGGATCTGCTGCTGCTGCAGGCTGCGCGGGCGCGCCTCGCTCTCGGCCAGCACGGGCGCGAGTTCCGGCACCGCCTGGGCGAGGGACTGGCCGACCAGGGCGTCGCTCTCCAGGTCGAGCATGCGTTCCGCGGCCGGGTTGGCGATGGTGACGAAGCCCGCCGCGTCGAGGCCGATCACCCCGGGCGAGACCCCCGAGAGCACGGCTTCCGTGAACCGGCGGCGGGTGTCGATCAGGTCGCTCGCGGCGATCAGGCCGGCATGCTGGCGACGCAGCTCCTGGGTCATCTTGTTGAAGCTCTCGCCGAGATGGGCGAGGTCGCCGCTGGTCTTCTTGGTCGGCACCTGGGCGTAGAAATTGCCCGACGCCACCTGATCGGCGGCGTTGATCAGCCGGCGGATCGGCGCCACGAACCGGTTGGCGAAGTTCATCCCGAACCACACGGCCGAGAGCAGCGCGATCAGCGCGATCAGCAGGAACACCGACGCGAAGGTGATCTGGATCGAGCGCCGCAGCGAATCGTAGGTGAGGTACTCGGCCGCCGCCGCCCGGGACACGCCCGGGAACTCGATGGCGAGCTGGCTGACCTCCCGCTGCACCATCAGCACGGCGTCGTCGTAGGCCGGCATGCGCAGCAGCGCGGCGAAGACGCGGCCCTCGGTCGGCAGGAGACAGATCGGGTCGGCGGAATTGGCCGCGTCCTCGAAGGCCGCCGCCGAGGGCAGGCGGTTCGTCTTCAGGACGTCGATCTTGGCCCGGGCCACCACCTCGGTGGGGCCGCGCATGATCTGCGCCACCGGCAGGCCGAGATTGGTCGCCCGGGTCGTCAGGAAGGTCTGGAACCAGTCCCGGTTCACGTCGAAATTCGGCCGGGCCCGGGTGAGGTCGTCGGCGAGGATGCGGATCTCGCGGGCGAGGCTCTGGCACTGGTTCTCCTGGTAGGCGTCGGCCACCTCCACGGATTTCAGCACCACGTCGCGGACCCGGTCGGTGAAGCCGAGCGACAGGCCCCGGTCGATCGTCACGGACGCCACCACGGCGAGCAGGATCGTCGGCAGGATCGCGATCAAGCTGAACAGGCCGACGATGCGGGTGTGCAGGCGTGCGACCGCGGCGTTGGCCTTGCGGGCGTGCAGGAAGACCCGCGCCTCCCAGGCGATGATGACGGCCAGCCCGAGCACCAGGGCGGCGTTGATGGCGAGCAGCGTCACGCCGTAGGCCGGCGTCGGCGTCACCCGGATCACCCCGGCCAGGATCAGGAAGGTCGCCAGCGCCGAGACCAGGGCGGTGACCACCATGGCCGCGCCGATCCAGCCCGGGCCGCGCGGGCCCGGCCGCAGGGATTCCGCCAGGGGCGTGCCGGACGGCGGGGATGCGTCCGAACCCGCGGGCATGCCCGAACCCTGCTGGTCCGCGGCCGGCGGGCCAGCATCTTGGCCAGCGGCTTGGGCCAGGTCTTGGCCAAGGTCTCGGCCAAGGTCTCGGCCAGCCCCGTCGCCTGCCCTCTCGGGCGCCGGCGTGGAGCCTTCCTCTGTCCGTGAGCGTCTCAGGAACGGCATGACTGGTGCAGGGCCACAACAGTGTGGCGGAATTAATACGAATCCGGGCGTCGAGGCGGCGGTTCGGCGGCGCGATCCGCCGCAGGCGGCGGCCTCGAACAGCGTCCGGACCGCGAATCCGGGCCCCGGAGCGCGGCCCACGCCCTCCGGGGGAGATCCGCGCGGGCGGTCCAGCCACGGGCAGCCTGCGGGGTGTAGGATGGCGCGGTGAGGCCGGCGGCGCCGGGATCCCGGGGCCTGCGTGGCGGCGGGTCTCGGCCTCGCCCGGGAAAGCCGGGAGGCGCGGCGATGCGTGCAGATCGACGGATCCGGGTCGGCCTGATCGGCTACGGCTATTCCGGCCGGACCTTCCATGCCCCCCTCATCGGCTCGGTGGCAGACCTCGACCTCCGGCTGGTGGGCTCGGGCGCGCCCGCCCGGGTCCTGGCCGACCTGCCCGACGTGGCGGTGGTCGCCGATCCGGTCGCGGTGGCGACGTCGGAGGCCGTCGACCTCGTCGTGATCGCCACCCCGAACGACACCCACGCGCCCCTGGCGCAGGCCGCCCTGGCGGCGGGGAAGCATGTCGTGGTCGACAAGCCCTTCACCCTGGACCTTGCCGAGGCGCGCAGTCTGGCCGATGCGGCGCGGCGCGGAGGCCGGCTGCTGCGCGTCTTCCACAATCGGCGCTGGGACAGCGACTATCTCACCATCCGTCAGGCGATCACGGAGGGCCGCGTCGGCCGGGTCCGGCACTTCGAATCCCACTTCGACCGGTTCCGTCCGGAGGTCCGCGACCGGTGGCGGGAGGGGCCGGGCCCCGGCAGCGGGATCTGGTACGATCTCGGTCCGCATCTCGTGGACCAGGCGCTCCAGCTCTTCGGTCTGCCCGAGCGGGTGAGCGCGCATCTCGCGCGGCTCCGCCCCGGCGCGCAGGCCGACGATTGGGCCCACGCGGTGCTGGACTATCCGGGCCTGCGCGTTGTGCTCCATGCCAGCATGCTGGTCGCCGGCGGATCGCCCCGCTTCCTGGTGCACGGCGAGGCCGGCAGCCTGGTGAAGCACCGTTCCGACATCCAGGAGCAGCAATTGCTGGCCGGCCTGAAGCCTGGCGCCGCCGGCTGGGGCGAGGATCCGGACGGGCCGGAGATCCACGACGCGACCGGGCGGGTGGCGCGCGCGCCGGCGCTGGCCGGGGACCAGCGCGGGTTCTACCGCGCGATTGCCGAGGCGCTCGCCCGGGCTCCGGTCGACCAGACCGGGGCGCTGGAGGCCGTGCGCGTGATGGCCTGCATCGAGGCGGCGCTCACCGCGGCGCGCACCGGGATTGCGGTCGGCCTGACCCTGGCTCCGGAGGAGCGGGGGCCCTGACGCGCCGCCCCCGTCCGCTCCGGCCCGCGACCTTTGCGCGCTGGCATGCCGCCGCGGCCGCCGGCGGACGCCGTCGACCTTGACCCGTCCGGTGGCCGCTCGTAACCCCGGCCATGGAGGCGAACGGGGTCTGGTGGCCCTCCTGGTCTTCAAAACCAGTGGTACGCCAACAGCGTACGGTGGGTTCGATTCCCATCCGCTTCCGCCAGTCTTCCGATTTTCTCAACCGATAAATCAGTGTTCGCCGATATCCGGGCGACAGGCGCGATAAAGTTCGCAATACTCACTTATCGGAACCGTGGGGGTGCCGGTTCGTTTTCCGCGATCGATCCCGCGCTGGTGCCCCGTGAAGAACCGTTCCGCCGCCACCGTCCCGTCCCCGCCGGCCTCGGCCGGCCGTCCGCGCTGAGGCCGGCCATGCTGGACAGACTGGTCACGTTCCTCCCGCCCGGCGCCCGCGAGGCGTTGCGGACCCTGGCGGCGCGCGTGCCGGCCCGCATGCCGGCGCGCCGCCCGGAGCCGCAATCCGCGATCCTGCCAGGCTTCGACACGCGGCCCGCCGCGATGGCGCCGCTGCATCCGCCCGCCGCCATCAACGACAATCCGCTTCAGGCCGTCCACGAGGCCGTCGAGCGGGACCTGCGCGCCAGCGGCCACCTGCGCTGACGTCGGGCCAAGGCACGAGCGAAGGGGCGCGTCGCGGGCCTGTCCGTCAGCGCTTGGCCCGCGCGGGGCTCTCGGAGATCGTCCCGGGCTCGATCCAGTGGCAGGCCGTGGTGCCGCGCACGGCGGCACAATCGTAGCTCTGGCCGCCCAGCGTCACCTTGTCGACGATGCCGGTGAGTTCCGCGCGCGCCAGCGCCGCGCAGCCGAGATGGTCCGCCTTCGGATCGGCCAGATGCGCCGCGGCAGCCGCAGCGCCGTCGCGCATCAGCATCCGGTAATTGGCGAGCGACGGGCAGCCGATCACCGGCGGGCCGCCCCGCCGGTCGGGGGCGTTCCTGTCGGATCCGGACCGGCCCGGCGCGCGGGGCGCCTGCTGCGCCAGGACCTGCACCGCGCTGAGGCTGACGGCCAGCGCGACGGGGACGAGCAGTGCGAGCAATCGGCGTGTCATGGGCCGCTCGTAGCATGACGCATCGGGGGTTGCGCATCCGCCGCGGCGCCGCGGCCGGAACCCGCCATCGCGCAGACCTGCGGCGGGCTCAGGGCTCGGCTGCGGATGTTCAGGCTTGACCGCAGGCCCGCCATTTGCGAGCGCCGCTCTGGAACGGGAGGACCGGCCATGACGACGGAAATCGACAGCGACCAGAAGCTGCATCTGGTCTTCGGCGGCGAACTGCAGGACCTCGACGGGGTCCGGTTCCGGGATATCAAGAATCTCGACATCGTCGGCATCTTCCCGGATTACGCCTCGGCCCAGGCCGCGTGGCGGGCCAAGGCCCAGGCCACCGTCGACAGCGCGCAGACGCGCTACTTCGTGGTGCATCTGCACCGGCTGCTGGAGCCGCCGGCTCCCTGAGCACCGCCCTCCGCATGCACGGCGCCGATCCGCGGCGCTTGCGGGACGGCCGTGAAGGCATTGTGACACTTCCTGCCCGCTGCTAAGAGCCTCGCCCGTCATCGGATCGTTCCGGCCCCTCGGGAGACCGGTCTAGACAAGAGCGGCGGAAGGTCCGGCCGCGAGTGAGCGGCCGCCCATGAAATCCTCGATCAAGATCATCGCCGGGAATGCCAGCCGGCCCCTGGCCGAGGCGATCGCGGCCTATCTCGAATTGCCGCTGGCCAAGTGCATGGTCCGGCGCTTCGCCGACATGGAGATCTTCGTCGAACTCCAGGAGAACGTGCGCGGCGAGGACGTGTTCATCGTCCAGTCGACCTCGTTCCCGGCCAACGACCACCTGATGGAACTGCTGATCATGATCGACGCGGCGCGCCGGTCCTCGGCCCGGCGCATCACGGCGGTGATCCCGTATTTCGGCTATGCCCGGCAGGACCGGCGCACCTCCGGCCGCACGCCGATCTCGGCCAAGCTGGTGGCGAACCTGATCACGGAAGCCGGCGCCGACCGCGTCCTGACCCTCGATCTCCACGCCGGCCAGATCCAGGGCTTCTTCGACATCCCCACCGACAACCTGTTCGCCGCCCCCGTGATGGTGCGCGACATCAAGGAGCGGCTGCCGAGCGCCGACCGGATGGTGGTCTCGCCGGATGTGGGCGGCGTGGTCCGCGCCCGCGCCATCGCCAAGCGGATCGACTGCCCGCTGGCCATCGTCGACAAGCGCCGCGAGCGCCCGGGCGAGTCCGAGGTGATGAACATCATCGGCGAGGTCGAGGGCCGCTCCTGCATCCTGGTCGACGACATCGTCGATTCGGGCGGCACCCTGGTGAATGCCGCCGAGGCCCTGCTCAATGCCGGCGCCAAGGACGTCTCGGCCTACATCACGCACGGTGTGCTGTCGGGGGGCGCGGTCTCGCGGATCGCCGCCTCGCGGATGAAGGAGCTGGTGATCACCGACTCGATCCAGCCGACGCAAGCCGTCAAGCTCGCGCGCAACATCCGGGTGGCGACCATCGCGCCCCTGCTCGGCGAGGCGATCGGGCGCACGGCGACGGAATCCAGCGTCTCCAGCCTGTTCGACTGACGGGCCGTCGGGGGCGTCGCCCCCTATTCCCCCGGCATCCCGCCGCCCCGGTTTCCGGTCACCGTCCCCGGCGCGGTGAGCACCAGGACCGTGCGCCCCGGCAGCGGCACGGTCCCGCCGGCCGCGACGGCCGGCGCGTCGGGCGCGCGGGCGCCGGCCGGCTCGCCGGTGTCGAAGACCGGTCTCCACGGGCCGCCGACCACCGGGGCAAGGCGGAACGGGACGGCCTCCGCCCCGGCATTGAACAGCATCAGGAGCCGGTCGCCCGGATCGCCGTCGTTGCCGATCTGCATGCCGAACACCTGAAGTCCGTCGTCGGACCAGTGGCGGACCTCCATCTCGATGCCCTCGGGGGAGAGCCAGTGCACGTCGCGCAGGGGCTCGTCGGGATCGATCAGCGCGCCGGTGAAGAAGCGCCGCCGCCGCAGGGCCGGCTGGGTCCGGCGCAGGGCCAGCAGGTTGGCGACGAACTCCGTGAGGGCGGGGTCCGGATCGACGCTCCAGTCCATCCAGCTCGTCGGGTTGTCCTGGGCGTAGGCGTTGTTGTTGCCGCCCTGGCTGCGGGAGCGCTCGTCGCCCATGAGCAGCATCGGGACGCCCTGGGCCAGCATCACGGTCGCCAGCATGTTGCGCTTCTGGCGGGCGCGCAGGGCGAGGATGGCGGAATCGTCGGTGTCGCCCTCGACGCCGTAATTGCGGCTTACGTTGTGGTTGTGGCCGTCGCGGTTGTCCTCGCCGTTGGCCTCGTTGTGCTTGTGCTCGTACGACACCGTGTCGGCGAGCGTGTAGCCGTCGTGGCTGGCGATGAAGTTGACGCTGGCGAGCGGCGAGCGCCGGGACGGGGCGAAGACCTCGCGCGAGCCGGTCAGCCCCTGCGTGACCTTGGCGAGCGTGGCGGAATCGCCCTTCCAGAAGCCCCGCGCGGCATCGCGGAACTTGTCGTTCCACTCGCTCCATCCGCGCGGGTAGCCGCCGAGCTGGTAGCCGCCCTCCCCGATGTCCCAGGGCTCGGCCACCATCTTGACCCGGGCCAGAACCGGGTCCTGCGCCACGGCCTGGAAGAAGGCCGCCTGGGGGGTGAAGGCGAGCGGCGCGCGCCCGAGGCTCGAGGCGAGGTCGAAGCGGAAGCCCGCGATGCCGTAGGCGGTGACCCAGTGGCGGAGGGAATCGAGCACGAGTTGCATCACCCGCGGGTGGCTCGCGTCGAAGGTGTTGCCGCAGCCGGTGCAGTCGAGGTTGCGGCGCGCATCGGCCGAATCGAGCTTGTAGTAGCTGGCGTTGTCGATGCCGCGGAACGACAGGGTCGGGCCGGTATGGTCGCCCTCGGCGGTGTGGTTGTAGACCACGTCCATCCAGGTCTCGATCCCGGCGGCATTCAGCTCCCGGATCGCCGCCTTCAGGCCGCCAAGGCCGCCCTCCCCGAGATAGCGCGGCTCCGGGGCGAAGTAGCCGAGGGGTTGATACCCCCAGAAATTGACGAGGCCCTTCTCGACCAGGAAACGGTCATCCGCGAAGGCCTGGATCGGCAGCAATTCCAGGGCGGTGACGCCGAGCTTGACGAGATGCGCGATGATCGCCGGGTGGGCGAGTGCCGCGTAGGTGCCGCGCTCCGCCTCGGGGATATCGGGATGGGTGCGGGTCAGCGCCTTGACGTGCGCCTCGTACACCACCGTCTCGGCGAGCGGCCGGCGCACCGGATTGAGGGCGAGGTCGGGCACCTCCGGGGCCGTGACGACGCATCTCGGCATGTAGACCGCGCTGTCGCGCCGGTCGATCCGGTCCTCGCGTCCGCCGCGGCGATGGCTGTAGAGCGCGTCGTGCCAGCGGATCCGGCCGCGGATCTCCCGCGCGTAGGGGTCGAGGACGAGCTTCGAGGCGTTGAACCGGTGGCCGGAGGCCGGATCCCAGGGACCGTGCACCCGGTAGCCGTAGAGCTGGCCCGGCAGCACCCCGCGCAGGTAGCCGTGCCAGACGTCGTCGGTCCGGCAGGGCAGCCGGACCGTGCGGGTCTCGTGCCGCTCCCCGGGCTCGAACAGGCAGATGTCGACCGCGGTGGCGTGTTCGGAGAACAGCGCGAAGTTGACGCCGCGCCCGTCGAAATGGGCGCCGAGGGGCGCCGGCACCCCGTCATCGACGGCGATCATGCGGGGCGTCCGGTCACGCGGATGGAGGCGGGCGGAAGCAGCGGGCGGCGCCGGCTATTCGGCGGCCGCGGCGGCGGTGGGGGGCTCGCGCTCGATCGTGCGGAAGTTCTCGAGTTCGGCCAGGAAGTTGCGCGCCCACCAGTCGACATCCTCGCGGGTCATGCGCTCGACCATCGGCTTCCACCGCGCCAGCCGCTCCGCCTTCGGCATGTAGAGCGCGGCCCGGATCGCCTCGGCCACCTCGAATCGGTCGTAGGGGTTGATCAGCAGCGCCTCGGGCAATTGCCGGGCGGCGCCGGCGAATTTCGACAGGACCAGAACCCCCGGATCGTCCTCGCTCTGCGCGACGACGTATTCCTTGGCGACGAGGTTCATGCCGTCGCGCATCGGCGTCACGAGCCCGACCCGGGCGGCCCGGTAGAGGCCGGCCAGGACCGGGCGCGGATAGGCCTTGGTGATGTACTGGATCGGCGTCCAGGCGGGGTCGCCCAGCGAACCGTTGATCTCGCCGACCTTCTCGTTCACGTCGCGGGCGAGCTGCTCGTATTCCGGCACCTCGCTGCGGGATTTCGGCGTGATCTGGATGTAGGTGACGTTGCCGCGCTGGTCGGGATTGGAGGCGAAGAAGCTCTCCACGGCCTCCATCCGCTCGGGCACGCCCTTGGAATAATCGAGCCGGTCCACGCCGATCAGCAGCTTGCGGGTGCGCAGACCCGCGATGGTCTCGCGCACGACCTTGTTGGCATTGGCCTTCTCGGCCGCCTCCTTGAAGCCGGCGACGTCGATGCCGATCGGGAAGGCGCGGATCCGCGTGCGGCGGCCGTCGACCATCAGCGAGCCGCCGCCGAGCGGTATCGCCCGCTGGGTGTCGACGAGGTTGCGCTGCAGGTTCTGGACGTCCGCCTCGGTCTGCAGGCCGATCAGGTCGTAATCGACGATGGCGCGCAGCAACTCGCCGCTCGCCGGCAGCGAGTTGAACACGTCGGCGGCCGGCCACGGGATGTGGTGGAAGTAGCCGATCGGGTTGTCGAGGCCGAGGCCGCGCAGCTCGGCCGCCAGCGGCAGCAGGTGGTAATCGTGGACCCAGATGATGTCGTCGGGCTCGACCAGCTTGGCCAGCGCCCGGGCGAAGGTCCGGTTCACGCGGCTGTAGCCGGCATAGTCCGAGCGCGAGAAGGCGCCGAGCCCAAGCCGGTAATGCATGATCGGCCACAGGGCGCGATTCGCGAAGCCGGCGTAATATTCGAGGTGGTCCTGCGGCGAGAGATCGACGACGGCGTACTGGACCCGGCCCCGGTCGATCAGCGTCGGCTCCTCGGAGGGCTCCTCCGTGATGGTGCCGCTCCAGCCGAACCACAATCCCTCATAGGCCGTGAAGGCCTCCTTGACCGCGACGGCGAGGCCGCCCGCCGCCACCGCCTTGCCGCCCTCTTCCGGGACGGCGACGCGGTTCGAAACGATCACAAGGCGTGCCACGCGGGTCGACTCCGGATCAGGGGCGCGGGTCGGGTCGAGGATCTCGCCGCGCCTGCATCGGGACATCACTACTATGCCAGAACGCGCGGAGTCCCTGCGCGATCCTTTGTTGGGTCGTGAGGCAACCCAAGCGTGAAGCCGGGCGCGGGTCAAGTCGAGGCCTTACCGTTCCGGGACAGGGCGGCCGCTCCGTCCCGATCCGGCACGTTGTGCAAGCGTGGCGGTTCTGGCAGACCTTGTCTGAACGTCGACTGAGCGGTGCCGCGCGGGCATCGGACCGGGTGCGGACAGCGGAACTGCGCACACGGGACCGGAACCCGTGACAGCCGAGTCGGTTACTCAGCCATCGCGGGGCCCGCGGTCGCCGCGAGCGGCCCCGCCCCCGCGCCGCGAGGAGTGTTTTCGAGATGGCCGGCAACGAGTTACCGCAAGGCACCCCTGCGGACCCCATCGCGGATCCGCATCGCGAGGCGCCGCACACCGCCTCGGAGGAGCGCGCCCAGTGGCGGGCCCTGCAGGGCGACGTCGAGGGGCTGGCCGACGTGGCGGCCGAGCGCGGCCGCGGCCTGCTCGATGCGGCGCGGCTGCAGGCCCAGACCTACGTCGAGCAGCGCAAGAGCGACGCGGCGCAGTCGGTCCACGATCTGGCCCAGACGATCCGCAATTCCGGCCGTGACCTCGGCGACAAGCCGAACGTGCGTGCCTTCTTCGACAGCGCCGCCGACGGGCTGGAGCAGCTCGGCTCCTCGATCGAGCGCCGCAGCCTCGGCGACTTCTACAGCGAGGCCGAATCCTTCGCCCGGCGCGCGCCGGTGGCGGTGGCGGTCGGGACCTTCGTGGCCGGCCTGATCGCCGCCCGCTTCATCAAGTCGTCGAGTCTGCCGCCGGAGGCGCCGGACGGCGATGCCCGCGACAGCTTCCGGGCCTGATGCCATGACCCTCGGCTCCGACCCGCGCCAGACAGGCCCATCCGCCGGCCCCTCCAGCATCCAGAGCCTGATCGGCGACGCCCTGCGGGAGACCAACGAGCTCGCCCGCAAGGAGATCGCTCTGTTCCGGGCCGAGATGGCCGGCAACATCCGGCAGCTGATCGTCGGGCTTGCCTGCATGGTCGGCTCGGCCGTGTTCGCCGTGGTCGCCCTGCTGGTCCTGATCGGCGCCTTCGTGAAGTGGCTCGCCACCATCGTGGGCTCCGAATGGCTCTCGGCCCTGATCGTCGGCGGCGTGCTGCTGGTCCTCGCCCTCGGGATGGCCCTGTGGGCGCGCAGCGTCCTCTCCCTCTCGACCCTGGCTCCGAAGCGCACCACGCGCCAGGTCCGCCAGGATGCCCAGGCCCTCTCGGAGCGCGTGTCCGGATGAGTACGATGAACGACCTCGAGAAGGAGATCGAGGAGAGCCGGGCGCGGCTCGACGACACGATCGACCGCATCCAGGGCCGGCTCTCGGTGCCGAACCTCGTGGACGAGATGCTGGGCAATGCCCGACGGGTGCCGGCCCTGAACAGCACCTACGATACGGCCCTGGAGGCGGTGCGCCGCAATCCGGTGCCGGTGCTGCTGATCGCGGCCGGCGTCGGCCTGCTGTTCAACCGGATGGCGAAGGATGCCCAGCGTCGGCGCACCGAGGTGTCGGCCGCCCGCGTGCCCACCCTGAACACCGGCGCGGCCCGCGGCTACGACCCCGACCTCCCCACGGTGCGCCCGGCCCGCGATCCGCTGGACACGACCGAGATCTGACGCTCGGGCTCCGAGACCGGGCCGGACCCGGGACGAGACACCGCACGTGCCCGGACGGGCAGACCGGCGCCGAAGGCGGGCCGCCGAGACCGACATTTGAGGACAGTGCCATGACCGACAAGCCGGGTATCCCCTCCAGCACCCCCGAGCAGCTCGCCGCCGAGGCGGGGATGCCGCACGGCGCCGGCGACAAGAGCCTGCGGCCGGATCCGGCCGGCCTCGGCGACCCGGGCGCGCCCGGCACGGCGGCGGGCGACTTCACCCTCCGGCCCGATCCGCGCGGGCTGCACGATCCGCTCCCACAGGGCGCGGCGGCGGGCTCGCACGACGCGGCTTCCGCCGCCAAGGACGGGATCCGGGCGGCGGGCGACCGCGCCGCCGAATTGGCCGGGCAGGCGCGGCAGACCGTGTCGGGCCTCGCCGACGACATCAACGACCGCCTCGGCGGTGCGGCCGATCAGGCGCGCGACCGCGCCGCCGCGGCCTATGACGACGCCCGGGAGCGGGCCGGCGCCCTCCACCGCCGCAACATGCGGGCGCTGGACGACCTGACCAATCAGGGGATCGAGGGCCTCAACCGCGGCCGCTCCGCCGTCGAGCGCTTCGTGGACGACAACCCGCTCCTCGTCGGCGTGGTCGGCGTCGCCGCCGGCCTGCTGCTCGGCGCGCTGCTACCGCGCACCCGCCAGGAGGACCGGAGCATCGGCCCCTGGGCCGACGAGGTGCGCGACCAGGGCCTGCGCTACGCCCGCGAGGTGACCAATATCGGCCGCGAATTCGTCCAGACCGCCCTCGATCCGGACAATCTCAACGCCGCCGCCCGCAAGGTCACGGATCCGGACGACCACACGCCTCCGGCGGGGGAGCGGACGCAGCATAATCTCTGATCCGAATCTCTGATCCGGGGCCGGCCCGCTCCGTGGAGGGGGCCGGCACCGTCATCACGAGCGACGCGAAGTCATCCAGGATTGCGCGACGCCGGGAAGCGTGGCGCCGCCGGATCACGTCCGGCCGGCGGACGGATCGTCAGTCCCGATACAGCCCCGCATGCGTCTCGCGCAGAAGGTTCTTCTGCACCTTGCCCATGGTGTTGCGCGGCAGCTCGTCCACGAACAGGACGCGCTTGGGGCATTTGAAACGGGCGAGCCGGCCTTCCAGGGCGGCCTGCACCCCGGCCTCGTCCGGGCATCCGGCGCCGCCCACCACCACGGCGGTGACGGCCTCGCCGAAATCCGGATGCGCCAGGCCGATCACCGCGGATTCGACCACGCCGGGCAGCGCGTCGATCTCGGTCTCGACCTCCTTCGGGTAGACGTTGAAGCCCCCTGAGATGATCAGGTCCTTGCCGCGCCCGACGATGTGGACGTAGCCCCGCGCGTCGACCTTGCCGAGGTCGCCGGTGATGAAGAACCCGTCGGCCCGGAATTCCGCGGCGGTCTTCCCCGGCATGCGCCAGTAGCCCTGGAACACGTTCGGGCCCTTCACCTCGATCATCCCGACGGAATCCGGACCGAGGACCGCTGCGGTCTCGGGATCGACCACCCGCAGGGACACGCCCGGCAGGGGGAAGCCGACCGTGCCGGCGACCCGGTCCCCGTCATAGGGATTCGAGGTGCTCATGTTGGTCTCGGTCATGCCGTAGCGCTCGAGGATGGCGTGGCCGGTGCGGGCCTGCCACTCGCGATGCGTCTCGGCGAGGAGCGGCGCCGAGCCCGACACGAACAGGCGCATGCCCCGAGCCGTCTCCGGCGTGAGGCCCGGCTCCTTGAGGAGGCGGGTGTAGAAGGTCGGCACGCCCATCAGCACGCTGGCCCGGGGCATCAGGCTCAGGATCAGCCTCGGGTCGAGCCGGGGCAGGAACAGCATCGCGCCGCCGCTCGCCAGCACCGTGTTGGTCGCCACGAACAGGCCGTGGGTGTGGAACACCGGCAGGGCGTGGATCAGCACGTCGTCGGCGGTGAACCGCCAATAGTCGACGAGGGTCCGGGCATTCGACGCGAGGTTGTCGTGGGTCAGCATGGCGCCCTTGGAGCGCCCGGTCGTGCCCGAGGTGTAGAGGATCGCCGCGAGGTCCTCCGGACCCCGGGGCACGTCGGCGAAGGCGCCGCCCGCATCCGCAGCTTGGTCCGCCGCCTCGGCGGCGCTGCCGCCGCCGGCGGCGTCGAGGGTCCAGATCCGGCCGACATTCGCGGCGGCCTCACCCAGGGCATCGCGCCGGCTCGGGTCGCAGACGAACAATGCCGGCTCGGCATCGCCCAGGAAGTAGCCGATCTCGGCCGGGGTGTAGGCGGTGTTGAGCGGCAGGAACACGGCCCCGGCCCGGACCGCGCCGAGATACAGGAAGATCACCTCGGGGCTCTTCTCGACCTGCACGGCCACCCGGTCACCGGGCGCGACGCCCGCCGCCTGCAGGGCCGCCGCGTAGGCGCCGGAGCGGGCGATGAGGTCCGCGTAGCTGGTGCGGCGCCCGTCCGGCGTCTCGATCGCGGTCTTGGCGGAATCGGGGACGCCGTCCCGCACCAGGGAGAAGAGATGGTTCGTCATCGTGAGGCTGAGCTATCACGGGATGTGTGTCCCGCGCACCCATAGCCGCCCGAAGCCCCACTCGGCGAGCCCTTTCAGGCGGCCAGCCGCTGTCGCGACGATAGGAAGGCGCCTTCGGGCGCGCGTTCGGGCGCGAACAGCCCGAGACCGGTGGGCGCGGGCATCCCGACATAGATCGCCTCGACCCCGCCCCGGGTATAGGCCTCGTGCCAGAAGCCGGACCCCCGGGAATCCCGCGAGAAATCCCGCCACCACGTGCGGTGGGGTTCCGACCGGGTAAAGCGTTCGAGGCTCTCGAGGTCGCGCCAGTACTGGCGCAGGCCGACATGGGTCAGGCCGAAGAACAGGTTCTCGTGCGCGAGCAGCCCGTCCGGCCGGCTCTGCACCGAGGCGGCGATGCCGCGCCCGAGCCCCATCAGGGCGAGCAGGCCGCGCCAGCGCGTCACGCGGAAACCGAGATAGACCACCACGAGGTCGGGATAGGCGGACAGGTCCACCGAGCGGCGGGCGGGTGCGGCTTGCATGAGGCGGCCTCCTGCGCTTTGTTTACGGTGTAAACTTGGAGCGGGATGCTTACGGTGTCAACATCGGATCCGGACAGGAGCTACCATCACGGCGACCTGCGCGCGGCCTTGGTCTCGGCGGCCCTGGATCTGCTGGAATCTGGGGGCGAGGCGGCGCTCTCGCTGCGGGCGACGGCGCGGGCCTGCGGGGTGTCGGCGATGGCGCCCTACCGCCACTTCCCCGGCAAGGAGGACCTGCTCGAAGCGGTCGCCGCCCGGGGGTTCGAGGATCTCGCCGCGGATCTGGAGGCGGCCGACGCCGCCGCGACGGGCAGCGCGGCGCTTGCGGCCCAGGGGGCGGCCTACGTGGCCTTCGCCCGCCGGCGCCCGGCCCTGTTCCGGCTGATGTTCATGCGCCCCTGCCGGGTCGCGGCGAAATCGCGGGCCTACGGGATCCTGGAGCGGCGGGCGGCCGCCCTCGCCGGCCCGGCGATGCCCGCCGAGGACCTGACGCTCGCCGCCTGGTCGCTCGTGCACGGGCTCGCCGCGCTGATCCTCGACGGCCGGGTCCCCCTGGAGGGCGCGGCCGCGGAGGCCGCCGCCCACCGGATCACCCTGTCCTTCGGCCGGCTGGCGGGCGGCTGAGTCACGCCTCGGCGAGCACCACCGCGCGGGGCGGCGGCAGCTTGGCGCGCAGCTCCCGGGTCACCGCCGGGGCGGCCACAACCGTGCCCAGATTGGCGTAGGTCTCGTGGTTCCGCTCGATGGCGGCGAGGTCGTAGAGGTAGTTGACCATCAGCCCGTGGGACTGGGCCAGCCCCTTCTTGGAGGTGTCGCCCAGGAAGTTGATCCGGTCGAGGCGCGCGCCGTTGCCGAGATGGAACCGGGCCACCGGATCGAGGGGGCGCCCGCGCTCGTTCTTGGCGCGCAGGAAATAGGCCGCCGCCGCCGGGATCAGCGCCCGGCGCACCGTCTCGGCCCGGGCCTTGTCGGCGGCCCAGTCGGGATCGTCCAGCGCCCGCAGGGTCTCGACATCCTCGGGCAGCAGCCCCTGCGGGCTGTCGGCCCGGCGCTCCCGCGCCAGCCACGCGGCGAAGCCCGGCACCGGCGAGAGCGTCACGAAGGTCTTGAGCGTCGGCACCTCGCGGGTGAGGTCCTCGACCACCTGCTTGATCAGGAAATTGCCGAAGGTGACGCCGGCGAGCCCCTTCTGGCAGTTCGAGATCGAATAGAACACCGCCGTGTTGGCCGCCTGCGGCTGCAGCGGCTTGCGCGCCTGCGACAGGATCGGGGCGATGGCCGGGGCGATCTGGTCGGTGAGCGCCACCTCCACGAAGATCAGCGGCTCGTCGGCGAGCGCCGGGTGGAAGAACGCGAAGCAGCGCCGGTCCGGCGGCTCGATCCGGGCGCGCAGATCGTCCCAGTCGGCGATGGCGTGCACCGCCTCGTAGCGGATGATCTTCTCCAGGATATGCGCGGGCGTCGTCCAGTCGATGTGGCGCAGCACCAGGAAGCCGCGGTTGAACCACGAGGCGAACAGGTGCTCGAAGTCGCAATCCAGGCTGTCGACGGCGTCCATCAGGGCGGGATCGGCCTCGCCGCCGGCGCGCAGTCCCCGGCGCAGGTCGAACAGGTCCTCGCGCATCCGCACGAGGCTGAGCGTGCCGCCGCGGGCGAGGTTGAGGCGGCGGATCAGCTCCTGGCTGCGCGGCTCGGCGGCCTCGTGCAGGCTGCCGAGGCGGGCGCGGGAGGGGGCGGCGCGATAGGCGGCGATCGCCTCGTCGACGGCGGCGTGGTCGGCATCGAAGTCGAGGGCGATGGACCGCAGGAAGGCGTGGCGCTCCGCTTGGCCGAAGCTGGCGTAGCGGTCGAGGATCAGGCGGGCCAGCGCCACCCCGGAGGCCTCGCCGCGCCGGGAGATCAGGTCCTCGCACAGCTTGACGAGATCGGCCGCGCTGGCCCGGGAGGTCATGTCGCCGCGCCCGATCCCGATCAGGTCGCGGCCGCGCTCGCTGATGGTCTGAAGCAGGTCGCCGAAGAAGGAGATCGCCGCCATGACCCTTGCACTGACCTCCGTCGACCCGGATTCGAGACGCGTCCGGCCCTGCGACGCCGGCTCGTCGATCGGGCGCGTGCGGAGGCGGAAGCCGCCGGCCTTCCCGAGGAGGCCGGCTCAGCGTCCTGGTCCGCCCGCCCTTCTACGGCGCCGCGGCCGCCGCGACCAGAGCTTGACCGGTCGCGGAATGCGGGCTCCCAGAGTGCGGCAGCGGCACGAAGGGCGTGTGACGCGCCGGGACCGGATGCGTCAGAGCCGCTCGGCCACGGTGGCGAGGTCCGCCCGTTCCCGCCAGTCGCCCACGCCGTGCTGGCGGGCGAACCGGATTTCGGCCGCGCGGCGGGCACGCTCGGGATCGCGGGCCCGCGTGATCGCGACGGAGCCGACCGTGAACGGCACCCCGAGGATCTCCTTGGCGAAGTCGATGCGGTAGTTCGGCATCCCGTACTCCCTGCTGCGGCGGTCCCGGTGCCGTTCGTACGGAACGAAACCGCCCTCTCGTTCGTAGTCCGGTTCGGAACCTCAAACGGCTCGACGCCCGGGACATGAACCTGCGGCGCCCGCTCGCGTGCGGACGGCGCCGGCTGCATCCCTTGCATATGGTGCGCTGCCAGCTCCGGTGAAGGGGGCCGGGACGCCCCGGCAGGGATGCATCGCCGCAGATTGCCCGGCGGCGCGCTCCGCCCGTATCGCTCCCCGCTCCGATTCCCTCCCGTACCCGGATCCGACCATGGCCCTCCCGCGGCGGCGTGCCTGCCTGCCCCAGACCCAGCCGTGACCGCACCCCTCGACGCGAAGGCCCGGCTCGGCCTGACGCTGATCGCGGGCGGGGCCGTGGCCAACATCTACTACAACCAGCCGCTGCTCGGCCTGATCGTCGCCGAGTTCGGCGACCGCGCCGCCCTGTGGGTGCCGACCACGGCTTTGGTCGGCTACGGTCTCGGCATCGTCGGGCTTGTGCCCCTCGGCGACGCGCTGCCGCGCCGCGCCCTGATCGTGGGGCAATGTCTCGGCCTCGCCCTGGCGCTGCTGGCGGTGGGCCTCGCCCCGAACCTCGCCTGCCTCGCGCTCGCCCATCTGGTGGTCGGCGTGCTGTCCTGCGCGGCCCAGCAGGCGGTCCCGTTCGCGGCCGAACTCGCCCCGGATGCGAGCCGCGGGCGGATCGTCGGCCAGGTCATGACCGGGCTGCTGACCGGCATCCTGCTCGCCCGCACGGCGAGCGGCTTCCTGGGGGCGCATCTCGGCTGGCGGCCGGTCTTCCTCGTCGCGTCCGTGCTGGCGCTCGCCATGGCCGGCATCGCGCGGGCCACCCTGCCCCACACGGTGCAGACGCACCCGCTGCGCTACCGCGCCTTGATGCTGTCGATCCTCCATCTCGCCCGCACGCAGCCGGTCCTGCGCACGGCGAGCCTGTCGCAGGCGCTGCTGTTTGCCGGCTTCAACGCCTTCTGGGCGACCCTGGCCCTGCTGGTGGAGGGGCCGCCCTTCTCTCTCACCGCCGCCGGGGCCGGGCTGTTCGGCGTGATCGGCGTCTGCGGGGCCTTCGTGGCGCCGATCTCGGGCCGCTTCACCGACCGGCGGGGGGCGAAGCCCGTGGTCCTCGGCGGCAGCCTGCTGGTCGCCCTCTCCTTCGTCGTGCTCTGGGCGGGGGGCACGTGGTCGCTGACGGCGGTGGCGCTCGGCGTGCTGCTGATCGACATCGGCATGAACGGCGCGCTGATCGCCAACCAGACCCGGGCCTACGCGCTGGTCCCGGGGGCGCGGGGGCGCATCAACACCGTGCTGTTCACGACCCTGTTCGTGTTCGGGGCGCTCGGCGCCTATGCCGGCTCGCAGGCCTTCCTGCTCGTGGGCTGGCCGGGTGTCTGCGCGGTCGGCCTCGCCTTCTCGGCGCTGGCCGTGATCGTGGCGGCCCGCGACCCGCACCCGCCGGGTGTGCGGTCTACCTGAGCACCCGCGACAGACGGCACCAGCCCGCCTTGTCGGGCGGCAGGCCGAAGCGCAGGCGATCCGGGTGCCCGGCGAAGCGCCGCACCGCGATGCCGGACGCCGCGAGCCGCCGGAAGAGGTCCGGCCCGTCGGGGAAGTCGGCGGTCCGGAACAGGCACGTGCCGCCGACGATCCGCCCCCCGCCCCGGGCGATCATCCGGTCGAGGCGGCCCGCGTCCGCCGCCCGGTCCCGGGCAGCCCGCGCGCGCCAATCCGCGTCCGACAGGGCCGCGCGCCCGATCGCCAGGGCCGGGCCCGACACCGCCCAGGGTCCGAGGGCCGCGGCGATCCGGGCCGCCGTGGCGGCATCGGCGATTGCGAAGCCGAGACGCAGGCCGGCGAGCCCGTAGGTCTTGCCGAAGGAGCGCAGCACCACGAGGCCCGACGCCAGATCCGGTGCGGAGACGTGCGGGCACAGGCTCTCCACCGGCTCCAGATCCGCGAAGGCCTCGTCGACGACGAGCAGGCCGCCCCGGGCGGCGAGCGCTTCGGCGAGCGCCCGGCGCTCGGCGAGCGGGCGGGTCCGCCCGTCCGGGTTGTTGGGATCGACGATCACCGCCACCCGGGCCGCACCGAGGGCGTCGAAATCCGAGGTCTCCGTCACCGCATGCCCGGCACGCGCCCAGGCGGCGGCATGTTCGGCGTAGGTCGGCCCGAGCACCGCGACGCGGGTCGGGGCCAGCAGCCGGGGCAGGGTCTCGATCAGGATCTGGGTGCCGGGCGCGGGCACGACGTGGTCGGCATCCGGCGCGCCGTAGGCCGAGGCGGCAGCCTCCCGGAGGGCCCGGACCTCGGCGGCCTCGGGCAGCCGCGTCCAGGCGCTGGCCTCCACCGGCGGCACACGATAGGGGACCGGGTTGATCCCCGTCGAGAGGTCGAGCCAGGGCTCCGGCGCGTCGGGAAAGGCTTGTCGGAGTGCGCCGAGATCGCCGCCATGCGCGATCGGGGCGACCTCACGCGCGGGAACGCTCCACACCGAATGGTCCATCTGCCCGGTACGTTTGCCGACACGCTCGCCGTCCTCGCCGTCGCCCTCGGGATCGAGGCGGCGGCCGGCTATCCGGACGCGCTCTACAGGGCGGTCGGTCACCCTGTCACCTGGATCGGCCGGCTGATCACCGCCCTGGAGCGCGGCCTCAACCGCGGCTCCGAACGGCGCCGTCGGATCGCCGGCTGCGTCGCGCTGGCGCTGCTGCTCGCCGCGGTGGGGCTGCCGGCCCTCGCCGTCACGGCGCTGGCGGGGCTTGCCGGCCCCCTCCCCGCGCTGCTCCTCCTCGGCCTCGCCTGCGCGAGCCTGCCGGCGCAGCGCAGCCTCCACCAGCACGTCGCCGCCGTGGAGCAGGCCCTGCGGACCGGCGGCCTGGAGGCCGGGCGCCGGGCCGTGGCGATGATCGTCGGGCGCGACCCCGAGCGCCTGGACGAGGCGGCGGTCTGCCGGGCCGCGATCGAGAGCCTGGCGGAGAACTTTTCCGACGGGATCGTGGCGCCGGCCTTCTGGATCGGCGGCCTCGGCCTGCCGGGCGGCGCCCTCTACAAGGCGATCAACACCGCCGACAGCATGATCGGCCACCGCACCCCGCGCTACGAAGCCTTCGGCTGGGCGGCGGCGCGGCTCGACGACGGCGTGAACCTGCCGGCCTCCCGGCTCGCGGGCCTGCTGATCGCCGGGGCGGCCGCCCTGCGCGGCGCCGACGCGCGCAGCGCGCTCCGGGCGATGGTACGGGACGCGCGCCGGCACCGCTCGCCCAATGCCGGCTGGCCCGAATCCGCCATGGCGGGGGCGCTCGGCCTGCGGCTCGCGGGGCCGCGGGTCTACGACGGCACCCTCGTCCCGGACGCCCATATGGGCGACGGGCGGGACGCGGCCGCGGCCGACGACATCGCCCGGGCCCTGACCCTCTACCGGACGGCCTGCTGGCTCCAGGGCGGGCTCGTGCTGGCGCTCCTCGGGCTCTGCCTGTCGCTCACGGGCTGAGCCACGCCGTCCTTGCGAGTGGAGCGAAGCAAGCCAGCCGCGCCACGCAGACGGAGTGCCCGCTGCCCTGGCTTGCTCCGCGCCGCTCGCGAAGACGGCGCGCCCTTCGATCAGGCCTTGGCACGACCCGCGCACCGGACGCATCGTGGCCGGACGGGGCTGGATGAGGGAGACGCCGATGCGCGCCGTGTTCGTGGATGCCAGCGAGACCCTGGCGGCGGTGGCCCGGCGGCTGCTGCGGCCGGACGATCCGCCCTTCGCGATCCACGCCGATCCCGGCATCGCGCCGCAGGACCTGCCCGCGATCCTCGATGGCGCCGAGACCGCGGTGATCGACCACACCGCCCTCCCCCTCGACGTGGCCCGGGCCTGCGCGGGCCTGAAGCACGTGGTGTTCCTCGGCACCGGCGCGCGCAGCTACATGGACCCGGAGGCGCTCCGGGACGCGCTCGGCGTCACCGTCCACACCATCAAGGGCTACGGCGACACGGCGGTCGCCGAGTGCGCCTTCGCGCTGATGTGGGCCGCCGCCCGCGGCCTGCCCGAGATGGACCGGGCGATGCGCGCCGGATCCTGGCTGCGCACGGAGGGCATCCAGCTCACCGGCAAGACCGTCGGCCTCGTCGGGTTCGGCGGGATCGCCGCCGAGATGGCGCGGCTGTGCCGGGGCGCGGGCATGCGGGTGCTCGCCTGGAACCGGACCCCGAAGACCCATCCCGGCGTCGACTTCGTCCCGCTCGACCGCCTGCTCGCCGAGAGCGACGTGGTCTCGCTCCACCTGCTGCTGACCGACGCGACGCGCGGCTTCCTGTCGGCCGCGCGGATCGCCGCGATGAAGCCCGGCGCGATGCTGATCAACACCGCCCGCGGGGCGGTGCTCGACGAGGCCGCCCTGGTCGAGGCCCTGCGCGCCGGCCGCGTGGCGCGGGCCGGGCTCGACGTGTTCACGGTCGAGCCGCTGCCGGCGGATCACCCGCTGGCGAGCCTGCCGAACGTCACCCTGTCGGCGCATTCCGCCTTCCGCACGCCCGAGGCCAGCGACAACCTGATCGGCGCCGCCCTCGCGCATTGCCGGCGGATTGCCGCCGGCTGACGGACGCGCGGCGGGAGCCGCCGCGGCCGCCTCGGTGCTCGGTGACCCTAGTGCTCGGTGCCGGGCATGTTCGGGCGCGGGGCGCCGCCGTGGTGCTGGATCACGCTGGACCGCTCCGGGCTGCCCTTGGCGTCGGCGACCTGCTTCCGGGCCGCGGCGGCCAGGAACCAGATGCCGCCGAGCGTCCCGAAGGCGAGGATCATGAGTGGAAATCCCTGACTCATCGCGGTGCCCTCCTCGACGATGGCCCGCGGAAATGCGGGGTTGCATCATCATGCCGGTCAATCCGGCCTGAGGAAGGATAACGCACGAATCCGACCGGTGTTCAGGCCGGCCGCACCTCGGTCGGGATCGCTCGTCGGGCCGCGTCCCGGCGCAGGGCGGAGAGCACCACGAACATGAGCCCGGCGCCCAGGGCCAGGCAGGCGGCCAGGAACAGCATCGGCACGAGGTCGCTCTTGGTCTGGTCGCGGATGAACGGCACGGCGTTCTGGGCGACGAAGCCGCCGAGATTGCCCACCGAGTTGATCGCCGCGATCCCGGCGGCCGCCGAGGCGCCGCGCAGGAACGTCCCGGGCATGGACCAGAAGACCGGCTGGGCCGCGAAGGTCCCCGCCGCGGCCACGCACAGGCAGGCGAACTTCACGGCGTTGCCCGGCAGGACGACGGAGAGCGCCAGGCCCGCCGCCCCGACCAGGGCCGGCCCGACCACGTGCCAGGTCAGGGCGTTGCCCTGCGCCCCCGTGCGGGCGGCGTGGCGCGGCACCCACCACAGGGCGAGGGCGGTCGCCAGCCAAGGGATGATGTTGAGGAAGCCGTTGGTGAGGTTCGAGACGCCGAAGCCCTTGACCACGGTGGGGAGCCAGTAGCCGAGGCCGTAGGCGGCGAGCGGCAGCGAGACGTAGACCCCGGCGAGCATCAGCACCCGCCGGTCGAGGAGCGCCGCGAAGGGGTTGCCGTGGTCGACATGGCCGCCATCCTCGCGCTCGGCCCGGAGCGTCCGGGCGAGCCAGTCGCGCTGGGCCTGCGACAGCCAGGGGGCGGTCTCCGGCCCGTCCGGCAGGACGAACAGCACCACCGCGGCCATGAGGATCGCCGGCGCGCCGGTGGCCAGGAACACCCATTGCCAGCCCTGGAGGCCGAGGAGCCCGTCGAGGCCGAGCAGCGCGCCGCCGACCGCCGCGCCGACCGCGTTGGCGATCGCGCTGGCGATCATGAACCAGCCGACCATGCGGGCCCGGTGTCCTTGCGGGAACCACAGGGTCAGGGCGAACAGCACGCCGGGGAAGAAGCCGGCCTCCGCGACCCCGAGCAGGAAGCGCAGCACGTAGAACATCGCCGTGCCCTGGGTGAAGCCCAGCAGGACGGTGACGATCCCCCAGGTGATCATGATCCGGGCGAACCAGATCCGCGCGCCGACCCGCTCCAGGAAGACGTTGGCCGGCACCTCGAACAGGAAGTAGCCCAGGAAGAACAGCGAGGCCCCGAGCCCGTAGGCGGTCTCCGA
This sequence comes from Methylobacterium sp. UNC378MF, assembly GCF_900103195.1. Taxonomy (GTDB): domain Bacteria; phylum Pseudomonadota; class Alphaproteobacteria; order Rhizobiales; family Beijerinckiaceae; genus Methylobacterium. The sequence goes on along the minus strand of NZ_FMWU01000029.1, from coordinate 19,205 downwards.
GAGGCCGAGGCTGCCGACCATCTCCAGCTTGGCGTAGGAGACGTTCTGCCGGTCGATATAGGCGATCAGGTAGAGCAGGCCGAGCAGCGGCATCAGCCGCACGGTCACGGTGCGGACGGTGCTCGCGGCGAGATCCTCCCCGGCGGGGGATGGCGTGGGGGGCATGGGGCGTTCCTCTGGGCGCGTGCGGTCCTTCGTGGCGGGACCGGCATGACACGGAGTCATCCCTGGCTCACGCCCCGCCTACCGGGCAAGCGCCAGCAGGCGGTCGCAGTCGACATGGGCCGCGATGTGTCGCGCGAGTCCGTCCAGCGCCGCCTCGACCCCGGATTCGTAGCCGGCACCCTCCGAGGCCGTCCCGAGGCGCGCGAGCCACGCCGCCCGCTGCGCATCCTGCGCGAACAGGCCGTGGACGTAGGTCCCGGCCACGCGCCCGTCCGCCGAGACCGCCCCGTCCAGGCGCCCGTCGGCGAAGCGCAGCAGCGGCCGGGCCGCGTCGGGCCCTTCGGTCGCACCGATATGCATCTCGTAGCCGGCAAACGGCACGCCGTCGGGCAGGCTCGTGCCGGTGACGGCGGCGAGGCGCTTCTGCGGCGTCATCACGGTGTCGACCTCGAGCAGACCGAGGCCCGGCACCGTGCGGGGCGCCCCCTCGATCCCGTGCGGGTCGGCGAGGCTCCGGCCCAGCATCTGGTAACCGCCGCAGAGTCCCAGCACCCGCCCGCCCCGCCGGACATGGGCGTGCAGGTCGATGTCCCAGCCCTCCTGGCGAAAAGCCTCCAGGTCGTCGATCGTGGTCTTGGAGCCCGGCAGCATCACGAGCGCGGCCTCGGCGGGGATCGGTGTCCCGGGCCGGACCAGCGTGACGCGGACGCCCGGCTCCGCCCGCAGCGGATCGAGGTCGTCGAAATTGGCGATGCGCGGCAGCACCGGCACCGCCACCGTGACGGCTCCGGGCCCGCGCGCTTCCGAGCCGGCGAGCCCCAGCACGTCCTCGGCCGGCAGGCGCGCGGCCTCGGGAAAATGCGGCACGAGGCCGAGCGCCGCCCAGCCGGTGTGCTCGGCGATCAGCCGCATCCCGTCGGCGAACAGGCTCGGATCCCCGCGGAACCGGTTGACGAGGAAGCCGGCGATCATCGCGGCGTCCTCCGGGTCGATCACGGCCTTCGTGCCGACGAGGCTCGCGATGACGCCGCCCCGGTCGATGTCGCCCACCAGCACCACCGGCGTGTCGGTGGCCCGGGCGAAGCCCATATTGGCGATGTCGCCCGCGCGCAGGTTGACCTCGGAGGCCGAGCCCGCGCCCTCGACGAGGACGAGGTCGGCGTCCTCCGAGAGGCGTGAGAAACTGTCCAGGACGGCGGACATCAGCCGGGGTTTCCAGGCCTGGTAGTCGCGCGCCTTCACGGTGGCGACCATCCGGCCCTGCACCACCACCTGGGAGCCGACCTCGCTCTGCGGCTTCAGCAGGACCGGGTTCATGTGCACGGAGGGCGCCACCCGGGCAGCCCGGGCCTGGAGCGCCTGCGCCCGGCCGATCTCGCCGCCGTCGGCGGTGACGGCGGCGTTGTTCGACATGTTCTGCGGCTTGAACGGCCGGACCCTCAGGCCCCGCTCCGTGAAGGCGCGCGCCAGCCCCGCCACGAGCAGCGACTTGCCGACATCGGAGCCGGTGCCCTGGATCATCAGGGCCTTCTTGGGCGCCTTCGCGCGCGGCGGGCTCAGAACTCGATCCCTTCCTGCGCCTTCACGCCGGCGGCGAAGTGGTGCTTGACGCTGCCCATCTCGGTGACGAGGTCGGCGGCCTCGACCAGGGCCGGCTTGGCGTTGCGGCCGGTGACCACCACGTGCAGGTCCGGCCGGCGTGCCCGCAGGGCGGCGACGACGGCATCGAGGTCGAGATAGTCGTAGCGCAGCGCGATGTTGAGCTCGTCGAGGACGAGCAGGCGGATCGTGGGATCGGCCATCAGGCCTTCGGCGACCTCCCAGGCGTGGCGGCAGGCGGCGATGTCGCGGGCCTTGTCCTGGGTCTCCCAGGTGAAGCCCTCGCCGAGGGTGTGCCAGACGACCCGCTCGCCGAAGGCCGCCACGGCGTGGCGCTCGCCCGTGTCCCAGCCGCCCTTGATGAACTGCACCATGCCGACCCGCCAGCCGCGGCCGAGCGCCCGCAGCATCAGCCCCAGAGCCGCCGTGCTCTTGCCCTTGCCGGGGCCGGTATGGACGAGGAGCAGGCCCTTCTCGAGGGTCCTGGCGGCGACCTCGGCGTCCTGCACGGCCTTGCGCTTCTCCATCTTCTCCCGGTGGCGCGCGGCGTCGTCGCTCATGTGGGGGCTCCTGTCCGGAGGGCTTGTGTGTTCGGGGCTTGCGGCTTCACGATCAGCGGCAGGCCGGCCACGGTGAGCACGACCCGGTCTGCCCGGGCGGCGAGCTGCTGGTGGAGGCGGCCGGCCGCGTCGCGGAAGTGGCGGGCCAGGGCGTTGTCGGGCACGATCCCGAGGCCGACCTCGTTGCCGACCAGCACCAGCGGCCCCCGCGCGTCGGCGCAGGCGGCGAGCAGCCGCTCCGTCGCCTCCGCCACGTCGGCTTCCGCCAGGATCAGGTTGGTGAGCCAGAGCGTGAGGCAATCGACCAGGACCGGCCCCTCGGATGCGGCGACCGCCTCCGGCAGGGCGAGCGGCACGTCGCGGGTGCGCCAGGCGTCGCCGCGCCTCGCGCGGTGCTGGGCGATGCGCGCGACCATCTCGTCGTCGAAGGCCTGCGCGGTGGCGAGATACAGCCACGGGCCGGGGCAGGCTTGGATCAGCCCCTCCGCGTAGGCGCTCTTGCCGGATCGCGCCCCGCCGAGGACGAGGGTCATGCGAGGGGTGGGCTGGGGCATGGCTCTCCATCGCCCCAACCCGGGGCGCGGTCAAACCCGGGGACCTGTGGCACCGGTGCCGCGCCTGAGCGGTTGCCGGGCGGCTCCGGTCCGACTATAGAACCCCGGCCCGACCAGAGCGCCCTTCGTCTAGCGGTCCAGGACGTCGCCCTTTCACGGCGAAAACACGGGTTCGATTCCCGTAGGGCGCGCCACTTCCGGACAGAACGGCGAACACCGGGCGCGGCTGTGCCTCCCGAACCGGTCAGGTCGGTCTTGAGGCTCGCCTTATCGCCGACACTCCCAAGCACGTCCGTTCCGACCTCGACCCGCTCGACGATCGCTTGAAGCCAAGCTCTGCGGAACGGGATCTCCCCCGCCGTCACGTTCGCGCGCATCAGGCGGCCGAATCGCTCGATCAGCGCCGGCGCGCTCGGCCGGTGATGGCGCGGCCACATGGATGCGGTCGAGCGCTCCTTTGGCTCAGTCCCGGTCCGCCTTCAATGTCGCGATCGCTCTTTCAAAATATCGTCGCTGTCGGTGATGGCCTCTTCGACCATCCGGTAGAGCCGTCGCAGTTTGTCCTCTGCTGAGAATGATCGGCCCTCACGCGGTGGTCCGTGTTTGAAGTTGGTGCAGGGTCAGAGCGTTTCGGCGCCCGTCTCAGCAAGGCCGATCCCGCAGGTGCTCAACGCCAGGGGTCGCACATCCCTCGCCTCGTCGATTTCCCCACCGGCGCACCGCTGACGCCCGACGCACCGATTGACTCCTCGCCCACGGGATCAGCGTGCCTCTGCCGAAGTGGCGAGGGCCCGGGATCGATGCGACCCTACGCAGCACCGAACTCTGCTCCACTGGGGCCTTTCGTCCGGATCGCGAACAGCGCTTCACCAAGTTGAGTACGTGCCGTCGGTCCACTTCTTGCCCATGATTTACCTAACGGACGCAACAAGTCTGACGAACCTGGAGATCCTCGATGAGCCGGTCCCTGCACACGGATGAGGAGATCGCCTTTCTATTGGACGAGGCCGCGCGTGGCATACCGATCGTCGAGATCTGCGTGAGCGCCGGGATCTCGCTCGGTACCTTCTATCGGTGGCGACGGCGCCTCGGCGGGCTCAAGCCCGCGGGCGTGGCTCGGCTCGGCCGCGTCGAGCAGGAGAACGTGGCCCTGCGGGCAGAGGTGCAGCGCCTGCGGGCCGCGATAACGGTCCAGCCGGGGCGCGGGGAGACGGGCCGGCCAGCCGCCGCGCCGCGCACAGCGCTGCGCCAGAGGCCGAGCTACCGCGGCGGCGAGCCCTGCATCGGTCGCTTCGCCTTCGTGCGAACCGCCAACTAGAGCCGGCACACCATCGCGTTGCGCTGCGCTTCGCGACCCGCCGCGATGCACTGCCTGGCCGCACCTCGGGATGAGAGTGCGACCGGGATTGCTTGATCTGGCACCAGGGCGCTGTCCGTTGTCGGGGACCCGTATGGGACCGCGTCCAGGCCGCCCCGGAGCGAGCGCGCTGAATTGGCGGGCGCGCACCACATTCATTTCCCGGCCAGCGCCGTCTTGGGCATCATCATGTGGACGCCCTTGTTGCCGTCGACCGTCTGGGTGATCCGCAGGTTCCCGGCCAGGGAGCACAGCATGTAGGCTTGGTTGCGGGTGAGGCTGGTGCGGACGCAGACGAGGCGCACCATCTCGCGCACGGCTTGGCGCATGGCCTCGTCGAGGCTCTCGTGGAGGCCGATCGACATCAGGTCGGTGGGGGTTTCGGCGAAGGGCCAGGCGCCCTGGAGATCCGTGCGCACCGTCAGCCGGAACGTGCCGGTCAGCCCCGTCTCCAGCGCGGTGATGCAGACCTCGCCGTCGCCCTGCACCCCGTGGCCGTCGCCCGCGTAGAAGCCGCCGCCCTCATTGAAGACCGGCAGGTACAGGGTCGTTCCGACCTTCAGCTCCTTGTTGTCCATGTTGCCGCCGAAGGCGCGCGGCACCGGTGAGCCGACCCGACCCCAGGCGGGGGGCGGGGCAGTGCCCAGGATGCCGAAGAACGGGTCGAGGGGCAGCTCCGTCCCCCAGGGCAGGCGGCAGAATCCGCGGTCGCTGTCGATGTCGGCGTGGACGGTCTCGTACTCGGTGAACTCGTCCGGCAGGGTGCCGAGCAGCGGTAGGATCGAGACGAAGCCCCAGTCGAGCCGGAACTTCAGGTTGAGGATGTCGACCTGAAGCATGTCGCCAGGCTCGGCCCCTGCCACATGGATCGGTCCGGTGACGAAGTGCGGGCCGCCGCCTGGCTTCAGCGTATCGAGCGCGTGGAGCAGGTCGGCCGGCACCCGAGCCGGGTCGGGGTGGAGCGACTCGCGCCCGCCGGCCGGATGCGAGTGCAGGGTGACGGTGTCTCCGGACTCGACGGTCAGCACGGGCGGAAGGGCGGCGTCGAAATAGCCGAGCACCATGGTCTCGGGGACGGCGGGGATCTCGTGATGGGTGGGCACGGCGTCTCCTGGGTGGTTCGTCAGACGGCGATGTGACGGGTGAGGGTCTCGTGGTTCAGCGCTGCCGGGTCACCGCGCGCGACGACACGGCCCCGCGACAGCATCACCACGGCGTCGGCGACCCGAAGAGCGAAATCGAGATACTGCTCCACGAGCAGTACAGTGATTCGGCCTTTGAGCCCGGCGATCACCGTCTCGATGGCGGCGACGATCGAGGGCTGGATGCCCTCCGTCGGCTCGTCGAGCAGCAGGACACGAGGCCGCGTCGCAAGCGCCCGGGCGATCGCAAGTTGTTGCTGCTGGCCGCCCGAAAGGTTGCCCCCCGGACGGTGCCAGAGGCCGCGGAGCGCCGGGAACAGGGCGACCGCCTCGTCGACGGCGTCGGTTCGCTCCAGCCCGTGGGCCCGGGCCGCGACCCGCAGATTCTCGGCGACACTCAGGTCCGGAAAGATCTCGCGTCCCTGGGGCACGTAGGCGAGGCCCGAGCGGGCCCGCCGGTCGGGCGGCAGGCGCGTCAGGTCGGTCCCATCCAGTGCGATCCGCCCGCGGCTCGCCGGGATCAGGCCGGTGAGGCAGCGCAGCAGCGTGGTCTTGCCGGCGCCGTTGCGGCCGAGCACGGCGAGGCAGGCGCCCGGCTCGACCGCGAGGTCGATCCCGCGCAGCACCTGCGCGCTGCCGTAATGCTGGTCGAGCCCCTCGACGGCGAGACGTGCGGGTTCGCGGGCTTTCGTCATCGGCCGAGGAACACCTCGATCACGCGGGCATCGCCCCGCGCGCCCTGCATGCTGCCCTCGTAGAGCGTGCGGCCCTCGTGCAGCACGGTCACCCGGTCTGCGATGGCCTCGACGAAGCCCATATCGTGCTCGATCACCAGGATCGCCCGGTCCGGCCGGCGCAAGCTCCGGATCAGCGCGGCGGTCTGGGCGGTCTCGGCGTCGGAGAGCCCGGCCACGGGCTCGTCGAGGAGGAGCAGCGCCGGCTCGGCGGCCAGCACCATGCCGATCTCCAGCCACTGTTTCTCGCCGTGAGCGAGGCTGCCGGCCGGCACCTCGGCCCGCGGGCCGAGGCCGATCTCGCCGAGGATCGAGGCGATGCGCGCCGGGCGCTCGCGCGGGCTCAAGGCGGGGCCGCAGCCGATCTCCAGGTTCTCGCGCACGGTGAGCGCCGGGAAGACGCTGGGCTTCTGGAACTTGCGCCGCACGCCGGCTTTCGCGATCTCGGCCTCGGAGCGCTTGGTCAGGTCGACATGATCGCCGAGCATCACCCGGCCGGAGACCGGCTTGGTGACGCCCGAGATCACGTCGAGCAGCGTGGTCTTGCCGGCGCCGTTCGGGCCGATCACGGCCCGCACCTCGCCGGGATCGACCGCGAGCGAGACGGCATCGAGCGCCGTGAAGCGGCCGAAGGCGACGGTGAGGGCGTCGACCACGAGGGCGCTCATCGGGGCCTCCGCAGCCAGGTCGGGCGCGGGCGGAGTGCCACGAGGTCGAGGAGGCCGTTCGGCAGGACCAGCACCACGAGCAGCACCAGACCGGACAGGATGAAGGGCCACGCCTCCGGCATCGCGGCGCTCAGCCAGAACTTCAGGCCGTTGACGAGGATCGCGCCGATGACCGCGCCGCCGAGCCGCCCGAGGCCGCCGATCGCCACCCAGACGGCGATCTCGATGGAGAGGTCGGGCGCCAGCACCCGCGGATTGATGATGCCGACCTGCGGCACGTACAGGATCCCGGCGAGCGCCGCGATCATGGCCGAGAGGCACCAGATCGCGAGCTTCAGCCGGGTGGTGCTGTAGCCGAGCGTGCGCAGGCGGGTCTCGTCGTCGCGGCAGGCGAGCATCCGCCGCCCGACGGCGCTGCCGACGAGGAGCCGGGTGCCGGCGATCACGGCCGCCAGCGTCAGGAGGGCCGCGACGGCCAGCCCGGTGACCACGCCCGGTGAGCCCATCGGCCAGCCGAACAGCAGCGGGAAGCCGGTCATGCCGTTGTTGCCGCCGAGCCCGGTATCGTTGCGGTACATCAGCAGCATCGCGACGTCGACGAGCGCCTGGCTGATGATCGAGAAGTAGACGCCGTTGACCCGCGAGCGGAACGAGGCGAGCCCGAACACGAAGGCGACGAGGCCGGCGAGCGCCAGCGCGAGGACGAAGGCGTACGGGGCGTGGTCGAGACCCGCCCAATAGGCCGGCAGGCTCTTCCAGCCCATGAACTGCACGAAGTCCGGCAGCACGCCGGTCATCGCGGCGCCGTGGGCCAGCAGGTGCATGGCGCAGACATAGCCGCCGATCGCGAAGAACAGCCCGTGCCCGAGGCTGAGGATCCCGAGATAGCCCCAGACCAGATCCAGCGACACGGCGAGGATCGCGAAGGCCGCGAGCTGGCCCAGGGCGTTGACGAGATACGGGGCGGGCGGCGCCACGAGGAGCCCCGCCGCGGCCGCGAGGCAGAGCCCGACGAGCCCGGCGACCAGCGGATCGCGCACGGCGCGCCGCGCCGGTCCGGCTGCCGGAGCGAGAGCGGTCTGCACGGCGCCGCTCATCGCCGCCGCCGCACCGCGAACAGCCCCTCGGGCCGGCGCTGCAGGAACAGGATGATGCCGACGAGCACGATCACCTTGGCGGCCACCGCGCCGGAGATCGGCTCGATCAGCACGTTGGCGCCCCCGACCCCGAGGGCCGCCACCAGGGTCCCGACGAGGCTGCCGACGCCGCCCAGCACCACGACCATGAAGCTGTCGACGATGAAGCCCGCGCCCATGCCGGGATTGACGCTGTAAATCGGGCACAAAGCCACCCCGGCGAGCCCCGCCAGGCCCGAGCCCAGCCCGAAGGCGAGGCGGTCGACCCGGCGGGTCGGCAGCCCGAGGCAGGCGGCCATGTCGCGGTTCTGGGTCACGGCGCGGATGTCGAGCCCGAGCGGGGTCCGGCGCAGGATCAGGAGCGTCAGGACGAGCGTCGCCGCCGCGAAGCCGATGGCGAACAGCCGGTTCCAGGTCATGACGAAGTCGGCGTAGAGCGGCACGCCGCCGCTGACATAGGCCGGCATGACGAATTGCAGGTTCTGGGTGCCGACCGTCACGCGGACGAGGTTCACGAGGAACAGGCTCACCGCCCAGGTGGCGAGCAGGCTCATCAGCGGCCGCCGGTAGAGGTGGCGCAGGATCAGCGCCTCGACCACGATCCCGACCAGGGCGACCGCCAGGAAGGCGATCGGGATGGCGGCGACGAGGTAGAGGTCGAGCAGGCCGGGGGCGAGGCGGCGGAAGGCCTCCTGCACGCCGTAGGTGGCGTAGGCGCCGAGCATGATGAACTCGCCCTGGGCGAGGTTGATCACGCCCATCAGCCCGAAGATGATCGCGAGCCCGGCCGCCGCCATGAACAGGATGCTGGCGAAGCTCAGGCCGTTATAGACGACCGCGAGGCCGTCCCCGACCGCCACCGCGCGGGCGACCTGCGCGAGCCCCGCATCGAGCGCCGCCCGGAAGGCCGGATCGGCGGCGTAGGCGGGATCGCCCTTCAGCGCCGCGAGCCGTGCCTGCGCGGCCCCGGACGGGCTCGCGGCCACCGCGGCGATCGCCGCCCGGCGCCGGGCCGGATCGGGCGACGACAGGGCGGCCGCCTGGGCGAGGCCGGCGATGGTCGCTTTCAGCGCGGCATCCGTCTCCGCATCGCGCGCGCGGTCGAGCACGGCCGCCGGAACGGTGGCGATGCGCCGCTCCAGAACCGCGAGACCGGCGGTGCGGGCGGCCGGATCCGGGCCGGTCAGCAGCGCGACGGTGCCGCGCGCGGTCTCGATTGCGGCGCGCTGGCGCAGGCCGAGGACCGGCGCGCGCGTCTCCGAGACCGGCCGCGGTGCGCCGGTGACCGCGTCGCGGCCCTCAGGCGCGCCCGGGCGGTCGAGCAGGACGGCGCCGTCCGCCGGGCAGGCCAGGCGGCGCTCGGCCAGCGCGCCGAGGAGCCTGCCGGCGAAGGCGAGGTCGTCGGTCGGAAGGTCCCCGCCAGCCTGCACGAGACCCTCGGCTCCGCGGACCTGCGCGGCGCCGTCCCCGCACAGGTCCGCCGCGAAGGCCGCCCGGTCGAGCGGCGCGGCGGAGGCCGAGGCCGCCCCGAGCGCAAGACACCCGAGCACCAGAAGAGCGCGGAGCGGAAACCGCCTCAGATCAGCCATAGGGGCTGAATGGGACCGGCTTCGGAGCGTTCGGAGATTGCCAGAGGACGTCGAAGCCGCGCTTCTCGTTGACAGAGCCGATGAAGACGCCGCGGGAGACGTAGTTGTTCTCGCCCGTCATGGTCAGCGTGTAGCCCGAGGGGTCGTCGAAGCTCAGTCCCGCGAAGGCCTTGCGCACCTCCGGCACCGCGAAGGACCCGGCCTTGGCGGCGGCGAGCGCCCAGAGATGGACGCTGTCATAGGCCGAGACCATCGGGTCGATCACCGTGTCGGCGCTGAACGGGACGTTCTTGGCCTTCACGTAGGCGGCCCAGTCGCCGAGGAATTTCCGGTTCCGCTCGCCCTTGGCGGCCTGGAGATAGGCCCAGCAATTCAGGTGGCCGACGAGCTTTCCGGTATCGAGCCCCTCGAGGTCGGCCTCCACCATGTCGAGGCCGAGGATCGGCACGTCGGTGGCGCTGATGCCCTGGTTGGCGAACTCGCGCAGGAAGTCGGGGATCGAGGAGCCGACGACGGTGAGCACCACGATCGCCTGGCCGCCGGGCTGGCTGGCGAAGGTGCGGACCTGGTTCACCAGCGTCTGGAAGTTCGAGAAGCCGAACGGCACGTATTCCTCGCGCCACGCGCTCTCGGGGATGCCCTTGCTCGTCCAGTACCCCTTGAGCTGCTTGTTGATCGTGCGTGGCCAGACATAGTCCGAGCCGATCATGAAGAAGCGCTTCGCGCCGACGCCGTCCGGGCCCATCAGGTAATCGACCGCCGGCAGCACGGAACTCGCGGGCGGCGAGTTCACGTAGACGACGTTCTTGGAATTCTCGTCGCCCTCGAAGTGGAGCGGGTAGAACAGCAGCCCGTCATTCTGCTCGACGACCGGCAGGACCGACTTGCGCGACACGGAGGTCCAGCAGCCGAACAGGGCCGCGACCTTCTCCTGCTGGAGCATCTGCCGGCCGATCTGGGCGTAGAGCGGCCAGTCCGAGGCGGGATCGGAGGTCAGCACCTCGATCTGGCGGCCGTTGACGCCGCCGCGCCCGTTGATTTCGTCGGCGGCCATGCGGACCACGTGGTTCAGCCGGCCCTCAAGATTGGCCATCGTGCCCGACGACGAGAACAGGCAGCCGAGCTTCACGGTATCGGCGGCAAAGGCAGGCCGGATGATGGCCGGTGCCGCGAGCAGCGCCGCTGTCCCGATGAAGCTGCGCCGCGTGAGATGCGTCATCGACCCCGAAGCTCCCATGGATGGACCGTCCGAGTGTCGGCCGAGGTCCGGGGGACGGGAAGGTCAAAGAAGCTGCAGGCCAGCTAGGGCGTTGCGCATATTGGTAGCACTTGCGTGAATGACGGGCGCAATCTGACCGAGAACGTCAAAATTGCCATCTCGGGCGCCGTTATGCTTGGCCAGCCTTCGTCTTGGCGCGTCGCCTGATCGACGGTGGACGCAGCTGGAAGACGCTGTCGGGAGCCGACCTCAAGACCGCGAACGGATGGTCCGCATATCTCGACGCCTCGGCAGCCGGGAAGTCCTTCGCAGTGGCAGCCCGGGAGCGGATGGTCCGGGGCAGCGACTGGCCGGGCCGCGGTGAGACGCACATGCCCGACGATGCTCGGCGACTCGACCTTCCGGATGATGTGTGCACGGCGGCCAGACCGACGCGCGGGATTTGGTCGACGATCCTGCAGCGCTCTGCGGCGGCTGCGCCGGTGCGGCGCTGCCGGCGACGTCTTTCCCGATGAGGTGCTACGCCAAAGGCCGTCAGGCGGCCGGGCCGGCGACGGAATCGAGGTTGACGTGCAAGGCGATGCTTTCGCGCTCGGCCACGGGCAGGCCGTCGCGGTAGACGCGCGAGCCTGTCAGCGCCCATTCCTCCGCACCGAAGAAGGCGAGGCGCAATACGCGCCGAAAGCGCCCCGCCTGGGGGGCGAGCGCCCGCGCCGCGGCGAGCGCCACCGCGACGCCGGCGGCGTTGTCCATCGCGCTCTCGGCGAGGTCGTGGCCGTCGAGATGCGCGCTCCGCACGACGGTCTCGGCGGTTCGCCCCGGCAGGTCGAACAGGATCGCCTCAGTGCTGTCGGCGAACTCCGTCGCGGTGATCGTGAGCCGGGCTCGGGCGTGATGCCGAGGGCGGCGATCCCGTCCTCTCGGCCCCGGCTGGACGACCCTGCGACCGGGCGCGTCGGCAGGGGGCCGGTGATCGGGAAGCCCACCGCGCCCGGCCTCGGCGAGGCGGGAGAGGCCGCTCTGCGCCGGCTACCGCATGCTCGAGAAATTGCCTCGCGAACTCAAGCGCATAGGTGTTCGCATTTTTGCATGTCGGCCCGCGTCAAACCTGACGCGCCGCCGCGATCAACGTGCTCGACGGCATCGACCTAGCGCCAGACAGGCTGATGCTCTGCCGGTTTGACGGGATCGCGCCTCAATGACAGGCGCTTGCCTCAGCCCGGGTCTTGATGAACCTGAGCAATCGCAGGCTTGAAGGGGCGCCTCATGCAACGGGACGAGGCGGAAGGGGACGATTGGCGCTCCGTCAGCACGCGCCCGCCCGATGTGACCAGCATCGGCAACGCGCTCGCCCGATCCTACGAGCCCGGTCGTGGCCGCAATGCTGACCAACCCAGCGAGATCCCAGCCCTCGGTTGGCATGACATCCTCTGGCGCGTCGTCCTCTCTGTGCCGCGCGACCGGGTGTTCGCCACAGCCGGCGGCGTGGCGTTCTTTGCCCTGCTCGCGATCTTTCCGGCGCTGGCCACAATCGTCTCGCTCTACGGCCTGTTCTTGGATCCAACAGCCATCGGACAACACCTGAGCCTGCTCGCAGGCGTTTTGCCGAACGGCGTGCTCGGCCTGTTGTCCGAGCAACTCGTTCGTATCGCGCGGCAGAGTCCCGGCGCCCTCAGCACCGCCTCGCTCCTGAGCCTGCTCACGGCGTTCTGGAGCGCGAATTCGGGCGTCGCTGCGCTCTTCGACGCGCTCAACGTGATCTACAGAGAGCGCGAGAAGCGATCGCTCGTTCGCGTCTACGCGACAAGCTTTCTGTTCACCCTGAGCGGCATCGTCTTCATTCTCGCGACGGCCGGCGTGCTGGTGGTTCTGCCGATCGCGCTGAACCGCATCGGCTTAGGAGCCCTGACGGACACCGCGCTCCGCTTCCTGCGGTGGCCGGCGCTCTTGATCCTCGTGAGCCTGAGCTTGTCACTCACCTACCGGTATGGTCCGAGCCGGCGGGAGGCGAAATGGCGCTGGGTGAGCTGGGGCAGCGTCGTCGCCGCTGTCTCCTGGGTCTGCGCCTCCGTCCTGTTCTCCTGGTACGTGGCGAGCTTCGACAGCTACAATCGCGTCTACGGCTCGCTCGGAGCGGGGGTCGGCTTCATGACCTGGATCTGGCTCTCCGTGGTCATCACGCTCCTTGGGGCGGAGCTGAACGCCGAGATGGAGCGTCAGACTGCCCGCGACAGCACCACAGGGCGGCCCAGGCCGCTTGGATCACGGCAGGCATTTGCCGCCGATACCGTTGGTCCACCGCAGGGTTGAGGCCATTCGCCCTGGCGCCTCTTCACGCGGCGCTTGGAGGATCTTGGGAGGCCACCGCCTCGGATCGGCCGGCATCCGGCAGGCGAAACGAAGGCGGGGCGCCCGAGCGGGCGCCCCGAGGTCGTTGGAAGGCGGCGGCCGCTCAGTCGTCCCAATCGTGATGGCGGTGGAAGCCGCCGTCACGACGCTCGATCACGCGCACGCCCGGGCGATCCCAGTCGCGATGTCGGAAGCCGATGCCGCGATAGCCCTCGCGATAGTTCTCCCGCGCGATGACGCGGCCGTGGCCGTGGCCCGGCCCATAGCCATATCCGTCGCCCCACTCATGAGCCTGGACGGTTGAGGCAGCGCCCATGAGAGCGGCTGCGGCGGCAAGGGTCAGAGTGATCTTCTTCAAGCTGCATCTCCGTTTCAGTGATTGCTCTCAAAACGTCATCGCTTCGAAAACCGTTCCCCTGAAGTATGCTCTTGCTTCACGGAGATCGTTACTGGTGTGCAAGCCTGGTGCTGCCAAATGTCTACCTGAAACCGCGCGCACGCGCTCGATGCGGAACGGTTCAGGTTGTTCGCGCGTCTCTGGTGACCTGTCTTCGCGCAACACGCGCGGGCCGCGTTACGCTCCTCCTGCGGAGCCGCGGCACACCGGCCTGAGAGCATGCTCGCGACCACCCACCTTGCGCTCATCAACGTCTTCACCGGCGACATCCAGGGTGGCCTCGGTCCGTTCCTGGGCACTTGGCTGGCCGAGACCGGCGGCTGGTCGCCGGCGCGGGTCGGATTCGTCACGACGCTTGTGGGCGTCGGCGCCCTGTTCCTCAGCGGCCCTGCCGGCGCGCTCGTCGACCGGATCGGGCGCCCCCGCCTCCTCATCGCCGCCGCCTGCGCGGCCATCCTCGCCGGCACGCTGCTGGTCATGCCCGCCACATCGTTCCCGGCGGTGTTCGCCGCCCAGATGCTGGCCGCGGCCGGCGGCGTACTCCTTCTCCCGGCCGTCACCGAGCTGACCCTTGGCATCGTCGGCAAGGACCGATTCCCGAAGCAGCAAGGACGCAACCAAGCCTACAACCACCTCGGCATCCTGGTCGCGGCGGCGATCATAAGCTTCGGTACCGTCCGCCTCGGGCCGGCCGTGGCCTTCTGGGTGCTCGGCGCCATGGCCCTCCTGGCCATCGCCGCCAGCGTGACGACCCCGGGCCACTGCTACAATGGACGGCGCGCGGTCGGCTGGAAGGAGGACGATCCGGACGACAAGCCCCAGCGGGCGAGCGCCCGTAGCGTGCTCTCGAACCGCAAGCTGATGGTGTTGGCGGTGGCGCTGGCGCTGTTCAACCTTGGCAACGGCGGCATGCTGACCCTGCTCGGGCAGAAGCTTGTGGCAGCCGGCACTGACGCCACCGCCTGGACGGCCCGTTACGTCATGGTCGCGCAGCTGGTCATGATCCCGGTGGCCCTGTTCGCAGGCTCGCTCGCCGACAAGCGCGGGCGTCGCAAGCTCCTGCTGGTGGCACTCGGGGTGCTGCCGATACGCGCGGCATTGTCCGCCTTCATCGACGACCCGGTGTGGCTCATCTCGGCAGAGATTTTCGATGGCGTGGCCTCGGGCATCGTCGGGGTGGCCGTGCCAGTGGTCGTGGCGGACCTGACCTGGGGCTCGGGCCGTACCCAGACGGCGCTCGGAACGGTCAACGCCGTGCAGGGCATCGGCGGCGCGCTCTCGGCCTGGTACGGCGGGTTGGCGCAATCCCTGCTCGGCTGGACCGGTTCGTTCCTGGCCCTCGGGGCCCCCGCGCTCATCGCCCTCGCCCTGGTCGTCTGGCTCGATGCGACCTGCGAGCCGGGACGCCGCACACGCCGGCGCGAGCGCTTGACCGCGAGCCCGCAGCCCGCCTGACCCGGACGCTAGACCGCCCGCGTCCGAGTGCCGGCATCGTGGCGTCCGGGCGCTCGACGAGGAGAGGCCCGGCACCGGGACCGGCACCGACCTGACGCCGAGAATGACCGCTCGTCCGGTCAGGCCGGACCGCCTCGGCGTGAAATTCAGGCGGAATCGGCCAAAGCCTTCCTCTGCGCCGCAGCCGCCATGATCCTCGCCAGCCGTCTCACCCGCTCAGCCCGATCTCCCGGGCAGAGGCCAGGTACGATGCTGGGTACCGCAAGTGAGAGCGAGCACTCGAAGGCGCCCGCGCAAATCGTCCGGCAGCTGAAGGATGATCGGCTCTGCGTGGAGCGAGGCCCTTAGGGCGCCCGGCAATCCATCGCCGCCGTAGCCTCGATCACGCTGAGAGCCCGGCGCCTCACTTCCAGCGCCGCGGTCGGGCTGTCCGAGACGACGGACGCCTCGCGCTTCAGCGCCGCGTCGCAGGCGCACGAGCTGTACCCGGCCGTGTCGTAGCAGGTGTCGTGGCGCAGGCATGCCGCGTCGAGGTCGTCGGTGGGCGGCAATCCCTCGCCCCGCTGGCCCTTCCCGCAATAATTGCCGTGGAACAATTCCTTGCCGGCGACGACGCGGTCGAGGGCGCCCTTCGGCGGTGCCGGCGCCTCGGCCCGGCCGCTGGGGTTCAGGTCGTTGGCCGGGCCGCCAGCCTTCGATCCTGACGAGCGAAGTGCCTTCGGAATGTCGGAGCGACCGCCGGGCTCGTTCAGGGCTTCGCCGGACCGTCCGTTCGGGTCGGAGATGTCCGGCAGCGGCGGGGGCGGCCCCGGTCGGGGATCGTCCGCCTCGACAGGCGCGGCGCGCACGCCTTGAGCCATCGAAGCGTGCGGGCAGGCCACGAGGATTAGCCCCACGACGGCGAGGAAAGACGGTCTCAAGGATGCCCTCCGGATCAGCAGCCCCTAAACTCGAAGCTCAGCTTTCTCGTTCCGGAGGCTGACCCGCTGGCCTTTCCCAGCGATAACGCGTGTTCAGTGGGTGAACGACCTGCTTCGCAGCATGCGAAGACGACCCGCTCAGGCTCGGCCCCGCCTCGATGATGAGGTTCAGTAGCGGTCGTAGCCGTAGCGGCCGTAGCGGCGTCCCGCGTCGATGCGCATGTCCCTGCGACCGTATTCCCCGAACTCACGATGGCGTCGATAGCCGTGCGCCGGAGCCCATGGTGGGGGACCGCCGTGACGGAAGCCACGTTCGCCCCTCGCCCACGGCGGATCGGCCATGGCGGCCGACGAGGCCCCGATGATGCCGCCCGCCAGGGTTAGTGCGCCGAACACGGCCAGCATCACCTTGCGAAACATCGAAGGCCTCCCTCGTGTCGGCGTGTTGCCAACGTCAGTCTAGAGACCGCGAGCGGGGCTGAACCGTTCCATGGGACGCGTCGGAGCGACCGGAGGCTGTCCGCTCGGCTCGCCGTCACCGCCCTCAGGGGTGCCCCCTTCACCGATCAGGCGCCCTCATCCGACCGGGGCACCGCCGCTGACCTGCTCACAACCGTCCCCGTGCGGGAGGCTCCCCACTTTGTGCCTCCGGCTAGGCCCCTGCGTGCAACGGTTTCCCGAGCCTCCGGATTTCTGATCGGTTTCCCGAAACGAGGAAGGGATGTCTGCCATGCCACTATGTTTGGTCGCGACCGTTTTGCTTCTGTCCGCGGCGGCTACCTCCGCCCTCGCTGCGCCGATGTCGGCGGACGACAAGGCGGCCCTGCAGCAGCAATGCATGGGCGACTTCACGACCTTCTGCGGGGACATGCCGCCCGAGGACGGCCCTGAGACCCAGGCATGTTTCGAGAAGAACATGTCAAAGCTGTCGCCCGGTTGCCAGGGCGCCATCCAGAGCTTCAAGCAGGGCAAGAAAGGCTGATCGGCCGGCCGCGCCGACGGCGCCCTGCCCAGGGCGAATTCGGCGCGGTCGCGCTGCGGAATGAAGCAGGATTCACAATCGCAGGCCGAGGCCGAGGATCTGGCCCGGCGGGGCCTGCGCAGCACCGAGCGCATCCGCCTGGCCGAGGATGACGAGCGGGTGCATCCCTGCTCGGTCGGATCCTCATGACAGCGCACCATACCCCCGGCAACGCGCACAATGCCGGGGGCCATCACGGCATGACCGACCCCGGAACGCACCTGCTGCCTGAGCCGTTCGGGCTGGACCAACGGGCCGAGACGGTCGGCGCGGGCCTGGCCTGGACGGCTGAGGGGCGATCCGAACCCGGACCGCCCCGCATCCCATCAATAGCTGTAGGACCGACGCGGGTAGGTCTGGGATGGTCCATATCCGGTGTCGCGGGGCTGGACCCGCGCGCCGTACTCGATCTCCTTGCGCCGTGCCTGCCGGTTGGCGAGGTAGCGTCCGCCGATGCAGCCCGCCACAGCGCCGACGACGCCGCGCTCGGCTAGGTAATGGCCGGCCAAGCCTCCGATGATCGCGCCCTTGATGCAACCCTTCGCCTCGGCGGCCCCGACGCCCATCAGGGTCACGAGGGCGACGACTGAGGCTTTCGCGACGATTCGCATGACGATGCTCCTGCTGGACTCAGGAGAGAATGTCCTCGTGTCGGTCACGTTCCGGCCGGTTGCCGCAATTCCCCCACTTCTCATATGTGAGGCGTCGTCATCCTGTGCCGGTCGTTGCCCTGTTGGTCGAGGGACGCCGTGGCACCGCGGGCGTGGCAGCCAGGGGGCCAGGACAAGCGCCGCCGACCTTATCGTCGTGATCGGGCAACCCAGAGACTGGGCGGCCCTCCGACTGTTGGGCTGTCGATCGCCTGAGAGAGCGCCCGCGACGGCCGGAATAGAGGGTCCTCCCGGGACAGCCCACTATGTTAGGGAAGAGTCGTAAGCACGTCGGGTCCGATGGCCTGTTCCAGGTGGTGTGGCGTAATCGACCTGACCGGTTCCTTCGGTCCAGGCTGATACGCCTGATCCGCCCCGTCTAAAGCCAGCCGGTCAGGTCATCCGGCGCCCTCCGCGACACCCGCTGTCCAACCGCCGCGATCCAAAAGAAGCTGGCCGGGGCACGCCGAAGACGCAGGCCTTGAGGGGCATACAGCAAACCTCTATTATGTATTCGCTGCACGGCTCCGCATGGTCAGATCGGGATTGAGCACCGCATGCCGTTCCATCCAGACATTCAGTCACGACAACGCGCGGATACGATCGAACCAGCGCTTGACCTGACGGCGGAGTGCCGGCTGGGCGCGCCGCTCGCACAGACCTTTCGGTCGCATGCGGAACCGTCGCGGGCACCTGACCCGAGCCGGTTTTGCGATGACCTTCTTCGGTTGCTACCCGAGCTGAGGCGTTTCGCAGGATCGATCACACAGGCCGCGGAGCAGGCTGACGACCTTGTCCAAGAGACACTCCTCAATGCTTGGCAGAGCCAGGATCGATATTGCCCGAGTCGCGACCTGAAGTCGTGGATCTTTGCGATGATGCGAAACAGCTTCTATTCTCGGGGCACAAAGCGAAGCGTGAACTCTCCGACGTGACCCTGCCCGATGCCGGGCAAACGGTTGCGCTTGCCAATGAGGTTCCCAAAACCCCCGCACGGTGAAGCGGTTCACGCATGCACGCCGTGCTGACGCTCAACGAAGAGCACCGAACCGCGCTGTCGCGCAGGAAAAGACATGGGACGGGGCCCATCGTGCGCCTCAGATACAGTGCCGGTAACGTGGAGAGCTGCGGCAGTCGCACACGGGAAAGCCTTCCGGACTCGTTTTGCTTTTCCTGAAGCTGCCGGGTCGGCCGAAAAGCCTGCCCGCGTCATCAGGAGTGTAGATCGTAGTGATGCGCGTTGGCGCCGTGATCCGAAATCCCGATCAGCTCGACTTCGCCCAGCGTCCCGCCATCGGCCGGCGCATGGCTTGGCGCGGCCGCATGCTCATGCTGTCTATCGGACGCGAACACGATGTTTCCGGTCGGATCGACCTGCGCTGCCGGCGCCCGTGGCTGACCTTGCCCGCCGGTGTGATCCGTTTGAATGGCTGATCCCGGTTGATCACCGCTTGAGGGAGCCGGTGCTCTTGATCCTGGAGAATCGGTCGGCTGGCTTGAGCCTGATTGAGCTCCGGGGTTTGCTTCCGAAGCGGCCCTGTTGTCGTGGGCGGCGGCTTGAGCCCCGATGCCGGGTTGTTGTGCGGATCCTTGATCCGTGGTGCTCGCCTGGGCTTGCGGCGCGCTTGGCGGCGGGCTCGCGTTCGTGCCGTTGGCCGCGCCGTGGCCGTCGGCACCGTGCGGATCCGAT
>NZ_FMWU01000047.1 GCF_900103195.1 Methylobacterium sp. UNC378MF | reverse complement strand
CGTGAGACAGTTCGGTCCCTATCTGCCGTGGGTGTAGGAGGTTTGAGAGGCTTTGTCCCTAGTACGAGAGGACCGGGATGAACGTACCTCTGGTGGAGCTGTTGTCGCGCCAGCGGCAGTGCAGCATAGCTATGTACGGACGGGATAACCGCTGAAGGCATCTAAGCGGGAAACCCCCCTTAAAACGAGACCTCCCTTGAGGGCCGTGGAAGACGACCACGTCGATAGGCCGGGGGTGCAAGCGCGGCGACGCGTTGAGCCGACCGGTACTAATCGCCCGATTGGCTTGATCGCTCTCGTGATCCGTGTCCGGACTGGTTCGGCAGCCGCAGAGGCTGGCGAAGCCAGAGACGCGGTGACAACAAAGACCCGCAGCGAAGACGCTGCATGCTTGCCGAACCGGACGCCCGCCGTCGCAGCACCCTGCGAAGGCCCAGTCCGAAACCACTTGCGATGCGCCGGTCTGGTGGCCTGAGCGGCGTGCCCAGAACCCGATCCCATCTCGAACTCGGCCGTTAAACACGCCAGCGCCTATGGTACTGTGTCTCAAGACACGGGAGAGTCGGTCGCTGCCAGACCCGCCCATCGCAAGACACGCAATCCCTCGACACGCAACACCGATCCGAAACGCCGACAGGCCGCCCTCACCGAGGGCGGCCTGTCGGCGTTTCGGCGTTGGCGCGCGATCTTCGGCGGCGCCTTACCGCGAAGTCATCTGACCGCGAACATCCCGTAATCGATCGATCGCCATCATCCTCGGACCGCGCGGCCCACAGCCGGCGCGGACGAAGCCGGTGACGGATCTCGTGCCCTCCGAGTCTTCCGTGCGCCGCTTCGGAACGGGCTGAGGACCGCGGCCTCGGCCCGTTCAGGCGAACAGGGGAGGGGAGCGGCTTGACCATGTTGATGGAGATGCGTTCCCCCGACCTGCGCGGCGCGCTATGGAACGGGGCCATGCGACTGCTCATCATCGAGGACGACCGGGAGGCGGCGGCCTATCTCGTCAAGGCTTTCCGCGAAACCGGACACGTGGCCGACAGCGCGCATGACGGCCTCGATGGATACGCGCTCGCCCGTGAGGGCGCGTACGATGTGCTGATCGTCGACCGGATGCTGCCGAAGCTCGACGGTCTGTCGCTGATCCGGTCGCTGCGGGAGCAGAGCGTGGCGACGCCGACCCTGATTCTGTCGGCGCTGGGTCAGGTCGACGACCGGGTGAAGGGCCTGCGCGCCGGCGGCGACGATTACCTACCCAAGCCCTATGCGTTCTCCGAGCTTCTGGCGCGGACCGAGGCGCTGGCCCGCCGGCAGGCCGGCTCGGGCGCCGCCGAGGAGACACGCTACCGGATCGGCGATCTGGAGCTCGACCGGCTGTCGCACCGAGTCACCCGGGCCGGCCGCGAGATCCCGCTGCAGCCCCGCGAGTTCCGCCTCCTCGAATACCTGATGCGGCATGCGGGCCAGGTCGTGACGCGCACGATGCTGCTGGAGCACGTCTGGGACTATCACTTCGATCCGCAGACCAACGTCATCGACGTCCACGTCTCGCGTTTGCGCAGCAAGCTCGACAAGGGTTTTGCCTCGCCGATCATCCACACGGTCCGCGGCGCCGGCTACGTCCTGCGCTTGGACGAGGGTGCGGCGGGGTGAGGGAGTTTTCGGCTGACGCGCTCGCCCCCCGCGAGTCAGCGGCGGCGCGCTTCCAGAAGCTGTTCCGTACCACCGCCTTCAAGCTGTCGCTGGCCTATCTGGCGATCTTCGCCCTCTGCGCCTTCCTGGCGCTCGGCTACGTCGCGTGGAATGCCCGTGCGGTACTCGACGACCAGATCGTCTCGACGATCGATGCCGAGATCAACGGCTTGTCGGAACAGTACAATACCGGCGGCTTGCGGCGGCTGATCACCGTGGTGGAGCGGCGCTCGCGCGAGCCCGGCGCCTCGCTCTACCTCGTGACCACGGCCGGCGGCGACCATGTCGTCGGCAATGTCGGCTACGTACCCGCGGCCGTCCTGGCGACGCCGGGCCAGAGCGAGACGCGCTACGGCCGCAACGAATCCGATGCCGAGATGCATCAGGCGATCGTGCGGGTCTTCACCCTGCCGGGTGGGTTCCGGCTGCTCGTCGGGCGCGACACCGAGGAGCGCGACCGATTACGGGCCGTGATCGGGCGCGCTTTCGTGACCTCGCTCGCGGCCGTCGTGCTCCTCGGCGTGATCGGTGGCTGGCTTGCGGCGAGTCGGGTGCTGCGCCGGGTCGACGCCATGACCCAGACCACCCGCGCGATCATGGCCGGCGATCTCGACGACCGGCTCCATGTCGCGGGGAACGGCGACGAACTCGACCGTCTCGCATCGAGCCTCAACCTGATGCTGGAGCGGATCGGCGAGCTGATGCGCGGCATGCGCGAGGTCTCCGACAACATCGCGCACGATCTGAAAACGCCTCTGACCCGTCTGCGGAACCGCGCCGACGAGGCCCTGCGCCGGGCCTCGACGCCCGACGAGCTGCGCGCTGCGCTGGAAGCCGTGATCGAGGAGGGGGACGGGCTGATTCGGGTGTTCAACGCCCTTCTGATGATCGCGCGTCTCGAGGCGGGGAGCGCGCAGGAGATCCTCGTCCCGTTGGATATCGGCCAAACGGTGCGGAGCGTCGGCGAACTCTACGAGGCGCTTGCCGAGGATCAGGGGCTGACGCTCGCAGTGCGCGCGCAGGACGACCTCATCATCGCGGGCAACCGCGAGCTGATCGGTCAGGCCCTGGCCAATCTCATCGACAACGCCCTGAAATACGGTGCCGAATCCACCGGAACGGAGGCCCGTGTGACGCTGGAGGCGTGGCGCGATGGCGAATCGATCCGTCTCGCCGTCTCCGATCACGGGCCAGGCATCCCCGAGGCGGAGCGGGCTCGCGTGCTCGGCCGCTTCGTGCGTCTCGAGGATGCTCGCTCGCGACCGGGCTTCGGGCTGGGCCTCAGCCTCGTCAACGCCGTGGTCCGCCTGCACCATGGGACCCTGCGGCTCTCCGACAACGATCCCGGTCTGCGGGTCGAGATCAGCTTCCCGGC
Source organism: Methylobacterium sp. UNC378MF (assembly GCF_900103195.1). GTDB lineage: Bacteria > Pseudomonadota > Alphaproteobacteria > Rhizobiales > Beijerinckiaceae > Methylobacterium. The sequence goes on along the minus strand of NZ_FMWU01000047.1, from coordinate 19,987 downwards.
TTCGGTGCGCCCGCCTCAGGAGATCGCCGGTGACATCCGGCCCGCACCGCTATCCGGCGACCCTGTGCCGGCGTCCCCTTCTCGCGCTAGGTAGGTTGCGACCTGTCCCACCGTGAGCGCGCCGTCGCCCCGTCCGATCGGCAGAGCGCCCGCGTCCCTGGAGGCTCCATGACCCTGAAGATCAAGACCGCCCTCGTCACCGGCTCGACCAGCGGCATCGGACTCGCCATCGCGCGCGCCCTCGCGGCCGAGGGAGCCGATGTCGTGCTCAACGGGTTCGGGGACGCGAACGCCATCGAGGAGGCGCGGGCCGGGATCGAGCGCGCCTACGGGGTGAAAGCCCGCTACTCGGCCGCCGACATGAGCAAGCCCGAGGCGATCACCGCCATGGTGCGCGAGGCGGAAGACGCCTTCGGATCCGTCGATGTGCTGGTCAACAATGCCGGGATCCAGTTCGTCTCGCCGATCGAGGACTTCCCGGCGGAGAAGTGGGAACAGATCATCGCGATCAACCTGTCCTCGGCGTTCCACACGATGCACGCCGTGATTCCCGGGATGAAGGCGCGGGGCTGGGGCCGGATCATCAACACGGCCTCGGCCCACTCGCTGGTGGCCTCGCCGTTCAAATCGGCCTACGTGGCGGCCAAGCACGGGATCGCGGGCCTGAGCAAGACGGCGGCGCTGGAACTCGCGCCCCACAAGATCACGGTCAACTGCATCTCGCCGGGCTATGTCTGGACGCCGCTGGTGGAGTCGCAGATCCCCGACACGATGAAGGCACGCGGGCTCACCAAGGAGCAGGTGATCGAGGAGGTGATGCTGAAGGCGCAGCCGACCAAGGAGTTCGTCACCGTGGATCAGGTCGCGGCGCTGGCGGTGTTCCTGTGCTCCGACGCGGCGAGCCAGATCACCGGCGCGAATATCAGCATGGATGGTGGCTGGACCGCGCAGTAGCGCCTCAAGCCAGCGACCGGCCGTCCAAGCGGGCTGGGTTTGCGAAATGGCCCCGCCCGCTCACGGGCGGGGCCGATTTGTCTCAGCGGCGGCCGTGGACCAGCAGGGCCAGGCCGTAGCCGACCGCGCCCGCGATCAGCAGGGCGACCAGGGGGTTCTCCTCCACTCTGGCGCCGACGGCAGCACGACCGTCGCGCAAGTAGGAACCGCTCCGCTCATAGGCATCGCCCGCCACGTCGCCGGCGCGGTCATACGCGTCGCTGGCATAGTCGCCGGCCCGGTCGGCGATATCACGGGCCTTGTCCTTCACTTGGCCGTAGACGTTCTGGGCCTGGCCCTGGGCCTCGCGGAAACGTCCCTCGACCGAGTCCCGGCTCGAGCCGGCGAAATCGCCGGCCGCGCCCTGAACCTTGCCGACCGCCTCCTTGGCACCGCCGACAATGCGATCCGTATCCACCATGGCACTCTCCTGGACGTGAGCGCGGCGCCGCGACAGGGGCGCCGCTCGTTACGCCGTCGTCCACCGAACGCGCGAGACGGCGTTTGTGCCCCCGATCGCCACGAAATTCTGCGCGTTCACCTGCCTCTGCGGCGGGCGGGACGGGTCAGAGTCCGATCAGCTCGGCAATGGCCGCCGCCCCGGCAGCCGGGGAGGTCTCGCCCCGAGCGACGCCCGCCTCCGCCTCGGCCGTGCGGCGCCGGACCTCCGGGGACCCGACGAGGCGCTGGTGCAGACGCTCGTCCACGAGGGCCCACATCCACTTCACATCCTGGGTCCGGCGCTTCGCCTGAATCTCGCCGGTGGCCGTGAGCTTCTCCCGATGATCGACGATCTTCGCCCACAGCGCGTCGAGACGCAGATTGTGGAAGCCGGAGATCGTCACCACCGGCGGCGTCCAGGTGGCCGAGGCGGGGGTCAGGATGTGCAGCGCCGCCCGGTATTCCGAGGCCGCCGCGTTGGCCCGCTGCTCGGCCTCGCCGGCATCGGCCTTGTTGACCGCGATCATGTCGGCGAGTTCGAGGATGCCCTTCTTGATGCCCTGCAGCTCGTCGCCCGCCCCGGGCAGCATCAGCACGAGGAAGAAGTCGGTGAGGTCGGCCACCGCCGTCTCTGACTGGCCGACACCGACCGTCTCGACGAGGATCACATCGAAGCCCGCGGCCTCGCAGAGCAGCATGGTCTCGCGGGTCTTGGCAGCGACACCGCCGAGCGTGCCGGAGGACGGGGAGGGGCGGATGAAGGCGTTCGGATCGTGGGACAGCCGGGCCATCCGGGTCTTGTCGCCCAGGATCGAGCCGCCGGTCCGAGAGGAGGACGGGTCGACCGCCAGCACCGCCACCTTGTGTCCGGCCTCCGTCAGGTTCGAGCCGAGGGCGTCGATGGTGGTCGACTTGCCGACGCCGGGCACGCCGGTGATCCCGACGCGGATCGCCCGCCCCGTCTCGGGCAGCACCGAATCGATCAGCTCCGCCGCCAGGGCCCGGTGATCGGCGCGTTTGGACTCGGCCAGCGTTATGGCGCGGGCCAGGGCGGCGCGGTCACCGCGCAACAGGCGCTCGCGGAGGCTCTGGATGTCGATGGACGGCGTCATGTGCCCTTCATGGCCGCGGCGATGGCTGCCGTCGAGGGGGAGCGTGCGCCCGCCGGGGGATGGGGCGGCTGTGACCCGCCCACCACAAGGGCGGCCGTGCCCGCTATTCACCCCGCCATGCGGCAATCGTGCCCCGCGATGGTCACGATCCTGGGCGACTGAGGCTACCCCGCCCGAGCGCAACCGGATCATGTCGAGCCAGATCGTCTCACGCCGCGTCCTTCTCCGGTTCGGGGCCCTCGCGGGCGCCGCGGGTCTCGCCCCGTCGCTCGGCGCCTGTGTCACCGACGATCTCGGGACCGGCGCAGCCCTGCCCGAGAAGCAGTCGGCGCTCGACGTCATGCCGGTGCTGCTGGTCGCCACGACCCGCAAGCCCGTGGGCAATACGCCCCGACCGCCATATTTCAGCAGTGATCGCGGCCGCGGCCTGAGCTTCGCCGAGGTGCGCCTGTCGCCGCCCGACCGCTCGCTGCTGGGCAAGGTCTCGTCCGTCATCACCGGCGACTGGACGATCGGCGCGGTTCCGAAATCCGAGTCCGGCCCCGGCGCCGCCGAGGCCTTCGCCCAGGCTGCCCTCGGGCGCGACGTGCTGATCTACGTCCACGGTTATCGCGAATCGTTCGAGTCGGCGGCGGTCAGCGCGGCACGCCTCTCGGACGGAATCCGATTCCGCGGCGTCTCCGGCCTGTTCACGTGGCCGTCGGCGGCGGCGACCCTCGATTACAACTACGATCGCGAGAGCGCCCTCTGGTCGCGCGACGCCTTCGAGGACCTGTTGAAGGCGCTCGCCGCCTCGCCGAGCGGCGGGCGCATCAATATCGTCGCGCACTCGATGGGCACGCTCCTGACCCTCGAGACCCTGCGCATGCTTCGCGCCGAGGCCGGCGAGGCGGCGATGGCGCGGATCGGCGCCGTGGTGCTGGCCGCCCCCGACATCGACTTCGACCTGTTCTCCAACGGCGTCGCCCGTCTCGGACCCGATGTCGCGAAGATCACGGTGATCTCCTCGACCAACGACCGGGCCCTCGAACTCTCCGCCGCGCTGGCAGGGGGCGTGCGGGCGGGCGCGGTCGATCGTGCCAAGCTCGAGGCGCTCGGCGTGCGCGTCGCCGACGCCTCCGATTACGGAGGCGGCCTGATCAACCACGACCTGTTCCTCTCGAATCCGGACGTGCAGGGGGTGGTCAAGCGCGCCATCGCCCGCGGCGCCGGGGTGTAGGCGAGCGGCGCGGCGCTCACCCCATCCGGGTCGCCATGCTCTGTGGCGGCAGGGGTTCCTCGGGCAGAAGCGCTGTCTCCTCGGAGGGATCGCGCTGGTCGACGCGGTCGGCCCAGACCCGGAAGCCGACGAGGGGATTGGGTCCGAACGTGTGGGTCAGCGGCACGTCCGCAGCGTCGCGCCCGTAGGCCACCATCACCCGGCCGATCCGCGGACTGTTGTTGCGCGGATCGAAGACATGCCATCCGCCGCCAAGATAGACCTCCATCCAGGCCGCGAAATCACCGGTGGGGTGCGGCTCGGGCTCGCCGATGAAGCTGATGTAGCCGGTGCAGTAGCGGGTCGGGACGTTGAGGGCGCGACAGAACGCGACCGCCAGATGGGTGAAGTCCCGACAGACGCCGCGCCCGCCCGCATACGCGTCCATGGCCGTGCGATCGCGATGGGCGAACTCGTAGCCGAACGCGATATGGGCATGCACGAAGTCGCAGACCGCCTGCACCCGGGCCCAGCCGGGCGCGACGTGGCCGAACAGCCGCCAGGCTTCATCGGCCAGCAGATCCGATTCGCAGTAGCGGCTCGGGAGCAGGAAGACGATCGCCTCGGCCGGGAGCGTCTCGATGGCGTGCTGCTCGGCTTCCGGATGCACCGGATCGGGCGCGCCGCCGTCGCGGATCACCGCGTCGGTCCCGATGGTGAAGTTGCCGGCGGGCGCAGTCAGGCGGCCGCACAGGTTGCCGAAACCGTCGCGATAGATCTCCACCGGGACGGGCGGTTCGGTGTGGAGCGTGTCGGGCGCTTCGAGCGCATCGTCCCTGGAGGGATGCACGTTGAGCATCACCACCATGGGCACCGGATAGGGGAAGGCGTAGCGCATCTCGCAGCCGAGCCTGATCCGCATGCGCGGGTGATCCTTCCTGTCTGGTGATGCGCCTGTCGCGGTGCGGGCAGGATCCGTGCCGCGCCGAATCGCGCGAGTGGGGCTCCGACGGGCTTGGCGGCCGTCCGCTTCACCCCTACAGCATCCCCGCGCGGCGCTCATGCCCACCCGGCGGAACCAAGGGGGTTCTTCCCGGGGCAGCGCGTCGCACCCGTGGGCCAGCCCGCTGACCGGGCGCGCCCGAGGACGGTTACGAGAGGGATGCCGGCCATGTTCACGCTCGAGATCGACGGCACCGCCGTTGCGGTGATCAACAGCGACGAGGCGTCCGCCAAGGACCTCTTCACCTGTGACGGCTTCAAGGAAGACATCCGGACGATGACCACCGGCGGAAAGCCGCTCTGGAACGGCACGTCGGCGCTCAAGGTCCGGGCAGCCACCGAGGACGAGGTCGAGATCTTCGAAGACGCCCTGGCGGAGGACGACGGCGAGGGTGATTTCGTCGACGATGCGCGTCACCCCGACACGGATTCCGATGACGAGGACGAAGCCGACATCGTCTTTCTGGTGGATATCGACGAGGACGAGGATGAAGCCGACGCCTGAGCGCGGCTGAACCCGAGCGCCTCCCGGGCGGTTTCCGATCCGATCTGAATCGAATCCCGGGAGGACGGAATGGCTGACAGCAGGCGGATCGTTGACGCGCTCGTGCGTTCCAGGCGGGGCGGCATCGCCGCCAGTGCCGCCCTGGGCGGCTTGGCGCTGATCGGCGGCCTCGCCTACCGGGCGCTGCGCGGCGCGCCGCCGCCGGAGACCGGCGGCCCGGACTTCACGAAAGTCGACGAGGACGAGGCTCGGCTGATGCTGCGGACCATGGTGGCGGCTACGACGGCGGACGGGATGGTCGACGCCGCCGAGCGCAAGCGTCTCGATGCGGCTGTGGCGGAGGCGGGGCTCGATCCCGACGGACGCGCTTGGCTCGATCGCGAACTCGCAAGCCCCGCCGATATCGACGAGATCGCCGAACGGGTCGCCGATCCCGATGCGGCGGCGCGGATCTTCGCGGCGGCGCGACTCGCCATCGATCCCGACACGCTCCAGGAGCGCCAGTTCCTGAAGATGCTGGCCGAAGCCCTCGATTTGCCCGTCGAGGCGGTTGAACGGGTCGAGCGCGACATAGCGGCCTGACCGGCAACCCCTCCGTTCCGCGGACCTCCCATCGCGGCCGAGCTTCGTGCTACGCTTCCCGGAAGCGACGGGTCGGGGCGGCCCGGTCGCGGGAGGACGGGACATTTCATGTCGGGATTGTCAGTGCCTGTCCTCGGGCGCGGCCGGTGGAGAGCCGGCGCGCTGGTCGCCGCCATGCTGATCGCCGGCGGATCCGCCCGCGCGGCCGAACCGGCGGCCGGGCCCCTGACCATCGCCGAGCAGGGCAGCTTCTTTGTCGGTGGCCGCGACGTCCAGTCCGACACGCTGTCGACGCTGCCGGCCTATGCCCCTTCGGGCACGATCAGCGTCGACCAGATCTATGTCCGGTATCAGATCCCGGTGAGTTCCGGACGGCCGCCGCTCGTCCTGATCCACGGCTGCTGCCTCACCGGCAAGACCTGGGAGACGACACCGGACGGGCGGATGGGCTGGGACGAGTATTTCGTCCGCCGCGGCTTCCCGACCTACGTGATCGATCAGGCCTGGCGCGGCCGCTCAGCGGCGAGCCCGGCTCAGATCAACGCCGTGAAGACGGGGCGGGCCGAGCCGAACGCGCTCCCGCCGGTCTTCTCGGCCGGGCGGGAGCCGGCCTGGGCGATCTTCCGCTTCGGGCCCGACTATCCGAAGGTGTACCCGGGCATGCAGTTCCCCCTAGAGGCCCAGGGCGAGTTCTGGAAGCAGATGGTCCCGGACTGGTCGGCCGCCCTGCCGGTCCCGAACCCGACCGTGCCGGCCTTGTCTGAACTGGCCAAGAGGCTCAAGGGCGCGGTGCTGATCTCGCACTCGCAATCGGGGATCTACCCCTTCCAGACTGCCGCCCTCGACCGGACCGGCATCCGTGCCCTCGTGGCCATCGAGCCGGCCGCGTGCCCGGATCCCGCGAAGGACGACCTCGCGCCCTACCGGGATCTGCCGATCCTCGTCCTGTTCGGCGATTACGTCGACGCCTCGCCCCGCTGGGCGCCGCGGCTCAAGCAGTGCCGCAGCTTCGTCGCGGCTGCCAACGCCGCGGGAGGGAAGGCGGAACTGATCCTGCTGCCGGAGATCGGCATCCATGGCAATTCGCACATGCTGATGCAGGACAAGAACAGCCTCGACATCGCCGATTGGCTGGTCGGATGGATCGACAAGCGGGCGCCCGGGAAGTCGTGAGGCGGACAGGTCAGATCTCCGCTTGATCCCCCGCGCTGCCCCATCCTGAGGTGCCCGTGTCAGCGGACCTCGCAGGAGAGGGTGCCAGGGATCACGGCGGCGTCTGGAGGTCTCGTTCGAGGCCTTCGCTGCGCTCCGGCCCCTCGGGATGAGGGCGCGGACGGGATGGCCGACTCCGGAGATCTCAGCCCGGCTTGCGTTCGCCGAGGAACGTGCCCATCCGCTCCAGCGCCCGCCGGATGTTCTCTGCCGAATTGGCGTAGGAGAGGCGGAGGTAGCCCTCGCCGTGGACGCCGAAATCCGGGCCGCCGATCACCGCCACGCCCGAATCCTCCAGAAGGGCCGAGGCCAGCGCCTTCGCCTTCCAGCCGGTCCGGGAGATGTTCGGGAAGGCGTAGAACGCGCCCTTGGGCGCGATGCAGGAGACGCCCGGCAGGCCGTTCAGCCCGTCGACCACGATCGCCCGGCGCCGGTCGAACTCGGCGACCATCTCGGCGACGCAATCCTGCGGTCCGTCGAGCGCCGCGATGCCGGCCCACTGGGTCGCCGCGTTGACGCAGGAATGCGCGTTGACCGCGAGCTTGCGCGCCGCGTCGTAGAGCGGCTTCGGCCAGACCGACCAGCCGAGCCGCCACCCGGTCATCGCGTAGGTCTTGGAGGCGCCGTCGAGATAGACCAGCCGGTCGCGGATCTCGGGATATTTCAACAGCGAGTGATGGGTCTCGCCGTCATACGTCATCGTGCCGTAGATCTCGTCCGACAGCACCGCCACGTCCGGATGCTCGGCCAGTCCCTTCACCAAGGCGTCGATCTCGGCCTCAGGCGTCACGCCGCCGGTGGGGTTGGCAGGCGAATTCACGATCAGCAGCCGGGTCTTCGGCGTGATCAGCGCCAGGGTCTCGGCCGCCGAGAAGGCGAAGCCGTTCTCCTCGCGGATCGGCACCGGGATCGGCGTCGCGCCCGTGAATTCGATCATCGAGCGGTAGATCGGGAAGCCGGGGTCCGGATACAGGATCTCCATCCCGGGCGCGCCGAACATCAGGATCGCCATGAACATGGTGACCTTGCCGCCGGGCACGATCATCACGGAATCCGGCGAGACCTCGACGCCGTGGCGGCGGTGGATGTCGCGGGCCACCGCTTCGCGGAGCGGCGGGATCCCCACCGCCGGCGTGTAGCCGTGGTGGCCGTCGCGCAGGGCCTTGATACCCGCCTCGACCACGTGGGCGGGCGTCGGCATGTCCGGCTGGCCGATGCCGAGATTGATCACGTCCCGCCCCTGCGCGGCGAGGGCCTGGGCCCGCGCCAGAACCGCGAAGGCGTTCTCCTCGCCGATGCGCGAGAAGGCCGGGACCACGTGCAGCATCGCGCCCTCCGGGCGGTGAGTTCTCAGTGCTTGGACCGCTCGGAGAGCTTCATCGCGCCGAACGACATCGCCACGGCGATCGCGCCCAGGATCACGAAGGTCTTCACGGAGGCGTAGAACAGGTCCGGATTGATGCCCTCATCCGTGTAGAGCACGAGCCCGATGGCCGCGAGCGGCAGCGAGATAAGGGCGAAGAGTGGGACGAGCGGGTTCATGTTCGGCACTCGGGATCCGGCGCGCGGCTGACCGCGGCCCTGGGAAAGCGCCCCTGCATATCACCGTGCTGCGAAGGTTGGGACCCCGCAAGCTGCAGTTTTTCGCCGGCTCGCCCGGACGCTCATGGATGCGCAATCATTTCGCGCAACAGTGGCGTCTCCGGGAGGGCGGACACGTATGCGTTGGGCATCGGTCGATTCGAAAGGCAAGGGGGCGGGGAGCTCGGGCCCCAGCTCCTCCAGCGTCGACACGCTGGCGCTCCATATCGGGCGGCTGCTGCGACATCCCGCCTACCGGCGCGAGGCGGTCGTCAGCCCGCTCCTGCTGCGACACCTGCCGTACGAGGCCGGCTACGCCTGGAACGGCGAGGCCGGGCTGCGCACGCGGCTGGCGGGCGCCGCCCTCGACGAGGCGAGCATCGATCACCTCATCCGGAACGTGCAGAACGAGTTCCTGCGCCTGCGCCGACCCGCCGATACCTGATCGCTCAGGCCGGAACCCGGACGGTGGCCCGCAATCCGCCCAGGGGACTGTCGTGCAGGGTGATGTCGCCGCCATGGGCGCGGGCGATGTCCCGGGCGATCGACAGGCCTAGCCCGGAGCCGCCGGCATCCTGGCGGGCATCGTCGAGCCGCACGAACGGCTTGAACACGTCCTCGCGGCTCTCCGCCGGGATGCCGGGCCCGTCGTCGTCGATCGAGACGAGGAAGGTCCGGGCCTCCAGCCGGCCGGAGATCGCCACCGTCTCGCCGTAGCGGACGGCGTTGGCCGCGAGATTGAACAGGCAGCGCCGGAAGGCGCCCGGCCGGACCGTCACCTCCGCTGCGCCGGCGAGATCCACTGCGGAGACATGGGCTCCCAGGCGCTCGATGTCGGTCCTCAGATCCTCCAGCAGGGCGCGCATGTCCGTGGGTGTCGCGGGCTCGGCCGAATCGCCGCGCGCGAAGGCAAGGTAGCCCTCCAGCATCCGGCTCATCTCATCGACGTCACGGCTCAGATCCTCGATCTCGCTGGTCTGCTCGATCAGGGCCAGGGACAGGCGGAAGCGGGTGAGGATGGTGCGCAGGTCGTGGCTGACGCCGTTCAGCATCGTGGTGCGCTGTTCCATCGCCCGCTCGATGCGCCGCTTCATCTCGATGAAGGCGTGCCCGGCCTGGCGCACCTCCCGGGCGCCGCGCGGCCGGAACTCGATCTCGCGGCCTTTGCCGAACCCTTCCGCCACGGCGGCGAGCCGGAGAATCGGCTTGATCTGGTTGCGCAGGAACAGGATCGCGACGCCGAGGAGCACCAACGACGAGCCGATCATCCAGACGAGGAAGATGTGCGAGTTCGACGCGTAGGCCTGGCTGCGCCGTGCGGTGATGCGCATCACCCCGTCGGGGATCGCCACGCGGATCTCGATCAGGTTCGAGCGGCCGACTGTGTCGATCCAGAACGGCCGGCGGATCTGGCGCTTGATCTCGTCCGAGAGCGCCTCGTCGAGAATCGAGAAGAACGGTCGCGGGCCCGGCGCCGGCAACTTGGCGCCCTTGAGGATGTCGAGATCGAGGTTCAGGCGCTCGCCGGCGATGCGCGCGAGCGTGTCGGCATCCTTGTCCTGCGGGTAGCTCTCGTAGATGTCGATCAGGGCGGCGACGTCCGACGTCACCGCCGCCGAAAGGCGCTTGGTCACGAGCTGCCAGTGCCGCTCCATGAAGGTGTAGGCGATCACAGACTGAAGCAGGACGACAGGCGCGATGATGATGATCAGCGAGCGCGCATAGAGACCCTTCGGCAGCACGTCGCCGATCGCCCGGCTGAGGCGCTTCCACAGGCGGCGCGGCGCGGAACGCGGCGGCGGATCTTTGCGGAGTGCCCGGGCGAGCGCGGGATCCGGGGCATTCATGGGATCACGCGCCCGCGCCGGGGCCATCGGGAGGAATGGGCACCGGTTTCCGTGAAACGTCCGGTCCGAACCCTCATCCGGGGACGCGGCCCGAGGTGCGGCGCAGCCGCCTCGACGAAGGCCTCCAGGAATCGCGCGGCTGGCTGGAGGGCTCCTTCGAGGCTTCCGCTGCGCTCCGGCACCTCAGGGTGAGGGCGAGGGTTGGATGGGCCGACCACGTCTCAGGACACCGACTCCGCGAAGGAACGAGGCCCGTAGAGTATTGACGCGCGCGCTCTTCCGCCATCGTTTCCTGACGTGGCGGCACGGATCGACGACGCCCCGCCTACCTTGCACCACGCCGCCCCGGCCATACCTGTGGGGAGCGGGGGGCGCCCGCCGGCCGAAAGTCCACGAGGCCATGCTCAGCACCGATACCGACATCCTCTCCGCCGCCCAATCCTGGCGGCGCGACGGCCGCGCCGTGGCGCTTGCCACCGTGATCGAGACCTGGGGCTCGGCCCCGCGGCCCGTGGGCAGCCACCTCGTGGTGGACGGAGACGGCAATTTCCTGGGCTCCGTCTCGGGGGGCTGCGTCGAGGGCGCCGTGATCACCGAGGCGATCGAGGTGATCGAGGCCGGCGCGCCGCGCGTCCTCGAATTCGGCGTCGCGGACGAAACCGCGTGGCGCGCCGGCCTGTCCTGCGGCGGCCGGATCCGGGTCTTCGTCGAGCGGCTCGACTGATGCGCAGCGATATCCTGGCGGCTCTGAACGACGAGCGGGCTGCGCGCCGCGCCGCGATCCTCGTCACCGACATTGCCGATGGTGCGCAGCGTCTCGTTCGCGAGGCGGAGATCGCCGCCGATCCCCTCGCCGCCGTGCTGGCGAAGCATCTCGCCTCCGGCAAGAGCGGCCTCGTCGAGGCGGACGGGCGGACGCTGTTCCTGACCGTGCAGGTGCCGCCGGTGCGGCTCGTCGTGGTCGGCGCCGTTCACATCTCGCAGGCCATGGCGCCGATGGCGACGGGGCTCGACCTCGCGCTCACGGTGATCGACCCCCGTACCGCCTTCGCGACGCAAGAGCGCTTCCCGGGCGTCGCGCTGGTCGCCGAATGGCCGGACGCCGCCTTCGGGACCACCGTGCCTGTGCTCGACCGCTACTGCGCGCTGGCCGCCCTGACCCACGATCCCAAGATCGACGATCCCGCGCTGAAGGCGGCCCTGGCGGCCGAGTGCTTCTACGTGGGCGCCCTCGGCTCGCGGAAGACCCACGCGTCGCGCGTCGCGCGGCTCACCGAGGCCGGGTTCTCGCCCGCGCAGATCGGCCGGATCCACGCGCCGATCGGCCTGCCCATCGGGGCGGTGAGCCCAGCCGAGATCGCCCTCTCGGTGCTCGCCGAAATCGTCGCCTGCCTGCGCCGGGTACCGCGTCCGGAGGTCGCGTGAGGTTCGGCCCGGTCCCGGTCGCGGCGGCGGCGGGGCTGATCAGCGCGCATACGGTGCGACGGGCGGACATAACCCTGCGGAAGGGCGCGGTGATCGGCGAAGCAGTCGCCGCCGGTCTGGCGCAAGCCGGGGTGTCGGAGATCGTGGCGGCCGCGCTCGAGGCGGGCGATGTCGGCGAGGATGCCGCCGCCGCGCGTCTCGCCGACCGTCTCCGCGGGCCGAACCTGCGCGTCGAGGCCCCCTTCACCGGCCGCTGCAACCTGTTTGCGGAGGCGGCCGGGGTGCTCACCCTGGATCCGGCCCGGATCGACGCGGTCAACGCGGTCAGCGAGGCAGTGACGGTGGCGACGCTCCCGCGCTTCCGGCCGGTTGTCGAGGGCGAGATGGTCGCCACCGTCAAGATCATCCCCTACGCGGTGCCGGGCGCCGTGCTGGCCCATGCCTGTGCGGCGGCCGAGGACGGCGCCCTCGCGGTGGCGCCCTATCGCCGTCGCCGGGTGGGAGTCGTCTCGACACGCCTGCCGAGCCTCAAGGAGGGCACGATCGACAAGACCCTCCGGGTTCTGTCCGACCGTCTCGCACCCACGGGCGCCGCGATCGTCGCCGAAACCCGGGTGGCCCATGCCGACGAGGCCGTGGCCGCTTCCCTGGCAGCGATGATCAATGACGCCGGGGCGGATCTCGTGGTGGTGTTCGGCGCCTCGGCGATCGCCGACCGGCGTGACGTCATCCCGGCCGGCATCGAGGCGGCCGGGGGGCGTGTCGCGCATCTCGGGATGCCGGTCGACCCGGGCAACCTGCTCCTTGTCGGCGCGTGCGGCGACGTGCCGGTGATCGGCGCCCCGGGCTGCGCCCGCTCGCCCAAGGAGAACGGCTTTGACTGGATCCTGCACCGGCTTCTGGCGGACCTGACCGTGACCCGGGCCGATATCGTCGCGCTCGGTGTCGGCGGCCTGCTGATGGAGATCGTCTCGCGCCCGCAGCCCCGCGCCGGTGGCGCGACTGCGTCGGATGAGTGAACATGTCCGAGATCGGTACGATCCTGCTCGCCGCGGGCCTCGGCAGCCGGTTCGGACCCGAGCCGAAGCTGCTCGCGCGTCTCGACGGCAAACCCCTGGTGCGTCACGCCGCGGAGGCCGCCCTGGGCGCCCGTCCCCGCCCGGTGGTCGCCGTGCTCGGCGCACACGCGGAGGCGGTCCGCGGCGCACTGGTGGGTCTGGACCTGACCCGCGTGGACAATCCCGACTTCCGCGCCGGCCTCGCGACCTCGCTGCGCGCCGGCCTCGCGGCGCTGCCCACATCCTGTACGGCCGCCGTCATCGTGCTGGGGGACATGCCGCGGGTCACCGCCGCACATATCGACCGTCTCGCCGACGCCTTCGCGGTCGCCGCCGAGGCCCCGGCGGCCGTGGTGCCGGTGCAGGAGGGCCGACGCGGCAATCCCGTCCTGCTCAACCTGCGGCGGCTGGGCGCGGAGATCGCCCGCCTCGCCGGCGATCACGGTGCCGGGCCGCTTCTCAGGGGCCGAACGGACGTGCTGGAGATCGCAGGTGATCCGGCGACCGCCCTCGACATCGACACGCCGGACAGGCTGGCCGCGCTGCACAGCGATCCGGCCTGATCCGTCGCCCGTTTCGATGGGATCGCGTGACCGCCGCTCGTCCATGCGCGGAGAGACACGAACCCAAGGCAAGGCGCGATCGAGGGCCCTCGCGCTGTCTGGAATGCGTCGCTGCGCCCGCGGGGTTGGAGGGTCCGCCTTCGGGTGATCAGCCGCGCCCGCGCGCCGACTTCGCCTCGGCGCGGCACCGATCCGAGCAGTAGCGGACCTCGTCCCAGGCGCGCTCCCACTTCTTGCGCCACGCGAACGGGCGGCCGCACTGGGCGCAGAGCTTCTCCGGCAGATCGCCCTTCCGGCGCATCGGCGGCATTCTCGATCCTCTCGACCCTATCCCGGGCGGCGGCCGTTACCTCTGCTGGCCCCCCGGCCCGGACGCGCATCCAGAAGGTGCGCCAAGCCGAGCATGACCGCGATCCCGCCGACATTGACGGCGATCTGCAGCGGCCAGATGGGGTCGAAGGTCCGATAGAGGATGCGGCCGATGAGCGCCGCCAGGCAGCCGGCGGCGAAGATCTCCAGCGAGTGCCGGCCGCAGGCATCGATCAGGCTCAGCCGCCGCCACCGGCTGACGCGCTGAACGGCGGGCATGCTGAACATCAGGTAGGCCAGCGCCAGCATGTTGATCAGCCGCAGGGGGCCGACATGGCTCTTGTCGGGCGCGCCGATCGCGAGCGGCCGCAGGTCCGGCAGCCCCCATTCCGCCCAGGATCCGCCCTGGAGGAAAGCGAAGGCGAGATAGGAAAGGGCTGCGGCCACGGCCCAGTCGCGCCGCGGCAGCAATCCGTCATGGGCGCGGACCGTGACCGCGAGCGCCGCGCCGATCACGAACAGGAACTGCCACGCGAAGGGATTGAAGTACCAGCCGTCGTCCACCGCCGCGGCGTTCGGCAGGTTCAACTGATGATCGACGTTGGCGGCGAGCCACAGGGCGCCCGACAGGCCGAGCACACCCCAGATCCCGCGTCGCATCCCGAAATAGACCAGTGGGAACAGCGCCAGGAGCAGGATGTAGAGCGGCAGGATATCGAGGTAGTTCGGGAGCGCGTTCAGCGCGAGGCCGCGCATCAGACCCGGCAGCAGACCCATCTCGAGCAGGGGCGCGACGCCGAATCGCGGCGTCAGTCCGGTGAGGTCCATCCAGATCCGGACGATGACCAGGGTCGCGAGCAGCAGCCCGGCTTGGAACAGGTAGATGCGCAGGCAGCGCTTGGCGATACGCGCCAGCGTCGTCCGGATGCCCGCCCGCCGAAACAGCCCGCCATAGGCGATCATCGACGAGTAGCCGGCCAGCAGCACGAAGATCTCGGCCGCGTCCGAGAATCCGAAATTGTGCAGGGTCAGGAGGGCCGGCGCATTGCGCGGGATGTGATCGATGAAGATCGTAAGCAGGGCGAGGCCGCGCACCACGTCGACCCGCGCGTCGCGGGTGGCCTTCCCGGGTCTCGCGCCGCCGGGCGAAACGGGAGGCGCTGCCGGTTTCGCGGCGGCGGGCGGTTCGAGATCGTCGATCTGCGTCACTCAGCCCATCACCGTGGCACTCTCCGGTCGGAGGGGAGCGGCCTGGGCCGCGACGGAACAATAGCGCGCCCGCGCGCCCCCGCGTCCGGAGACCCCGCCGATCACGCGCCTTTGTTCGGCTGTACCTATCGGCGCGGCCGAGCCGATGATCCATCTGCTGCGTAGGTCCGCGGACTGGCCGACCTCTCGCATCGGGACCGAGCCCGGTATAGACGCGACCGATGATTCCGGCTTACGGCGCCCGCGCTGGGACAGGCCGTATCGCAGGGTCCGAGGCAGGGTTGAGGGCAAGGGGCATGCGCGTCCTCGTCACCGGAGCGGGAGACTATCTCGGCCGTCGCCTGCTCGCCGCGTTGCGGCGGGACCTTCCTCCGGACAGTCGCATCCTCGGCCTGGACCGGAGCCCGCAGCCGCCCCTCGACGGCGTGACGCTGAAAGCCGTCGACCCTTTCGACGCCGGCGACCTCGCCGAAACGGTCGCCGGCTTCGATCCGACCTTCGTGTTCCATCTCGCGGCTCTGGCCTCGGTCGCCCAATCGAGCGAGACGCCCTCCTTTGCCTGGCGGGCGGAACTGCTCGGAACCCTGAACCTCGCGGAGGCGGTGGCGAGGACCCGCGCGTCCCTGGTGTTCCTCAGCTCGACCGTCGTCTACGGCGAGGCGTTCCGCGACGGGTCGCGCCCGGACGAGAGCGTCACGCCGCGCCCCGACACCATTTCGGGCCGGACCAAGAACGCCTGCGAGTACATACTCCGCGACGTCCTGGCGAATGCCCGCGTCAAGCATCTGGTGCTGCGGCCGTCGAACTATATCGGCCCGGGTCAGAGTGAGACCTTCGTGGTCGCTTCCTTTGCCGGTCAGATCGCCCGGATCGAGCGGGGGCTGGTGCCTCCGAGCCTGGAAGTGGGCGACCTCTCGGCCGGTCGCGACTTCTTCGACGTGGACGATTTCACCGCGGCATGCCTGCGGGTGATCGCGCGGATCGACGATCTCCCGGACGGCGGCATCTTCAATGTGGGATCGGGTATCGTCACGCCGGTCTCCGACATCCTGGACACGCTGCGCGGCATGACGGATTCGCGGTTCGACCTGCACGTCGCGCCCGGGCGGGTCCGGCCGGCGGGCGTGCGCAGCGAGGGCTGCGACCCCGCGGCCTTCACGGTCGCCACCGGATGGGCCCCGGTCATCCCGCTCGCGCAGAGCCTGTCGACGATCCTGGCGGAGGCCCGGACGCGCCTCCGCTGATCCGTCGCCCGGCGGGCTTGCGCCTGTCAGACAGGTTCCAGGTCCCGGGATCGCCCATGGCGCCCCGGAACGCCGGCCGTTCTCAGCGCGAGAACCGCTTGTACTTGATCTTCTTCGGCATGATCGAATCCGCCCCGAGCCGGCGCACCTTGTCGGCCTCGTAGTCGGAGAAGTTGCCCTCGAACCACTCCACGTGGCTGTCGCCCTCGAAGGCCAGGATATGCGTGGCGATGCGGTTCAGGAACCAGCGATCGTGGCTGATGATCACCGCGCAGCCGGCGTAATCCTCCAGCGCATCCTCGAGGGCGCGCAGGGTCTCCATGTCGAGGTCGTTGGTCGGCTCGTCGAGGAGCAGCACGTTGGCGCCGCCCTTGAGCGTCCGGGCGAGGTGCACCCGGTTGCGCTCGCCGCCCGAGAGGGTGCCGACCTTCTTCTGCTGATCGGGCCCCTTGAACGCGAAGGCCGCGCAATAGGCGCGCGAATTGATCTCGCGCTTGTTGAAATAGATGATGTCGTTGCCGCCCGAGACCTCCTGCCAGACCGTAGCGTTCGGATCGAGGGCGTCGCGCGACTGATCGACGTAGCCGAGCTTCACGGTCTCGCCGACCTCGATCTTGCCGCTGTCGGGCTTCTCCTGGCCGGTGATCATCTTGAACAGCGTGGTCTTGCCGGCGCCGTTCGGGCCGATGACCCCGACGATGCCGCCGGGCGGCAGCTTGAACGACAGGTCCTCGATCAGCAGCCGGTCGCCGAACGCCTTGCTGAGGTGCTCGAACTCGATGACGTTGTTGCCGAGCCGCTCGTCGATCGGGATGACGATCTGCGCGGAGGCATCGACCTTCTGCGCCTGCTTGGCGACCAGTTCCTCGTAGCGGGTGATGCGCGCCTTGGACTTGGACTGGCGGGCCTTCGGCGAGGCGGCGATCCACTCCTGCTCGCGGGCGATGGAGCGCTGGCGGACCATGTCCTCGCGGCCCTCCTGCTCCAGGCGCTTCTGCTTCTGGACCAGCCAGGCCGAGTAATTGCCCTCGTACGGGATGCCCTTGCCGCGATCGAGTTCCAGGATCCAGCTCGTGACGTTGTCGAGGAAGTAGCGGTCGTGGGTCACGATCAGGATCGCGCCCGGATACTGGCGCAGGTGACCCTCCAGCCAGTTCACCGTCTCCGCGTCGAGGTGGTTGGTCGGCTCGTCGAGGAGCAGCAGCTCCGGCTCCCACAGGAGCAGGCGACACAGGGCGATGCGGCGGCGCTCGCCGCCCGACAGGGTTGCGACCGGCTGCTCGTCGCTCGGACAGCCCAGGGCCTCCATGGCCTGGTCGACCTTCGAATCGAGTTCCCAGAGGCCCAGAGACTCGATCCGGTCCTGGAGCTCGGTCATCTCGTCGGCCGTCTCCTCCGAGTAGTTCATGGCGAGCTCGTTGTAGCGGTCGAGCATGGCCTGCTTCTCGGCGACGCCCTCCATCACGTTCTCGCGGACGGACTTGTTCGGATCGAGCTGGGGCTCCTGCGGCAGGTAGCCGACCCGCGCACCCTGCGCGACCCAGCCGTCGCCGGTGAATTCCTTGTCGATGCCGGCCATGATCTTCAGCAGCGTCGACTTGCCGGAGCCGTTGATGCCCAGGACGCCGATCTTGGCGTCGGGGTAGAAGGACAGGTTGACGCTATCCAGGACCTTCTTGCCGCCGGTATAGGCCTTGGTCAGGCCACGCATGTGGTAGATGAATTCGCGAGCCATCGCGGAACGTCCTCGGCGCGTTGTTGGGGCTGCGCGGATCGTGCCAGCGGCACGGGGCAGGCACGGGCCCTCTGCACCCGTCCTGGACGCGCGTCCCTACGATATAGGAATGACCCTTTCCGAGTATCAGGCCCGCCGGGACGCGGCAAGGACGGCCCGGCCGTCGCCAGGCACCCGGTTCGTCACGCGAAGGGGTTCCTGACCGATTCGGGCTGCACGTCCGGCGCCTCGGCCAACACCTCGGGCAGGTCGGCCGCCTCCAGGGCCTTCACGATCGCGTCCAGCGTCTGCCGCAGCAGGCGGGCCTGTTCCAGGCCGATCCTGTCCCGGGTGAGGTCCAGCGACCCGTGCAGGGCGATCCGGTCCGTGCCGTTCTCGAAGCACAAGGTGCCGATGGTCCGCGCGCCAGCATCGTCCGCGAAGGGCGTGAAGGGTTTCGGATCCCCGGACGTGCTCCCGGAGGCGCGATGCTTGTCCTTGGACATGGGTCCTCTCAGAAGAACGAACGCAACAGATCGCGCAGGAATTTCCGCGCCGCTCGGGCAAGCTCGCGCTCCAGCCAGTCCTGCCAGTTCTGCTCGTGACGGGGCCGGCGCTCGTCCGCGCGCGCGGAGGCTTGGGGATCCGGCAGGCTCATCGCATGGGCGCGGGTCGCCGGCGGAAGGCCGGGAAAGACGTCGATACCGGCTTCCCGGCGCAGGTCGTCGATCGAGAGCGCGCGCCAATCCTTCGAATCGTCGTTCCTGGCGAGGTACGCCCCGGCCTCGCCGCTCGCCGGATCGTAGACGGCCTTGAACAGGTGCGTCGGGACGAGCACGCCGCCCTTGATCTGCTGCACCGCGTCGCCGGAGAAGATCACCCCGGTGACGACGAAGAGCGCGCCGCGTCGGCTCGTCAGGCGCCGGGTACCCTCCTCGATATCGGCCCAGAGGCCGCGGTTCAGGACGCGGTTCTGCGGCACGATATTGGCGAGGCTGAACGACTCGGCCTGGGCGCTCATCGTTGGCATGTCGCCGGCGGGTGCCAGATGGCCGCGATCGAACCCGCTGCGGACGTAATCCTCCAGCGACGCCCGCTGATCCTCGGGCAGGCGCGCCTCTTCGTGGAAGGAATCGTCGCGCGCCACCGCGCGGGCCGCGGCGACGCTGGCACGGGTGAGGTGCTCGGCGGCGTAGAGCGGCGTGCGGGTCAGGCCGGAATGCAGCACCGCGAAGGCCTCGAAGCAGAGCGGCGTCGCGCGCACCGCGAGCTTCGGGTTCGTGAGGACCGGCGTCCGTCCGTCCGCGAACAGGCTCGGACAGGCGTCATCGGCGTGGACTGGACCCGAGCCGAGTGCCAGGAACAGGGCCGCGGCGAGGCGCCCCGGGGCGCGCATCACCAGCATACGCGGACCCGGCGCGTCCCCTCCGGAGTCGGGCGGTCCCGCCACGCACAGGGGCGGCCGAGGTTGCCGCCGAACGGGCGGATATCGCGATCCGGCCCGCCCGGGGCGGTCCGCGCCGGGCAATCGCCCAGGAAGTTACAGAGGAAGTCCAGATTGCCGTCCAGCGGCCGCGGCGCGGCGTAAGCTTGGCTGGTTCCCGTAATCGCGAGCGTGAGCAGGATTGTGCACAGACGAGCCGGATTCAAAGGCGAACCTCTTGTGGCGATAAGGGCACGTGATTGAAAAAAACGTCGGCCCGACATTGATCGCGCCGCAGTTCATCCGTAACTGGCACTATCATGACAGCGGCGGACGGGCGGGTTCTAGCATGAACGCGTGCCCCCGGTGTGCTGGCGTCGCGGTTGCCGAGGGCCCGTGACGGAGCCGTCGCCATACTCGAACGAACGGATGCGAGCATTGGCACTCTCTCCTGAGCAATCGGCGTTGCTGGACCGTGTCCCGTCTCCTGCGGCGTTGCGGCGTCTTCCGGAGTCGGAGCTTCAGGCGGTTGCGGATGCGGTGCGCGCCGAGATGATCGACGCGGTGTC
>NZ_FMWU01000014.1 GCF_900103195.1 Methylobacterium sp. UNC378MF | reverse complement strand
CACGTCGTTGATGCCGGCGGCGAGCGGGTCGTGGTACACCTGCGAGGCACCGATGCGGATCATGTGCAGCATGACCTGGGCGTCCTTCGGGTCGTTCTTGTCCCAGCCGTTGTGCAGGGCCTCTCGGGTGCGGGCGAGCCCCACGGAGGAGACCAGGCGCACGGCAAAGCCGGCCTGGAGCAGGCGCCAGGCGATCGGGCGGTGATAGTTGCCGGTGGCCTCGAAGCCGCAGGTCACCGGCTGACCGAGGTTCGACAGCAGCGCGATCAGACGGTCGTGCTCGGCGCGGGTGTTGAGGACGCTCAACCGGCGTCGTCGGTCGGAGCCGGGCACCTCGATGAGGACCTCGTTGCGGGCCTTGGCGACGTCGATGGCTACGAGAACGCCGGCCGGCGGCGTAAGCTGTGGTCTGGTCATGGTCGATCCGTCTCCGGAATGAGGCTTCGAACACCGTCACTCTAGAGACCTGCCGATCGGCCATGACCGCCCAGGGCGGCGCGCTGCGCTCAGCATGGCTTCGCGCGCCGCCCCAGAACCGTCGAGCCATCTTCCCGATGTGCTACGGACCCGAGTTCATCGCCGGGTCGGTGCAGGCGTGGATTGCGGCAGTTGGCGCGACGACCGCTTACATCGCGCCGGGCTCACCGTGGGAGAACGGCTACGTCGAAAGCTTCAACGCGCGATTGCGGGATGAACTTCTGAACGGCGAGATCTTCTACACGCTCAAGGAGGCACAGATCATCATCGAAAGCTGGCGTCGGCACTACAACACGATCCGCCCGCATGGCGCGCTTGGCTATAAGCCACCAGCTCCAGAGGTGTTCGTGCCGGCCATGACCGCTTGGCCGGCTGCGCTCGCCCGACCGGCTCCGCCGGCCAAACTACCCGTGGAGCAACCGCCAACGCTGCACTAACTTTGAACTCGGACCACCACGTGGGGGCCGATCGCTGACGGCGTCGGATTTCGATCCCACGTACGTGCATCTGAGACCACTGGAAGTGGAGGTTATTGCAGCGCCACGCGCTGCGGCCGGCAATCGGCAACGCCCCCATCGGCAACGGCTCGGCCTAGCTGAGGACGGATTGCATGCTCGATCAGCGTGAACTCAGCCGGAAGCCATGAGGGAAAGGCCTCCGCGAACGTCTGGCGGCGCTCCATCGCGGCAGGGCTAGGTGGAACGAAGCTCCGGAGATGACCTGGATTTTTGCTGCAAAACTCCGGCTGCTGTGACTATATAACCAGCTCCGTTTCCCTAAGTTCGATTCTCGTCCACGAGCGTGACATCCCTCGGAGTCACCGGACGCGTCAACAGCGGATGACGCAGCGCCGGCCCGACGCCTGAGTGAAGATCACACAAATTGGCCCGCTCGCTGGTCGAGCGCTGTGACTTAGTCGCCGTTCAGCACGCGTCGCGACAGAACCGCGCTGCAATCGTGTAGCACGCGGTGGCGAACCGCTCCGACCCTGCGTACCGGGGAAAGACGGCCACGAACAGGCGTGGGGCCTGCCCCACTTCTAGGGCCCTAAGACCACGACGCGGTCGACGCGTTCGCCGATGTCCATGTCCTCACCCTGGCCGTCGAGCTTCAGCGCGATCACGGGACCCTGCCGGCAGAACCCCAGGTTGGCGTCTGCGGTTGTCCTCGTCGTTGGAAGCCCGGAGATTCGGGCCTTCCGGACGTGACGTCGCGGCGCCTGGGCGGCGCTCCGGGAGAGAGTTGAGTGCCCCATAGAGACGAAAGCCGGTCCGGCGGGATCGACTTGAGATTGCTCAAGGCCGCGGTCGAGGCGACTGGCGAGGCGATCCTCATCACGACGGCGGATCTCGACGAGCCCGGGCCGCGCATCGAGTACGCCAACTCCGCGTTCACCCGCCTGACCGGCTACGGGTTGGGAGAGGTGATCGGACGGAGCCCCCGCTTCCTGCAGGGTCCAGGGACCGACCGTGCGGCGCTCGACCGGGCACGGGTCTCGCTCGAAGCGGGTGAGGCGTTCCAGGGCGAGGCGCTGAATTACCGCAAGGACGGCTCGACCTACAACGTCGAGTGGCTGATCACGCCGGTGCGCGAGGCCGACGGCCGGATCACGCACTGGGTCTCGGCGCAGCGCGACGTCACGGCACGCCGCGCATACGAGGACCGGCAGGCGCTCATGGTGCGCGAACTCCATCACCGGGTGAAGAACACGCTTGCCACCGTCCAGGCCGTCCTGAACGCCACCGTGCGCTCGTCGCTCACGATGCCGGAGTTCACCCAGGCCTTCACGGGTCGGATCGTGTCCCTGGCCCGGACGCACGCGCTCATCACCGAGGACGAGGCGCAGGTCGCCTCCTTCGAAGGCCTGCTCCGGGCCGAGCTCGACCCGTACCGCGAGGACGGCCGCATCACGCTCCAAGGTCCGGCCCTGGCGCTCCCGTCCGAATTGGCGGTACCCGTCAGCATGGCCTTGCACGAGCTGACCACGAATGCGCTCCGGCACGGGGCGTTGGCACATCCGGGAGGCCGTGTCGCGGTGACATGGTCGGTCGAGGGCGAGCCCGGCGCACGTCATCTCCGCTGGCTCTGGAACGAGCATGACGGACCGCCCCCGACGCTGCCGACCCGGGAAGGCTTCGGAACGCGACTGCTGAACAAGATCCTGACCGCGCAGACGGCGGCAGAGGTCGACGTCGCCTTCGACGCCGACGGCCTGCGGGTCGACGTCCGAGTCCCGCTCGGATCGCGTTAGCTCCGGGTTCAAAGGCTCGGTCCGACTGGAACCTGCAGGACATGCGGCGCGGGAACCGGTTGCCCGTGCCCGAACTTGCGAAAGGGTCCCTTGGCATGGCTTGGCGAGAGCCGACATAGGGCGACCGGCGGTGGGAGACACGGAGCAGTTCAGCGCGACGCAACGGGAGGCCGGCGACGGTGCGCCCGGAGCGACGGCGGCCTTCCCGTACGACAGGATGACCGTGGAGCGGTTCCGCGCGGCGTTCCCACGCGCGCGCTGGCGCGACGACATGGGGGCCTGGTTCGTGCCGGGCGTCACGGCGGAGCGGCGACTGAACGCCTGGTCGAGCCGCGAATGGTCAGGTGTCCTGGCCCACGCCGACGAGCGCGGCCGCGACGTGTTCGCGTTTGACCCCATCACGAGCCCTTACCTGGACGCCGCGGACGACCTGGTGGTGCGGACGCCCTATTCCCGCGCCGTCGTCGCCGAGTTGCGGCAGGTGCCTTGGGCCCGGTGGAACCCGGCGTCGAAGGCGTGGCGCGTGCCGTTCCGGTCCTTCGAGGAGTTGCGCCGGCGATGGCAGGGCATCGAGGCTGAGGCTCGCCGAGCCGAGCCGGAGGCGCGTCGCGAACGCGAAAGGAGCCGCAGGGCTTCCCAGGAGCATGGGGAGAGATTGGCCGAGGCTGCCGAACGCCGCCGCAACCGGTATCCCGTGCCGGAGGACGCGCTGCCGCCGCTCGGGTGCGTTGTGATGACCCACGCGGGGTGCGCGATGTTCGAGGCGGTTACGGGCGAGGTTGTCGAGGCCTCCGTCGCCACACGTTTCTATCCAGACGTTTTGGCCGAGACCGGCACACTGATCTGGGCGACCCTGCGGAGGCCGACGCATGACGAGTTGGTCCGGGCTTGGCCCGCCCAGGCGGCGTCGGTGCCGGTAGAGCTTGCGCGTGGCTGGTGGCAGCCGACCATCGAGGTGCTTCGGGAGGAGCGGCGCAGGGCTGCCTCCCTGGAGCGCGCACAGGCCACGCGTCGGTCACCGGAAACGAAGGCCGACGCAGGCGATAAAGAGGGCCGCTAAGCAGGCCCTCGCGGTCAGGCATGCAGGCTGGGCGTGATGGGCCAGGGACCTCGATTGTCTCCGTCGGGGTTCACCTCCTGTCGCGCTGCTTGGCACCGCGCCGGAGCCAAGCCGTGACTGTGCCCGTACCACCCCTCAGCCGCCTGCCTGCCCTCGGCAAGAACGGCGCCGTACACGTCGTGATCGAGACGCCTAAAGGCAGCCCGAACAAGTACGCCTACTCGGAGGCATTCCATGCCTTCCAGTTCACGATGGTCCTACCGGAGGGGATGAGCTTCCCCTACGATTTCGGGATGATCCCTTCCACGAAGGGCGCCGACGGCGACCCGCTCGACATCCTCGTGGTGATGGACGCACCGGCCTTCCCCGGCTGTGTTTTAGAGGCGCGCCTGCTTGGCGTGATCGAGGCTGAGCAGAGGGAGCACGACGGCACCTGGGAGCGCAACGACCGGCTGATCGGAGTGGCTGTGAAGGCCCGCACGCACGCGCACGTGGAGGCGCTGTCCGACTTGCGCCCTGGCATGCTCGACGAGGTCGAGGCGTTCTTCGGCCAATACAACCAGCTTGCCGGCAAGGATTTCAAGGTGATCCGCCGCGGCGACGCCGCGGTCGCCCTGGCGCTCGTTCAGCAGGGGAGCGATGCCTCCTAGCGGCTGAAATCCGACGTCCGGTCTCTGTTAGGGCGGTACTGGCGTTCCAGCTCAAACCTCAACGCCAGCAGACATCAATCTCGGGAGGTCTCGCGGATCGGCGGGGCTGGTCTTGACGATCCCGAGCATGACTGGATCCCGAACATTCCGAGCGCGGAACCAGTCGCATGAGTTCTCGACCTGGATGGGCCTGGACGCAGGCGGCCTCGTCCTCATTGGCCTAAGCGCGATAAACGAATTCCGCGTAGTTGGCGTTGGATCTCAATTGGACACTGGCCCGAGGGTGCTTGGGCGTCGAAGTCAACACATGTCCGTTTCCAGGATACCGCCAAACACTCTCAGACGACCGGGTTGGGCGCAAAGCCGAACGTCCGGTTCTGCAAGCAATGGCGTTCAGGCGTGACGTCATCTGGCCGTAAGCCGCCTGTCCGCTTCGGAGAAAGAAACCAGAAAAGCTGACAAGACTCTAGCTTTCCAACTTTGCCTGAAGCAGTTCATTCAGGTGCGTTCGAGCGCAGCTGATGACCGATCTCTACCGCGCGATGAGCTGCTTATCTCTGATCGGATTCATTATTTTTGGTGCAAATATACTCATGAGATCTACGTTGGTATCGAGGTGAAGCTTGAGTTATTCAACATTTTTCACTTGCCACGTCATCACGGCAGCGCGCTCCACAGCATTCGATAACAGCTAATTGGTTCGGTCAGGTGGATCACTTGACGCCGTGCTGATGCCCCGCGACCGGCTGACCGGTGGGCATCAGTAGCGGTCCAGACGAATGACGCTCGATCAGCTCGATCGGCATCTCTGTCCGACGCGCGCGCGCTTCCCCGCGAAGGCGGGCTAGAAGATGCTCGGCGACCTCCCGTCCAAGCTCCGCAGTCGGAAGATGGATCGTCGTCAGGGACGGCGCGATGTGGCTCGCGATCTCAAGATTGTCGATCCCGACGACCGACAGATCGCGGGGAACGTCCAAGCCGCGCTGTTCGGCCTCGAGAAGCACGCCAACGGCAAGGAGGTCATTGCCGCACACCACGGCCGTCGGCGGCTCAGCCAACCCTAAGAGTTGCAGGAGGCCGGCCCGGCCTCCGGCGAGAGTGAAGGGCTGCTGCGATACCCGGGCGTTCGAGAGGTCAAGCCCCTCCGCCGCGAGAGCCCGCCGCACGCCGTCGATGCGAAGGCGCGCACGGTCGTTGGCCTGGGTGAATCCTGAGACCATGCCGAAGCGGCGGTGACCTTTGGAGAGCAGGTGCCGAGCCGCGAGATAGCCCGCCTCCGCGTTGTCGAAGCCGATCGAGTCGAGCCGGTCATCGAAGGACCACGTCAGCACCACCGGGATCGGGGCCTCGGAGACGAGAGCCCAGGTCTCGGGCAGGTGGTCCGCGCCGACCAGCATCAGTGCGTCGACCCCGCGACCGAGCATGGACCGGACGAGGGCGGCCTCCTCCGCAGCCGCGTATTCGTGCGCCGCGATCAGGAGCTGATAGCCGTTACGGCCCAGGGTCGTCTGCAGCGCCTGGACCGCGCGTGCGAAGATCGAGTGATCGAGCGTCGGGATAATGGCTCCGATCGTGTGCGTCCGCCCGGATGCCAGAGCCTGGGCCGGGCCGCCGGGCAGGTAGCCGAGGGATTCGGCCGCCGCGCGTACCCGGCGGATCGTGTCTGGGTGGACGATCGCGGCGCCGGCCATCGCACGCGAGGCGGTCGCCGGCGACACGCCCGCCCGCTGGGCAACCGCCTGCAATGTCGCGCGCTGCTGACGTTTCACGGCAAGTCACTCTGGGCCGGATCCCGACTGGCGCAGTGATGAATGCGCATTCAGGAAAACGCAACCGCCGCACCGGATCGCGGGCCGAAAAGGGCGGCGCGCGAGCGAGGTAGTGACGATTAGAGCCTGTGGTTGACAAGGCTGCGGTGACGCGCAGAATGAAAGCGCATTCATTGAATGCTCATGCGGTGCGTCGCGACAAGACGGCCACCGCAGCGCGAGGAAACGCCGTGAAGTTCAGCCGCCGCATGTGCGTCGGTATGGCGACGCTCGTCGTCATCGCCGTCCTCTGGTACGTCGCGACCACCGGCCTAGGCCTAATTTCGGCAGGACGCTTTCCCGCGCCGGTCGACGTGGAGACGGCGGCAGTCCAAGCCCTCGTTCGGGGCTACCCCGATACGACGCTTCTCGTCCACGTCCTGCATTCGCTCCGGCTCGTGGCCCTGGGCTTCGTCGTCTCGGTGGCGCTCGGCGTTCCACTCGGCATGCTGATGGGCTGGAACCGCACAGCCGAAGCCCTCATCAATCCCGTCTTCTTGCTGCTGCGCCCAATCCCGCCGCTCGCTTGGATCCCGCTCGCCATCCTGTGGCTCGGCCTGGGCGACGAGGCCAAGGTGATGGTGATCGTCATCGCGGCGCTGCCCCCGGCGGTGATCAGCACCCAGACCGGCGTGCGCGGCGTGCCGCCGCACATCGTCGAGGCGGCGCAGATGCTCGGCACACCGCGGCTGCGCTTTGTCCTGGACGTTCTGGCGCCGGCGGCAGCGCCGATGATCTTCACGGGACTGCGGCTGGCGCTCCAGGCAAGCTGGACCACCCTGGTCGCGGCCGAGCTCGTCGGCTCGCTCGCGGGGCTCGGCTACGTCCTGAACGTCGCGCAGCAGGACCTCTACCCGGGCATGATCCTCGTCGGCATGGCCGCCGTCGGCGTGCTCGGTGCCGGCAGCACCGCGCTGCTGGGGATGGCCGAGCGCCGGGCGATCGGCTGGGCGCAGCTGCGGGGGGCGGCATGATCGCCTCCCGCCAGCCCCTGCCGCTGCACCGCAGCCTAGCCCTCGGCGCGATTGGCACCCTGGCCTTCCTCGGCTTCTGGGCGTTCCTCGCCCGGTCCGGCCTCGTCTCGCCGCTGTTCCTTCCGGGACCGGTTGCCGTGGCGGAGCGCTTCGCGACCCTGACCGAGCGGCCGTTCGCGGGGGGCACGCTCCCCGCCCATGTCGCCTCCAGTCTGCAGCGGTTCCTGGTCGGCTACCTGCTCGCCGCCGCGGTCGGCGTGCCGCTCGGCTTGACGATGGGCTGGTCGCGCCTCCTCGACGACATCGTCACGCCGATCTTCGACGGGCTGCGCTTCATCGCGCCGATCGCCTGGGTGCCCTTCGCCGCCCTCTGGTTCGGCACCGGGATCGGTGGCCCGATCCTGATCATCTTCGCGGGCGCCTTTCCGCCCTGCCTGATCAACGCCTATCGCGGCGCCCGCTACATCGACGCGCGCCTGCTGGAAGCCGCCGAGATGCTCGGAACGCCGGGCTACCGGATGATCGCCGAGGTGCTCCTGCCGGCCGCGCTGCCCTCGATCGTCGCCGGCCTGCGCATCAGCGCGGGCCTGGGGTGGCAATCGCTAGTCGGCGCCGAGCTGATCGTGGCCTCGACGGGGGTCGGCTACATGATGGTGCAAGCCCAAGGGGCCGTCTCGACCGCGACCGTGATGGTCGGAATGGTCGCGATCGGCCTCGTCGGCGTGGTCATCGACGTCGCGTTGCGCACGCTCGAGACCCGCCTCCGCCGGCATCACGGACAGGCTTGAGGTGATCCGATGAGCGCAATCCGGTTCGAGCGGGTCGAGAAGAGCTTCGGGAGCCACGTCAAGGCGCTCGACGGCGTCGACCTCACGGTGGCCGACCGCGAGTTCGTGGCCATCGTCGGCGCCTCGGGTTGCGGCAAGACGACCTGCCTGCGCCTCGCGGCCGGGTTCGAGGCCCCGACCGGCGGCCGGATCACCGTCGGCGGACAGCCGGTCACCGAGCCGGGTCCCGACCGCGCCGTGGTGTTCCAGCAGTTCGCGCTGTTCCCGTGGAAGACCGTGACGCAGAACATCGGATTCGGGCTTCGCAACAAGGGCATGCCCGCCGCCGAGCGCCAGGAGCGCGTCGCCGCGGCGATCGACATGATCGGCCTCTCGAGCCACGCCAACGCCTACCCGCACCAGCTCTCCGGCGGCATGCAGCAGCGCGTCGCCATCGCCCGCGCCTACGTCCTCGAGCCCGAAGTGCTCCTCATGGACGAGCCCTTCGGCGCCCTCGACGCGCAGACCCGCGTGGTGATGCAGGAGGAACTCGTCCGCCTCGCGCGCAAGAACCCGCGCACCGTCCTGTTCATCACCCACGGCGTCGAGGAGGCCGTCTACCTCGCCGACCGGGTCGCGGTCATGACCAAGCGCCCGGGGCGCATCAAGGAGATGATCGACGTCAAAGCGGTCCGCGAAGCCGAACGCTGGGAGGAGCACGCCCGCATCGAGGACGTGATGGACCTCGAATCGTTCGTCCATCTGCGGACGCACATCTGGAAATCGCTGCGTGAAGAGAAGGCGGCCGCCCGATGACCGGACGGTCCGCGATCCGAGGGAGAGGCGACATGGCCGAGATTCGAGGGAACGGGTGCCGGGGCGGCCGGCGGCGGGCATGGCTCCTGGCCGGCGTCCTGGCGCTGGCGCCGGTGGTCGCGCCGCCCCTGCGGGTGAAGGCTGCGGAGCCCGAGCGGATCGGTGTGTCCTATCAGCCGTCGCTCTACTGGGCGCTGCCCTTCTACATCGCCACGCAGAAGGGTTGGTGGAAGGAGGTCGGCCTCGAGCCAACCTTCGCCGTCTTCCCGGCCGGCGCGCCCCAGGTCGCCGCCGCGCAGGCGGGATCCTGGGACGTCGGCGGGACCGGTTCCGTGCCGGCGATCCTTGGCGCGGCGCGCTTCGGCCTGCTGACGATCGGCCTCACCAACGACGAATCGAAGACCAACGCGCTGATGGTGCGCGCCGCACGGCACGATGCGATCCTCAAGGATCCCAAGCAGCTCGCCGGACAGAAGCTCCTCGTCACCACCAACTCCACCGCCGATTACGCCGCCCGCGCCTGCCTGCGGAAGTGGGGCCTCGGCCCGCGTGAGATGCGCTTCGTCAACCTCGGACAGGCTCAGATCATCTCGGCGATGATCGCCGACGCGGGCGATGTGGTCGGCGTCTGGGCTCCGAACACCTACACGCTGGAGGAGAAGGCCAGCGCGCAGGTTCTGTGCAGCGGGGCCGACGCCGACGCCATGGTGCCCGGCGCCCTGATCACCCGCGCCGACTTCGCCAAGGCGCATCCGGACGCGGTCGCCAAGTTCCTCGCGGTCTATCTCCGGGGCTGGGGCTGGGCCAAGGCGAATCCCAAGGAAGCGCACGACATGGCCAAGCGCTTCTACGCCGAGGGCGGCGTCGAGGCGTCCGACCACGCCATCAACCAGGAATTCGCGCTGCGTCCGACCTACGCCCTCGACGCGCAGCTCAAGGCGATGGCGCGCGCGGACGGCCCCTCGCAGGTCGACGGCTGGTTCTCGCGGATCGGCACGTTCATGGCCGAGGTCGGCACCATCGCGCAGGCGCCCGATGCCAAGGGATACATCGACGACGCCTTCATGAAGCGCGTCGCAGCCGATCCGAAGCTCCGGGCCTTCGCCACGGAGTTCGACGCGGCCGCAGCCCCGCACTGAGCGCGAGCGGTCGCCGGGCGCGCAGCGCTGCCGCCAGGGGGCCAGCCCGCGCCGTGGCGGACCCCGGCTCCGCCCTCCCGAAGGGCGCCGTCTGAATTCGTTCGAGGCATCCGTAAAGAGGCAGAGATCATGACGATCGACTACGCGAAGCGGGCGACCAAGACGCCTGAGACCGAGACCGACGCGGCGCGGCAGGTCGTGACGGAGATGCTCGCCGCCATCGAGGCGAGGGGCGAGGAGGCGGTACGGGACTATGCCCGTTCCCTCGACCGCTGGACCGGCGAGATCGTCGTGACCCCCGAGGAGATCGCCCGGCGCACGAAGGACATCCCCGAGCGCGTCAAGGCGGACATCGCCTTCGCGGCGGGACAGGTCCGGCGCTTCGCCGAGGCCCAGCGCGACAGCGTCCAGGACTTCTCGGTGGAACTGGTGCCGGGCCTCGTCACCGGCCAGAAGCTCGTCCCCTGCAATGTCGCGGGGTGCTACGTGCCCACCGGACGCTATGCGCACATCGCCTCGGCCTACATGTCGGTGGCCACCGCCAAGGCGGCAGGCGTACCGACGGTCGTGGCCTGCTCGACGCCCTTCCGCGGCGAGGGCATCCACCCCTACGTGCTCTACGCGATGCAGGTGGCCGGCGCCGACGTGATCATGACGCTGGGCGGCGTCCAGGCGATCGCCGCGATGGCCTTCGGGCTGTTCACCGGCAAGCCCGCCGACATCATCGTCGGGCCGGGCAACAAGTTCGTGGCCGAGGCCAAGCGGATGCTGTTCGGCCGCGTCGGGATCGACGTCTTCGCGGGTCCCTCCGAGGTCGGGATTATCGCCGACGAGACCGCCGACCCGGCGCTCGTGGCCTCGGACCTCGTTGGCCAGGCCGAGCACGGACACGAGAGCCCGGCTTGGCTGTTCACCACCTCGCGTGCCCTCGCGGACGACGTGATCGCGCGGATGCCGGCGCTGATCGACGCCTTGCCGCCCACGGCGCGGGACGCGGCCGCCGCCGCGTGGCGCGACTACGGCGAGGTGGTGGTTTGCGGGAGCCGCGAGGAGATCGTCGCCGTCTCCGATCGCTACGCGAGCGAGCATCTGGAGGTCCACGCCGCCGACCTCGACTGGTGGCTCGCGCAGCTCAGTAATTACGGTTCGCTGTTCCTCGGTGAGGAGACCACGGTCGCCTTCGGCGACAAGACCTCCGGCCCGAACCACATCCTCCCGACCAAGTACGCCGCCCGGTATTCCGCCGGCCTGTCCGTGCACAAGTTCCTGCGTCCGCTGACGTGGCAGCGCATGGACCGGGAGGCCTGCAAGACCATCGCCCAGGCCACGGCCCGGATCTCGCGCCTGGAGGGCATGGAGGCCCATGCCCGCACGGCCGACCACCGGCTCGCGAAGTATTTCCCCGGCCATGGCCTCGATCTCGGCGAGGCGGTGACCGCATGACCTTCCG
This sequence comes from Methylobacterium sp. UNC378MF, assembly GCF_900103195.1. Classification (GTDB taxonomy): domain Bacteria; phylum Pseudomonadota; class Alphaproteobacteria; order Rhizobiales; family Beijerinckiaceae; genus Methylobacterium. Next base: position 170,660 of record NZ_FMWU01000014.1, on the reverse strand, counting down.
TCTGACGCGGCTGTTCGATCTTACCGGGCGGACGGCTCTGGTGACGGGGGGCAATTCCGGGCTCGGGCTGGCGCTGGCCCGCGCGCTGGGCCTCGCCGGGGCCGGGCTGATCCTGACCGCCCGCCGCGAGGCCGACCTCGCGGCGGCGGCCGAGGACCTGCGGGCGGAGGCGATCGCCAGCGAGGTCCTGCCCGCCGATCTCACGGAGCCCGCCGCGGTCGCCCACCTCGTCGCGCGGCTCGACGGCCGACCGGTCGACATCCTCGTGAACGCCGCGGGGATGAACCTGCGCCAGCCCTTCGCGGCCGTGACGGCAGAGGCCTTCGACCTTCACATGGCTCTGCATGTGCGCGCACCCTTCCTGCTGACCCAGGCCCTCGCGCCGGGGATGGCGGCCCGCGGATTCGGGCGCGTCATCAACGTCGCCTCCCTGCAATCCTACCGGGCCTTTCCGGACTCCGCGCCCTACGGGGCCGCCAAGGGGGCGGTGGTGCAGCTCACCCGCGCCATCGCGGAAGCGTGGTCGGCGCGCGGCGTGACCTGCAACGCGATCGCGCCCGGCTTCTTTCCCACGCCGTTGACGCAGGTGGTGTTCGCCGATTCCGAGCGCGCGGCCCGCAACGCCTCGCAGACGGCCTGCGGCCGCAATGGCGAACTCACCGACCTCTACGGCGCGGCGGTCTTCCTCGCCTCCGAGGCATCCGCCTACGTCACCGGGCAGACGCTGCCGGTCGACGGGGGTTTCACCGCCAAATGAACGCCCGTCTGTCCGAGGCCCCGCGATGAAAGCGCTGATCTACACCGGGCCGAACGCGCTCATTGTCGACGACGTGCCGGTTCCCGTGCCGGGGGCCGGCGAGGTGCTGGTGCGGGTCGAGGCGGTCGGCATCTGCGGTTCGGACATGCACGCCTATCACGGTCACGATGCCCGGCGCCCCGCCCCGCTGATCCTCGGCCACGAGGCCGCCGGACGGGTCGCGGAGGGGCCGCGGGCCGGCGCGCGCATGGCGGTGAATCCGCTGGTCACCTGCGGAAACTGCCCGGCGTGCGAATCCGGGCGCACGCACCTGTGCCCGAGCCGGCAGATCCTCTCGATGCCCCCGCGCCCAGGGGCCTTCGCGGACTACGTCTGCGTCCCCGAGAAGAGCCTCGTACCGATCCCGGACGCGCTGTCGACCACGCACGCAGCCCTCGCCGAGCCGCTCGCCGTCGCCTACCACGCCGTCAACCAGGGGGCGCGGCTTCTCGGCCGCCCTCTGGCGGGGGCGCGTTGCGTGGTGCTGGGCGGCGGCGCAATCGGTTTCGGGTCGGGTCTGGTCCTGGCCATGCAGGGTGCCGGCGATGTGGTCATCATCGAGCCGAATCCCGAGCGGCGCACCAAAGCCGCGCGCGGCCTCCCGACGGCCCGCTGCCGAGCGCCCGACGATGCCGAAGGTCCGGGTCCCGACAGCGCCGACCTGATACTCGATGCCGTCGGCAGCGACGCGACGCGGGCCAAGGCGAGCCAGCTCGCCCGGCCAGGGGCGGTCATCGTGCATATCGGGCTTCTCCCCGGCGAGCGGGGGCTGGACGTTCGCAAGATCACGCTTCAGGAAATCGTGCTCTCGGGCAGCTACTGCTACACGATGCAGGAGTTCCGCGATGTGGTTGAGGCCCTCGCGGATGGCCGGCTGGGTTCTCTCGATTGGGTCGAGGAACGCCCTCTCGTCGCGGGCGCGGTTGCCTTCGCCGACATGGATGCAAGTCGCGTCGCCGCGCCGAAGCTGATCCTGCGTCCGAACACGCCGGCTTGAGAATAAGCGTCGCACGAACGAGGGTCGTAGCCGAAGCCGGACCCACGACGGCGGCTTCCACCGGCGAACGCGATCCTCGTGCAGGCGGAGCCCGTCCCCATGCAGGCGGGGCCTGCGCCCGGGCGAGTGCTGATCGACCGCTCACGGGACACGCTGCTGTTGCCAGATGTCTTATATATGATGCATTATCTTGGCGAGATCGCGACGCCGTACGCGGACGGGAGTTCGTTGCGCGTGGCTGGAGAAGCGCCGGGAAGAGCGCAGGACGGCTGAGACACAGACCAGAGCGCGGTACGGTCGCGTCGACAGGCGGCCCAAGCCGCGGCGCCAGGGAGGATGGATGGACACGGGTCAGCCTCTTCTGGAGGTCGACGGCGTCACGCTCCGCTACAAGACGCCCGATCACCTCGTCACGGCCACCTACCGGGTGAGCTTCCGGGTCTGGCCCGGAGACCGGTTCGTGCTGCTCGGGCCTTCGGGCTGCGGGAAGTCGACCCTGCTCAAGGCGGTGGGCGGCTACATGGCCCCCACCGAGGGCGAGATCCGGCTCAAGGGCCGGCCCGTGACCGAGCCCGGCCCCGACCGGATGATGGTGTTCCAGGAATTCGACCAGCTCCTGCCCTGGAAGACGGTCCGGCAGAACGTGGTCTTCGCCCTCGAAGCCTCCGGCCGGCTGAAAGGCCGCGCGGCCCTGGAGCGGGCGAACCTGTACATCGACAAGGTCAATCTCACGAAGTTCGCCGACAGCTACCCGCACACCCTCTCGGGCGGCATGAAGCAGCGCGTCGCCATCGCCCGCGGCATGGCGATGGAGCCCGACATCCTGCTGATGGACGAGCCCTTCGCGGCGCTCGACGCCCTGACCCGGCGGCGCATGCAGGACGAGCTGCTGATGCTGTGGGAGGGCACGCGCTTCACCGTGCTGTTCGTCACCCACTCGATCCCGGAAGCGATCAAGGTCGGCTCGCGCATCCTGCTGCTCTCGCCCCATCCCGGCGAGGTGAAGGCGGAGCTCAACAGCGCGGACTCGCCGGAGGCCGCGATGGGGCTGGAGAACCGGATCCAGCAGATGCTGTTCTCGGAAGAGATTGAGGAGGCGGAGAATGTCTAGCGCGCCCGTCCTGACCGGCCTGCCGCGCGCCGCACCCGCGCGCCCGTCCGCCGCGGAGCCGAGCCGGCCCGAGATCGTGCGCGAGACCGGCCACGCCCACGGCGCCACGGTGGTGGAGAAGCCCCTGTCGGTCGCCGAGCGGCTCTACAACCAGGCGTGGCTGCGCAAGATCGTGATCCTCGTCCTCCTGGCCGGAATCTGGGAGGCTTACGGGCGCTACCTCGACAACGACCTCCTGTTCCCGACTTTCTCGGCGACGGTGGAGGCCTTCTTCCGGGGCATCGCCGACGGCACGCTGCCGGCCCGGGCCTGGACCTCGCTCAAGGTCCTGCTGATGGGCTACGCCGCGGGCGTCGCCCTGGCGACCGTGCTCACCGGCATCGCCATCGCGTCGCGGATCGGGACCGACTTTCTCGAGACGCTGACCTCGATGTTCAATCCGCTGCCGGCGATCGCGCTGCTGCCGCTGGCGCTGATCTGGTTCGGCCTGGGCAACGGCAGCCTGATCTTCGTCCTCATCCACTCGGTGACCTGGGCGATCGCGCTGAACACCCATTCGGGCTTCCTGTCGGTGAGCCGGACGCTGAAGATGGTCGGCCGCAATTACGGGCTGTCCGGTCCGCGGCTGATCGGCAAGATCCTGATCCCGGCGGCCTTCCCGTCGATCCTCACCGGCCTGAAGGTCGGCTGGGCGTTCGCGTGGCGCACATTGATCGCGGCCGAGCTGGTCTTCGGGGTGTCGTCCGGGGCGGGCGGGCTCGGCTGGTTCATCTTCGAGAACAAGAACATGCTCGACATCCCGAACGTGTTCGCCGGGCTGCTCACCGTCATACTGATCGGCCTCGTCGTCGAGAACCTGATCTTCCAGACGATTGAGCGGCGCACGGTTCAGCGCTGGGGCATGCAGGCCTGAGCGGCGGGTGGCAGGCCGGTCGTCCGGCGCGAACTTCGCACTCCGCGCGCGGTGACTTCGCGGCGCGCTCGTCGAGCCGTTCAAGGCGCGCTTTCGCTCAGTCCATCTGCGGGTGATCGCGCGCAGTCGGACGCCCTCCCCGCCTTCCGGGTGCGGGGCAAGTCATGTATATGACACATGAGTGTTGACAGACTTCGCGCCGGGCGTATCCTCGACCCGACGCCGACGAACTCGCGAGAGACAAGAGCGGCGCAACAACCGGTGAGGAACGCCATGACGGCACGGGGCATCATCCGGCTCGTCGGGACGGTCGCGGCCCTGTGCGTGACGATCGGCGCCGCCCGCGCCGAGGTCTCGACCGTCCGACTCGCCAAACAGTTCGGGATCTCCTACCTGCCGCTGACGGTGATGGAGGAGGAGGGCCTGCTCGAAAAGCAGGCCAAGGGGCGCGGCCTCGACCTGAAGGCTGAGTGGCTGCGGTTCACCGGCGGCTCGGGGATGAACGAGGCCCTGCTCTCCGGCAACCTCGACTTCGCCTCGGGCGGCGTGGGCCCGTTCCTGACGATCTGGGGCCGGACCCAGGGGAACATAAAGGTCAAGGGCGTGGCGGCGCTGAACGCGATGCCGCTCTGGCTGGTGACCACCAATCCCGCGGTCAAGTCGATCAAGGACTTCGGCTCCCAGGACAAGATCGCGCTGCCGACCGCCAAGACCTCGATTCAGGCGATCACCCTGCAGATGGCCGCCGAGAAGGCCTTCGGGCCCGGCCAGCAGGCCAAGCTCGATCCGCTCACCGTGTCGATGGGGCACCCGGACGCGCAGACCGCCCTGATGGGTGGCCGCTCGGAGATCACGGCGCATTTCGGCTCCCCGCCCTTCCAGGAGATGGAGCTGAAGGACCCGCGAGCGCACAAGGTGCTCGACAGCTACGACGTCATGGGCGGTCCCCACACCTTCAACCTCGTCTGGGCCTCCAGCCGCTTCGTCACGGCCAATCCCAAGGTCACCGCGTCCTTCCTTGCGGCCCTGGAGGACAGCCTGAAGCTGATCCGGGACGATCCCGCGAAGGCCGCTGCGCTCTGGATCAAGGCGGAAGGCGCGAACATCTCGCCGGAGGAGGCGGAAGCCCTCATCCGCGCCCCGCAGAATGCCTGGACCACTAAGCCCCAGCGCATGACCGACTATCTCGCGTACATGAACCGCGCCGGACTGGTCTCCGCCACGGCCTCCAGCGACGCCGAGCTATTCTTCCCCGCGCCGGCGGCGGGCGATGCCCCGAAGGAGGCCACGCGGTGACGGCCCCCGTCGATCACGCCGCCGTCGGGCTGAGCGCCACCGAGGCGCTGCGGGTGCGGGTCCAGCGCGGCGACGGGGTCGCGGACTACGTGGTGCCGCGCCGGGCCAACCAGACGGTGCTCGACGTCGTAACCGAGATCCAGCGCGACCAGGACCCGACGCTCGCCTACCGCTTCGCCTGCCGGGTCGGCATGTGCGGCTCCTGCGGCATGACGGTGAACGGGCGTCCGCGCTGGACCTGCCGCACCCGGGTCGCCGCGGTGGCGCCGGACGGGGTGCTGACCCTCGAGCCCCTGCGCAACCTGCCGGTGGTGAAGGATCTCGCGGTCGACATGGAGCCCTTCTTCGAGAAGTGGCGCCGGGCCCATGGCTATTTCGAGCCGGGCGAGAACCCGCCCGACGATTTCGCGACGGTCGCGCCGAGTTCGCCCGCCCGCCAGGAGGTCGATGCCGGCATCGAGTGCATCAATTGCGGCGTCTGCTACGCCGCCTGCGATCTGGTGACGTGGAACCCCGACTATCTCGGGCCGGCGGCCCTCAACCGGGCCTGGACGCTGGTCAACGACGTGCGCGACCGCGACCGGGATCGGCTCGTCGCGGTGGCGGGCGATGCCGGCTGCCATTCCTGCCACAGCCACATGAGCTGCACCGAGCACTGCCCGAAGGGCCTGAGCCCGACCTTCTCGATCGCGGGCCTGAAGCGCGAGACCGGCAAGGCGGCGCTGCGCCGGTTCTGGAGGCGCGGATGAGCTCGCTCCTGTATCTCGCCCAGCGCGGCACCGCGGCGATCCTGGCGGTCACGGTCGCGGTCCATCTCGGCACGATCCTCTACGCGGTGCGCGGCGGGCTCACGGCGGGCGAGATCCTGGGCCGGACGCACGGCAACCTCGCCTTCCTGCTGTTCTACGCGGTCTTCGTTCTGGCCGCCGCGATCCACGCCCCGATCGGCCTGCGCAGCATCCTGCGCGAGTGGACCGGCTGGCGCGGCCGCTCCCTCGACTTCGCCATGATCGCCCTCTCGGCCCTGCTCGCCGGTCTGGGCCTGCGTGCGGCACTCGCGGTGTATGTAGCATGAGGACCGCCACGAGCACGGCCGGGCGGACCGGCATCACCCGCGCGTCCCTGCGCAGGCCCGGCTTTGCCGCCGCGCTGATCCACCGGCTCTCGGGGATCGCCCTGGCGCTGTTCCTGCCGATGCACTTCATTGCGCTCGGCACCGCGCTCCAGGGTGCCGACCGGCTGGAGAGCTTCCTCGGCCTCACCCATAACGGCTTCGTCCGCACGGCCGAATGGGGCCTCGTCTGCGCGCTCGCCGTCCACATGGCGTTCGGCCTGCGGGTCCTCGCCATCGAGTGGCTGCGCTTCCGCGAGCGCAATGCCCTTGTCGTGTCGGGCTGCCTTGCGACCGCTTTCGCGGTCGGCCTCCTATTCCTTCTCAGCGGGGCCTGACCGTCGCCCCTGCCCATCGTCCTCGCCAGCGGAGACCCGCCATGGATCTCGACATCCGCGAATTCGAGGAGGTCTGCCGCGACCTCTACGTCCGCGCCCTGAAGATCCTGCCGCCCGACATCAAGACCGGCTTCGCCGACCTGCAGCGGGCCGAGACCAGCGCCACCGGCCGCGCCATCCTCGAAACGATGGTGGAGAACGTCGCGGTCGCGGAACGCACGAAAAATATCCTCTGCCAGGATACCGGCATCCCGATCTACAACGTCGTGATCGGCGCCGACGTGCGCTTCGACGGCGCCGCCCTGAAGGCCGCGATCCGGCGCGGCTGCGAGCGGGCCACGAAGGAGTTCTCCCTGCGCTCCTCGGTGGTCCACCCGATCACCCGCAAGAACGAGCAGACCTCCTGCGGCATCCGCGTGCCGATCATCCACGTCGATTTCGACGACCGGCCCGAGACCGTGGCCGTCGAGATGATCCCGAAGGGCTCCGGCTCCGAGAACGGATCCTTCCTGCAGATGCTGCTGCCTTCGGACGGGATCGGCGCGGCCAAGCGTTTCGTCATCGACCGGGTCATCGAGCTAGGCGGCCGGGTCTGCCCGCCGACCATCGTGGGCGTAGGGCTCGGGGGCACCTCGGACCTGTGCATGCACCTCGCCAAGGTGGCGGCGACCCGGCCGCTGCGCTCCGTCTGCTCCGATCCCGAAGGCGCCCGGATCGAGGCCGAGCTGTCGCGGGCGGTGAACGAATTGGGCATCGGCCCGCAGGGGCTCGGGGGCCGTTCCACGAGCTTCGCCGTCCATGTTGAACTCGCCGCGACCCACATCACCCAGAACCCGGTCGCCGTGAACATCCAGTGCCACTCGGCCCGCCGCGCCCGCGCGACGCTCACGCCCGGCGGCATCGCGTTCGATTGAGGAGCAGACCGTGGCCCACCACGTCCTCGATATGCCGGCCGGCGAGGCCGAGATCCGGGCGCTCCGGATCGGCGACACCGTCACCCTGCGGCGCTGGCTGTTCGGCATCCGCGACGCGACCCTGATCCACATGTTCGACCGGGACCGCCGCACCCGGCTCGACCTCAACGGCCACGCGGTGATCCACACCGCGCCGAACGTCCACCGCGTCCCGGTCTCCAACGAGGCGCCGGTCGGCTTCGCGCCGTTCTGCATCGGCACCACCACGTCGATGCGCATGGAGCGCTTCACCGACGCGCTGATGGAGCGGGAGGGCGTGCGCCTCATCGTCGGCAAGGGCGGCATGGGACCGGCGACCCTCGACGCCTTCGCCCGGCGCGGCGGCGCCTATCTGGCGATCGTCGGCGGCGCGGCGGCGCTGGAGACCACCTGGATCGAGACCATCGTGGACGTCGACCTCGACGACCTCCACCCCGAGAGCCTGTGGCAGTTCGCGATCCGTGATTTTGGGCCGCTGCTGGTGGGGATGGATTCCCACGGCGGCTCGCTCTTCGCCGACGTGCAGCGCGACGTGGCCGCTCGGCGCGATGCCGTCATCGCCTCCCTGGAAGACGCACGATGAGCCCCGAGCCGGTCGAGACCGACATCCTGATCCTCGGCTCCGGCGGGGCCGGGCTGTTCGCGGCGCTCCATGCCAAGAAGGTCGCGCCCGACCTCGACGTCACCGTCGCGGTGAAGGGTCTGCTGGGGAAATGCGGCTGCACCCGCATGGTCCAGGGCGGCTACAACGTCGCGCTGGCGCCGGGCGACTCGGTCGAGCGGCACTTCATGGACACGATCGAGGGCGGCAAGTGGCTGAACGACCAAGCGCTCGCCTGGACGCTCGTCACCGAGGCGCAGGTGCGGATCCGCGAGCTGGAGACCGAGCTCGGCTGCTTCTTCGACCGCAACCCGGACGGCAGCGTCCACCAGAAGGCGTTCGCCGGTCAGACCTTCGACCGGACGGTGCATAAGGGCGACCTCACCGGCATCGAGATCATCAACCGCCTGTCCGAGCAGGTCTGGCGCCGGAACGTGCGCCGCCTGGAGGACCACCGCGCCCTGGAGCTGATCCCGGCCCGGGACGGATCGGGACTGGCGGGCGTGCTGATGCTCGACATGCGCACCGGCGAACCGAAGCTGGTGCGGGCCAAGGCCGTGCTGCTCGCCACCGGCGGCGGGCCGACCATGTACAAGTACCACACGCCCTCCGGCGACAAGTCCTGCGACGGGCTCGCCATGGCGTTGCGCGCCGGGCTCCCCTTACGCGACATGGAGATGGTTCAGTTCCACCCGACCGGGCTGCTCGCCGGCGCCGGCACCCGCATGACCGGGACGGTGCTGGAGGAGGGCCTGCGCGGGGCCGGCGGCTGGCTCCTCGATTCCACCGGCCAGCGCTTCATGGAGGCCTACGACACGCGGGCCGAGCGGGCGACCCGGGACGTGGTCAGCCGCTCCATCATGCGGCGGCTGCGCGAGGGCTTCGCCACGCCGAGTGGGGGCGTCCACATCCAGATGAGCCACCTCGGGCCCGAGGACGTGCGCCGCCGGTTCAAGGGCATGGTCGAGCGCTGCGCCGATTGCGGCTTCGACCTCGCGGGCGGGCTCGTCGAGGTCATCCCCACCGCCCATTACATGATGGGCGGCCTTCAGTTCGCCGTCGACTGCACCACCGCGCTGCCGCGCCTCTTCGCAGCCGGCGAGGACACCGGCGGCGTCCACGGGGCGAACCGGCTGGGTGGCAACGGCGTGGCGAACTCCACGGTATTCGGGGGGCTCGCCGGCCAGTCCATGGCGCGGGCCGTGACGCGCGAGGGTCGCCTCGCCGAGCCCGATCCCGCCGCCATCGAGGCGGGCCTCGCCCGCGCCTACGGCCCGCTCGGCCGGCCAGCGGAGTCGCTGCCGGAGATCCGCGAGGCGCTCTACGAGACGATGTGGGCCGATGTCGGCATCCTGCGGGACGCGGCCGGGCTGACCCGGGCGCTCGCCACTCTCGACGGCCTCTCCGACGCGGTCGCCCGGGCCGGCGCGCCGGACGGCGACCGCCGCTACGCGCTCACCTGGATGGACCGGCTGAACCTTGAGAACCTCGTCCTGGTCTCGCAGGCGGTCGCCCGGGCGGCGCTCGCCCGCACCGACAGCCGCGGCGCCCACTTCCGCGAGGACTTCCCGGAGACCTCGGATCTCGCGACCTCGCACTTCACCGTGGTGCGCCAGCGCGGCGGCGCCCTCGACCTCGCGATGGAGCCGGTGCACTTCACCCATGTCCGGCCGGGGGGCTCCCTCCTCGACGCGGCCGCCTGAGGGGGCTTGAACCATGCAGACCCTGCGCGGCGCCGACATCGTGGCCCGGGCCCTGGAGGCGCTCGGCGTCACCCGGATCTTCACACTCTCCGGCAACCACATCATGCCGGTCTTCGACGCCCTACTGGAGACCGGGATCAGCCTCGTCCACACCCGCCAGGAGGCGGCCTGCGTCCACATGGCCGATGCCTGGGGCCGGCTGACCGGCGAGGTCGGCGTCGCTCTGGTCACGGGCGGACAGGGCCACACCAACGGCGCGGCGGCGCTCACCACGGCGCTTGCGGCGGATTCGCCCGTGCTGCTGCTCTCGGGCCATGCGGGCCTGTCCGAGCTCGGGCGGGGCGCCTTCCAGGAGCTGGCCCAGGCCGACATCGCCCGGCCGATGACCAAGGCGGCCTGGACCGCCGGGTCGGTCGCGGCGCTCGGGCCGGACCTCGCCCGGGCCTTCCGGATCGCCCGCGAGGGGCGGCCCGGCCCGGTCCATCTCAGCCTGCCGGTCGACCTGCTGGACAAGTCCGTCCCCGCCGCCTCGGTGCGGATCCCGGACCGGGCCGCGGCGGCCATCCGGGCCGCCGAGCCGGCGCCGGACCTCGTGGCCGACCTGCGCGCCGCCCTGGCCGAGGCGGAACGGCCGCTCATTGTGTGCGGCCCGGCCCTGTGCGACGCCTCCGGCCGGGCCGCCATGGCGGCGCTGGAGGAGACGCTCGGCCTGCCGGTCGTCGGCATGGAGAGCCCACGCGGGATCAACGATCCGGCGCTCGGCGCCTTCGCCGAGGTCCTGGCGCGGACCGATCTCCTCGTGCTCCTCGGCAAGCCGCTCGACTTCACCCTGCGCTTCGGCGCGGCCCCTGCCCTCGCGCCCGACTGCCGCTTCGCCCTCGTCGATCCCGATCCGGCGCTCCTCGCCCGCGCGCCGGCCGACCGCTTCGCCGTCTCGGGCCTCGCCGATCCACGGCCGGTGCTGGCGGCGCTGACCGCCCGCGGCACCGCCCTCCCCCGCCGGGACGCTTGGCACCGGGAGGCGCGGGCTGCCCTAGCCTACCGGCCCCCCGGCTGGGCGGATCTGCGCGGGACCGACGGGCGCCTGCACCCGGTGGAATTGTGCCGGGCGGTCGACGCTTTCCTGGAACGCTATCCGGACGGCACGCTGATCTGCGACGGCGGCGAGATCGGCCAGTGGCCGCAGGCCCTGGTCCGCGCCGGGCGCCGGCTGATCAACGGCGTCTCGGGCACGATCGGCGCGTCGATCCCCTTCGCGATCGCCGCCGCGCTGGAGCGCCCCGGCGCCCCGGTGGTCGCGGTGCTGGGCGACGGCACCTTCGGCTTCCACATGGCCGAGTTCGACACGGCCGTGCGCTATCGGATCCCGTTCATCGCGGTGGTGGGCAACGACGCGCGCTGGAACGCCGAGCACCAGATCCAGCTGCGCAGCTACGGACCCGGACGGACGCGCCACTGCGACCTGCTCCCGACCCGCTACGACGCGGTGGTGCAGGCGCTCGGCGGCTTCGGCGCGCTGGTCACCGAGGCCGCCGCCCTCCCGGCGGCCCTTGAGGCGGCCCAGGCCAGCGGCCTGCCGGCCTGCATCAACGTGACGATCGAGAGCGTGGCGGCACCGGCGATCCGCCGCCCCGGCTGAGGAACACCGCTTAGGAGGGGGGATCATGCGCAGACGCGACGTTCTGGCGGGGGCTGCGGCGCTCCTGGCGAGCCCCGGCCCGGGGCGGGCCGAGGAGGTCGGCGCGGTGGCGATCGCCCGCCAGCCGAGCCTCGGCCACCTGCCGCTGATGCTGATGGAGGAGCAGGGCCTGCTCCAGAAGGCCGCGGCCGCCCGCGGCGTGGCGGGGCTCCAGGCCCGCTACCTCACCCTCGCGGGCGGCGCGGCGATGAACGACGCCCTGCTCTCCGGGCAGATCCAGTTCGCGGCCGGTGGCGTGCCGCCCCTCGTGCTGCTCTGGTCGAAGACCGAGGGCACCGCCATGGCGGTGAAGGGCGTGGCGGCGATGAACAGCATGCCGCTCCTGATGAACTCCAGCAACCCGAAGGTGCGCACGCTCGCCGACTTCACCGACCGGGACAAGATCGCGCTCCCCGCCGTCAAGGTCTCGGTCCAAGCGATGTTCCTGCAGATGGCGGCCGAGAAGGAGCTCGGCGCGGCCCATCGCAACGACCTCGACCGGCTCACCATCACCCTCTCCCATCCCGACGGAATGGCAGCGCTCCTCGGGGGCAGCGAGGTGACGGCCCATTTCACCGCCGCGCCGATCCAGGAGCTGGAGCTGCGCCGGCCCGGCATCCGCACGGTGCTCAACAGCTTCGACGTCCTGGGCGAGCCCTCGACCTTCAACGTCGTCTGGGCCTCCGCGGCCTTCGCGGCGGCCAGTCCCCGCGTCTTCGAGGCGTTCGGCGCCGCCCTCGACGAGGCCCTCGCGGGGATCGTGGCCGACAAGGCGGAGGCGGCCCGCGCCTACGTGCGCCTCGCCCGCGACGGGAGCGATGTCGGCCTCATCACCGAGATCCTGAACGACCCGCAGGTCTCCTTCACGGCGACGCCCCGGGCCATCGGCAAGGTCGCGGACTTCATGGCCCGCACCGGCACGATCCGCCGCCGCCCGGACAGCTGGAAGGACCTGTTCTTCGCGGGCGTTCACGACAAGGCCGGGAGCTGAGCCGCCCAGGCGGCCGCCTCAACCCTGCAGCAGGCCGGGTAGCGCCAGCGCGGTGGTGGTCAGCCCGATCGCCGCGAGCAGGGCCAGGACGAGGGTGCGGAAGCGCCGCTGGTCGATCCGGGCGAACAGCGAGAGCCCGGCGAGCACGCTCACCAGCACCACCGGCAGCGCCAGCGCCAAGTCGCCGACGAGTTCGGGCGGGATCGGGTCGAGGTAGACGAGGATCGAGAAGGCCCAGACCTGCATCACCAGGGTGAAGGACTGGTAGACCGCCCGCTGGGTGCGCGGATCCCAGCCGCGCACGAGGCTCCAGGCCGTCGGCAGGGCCCCGGACAGCCCCGCGATGCCGCCCAGCACGCCGCCGAGGAAGCCGATCGCACCGTCGCTCCAGCGATTGCCGAAGCCCACCCGGTAATCGGCGCGCAGCAGGGCGATGCCGCCGCTGTAGAGGACCAGGAAGGCGCCGATGGCGACCTTGATGAAGCGCGGGTCCAGATCGTGCAGCAGGTGGATGCCGATCGGCGCCCCGACGAGGCCGGGCAGGATCATCGCGAAGGCGGTGCCCCGCGGCGGCCAGGTGCGCAGCCGCAGGATCGAGATCACCTGCGAGAGGATGCTGCAGACGAGCACCAGGGCGGTCGCCTCGACGGGCGTGCGGATCGACAGCAGCGTGCCGGAGGCGATCAGCGCGAAGGCGAAGCCCGTGAGGCCCGAGATCACGCCGGCGCAGCCAACACACAGGATGAGGAGGAGTGTCTCGTTCACCGCGGGCGTCCGGCCCAGCCGATGCCCTGCGCAGGCGCGCTACCCATCCTCGTCCTCCCGGCCGGCGTCCCGCCGAAGGCGAGCCGCTCATGATATGTAACTTATATAAGACATCACGTGAGGAGCAAGGCGTGTTTGCCGCGCGAGAGATCTGGGAGACTGCTCGGACGGACGCTCGCTGATCGCTTCGTGCGCTCGATGGGACAGGCAGTCCAGACCTGCCACGCGCCCTCCTTCCCTCGCAGAGGCTTGCGGATTCACGCTTCTCTGCCCGACACTCAACCCTCTCTGAACAAAGCGCTTTTCCCTCCATCTTGTGGAGAGGGGCCAGGGGTGGGGGTGGAGCAGAAAGCGCCAGCGCGCTCGATCCTGCACCACCCCCACCTCCAGCTCCTCCCCACAAGCTCGAGCGATCCCGGGCAAGCCCGAAATTGCCAGGGGAGGAGAGCGCGTCGGCGTAGATGTGTGAATATCGTAGCCCGCAGAGGGGGAGGGAGACGCGCGGAGCCGGATCGCGCCTCGAACAATGAATTCGACCTCCCCACTCAATCACCCGTTGACGTCCACCGCCTCATGGATCTTATATAAGACCAGTCGCCGCCGAGAAGCCGACGACAGCTATTAGGAGGACCGCATGAGCAGCCACGCCGCGTCCGGCGAGGGGCACCGCAAGCCGCATCTTCTCGCCCATTCCCCCCAGGACAACGTCGCCGTCGCGGTGATCGAGGGCCTGAGCGCGAACACCGACGCCTTTGGGGTGGTCACCGAGAACGACTCCACCTTCGCGGTCCATGTCCGCCACGACATCCCGATCGGCCACAAGGTCGCGCTCACCGACCTGAAGGCCGGCGATACGGCCATCAAGTACGGCCAGGACATCGGCAAGGTCATCAAGGACGTCGCCAAGGGCGAGCACGTCCATGTCCACAACGTCAAGACGAAGCGCTGGTGAGGTGACGATGTTCAAGGAAGCCGCTCAGCTCGAACACGAGATCGCCACCCCCTTCGTCGGCGGTGCGCCCGATCAGTTCGCCACCAAGGCGCTCGCGACCAAGCGCGCCTCGCAGGACTACAAGGCCGCCACCTTCATGGGCTGGCGCCGGGAGAACGGCCGGGTCGGCGTGCGCAACCACGTCGTGCTCCTGCCGCTGGACGATCTGTCCAACGCCGCCTGCGAGGCGGTCGCCAACAATGTGAAGGGCACGATGGCGCTGCCCCACGCCTACGGCCGGCTCCAGTTCGGCGAGGATCTGGACCTCCACTTCCGCACCCTGATCGGTATCGGCTCGAACCCGAACGTCGCCGCCGTCGTGGTGATCGGCATCGAGGACCAATGGACCAACCGCGTGGTCGAGGGCATCGCCAAGACCGGCAAGCCGGTGGTCGGCTTCGGCATCGAGGGCCACGGCGACATTGCGATCGTCGCCAAGGCGAGCTACCAAGCCAAGCGCTTCGTGCAGTGGGCCACCGAGCTCCAGCGCGAGGAATGCCCGATCGCCGACCTCTGGGTCTCGACCAAGTGCGGCGAGTCCGACACCACCACGGGCCTCGCCTCCTGCCCCACGGTCGGCAACATGTACGACAAGCTGATCCCGCACGGGATCTACGGGGTGTTCGGCGAGACCTCCGAGATCACCGGCGCAGAGCACCTCTGTCGGGAGCGGGCGATCAGCCCCGAAATCTCCGACAAGTGGTACACGATGTGGAAGGCCTACCAGGACGACGTGATCGAGGCCCACAAGACCGACGATCTCTCGGACTCGCAGCCCACCAAGGGCAACATCGCGGGCGGACTCACCACGATCGAGGAGAAGGCGCTCGGCAACCTCGAGAAGATCGGCCACGAGTGCCGGTTCATCGACGCGCTGCAGCCCGCGGAGGCCCCCGCCAAGGGACCGGGCCTCTACTTCATGGATACGTCCTCGGCGGCGGCCGAGTGCGTCACCCTGATGGCGGCGGCCGGCTACGTGGTCCACACCTTCCCGACCGGTCAGGGCAACGTCATCGGCAACCCGATCGTCCCGGTGATCAAGATCACTGGCAATCCCCGGACCGTGCGGACCATGGGCGAGCATATCGACGTCGACGTCTCGGGCGTGCTCACCCGCGAGATGACCATCCCGCAGGCCGGCGACGCGCTGATCGACATGGTGGTGCGCACCGCCAACGGCCGGCTCACGGCGGCCGAGTCCCTCGGCCACCGGGAGTTCGTGATGACGAAGCTCTACCGCAGCGCCTGACGCGCAAGTCGCGGACTCACCAGTCCCGCGCCCGCGGACCGCGATCCGGTCCGCGGGCGCGGCCCCGACGCCACGGGGTCAGGACCATGAGGGAGCGCACGACCGCGGGCGAAACCGCGGCGGCCTCCGTCCCGTCATTCTGGAGGAACGCATGAGGCTGCTTCGGTCGATCTACGGCCAGGTTCTGCTCGGCATCGCGCTGGGCATCGGCGTCGGCGTGGTCGCGCCCGACTTCGCGGTGGGCTGCAAGATCCTCGGCGACATGTTCATCAACCTGATCAAGATGATCGTCGCCCCCGTCATCTTCTGCACGGTCGTGGTCGGCATCGCGCATGTCGGCGACATGAAGAGCGTCGGCCGGATGGGCCTGAAGACCATCCTCTACTTCGAGGTCGCCACCACGGTGGCGCTCGCCGCCGGCCTCCTGTTCGTCAACCTGTTGCGGCCGGGCGACGGCGTGAACGCCACGGTCGACAGCCTCGACGCCAAGCTCGTGGCCGGCATCGCCGGCAAGGCCCACGCGCAGTCGCCGATGGAAATCGTCGCCAACATCATCCCGCACAGCGCGGTCGACGCCTTCGCCAAGGGCGACCTGATCCAGGTGATGTTCTTCTCGGTGCTCGTCGGCATGGGGCTGGCGATGCTGGGCCGGCGCGGCGAGTTCCCGCTCAAGGTGGTCCACGCCTTCGGCGACGTGCTGATGAAGGTCGTCGGCCTGATCATGCACTTCGCTCCCGTCGGCGCCTTCGGCGCGATGGCCTTCACGATCGGCAAGTTCGGTCTCGGCATCCTCGCCCAGTACGGGATGCTGATCGTCTCGCTCTACCTGACCTTCATCGTGTTCATCGCGGTCTTTCTCGGCGGCGTGATGCGGTTCTACGTCGGCCTGAGCCTGTGGAAGCTGTTCCGCTACACCCGCGAAGAGCTGTTCATCCTGCTCGGCACCACCAGTTCGGAATCGGTGCTGCCGCGGATCATGGCCAAGCTCAACGGGCTCGGCGTCGACAAGAGCGTCACCGGCCTCGTGATGCCGGCCGGCCTGTCCTTCAACATGGACGGCTCGTGCATCTACCTGACCATGGCGATCGGCTTCATCGCGCAGGCCCTCAACATCCCGCTGACCTGGGAGCAGGAACTCGGCATCCTGGCCATCGCGCTGGTGACCTCGAAGGGCGTGGCGGGCGTGGCGGGTGCCATCCTGTTCGTGCTGGCCGCGACGCTCCAGGCCTCGCAGCTCCTGCCGGTGGCGGGCATCGCGCTGATCATCGGGGTGGACCGCATCCTGAACGAGCTGCGCTGCGTGACCAACGCGGTCGGCAACATGGTGGCGACCCTGGTGATCGCCCGCTGGGAGGGCAAGATCGACCTCGCCCACGCCCGGGCGGTGCTCGACGGCCGCATCACCCCGAATCTCGATCTCCTCGACGATGAGGACGCGGTGGCGGACGCGATCCCCGCCCGCGAGCCGGCGGCGGCCTTCCGCCGCCCCCTCCCGGCCGCCGTGCCGGCGACCTGAGAAGGACCCTCCATGCCCAAGGTCATCATCAGCGAGTTCATGGACGAGGCGACGATCGCGGCCGAGCTCGCCGGGTTCGATGTCCTGTACGATCCCGGCCTCGTCGACCGGCCGGCGGATCTCGCCGCCGCCGTGGCGGGGGCCGACGCCCTGATCGTCCGCAACCGGACGCAGGTGCGCGGCGCCCTGCTCGATGCCGCCCGCGACCTCAAGGTCGTCGGACGCCTCGGCGTCGGCCTCGACAACATCGACGGGCCGGCCTGCCGGGATCGGGGCATCGCAGTCTACCCGGCGACCGGCGCAAACGACGTCGCGGTCGCCGAGTACGTGGTCGCCACCGCGATGCTGCTCCTGCGCGGCGCCTACGGTGCCACGGCCCGCGTCGCGGCCGGCACGTGGCCGCGCAACGCCCTGCTGGGCCGCGAGATCTCCGGCAAGCGCCTCGGCCTCGTGGGCTTCGGCGCCATCGCCCGCGAGACCGCCCAGAGGGCCGCGGCCCTCGGCATGGCGATCGCCGCCCACGATCCCTTCGTCGCCGAGAGCGACCCGGCCTGGAACCCGGCCTACGGCATCGTGCAGCGGCAGGCGCTCGACGCCCTGATCGAGCAGAGCGACGTGCTCTCGCTGCACGTGCCGCTCACCGATCAGACCCGCGGCCTGATCGACGCGGCGGCGCTGGCCCGGATGCCCGAGGGCGCAATCCTGATCAACGCGGCCCGGGGCGGCGTGGTAGACGAGGCCGCCTTAGCAGAAGCTTTGCGGTCCGGGCATCTCGGCGGCGCGGCGCTGGACGTGTTCGATCGGGAGCCGCTCGACGCGGAGGCCGGCGCCGTCTTTGCGGACGTGCCGAACCTGATCCTGACCCCGCACATCGCCGGAGTGACGCAGGAATCGAATGTGCGCGTCTCCGCCGTCACGGCGCAGGCCGTCCGCCGCCATCTCACGGAGCGCTGAGCCGATGCCGAACCTCACTCTGTCGGAGGTAGAGGCCCTCGCCGAGGCGGCCCTGATCCGCTGCGGCACGGCCGAGGCTGCGGCGCGGAGCGTCGCCCGGGCGTTGGTCGGCGCCGAAGCGGACGGGCTCAAGGGCCACGGCCTGTCGCGGGTGGCGCCCTACGGCGCGCAGGTGCGCGCCGGCAAGGTCGTGGGCGACGCAGTCCCGCGGGCGGAGCGCCCGCGGCCGGGCCTGCTCGCGGTCGACGCCGCACACGGCTTCGCCTATCCGGCCCTCGACCTCGCCCTGGAGGCGCTGCCCAGCCTCGCCCGGCAGCAAGGCGTTGCGGCCGCCGGCATCCGCCGCTCGCACCATTGCGGCGCGGCCGGCCGCCCGGTCGAGGCCCTGGCCGAGCAGGGCTGCGTCGCGCTGCTCTTCGCCAACACGCCCGCCGCGATGGCCCCCTGGGGCGGACGTCAGGCGGTGTTCGGCACCAACCCGCTGGCCTTCGCCTGCCCGCTGCCGGGCCGCGCGCCGATCGTGGTCGACCTCGCCCTGTCGAAGGTGGCCCGCGCCAACATCGTCGGGGCGGCCAAGCGCGGGGAGGCGATCCCCGAAGGCTGGGCTCTCGACGCGGAGGGACGCCCGACGTCCGATGCCAAGGCAGCCCTCGACGGCACGATGGTGCCGCTGGGCGAGGCCAAGGGCACGGCGCTCGCCCTGATGGTGGAGCTGCTCGCTGCCGGCCTCGTCGGTGCGCGCTTCGCCGGCGAAGCCTCCTCGTTCCTCGACGCCGCGGGCGACCCGCCGGGGACCGGGCAGTTGATCCTCGCCCTCGACGCGTCAGCGCTCAGCCCGGACGCGCCGGAGCGCTTCGCGGCACTGGCCGACGCGATTGAGGCGCAGGACGGCGCCCGGCTACCCGGCAGCCGCCGGCTCGGGCTCCGCCGCCGGGCCGCCGAGGCGGGCCTCGACGTGGCCGAAGCCCTCGTCGCCGAGATCGAGGCGCTGTGACGCGGATCGCCTGTGCGGAGGAAGAACCTATGATTGCTCCCGTCGGAAGAGCCACGTAAGCGAGAGGAGGGAGAGGTGCTGGACACATCCTTCGACGCTCTACCCACGGATGGGGCTCTGCGTCGTCACGCGATGGAACGGTCAGGCGAAGGACAGGCAGGTTCGGGGCGCACCGGCACGGTCGGCTTCCGCCCGCTCTACCGGCAGGTCTACGACACGCTGCTGAAGCGCCTGGCCGACGCGGTCTGGCAGCCCGGCCAGATCCTGCCGAGCGAGGGACAGCTCGCCCTTGAGTTGGGGGTCAGCCAGGGGACGGTGCGCAAGGCCCTCGATGCGCTCACTGCCGACAGCCTGCTGGTGCGCCGTCAGGGCCGCGGGACCTTCGTGGCCGATCACGATGACAAGCAGAGCGTCTTCCGCTTCCTGAAGCTGCGGCCGGACGGCGACGGCACCGGCATGCCCACGAGCCGGGTCACGGGGATCGCTGAGGCGGCCGCCAGCGCCGACGAGCGCGGGCGGCTCGACCTCGTGCGGTCGGCCCGGGTGGTCCGGATCGAGCGCGTGCGCGCTGTCGACGCCAAGCTGTGCGTGGTCGAGACGATCAGCGTGCCCGCCAGCCTGTTCCCGGGCATCGCCCAGCTCGAGCTGCCGAACACCCTCTACAGCCTCTACGCCACGCGCTACGGCATCACGATCGCAACCGCCAACGAGCGCCTGAAGGCCGTGGCGATCGGGGCGCGCGAGGCCGAACTGCTCGAGGTGCCCGCCGGGACCCCCGCCCTCGAGATCGACCGCGTCGCCATCGATCTGGAGGAACGGCCGGTCGAGTGGCGCCTCTCGACCTGCCTGACTCAGGACATCCACTACCTCTCGGTCCTGCGCTGACCGGGATCTGCTCCGAGGCGTCGCCCCGCAATCGAGGGCGGGGCGCGCCGAACCGGAACTCCGCTGCGACAGCCTGAACGAGGAGCGCGCGATGACCGATCGCGGAAGACGGGATTTCATGCGGCTGACCGCGCTCGGCACTATCGCCGCCGTAGGGGGCGTGCCGCGCGCACGGGCGGGCGACACCGCGACGCTGCCCTTCGGTAACGGCGCGCGGCCGCTCGTGGCCTATCCGGGCAAGCGGCCGCTCCTGCAGATGACCGCGCGCCCGCCGCAGCTGGAGACGCCGTTCGCGGTCTTCGACGAGGGCGCCATTACCTCCAACGACGCCTTCTTCGTCCGCTACCACCTCGCCGACATCCCCACCGAGATCGACCCGCAGGCGTTCCGCGTCGCGGTCACGGGCCATGTCGAGCGGCCCGTCGAACTCTCGCTGGCGGACCTCAAGGCCCTGCCGGGGCAGACAGAGATCGTGGCGGTCAACCAGTGCTCGGGCAATTCCCGCGGCTTCTTCGAGCCGCGCATGGCCGGCGGCCAGCTCGCCAACGGCGCCATGGGCTGCGCCCGCTGGACCGGCGTGCCGCTGAAGAGCGTGCTCGACAGGGCCGGCGTAAAGGCCGGGGCCGTGCAGGTCGCGTTCAACGGGCTCGACCGCCCGGTCCTGCCGGAGACACCGGACTTCGCCAAGGCGCTGTCCCTCGACCAGGCCGGCGACGGTCAGGTGCTGCTCGCCTGGGGCATGAACGGCGCGGATCTGCCCTGGCTCAACGGCTACCCGCTCCGCCTCGTGGTGCCGGGCTATTACGGGACCTACTGGGTCAAGCACCTCGACACCATCACCGTTCTGGACAAGCCCTTCGATGGCTTCTGGATGAAGTCCGCCTACCGCATCCCCGACAATTCTTGCGCCTGCACTGAGCCGGGCAAGGCGCCCGACAAGACCGTGCCGATCGGCCGGTTCAACGTCCGCTCGTTCGTGACCAACCTGACCGACGGCGCGCAGGTGAAGGCCGGGCGCGTCGACCTGCGCGGCATCGCCTTCGACGGCGGCTCGGGCATCAAGTCCGTGGCGGTCTCGGGTGACGATGGCCGGAGCTGGATCGAAGCCGCGCTGGGCCAGGATCTCGGCCGCTATGCCTTCCGGACTTGGACCGCGGCGGTCGAGCTGGCGCCGGGCACCCACGCCCTGCGGGTGCGGGCCACGGGCAACGACGGGGGCACTCAGCCGATGGAGCCGCGCTGGAACCCCGCCGGATACATGCGCAACGTCGTCGAGACGACCCGCGTGCGGGCGACCTGAAGCAGGATCGGCATGTCCAGCACCCGCCCGCTTCGCGCGTCGATCGTCGCCGCCCTCGCGCTGGCGCCCGCACTGGCCGCGACCTCCGCGCGCGCCGCGCCGGACACCTACACGCTGCCGGAGCCGACGGCGCAGTTCCGGCCGGCCCCGGATGCGGCGCACGCGGCCGGCTTCCAGGCCGCGCAGGAGACCTGCATGACCTGCCACTCGGCGGATTACGTCGCCATGCAGCCACCGAAGAAGGGCCAGGCCTTCTGGGACGCGGAGGTCGCCAAGATGATCAAGGTCTACCGGGCGCCGATCGCCGAGGAGCAGGCCAGGGCCATCGCCGCCTATCTCGGCGCGACCTACTGAGCGCCGACACCGGACAGGAGGCCGCGCGATGATCGCAAGAACCGCCGCTCCGGACCGGTCAGAACCTACGCCGTCCCAACCGCGGCGCGCATCCGCCTGGGCCGGGACGGCCGTGACCCTGCTCCCAGGCGTGCTCCTGTGCCTGGGTATCACGGCGGTGGCGCAGGGTCTGCAGGCTGGCGAGGAGCATCTGACCGGCCATCCCTACGTCGAGGCGCTGGTGCTAGCCATCCTGCTGGGCACGGCCCTGCGCACCGCCTGGGTGCCGGGCGCGCTCTTCAAGGCCGGTATCGCCTTCTCGGCCAAGCAGGTGCTGGAGGTGGCCGTGACCCTGCTCGGCGCCGCGGTGAGCCTGGGGTCCATCGTCGCCTCGGGGCCGGCGCTGCTGGCCGGCATCGTCGGGGCGGTGGCGCTGACCATCCTGGCGAGCTGCGCCCTCTGCCGCGCGCTGGGTCTGCCCGTGCGCATGGCGCTGCTGATAGCCTGCGGCAACGCCATCTGCGGCAACTCGGCCATCGCGGCCGTCGCCCCGGTGATCGGGGCCGACAGCCGGGACGTGGCGGCGGCCATCGCCTTCACGGCGGTGCTGGGCGTGCTGATGGTGCTCGGCCTGCCGCTGTTCGTGCCGCTCGCCGGCTTCAGCGAGCACCAGTACGGCGTGCTGGCGGGGCTGACCGTCTACGCGGTGCCGCAGGTGCTGGCCGCGACCGTCCCGGTGGGCCCGCTCGCCACGCAGGTGGGTACGCTGGTCAAGCTGGTTCGGGTTCTGATGCTCGGACCGGTGGTGCTCGCCTTGTCACTGCTCGCTCCGCGCCTGCCGGCAGCGGGGGCGACGGGCAAGGCCGCGCCGGGGCGGCTCGGCTTCTTCAAGCTGGTGCCCTGGTTCATGCTGGGCTTCCTGGCGCTCGCCACGCTGCGCTCGCTGGGATTGATCCCGGACGGCTGGGTCGCGCCGCTCGCCCGGATCGCCGGCTTCCTCACCATCGTGTCGATGGCCGCGCTGGGGCTCGGTGTCGATGTCCGCGTGCTGGTCCAGGTCGGCGGCCGGGTGACGCTGGCGGTCACCGCCTCGCTGCTCGTGCTCCTGGCCATCGCGGTCCTGCTCATCCGCGGCCTCGGGATCGGCTGAGCGCGGCCGAGATCGCGGCCACTGCTGCCGTCATAGAATTCACCAGGGCCCCAAATCGATTCTCCGTTGTGTGACGTCTGGTTCTGGGGCGGCGTCGCATTCGGCTGAATGACTGCAATGGGCGCAAAGCCGAACGTCCGGTTCTGCAAGCAATGGCGTTCAGGCGTGACGTCATCTGGCCGCAAGCGGCTCGTCCGCTTCGGAGAAGAATTGCCGGAAAAGCGGACAGGCCCCTATCGATCCTTTGCGGAAGGTTAAAAGGTCCACTGATGGGCTGCCGGATGGGGGGAGCACAGCGGCTCATATCAAAGCGAAGCGTTCGTAGCAGAGAACGGCACTCGGGGCTTTTGCCTCTATCCAAGACGCCCACGTTTGTCTTTGAAGAAGCACCTCAGCGTAGTCTTCGCGCTTGTCGCCCTCCATGAGTGCATAAGGCTGTCGAGAGAAAGCCGACCAGCGCCCACGACTAAGAGGGCGCACATACCGCCGGCAATTGCCAGATCCTTCTCGAAGTGCAGCAGCTCGTTGCGAGCGGCGAAGTTCGCATGGAACAGGATAGCGGTCGCGAGGCAGAAGAGGCAGAGCGACAGCGCGGCCGCTCGCGTCTGCCAGCCAGCCGCGACGGCTAGGCCCGCGCCGAGCTAAAGTAGGATGGTCGCGACTGCCAGAGCGGCCGGCACGCCGAGCTTAGCCATCGTGGCGAAGGTGCCGTCGAGGTTCGACACCAGGACGAACCCCTCATGGATGAAGATCCAGGCGAGCAGGAGCCGCGCGAGCAGCAGCAGGCCGTCGCGCACGGGTGTCGGGATGGCAGGAAACGACCAGGTCATGGCGGAGTTCTCGATTGATGAGAGCCGGGCGTGGGACCGCCATCGGTCCCGCGCCTCGGGCATCAGCCGCCCGTCTTCGCTGCGATCGCCTTCTCGAGATCCGCACGTTCCTCGCAGCCGCCGGGACAGAGCTTGCCGAGCGCGGCGAGCTGGTCCCTGGCCTTGGCCATGTCGCCCATCTCGACATACAGTTCGCCGAGGTACTCGCGTGCCGCCTTGTGGTCCGGCTTCAGCTCGAGAGCCTTCGTGTAGTAGGTCAGCGATGTCTTGAGGTCGCCGGTCTTGCGCAGGGTGAAGCCGAGTAGGTTGTAGACGTCGGCCTGCTGGTTGTCCTCAGCGAGATCGCGCAGCTCGGTCAGCGCGGCCTTGTAATCCTTGGCGGCGATCTTGGTCCGCACCGAGGTGAGGTCGACCGCCCCATCCGACGAGTCGTCATCGACAGCGAAGGCGGGAAGAGACGCGGCGAGCATGGTCGCTGTGAGGCCGGCGGCCAACACGACGGCGCGCAGGGAGGAGCTGTTCGTCATGATCTGGTTTCCTCGCACATTGATAGGGGTCAGGCTTCGGCAGGCGTGAACGCGTAGGCGTTGCCGTCCCTGACGAAGGTGCCGGACCCTGGGAACGGGAAGTGAGAGCCGCAGATCGCAACCTTGTCGGCGATGATGCGGTCGACCAGCATGCGGCGGGTGCCGATCGCCATCGGGCCGTCTTGGTCGTAGCTGCCCTGCCAGTCGGGATGTGGCGCGAGCAGCGCCGGCACGTACATCGTGTCGGCCGAAATCATCAGCTGCTCTGTGCCGGAGGAGACCAGCAGCGCGGAGTGGCCGGGCGTGTGGCCGGGCGCGAAGACGAACCGTACGCCGGGCGCGACTTCGGACCCGTCCTCGACCAGACGCCAGTTCTTCCAGGTCGGAAACACGTCCGCGATCCGCTTGCCCGCGCCGCGCCGGCCCTCCGGCAACTTCCCGAGCCGCTCCGGGTCGGTCCACCACCGATACTCCGTGCTGCTGACGACGAGTTCGGCGTTCGGGAAGGTCGGCGCGTTGGTGCCCTTCTGCATCAGCCCCCAAACGTGGTCGGGGTGAAAGTGTGAGATGAGTATGGTGTCGATCTTGGTGTGGTCGATGCCTGCTGCAGCCATGTTGCCGGGCAGGTGCGTGGCATTGGCCTGCCACTGCCCGACACCGGAACCCGCGTCGCACATGACGTAGCGGTCGCCGAGCTTGAGAACGAAGACGGTCAGTGGGATCGGCATGAAGTCGGTCGTCAAGCCGGCCTTGGCGAGCGCCTCCTTGGTTTGGTCGACGGTCACGTCCTTGATGAAGGCCGGGTCGTGCGGCTTGCGCCAGATGCCGTCGTAGACCGCCGTGACCTCGACCGAGCCGACCTTGAACCTGCGGAAGCCGACGGTCGGCTCGACCGGCATGGCGCCGGCGGCGGGAACGAAGCGCAGCGGTCGGTTCAGGCCAAAAGCCGCCGCCGCGCCCAAGGCCGCACACGCGGCCCGGCGAGATAACGTCACCATGAACACCCTCTCCTGTGTGAGTGTCGGGTCTCGAACAGTGAGGGCACGTTCGCTTCGTCAGGCATCCGAACCGAAGAAGAGGCTCTCCTCCGGTGCGCAGCCTGGCATAGCTGCTCCTCACTATTGAGAGAGACCGAGAGCGCCGGCGATTTATTCTCAAAATTTTTCGTCGATCGAAGCGGCACCGGCGAAATTACGGAGGGCGAGAATAAAACGAGCGGGAAGGTAGTCTCTCAAGGAGAGGTCTGCACCGAGCGGCGCGACGGCACGATGAGCGAGCGAGGGCGATGGCGAACAAACTGATGGCCACTCACGATCTGCACAGCGCCACTGGGGCTTACCGCGCGGATGCAGCGACGCCGTTCGATCGGCTCACGGGATGCCTGAGCTCACTCGTCGATGAGTTCAGCCAGATGTGGGCAATGATCGTCGCCCCTCCCGCTCGCCGGCAAATGCCCGGGGCACATTCGTCTGCCGCGGGATTGGTCGCCGCGTCCTCGGTCGCTCACGACGACGCCCATCCGGCTCTCGACGCCGAAGCCAGCGAACGGTTTCAGCGGCTGGTGCTCCCGCAAATGGACGCGGCGTACAACTTCGCCCGGTTCCTCAGCCGCGATGCCGACGCCGCCCACGACATCGTGCAGGACGCGTTCCTGAAGGCCTGCCGCCACTTCTGCAGCTTCCGGGATGGCAACGTCAGGACCTGGCTGTTCGCGATCGTGCGCAACTGCCATCACGACTGGCGCGCAGCGCGGGCTCGAACCGCCCGCTACGAAGCCGATCCCAATACGGGCTTTGAGGAGGATTTCGAGGGTGGCTCGGTGCTCGACCGGGCGGTCTCCGAGGAGGACACGCCCGAGGCGGCCCTGATCCGTAAGAGCGAGGCGGAGCAGGTACGCGGCGTCCTTTTCGGCCTGCCGCAGCCCTTGTGCGAGATGCTCGTGCTACGCGAGCTGGAGCAGCTTTCCTACCGCGAGATCGCGGCGGTTACGGCGCTGCCGATCGGGACAGTGATGTCGCGCCTGGCGCGAGCCAGAAGCGCGTTCGCCGAGGCTTGGATCTAGGACCCTCGGATCGAGAAGGCTTGACCCTGATGACCCGCGATCCTGATGGCTGCGCACACTGGGCCGTGGCGCTGCACGGCTTCATCGACGACGAACTCGACGCGGCGAACACCCTCGCGTTCGAGTCCCACCTCGCAACCTGCCCGGATTGTCGCGCCGAGGTTGAGCGGTTCATGTCCCTGCGGCGAACCATCGGACAGGATGGCGTCGCGTGGCCTGTCCCGGAGCACGTGCGCGCACAGGTGGTCGACGCCGTCTCGCGAGCGGTCCCACAACCGAAGCGCGACGCGCGTCGACCCACCGCACAAGTCCTCGGCTTTGTTAGGAGCTGGAGCTTCATCCCATCGGCCGGTGCCCTGGCCGCGAGCCTCTTCCTCGTTCTGGCGGTCCCGCGCCAGCATCCTTCGCTTCAGGACGAGATCGTGTCGAGCCACGTCCGGTCGTTGCTGGTGGATCACCTCACCGACGTGCAAACCTCGGACCGACACACGGTCAAACCGTGGTTCAACGGTAAGGCCAACGTCTCGCCGCCCGTGGTCGACCTCGCCGCGCAGGGCTTTCCTCTTGTCGGCGGGCGGCTCGACTACATCGCTGGCCAGCCGGTCCCGGTCATCGTCTATCGGCGGAACGGGCACGTCATCAACGTCTTCGTCTGGCCCGCACGCGAGCCCGCCGCGCAGAGCTACAGCGAGCGAGGGTACAACATGGTCTGGTGGACTTCGAACGATCTCACGTTCTGCGCAGTCTCAGACGTGGCGGACGAGGATCTGCTGCAGCTTCGCCAGGATTTTCTGCGGTCCCGGACCCAGTGAGGACGGTCGTGCTGTACCGGATCGCTTCAGACCAGCACGTTCGGAGGGAGTTTAGACATGGCCTACGATCCACGTGACCACGCGCTCCACGGCAGCGATATCGTCGGCGGCCTATCGCTGTGGTTGCTCGTCATGCTGACAGGCTACCTAGTTCCTCATCCATTCGAGGCTGCCCCGAACAGGGTGGCGCAACAGGTCTCCTCTTCGTGGCCCAAAGCGCCGCTTTGCACGTCGACGATCTCGCGTGGTGAACGGAGCGTCTGATCCGGTCATTGCGGAGCCGCTCTCACGCCTTCGGCTTGGTAGTCACTCGAGAAGAAGGTCTCTTACGGGTCTTCGCCACAATCGGCTGAATGTCCGGTCCTGCGCGTGCTGACGATCCGGCGTGACGGAGTCTGGCCGAGAGCTGCCCGACCGCTACCGGACGGGTGTCCGGCCAAAGCAGACGCGACTGACCGGCGGCACTGGGCGCGCCGATCTGATGTTGTGCTGCGCAGCACCGTGTGCTTTTCTGGACCCGTCCTCAAGGCGATGCGGGAGAGCCCAGCCTAGCCGAAAGCTAGGCATGGCGCCGACGGAGCAACCACCCCCGGAAACTCTCAGGCACAATCACCGCATCGTTGGACGATCTGGAGAGAGGCGCCGCACGGCGTCCACCGAAGGAGAAACCCCGCGTCCCTGGCGTGGGGGAAGCTCTCAGGTAACCGCGACAGATGGGGGTGGTCGGACGCGCTAGCGCGGTGCGTCCGGGACCTTTGTTGCGGAGGAACCAGATGCCGGCATCGGCCGCCGAGTCCGTCCCCTTCGAACGTACGCCGCTCCACGACCTGCACCTGCGCCTCGGCGCGCACATGGTGCCGTTCGCTGGCTACGCGATGCCGGTCCGGTACCCGGCGGGCCTGCTCAAGGAACATCTGCACGCGCGCGCCGCCGCCGGGCTGTTCGACGTGTCGCACATGGGCCAGATCGCGCTACGCGCCGACGATCCAGCCGAGGCCGCGCGCGCCCTCGAAGCGCTGATGCCGACCGACGTGGTCGGGCTGCCGCCCGGCCGGCAGCGCTACGGGCTCCTCACCGATGAGGCCGGCGGTATCCTCGACGACCTGATGGTCGCCAACCTCGGCGACCGGCTCGTCCTCGTGGTCAACGCCGCCCGTAAGGGGGCGGACGCCGCGCACCTGCAGGCGAGCCTGCCCGGCGCAGTTTCCATCGAGAAGCTCGATCGAGGGCTCCTAGCCCTGCAGGGTCCCGCCGCAGAGGCAGTGCTCACGGTGCTGGCCCCTGAGGTCGCGGGGATGCGCTTCATGGACGCGCGCGAAATCGAGGTCGCAGGCGTGCCCTGCCTTGTGACGCGCTCAGGGTACACGGGCGAGGATGGGTTTGAGATTTCGGCGCCACTCGCGGCGACCGAGGCGATCGCTGAGGCGCTGCTCGCCGACGCCGCCGTGCTGCCGGTCGGCCTCGGCGCGCGCGACTCACTCCGTCTGGAGGCCGGGCTCTGCCTGTACGGCGCCGACATCGACGCGGCTACGAGCCCCGTCGAGGCCGGCCTGACCTTCGCGATCTCGCCTGCCCGGCGCGGCGGTGGCGCCCGGTCCGGCGGCTTCCCAGGCGCGGCCCGCATCTTGGCCGAGATTCAGCAGGGCCCCGCCCGCCGCCGCATCGGCTTGCTACCGGAGGGGCGGGTACCCGTGCGGGCCGGAGCGCCCCTCTTCGCGGCAGCCGACGATGCCGTGTCCGTCGGCCGCGTCACCTCGGGCGGCTTCGGGCCGAGCCTCGGGGCACCCGCGGCAATGGGCTACCTGCCCGCCGCGATGACCGAATCCGGCACGCGCGTCTTCGCGGAGGTGCGCGGCCAACGCTTGCCAGCCATCGTCACCGGCCTGCCCTTCGTTGCCGCTGGCTTCAAGCGCGGCTGATCCGAGAGACGCCCGAGGAGAGCTTCATGCTGAGATTCACGGAGGAGCACGAGTGGCTGCGTCTGGAGGATGGGATCGCCACGGTCGGCATCACCGCGCACGCCGCCGAACAGCTCGGCGACCTCGTCTTCGTCGAACTGCCGAAAATCGGGATGCAGCTGACCAAAGGCGCGCCTGCCGCCGTGGTCGAGTCGGTCAAGGCGGCCTCCGATGTCTATGCGCCGCTGGACGGCGAGGTCACCGAGGTGAACGAGGTGGCTGTGAGCAACCCTGCCAGCGTCAGCGCAGACCCACAGGGCGCGGGCTGGCTCTATCGGATGCGCCTTACAGACCCTGCCGCGATGGAGGCGCTCCTCGATGCGGCGGCCTACGACGCCCTGGACAAATGATCGCACGATGGAGGAGCCGGCGCGTCGATCCGCCGACGAGAGCCCAGATCAGCCAACAGCGTGACGATCTGAAAGCGTGACCCGCCGATGACCATGACCGCCAGCAACTACGATCCCTACGACTTCGCCAATCGCCGCCACATCGGCCCGACCGTCGACGAGATCGCCGAGATGCTGGAGCGCGTCGGCGCGCCGAGCCTCGACGCGTTGATCGACGAGACGCTCCCCGCCGACATCCGGCAGGCTGAGCCGATCGAGTTCGGGCGCGCTCTCACCGAGCGGCGCTCGATCGAGCGGATGCGGGAGACGGCCGACATGAACCGACTTCTCGTCTCCCTTATCGGGCAGGGTTACCACGGCACGATCATGCCGCCCGCGATTCAGCGCAACATCTTCGAGAACCCGGCGTGGTACACGGCCTACTCGCCCTATCAGCCGGAGATCAGCCAGGGCCGGCTCGAAGCGCTACTGAACTTCCAGACGCTGGTCTGCGACCTCACCGCACTCGACGTCGCCAATGCCTCACTGTTGGACGAGGCGACCGCGGCGGCCGAAGCGATGGGCATGGCCAAGCGCATCGCAGGCTCGAAAGCCGACGCCTTCTTCGTCGATCGGGACTGCCTGCCGCAGACGATCGCGGTGCTCAGGACCCGCGCTGCGCCGTTGGGCTGGCGCGTCGTGGTCGGCGACCCCCTCAGTGACCTCGACCCGCAAGCGGTGTTCGGCGCGATCTTCCAGTACCCGGGTGTGAACGGCGCGGTGTGCGACTTCACGGCGGTGATAGCGGCCCTACACGGGGCAGATGCCGTTGCGGTCGTTGCGTCCGACCCGCTCGCGCTGACGCTGCTGAAGGCGCCGGGCGAGATGGGTGCTGACATCGCCGTCGGCTCGATGCAGCGCTACGGCGTGCCGATGGGCTACGGTGGCCCCCACGCCGCCTATATGGCGACCCGCGACGCTCACAAGCGGGCACTGCCAGGCCGCATCGTTGGCGTCTCGGTGGACGCGCGCGGCAACCGCGCCTACCGCTTGGCACTCCAGACCCGCGAGCAGCATATCCGCCGCGAGAAGGCGACCTCGAACATCTGCACGAGCCAAGTGCTGCTCGCCGTCATTGCCTCGATGTACGCGGTCTACCATGGACCGATGGGGCTCAAAGCGATCGCGAATCGTGTCCATCGGGACGCGGTGCGCCTGGCCGAAGGGCTGGAGCGCCTCGGCTTCACCGCCGATCACGCCGCTTTCTTCGACACGGTGACGGTGCTGGTCGGCCCGTTCCAGGGCGTAATCCTGGCCAATGCGGTCGCCAACGGCGTCAACCTGCGCAAGGTTGGCGAGGACCGCGTCGGCATCACAGTGGACGAGCGCACCCGGCCCGACATCGTCCAGGCGGTGTGGCGTGCCTTCGGAGGCGCCGACCTCACCTACGACGAGGCGTGGCCCAAGCCGCGGCTGCCGGAGGCGCTTCGGCGCACCTCCGCCTACCTGACCCACCCGATCTTCCACATGAACCGGGCGGAGAGCGAGATGACGCGCTACATGCGCCGCTTGGCCGACCGCGACCTCGCCCTCGACCGGGCAATGATCCCGCTCGGCTCCTGCACGATGAAGCTCAACGCGACCGCCGAAATGCTGCCGATCTCCTGGCCGGAGTTCTCGGAGATCCACCCCTTCGTGCCCGAGGACCAAGCTCAGGGCTATCGCGCCTTGATCGAAGATCTGTCGCAGAAGCTCTGCGCGATCACCGGCTACGACGCGATCTCGATGCAACCGAACTCGGGGGCACAGGGCGAGTACGCGGGCCTGCTCGCGATCCGGGGCTACCATCTCTCGCGTGGGCAGGAGCACCGTACCGTCTGCCTGATCCCGTCCTCGGCACACGGCACCAACCCAGCCTCGGCGCAGATGTGCGGGATGAGCGTCGTGGTGGTCTGCGCCGACGCGCAGGGCAACGTCGACGTCGAGGACTTCCGCCGCAAGGCCGAGCAGCATGCGGAGAAACTCGCCGCCTGCATGATCACCTACCCCTCGACCCACGGCGTGTTCGAGGCGCGCGTGCGCGAGATCTGCGCCATCACCCACGCCTACGGGGGCCAGGTCTACCTCGACGGAGCAAACCTCAACGCACTGGTCGGGCTCGCCCGGCCCGGCGACATCGGCGCGGACGTGAGCCATCTCAATCTGCACAAGACCTTCTGCATCCCGCATGGCGGCGGCGGGCCCGGCATGGGTCCGATCGGCGTCAAGGCGCACCTGATCCCGTTTCTGCCGAGCGACCCGCGCACTGGAGAGGCGGGCGCGGTCTCGGCCGCGCCGTTCGGCTCGGCGTCGATCCTGCCGATCTCGTGGAGCTACTGCCTCATGATGGGCGGGCACGGGCTGACCCAAGCGAGCCGCGTGGCGATCCTCAACGCCAACTACATCGCCAAGCGGCTGGAGGGCGCTTACTCAATCCTCTACACGGGCGCGAAGGGCCGCGTCGCGCACGAGTGCATCGTTGATCTGCGGCCGTTCCAGAAGAGCGCGGGCGTCACGAACGAAGACGTGGCCAAGCGGCTGATCGACTGCGGCTTCCACCCGCCGACCATGAGCTGGCCGGTGGCGGGCACGCTGATGATCGAACCGACGGAGTCCGAGACGAGGGGCGAGATCGACAGGTTCTGCGACGCGATGCTGGCGATCCGCGAGGAGATCCGCACGATCGAGACCGGTGGCTCAGATCGGGCCGACAACCCACTTAAGAATGCACCCCACACGGTGCAGGACCTGATCGGCGCCTGGGAGCGGCCGTACTCCCGGGAGACCGCCTGCTTCCCCGTCGGCGCACGTGGGATGGACAAGTACTGGCCGCCGATCAACCGGGTGGACAACGCTTACGGCGACCGCAACCTCGTGTGCAGTTGCCCACCGCCGGAGGCATATGACACCGCCGAGTGAACGGCGTCCGCTTTCGAGCATCCTGAACAGCCGAGATAGGCGCGAAGCGGCCGGCCGGATTTGGCCGAAAGCGGAATGGCTGCTTCTGAGATGGTCCGACGGAAAAGCGGACAACCCCCTAACGACCCATGTCGGTCATCGAGCGACCTGCTCAACCTGCTTGGAAGCGGACGTAGATGCTCTCGGCTGCAAGATAATACGCTTGGTGAGAGAACGTGGCATTGCATGTCACACCAGGGTCGCTTGGCTCGTCATGGCTTTGAACGTCGATCTCCGGCGCTCAGAGCACAAGGACGAGACATGAGCGAAATCGAGCGACTGGTCTGGAACGAGGTAGCCCCGCAGGGTGCCAAAGCGCTCTATGGCATTCACCACTACATCACCACTGGCACCGATCTACCCCATGAGCTGATACACCTCATCTTCCTGCGAGTGTCGCAGATCAACGGCTGCGCGCACTGCATCGACCTGCACACCAGGGACCTTCTCAAGACCATGCCGTGGGAGAAGGTCGTCCTGGTTCCGGTCTGGGCCGAGGTGCCTCACCTGTTTTCTGAACAGTACTGTGCCGCTCTCGCCTGGGCAGAGGAAGTTACGCTGGTCAGCGAGACGCACGCCTCCGACGAGGCCTATGCCGCGGCGAGCGCGGTTTTTGCGGCCAAGGATCTCGTCGATCTGACGATCACCATCGCCGCGATGAACGCGTTCAATCGCCTCGGCGCACCCTTCCGTCTCCCGGTCCAGGCGAAGGCCTAATCGGCTCTGCGCTCCGTCAGGGGCGGCGCCAGCGCCGTCCCGTTTCCGCCGATGTCAATGGAGCCCTGGCCGCAGTTCCGCGTCTCACATCGCTGATTTTCCCCGGGGCATGTCACATCGGGCCCAGTCCGCCTCGTCCTTTGTTCGACGGACGCCTGAAAGCGGCAAGGAGCCGTGCCGTCCATTCTCGAACAAGGAAACGGGTGCCATGAAGATCGTGGTGATTGGCGGAAGCGGCCTCATCGGGCGTCACCTGACGGCCGAACTTTCGCGACAAGGACATGAGGCCATCGCCGCTTCGCCGAGCACCGGGGTGAACGCGCTGACGGGCGAAGGCTTGGCCGGGGTTCTTGCCGGAGCTGACGTCGTCGTCGACGTGTCGAACTCTCCGTCCTTCGAGGACGCGGCGGTGCTCGACTTCTTCGAGCGCTCTGGCCGCAACCTCCTCGCCGCGGAGCGCGAGGCGGGTGTTAAGCATCACGTCGCCCTATCCATCGTCGGCACGGACCGCCTGGAAGGGAACGGATACTTCCTCGCGAAGGTCGCGCAGGAGGGATTGATCGCGGCTTCCGGCCTTCCCTACACCATCGTCCGGGCGACGCAGTTCTTCGAGTTCGTCGCGACGATTGCCCAGGCTTCCGTCGCAGGCGACCGCATCGTTGTTCCCGACGCTGACTTCCAGCCGATCGCCGCCGCCGATGTCGCCGCAGCGCTCGCCGATGTCGCGCTTGCTCCCCCGCGCAACGCGACGATCGAGATCGCCGGGCCGGACCGTCTGCCGTTCCGCGACTTCGTCGCCAACTCGATCGCAGCTACCGGCGACCGTCGGGAGGTGCGAGCCGACAGGGCGGCGCGCTACTTCGGCGCCGCGCTCGACAAGGGTTCGCTTGTTCCCGAGCATGCAGAGACGGCGCGGCTCGGGCCGACGGGGTTCGAGAGCTGGCTCGCTGCCGCCTGAACCGCTGCGCTTCTCCCCGTCAACAAAGAAAGACCTCTTCGATGTCTAGAGCATTTCTGCTGGGAGCCCTCTTTGCCGTCTCCGCCGTTCCTGCGATGGCGGCCGATGTCGCAAAGGGCGAGGCCCGCGTTACGACGATCTTCGACCATCCGCTGCCTTCGGCTCCCGGCAAGAGCCTGCGCGGCGTCTTCGTCGAGTACGGTCCGGGCGGATCCTCACCGTCCCACACCCACGCCGCGTCTGCCTTCATCACGGCAACTGTGATCGAGGGTGCGGTGCGCAGCCGGATCAACGACGGCCCGGAGAAGATCTTCCGCGTCGGCGAGAGCTTCGTCGAAATGCCCGGTGATCACCACGGTGTCAGCGCCAATGCCAGTGATGTCGAGCCCTCCAAGCTCCTCGCAGTCTTCGTCGTGGATACGGCCGACCGGGTGTTGACGACGCCCGACCGGCCGTAGCAACGGCCACGGCGCGGGAACTCAGCTGTTCAAGGCGGCAAGGATAGGCGATGGTCGTCCACATTCGCTCAACCGGCTTCGTTCACGAGGGACGGCCCATGTCGCAGGCGGAAATCGCCACGGCGACCTTCGAGACCCATCGAGCGCGGCTATTGCGCATCGCCTACCGCATGCTTGGCTCGCACAGCGAAGCGGAGGATGTCGTGCAGAATGCCTGGCTGCGCTGGGTGGCGGTGGACCAGACGAAGGTCGCTGCTCCCTACCCGTTCCTAGCGCGCATCGTCACGCGCCTCTGCCTCGACGAGATGAAATCGGCTCGCACCCGCCGGGAGACCTACGTCGGCGCTTGGCTGCCCGAGCCGCTCGTCGAGAACGAGGAGGATGGGGTGGACGAAGATGGCCTGACGCTGACGCTGATGATGGCGCTGGAGCGCCTGTCCCCGCTAGAGCGGGCGGCATTCCTCCTTCACGACGTCTTCGGCGTGCCGCTCGGCGAGGTGGCGGACACGCTCGACCGGGAGGCGGCGGCCGTGCGCCAACTCGCCGTCCGGGCGCGGCGGAACGTGGAGGCTGCGCGTCCGCGCTTCCCCGTAGAGCGCGAAGAGGGCGAGCGGATCGCACGGGCCTTCTTCGCGGCGTCCTCCAGCGGCGATACCGCAGCGCTGCGTGCCCTTCTCGCCGAGAACGCGGTGCTGCGCTCCGATGGCGGCGGCAAGGTTCTGGCCTTCATCAACCCCATCACCGGATTGGAGCGCCTATTGCGCATGTTCGAGGGTGTGCGGCGCAAATGGGGACAAGGCTGGGCGCAGATGCTCGAACCCGTCTGGATCGACGGCTTACCCGGGTATGTCAGTCGCGAACGCGGCGACGTTCTCCAAACCACTGCGCTCGCCATCGAGGACGGCCGGATCACCGCGATCTACATCACCCGCAATCCCGACAAGCTCCGCCACGTCGCGCAGGCAAGTGCGCTATTACGCTAAGCGTGGCAATGTGAGGGGCCTCCGGCCGAGCCGGACGGGCTTCTTATGGGCGACTAAACGAAATGGGCGCGGCAGCGATGTCCGCTTCGCTGCCTTTTCACTCAGAAGCGGACCAGCGGATTCCCACCCTACCCAGCTATCAGAATAGCCTTCGGGACTGCTCAATAGCGGTCATTCCTCGGCGCTATTTCGACCTATTGTGACATGGTAAGGCGTCAGAGTTGGCTACTCGCGTCGTCTAGTTTCGGCGATAGAGGCACGGCTCATTGTTTCACTGGGTAAGCACAAGCTTTCCCGAAATTGGGCCGACCCCCTTCGGCACTGGAACGCTCGTCGCATCGTAGTTGGCGTTCAGGTACAGCGTCGGTCCGTCGTAGAGATCGAGGAGCTGCACGACGACGACCGTGTAGGCGGACTGATCGCTCACAGCTGCGCTGCCGTCGATGATCAGACGACCAGCCGGCAAGTAGATCGTGCCAAGCATCGTGCGAGCGTTGTTGCTGATGATCCGATACTCGCGGAGCGGCTTCGAGGGCGGGCTCGGTGGCGACGGTGGTGACCCTTTCGGGCCCGGCGGCGGAGGAACTGGAGCCGATACGCTCGGCTCCTCCGTCATCAGGAAGCCCGCCAATGGTCCGCTCACGGGCGCCGTCAAGCTGATCGTGGTGTTGGTGTCGAAGCGTACACCGGCGGCATCGCCCATGAAGTAGAAGCCGACATCCTGCCCGGCCATGGTACCTTGTTGATCCACGATCAGCGGGCCATCCTTGATGATGTAGACGCCTGGGTTGAGCGTGACGTTCGCTGACCCGGTGATGTGCAGGCCGCCGCAATAGGTGCCGGGATCGAGCGTCGTGGTGGCTGTCACCGCAACGTTGCCTGCCGCAGGTCCGCCGGGTCCCTTGCCCGGACCAGGACCGGCCGTCGAGCTAACGGTGACGCAGGCACCCGGCGCCGGCGCAGTGACGGTAGCCGCCAGGGGGTCCTTAATCGCCGGGCAGCCCGCCGTGACCGGCGGCGCGAAATTAGCACGGTCAGTTTTAGCACCGCCAACAGCACAGATCGTTTCAGCCTTGGCGATGGCGTTGTCGTCGCCCTGAATGGCCTGCGCATTGGTCGAGTTCGCGTATAGCGAGCAGGCAGTTGCCGACAGGTTGGCGTTCTTCTCCAAGTGAAGGCTGCCCTTGGCCGCGGGGTCGAGGGTGAGAAGGCACAGGCGCATCTTGCCCATGATCCTGACGGTCGAGCGCACCGCGATCGGCACGCTCTTGAGCCCTACGAAACCGCCGAAGGCGAGCTTGAAGTTGTCGGTGGCGGTGGCGGCCACGCTGGTCTTGTCGCTGCCGACCGTCACCTGCACCGACAGAGGTCGATCTGGCGGGGACGGCGCCTGCTCGCCGATGATCCGCTCCACGATGCTGGCCACCGCGCTCGAGTTCGAGGGTGCGAGTTTGAGTGTATTGCCGCCCGCGAGCACGGCCGCATCAACTGCATTCTGCATCTGGCTCCGGCGATAGGAGATGCGGCCGTAGTCGATGCCACCTCCGACCAGCCCGAGGAGGACGATGCTGGAAAGGCCGAAGATAAGAGCCACAGCGCCGCGACGGTCGGCCTGAAAGCGACACGAAATGCGCTGTGCTTTATGGTTAAAAGACTTGAGGTACGTGCGGGTACGGCTCCGCCAGGCCATTCTGATACCGTTTGCGCGCGTTCCCCCGAACACCCGCACAGCAGCATGCTTCAATTAAAGATGTGTTCGGCCAAAGCTGGTTGAGCAGGAGTTTTGGCAGCACGTCCGCTTGAGCTGAGAATAGCCGAGCCCGACCTCAGATCGGCATCACGGCCGCCTCACGGTCGCTGGCCTGACGCCTCGAAACCCTCTTAGGGTTGACGTTTCCGTGGGACAACGACGTCCGCTTCTTTGCATTTGCTGCTCGGAAGCAGACGGACGGAAACCCACCCCAAGCGGCCCTACCGCATACGACCCATGTCAGACGAGCAGGCGGCTGTCAGCGCTTCCCGAAAGCAGCCATTGGCAGCCAACAGTCCAATCCCGCTCGCGAGTGGAACCCAACCTTGGCCTTCCGGAACTGGACCCTCGCGCCTTACTCGTATCGTAGCCATGCGCCCGTAAAGGTGTGCCAGGTCGCTTCTCGCGTTCCGGTGATGGATAGGGAATCTCGGTATGACCAGGGCAGTTTGACCAAGCGTGGAACTGGGGCGGGTCCGAAGGGTGCAACCGCTCACGTTCGACATGTTGCTGATCTGCAACGCCTGAGACCGGATATTTCTAGATTGTAACTGATCTAACTTCATTTTCAAAACGCTATTGTGATGTATCTCAGTGAGATACAATGAGTATAAGAATTATTCTAAGATTTGTTACAGAATCTTTGCCTGTTCAGCATGGGATTAATTCTTGATCCGCATTGTGTCTCACTCGTAACTCCTCGTCCGAAATCGAACAGCTTTCGGTACGTACCGGCTTTCGTGCGAAGCCGCGGAGTGAATGATGGGCAGGACTTTCAGGTGTCATTTCCTCGGGCTTCTGCTGACTAGCACCTTATCTGCCACAGCCGCGCATGCACAACGAGGCGAAACTCCGGCCGAGCTTGCCGAGGTCGTCACACTCGACCAGCTCACGGTCGAGAATGCGGGCGAGCGCCCGGAGCCGCAGGGTGGGGTCACTATCGGGTATCTGACCAAGCAGACGCGCAGCGCAACCAAGACGAGCACGCCGGTCATCGACATTCCGCAATCCATCACCATCGTTCCACGGGAGCAGTTTCTGGATCAAAATTATCAGAACCTGACTGAGCAGCTGCGGTTCGTACCGGGCCTGATTCCTGCGCAGGGCGAGAGCAATCGCGACCAGGTGCTGATCCGTGGTCAAAACACCAGCGCTGATTTCTACATCAACGGTATTCGTGATGACGTTCAGTACTTCCGCGACTTGTACAACATCCAGCGGATCGAGGTCCTGAAGGGGCCGGACTCCCTCATCTTCGGCCGCGGTGGCGGAGGCGGCGTCATCAACCGCGTCCTCAAGGAGGCGGACGGCTACCGCGTCAGGGAGATCGTGGCCGGCGGCGGCCAGTTCGGCGACAAGCGCGTCGCCGTCGATGTCGGCGATCGGATCAGCGATACCGCCTTCTTCCGCCTGAATGGCGTGTTCGAGGATTCGGGGACCTACCGCCAGTTCGGCGACCTGACCCGCTACGGCGTCAATCCGACCGCCACCTTCCTCATCGACCCGCAGACGACGCTGAAGCTCTCATACGAGTACTTCCACGATCAGCGCTTTCCCGACCGGGGCATCCCGTCGCAATTCGGCCGCCCCTACCGGTACCGTGACAACATCCGGACCTTCTTCGGCAATCCAAACGTGAATTTCACGAAGGTCGATGCTAACATCGCCACCGTGCAGCTCGACCACCAGTTCGACTCGGGTGTCGAGATGCACAGCCAGCTGCGCTTTGCGGACTACGACCGGTACTACGTCAATACACTTCCGGGCAGCGCCGTGAACGCCGCCGGGACCGCCGTGACGATTACCGGGTACCGCAACGACACGCCGCGGACGAACTACTTCAGCCAGAACGACTTCACCTACAAATTCCTGACAGGGGATATCAAGCACACCCTCCTCGGTGGGTTCGAGCTCGGCTACCAGGAAGGACTGGCCTACAGGCAGTCCCTGTTTTTCGGGAACAGCCTCGCGAGCAGTGTCGTGGTCAGTCCGCTCCGCCCGCTGACCTTCGTGCCGACCTCCCTACGCAACAACGGCACGACGGACTCGAACGCGCGGTACAGCCTCGGCCTCGCGGCCGTCTATGCCCAGGACCAGATCGATATCACCGACTGGCTGCAGCTCGTCGGCGGCCTGCGCTACGATCATTTCGATTTCACCTCCACCGACCGGCGCACGCTGTTGAGCAACAATCGCGTGGACGATCCTATCTCGCCGCGCGCCGGTCTCGTGCTGAAGCCGTTGCCGAACCTCGCCCTCTACACGAGCTACAGTGTGTCCTACCTGCCCTCCTCGGGCGACCAGATCGGCAACTTCACACCGGGCTTGGTCATCGCGAAGCCGGAGCAGTTCGAGAACACCGAGGTCGGCATCAAGTACGACGTCAACCCGCGCTTCCAGATCACAGCCGCGGCCTACAACCTTGACCGGTACAACCAGCGTTTGGCCGATCCCAACAACCCCGGCTTCTTC
Organism: Methylobacterium sp. UNC378MF; assembly: GCF_900103195.1. Classification (GTDB taxonomy): domain Bacteria; phylum Pseudomonadota; class Alphaproteobacteria; order Rhizobiales; family Beijerinckiaceae; genus Methylobacterium. The sequence goes on along the minus strand of NZ_FMWU01000014.1, from coordinate 131,182 downwards.
ATCCTGTCGGGGAAGACCAACACGCAGGGCTTCGAGATCGGTGCGAACGGGTATGTCACCGATTGGTGGCAGATCGCGGGCGGCTACGCCTTCACCGATGCGCGCATCGCCAGCGCGACCTCAGCGACGATCGTGGCTGGCAACACAGTCGGCTTGGTCCCGTTCAACGCCTTCACTCTATGGAACAAGTTTGATGTGACGCGCGAACTTGCTGTCGGAGTTGGTGTCCTTAACTACTCACACACCTTTGCAACATCTGACAACACGATCCGTTTGCCGGGGTATACGCGGATCGATCTAGGAATATTCTATAATATCAGCGAGTCGATCCGTGCTCAGGTCAACATCGAGAACCTGTTTGACCGGCGCTACATTTCCACGGCAGACAACAACAACAACATCACGCCGGGCGCTCCCCGGACTATCAGGGCGCAGATCATCGCTCGGTTCTGAACGCCGCTGCTCTGCGATGTTTAGGCTGCAGACACGCGAGTTTTTCAAACGCGTGAGAAGGGCCGACATCTGGCTGCGCGGCGACGTCCCCTTCATTGCAGCTGCCACATGGAAGCGGACGGTCGCGAAACCACCCCAAGCTGCCCTTCCGCGTCCAACCCAACCCAGCCACCCGATTGACCAGCGGCGCTTCTACAAAGCGGTCGTTGGCCAGCTGTCCGATACAAGCCCGGCCTAGCGCTTATGATCCGAGCCATCAGGTACCTTCGCCTGCAATTCGGCAAACACCCTTCGTGGGATGACCACGCCGACAGTCTGGCCATCTGCCGCGATGAAGCGGGCAGCGACGGTATCGCCCCCGTCGATGAACTTGATATCGATCAGTTCGCGGACAGCCACAGCCGTCGCAACGGGCTTTTCATCAGGCATGGATGGCTTCCCCCATGCCGGACCGATATCATGTACAGCAAGTACCATACCTCACGAGGTCGTGAGATAGGGGGCGATGACGGCCTCTCCGAGACAGCGGGTGGCCTCTGCCGCGAGAAGCTTCTGTAGGAGCATGTCGGACTTCTGGATCGAAGAACTGCTGCGAAAGAATGCGGAGATCGTGGCGGCCGACGCGGAGGTCACCGCTCTGCTAAAGCGTCTGCGCGAGTTGCACCAAGAGGGGCGAGACAAATCGGAGGCCGCAGGGCTGTTGGTAGCGAAGCTGAAGCGGCTCCTTCGGCTGCGTGACCAACGGGATCGCAATCTCCAGAAAGGGGCAGACACAGCCTGATGCCGTTCCCGGTCAACGCGACCTGATTTCCTTCAATGAGCAGGGCTATGCGTTGCGGTCGGTCTAGGAGGCGGACATTTTGAGGGTCGGCTTGGGGTCGTGAGCAGGAACGGCGAGGCCGTCCGCTTTTAAACATGGCCGCCCGAAAACGGACCAGCCGAAATCCGCCCCAAGCCGTCATTCCGGTAGCGACCCATGCCGGTCGCCTGGATCGCCAACGCCGCTTCCGGTAAGCAGACATTCTTACGATCTCAGCTAAGATCAGATGTCTTCTGCGATACCGCAACGTATGCCTTTCCTGCTCCCCGAAACGGATCCCCCCGGCCTCAAAAGGCGGGCGAAGTGGGCCGCTATGGGGCTATACGCTATTGTATGCGCTGCTATTTTGAGTTGGTACACTGTGAGAGTCGGTGACCCGAGCTGGAAGAGCGCTACTTCAAAATTGAGTTACCAGAATGATTGGCAGCCGATCTGGCGACAGTTATCGTGTGCTCTATCTGCAGCCTTACTTTTTCTTTGTGGGCTGATCGGCTTCTGGAAGGCCGCGCGGCCATTCCGGTCAAGCGAGGACGTTGACGACCGAGCTAGTAAGGACCGCTAAGGGGCGTCAGGAAGCACGGCGACATCCGCCTCCCTTCATCACCGCCCCGAAACGGGACGGCAATGAACCAACCGAAGCAGCCCTTCCGATAGCGACCCAACGCGTTCGTTCACGACCGCCGCGGCTGCCCCTATAAGCGGACGTAGCAGAGCGCTGGAGCCGCATACTCGTCGTCCTTGCGGACTACCCAACACAGGCAAGACGACGCTGGGCAAGGCCCTCGCGGTCAAGCGTTCCGCTGCCTACGTCCGTGTGGACGGTCACTTCGAGCTCTTCCGCCAGCACCGCGGCCGTGATTGGTCGCGCCGAGCGGCGCAGGATCTGGATGATCTGCAACGGGCGATCGGCGCGGCGCATCGGCTCATCTCTGCTGACAGAACGGTGTCAGCAGGGCTCGGTTACGCCCATCGTTGGCGGCCGCAAAGCCGCGCTCGCTCAGGAGGAAAGCGTGCAACTTGCCTCGACCCGTATCGTCACTGCCGATTTCGACCGCCTCGTCGCCTTCTACGAGGCTGTGACGGGGCTTCCCGCCACGCACTACACGCCTGACTTCGCCGAGATCCGCACGCCGGGCGCGACGCTGGCGATCCAAAGCACGCGCACGCTGGCCTTATCCGGTTTGGACGCCGTCGCCGAGGCCGCAGCCAACCGAAGCGCGATTATCGAGTTCCAAGTCGGCGACGTGGATACGGAACAGGCACGGATTGCGTCTAGTATCGATGTGACGGTGGTGCAGCCGCCGACAACGATGCCGTGGGGCAACCGCTCGCTGTTACTGCGCGACCCAGACGGCACGCTCATTAACTTGTTCGCTCCAGTCACGCCTGAAGCCAAGCAGCGCCTCGGCCAAAGCTGATACGGCAAGAAGCCTATCCTCTGCGGCCCGCTTCTCGCATAACTGCGCTCGGACGCGGACTGGCAGGATACAAACCCCGAGCGGTCCGTCTGGTAGCGACCCATCCCGGTCGCTGCGGGCGTCATTGCTGATGCTCAGAAGCAGTGTCCGCCGTCAGCACTCCTGAGACAGATTGAGGGTCTTCACGAACGGAGGATGGCTGGTTCATCGTAGCCCCCAGGAGCGAAGATGAAACAGTCATCCGGGCCGGCGCGGAAGCCGGCAGAAGCCGTGATCAAGGACATCCGACGCGCCACGCGCCGGCAGTTCTCGGCCGAAGAGAAGATCCGCATCGTGCTGGAAGGGCTGCGCGGTGAGGACAGCATCGCCGAGCTGTGCCGGCGCGAGGGCATCGCCAGCTCGATGTACTATGGCTGGTCCAAGGAGTTCCTGGAGGCCGGCAAGAAGCGGCTGGCCGGCGACACGGCCCGTGCCGCGACCGCCGACGAGGTCCAGGACCTGCGTCGCGAGGCGGGTGCGCTGAAGGAGGTTGTGGCCGATCTCGTCCTGGAAAACCGCCCGCTGAAAAAAAGTATGACCGGGGCTGGGGACGACGAGGCATGAGGTACCCGGCCTCTGAGAAGCTGGAGATCATCCGGCTGGTCGAGCAATCCCACTTGCCGGTGCGCGCCACCTTGGAGAAGCTCGGCATCCCGCGCGCCACTTTCTACCGCTGGTATGACGCCTTCCAGCGTGGCGGCCCCGAGGCATTGGCGGATCGCCCGTCCCGACCCAGCCGGGTCTGGAACCGGTTGCCCGCCGAGGTTCGCGATCAGATCGTTGCCCTCGCGCTGGAGCAGCCGGAGCTCAGCCCGCGCGAGTTGGCGGTGCGCTTCACCGATGAGCGGCGCTACTTCGTCTCGGAGGCCACCGTCTACCGCCTGCTCAGGGCCCAGGACCTGATCACCAGTCCGGCCTACATCGTGGTCAAAGCCTCCGATGAGTTCCACGACAAGACTACCGCGCCTAACCAGCTCTGGCAGACCGATTTCACCTACCTGAAGGTGATCGGCTGGGGCTGGTACTATCTCTCGACGGTGCTGGATGACTTCTCACGCTACATCGTGGCGTGGAAGCTGTGCGCGACGATGCAGACCAGCGACGTCACCGCCACGCTCGACCTGGCGCTGGCGGCGGCCAGGCTCGACCACGTGCAAGTGGTGCATCGGCCACGGCTACTCACCGACAACGGATCGAGCTACGTCGCGGGTGATCTGGCCGATTGGCTCGGCAGCCGGGGCATGACCCATATCCGCGGTGCGCCCCGCCATCCTCAGACGCAGGGCAAGATCGAGCGCTGGCACCAGACGCTCAAGAACCGCATCCTGCTCGAACACGCCTACCTGCCCGGCGAACTGGAGGCGCGGGTTGCCGCCTTTGTCGAGCACTATAACCATCTCCGGGCTCACGAGAGCCTGGGCAACCTCACCCCTGCCGACGTCTACTTCGGCCGCGGCGAGGCCATCCTGCAGGACCGGGCGCGGATCAAGCGCCAGACCCTCATGGACCGCCGCTTACGCCATCACGCGCACGCTGCCTAACCTCTCAACCCAGGTGGACCAGAGCCTCCGTTCCTGAGCGCCTCAAGCCGTCTCAAATCATCTGACGACGGACACTCGGCAGCGCCAGATTGGCGGGCGGCGACAGGCGGCTAGTTGCGGTCAGGGATGAAAAAGGACCGCCCCCGAAATGTGGACGGGGACGGTCCTCCGACGATGGTGGCTTCAGCTAAAGTGACGAGTCACCCTCGCTCAGGCCGCCCGAACAGTTGCGAGGAAACGCCCGACCTCGGCGGTGAGGTGCTCGGATTGACGCGACAGTTCCGAGGCCGCGCCCAGAACTTGGCTCGCCGCTGCCCCGGTCTCCTCGGCGGCGCCAGCCACACCGGCGATGTTGCTGGTCACCTCGCCTGTGCCCATTGCCGCCTGGCTCACATTACGCACGATCTCTCGCGTCGCTGCACCCTGCTCCTCGACGGCGGCCGCGATCGAAGTGGCGACATCGCTGATCTCTCGGATCCGGCCGGTGATACCCGCAATCGACGTCACTGCTTGACCCGTCGAGGCTTGGATCTGCGCGATCTGTCCCGAGATCTCCGATGTGGCCTTCGCGGTCTGCTCCGCCAGCGCTTTCACTTCCGAGGCCACCACCGCAAAGCCCTTCCCCGCCGCCCCCGCGCGCGCTGCTTCGATGGTTGCGTTGAGCGCCAGAAGGTTGGTCTGCCCGGCAATGGTCGAGATCAACCCCACCACATCGCCGATCCGGGACACGGCCACACTCAGCTCCTGCACCAAGGTGCCGGTCTGGTCGGCCTCGTGCACGGCGCGCTGCGCCAATTCGGCCGAGCCTGCGACCTGTCGGCCGATCTCTTGGACCGAGGAGCCCAGCTCCTCCGCCGCTGCAGCTACGGTGTTGACGTTGGAGGCGGCCTCTTCGGCAGCAGCCGCCACGGTCGTCGATTGGCTGGCGGTCTCCGTCGCCGTCGCGGTCATGGTCTGCGCGGTGGCCTGCAACTCGGTAGCCGAGGAAGACACCATGCCGATGATGCCGCCGACAGCCTGCTCGAAGCCGTCCGCCATCTGGCGCATGCCGGCCTTGCGCTGCTCCTCGGCGGCCAAGCGGGCCTGGGCAGTCTCTGCTTCAAGGTGGCGGGTGCGGATCAGGTTGTCCTTGAACACCTGCACGGCAGACGCCATTGCGCCGATCTCGTCATGGCGTCCGATACCCGGGACAGCGACCGTGCTGTCACCAGCAGCCAAGTTACCCATCGCTTCTTCCAGGCGAACGATGGGTTGGGAGACCCACCGCTGCAGGATCAGGAAGCTGACAATGGCAACAGCGAGTATGCCGACGGCTATCCCGGTGAGCATGAGCATCCAAGTCCAAGCCTGACCCGCTGAAGCGGTGGCTTGAGCAGCCAGGACTTCCATCGCGGCAGTCGCAACGGCGAAGACGTTCGACTGCGCATCGCCGGCCAGCTTCAGCCACGTCTCCATGCTGAAGGCGAGCGGTTGGCCGGTCACAGCTGAGGTGTCGATGTCCTTGCGCAGATTCACGAAGGCGCTTCCAGAGAAGCTGTTCTGCGCGGCAGTCAAGGCCGTGCGCAGCTCGGCGGGAGTGTGCTCGTCGATCAGGTCGGTCATGACAGCGAGACCGGACGTGACCTGGTGCGCATATTCGCGCAGCGTCGTCGCCTCTTCCGGCCGCACCGCTCTGTTCTGCGCCAGGATCGTCCGCACCTGGAACCGGAGCAGACCGGCGTTGAGCCGCGCCTGCCACGCGGTCGCGCCGATCTGAATGAGGGGAAACGTCGTTGCATCGAGCGCCACCATGCGCCGCCCCAGAAGCTTGGCTCCCTTCGAGAGCGCGACCAGCACCGGCTCCAGCCGTTGATCAAGTCGGGTCCGCACCGACATGTCGCGTGCGGCTAGCTCCTGCCCGAGGCCGCGGTCAACCTCTGAGCGGACCGCTTTCCAATCGTCGTAGGTGGCGGCGAGTTCGCGATGGACTTGGCCCGCGCCATCCAGTGACAGGCCGGCCAACCCGTTCAGGCCGGCCTCCAGCGCTTTCGTGGCGACCTGACGGTACTCCAGGGCGGCTTTGCGCTCATTCGCGTTCCGATCGTTTCCGATCAGGAGTGCGGCTGACGAGGAGCCCCATTCGAGACGCGTGGAAGCGAAGCTTTCGAAGATAGCTTTGTCGAGTTGAGCCAGCTTGGCGACCTCACTCGCACTCTCTCCGGCCGTGAGGGCCTGTCTGATGCCGCCGCCTGCGAGGCACAGGGCGATGATGCACATCAGGCCAAACAGGCCTGATAGGAGCGCACGGACCGAGATCTTCATCGCAGGGCCTACGTCAATACGCTGCGCAGCATCCAGCGGCAGCTTCCAGATCATAGCTGGCAAACCGGTTGACGAAGATTTAACCTTGATGGCTGGGCCAGCGAGGCTGCCTGCCTTTGCGTAATTTGATCAGGCTGCCCTCGGCGTGAGGGAATTCGTCAACAGATTGGTTGACTCGACACGCGCCCCGTCCACGCCACTCTGATCAAGCCGAAAGAGGGCTCAGCTGCGATGCCGAAGTGCCACCCCGAGGCTCCCGACGCCCCAGCCGTGGTCCCCGTCAAGGTAGTGCCTCGACGCGGGCTGAGCCGGCAGGAGGCTGCCCGCTACAGTGGGGTAGGCGCAGCCAAGTTCGACGAGTTGGTGCGGGATGGACAGGTGTCCGGGCCTTTTCGGCAGCGGATCTCGGGTTCGTCTGGGTTCTGCGAAAGCTGGACGCTGCCTTCGGCGTGCTGCGCCGGCCTGAGGACGCCGAGAGCTTTACCGGATGGAAAGACTTGAATCCCTCCTTGCGGGGGAAGAGCAGGGCCCAGCAGAAGAAGCAGCCGACCAAAGATAATGCGGAGAGGATCCAGACTTGAAAAGATGTCAGACGTCGCCATACCGCCCGGATTGCGCCGTCTGAGGACTATCCAAGACGCCCTCAAGTCTGCGACCTTGTGTCGTTGGCCGAGCAGTGGCGCTGCAGCGCGCAGCACGTCCGCAACATGATCCGGCGATGCGAGCTACAGGCGTTTTTGCATGGTGGGATGCTGATCCCTATCAAGCCGGCTGCCGTCATCGCCTACAAGGAAGCGAAGACGGTCGACGCAATGTGCCAATAGCGGATGCCGTCCGCTTCGGTCGTGAGCGGGGGGCAACTTCCGCTTTGATGCCTTTCAGGTCGTAAGCGGACCGACGGAAATCCACGCTGAGCAGCCATTCCGGTAGCGACCCAACCCGGCCGTAAGGAACGCCGATCGCGCTACTCCAAAGCGGCCGCTCCTCAGTTCTTCAGCAACTCGGGCTCGGGATCGCAAGCAGTCGGTGACGACCTACTTGTGCACCGTTCGGCCATAGCTCGCAGCTGGGGAGGCGATCGGCACCTGCTGATCTGAAGGAGCCGCGGTTCGCTGCCGAGTTGTGGGCGCCGCAAATCCCGCGCGAACGAGCGTCGGCTCTGTTATGGCAGCTCGATTCAATCTCTGGATCGCCAGCGAAGGCAGACCTGCCTTTTGAGAGATCTCCGCTTCTTGCTGCTCAATGAGATCGTGCGCCTGCTGACCACCATCCAGACCGCCAAGGATCGACATCAGTACGCTCCGGCGCGGGGCGCGGCCGAAGTCCCGAAAGACGACGCCGAAGAGGACGAGACCTTAATCCTGAGGCTGTTGCTTCACCTGATTGGCCATACAGCCCGGATACGCCGTCAAGCTCGGCAGCGCTACACCGGCGGGCGGCGACAGGCGGCGGACTACGGTCTGGATATGCAAAAGGAGAGCCGCCGAAAAGGGGAAGCGGACAAACGGCCTGCAGCAACCAGCACCATTTGGAAGCGCCAACTGCCGCGCCTCCTTGCGCCGAATTCAGCTTAGACGCATCCCTCAATTGAAGGATGCGCTCAACATATCGAGCATGCGATACTCACATATGCATTACTTGAAGGGCGATAGATAGGTTGTATTTCCGAATATTTCGGGCATATCGCGATCTAATTGCGCCATTGTTGATCTAATGGACTGCGTTTATGGCAGTTATATCCAAATATTCCACTTATAGATCCCAATCTCATCTGTCGTGTTGAAGAAAGTGTTGAATCCACTGATTTGGGAGATACAGAATGCGAAAAATTCTGATGCTAATAGCCGCTTTTGCTTTGGCTACCGGAGCGTTCTGGGTCACTATGCTGACAAGTCCGCCGAGGCTGGAGGCGAAGGTTCAGACGCGGATAGATACCCGCGAATTGACGCTCAAGGTTCATCTTGAGGATGGGCAACCGTCCGACGCCTTCTGAGTTCGCGCTGCTCGTGGCCGATGTGGAGGAGAGAGGACCAACATGGGGCTGCCTAGCGTCGTGCCTCTGACGGAGGCGGCCGCGTTCACCTTTGGATGCGCAGTGATAAGGGAGCACTGGCTAGATCCGGAGCGGGTTAGCCCGGTGTTAGTTGGTGCGACGGCTGTACTACTGGCCGGGTTGCTCGCTGTCCTTACAATGGACAACATCTGCATTGATGTAAACGCCCTCGATCCTGCAGGGCTATGGCCTGCTCTATAGACAAGCATGGCCAGGGTCGCTCCGACTGCGCGGTCCGGCAGAAGAAACAAACTGGTTCTCGAGCTCCGCCTCGACACCTGCAGCCCGACCATGCTCGACAAGCTCGACGCCCTCCTCGAACGCCTTAAGGTTCACCAGCGCACGCTCATCCTAGTTCCGGGCCTCTCAGGAGCCGCTATTCGTCGACTTCCATACAAAGTCGGCTCAGGGGATTGCCGGCCTTGACTCAGGCCAAGCATGCTCGTGTCCTTCTTCGAGGGCGGGCAACCACGATCTTTGATGTGATATCAGCTCCGCCTCCTCAGCTGAACTGCCTTCTCTCGATAGAAATACATCTCACGGTTACGCGATCTTCGTGACCTTTTAGGATGCTGGTAACTCTTGGTGGATGTTATGCGATCGGACGCCGCGTAGCGTTCCTCTATCCGCCGGACCAACGATGCGCATCTCGATCAAGGCCGCGCTGGGCGGCCTTTTTGCTTTACTGGCAGCCACTGTAGCCGGTGAGAGTGCCATCACGCTGATCAAGCTCAGTGCAATCCGTCACAGTGCGACAACAGTCGCAGGCAACTGGCTACCCTCCGTTCAAACGCTCGGCGAGTTAAACTCAGCCGTCGACAAAACTCGCGTGCGCCAATACCGGCTGGTCGCTGCTACACGTGACCCCCAGCAGCTGGCCGAGTATCGTAAGCAGTACCTGTCGGGGATCGAGGCCGCAGAACAGGTCAGCAGACGCTATGAGACGCTCATCTCCTCGCCCGAGGAGCGCGCGCTCTACGAGCGGTTTGGGAAAGAGTGGATACAGTTCGGAGCCATCGGCAAGCGTGCTGTCGAGCTGATGGATGCAGGCCGCCAGTCGGAGGCACTGAGCGCGATTACTCAGCCCGAGATCGTGAAGCTCTACTCAGGCCTGTCTGAGATCATCACACAAGCTGTGGCCCTCAATCGAGCGGGTGCTCAGGGCGAGGCGGACAAGACCGTGTCCGACGTCGATGACACAACCCGCGTGACCTACGTCGCCATGGTGATCGCACTTGTCCTTGCGCTCGGGGCGATGTTGTTCAGCCTCCTGCGCGTCTCGCATCCGATTACCCGTATGACGGCCACGATGGGCACGCTCGCGGCCGGCGATACGTCAGTCACGGTTCCCGGAGCCGACCGGCGCGACGAGCTCGGCGAGATGGCGGCCGCCGTGCAGGTGTTCAAGGACAACCTGATCCGCACCCGCCACCTTGAAGCAGAGACTGCCCAGGCCCGCTTGGCCGCCGAGGAGCAGCGCAAGGCCGGCATGCGCCAGATGGCGGACGGCTTCGAGGCCGCCGTCGGTGGCATCATCGGCATGGTGTCGTCGTCGGCGACCGAATTGCAGGCCACTGCCCAGACCATGACCGCCACGGCAACCGAGACCGCCAGCCAGTCGACCACGGTGGCTGCGGCCGCCGAGGAGGCCGCCTCCAACGTCAACACCGTCGCGGCCGCGGCGGAGGAGCTGGGCTCTTCTGTCCAGGAGATCGGCCGCCAGGTCGCCGGCTCGGCGGATCTCGCCCGCACCGCTGTCACTGAGGCCGGTCAGACCGGCGCCCTCGTTCAGGAGTTGAGCGCCGCGGTCTCGCGCATCGGTGACGTCGTCACAATGATCTCGTCGATCGCTGGGCAGACGAACCTTCTGGCTCTAAACGCGACGATCGAGGCGGCGCGCGCTGGCGCGGCGGGGCGCGGCTTTGCAGTCGTGGCCTCTGAGGTGAAGGCGCTCGCTGAGCAGACTGCCAAGGCGACGGGTGAGATTTCGGGTCAGATCGCCCAGATCCAGGCTTCGACCGGCCAAGCGGTCACGTCGATTGCCGGAATCACCGAACGGATCCGCGAGATCAGCGGCGTTGCGACCTCGATCGCAGCTGCGGTCGAGGAACAGGGTGCGGCCACTCAGGAGATCGTCAGGAATGTCTCGCAGGCGGCGCAGGGCACCGGAGACGTGACGAGCAACATCGCGGGCGTTGCCGGTGCGGCCGAGGAGACGGGGGCAGCGGCGAGCCAGGTCCTCGGCGCGGCCTCGGAACTGTCGCGCCAGTCAGAGCACCTCAGTGGTGAGGTTGCACGCTTCCTCGCCACCGTGCGAGCGGCGTAAAGCCCGAAGAGGCCGTGCTCTCCAGCTGCACGGCCTCATGAACCATGCTGTCCACATCGTCGAGCCCCTTGCTGAAGCCGACTTGGCCGAAGCCGCCTGCTTAGCCCGAAGGTCGACGGTCCACCGGCGGTCGGCAAGCGGACGCGTTCCGCGTGCGCAGAGGATCGCGCGTGGCCGCGGAGGCGATGTCCGCTTCCTTGCCGTGCCGCAACAGAAGCGGATCGGCGGAAATCCACCCCGAGCAGCCCCGCTAGCGACCCGATCCGGCCGCTGAGCCTGCTAAGGGCACCTCCCTGAAGCGGCCGTTCGTCAGCCGCCCGGCAACTTCGCCTCGGGGTGGGAAGCTGTCAGATGCGGGTCGCTCGCAGCCAAGGTAAGACAGCCTCGGCCTCAGCCTTGGCTTCCTCCGCTGTCGTGAAAAGGCCAGAAGGAGGGTATCCTTCCCGCCACATGGCGGGCGTATCATCCCAGCCTTCAAAGCTATCTTCGGTGTAGAAGAAGAGGCCATCCTGACGCTGGTGGATGGTCAAGCATGTTCGACCGTTGTCACATGCGATCTGGTGAATGGTGGTCGTAGACATAGCCTGTCTCTCAGGAGGTGCCGACCACCCGTTATGGGATAGAGCCAGGACGAGACTTCCACACAGGCAACCTGCCTGTCTGCTAAGGATCGCGTGCGGTCCTACGGCTATGTCCGTTTCGATGCACCTGCCGTCCCGAAGCGGACGGGCAGAAATCCACCCATCTGAGACGTTCAGGCGAGCGGGTCGCGGCGTTAGATATTGGCCGAAAGCGGAAAATCCGCTTTCAAGCGAAGGGCTACTGGAGCCGGACATTCTGGCTTAGTGCGATTGACTGGCTTGGCAGCCCTACGAAGGACGCGATTCTCGAGCAACTTCTGCGGCGAGCACCGCGTGTTCGATTTGCAATTCGGTGGAACGAGCGCTGCGATGGCTGCGGGGACGTTCCCCACAATGAAGAGTACCCCTGGAGGGTCCGGGAGGGTTGTGGCAGGCTCCTTAGTAGGGAAGCTGCTCATCGGTGAGGGCGGACCACACCATCGCGGCGGCGGCGAGGGTCGCCAGACGCAGTTGCCCCACCGTTACCTTGTCGCGCGTATCGGCCGCCGTCAGAACGTACCTGAGATTGGAGTTTCCCTCATCGAAGCCTGCGACGAGGCGCAGGGCCGGAACGCCGTGCCGCGTGAAGTTGGCGTGGTCCGAGTTGGCCATCGGCGGCAGGAAAGTCCCGACGGGCACGCCCGCCGCGACGGTGGCTCGCTCAGCCCAGGCCGCAAGGCCTGGAAGGCCGCTGCACAAGGCCGTCAGACGGCCGGAGCCGGCGACCGAATCGAGGTTGATGTTCAAGGCGAGGGTCTCGCGCTCGGCCTCGGGCAGTCCGTCGAGATAGACCCGCGAGCCCGTCAGGGCCCATTCTTCGGCGCTGAAGAAGGCGAGGCGCAATCCGCGCCGGAAACGCCCCGCATGAGGGGCGAGCGCCCGCGTCACGGCAAGTGCCGCCGCGACACCGGTGGCGTTGTCCATCGCACTCTCGGCGAGATCGTGTCCGTCGAGATGGGCGCTTAGCACGACGGTCTCGGCGGTTTGCCCCGGCAGGTCGAACAGGATCGCCTCCGTGCTGGCTGCGAACTCCGTTGCGACGATCGTGAGCCGGGCGCGGGCGTAGTCCGCTCCTGTCGGCGCGAGGCGCGCGGCGGCCTCCGGCGTGATCCCGAGGGCGGGGATTCCGTCTTCCCGGCCCCGGCCGGATGACCCCGCGACCGGACGTGTCAGAAGGGGCCCGGCGATCAGGAAGCCCACGGCACCCGCCTCCCGCGCCCAGGCATATTTCAACCGGCGGTGGATGTGCCCAGGCGCGAACATGTATTCGTGCCGTACCAGCGCGATGCGGCCCGCCAGGAGGGGAGCAAGCGCGGTGAACTCCGCCTCGGTGCCGCGCCCGACATCCACGACCTCCGCCTCCTGCCCGGAGGGCGGCGTGGCGACGGTGCGCACGAGGGGATGGCAGCCCAGCGGAACGGTCCGATCCCCCTCGACGCGTTCCAGCGTGGCGGAGGATGACCGCCATCCATCATAGGGCGTCGGGACGATTCCGGCCGGTCGCCCCGCCGCCGCCTCGCCCAGGCGCCGGAGGAGGGCTTTTGCGGCATCCTCCGAGGGTGTGCCTGCGAGGCGTCCGCCACAATCACAGATCGCCGCGAACTCGTCCGGCAGGAAGCGGTCGGACAGGATGGAGGCGGCGATGGAGGCGGGGAGAGGCTGCGTCACGCATCATGCTCCATTAGGTAGGGCCGAACGTGCCGGTCGATCTCCCCGGCGAAGGCCTCGGCGAGACGGGAGAGACCGCTCTGCGCCGGCTTCAGCACGGCCACCTCGTAGGCGATGCGCGGGGTGAACGGCCGGATGGCGATGTCGGGCGACGCGTGGCACGCGGCGCCGATCGGATCGACCAGGGCAATCCCGGCCCCCTCCGCCGCAAGGTTCAACGCGGTTGCGAAGAACTCGCACCGGACCATGATCCGCAAGTCCGCCCCGTGCGCGGCGAAGGCCTGGGCGATCGCGGGAGTCGTCCCGTGGGCGGGGAGCAGCCCGATCATCGGCGCCCCGTCGAGCAACGCGGGGGTCAAGGTCTCGTGCATGGCCAGGGGATGAGTCGTCTTGAGAGCCGCGACGGCAGCGAAGCGGTAGCGGCGGAGCACGCTGTCCTTCTTGTCGAACGGCGGCTCGGCGATGCCCAAATCAAAGGCACGGGCCGCGACGAGATCGCGGATCTCGCGCGAGGAGCGGGTCAGCAAATTCAACTGGACGTCCGGCCGCGTCCGCTGGAATTCCGCGACGATGCGGGGAAGCCAAGCGATTCCAGGGCTCGGATTGGTCGCGACCGTCAACGAGCCCCGCGCGGCAGCGGCTATGGCGGCGGCCGCATCGTCCAGTTGCGCGACGCCGGCAAGGGCGCGGACCGCCTCCTCGTAGAAGAGCGTCGCCTCCGGCGTCGGCACCACCTGCCGGCCGTCCCGGCGGAAGAGGGAGAAGCCAACCGCCCGTTCGAGGCGTGCCAGCCCGGCGCTGACGGCCGGTTGCGTGACACCGAGGGTGCGAGCCGCCGCCGTCAGGCTCCCGTGCTCGATGATCGCAGTGAAGAGTTCGATCTGCCGTAGATCCATAACTGTGATTTATCGGACGGCAATCGCCTCTAAGACAAGCCTAAAATTCGAGCGTGACAGGCGGTGATAAATCATCCCAGTCTGTCTGCATCACGGATGGTGATGATCTATGGCGGCTTCGACGCGACGGGTTTTGGTGGGGCAGGAGATTGGAAAGGCGTTTGGATCGCATCGCGTCCTCGATGCCGTGGATCTCACGCTGCACCAGCGGGATGTGGTCTGCGTCATCGGGCCAAGCGGCTCGGGCAAGACTACGCTGCTGCGCTGCCTTGCCCTCCTGACGGCACCGGACCAGGGGCGCGTGCTCATGCACGATCAGGTCGTCGCGGGCGGCAAGGCCGACCGGTCGGTCGCGCGGGCCGCCCGCGCCGTCCGGTCGGACATCGGCATGGTCTTCCAGCACTTCAATCTGTGGCCGCATATGAGCGTGCTGGCCAATGTCATCGAGGCACCGATCCGCGTGCGCGGGCTAATGCGCGACGAGGCCGTCGCCCGGGCCGAGGTGCTGCTCGCCAAGGTCGGCCTGTCCGACAAGCGCGATGCCTATCCGGGCCGGCTCTCGGGCGGCCAGCAGCAGCGCGTGGCCATCGCCCGCGCCCTGGCCATGCGCCCGGCCGTCCTCCTGTTTGACGAGCCGACGAGCGCGCTCGACCCGGAATTGCGGCGCGAGGTTCTGGCGGTGATGCGCGACCTCGCCAGCGAGGGGATGACCATGATGGTCGTGACCCACGAGATGGGATTTGCCGAGAAGGTCGGCAGCCGCGTCGTCTTCATGGATGGCGGCCGGATCATCGAGGAGGGCGAACCGAAGGCCTTCTTCGCCGCGCCCTGCACCGACCGTGCGCGCCGCTTCCTGGCACAGTTCGAGGACTGATCGGCACCCGCATTCAGACGGAGGATTGCACGATGACACGTCGTTTCACCGGACTCCTCGCGGCCGTCCTGACCGGGATTGCCCTTCTCGGGTCGGCCCTTCCCGCCGATGCCCAGCAAACGCAGTCGCATCTCTACGACATCACCAAGTCCGGCAAGCTGCGCGTGTGCACTTGGCCGCTCTACTACTCGATCTCCTTCCGCAACCCCGCGACCGGTGAACTCGAGGGGATCGACGCCGACCTGATGAAGGAGTTGGCCAAGGACATGGGCGTCAAGCTCGAGGTCGTCGAGACCGCTTTCGGCACCTTCATCGCCGACCTTCAGGCCAACAAATGCGACATCGGCATGTTCGGCGTCGGCGCAACGATGAAGCGGGCGCAAGCCGTCGAGTTCTCAAAGCCGTACCTCGTGACCAACGTCTATGCGGTGGTGAAGGAGGACGGCCCGATCAAGCAATGGGGCGACATCGACAAGAAGGGCATCACCGCCGCGGTCACTCTCGGCTCCTACATCGAGCCGTTCATGCGCGGCTACCTGAAGAACGCCTCCGTCAACGCGGTGGCGCCGCCGGCCACCAGCCAAGCGGAATTGATGACGAACCGGGCCGACGTCATCATGAGCGACTTCCCCACCGCCCTGCGCATGAAGAAGGAGTTCCCCGGCGTCACCTACCTACTGCCGCCGGAGAAGCTCGCGGTAACGCCCTACGCCTACGTCGTCGCGCCGGGCGACCAGATCTGGCTCAACTACGTCAACCTGTTCGTCGACACGATCAAGCTCGACGGGCGTCTCGCCAAATTCGCCGAGAAGAACGGGCTCGGCCCGATCGTCGCGCCGTAGGCCGCCGGCGATGGGCACCTATCAATTCCGCTGGGACGTGATTCCGGCGAACCTCCCGTTCCTGCTCTCGGGCGTCCAGACCACCCTCATCATCTCAGGGCTGACCCTCGTCTTCGCAACGGCAGGCGGCCTTCTGGTCGCTGTCATGTCGGGCTCCCGCTTCTGGCCCCTGCGGGCGATCAGCCTCATCTACGGTGAGGTCATCCGCAATACTCCGATCCTCGTGCAACTGCTGTGGGCCTACTACGTCCTGCCGATCCTCCTCGGGATCCGCCTCGACGCCTTCGCCGCCGCCATCCTCGGCCTGTCGATCTACTCCTCGGCCTTCATCGCCGAGGTCTTCCGGGCTGGAATCCAGGCAGTCCCGGTCGGGCACCGGGAGGCGGCTCAGGTCCTCGGGCTCACGCCGGGCCAGAGCTTCGTGCGCATCGTCCTACCGCAGGCGGTCCGCCTCATCCTCCCGCCGCTCGCGGCCAACTTCGTGCAACTCATCAAGTATTCCTCCCTGGCCGCCGTCATCTCAGTCGGCGAGATCACCCGGCGGGGTATGGAGTTGTCCTCATCGACGTTCCGGCCGCTAGAGATCTTCACCTTCATCGCGGCCATCTACTTCGCGATCTGTTGGCCGCTGACCCAATCCATCCGCATCTGGGAGCGCCGCCTTGCCGCGCGCTGACGCCGCCCGCCGCACCCTCGCCATCGACCGCGCCTCCGAGGTGGCCGCTATCGCCCGGCGGCTGATCGCGGCCGCATCCCCCAACCCGCCGGGCGACATCCGCGCGGTCGCCGAGGTCGCCGTCGCCTGCATCCGCGAAACGGTGCCCGCGGCCGAGATCGCGCAGTACGAATGCGCGGAGGGCATCGTGAACGTGGTTGCCCGGGTCCGGGGCGCGGGACCCGGCCGCCGGGTCATCCTCAACGGCCATCTCGACACATACCCCGTGGGTGAACCCAGTTCTTGGAGCGTCGATCCGGCCGGCGCGACCATCGATGGGCGCTTGTACGGACGCGGAGCCGCCGACATGAAGGGCGGGATCGCTGCCTCCATCGTCGCCCTCGCCGGGCTTGCCGACGTCGCGGACGCATGGCCCGGAGAAGTCGTCCTCACGCTGGCCGGAGACGAGGAGACGATGGGCCCCCTCGGAACCCGGTGGCTGCTCGACACCGTACCCCACGCAACGGGGGATGCGGTAATCATCGGCGATGCCGGCTCGCCGCGCGTCCTGCGCTTCGGCGAGAAGGGCTTCCTCTGGATCGAGGTCGAGGCGGTGGGGCGGCCCGCCCACGGCGCCCACGTCCACCTCGGAGATAACGCGATCGACCGGCTGCGCAGGGCGCTGGACCGGCTCGGCGCGGCCTTGGCGGCGGTGCCCGTGATCGCACCGGCCGCCGTGAGCGAGGCGATCGCGCGGTCGCGTCCCATCTCCGAGCCCCTGGCCGGGGCCGGCGAGGCAGAAACGCTCGGCCAGATCACCGTCAATCTCGGCCGGATCGAGGGCGGCACATCGCCCAACCTCGTCCCGTCCCGGGCCAGCGCCGCCCTCGACATCCGCCTCCCCGTCGGCGTGGCGGCGGAGGCGGTCGAGGCCGCGATCCGCGGCGCCCTCGACGATCCGGACCTGACGGTCCGGGTGCTGCGAAACTTCGCGCCGAACCACACCGACCCGAACCATCGCCTCGTGCGCTTTTGCGCCGCCGCCGCCGGAGAGGTGATCGGCGCCCCGATCGCGGTGAACATGCGGGTCGGCGGCTCGGACGCCCGCTGGTTCCGGATGCGCGGCATCCCCACCGTCGTCTACGGGCCTACCCCCCACGGCATGGGTGGGCCCGACGAGTTCGCCACCATCGCCGAACTCGGGCAGGTCGCGCGCGTCCACGCGCTCACCGCCTTCGACTTCCTGAGGGACACGCAGCCTTGACCGAATCGCTGTTCACCGCGCCGGAAACCTTCATGGGGCTTCCCGCTAGCAGCCCCGGTCCCGGATGCCGGGCGGCGATCCTCGGCGTCCCGTTCGACTGCGGGACGCACGCCTTTCGGGTAGGGGCGCGGCAGGGCCCGACCGCCGTGCGCCGCCAATCCGGCCTAATCCGCCGGTTCCACCCCTCGCTGGCGGATGTCGATGTGCTGAGCCTCCTCGGCGCCGTCGATTGTGGAAACGTCGCCCTCACACCAGGGCGCATCGACGATGCGCTGCCCCGGATCGAGGCGGCAGCCGGCGCGATCCTCGATGCGGGGGCCGTGCCGGTCGGGATCGGCGGCGATGGCTCGGTATCGCTGGCGCTCATGCGGGCGGCGGGGCGCCGGCATCCGGGGCTCGTCGCACTCCATATCGACAGCCATACGGACGCCTATCCCTATGAGCCGGACGACCGGTACAACGCCGCGACGCAGTTCACGAACGCGGCCGAGGAGGGTTGGGTCGATGCCCCCCGGTCCTGGCACGTGGGCGTGCGCGGGTTCACCTATTGCAGCGGCGTCCTCGACCACGCGACCCGCCTTGGTTTCCGTGTCGTGACCGCGGAGACGCTGGTACGGCGGGGCTTCGCGCAGACCATGGCCGAGTTCCACAGCACCGTGGGCGAACGACCGGTCTATCTCTGCTGGGACATGGATGTCTTCGATCCATCCGTCGCCCCCGGTGTCTGCACGCCGACCTGGGGCGGCCTGACGGCGCGGGAGGGAATCGAGCTGATCCGCAGCCTGAGCGGCCTGAACATCGTGGCGATGGACTTCAACACCGTGAGCCCGCCGCAGGACGTGAACGACATGGCCGCGCATCTGTGTGCGCACATGATCATGGAGGGTATGCTTCTGCTGGCCCGCCGGCATGACCTGATCCAGGACATGGCCTGAGTATCGTCGGCCCGACCAGCCGGGTGTGAGAGATCGCCCTCGGCGCCCATGCCCTGAGGAGAGGCGATACCGGGGGCATGTGGAGGGGCTGCCCCCTCCCGCAGTGGGCGAGCACGCCCGTCCTCCGGCGCCTGCGGTCCGTCACGGGGGATCGTAGCCAAAGCACGGCCCCGCTCGTGGCGCATGCAGCTTACCGATGCGCCGCTTGCGTCCAAGCCGATCCCCGGCCTTCCGCGGGATGACCATGCGCGGGGCGCGATCCTTTGCCCTCAGGTCAATGATGCAGGCCGCCATGCGTTCGGACACGCCCTACGATGTCATCGTGGTCGGGATTGGCGGGATGGGCAGTGCCGCGGCCTGGCAGTTGGCCAAGCGCGGTCAGCGTGTGCTCGGGCTGGAGCGCTACGACATCCCCCACGCCATGGGTTCGTCCCACGGGATCAGCCGGATCATCCGTCTGCCCTATTACGAGGATCCGGCCTATGTGCCGCTCCTGCGCCGGGCCTACGCGCTGTGGCGGGACCTTGAGGCGGCAACGGGCGACGAAATCCTGGTGATCACCGGCTCCATCGACGGCGGCGCCGAGGAGAGCGATGTCTTTCAGGGTGCCCTGGCCTCGGCCCGGCTGCACGACCTGCCCCACGAGGTCCTCACCGCCAACGCGGTCAACGAGCGGTTCCCGGCCTACCGGCTCGCGGAGGGCATGCGCGCCGTCTATCAGCCCCAGGGCGGGCTCGTGGCCAGCGAGCGGGCGATCGTCGCCCATGTCCGGGCTGCGCAGGCCCACGGCGCGGAGATCCATGCTCGCGAGCAGGTTCTCGACTGGCAGGCGACCCCGGGAGGTGGGGTCGTCGTGCGGACCGATCACGGCACCTACGAAGCCGGGCGGCTGGTCCTGACGGCGGGGGCCTGGGCGGCGGACCTCGCCGCGCCCCTGGCTGGTCTTGCCGCCCCGGAGCGCCAAGTGTTGGCATGGCTCCAGCCGCAGGAGCCCGCTTGGTTCGAGCCGTCGCGCTTTCCGGTCTTCAACTTGCAGGTGCCGGAGGGGCGCTACTACGGACTGCCCGTCTATGAGGTTCCGGGGTTCAAGTTCGGACGCTACCATCACCTCGGCGAGACCGGCGCTCCCGACGCCCTGCGGCGGGAGCCGGACGCCGCCGACGAGCGCCTCCTGCGCGACTTTGCGGAACGCTACTTCCCCGCCGGCAGTGGGCCGACCATGGCCCTGCGCGACTGCATGTTCACCAACACCCCCGACGAGCACTTCATTCTGGATCACCACCCGGATCATCCGCAGGTCGTGCTCGCCTCGCCGTGCTCGGGGCACGGCTACAAGTTCTGCTCGGTGATCGGCGAGATCCTGGCGGACCTTGCCAGCGGCGACGGGCGGACCCGCCACGAAATCGGCTTCCTGGGCCTCGACCGGCCGGGCCTGCGCCCCGCCGGTCGGTAGTGCCGAAGGCGTCACGGGAAAGGAAAGAGCCGGGGCCTATACCCGCGGCGTGACCTCGAACAGGCAATGGTCGTGTGTGCCCTCCGCAGCGCAGTAGGCTTCCCGGGCCTGGAGATGCAGCGTCCGGCCCGAGGCCGCCGCCGCGTACTCAAGCGAGCCTTCGAGCCACGCGGCGAACATCGTGCAGACCTTGCGGCCGAGGCGTCGGCGCTCCTCGTCCACGAAGGCCGAGTTCCGCAGGCGGACCGAAGCGTTGCCAGCGCCAAGATCAACGTCCAGTACCTCGAACTGACCCCAGCCGCGTTGGGTGATGCGCCGCATGTAGTGGTGGAACGCCCCGAGGCCGTCCAGCCCGTGATGAGCAGCTTCCATCTCGCACCAATGGTAGGCCGAGCGATGGCCTGCGGGCCGCAGCACCTCGGCCAGCCGTTCGGGCCCCAGCTCCGTCTCAAGGGCGAAGTGGTTGTTGAGGAAGAAGTGCTGCGGCACCAGGATCATCGGCAGCGCATCGACGGACCAGCGCCCGGTGGCGTCGTCGACGTGGATCTCGACCTGCGGCTTGCCCATGGTCCTCACGCTCCCCACACGTCGCGCAGGAGCGCGACCCAGTTGCCGCCGATGACCCGTTCGATACGGGCGTCCGGCCAGCCACGGCGCTCCATCGCCGCCGTCAGGTTCGGCCACTCGCCGATGGTGCGCAGGCCCTCTGGGTTGATCACCTCGCCGAAATCAGTGAGCCGGCGGCCATAGCCCTTGTCGTGTGTGATCCAGTCGAAGAACGGCCGGCCGTAACCCTGCGTGAAGTCGGTGCCGATGCCGACCTTGTCTTCGCCGCACAGGTTCAGGACGTACTCGATCGCCTCGACGTAATCGTCGACCGTCGATTCCAGCCCGCGCCTGAGGAAGGGCGGGAACATGGTCACGCCGACGAACCCGTCCCGCTCGGCGATGAAGCGTAGCTGTTCGTCGGATTTGTTGCGCGGGTGCGCCTTCAGCCCGGCCGGAAGGCAGTGGGAGTACGCAACCCGTTGCTTCGAGGCGACAATCACGTCCTCGCTGGTCTTGGGACCCACATGCGAGAGGTCGGCCAGGACGCCGAGCCGGTTCATCTCGGCCAGCACATCGTGCCCGAAATCGGAAAGGCCGCCATCCCGGCTCTCGTAGCAGCCGGTGCCGACGAGGTTCTGAGTGTTGTAGGCCATCTGGATGATGCCGACACCGAGTTCCTTGAACAGGCCGAGATAGCCGATCTGGTCCTCGATGCCGGTGATGTTCTGCCAGCCAAGGATGATCCCGGTTTTCCCGGCCTCCTTAGCGGCCCGTATGTCGGCGGTGGTGTAGATTTGCGTGATCAGGTCCGTATGGTCGCGTAAATACGCTTTCCAGCGCATCACGTTGCGCATCGTCTCCGTAAAGTTCTCCCAGACGCAGCAGGTGCAGTTCGCGGCGGTGAGCCCAGCCTTCCGCATGTCCTCGAAGACCGATCGGCCGAAATCAGAGATGATCAGGCCGTCGATGACGATCGATCGGTCGTGCAGTTCGGACGGCATGCGCGGTCTCCGCTGGGGCTTCCGGGGTTTGGGTCGTCCTTGATCGACCCTTCCGTCGGACGACAGCTAGGACGTTTCCGTCATCGGGTCGGTACGCATGCGCCTCGCTCCGCGGTGGCACCGATGGCGCATCCGTTCAGGGGCCAGCGCGCTTGCGTGCTAGTCTGCTTATGGCCGCGCTGCCTAGTCTGCCCTCGAATTCAGACGGAGAGGCGGAATGGGTCGGATCATGCGGCGGTGCCTCGCGGTGGTGGCGGGCACGCTTCTCATTCCAGGATGGGCCGAGGCCAAGGACACGGTGAAGATCGCGTTCGTCGGTCCCCTCACCGGTCCGAACTCTCCGCACGGAATCGGCGCCCGCAACTCTGCCGAACTTGCCGTGAAGCTGTTCAACGCCGATCCGGCCCACACCTACCAGTACGAACTGGTCGTCCAGGATGATGAGTGTAAGCCGAATGTCGGCGTGCAGGTCGTGACAAAGCTCGGCTCAGACCGGAGCATCGCGGCGGCGGTGCCGCATTACTGCTCGGCCACCGCAATCGCCACCGTCGATGTGTTCCACCGCTTCAAGCTGCCGATGGTGGTGTGGGCGGCTGTGCTGCCCGAAATCACCTATGCCAACAAATACCCGGAGATCCACCGGGTGAGCGGCATTCTGATCGGCCAAAACCGGGTCGGTGCGCAGTTCATGAAGGAAAAGGGTTACAAGACCTTCGTCTCATTCGCCGACTCGACCGATTACGGCAAGTCGATGAACAAATATTTCACCGAGTTCACCAAGGAAAACGGTGGAAACATCCTCGGAAGCTTCGCGGTCGCGCCCGATCAGCAGGATCTCAGCGCCGAACTGACGAAGATCAAGGAGCTGAATCCAGAGGTGATCTATTTCGGCGGCCTCACGCCGCTGGGAACGCGCTTGCGGACCCAGATGGACAAGCTCGGCATCAAGGCGCAGTTCGAAGGCAATTCGGGGATCATGGGCGATGCGTTCATCAACGCCGTCGGGCCGGATCTCGCCGAAGGCACCGTGACCTTCTTCGATTCGCCGCCCCTCTCCAAGATGCCCGGCGGCGCGGCCTTCACCGAAAACTACAAGGCGGCGGGCTACCGGGAGCCGCCGGAGGCCTACGGCCCCTTCGCCTACATCGCCACCCACCTGCTGATGCAGAAGATCGAGGCGGTGGGGCCTGACCGGGCGAAGATCACCGCGGCGCTCGGTGACGTGAAGGACGTGCCCTCGATCGTCGGGCCGATCACCTTCGACGACCACGGCCAGAACATCACGCCGCTCACCACGAAGTACGTGGTGCAGGACGGAAAGTGGGTGGTCTGGGAGGACAGCGAGTACGCGAGCGGCAAGCGCAAGTTGTTGCACCGCTGAGACCGAGCGATCGGAGACATGCGATGAGCGCGATCGGCCAGTACGTCCTCAACGGGCTCATGCAGGGGACGATCTACGGCCTCGTGGCGATGGGGTTCACGATCTTCTTCGGTGTGATGAACGTCATCAAGTTCTCCCATGGGGACGTGATGACGTTCGGGGCCTTCGGCGCCCTGGTCGCGGCGACTGCCGCCGCCGCCGCAGGGCTGCCGACGAGCGTGCAGATCCTGGCCGCCGTCTCGACGGCCGTAGGTCTCGCCGCGCTCCTCGGCGCCGGGATCTCCCGCCTCCTGATCCTGCCCCTGCGCTCCGCCCCGCCCCTCAACCTGCTGCTGATGACGATGATGGTCGGCACCGTGATCCGCGAGGCGATCCGGCTGTTCTTCCCCAACGGCACCAATTCGCAGCGCTTCCCCGCCCTGCTGCCACCTGGGGGGGCGACGGTCGGTGGCGTCTTCGTCCGCTACGACGGGCTGATCCTGATCGTGGCCGGGCTCCTGCTCATCGCCCTCGTCCACCACATCATCAACCGCACCCGCTTCGGGCTCGCGATGCGGGCGGTGGCGGAGGATCAGGAAACCGCCCGAACGATGGGCGTCAACTTCTTCCGTGTCGTCCCCCTGACTTTCGCCCTCGGTTCGGCGACGGCGGGCTTCGCGGGGGTGATCTCCGGCCTGTACTATAGCGAGATCAACTACGGCATGGGCCTGTTGATCGCGGTGATCGGCTTCAGTGCGGCCATCGTGGGCGGCCTCGGCAATCTCTGGGGGGCGATCCTCGGGGGCTACCTCTTCGCAGGCCTCCAAACGGCGGTCGTCGCCGCCCTGCCGGCCTTCAGCGAATACAAGAACGTCGTCGCCTTCGTCGCCGTCATCGCCCTGATCACGTGGCGCCCCACCGGGCTGCTGGCCGAGCGCGCCAGCGAGCGCGTCTGACCTCTCCTCCCGCCCGGATGACGTACCGATGCTGATGCGCCACCGCTCCACCCAAGACGAGGTCCCCCGGGACGCACTGCCGATGGCGGCCGGGGTGAGAGCCCGGCGGACTTCGGATTTCGCGGTCTTCGCGGTCGTCGTGGCCGCCTGTGCCGGGGCGGTCGCCTTCCTGGTCCATGCGGAGGACCAGAGGCTCGTCCTCTCGGCGCTGGTGGCCTGCGGGATCGCGTGGTTCGCCGCCGCCCGGTTCCGGGTGATCGCCGCCGTGGAGCGCGGCGCCGCCGCTCATCCCTGGCCGGCGCGGCTCGTGCTGGTAGCGGCCTGCCTCGGCATCCTCGTCGTGCTCCGCGAGGACAATTTCGGCCTCCTGATGCTGGCGACGGTGCTGATCTACGCCACGGTGTGTCTCGGTCTGACGATCCAGCTCGGCTATGCCGGCCTCTCGAATTTCTGCGCCGCGGCCTTCCTCGGCTGCGGCGGCTATACCGCAGCGGCCCTCGGCCAGGCCGAGGGAATCGCCATCCCGGACCTCGCGGGCATCCTGCTCGGGGGCGCCGTCGCCGTCGCGATCGGCTCGCTCCTTGTCCTGCCGCTCCTGCGGACACGAGGCCACTACGCCGCCCTGACGACCCTGGCCTTCGGGGTGATGTTCAACGTCTTCCTCGACGCCAACGAGATGCTCGGCGGTCCGCAAGGCTTGAAGCTCGCGCCGATCACATTGTTCGGCTGGGACTTCTCGAACGACCTCAGCCTGTTCGGCATGACGTTCTCGTTCTACGCCAACTACGTCCTGCTCTGCCTCGCCCTCACCGCGGCGGCCCTGGCGCTCGTTGGTCTCCTTGATCGATCGTGGATCGGCATCCGTCTCGACGCGGTGCGGCTCGACGAGGTCGCCGCCCAGGTCTTCGGCCTGCGAATCGCCCGCTGGAAGATCCTCGCCTTCACCCTGGGCAACGTGCTCGCCGGGATGGCCGGGGCGATCTACGCCAAGATGACCGGATTCATCGCCCCCAACAATTTCACCCTCGGCGACTCGCTGATGATGGTGTCGATCGTCATCCTAGGCGGGATCGGCAACCGCTGGGGGGTACTGCCGGCCGCGATGATCGTCGTTCTGCTGCCGGAGAAGCTGCAATTCATCCAGGAATACCGGCTTCTGCTCTTCGCGGTGTTGGTGATCCTCGTCCTCGTCCTCAGCCCCGGCGGCCTGTTGCCCCGCCGTACCCGGACCCTCGTCGCGGGGCGCCAGGCATGAGCGCCGTGGCGGCAGCCCCCGCGATCCTGGAGGCAGAGGGCCTGTCCGTCCGCTTCGGCGGCCTCTTCGCCCTCAACGCCCTCGACCTGACGGTCCGGCGCGGCGAGGTGTTAGGTCTGATCGGCCCGAACGGCTCGGGCAAGACCACCCTCTTCAACGTGACGAGCGGCATCTACCCGGCGGCGGCCGGCACCATCGTCCTCGATGGCCGCGACATCACCCGCGAGCCCGCCCACGCGCTCGCCGGGCTCGGTCTCGCCCGGACCTTCCAGCGTTCGCGTCTGTGCCTGCCGCTCTCCGTCTTCGACAACATCGCGCTCGGCGCACAAGAGCGTCTACCGCAGGGTGTGATCGACAATCTTCTGCGCCGCCGCACTCTGGCGCGGACTGTCGCGGCCCTCGCCGAGGAGGCACGGGATCTAGCCCGGTTGTTCAACCCGGACCTCGCCCGGCGTCTCGACGAGCCGGCCGTCGCCCTCGGCATGATCGACCGCCGCCGGGTCGAGATCTGCCGGGCCCTCATCGGACGGCCGAAAATCCTGCTCCTCGACGAGCCCTCCGCCGGCATGACCCACGACGAGACCAACCAGCTCATCGACGAAATCCTCGACGTGCAGCGCAGCCGTGGCGATCTGACCGTCATCATCGTCGAACACGAGATGGGATTGATCGAGCGCATCACCGACCGCTGCGTCGTCCTCAACTACGGCCGCAAGATCTGCGAGGGCCGCTTCCACGAAGTGGCCGCCGACCCGACCGTCCGCGAAGCCTATCTGGGGCATTCATGACCGCGCGCCTGATCATCGACGGCGTCTTCACCACCTACGACCGTGTCGATGTCCTCGACGACATTACCCTCGAGGTGGCCCCTGGGCGAATCACCTGCATCCTTGGCTCGAACGGCGCCGGCAAGACCACGCTGATCCGTTCGATCCTGCGTCTCACACCGCCGCACCGGGGCTCCATTTCCTTCGATGGGCGCAAACTCGACGGGATGCAGACGCACGATGTGGTCAGCCTCGGGATCGGCTGCATTCCCGAGGGCCGGCGGATCTTTTCCAAGATGACCGTCGAGGAGAACCTGCGGCTCGGCGCCTACCGCGTGTCGTCCGAGCGGGAGATCCGGCGTCGGCTCGACGGCGTGCATGCCGTCTTCCCGCGTCTCGCGGAGCGGGCACGTCAGCTCGCCGGGACGATGTCCGGCGGCGAGCAGGCCATGGTGTCGATCGGCCGGGGGTTGATGACCGATCCGAAGCTCCTCGTGATCGACGAGCCCTCGCTGGGGCTGTCGCCGCTCTTCGTGCAAGAGAATTTCAATGTGATCGCCCGGATCAATGCGACAGGCGTCACGGTCCTGCTCGTCGAGCAGAACGTGAACCAGACCCTAGCGATCGCCCATTACGGCTATGTCCTATCCGGCGGGCGCATCCTGGCGCAGGGCTCCTCCGCGACGCTGCGGGACGACCCCGAACTACAACGGGCCTATTTCGGCGCTATGCACTAACGCCGGCGTCCCGCTGTTCGCTCGCCCCTGGTCCGCCTCTTGCAGCAGGGGGCCGACCGGATCACAGTCCGGGCAAACGCACCGGATGGCATGACCATACCCCGGACACTGCCGACCACACCCCTGCAGGCGGCGAGCCGTCGCAAGCTGTCGCTCGGTTTCGTGTTGCTGCCCCACTTCACCCTCGTGGCCTTCTCGACCCTGATCGACATCCTGCGCCTCTCCGCGGACGAGGGGGATCGCAGCCGACCAGAGCGCTGCTCATGGAGCTTGCTGGCCCCGGACCTGGAGCCGGTGACGTCGAGTTGCGGGATCCAGGTGATGCCCTGGGAGACGTTCTCGGATCCGACCCGGTTTGATTACATCGTCGTCGTTGGCGGACTGCTCGACCGGGAGCCATACAACTCCCGGACCCTCGCCTTCATGCGAGAGACCCATTCTGCCGGGGTGCGCCTCATCGGCATCTGCACCGGCGGCATCGCCCTGGCCGAGGCGGGGCTGATGCGCGGCCGCCGCTGCTGCGTGAGTTGGTACCACTTCACCGATCTCGTCGCGCGGCATGACGATGTGATCCCAGTCGCGGACCAACTCTTCGTGGAGGATGGCCCGTTCATCACCTGCGCGGGCGGTCTCGCCAGCCTGGATCTTGGGGCTTGGCTCATCGACCGGCACCTTGGTCCGGGACATGCCCAGAAGAGCTTGCATATTATGGTCACCGACCGGGCTCGTCCCGCGGCCGGGGCTCAGCCCCAGCCGCCGAGCGCCGGGATCGTCGAGGACAACCGGGTCCGCCGGGCGATGCTGCTGATCGAGCAGAACCTCAGCACGCCTCAGCGGGTCGAGAAGATCGCGCAAACCGTGGGACTGTCGAAGCGACAGCTCGAACGGGTCTTCCGCAAGCTCGTCGGCAAGAGCGTCCAGGAATACTCACGAGACCTTCGCGTCCTCTATGGACGCTGGCTCCTGGCGAACTCGCCGCAGACCATCACGGAGGTCGCCACGGAATGCGGGTTCTCGGACGTATCCCACTTCAACCGCCTGTTCCGTCGCAGCTTCGGATGTTCGCCATCGACCATGCGTCGGGGTGACAGCCAAGGTTCGGCGCAGGCGTCGGAGGAGTGGGACAGTCTGCGGGCGTTGGCCGGATCTCCCGACAGCCAGGGCAATTTCCATCGCTACCTGAACGACGAACCGGCCGGGGTTCTCGGAATCGATCGGTTCCTGAGCTGTGAGCGGCGTCCCTACGCCCAGTAGCCCCCAGGCGGGGCTGGCGATTGGCTGGACGGGGTCGCCGCCGGCGCATCCGACGTCGGCACACAATCAAGGTCCCGACATGCGGACGGCGCTGCAGTGGCAATCTGCGATCCTGTCCTGCGCCCCCCTGATGAGCCTGAGCAACTCCGCTTCGGCGCAGCGCGTGCTGCGGATCGGCATGACCGCCTCCGACATTCCGCTGACCACGGGACAGGCCGAAGTACGGCGGCGAGAATGGTAGCTCATGGTGAGCTCAAGTCTGCTTTGGAGACGCCACGGGAAGCGAGCGAATGGCCGGGATGGGCGCGAAGCCGAATGTCCGGTCCTGCATGCGTTGGCGATCGGCGCGACGTAGTCTGGCCGAAAGCCGCTGGTCCGCTTCAGAGAAAGCCCTATGGGAAAGCGGATAAGCCCCCACCGACGCCTGCTGACCACAATGCCGGGCGGTACAGCTTATCCTGCTTCCTGTTCACCAACCTGCGAAGCCGGAAGCCTCGACGCTGAGTTTGGCTACAGGCGCGAACGAGGACGCAAGGGCCACTCCTGCTCGTCGTTCATTGAGAAGCTGATCGGCCACATCGTCCGGCCACGGGGGTGGGCCCGCGCTCACCTCCCCACCGACCGCGGTGATGGCCGAGGTCGCGAGGTTCGGAATGATGCTCCATGCCACGGTAGCGCAGACCTCGATGAGTGCCAGGGCAGTACGGGTTGCCACCGCAGCACCTGGGCGGTCTGTTCGGAGCAACGACCAGGGTGCTGCGGCCTGGACGTAGGCGTTCGCGGCCGCCCAGAGTGCCCGGGTCTCCGCCGCAGCGTGTCGAAACTCGCGTGCCTCATGATGGGTGCGGATGGTGCTCACGCGTTGCCGGACGCTCAGCGCCAGCGCGCGTTCGGCCTCACCCGGCTTGCCACCCGCGGGCACGCGTCCATCGAACGCCGACCGTGCGAAGCGCGTCACCCGCTGGACGAGGTTGCCGAACACGTCGGCGAGGTCTTTGTTCACGTCCGCTGCAAACCGCACAGAACGGAAGTCCACGTCGGCGCTCTCGGGCGCATTCGCTATCAGCCACCAGCGCCAAAGGTCGGCAGGCAGTGCGTCGAGCGCCGCTTCGCACGACAGGCCACGCCCCTGGCTCGTCGAGAACTTGCCGCCCTCGTGCGTGAGCCAGTGAAAGCCCTTAATCACGTCGACCGTCCGCCAGGGCTCGCCCGAGCCCAGCAAGGTACCGGGGAAGCTGACGGCGTGGAACGGCACGTTGTCCTTGCCGAGGAACTGCACATAGCTGGTCCCGCGGGCAGCTTCGCCCCACCACCACTCTCTCCAGTCTCGCCCCCGAGCAGCGGCCCAGTCCTGGGTGGCGGCGATGTAGGCGATGGGCGCGTCGAACCAGACGTAGAACACCTTACCCTCGAACCCGGGCCGCGGCACCGGCACGCCCCAGGCGAGGTCGCGCGTGATGCAGCGGTCCTTGAGGTCCGCGGTCAGCCAGCTTCGGGCGAGGGAGGCGACGAAGGGCGGCCAGCCCGAGCGGGTATCGAGCCAACTGTTCAACCGATCTACGAGCGCCGACTGGCGCAGGAACAGGTGGCGGCTCTCGCGCACCTCCAACCGGGTATCCCCGGACAGCGCTGAGCGCGGCGCGATCAGGTCTACGGGATCGAGCAGGGTACCGCAGGCATCGCACTGGTCACCCCGCGCATCGGAAGCACCGCAGTGCGGGCAGGTGCCGAGCACGTAGCGGTCGGGCAGGTAGCGATCGTCGGCAGGCGACCAGATCTGCGGAACGGCCCGCTCGTCGATCAGCCCGGCCGCGTCGAGCCGCCGGTAGAAGTGCTGGGTGAGCGCGTGATTGCTGGGCGCGGAAGAGCGGCCGAAATGGTCGAAGCTGAGACCAAAGCGGCGATAGACGTCCGCCTGCCGGTCGTGTTCGCGGTCGCAGAAGCTGCGAGGATCGAGACCGGCTTGGGCGGCCGCGATCTCGGTGGGGGTGCCATGCTCGTCGGTGGCGCAGACGAAGAGCACCTCGCTGCCGATCTGACGGTGGAAGCGGGCGTGCACGTCGGCGGGCAGGAGGGATCCAACGAGATTGCCAAGGTGCTTTGCACCGCTGACGTAGGGCAGAGCGCTGGTGATGAGGATGCGGTGCGACATGAGGGCGTCCCGTATGCAGGGAGTGGACGCGCCGAACCCGCAAAGAAAAAGCCCTCCCGCACGGCACGGAAGGGCTGGGTTCGGCGCTCTCGCCTATCGCGCTCTGACGCGCGTCACCCTCTCCGGCCGGACCTCATGCGGTCGGGCCGGGTCATTCGCAGGGTGCGGGCGAAAACCGGACGCATAGGAAGTGTCTACCGTTCTAACCGCGAGCGATCAATGCTCAGGGCTTGCGCTGGACAGCGTGACCGCTTCCCACCCGACTGAGGCAGGGGACAGATGCGGCAGCATCGCCAGAATTGGCCGAAAGCCGCCAGTCTGCTTCGGTGAGGGCTTGCCAAAAAAGCTGACGGACTCTGGCCGACCGTGTCTTGCTGTTCAACACGCAGGTTGCGAGGCAAGACCTTTCGGTCGAGCAGCCGCCCGCCCCAGCCGGTCAGTGGCCGCAGTCTGCCGTCGCCACGCCTCAGCCATTCCGCGTCAAGAGATTGGACCGCGTCAGACGCGCTCGTGGCGTGCTTCAACCCCGCCGCGCTGCCGGTATGGTCGACATGCCGGTGGGTGATCAAGAACAGCGAGATGTCGCTCGGCGCCAAGCCTCCGCGTGCCAGGGCCGCCAGGATCTTAGGCATGCTGCCGGGCACGCCCGTGCCCACCAATACGGCGCGGTCACCGACGAGGATGAAGCTGTTCACCATTCCTCGTGGCGGAATCGGAACGGTGACGATGCGATGCGTGGTCATCGAGCTCTCACGGTCTGCCCCCTGTGCGCCTGAGGTGGAAGGCTCTCCATCGCGGAGTGCTGGTGTCGGCGGCTGCACCTTCCATCGCCATCAGCTCATGGAAGCGAA
The DNA here is from genome assembly GCF_900103195.1 of Methylobacterium sp. UNC378MF. GTDB lineage: Bacteria > Pseudomonadota > Alphaproteobacteria > Rhizobiales > Beijerinckiaceae > Methylobacterium. Next base: position 100,142 of record NZ_FMWU01000014.1, on the reverse strand, counting down.
GGCGCGTTCACAGGCCGACGCGACCGCGTGAGGCGCTTCCAGGGGTACAAGATGGCCGACGTCAGGGATGGTAGAGAGCGTGGCCTGCGGCAGGCATTCAGCGAAGATCGGCCTCAGGGCCGCCTCGCGTTCGATCGGATCACGCTCCGCCAGGATGATTTCGACGGGCAGGTCTAGTCCGGTAAGCGCCGCGCTGACGTCGGCTATCATGCCCTGCTCCGGCCAGGATCGCTTGGCCTCCGCATCGCCGCGCAGTGTGTCCTGGATAACCTGCTCCCGCTGCGTGTCGTCGAGCACCGCTCCCACTAGGACATCAAGCGCCTGCAGGACACCTTCCCGCGACTGATAGGAGGCCAACATGCCGGCGCGAACCTCTGCGGGCACCTGCATCGGCGTCGGTGGGGCTGGCGCGATCAGGACTAGGCCGGCGAGTCCGTGTGGACGCCGCCCGGCTAGAATCTGGGCGACCTTGCCGCCCATCGAGTGCCCGACCACGACGTAGCGCCCGATGCCGAGCGCCTCGACAGTGTCGATAACGTCATCTGCGAGCGCCTCCAGACCGTACCGACCGTCGAGCGCCTGCGAGCCTCCCCAGCCGCGCTGATTGATGGCGATCTTCCGGATGCTGGAGGGCAGTTGAGAGGCGACCGTGCCCCACGTTCGCGCCGAGCCGCCCCAGTAATGCAAGAAGATAAGCGCCGGCTCATCGCGGCCAGCATCGTCGACCACGAGTTCAGCGCCCCTGGTGAAAATTGTCTGTGAACGCATCTCTCTGCTCCAAGCTCAAAAGCTGCCTTAGAAGCTATGCGCCGACGCTCATTGGTATAATCCTTCGAATAGCAGGTTCACTCCGAACCATGGATTTGGAATGGCGCTGGATAGGCTCGTGAGCATGACGGTGTTTCGCCGCGCCGTGGAACTTGGAAGCATCGTGGCTGCGGGCCGCGCTACGGGTATATCGGCCGAGATGGCCGGCCAGCATCTGAAGGCTCTGGAAGCCAATCTCGGCGTCAGGCTACTCAGTCGCACCACGCGGCGCCTCAGCCCCACTGAGGTGGGCCGAGCCTATTACGATCGCTGCGTCGCAGCGCTGGAAGAGATCGCGCTGGCGGACGCTGAGGCTGGGGCGCGTCAGGCGGAGCCAAGCGGCCGTGTCCGCCTGACCGCCCCGCTCGGCTTTGGCAACGCGCTCTTGGCGCCGGCTATCACGTCGTTCCTCGAACGATATCCAAACGTCACCGTCGAGATCGACCTGTCCGAGCAAAAAGCCGACCTTCTGGCGGGAGATTACGATCTAGCCGTCCGGCTTGGAGAGCTCGCGACGTCCAGCCTGATGTCGCGACGTCTGGCCATCTATCCGCTGATCCTCGCCGCTTCGCCCGCTTATCTGGTGAGCGCCGGCGTACCCGAGCATCCTCAGGACCTCTCCCGACACGAGGCGCTGATCTACGCGCAAACGGAAGTGCCGACGCGGTGGAGCTTCGGGCCGCCGGACGGGAAACGGGTCGCGGTTGCACTCCAGGGGCGCGTCGTAGCGTCCGATGTCGAGTTTCTGGTCCGTCTGGCGCTGCTCGGTCGCGGCGTGCTGCTGGCTCCGAGCTTTATGCTAGATGCCCACCTGAAACTTGGTACTTTGGTCGAGATCTTGCCGGGATGGCGGGAACGTTCGCTTCCCCTTTATCTGCTATGGGCCCACCGAACCTTGATCCCGGCCCCCACGCGCGCGTTCATCGACTTCATGGTCGAGTGGCTGTCCTCACCGAAGGTTGAGAGTACATGAGCACCGAAGTTCGACAGCAATACGCGGCATCGATGACGGGAGCTTCACGCCAATCTACCATCCAATAATCGTTACATCGACTGCGCGAAAGACCATTAATTCAGGCTTTAGTTTAGCACCTGCGGTCGGAGGCTAGGACTCGCTGTCTTGGTAGCCTCCGGAGACGAGGTGTAAACTCTGGGACCGCTACGGTGGGTCAACGTGAGGACTTCTGAGGCATCAGAGAAGCGTCCTTCCTGCGGCAGCTGTGGATCGATCAGCGCCAGCGGGCGCGAGCCATGCCGTGGCATCGTGCGGCCTAACCGATTCGACGTACGGAGCGGGCGGCCATGGCCGTGAGGCTATGCCTTCCGCGAGTGGCGGCGGAACTCGCTGGGCAGAAGCCCGTAGGCAGCCTTATACCGGCGGCCAAAGTGGGTCATGTCCGAGAACCCCCAACCGTACGCGATCTCGCTCACCGTTCGGTGCATTTGGCCTGGATCCGCAAGCGCCTCCCGGCACCGGGCGAGACGCCGGGCCTGGATAAGCCGCCCCAACGATGTGTTTTCCTCAGCGAGCACGGTATTGGCATAACGGACACTCACTCCAGCCGCGCTCGCGACGGCTTCGGCGTCGAGCGCCGGGCTGGATAGCTGTGCCTCGATTGCCGCGTACAATTTCGTGCGAACGAGCGAACGGGTGGAGGAGCCAAGCGACACCTTCCCTTCTGCCGCTTTGCCGAGGGCGAGCGCGATCAGGTCGAGCAGGTGAGTCTCCACCATGTCCTCGGCCGCGGAGCTCAGGCGAGCTGCCTGGGACAGCAGCATCGTGAGATAGCCCGATGCGAGACGACCTTCTGCCGTATCCGGCGAGATCAGACGCGCCGTCAGATCCTGGATCGAGCCGAGACGGCTCTCCAGTAGGTGGCGGTCCAAGATTAACGTGAGGACTTCTGAGGCATCAGAGAAGCGTCCTTCGTGCGGCAGCCGTGGGTCGATCAGCGCCAGCTGACCTGGCTGCAGTATGACTTGGCGGCCAAACTGCCGAAGGACTTTCGATCCAGCCATAGGCATGAAGATGAAGAGCTGACGATCGCTCGCTTGCCCAGCGTGATGCTTCGTATGCGAGATCTTCACAGCAGAGCTTCGAGCGAGCGCAAGATTGACCGAACCAATTGATCCTGCGCAGAGCTCCGCCCTGAAGGCTGTCCTGCGCGCCGGCGCCGCATCATTGTGAATGATGGCTTTGCGAACGATCCCCATCCAGTAATCAAACCGATCACGGGGATGAACGTCGTCAGTCGAGAATATTTTCCGCACGACTCCCTCAGCTTGCACGGCCGACGATCTGATCCGGCTGAGCCGATCCAGCGCTTCGTCCCCCAGCTATATGCCATCTGCAGAGGCAACACAGTCCTGCCTTCTGCCGGAATGGAAGGGCGTGCGCCATGCCTATTTCGACACGGCCGACATGCTGACTTGGATCAGTGATTGCGACTTTCTGAAGCGTCTCAGGGCGACTACTCATCCCCAGCTGCAGTGACGGTGCTCTAGTCTTATGCGCCGCTTTGCCGCTCATCCTGCTGCAATACGTCGTTCCGCCGCGCGCATTGCGAGAAACATTTGGAGACCTCAGTTGCTAAACTACAATCAAGAGCGAGCTTCGGCATTCCTTGACCTCGCGGGCGAGATCGTGTCGGCCTACGTGGCTAACAACCCGGTGCCAGCCAGTGGGCTGCCGGCTCTGATCGCCACCGTGCATTCGGCTCTGCAGGGCCTTGCCACTGGTGCACCGCAGGCCAGTCCAGAGGAACCCGAGGTCCGGAAGGCGACACCTTCTCAAATACGCCAGTCGATTACGCCAGATGCTCTGATAAGCTTCGTCGACGGCAAGCCGTACAAGACACTTAAGCGGCATCTCACATCGCAAGGGCTCCACCCCGACAGTTACCGCCAGCGCTACGGTCTGCCCAAAGATTACCCCATGGTCGCGTCGAACTACGCGGCGCAGCGTTCAGCTCTCGCCAAGGCTATCGGTCTGGGACAATCTCCCAGAACTGGGGATCTTGAGCAGGCAAGCGTTGGCGCCCGCCGCAAAGCACGTTGAACGTCGAGCACGTCTTCAAAGCCCGCATCGTGGATCTTGATGCTGTCCAGCGGACCTCAACATGCGTCAAGACGTTCTGCTCCGTGGCTTTCCACCCTCTGCTCGAACTGTTGTGGTTCTGGTTGTCGAGGACGACGATCTCGTGCGGCTGATGGCTACCGACTTGCTGGAGGATGAGGGATTTACGGTGGTCGAGGCTGCTACGGCCGATGCGGCCTGGGCAATCCTGAAAGCGCGCGACGACATCGCGATCCTGTTCACTGATATCGAAATGCCAGGCTCGATGAACGGATTGGACCTTGCCAGCCGCGTCGCCGCGCATTGGCCAAAGATCCGCTTGGTGATCACCTCCGGACGTGTCCGGCTGTCCAACCAAGCAGTCCCGGATCAAGGGACATTCGTGCGTAAACCCTACCGATCCAGTCAACTGCTCAGGGCATTTGGCTGCGCTTGACACAACGTGAACTACCGTAGGCCTCGAACGAGATGTTAGCTGGCATATTCGGGACGAGTTGGGGTACAAAGATGATTGAGTTTGATAAATCTTTACTGTGCAGATGATTACATCTGCCGAAAAGCATGGTTTATCCGAAGTCGCATGAACAGAGATCCACACAACGCATTCCTTTGGAATGCATACCAAATGTCGGGTCTATGCCGCTAAGCCCGCGCGAGACGGGTGCCTCGTGTGGGCTTTGTTACCTAAGGTCACGGCAAAACTGCGCTCGGCGTTTAAGTTTCCTCAACTAGAACGCGAATGCCCCGGACCGCTACGCATCTATTTTCTTTTAGGTTGAGTGGCGGAACGAGCCACGGCTGCGGTGCCAGTAAGCGAGGTAGTGAGCAGTGAGTCTTCTTACGCGCCTCCTTCTGCTGGCGATGCTCGGCGTGCTTCCATCGTCATTCCTGGCGCTGTGGCACGCTGCGGGGGAGCAACAGGACGAACTGTCGGAGGTCTCGGCGAAGGCCCAGCGCGAAGCCCAACTCGCTGCCGCCGGGCAGAAGCGGATTGTGGACGGCGCCCGGCAACTGCTGCTTGCGCTATCTACGGTGCCGGCCATTCGAGACCATGACGAGACGCAGTGCGGTCCGATGCTGCGCCGTCTCGCCGACGAGTTCCAAGTCTATACCGTTCTTGGGGTGGCTGGGCCGGAAGGCAGGATCTGGTGCAGCAGTGCACAGCCGGGAACCGATATCTCGATGCGCCCCGGTTACCGCCAAGCCGTCGAAACGCGAGCCTTCGCCATCGGCGGTTATGTCGTGGGTCGCGTCACAGGTCGCCGGACGCTTCATTTCACCTTGCCGATGCATGATGGAGACGGTCGCCTTCTCGGTATCGTGACGGCTGGTCTGGATCTCGAACGGCTCGCCGCAGATCTTGGCGGCAGCCCTCTGGCGCCAGGATCGACACTGACCTTGGTGGGTCCCTACGGCCATGTGCTCGTCGATCTTCCGTCCGGACGACGGGTCGGGGAGCTCCTTCCGCCCCCGCTTCGGAAGGTCGTCGATGTGGCGGAGCCGGCACTCCTGGACTTGGAATGGACGAGCGGTCGGCGCCAGATCGTTGGGGTCGTTCCGATAGCTGCACAGCCTGGAGCCCCGTTCGTCGTGGCTGTCGGCATCGATCACGAGCAGGCTCTCGCAGGCGCATACCGGCGCGGATTGTGGGTGCTGGCGGTCTCTGCAGCTACGCTGGCAGCGGCCCTGCTCGGGGCTTGGTGGTTCGCCGTGAGGTTCATCCGGCAACCGATCGCCCGCCTGACCACCGTGGTGGAGAGCTGGCGGAGAGGTAATACCCAGGCACGCGCAGGGGTAATCGAGGCCGGGACCGAGATCGCGCAACTCGGACGCGCCTTCGACGATATGGCCGAGGCTGTCGCGAAGCGAAAAAAGCGGCTTCGCGATGCGCTTGAGAGCACGACCGACAGCGTCTGGGCCATCGACAAGGCCTGGCTCATCACCTTCATCAACGGCCGTGGCCGCGCACAGCTCGATGGTCGAGAGCTGGTCGGAGAGCATTTCTGGGTGGCGTTTCCGGACCTGGTCGGCAGCCCGGTCTCGGTCGCCTTCCAGACAGCCATGGACGAGCGGGCTCCCACACAGGTTACCTTCTTCAACGAGTCCGTCGGTGGGCATCTCGAAGCCAACGTCTTTCCTTCGTCGAACGGCGGGATCGTCACGTTCATCAGGAACGTGACCGAACAGGTACGGGCGCAGGAGGAGCTTCGCCGGCTTGCCTACCAGGATGGACTGACAGGCCTGCCGAACCGGAGGAGCTTCTGGGAGCTGACTGCACGTGCCCTGGAGACCGGTGAGCCGATCGCCGTAGTCCTGCTGGATCTCGACGGCTTCAAGCACGTCAACGACACGTTGGGCCATGCCGCGGGCGACGAGTTGTTGCGCGCGGCGGCTGCGCGCCTGACACAGGCGTTGGGTAGCCAGGGAACGCTTGCACGGCTCGGCGGGGATGAGTTCGTGGCCTTGCTCGCTGGTCTGGCCGCGGCCTCAAGCGCCGAAGCCACCGCCGAGCGGATGCTCGGAAGCCTAGCTGATGAGCATTTCGTCGTTCAGGGACATATCCTGCGCATCGCCGCAAGCGCGGGGATCGTCATCACTTCAACTGGGGATCGAAATGGCCCCGAGAAGCTCCTCGCCAACGCCGATCTAGCGCTTTACGGCGCGAAGGCCGCAGGTGGCGGATCGGTGCGGACCTACACGGAGCTTGATCGGAAAGAGTACGAGGTCCGGCGTCGCCTTGAGGAGGAGGTTGAGCAAGCCGCCCTGCGTGGTGAGTTCGAGCTCCATTACCAACCGCAGGTCTGCCTGAGAGATGGCGCACTCACAGGCGCGGAAGCCCTTCTTCGCTGGCGGCATCCGGAACGTGGCCTGCTCACGCCGGCAGTTTTCCTGGAGACGCTCGAAGGCAGCCGGCACGCTCGAACGGTCGGCTCATGGATCATCCATGAGGCCTGTCATCAGGCCGCTGCATGGCGCCAAGCCGGTTTCAACCTGCGCGTGGGGGTAAACCTCTTCGGCGAACAGCTGGTCGCGGGCGACCTGGTCGAAGTCGTCGAAGCGGCGCTCCGCTCCGCCGGACTGCCGCACGAGACGCTGGAGATCGAACTCACGGAGAACATCGCTCTGCAGCAACAGCCAGACATGCTCATGCCCCTGAGAGTGCTCTTGGACCGCGGCGTCGGGATCGCCTTCGACGATTTTGGAACAGGTTTCGCGTCGTTGACGGCGCTGAAAGATTTCCCGGTGACGCGGCTGAAGATCGACCGCAGCTTCGTCACGAAGCTGGCGCCCGGCAACCACGATGCAGCCATTGTGGAGTCCGTCCTGACGCTCGCCAGCAGCCTGGGGCTCGAAGTCATCGCCGAGGGCATCGAGACGGGGGCGCAGGAGGCCTTCCTTGCCTCTCACGGCTGTCATGAGGGTCAGGGCTATCGTTATGGGAAGCCGACGAACGCTGAAACCTTCCTCACAGCGGCAATAGCCTCGCGACAGGTTATGGTGCCGCAAACTCAATCGCACCTGAGGGTCGTGCAATCTTCCAGCATCACAGGCGGAAGATGAGGCTGTTATCAGAAAAATTCCGGATGAAACAGCTTGAGCATCTTCCGTCGGAGGCGCGGTCGTTTATGAATTATAGTCTATCGTCCGGCTGTCACCGCTCTCCACACTCAGACGCCCAACCAAATCTCGCATTGAAGATGTTACGGCTGTTTTTCAGGCGCGGGCGCGCGCAGACGCGGTACGCTCCGTTGGGTTGAGCTGGGCTCGCCAGATGGAGCGCTCAACTAGATCTCCAATTACGCTCGCCAGAACCTCGGCAACAGCCTCGCTGCCGCGGGCGTTGAGGGTCCGCTGGGAGACGACGACGGAGAGCCGCCAGGACGGGATCGGATCGACGATTGGGATGGCGACCATCTCTCCGCGCTCGATCTCCGGGGCCAATGCGAAGTGCGGCATGACGGTCGCGAACGCCTGGGCGCGCACGAGCTCCGCGATTGCTGGCAGGGTCTCGCAATCCGTAGCGACCGGGGTGACGTCGTGGCGGGCCGCAAGTTGCTCGATCACGACCCGAAGCACGTTCGGTCGGCCAGGAGGCACAGTGGTGTCCGCTTCGGAGAAGTTGTCCTCCGGCTTTGAATGACCGCGATGGGCGCGAAGCAGCCGGCTGAAAGTGGCGGCTCAGACGGTGACGCGTGCTAAAGGATCCTCTCGACCGCTACCCGGAGACGCTCCGGTCCGCGCAGGGTCGCTGGGCGTCTGTAGGGCGGCGGGTCCTCGATCAGGCGCGGAGCCTTCAGGCGGCGTGCCAGCGCAGTGAGCGCGGCCTCAGCCTCGAACCGGCCTAAGGGGGCGCCGACGCAGTAGTGCAGCCCCCCGCCGAAGCCGAGGTGGCGCGTGCCGACGCGATCCGGGTCAAACCTATCCGGGTCGGGGAACGCGGCCGGGTCGCGATTGCCAGCGGCGAGCATCAGGACGACGGCCTCGCCTTCGGGGATCGTAGTGCCGGCGATATCGATGGCGCTCAGGGTCTTGCGGCTGACGAGTTGCACCGGGGGATCGTAGCGCATCACCTCCTCGACCACCCGCGGGGCACGGCCGGGTTCGGCGCGCAGGCGCTCCAACTCGTCCGGGTGGCGCATCAGCGTCAGCCAAGCGTTGCCGATCAGGTTTACCGCGGTCTCGTGGCCGGCCACGAGGATCAGGATCGCGGTCGAGATCAAGTCGAGGTCGCCCATCCGGTAGCCGTCAGGCGTGGCGTGATTGGCCAACCCTGAGAGTAGGTCGTCGCGCGGCTGGCGACGCTTCTCAGCTACGAGGTCGGCGAGGTAATCCGAGATGGCGTCGAAGGTCCGAGCGTTCTCGATGCGGGTCTCTTCGCTGACGACAACACCAGGCTCCACCGCCGTGGCGAGCTGGCTCGACCAATCGTGGAAGCTCGCCTCGTCCCCCTCCGGTACGCCGAACAGCTCGCAGATCACCGCGACAGGCAGGGGGTAGGCGAGGTCGGCGACGACATCGATCTCGTGCGAGCCCATCTTGCGGTCGAGCAGCTCGTCGACCAGCCGCTCCGAGCGGGCGCGCATCGCCTGGACGCGAGCAGGGGTGAACTGATGAACGGTGGCCACGCGCAGGAGATCGTGCGCGGGCGGGTCGCGGAACAGGAACGGCTGGTGACTGTCGGTGATCCGGTTCTTGACCGGGTTGACGAGGTAGTCAGTGACCGGGTTGCCGGTGGGCGGGCGCTTCGTCGGCGGCTGGGTCTCGACGCTGAGACGCGGGTCGTTCTGCAAGCGCATGACGGCGTCGTGACTCGCTGCCACCCACACGCCCCGTGCTTCGTCGCCCGAAGACTCGTCCCCCTGACCCACGTCGAGCTGGCGCGAGACTGGGGTCTGCCGCAGGCGGGCGTACAGCGGGTACGGGTCGGCGCGGTTGGAGAAGTCCTTGATTTGGCTGAGGAGGGTTGCGTCGGCCATGTCGGATCCGGTGCCTACGCGTCAGGAAAAGCCAGGAGCCAGGATGGCGGGCGAACCGGCCCGATCGATGACTGTCTCTTCGGGCGGGAAGGGTTCCGCTGCTGCGATCCGCTCGGCGTAGGCTGGCAGCCAGCGCCCGCAATCGACCGACACGGCCGCGATACACCGTCCCTCTCGGCCGTAGACGGCGAGGAAGCGGCCTGTGGCCGGATCGCCCTGGGCAATCGTCATCGCGTCCGCCCCGGCAGTCAGGCCGACTGACTTGAGCGTGACGCCCGCCTGCCCTGACCAGAAAGCCGGCAGCGCGGCGTAGCACCGCTCGGGCTTATCCCCTGCGAGCAGGCGCCCGGCATGCACGCCTTGCGCGACCGCATGGCCCCAGTGCTCTACCGCGATGCGGCGCCCGCCGTAGAGCGGGTGGGGGAAACGCGCCACGTCGCCCGCCGCCGCGATCGCGGTGTCGGGGCGGCCATCCACGTCGAGCACGTAACCGTCTGCGTCACAGTCGACGCCCCCTGCGTCGAACGACAGACCGGATCCGTCGAGCCACTCGGTGTTGCGCATTGCGCCGAGCGCCAACAACGCGATGTCCGCCTCGATTGCCGTGCCATCGACGAGGTGCGCGCGCACGAGCCGGCCGTTGGCCTGCTCCAGCCACTCGACCTCCGCACCGAGGCGCAGGTCGACGCCGCGAGCCTCGTGCATTGCGCCGACGATCGCTCCGATATACCGGCCGAGTACACGCGCGAGCGGCGCCGGGCCAGGCTGGACCAGGGTCACGGGTAGGCTGAGCTGCCGGCATGCGCTGGCTACTTCGCAGCCGATCAGGCCACCGCCGATCACCAGCACGCGTTGCGGGCTGGAAGTGAGTGCCTTGCGCAAAGCAATTGCGTCGTCGCGGCCGCGCAGGGTGTAGACCCCCGCGAGCCTGCCCTCGTGTGGGTTCGGCCAGGGCCGGGCGCGGGTGCCGGTGGCGATCAGCAGGCGGTCATAGGTCAGCGCTGTGCCGTCCGCGAGGTGAACCAGGCGGTCTGCGCGGTCGAGGCTTACAGCTGGGCTGCCGAGGTGCCAGTCAACGTCCTCCCCGAGGCTGCTCGGCACGGTGGTGGCGTCAGGGGCGATCTCGCCGGTCAGGACGTGCTTCGAGAGCGGCGGCCGGTCGTAGGGACGGTAGGGCTCGGCCCCGACGATCGTGAGGGCGCCAGAGAAGCCTGCATCGCGCATCGCCTCGGCCCCGCGCAGGGCTGCAAGGCCGGCACCGATCACCAACGCACGGCTGGGCTGGCCATGTCCCATGTCATGCGCCTTCATGGCTTTTGTCTTCGACCCGGATCGCCTGAACGGGACAGGCGATCTGCGCCCGTTCGATGTCGGCGCGATCCCGCGCGGCGGGCGCGGGGTCGTAGAACAGTGCCTCGTGCCCCTCGATACGGAAGTGCTGTGGCGCTGCGTAGCAGCACTGAGCGTAGGCTTGGCAGAGGTTGAGATCGACGCTCACGCGAAGACTGGGCTGCGGGGCCGGAGAGGACATAGCTTAGCAACCAAGCCCAAGTGCACCAGTTCCGCTTGGCGGCGGAGGCCGCCGTCCAGTCCTCGTAGCCTGAAGGCCGAAGCTCGGCCTAGCGTGGGCTTTCGGAACGACCGCGTGCCGGCAGCCGCGGCGGCCTGGATGACAGCACTTGGCCGAAAGCAGCGCGTCCGCTTCAGAGGGTGCCCGCCGTAGATTCGGGCACTCGCGATGAGAGACCGATGTCACGGCCGCGTGCCGAACTCGCTGCTCGTGTCTATTGGCATCGATGACAAAGAGCCTTCTCCCGAACGCAAGCCGCGGAGCGAGAGAATGGCCATTCCGCCGGCGGCAAGGACAAAGGCGACGAGGCCCGTCGAGACGGCCAGACTGCCGGTCCAGCTCGCGAAAGAACCGAACGCGATTGGTGCTGTCAGGCTTCCGACCTGCCCCATGCTGCTGATGAAGGCGAGACTTCCCACGGCTTCGGCTTCGGTCAGGAAGCGCACCGGTATGGTCCAGAAGAGGGCGGTCGCCGACAGATAGCCGATGGCGAGCAGGGCAAGGCAGGCGATGGCCGCCGCAACGTTCTGCGCGACGATCGAGATGGCGAGGGCGGCCGTCGCGGCCAGGAAGGTGGCCAGGGCGAAATGCCACCGCCGCTCGAGCCGCCGGTCCGAACTGCGGCACAGCAGGAGCATGCCGGCACCGCCCACACAATAGGGGATCGCCGACAGGAGCCCGACGCTGAACACGTCGGCCACGCCCGATCGCTGGATAATCGTCGGCGCCCAGAAGTTCAGAACGGTCCCCGCCCAGGTGATGGAGAAGTATCCGAAGGTCGCGATCCACAGCTTTGGATTCCGCAGGGCCGACAGGAAGGCCCTCGCGGGCGCGTGTCCCTGTTCGACGGTCCCGGACGAGAGATCGGCCGCCACGATCGCTTTCTCCCGTAGCGTCAGCCAGGCGGCATCCGCGGGTCGGTCGCTCAGCACGAAGAACGCGCCGACTCCGACGAGTACCGGCAGCGCCCCCTCTACGAGGAACAGCCATTGCCAACCCTTGAAGCCGGCCGCCCCGGCGAGGTTCTGGATGATCCAACCGGAGGCTGGCCCGCCTACGATGCCCGACACCGCGATGGCGAGGACGAACAGCGACATCACCCGCCCGCGCAGGCGATGGGGGAACCAGAATGTGAGGTAGAGGACTATACCCGGGAAGAAGCCAGCTTCGGCCGCACCGAGGAGGATCCTGGCCAGGTAGAAGGTCGCCGGGCTCGTCACGAACGCCATCGAGCAGGACACGAGGCCCCACAGGCACATGATGCGCGTCAGCGTCTTCCGCGCGCCAATGCGGCCGAGGAGAAGGTTGCTCGGCACCTCGAAGAGAATGTACCCGACGTAGAAGATGCCGACGCCGAAGCCGTAACTCGCGTCCGAAAGACCGATGTCACTCTGGAACGTCAACTTGGCGAAGCTGATGTTTACACGATCGATGTAGTTCAGGACATAGCAGAGGAAGATCATCGGGATCAGCCGAAGGCCGATCTTCCGATAGATCATGGCTCGCTCGTTTTCAGACGCCTGCTCGATCGCAACGCGCGGCGTGGACGCATCGGCCATTCCGAATCCCCCATCGCGAGCTTGGCTTCCGCGGCGCGACCCTGTTCGAGGAGTTCGCGCCGTCCCGACCGAGCCAAGTCTCGCGATGAAGCATAGCAGGTCACTTTGCAGTGTTGCGATGATATATTTGCATCGTTTCAATCGATGACATCGATCGATGATGCCGGCAAATCTGTCGCGCGTCCTGCGGGTGCGCGCCGATCAATCGGCCATGAAGTCTGGAGACATCGATACGGTCCGACCGGCCTCGGTCAGGATCACCGACCGCGGAATCGCCTGCTCAAAGGTCGCCCCAAGATCCGTCAGACGTTGAATCAGCTCAGGCAACCGGGCGAGGCATCCGGCCTCGATGTCGTGGATGACCATGACACTCCAGTCCTGCTCCCGCACCTGGGCCATCGCGGTCTCAACCCAGCCGTCCGCGTCCTTCCAGTCACCGGGAACGCTGTTCCAGGTGATCGTCGTGTAGTGTTCAGCGAGGAGGTGATCGAGCGCCGCACGACTCAGCAGATGCCGGCCGATCAGCCCGTCGTTCCCGTAGGGACGGAAGAGCTTCTCCGGTCGCGTCAGCGATCCGATCCGGTGCTGCGTCTCCTCGATCTCTCGGAGCGCATAGTCCCGGGCCGTCCGGTCCCCGAGCGCCACCGAATGCGTGAAGGTGTGATTCCCGATCCAATGCCCCGCTGTATGGGCGGCCCGCATGAGATCGGCTGCAGCGGGGTCGTCGAGCCTCTGCCCGATCACGAAGAAGGTGGTCTTGATCCCGGCCTGGTCGAGGATTCCCAAGACCCGATCCGTCACATGTGGTGTGGGGCCGTTGTCGAAGGTGAGGGTGACCTGCTTGGCTGCCATATCTCACTCCAATTCGGGCTCGTTCGCCGTAGGGGTCGTGGACACGCTGGCGAGCTTCCGCGACGACATTCCCGTTACAGCCGCCGCGGCGGGCGAGAGGTCTTATCGCAGGCTCGACGGAGCGTGAGCAGGAAGGATGCGACGTGCGGAGGCAGGGCCTCGTTCCGGCGCAGTAGCACGCCAGGGCTCCGCATGGGTGTGGGAGTCTCCAGTGGGACCGACAACAGCGTCCCATCTTCCGGGACGGCCTGTCTCGAGAGGATCGCGACGATGTTCATACGCCGAACGAGGCCGAGGATGGGACCGATCGTGTTCATCTCTGCGACTAGGTGCGGGACGGCGCCACATTGCCGGAAGCATTCATCAAGCAGCCTGCGTGTGGTGAATTCCGGTGAAAGCAACACGACCGGCTGATGGTGGAGTTCCGCCATCCGGACCCATTTCCGGGCTGCCCACCGGTGGTCAAGCGACAGCACGAGATCCAGAGGCTCGTCATAGAGGGGCTCGAAGGCGAGATCCTGCTGGTGGTCCGGCCTGTAGGAGATTCCGAGATCGAAGGCGCCGGCAAGGAGCCGCTCCTCGATCACGCTAGCGGCGAGTTCCTCCACGACCACACGCATCGAGGGGTTGCGGGTGAGGAACTCGGTTAGGCAGGCGGGGACGAGGTTGACGTTGAAAGTGTGCGTAGCGGCGATCCTAAGCCGGCCGGTCAGGACCTGATCCTGGGGGGAGAGCGCCCGAAGCCCCTCGTCCAGTTCGCCGAGGGCCCGCAGAACACGGGGCAGCAGGTTCTGCCCGGCTTCCGTGAGGAACACGCGCTTGCCGACGCGGTCGAACAGGCGTTGCCCGACCTCGTCCTCGAGCTGCCGGATCTGGTGAGACAGGGTCGATTGGGTGATGTGCGTCTGCCGCGCGGCCCGGGTGAAGCTCAGGTGCTCGGCCAGAGCCACGAAGTAACGCAGGTGACGGAGTTCCATCGGTCTGCCCGTTCCATCGACAGCATCGATCAATTGAATGCATCGATATCATTATATCGATGCAACCCGGCGCGCTATACGGTTGTGACCTGGGCTGACGGCTCCCTCCCTCATGGTCCGCCACCCTGCGCAAACGCCCTGATTGGGAGCTCGAAGTGCCGAGGATTGGGAACGCCAGCCGGGACAGCGTCGGACCAAATCACCAGGGATTGTTCGACCGCCTGGAAGCGCTGCGGGGAAAGCCGGTCGAGAACGTCTTTCTCGCCGTCGCGAATGCTCCTGCCCTTTGTGACGGGGTCCTCGCCATGGCGATGTCTCTGCGCCAGAGCACTCTGCTCGACCGGCAACTTCGCGAACTCGCCGTCCTGACCGTCGGCCTCGAGACGCGGGCGGACTACGAGGTCGCGCATCACTGGAACTCGGCGGTGAAGGCCGGGCTGCCCCAAGCCAAGCTGGAGCGGCTTGCGCAGTTCGAGACGGACAACCTGTTCACCGCTTCCGAACGCGCCGTCATGCGCTTCGCTCGCGACGTGACGCGGACCGGCCGTGTCGATGACGGCCTCTGGGCCGAACTGTGCGGCTTCCTGGACGAGCAGGAGCGACTGGAACTGGTCCTGACGACCGCTTGGTACAACTGCGTCGTCCGCATCCTCCTCCCCCTCAATATCGAACTAGAGGACTGGTTTGCGCGCCTCTGAGGGCGAGCGCGAGAGAGCATGCGCCCGGCGCGCCCTCGAACCGGACGGAAGTTCCGGAACAAGATAGGGAGGACATAGGAATGGACGTGACGCCCGTAGGTGAACCGCCCGTGCTTGGCCGGCCGCCGGCCGAGTCATTCGCGACGGATGATGTGGATAGCGCCGCGCTCTATCGAAAATTGCAGTGGCGGCTGCTGCCGTTCCTCTTCGCGTGCTACGTGGCCGCCTATCTCGACCGGGTGAACATCGGCTACGCGCAGTTGCACATGCGCGCGGAGCTGGGCTTCAACGACGCGGTTTACGGCCTCGCCGCCGGACTATTCTTTGTCAGCTATTTTCTGTGCGAAGTCCCGAGCAACTTCGTCCTTCAGCGCGTCGGCGCCCGGCGAACGCTGGCGCGCATCCTGATCCTGTGGGGGCTCGCCTCCTCGGCGACGATGTTCATCACCGGGCCCCATTCGTTCTACGCGCTGAGGCTGATCCTGGGCGCGTTCGAGGCGGGCCTCGCCCCCGGGGTGATGTACTACCTGACGCTCTGGTATCCGAACCGTCGCCGGGCAGAGATGACTGCGATCTTCCTGAGCGGCAGCATGCTCGCGGGCGTGATCGGCGCACCCGTCTCGGGCTTCATCCTCGAAGGCATGCAGGGCGTCCTCGGACTCAGGGGCTGGCAGTGGATGTTCCTCCTGGAGGGAATGCCGGCCGTGCTTCTCGGGCTCGTCGCGCTCCGGATCCTCGTCGACAAGCCTCAGGATGCTCCCTGGCTAACACCATCCGAGAAGACGCTCCTCCTGGCGGAGATCGACCGGGACGCGAACTTGGCTGCCGGCGGCCACGCATTCGGGTCTGCGTTCCGCGATCCACGGATCTACGTCCTCGCGCTGGCGTACTTCACCCTCGTCTGCGGACTCTACGCGATCACCTTCTGGATGCCGGTGATGATGCAGGCCGCCGGAGTCCAGGGAGCCGCCGCGATCGGCCTATGGTCCGTGATACCCTATGCAATCGGCGGCATCGGCATGGTGTGGCTGTCCCGACGCTCGGACCGGCAGCAGGAGCGGCGATGGCACTACGCCGTCTGCGTCGGTGTGGGGGCCTGCGCGTTGATCGGAGCGTCCCTCGCCGGGGCCAACCTCCCCGTCGTCCTGGCCCTCCTCTCGGTGGCGACCGCGACGCTCTTCGGCGCGATGCCGATCTTCTACGGCATCCCAATGGCCTATCTCCCTGAGCGTTCGGCCGCGGGCGGGTTGGCGCTGATCAACTGCCTCGGCCTCACGGGAGGCTTTGTGAGCCCTTTCCTGCTCGGCTGGATCCGGAACGCGACCGGGAGCCTGACGCCCGGCCTCTGGTTCATGACCGGCCTGATGCTGACGGGCATCGTAGTGCTGCTCCTGGCTACACGCCGCCCGTTCACCCGGGCTACACTCCACCCCGCCGCCCCCGGGCTCGCGTTCGAGCCGGAGGTCAGCCGGTGAGCCTCGACGGATTGGCCTACAGCTGGCATCCGTCGCAAGGAGGGCGGTGGTCGCTTCTCCTCCTGCACGGCACCGGGGGTGACGAAGACGAGCTTGTGCCCTTCGCCCGGGCGGCGGCCCCCGGCGCGTCGATGTTGGCCGTCCGCGGGGCCGTGTCGGAAGGCGGCAAGCTGCGCCACTTCGCCCGCCATCCGGACGGACGTTTCGAGAGATCCGAGGTCGTCCGACGGGCCGATGAACTCGCCACCTTCGTCGCGGCCGCCCGCAGCCATTATGGCTTCGCGCCCCCTGTCGCCCTCGGCTTCTCGAACGGAGCCAACATCGCGGCTGCCATCATGCTCCTGCATCCCGCTCTCCTGGCGGGCGCGATCCTGCTGCGCGCCGTTCCACCGCTGATTGGTGCCGCGCCCGCTGCCCTCGACGGGCGGCGCGCCGTCGTCGTCTCGGGCGAGACGGATTCGATCGCGCCGCCGGCACTCGGGGCCGATTTGGCACTTTGCCTGACCAAGCAGGGCGCCGAAGCAGCCCACCATGTCCTACCCTGCGGCCACGACCTGACGGCGGCCGACGTGACCCTCGCCCGCGACTGGCTCGGCTCCTTCGCCGAAGGGGCACCCGCTGGACCGGTTTCCACCCACTTGAATCGCCCCTAATCAGGAGATGATCGATGAAGCTCTGTCGCTACGGTGAGGTTGGGTCCGAGCGGCCTGCTCTGGTCGATGCTGCAGGCGTCCTCCGCGACCTCTCGTCGGTGTGCCGTGATCTTGGCCCGGCCGAACTCACCCCCGGCGGTCTCGCCAGGATCGCACAGACGGATCCGACACGCCTGCCCCGGGTAGAAGGAAGCCCCCGCCTCGGCGTTCCGTTCACGGGCCTCTCGAAGTTCATCTGCATCGGGCTCAACTACTCGGACCACGCAGCCGAGGCCGGCATGGCCATCCCGAGCGAGCCGATCATTTTCCTCAAGGCCCCGAGCGCCGTCTGCGGGCCGAACGACGACACGATCCAGCCCCGCGGCTCCACCAAGCTCGACTGGGAAGTGGAGCTCGGTATCGTGATCGGATCGACGGCACGGTACGTCACCGAGGAACAGGCTCTCGATCATGTCGCCGGGTACTGCGTCGTGAACGACGTCTCCGAGCGGGCCTTCCAGCTTCAGTCCAGCCAATGGGACAAGGGCAAGGGATGCGATACGTTCGGCCCGATCGGACCCTGGCTCGTGACGATGGACGAGATCCCCGATCCGCAGCATCTCGACATGTGGCTCGACGTGAACGGAACCCGCCGTCAGACGGGCAATACACGCACGATGATCTTCGGCGTGCGCAAGATCATCGCCTATTGCAGCCGATACATGACGCTCCTACCCGGCGACATCATCGCGACGGGCACGCCGCCGGGCGTCGGCATGGGGATCAAGCCCGAGCCCGTCTGGTTGCAGCCGGGCGACACGGTCTCGCTAGGGATAGAGGGCCTCGGGCAGCAGAGCCAGCGCATCCGGCGGGCCGATCACGGCTAGGGCGCTGTCGGCCGGCCCGGGGTCGGGAGGGCGACCCGCCCTCCATCTTCGCTGCACTTCGACCGACTTCAGGAAGCGGCCCGCGGCGCGAGGCGCTTCCAAACACCATCGGCCGTCGCAATCGTTCTGTCCGCCACTTTCATCACGCCGCGAACAAATACCATGCTTCGCGTCGTGCGCACGATTTCAGTCTGGACGGTCGCGAACTCGCCCATCCTGAGGGCGTCGACATACTGGATGAGCAACGACACCGTGACGATCGGATTACGGTCGGCCGCGCTCCAGCAGGCATGGCCCAATCCGATATCGAAGGCCGTCGCCACCATGCCGCCATGCACGACGTCGCGCTTGTTGCCGTGACGTCCGTCCGCGATGAACCCGCAAAGGCAGTCTCCCTCACCCGGCGGCCGCCAGAAGGGACCGACATGGTTGCCGAACGCCTCGGTCGGAAGCCGTTCCCAGCCGCTCGGAACGGCTTCCGTGACGGACGCATCCGGTGACAGATCGGGCGTCAATGAACGGCCTCCGCCGCCGGGCGGAGTCCGAGAGCCCGCCGTGCCTCCTGAGGCGTTGCCACCAGGCCGCCGTGCCGCGTGATCGCATCCGCCGCCAATCGCACCAGTTCCGCGTTGCTGCGGGCCAGCCTGTCCCGCGTCACGCGGATGTTGTCCTCCAATCCAGTGCGCACGCCGTCCGCCCCCCGGGCGAGCGCCCATTCCATGACGGTGGCTTGGGCGCGACCGATCCCGGCCGCCGTCCACGTCGCGTGGGGCAGCACCCTGCGCAGCTCCGCGAGGAGAAGATCAAGGAGATGCTCCTCAGCCGGCATCGCGTTCTGGACGCCCATCACGAACTGGACGTGCGGGCGATCATCCATCAGCCCCTTCTCAATGAGCCGGCGCGCGCCGTGGAGATGCGACAGATCGAAGATCTCAATCTCGGGCCGAATGCCGTAATCCCGCATCTTGCCGGCGAGATCGTCGACGAGGCTCGTGGGGTTCTGGTACACGACCGTCGGGAAATTCACCGATCCGGTCGATAGGGAGGCCATGTCGGGGCCGAGGTACAGGGCCGAGCCGCGCTCAGACGGATCTCGCCCCCGGCCTCCCGTCGAAAACTGAACGATCATGCCGGGGCAGTGCGTTTCGATCCCTTCCTTGACCCGTGCGAACCGCGCTGGATCGGAAGACGGACTTTCGTCGTCATTGCGCACGTGAAGATGAACGAGACTGGCCCCCGCTTCGAAAGCTTCGTGTGTGGACTCGATCTGCTCGGACAGCGTCACCGGCAAGGCCGGATTGTCCTTCTTGCCCGGGACGGAACCGGTGATGGCGCAGGACACGACTGTGGGTTTCATCCGCTCACTCATCTGAGGATGTGCAGTTCGATCGCCGCGACAGGGCGATGGCACGCATCGTCATTGTTGGACGATGCGCCGTTCCTTCAACAGTTTAGCCGGGACCGAGATCAGCATGGTCCCCGTGCCCAAGATCATGCCGAAGGCCACCGTGTAGAAGCCCGCCGCGAAGTTGCCAGTGACATGCTGGGTCCATCCGATGATGTTCGGCGCCGTGAGACCCCCGAGCTGACCCAGGCTGCTGATGAGCGCGATGCTTCCGGCCGCCGCACCCGTCGACAGGTAGGCTGTCGGGATCGACCAGAAGAGCGCCACCGAGGCGAGGTAGCCGACGGACAGCATCGTCAGCAGCACGATCGCGAGTTGCCAGGTGTTCGCGGCCAGCGGAAGCAACCCGATGGCCAAGGCCGCCAAGCCGGCACTGAACGCATAATGCCAGCGGCGTTCCAGCTTGATGTCCGAGTGATTGTTGATGATCAGCATGCCGAGCGCGCCGACGGCGTACGGAATGGCCGAAATCAGTCCGATGGAGAGCGTATCAGATATGCCTGAGTTGCGGATAATGGCGGGAGACCAATAGTTTATGACGGAGCCGCACCAAGCGATCGTGAACCAAGCACCCGCGATGGCGTAGAGGCGCGGATCCCGCGCGGCCATCAGGAAGGATCCGTGCTTGCCGCTCGCGCGGGCTTTCGTCTCGGCGTTGAGATCCGACATGACGACGGCCTTCTCCTCCTCACTCAGCCAATCCGCATCGTGCGGACCGTTGCTCAGAAGGAAGTACGCCGCGATGCCGGCGATGACCGGGGGAATACCTTCGAGGAGAAACAGCCACTGCCATCCCCGCAGACCCCACAGGTCCGACATGCTACTCATGATGAAACCGGAGGCGGGGCCGCCGAACACGCCGGCCACGGCGATCGCCAGCACGAACATCGCCATGATGCGGGCTCGCAACGCGGACGGGAACCAGAGTGTCAGGTAGAACACGACGCCGGGGAAGAAGCCCGCCTCGGCGATGCCGAGCAGCACCCGGACGACGTAGAGTTGGGTCGCCGACGTGACGAACATGGTCGAGATCGAGACGAGGCCCCAGGCGACCATGATCCGCATGATGGTCGTCCGTGCGCCGAACCGCTGCAGCATCAGGTTGCTGGGTACCTCGAAGAGCACGTACCCCACGAAGAAGATGCCAACGCCGAAGCCGTAGGCCGCCGTGCTGATTCCGAGGTCTTCGCGGAACTGAAGGCTCGCAAAGCTGATGTTCACGCGATCGATATAATTGAGAACGTAGCAAAGAAACAAAAACGGGATCAGGCGCCAGATAATTTTTCGATAGACAGGCGAAATGCCCTGCTCCGTCGTCGCGGCGGCCGCATCGAGACTAGCGCTCTCGTTCATTATTGTCCCCTTGCCCGTCCGGACCGATCGCGCCGGTTGCCCGGCTTGGCAGGTGAGTGCCTCAAGCGTCGCGGGGCACTGAGCCCAGCACGCGATCCACCATCTCGGGCGCGAGCCCGAGGTAGTTCCGGGGTGCCGTCAGCCGATCGATGGTGGCGCGGTCGATGCGTTCGGAGACGCTAGGATCGGCGGCGAGGGCCTCCGCCAGCGTGCCGCCCCGCGTGTTGACGACTCGGCAGGCGTCGTAGACGACGTCGTGGGCCTGCTGCCGGCCGATCTGTGGCGCCAAGCCCATCATGACGGCCTCGGCGACGATGAGCCCGCGGCTGAGATCGAGGTTCTCGGCCATCTTGGCCTCGTCGACGATGAGGCCTGCGAGGGCGAACTTCGCCTGATGAAGTGCGCCGGCCGTGAGCACGAAGCTCTCCGGAATGGCCATCCACTCGGCGTGCCACGGCCCTGTCGCGCGCTCGAGATCCTGCACCATCGCGTCGAGCATCAGGCCGGCATGCTGGCGTACGCCCTTGGACGCCGCGAGCATCAGTTCAGACGAGATCGGGTTGCGCTTCTGCGGCATGGTCGAGGACGCGCCGCGGCCCTTCACGAACGGCTCGTAGACCTCTCCGAACTCGGTCGAGGCCATGATCATGATGTCGAGGGCGATCTTGCCGAGGGAGCCGGTGACGAGTCCGAAGAAATTGACGACCTCGGCCAATCCGTCCCGGGCAACGTGCCACGTCGAGACCGGGATACCGAGGCCCAACTCCTCGCAGAGCGCTGCCTGAACCTCTAGCCCCTTGTCGCCGAGCGAGGCGAGCGTACCAGCGGCCCCCGCGAACTCGCCAACCAACACCCGCGGCTTCAGCTGCTCCAGTCGCTCGGCATGGCGGTCGAACATCGCGAGCCAGATCGCCGTCTTATAGCCGAACGTGACCGGCAGGGCCTGCTGCAGGTGCGTGCGGCCGGCCATCGGCGCATCGCGGTAGCGCGACGAGAGACCGGCCAGGATGCGCCGCAATTCGGTGATGTCCTGCTCGATGAGCGCGAGGCCGTCCCGCACCTGCAGGATGACGGCCGTATCCATGATGTCCTGGGTGGTGGCGCCCCAATGGACGTAGCGTCCGGCATCTCCGCACTGCTTCACCATCTGGTGCACGAGCGGGAGGATCGGGTAGCCGACGATCTCGGTTTCCTTCCGCAGCAGGTCGAAATCCAGCGCAGACACGTCGGTCAAGCGGGCGATCTCCTCGGCCGCTTCCTGAGGGATCACACCGCAGCGGGCTTCCGCCCTGGCCAGGGCGATCTCCACCTCGGCGTAACGGGAGATCAGCGCGTAGTCGGAGAAGATCTCTCGCATTTGGGGTGTGCCGAACGCATCCCGGAACAGGATGGAGTCGAGCACGGTCGTGGCCGTGGGGCGCGACGGTCCCGGCATGGTGCATTTCCTCCGTCGCGGCTCTCAGGTCCGGACATAATGATCACTATCATGTCCGGACATATCGTCAATCGCGAAGATCGGGACGGGCGCGCGCGAACGGGTTAAACGTGTGACATGAGCCAAACACGATATGCGCTGGTCGCCCGGGACCTGACGGCGGCGATCGAGGATGGACGGTTTCCGGTCGGCTCGCTCCTGCCCACCGAACTCGAGCTCTGCGACCGGTACAGTGCGAGCCGCCACACGATCCGGTCGGCCATCCAGGAGTTGCAGGATCTCGGGCTCGTGTCCCGCCGGAAGAAGGTCGGGACCCGCGTCGAGGCCGCGTCGCCTCAGGCGGGCTATCGCCAGTCCCTCGGCTCCGTCGATGACCTCATACAGTTCGGCGTGTCGCATACGCGGGAGGTTCAGACGATTGCTCCCGTCACAGCGGGGCGCGCCCTCGCCAGGACGCTCGGCTGTGCGGTCAACCGGGAATGGCTGCGCGTGTCGAGCCTGCGCCGTACCGGGGAGCCGGGTGCACCGCCCGTCGCGTGGACCGACGCCTATGTCGATGCGGCCTATGCCGACCTTGCCGAGGCGATCCGTTCGACGCCGGACGTGCTGATCAGCGACCTCATCGAGAAGCGCCACGGTAAGACGATCGCTAACATCCGGCAGGATGTCGACGCGGTGCTGGTGCCGGCGGACTTGGCCGCGCCTCTGCAAGTCGAGATGGGGTCACCGGCCCTGCGCATCATCCGGCATTATCAGGACAGTGCGGGCGCGGCGTTCGAGATCACGCTCACCATCCACCCGGCTGGGCGCTTCAAGTTCTCCATGCTGCTCCATCGGGAACGCACAAGCTGAGTCGCTTCAACAGCTCAGTTTCGGATGATTCATCTCAAGCGGAATCACACGAGACGTCATGGGCTTGCGCGAACACGCGGTACCCTCGGGTCGAATTGCGACATGTATGATCGAGCGGCAGATCTTTACCCAAGCCTCAGGTCCGCGGGACTGCCGCACTTGCGAAGCCATGAAAGCTCCCAGCTTATCAGGCAATCTAATCAATCGCTTGCCTCGCCCGCATGCATGTCTGCTGTTGGGCAATCCGCTGGTTCTGCAGGATGACCGAATTGGGCGCATTCCAGAACGTCCGCTTACGGGCGGCGGGTCAGCTTCCGCAGTCGACTCAAAGTCGAAATTCCTGAACGCCCAAGAAAGTGGCGTTCTGGAGGCGCCAACGGCTGTCGGCACAGCTGACTTGGATCAGAGGCAGAGCAGCTAGGCGCAGAACAGTGGCGTCGGAACAGTCACGCTTGGAGGAGGCTTCATCAGCCTCAAAATCAGCGTCCGCGATGGCAACGGCCCTACCGCTGCGGTAGCTGCTCATCGGAAGGGCAGGCGCTGAGTCAGGATTGTTTCAGATGGATCCTACGGATGACCATCAACACAATCCGCTCGATCGCGCCCCCGCTGGCCACTACCGTCGCGGCCGGAATACCCGGCGAGCTTCGCCAGTGGCCGCCGCATCGATCATTCTCTCAAGGTCGATCGGTAGAACGAGGTGATCGACAACGTTCTTGAGCATCATCAGGGTCTGCCCCTTGTTGTAACGCATCATCTCGGAACGCCTTTCCTTGCTCTCGTGTCCGATAAGCTCTTCAACAAACTCGCGCTGGACCCCGGCGTTGCACAGGAGAGTCGTCGCGGTATGTCGGAAAGAGTGAAACACGACATCTTTCCGTACGCCGTACTCTGACTTGAAGCGCTGGAACCATTTGCCGAAGGCGCTGCCGTATGACGCCTCCTCGCCATCGTCGAGAGCGTCCTCTTCCTCGGCGCCGGCCTCGCCCTCAGGCAGAAGCAAGTCGTCCCCACCTCGGTTTTTAACCAGCGCTTCGATGAGGCCCAGCCTCAGGAGATTCTGATGGAGAGGAACCCAGCGAGCACTGCCCTCCGCTTTCAGCTCGAGGGTCCGTTCCGTGAGATTGAAGTACCAGATCCCGCTCTCCGCGTCCTGAACCACGTGACGCACGCGAAGCTGGAAGATTTCGCCACGACGCATGCCGCTGTGACAGCCGATAAGGATGCCCCAGTACCTTTCGTCGCGCAGGACGGTCGGTCCCGCCGTCTTCCAACTCCGCCGGCTTCGAACTCCCGTAAACAAGGGCGCATTCAGCACGGCCGCAAGCTCGGCCTGATCCCACATCGGCCGCTCGTCTCTAGCCTTGTGGTGCTGTCCTCGCATGCGCTTCAGGTTGATGTGCAGACCTTCGAAGATGGACGGCAGACCCTTGGAGACGACTTCGTTGTTCTGAGCCCACGGCCAGATCCCTGACAAGGCCGCGAGGTGCCGGTTGAAGGTTTGCGGCTTCAGCCGATTGATGCCAGGCTTGCCGTTGCAGTGCTCGATCAGGCCGCGGATGCCGCATCGGCGCTGGATGTCACGCCATTCGGTGTTCTTGTCGTAATTGGCGGGCAACGCGAGCAGAGCGCGCTTAAATTCAGCGGCATCCGCCGGTCCATAGGCACTGAGCGGCTTGTCCCCGCAGATCTCGACGAACAAGCGCCCCGTGGATCGGGCTTGGCGTTCGATTGACGACTTCCAGTCACCGCTCGCGACGCGATCCCGGCCGTAGGTCTCCCAACTCGCGCTGAAAAGGTCTCGAGCCCCACGCAGCGTCGTGGTTGCCGGCGTCTGGGGCTCTGACAGCAGAGCAGGAGCGCTCGTCCGGCGGGTGGTTGCGTGCAGGGGGTGGTGCGGCAGGACCACGTCGCGCAAATAAGCCAGCTTCTCCTCAGCGACCGTGATGTCGACGTCGAGCAGGGCGCGGCAAAGCGCGTGTTCTTGTGAGCGCGTGTCGAGATCGATCTCGTTGCGCAGGGCGAGGTCTTGTGCTTGGCCGCGGACGAAGGCGAAGTTGTTGAGCGCGCGGTCGCGCTTCAGGCCGTCGATTCGGTTCGCGTAGAGAAACGCCCATTCGGCTGGATCGTTGAGGCTTGCCTGTGAGGCCTCCTCGGCTGGATCGCCGCCGTCAGTTGGGGCGTGTCCAAAAACTGTGTCGGCGGCGGGCAGATCCTCGGGTTCGGGATAGTGCCCGATGGTCGCGATGAGACCGTCGTGCCTAAGGGATTCAGAGTCGAGATATTGCTCGGCAAGCCGTGCGATGTCTGCGCGTGTGAGCGATCGGTTGAAGCGGACGAGGGTGAACAAGGTCTCTGTCCTCTCCCACAAACGCTGCGCCATTCGCCGGGCCTCGCCGGGTGTGGCGTGGCCAAGGGAGCGCAGGATCTCACGCTGGCCGAACCGTGGGCGCAGATCGTGGGGGATGATACGACGAAATAGGATCGTCTGTCCGCGGCGGCGGATATTGATGCGGGGCAAGGCGCGACTCCTTGCCGTCCAGAACTGTGGACCTCCCGAGTGGACCTGGACGGAGCGGTCGGCCCGGGCGGGTCCGAAAACAGCCGGAGAATCAACGGTCGGCTGAGAATCACAGGCGTTTGGCTGGGGCGCCAGGATTCGAACCTGGGAATGGCGGTACCAAAAACCGCTGCCTTACCACTTGGCGACGCCCCAAGGTGAGCGGACGCTGTCTAGACGCCGCGCTCTCCCCTGGCAAGCCGTGGATCACGGCTGATCGGCCCGCCCGCCGTGGCTCAGCGGCGCTCGGGCACGCCGTCGATCCGCCGGGGAAGCCCCAGCGGATTGGCGGCCTGAAGCGCCGCCGGCAGCAGGGCGTCGGGAAAGTCCTGGTAGCTCACGGGCCGCAGGAAGCGGTCGATCGCGAGACTGCCCACCGAGGTTGTCCGCCCGTCCGAGGTCGCCGGATAGGGACCGCCATGGACCATCGCGTGCGCCACTTCGACCCCGGTCCCGAAGCCGTCCACCAGGATGCGGCCGACACGGCGCTCCAAGAGCGGCAGCAGTTCCCGTGCGGCCGCGTGATCCTCCGGCACGAGATGCAGCGAGGCCGTGAGCTGCCCCTCCAGATGCTCCAGGACCGACCGCATCGCGTCGAAATCCGCGCAGCGCACCACGAGACCCGACGCGCCGAACATCTCCTCCTGCAGCTCGGGTTCCGCCAGGAACACGTCCGAGTCCGCGGCAAACAGAGTGGCCCGGCCCTGGATTGCCCCACCCTCTGCACCCTCTGCGATACGGGTCACGGCGGCGTGGCCGGCGACTCGCGCGACGGCCTCGCTGTAGGCGCGCTGAATGCCGGGCGTGAGCATGGTCGCGGCCGGGCTCTCCCGCAGGGCCGCGCCGGCCGCCTCCAGGAAGGCGTCGAGGCCCGGGCCGGGGAGTGCCAGGATCAGGCCAGGATTGGTGCAGAACTGTCCGGCACCCAGCGTCAGGGAGGCCGCGAAGGCCTTGCCGATTTCTGCGCCTCGCTTGGCCAGCGCGCCGGGGAACAGCAGCACCGGGTTGATGCTGCTCATCTCGGCATAGACCGGGATGGGCGTCGGGCGCCCGGCCGCAATCGCCATCAGGGCGGTGCCCCCCCGGCGCGAGCCCGTGAAGCCCACGGCGGCGATTCGGGGATCGGCCACCAGCCCCTGCCCGATCGACTGACCGGCATCGAACAGCAGCGAGAAAGTCCCCTCGGGCAGACCGCAGGACGCCACCGCCTTCTGGATGGCGCGGCCGACGAGCTCCGAGGTGCCGGGATGGGCGGGATGGGCCTTGACCACCACCGGGCAGCCTGCCGCCAGGGCCGAGGCGGTGTCGCCCCCCGCGACCGAGAAGGCGAGCGGGAAGTTCGAGGCGCCGAACACTGCCACCGGGCCGACGGCGATCCGGCGCAGGCGCAGGTCCGGCCGGGGCAGCGGCTTGCGGTCCGGCAGGGCCGGATCGATCCGCACCCCGACGGAGCTGCCCTCGCGGACCACGCCGGCGAACAGGCGCAGCTGGCCCACGGTCCGAGCGCGCTCGCCTTCGATCCGCGGCCGGGGCAGCCCCGTCTCGGCCATGCAGCGCGTGACGAGATCGTCCCCGATCTCTAGGATGTTCGCGGCAATCGCCTCAAGGAAGCCGGCCCGCGCCTCAGGATCGGTCTCGCGGTAGGTGTCGAAAGCGGCCTCGGCGAGCGCGCAGGCCCGGTCCAGGTCGCTCCGGCTCGCGCCCGGGAAATCCGGCTCCAGGGCTTCGCCGGTGGCCGCCGCGACGGCCCGGAAGGCCGCCTCGGTGCCGCGCCGCGCCTCGGCGCCGATCAGGTTCTCGCCGCGCAGGGTCATGAGCTGCTCCTCTTCGTTTGGGTGCGGGCGGGCCGCACCGGGACGGACGCGCGATGGGCAATCAGCCCCGCTGTGCCGCCAGGGCTTTCTCGCGGATAGCCGCGAGGGTCATGGTCGGGGTGAGCGCCTCGGGATCAACGCGGCAATGGATCATCGCCGGCAGTCCGGAGGCGAGGCTGCGCTCGAAGGCGGGGGCAAATTCGGCGGTGCGCTCCACGAACTCGCCGTGGCCGCCGCAGGCGCGGGCGAGCGCTGCAAAATCGGGATTGCGAAGCTCTGTCGCCGAGACGCGGCCGGGATACTCGCGCTCCTGATGCATCCGGATCGTGCCGTACATGCCATTGTCGAGCACGACCACCACGATGGCGATCCCGTATTGCACGGCGGTGGCAAATTCCTGCACGGTCATCATCACGTCGCCGTCGCCCGCGAGCGCAACGACGATCCGCTCCGGATGGCTGCGCTTGGCCATCACGGCCGCGGGCAGGCCGTAGCCCATCGAGCCCGAGGTCGGCGCGAGCTGCGTGCCGAAGGCGCGGAACCGGTAGTAGCGGTGGACCCAGGTGGCGAAGTTGCCGGCGCCGTTGCAGATCACCGCGTCCGGCGGCAGACGCTCGCGCAGCCACGTGATCGCTTCCCCGTACTGGAACGCGCCGGGCTTCGGCTCCGGCGTCTCAGACCACGCGCGATAGGCGGCGTGGGCCTCGGCGGCCCGCCCGCTCGCGGTCGGGACGAAATCCGGCAGGACGGCGCAGAATGTCTCGGGCGCCGCCTCGATCGCCAGTGCCGGCTGGTAGACGCGGCCGAGCTCCGCCGCGTCGGCATGGACGTGAACCAGCGGCAGCCCAGGATCGGGGATGCCGAGCAGGCCGTAGGATTGCGCCGGCATCTCGGAGAGGCGCCCGCCCACCATCAGCAGCAGGTCGGCCTCCTTGATCCGGGCGAGCAGCGCCGGGTTCGGCCCGATCCCGAGTTCGCCCGCGAAGTTCGGGTGGTCGGCGGGGAAGAGCTGCGCCCGCCGGAACGAGACCGCCACCGGCAGATCGTGGCGCTCGGCCCAGGCGACCAGGGTTGCGACGGCGCCCTGCGTCCAGCGGGAGCCGCCGAGCAGCACCACCGGCCGCCGCGCCTCCGCCAGCATCGACCGCAGGCGCGCGACATCGTTCCCCGACGGAGCCGGCGCGGCCGGGACGACGCGCGGCGCGTCGGACACGGCCGCGACGTCGTCGAGCATATCTTCCGGCAGAGCGACAACGACGGGGCCCGGGCGGCCCTGCATCGCGACCCGGAAGGCCCGGGCCAGGATCTCCGGGATGCGCGCGGCGTCATCGATCTCCACCGCCCACTTGGCGACGCCGCCGAACATCTGCCGGTAATCGACCTCTTGGAAGGCCTCGCGGTCCCGCATCCGCCGAGCGATCTGACCGACGAACAGGATCATCGGCGTCGAATCCTGGCGCGCGATGTGCACGCCGGCGGAAGCGTTGGTGGCGCCAGGCCCCCGGGTGACGAAGCAGATTCCCGGGCGGCCCGTGAGCTTGCCGGCGGCCTCAGCCATGATCGCCGCGCCGCCCTCCTGCCGGCAGACCAGCACGTCGATGCCGCTGTCGCGCAGGGCATCGAGCACCGCGAGGTAGCTTTCCCCGGGAACGCAGGTCACGCGCTCGATCCCCTGCGCGCGGAGTTGGTCGACGAGCACCTGCGCGCCGGTGCGTGGGGGCAATCCGCTCAAGACGTTTCTCCCTGGCGCTCGAGCCGCATCCCAGCTCTTTGCTGGGATCAGCCGCCGTTCCACCCGCAGCTGAGATGCATCTGATATCTCAGGTCAGGAAAGGGGCGGGTTCGAGCTGATCAGACTGTCAGACAAGGGGACGCCGGTCGAGGGCCCGGCGGGTCATCCGGTCGAGAAAGTCGAACAGCGCCCCGATTCCGGCAAGGGCCGCCGCCTCGTCCCGCGCCGCGAGTCCGGACAGGATGTCCGCGTGGATCCCCGCGCAATCCACGAAGCTCGCGGTCGGCTCGTAGGTGTACCAGAACCGGCGCGACTGCGCGTGGAGCGGCGTCATGGTGCCGGTCAGGGTCGGGTTGTAGGCGGCGCCGACCAAGCCCTCGTGCAGGGCGCGCTTGTGCTGGAAATAGGCCTCCCGATCGCGGGCCTGCGCGGCGTTCCGCAGGCCGGTGACGCGGTCCAGAAGGCGCGCCATGTCCTCCTCCGTGCCGCGCGCGATCGCGCAGCGCGCCACCGTCTCGTCAAGGGGACGGCGCACCTCCAGCAATTCGAGATGCTTGATGATGTCGACCTGGGTGACGAGGACGCCGCGCCGCGGATGGACTTCCACGAATCCGATCGTCTTGAGCCGCGCCAGTGCTTCACGGACCGGAGTCCGGCCGAGACCCAGCTCCGCGCCAAGTTCGCCTTCGGAGACCATGGCGCCCGGGGCGAGACGGCGGCTGATGATCATCTGCTCGATGGCGTCGTAGGCGGTCTCGGCGAGCGAGCGCGGCCTGCGCGTGTCCTCCGGCGGCGGCTGTCCGCTGCCCGCAAATCCCAATCCGGCCAAGAGCTTCCTCGTCGATATCAAACCATGTCCGTCGCAACCCGCGCTGGTTGACAATGGCGCTGCGCACCGTGCTACTCAAGACCTGGGATATCAGTCCGTGTCCAGCAGAGGCCGAAACCAAATTCGGCCCAAGCGGCGCGTGATCGTCATCGATCACGATCGCGCAGACCGGGTCCCAGGGAGGAGTTACGTATGGCCGGGCTGTCCGCCGAGACGCGCGCCAAGCTGAAGTCGGTCAGCACGGCAACGCTGATGACCGCCCTCTACAAGCGCGGCTTCCGCAACCAGATGATCCAGGACGTGCGTCCCTTGAAGGCCGGCGGCCCCACGATGGTCGGCGAGGCGTTCACCCTGCGCTACATCCCGGCCCGCGAGGATCTGAACCCCATCACCGTGTTCCGGGACCGCGCGCATCCGCAGCGCAAGGCCGTGGAGGAGTGTCCGCCCGGCGCCGTGATGGTGATCGACAGCCGCAAGGATGCGCGGGCGGCCTCCGCCGGTTCGATCCTGGCCACCCGCCTGATGGTGCGAGGTTGCGCCGGGCTCGTCACCGACGGTGGCTTCCGCGATGCCGCCGAGATCGCGCAACTCGAGATGCCGACCTACCATGTGCGTCCCTCGGCGCCGACGAATCTCACCATCCACCAGGCCATCGACGTCAACGTGCCGATCGGCTGCGGTGACGCGCCGGTTTTCCCCGGAGACGTCATCGTCGGCGACGGCGACGGCGTCGCGGTGATCCCGGCCCATCTCGCCGAAGCGGTTGCCGACGAGGCCGTCGAGATGACCGCCTACGAGGATTTCGTGACCGAGGAGGTGCGCAAGGGGCGCTCGATCCTCGGCCTCTACCCTGCCACCGACGAACAGAGCCTCACCGACTTCGCCGCCTGGCGGGAACGCACCGGACGCTGAACGCCTCCGTGCCGCCCGGCCTGCCGGCGGCCCATTCGACCGCGCGTGAGGCCGGAGACAGAGCGATGACCGCGCGCAAGAAGACCCTGGACGACCTGCGCAGCCAGCGCTGGTTCGGCGCCACCGACCTGCGCAGCTTCGGCCACCGCTCCCGCATGCTCCAGATGGGCTACGAGCGGGCGGATTTCAGCGGCAAGCCGATCGTCGGCATCATCAACACCTGGAGCGACATCAACCCCTGCCACCAGCATTTCCGCGAGCGCGTGGAGCAGGTGAAGCGCGGGGTCTGGCAGGCGGGCGGATTCCCGATCGAATTGCCGGCGCTGTCGCTGTCCGAGAACTTCGTCAAACCGACCACGATGCTCTACCGCAACCTCCTCGCCATGGAGGTGGAGGAGCTGCTGCGCCAGCATCCCGTGGACGGCGCGGTGCTGATGGGCGGCTGTGACAAGACCACGCCCGGCACCGTCATGGGCGGGATCTCCATGAACCTGCCGATGATCTTCCTGCCGGCGGGACCGATGATGCGCGGGCATTTCGGCGGGACGATCCTGGGCTCCGGCTCCGACGTCTGGAAGTACTGGGCCGAGAAGGAGGCCGGCAACATCACCACGCAGGAATGGAACGACATGGAGGCAGGCATCGCCCGCTCCGCCGGCACCTGCATGACGATGGGCACGGCCTCGACCATGACGTCGATCACCGAGGCGCTAGGGCTCTCGCTGCCGGGCTCGGCGTCGATCCCGGCGGCCGATGCCGACCATCCGCGCATGGCCGGCGCCTGCGGCCGGCGGATCGTCGAGATGATCTGGGAGGACCTGAAACCCTCCGACATCCTCGACCGCCGCTCGATCGACAACGCCCTGGTGGTCCACAACGCGCTCGCCGGCTCCACCAACGCGATGATCCACCTCGTCGCCATGGCGGGCCGAGCCGGCATTCCGGTGAAGCTCACCGAGTTCGACGAGTTCGCCCAGAGGGTGCCGGTGATCGCCAATCTCCGGCCCTCGGGTCAGTGGCTGATGGAGGATTTCCACATCGCGGGCGGCATCCGCGCGCTGATGGCGCGCCTGTCTCCCCTCCTCCACCTCGACGCCCGCTCGGTCACCGGCGGCACGATCGGCGACGGGCTCGTCGGCATGCGGGTGTTCAACGACGACGTGATCCGCCCGCTCGACCAGCCGATCGTGGCCATGGGTGGAACCGCGATCCTGTACGGCAACCTCGCCCCCGACGGCTGCGTGATCAAGCCGCCAGCCGCCGACCCGCGTTTGCTGCAGCATACCGGTCCCGCGCTGGTCTTCGACAGTTACGACGCGATGAGCGCGGCGGTGAACGACCTCGACCTCGACGTCACCCCAGACCACGTGATGATCCTGCGCAATGCCGGCCCGATCGGCGGCCCTGGCATGCCGGAATGGGGCATGTTGCCGATCCCCAAGGTCCTGCTCCGGCAGGGTGTGCGCGACATGGTCCGCATCTCGGATGCCCGGATGAGTGGGACCAGTTACGGCGCCTGCATCCTGCACGTCGCGCCGGAATCGGCCGCAGGCGGTCCGCTCGCGGCGGTGCGCAACGACGACCGCATCACGGTGGACGTGCCCGGGCGGCGGATCCACCTGCACCTCGACGCGGACGAGATCGCCGCGCGGGTCAAGGCCTTCGTGCCGCCGGACCGGGCCTATCCGCGTGGTTACAACCGTCTGTTCGCACAGCACGTGCGGCAGGCGCACGAGGGTTGCGATTTCGACTTTCTGGAGGGCGCCGGCGGTATTCCGGAACCCGAGATTCACTGAGCGGCCCGAGCCGTCGGCAACAGGCGGCGGGCCACATCACAGGGAGGTACCATGGTCACGATCGCACGCCGGGGTCTGCTCGCCGGAGCGGCCCTGCTCGGCGCCGCGCGGGCGGCCGGAGCCGGTTGGGAACCGTCGCAGCGGGTGCCGGATCCATCCGTCGAGATCCTCGATCCGGCCTTCGCCAAGTACCGGCTCGCCTCCGCGACGGTCGAGCGGGTCGCCACGGGCTTCCGCTGGGCCGAGGGGCCGGTCTGGTTCGGCGACATGGGATCGCTGCTGTTCAGCGACGTGGTCAACGACCGGATCATGAAGTGGGAGGAGGCGTCCGGCACCCTCTCGGTGTTCCGCAAGCCGTCGAACTACGCCAACGGCAACACCCGCGACCGGCAGGGCCGGCTGATCACCTGCCAGCACAGGACCCGCAGCGTCACCCGGACCGAGCATGACGGCAGCCTCACCACGCTGCTCGACCGGTTCGACGGCAAGCCGCTGAACTCGCCGAACGACGTCGTCTGCCATTCCGACGGCGCGGTCTGGTTCACCGATCCGGCCTTCGGGCCGAACCCGCACGAGTCGATGGCCGCGCCGGAACTGCCCGGCAACATCTACCGGATCGACCCGAAGACGGGGCAGGCCAGCGTCGCGGCCGAGGGCGTGGCGGGTCCGAACGGGCTCTGCTTCTCGCCGGACGAGTCGAAGCTCTACGTCATCGAGGCCCGCGCCAAGCCGAACCGGCTGATCCGCGTCTACGACGTGGTCGAGAACGGCACCAAGACCGCGAACGGGCGCGTGTTCTACGATGCCGGCACCGGCACGCCGGACGGGTTCCGGGTCGATGTCGACGGCAACCTCTGGTGCGGCTGGGGTATGAGCGAGGCCGAGGACGGGGTCATCGTGCTGTCGCCGCAGGCCAAGCTGATCGGCCGGATCCGTCTCCCGGAGCGCTGCGCCAACCTGTGCTTCGGCGGCGTCAACCGCAACCTGCTGCTGATGACGGCGTCGCACTCGGTCTATGCGCTCTACGTGAATACGCGGGGCGCCGGGACCTGCTGAGGTTGGATGGGCGGTTCGGGCCGCCGTGCCGTCCTTGCGAGCGGAGCGAAGCAATCCAGGGTAGCGCCACGCCGACCGATGTCGCGCTGCCCTGGGTCGCTTTGCTACGCTCGCGATGACGGTGGTGCCCCCCGCTTACTCCGCAGCCTGCGCCAGATACCGCGCCGGGTCGTAGTTCAGGATCGGTCCGAGCCAGCGCTCGACCTCGCGGATGTCCATGCCCTTGCGGGCGGCGTAATCCTCGACCTGATCCCGCTCCACCTTGGCGACGCCGAAATAGTGCGCCTCCGGGTGGGCGATATAGATTCCTGACACGGAGGAGCCCGGCCACATGGCGTAGGACTCGGTGAGCTTCACGCCGATCCGGCTCTCGGCCTTCAGCAGGTCGAACAGCGTCGACTTCTCGGTGTGGTCGGGCTGGGCCGGGTAGCCCGGGGCCGGGCGGATCCCGGCGTAATCTTCCTTCATCAACTCCTCGGGGGCGTAGGCCTCCTCGGGTGCGTAGCCCCAGAACTCCTTGCGCACCCGCTCGTGCATGCGCTCGGCAAAGGCCTCGGCGATGCGGTCGGCCAGCGCCTTCACGAGGATCGCCCGGTAATCGTCGTTCGCCCGCTCGAAGCGCTCGGCGATCCGCACCTCCTCCAGGCCGGCCGTGACCACGAAGCCGCCGATGTAGTCGGCGATGCCGGTCTCGGCCGGGGCCACGAAGTCCGACAGGCAGGTATTGGCGCGCCCGTCGCGCTTCGAGAGCTGCTGGCGCAACCCGTGGAAGGTGGCGAGCCGCTCCGACCGGCTCTCCCCGGTATAGAGCGCGATGTCGTCGCCGACGCTGTTGGCCGGCCAGAAGCCGATCACCGCCTTCGGGTTGAACCAGCGCTCCGCCACGATCTGCTTGAGCATCGCCTGCGCATCTTCGTAGAGCGCGCGGGCGGCCGGGCCCTGCTCCGGATCGTCCAGGATCGCCGGGAAGCGGCCCTTGAACTCGTAGGTCTGCAGGAACGGCGTCCAGTCGATGTAGGGCACGAGGTCGGCGACTTCGTAGGAGCCGTAGACCCGGGTGCCGGTGAAGGTCGGCTTGGCCGGCTTGTAGCCCGACCAGTCGATCGTGAAGGCGTTGGTCCGTGCCTTGGCGAGCGGCAGCCGCTGCTTGTCGACCTCCGAGCGCTTGTGGGCGTCGGCGACCTTGGCGTACTCGGCCCGGACCTTCTCGATCGTGGCGCCGCGGGTCTCCTTGGAGATCAGGCTCGACACCACGCCGACAGCCCGGCTCGCGTCGGTGACGTAGACCGCCTGGCCCTTGGCATAGGCCGGGTGGATCTTCACCGCCGTGTGGACGCGGCTCGTGGTGGCGCCGCCGATCAGCAGCGGCACGTCGAAGCCCTCGCGCTCCATCTCGCCGGCCACGTGGACCATCTCGTCGAGCGAGGGCGTGATCAGCCCGGACAGGCCGACGATGTCGACCTTCTCGCGCTTGGCGGTGTCCAGAATCTTGGCGGCCGGCACCATCACGCCGAGGTCGATGATCTCGTAGTTGTTGCAGGCGAGCACGACACCGACGATGTTCTTGCCGATGTCGTGGACGTCGCCCTTGACGGTCGCCATCAGCACCTTGCCTGCGGCCTGCCGCTTGCCATCGCCGCCATTGGCGAGCTTCTCGGCCTCCATGTAGGGCTCGAGATAGGCGACCGCCTGTTTCATCACGCGGGCCGACTTCACCACCTGCGGCAGGAACATCTTGCCCGCGCCGAACAGGTCGCCGACCACGTTCATGCCGGCCATCAGCGGGCCCTCGATCACGTGGAGCGGGCGCTCCACGCCCTGCCGCGCCTCCTCGGTGTCGGCCAGGATGTACTCGGTGATGCCGTTGACCAGCGCGTGCTCGATGCGCTTCCCGACCGGGGCCTCGCGCCAGGACAAGTCGGCGGTCTTGGCCTGGGCCGAGGCGCCGGTCTTGAACCGCTCGGCCGCCTCCAGCAGGCGCTCTGTGGAATCGTCGCGGCGGTTGAGGACGACATCCTCGCAGAGCTCGCGGAGCTCGGCCGGGATCTCGTCGTAGACGGCGAGCTGGCCGGCATTGACGATGCCCATGTCCATGCCGGCCTGGATGCAGTGGAACAGGAACACCGCGTGCATCGCCTCGCGCACCGGCTCGTTGCCGCGGAACGCGAAAGACAGGTTCGAGACGCCGCCCGAGATGTGGGCATGCGGCAGGGTCTCGCGGATCGTGCGGGTCGCCTCGATGAAGGCGACGCCGTAGCCGTTATGCTCCTCGATGCCGGTGGCCACCGCGAAGATGTTCGGGTCGAAGATGATGTCCTCGGGGGGGAAGCCGACCTGCTCGGTCAGGATCCGGTAGGCCTTGGTGCAGATCTCGACCTTGCGCTCGTAGGAATCCGCCTGGCCCTGCTCGTCGAAGGCCATCACCACGACGGCGGCCCCGTAGGAGCGGCAGACGCGTGCCGCCTCGATGAACTTCTCCTCGCCCTCCTTCATGGAGATGGAGTTCACGATCGGCTTGCCCTGGATGCACTTCAAGCCGGCCTCGATCACCTCGAACTTCGAGGAATCGACCATCACGGGCACCCGGGCGATGTCGGGCTCGGCGGCGACGAGGTTCAGGAACTCGACCATCGCCTTCTGGGAGTCGAGCAGGCCCTCGTCCATGTTGACGTCGATCACCTGGGCGCCGGCCGCCACCTGATCGCGGGCGACGTCCAGCGCCGCCGCGTAGTCGCCGTTGGTGATGAGCTTGCGGAACTTGGCCGAACCGGTGACGTTCGTGCGCTCGCCCACGTTCACGAAGGGGATCTCCTTCGTCAGGACGAAGGGCTCGAGGCCCGACAGCCGCATCAGGCGCGGCACCTCGGGGATCGGCCGCGGCGCCTTGCCGGCGACGGCCTCCGCGATGGCGCGGATATGGTCCGGGGTGGTGCCGCAGCAGCCGCCGACCATGTTGACGAGGCCGGATTCGGCGAACTCGCCGACCAACTTGCCCATCGCCTCCGGGCTCTCGTCGTAGAGGCCGAACTCGTTCGGCAGGCCGGCATTCGGGTAGGCGCAGACCAGCGTGTCGCAGATCCGCGACAACTCGGCGATGTGGCCGCGCATCTCGCGGGCGCCGAGGGCGCAGTTGAGCCCGAAGGTCAGCGGCTCGGAATGGCGCAGGGAGTGCCAGAACGCCGCCGGGGTCTGGCCCGACAGGGTGCGGCCCGAGAGATCCGTGATCGTGCCGGAGATCTGGATCGGCAGGCGGATGCCGGTCTCGTCGAAGACCTGCCACGCGGCCGCCACCGCGGCCTTGGCGTTCAGCGTGTCGAAGATCGTCTCGATCAGGATCAGCTCGGCGCCGCCGTCGATCAGGCCGCGGACCTGCTCGACATAGGCCTGCTTGACCTGATCGAAGGTCACGGCCCGGAAGCCCGGGTTGTTCACGTCCGGCGAGATCGACAGGGTGCGGTTCGTCGGGCCGATGGCGCCGGCCACGAAGCGGCGGCGGCCGTCCTTCGCCTCGGCGAGCTTGGCCGCTTCCCGGGCGAGCCGCGCTCCTTCGGCGTTCAGCTCGTGGATGATCGACTCCATGCCGTAATCGGCCTGGGCGATGGTGGTGCCCGAGAAGGTGTTGGTCTCGCAGACGTCGGCGCCGGCCAGGAAGTAGTCGAGGTGGATCTGCCGGATCGCGTCGGGCTGGGTCAGGATCAGCAGGTCGTTGTTGCCCTTCTGATCGTGGCCGTGATCCTTGAACCGGTCGCCGCGAAAGTCCTCTTCGGAGTACTTGAGCCGCTGGATCACGGTGCCCATCGCCCCGTCGAGGACGAGGATCTTCTCCGCCGCGCGCTGGCGCAGGGCCTTCGCGATCTCGGTGCCGTCGACGGGGGCAAAAGCGGTCATCATGCGTCCTGTCAGATCACCTCATCCTGAGGTGCCGGAGCGAAGCGGAGGCCTCGAAGGAGCCCTCCAGATATCTCGGTGTTCCTTGGACCTCTCCTTCGAGGCCGCTGCCGCGGCACCTCAGGAGGGTGGAAAACTTCGTTCTCTGAGACGCTTCCGTGCCGTGGGCGCGGAAACATCCCCGTCTTTGCGAGCGAAGCGAAGCAATCCAGCCGCGCCACGCTGATGGAGGTCGCGCTGCCCTGGGTCGCTTCGCTGCGCTCGCGATGACGGATCGGGGGCGTCGAGCGCGGCCTCGAAAATTAAGCCGCCGCCTTCGCAGCCGCCAGCTTCGGCGCCTGGGCGCGCAGGCCGAGCAGGTGGCAGATCGCGTAGACCAGATCCGAGCGGTTCATCGAGTAGAAGTGGAAGTCGTTGACGCCCTCGTCCACGAGGTCGAGCACCTGCTCGGCCGCCACCGCGGCGGCGACGAGGCGGCGGGTCTCCTTATCATCGTCGAGCCCCTCGAACCGGGCGGCCAGCCAGTAGGGCACCGAGGCGCCGGTGCGGCGGGCGAAGTTCGCCGCCTGCTTGAAGTTCTGCACCGGCAGGATGCCCGGGATGATCGGGATCGTGATCCCGGCGGCCCGGACCTTGTCCAGGTAGCGCAGGTAGATCTCGTTCTCGAAGAAGAACTGGGTGATCGCCTGATCGGCCCCGGCATCGACCTTGGCCTTCAGGGCGTCGATGTCGGCGTCGAGGGAGGCCGCCTCGGGATGCTTCTCGGGATAGGCCGAGACCGAGACCTTGAAGTCACCGATCCGCTTGATCCCCGCCACCAGCTCGGCGGTCGAGGCGTAGCCCTCCGGATGCGGCCGGTAGGCGTGGCCGACGCCCTCGGCCGGGTCGCCGCGCAGAGCCACGATGTGGCGCACGCCCGCGTCCCAGTAGGATTGGACCACCGCGTCGATCTCCTCGCGGGAGGCGTCGACGCAGGTAAGGTGCGCGGCGGGCTTCAGGCCGGTCTCGCGGACCATGCGCGCCACCGTGTTGTGGGTGCGCTCCCGGGTCGAGCCCCCGGCCCCGTAGGTCACCGAGACGAAGCTCGGCTGCAGCGGCGCGAGGCGCTCGATGGAGTTCCAGAGGATCTTCTCCATCTCGTCGGTCTTCGGCGGGAAGAACTCGATCGAGACGCGGATCGGGTGGTAGCCGTCGCGGCTGGCGCGGTGGGTGGAACGGCGCATCGGGGTCTCGTCCTCTATGTCGGTCGGTTCAGACGAAGTCTGCGGAGGTCAGTGTCTCAGGCGACGGCGCGCTGAGGCTGTTCTGTGTCGGCGTCGGCCAGCCCATCCTGAGCCAGCCAGAGGGTGACGGTGAGCTGGCCAGACTCGCGCGGCGCCAGATCGCGGGTGGCCACCGTGGCGAGCCCGGCTTCGGCGAGCCAGCCGGAGACCTGATCGGCCGAGAAGCCGAGCCGGCGATGGGCCTGGCCCGTGCGCAGAAACTCGAGCTCGTGCGGCGCGAAATCCACCACCAAGAGGCGGCCACCCGGGGCCACGAGGCGCGCGGCGCCGCGCAGAGCCCGGGCCGGGTCGTCGAGA
Organism: Methylobacterium sp. UNC378MF; assembly: GCF_900103195.1. Taxonomy (GTDB): domain Bacteria; phylum Pseudomonadota; class Alphaproteobacteria; order Rhizobiales; family Beijerinckiaceae; genus Methylobacterium. The sequence continues at coordinate 60,920 of NZ_FMWU01000014.1, read as the reverse complement.
TAATGCAACACCTGATGGACCACCACGAGGTCGAAGCTCGCCCGCGCGAAGGGCGGCGCGTGAATGTCGCCCTGCCGCAGGTCCACCCGCGCGAGGCCCTGGCGCTCCAGGTTGGCACGGGCGACGGACAGCATGGCGTGGCTCGAATCGAGCCCGGTCGCGCGGCTGGCCCGGGGCGCCAGCAGGCCGAGCATGCGGCCGGTACCGGTGCCGAGATCGATCAGGCTGCCGATGGGACGGTCGCCCAGCGCGTCGAGCACCGACGCCTCCACGATCGCCTCGGGTACGTGCAGGGAGCGCAGCTCGTCCCATTTGGGCGCCAGCCGCGCGAAGAAGGTCGTGGCCGCCTCCGCCCGCTGGGCTCGGACGGCGTCGAGCCGGGCGCGGTCCTCCGAGAGCGGCGGCGCGGTCCGGTCGAGGCCGGACAGGAGCGGATCCGCCAAGCCGGCGCGGGCATCGGACAGCCGGAAGAACGCCCAGGCCCCTTCGCGGTGGCGCTCGACCAGCCCGGCTTCCACCAGGAGCTTGAGGTGCCGGGAGATCCGCGGCTGCGACTGACCGAGGATGTCGGTGAGATCGGAGACCGACAGCTCCCCCTCGACGAGCAGCGCCAGGATGCGCAGGCGCGTCTCCTCCGCGGCGGCACGCAGGACGCCTAGGGCTTCCGGAAAGGGGATCGCCCCCGCTTCTGGCCTGCGTTCGATAGACATAAAGATATGTTTATGTCCGTTTCGGTTCGGGTGCAAGCACGATGTTCGGGTGCGAGCGCGATCTTGAGACCGCTCGAGACGGTTTTGCCGCGCCGATGAGACCGAAGCGCGGCGGCCGCGTTGTTGGCAGGGTTGATGGCAGGGCCGCGGAGCGCGCGCCCAGGAGGCGCGCATGTCCGAGAGCCCGTTCCCGCAGATCACGCTGGTTCGCCACGGCGAGACCGCCTGGAGCCGGTCCGGTCAGCATACCGGGCGCAGCGACATCCCTTTGACCCCGGAAGGCGAGGCCGCGGCGCGCGCCCTCGCCCCGCGCCTGGCGGTGCGCGCCTACGCGGAGGTCTGGTCGAGCCCGTCGAGCCGAGCGGCCACGACCTGCGCGCTGGCGGGTTTCGGCGGCCGCGTCATCGATCCGGATCTCGCGGAATGGGATTACGGCGCCTACGAGGGCCGGACCACGAAGGCGATCCTGGCCGAGCGGCCGGATTGGCGGTTGTTCCGCGACGGCTGCCCTGAGGGCGAGACCGCGGCGGCCGTCGGCGCCCGGGCGGACCGGGTCATCGCCCGCGCCCGCGCCCGGGACGACGACCTCGTCGTCTTCTCCAGCGCGCACTTCCTGCGGGTGCTCGCCGCGCGATGGATCGGCCTGGAGCCGGAGGGCGGCGCGCTTCTCGTCCTCTGCACTGCCAGCGTCTCGGTGCTCGGCTACGAGCACGACCGCACCGAGCCCGTGCTACGCGCCTGGAACGGGTAGGCGGCTAGCGCAGCCAGCACCCGTCCGGTGCCAGGGCCTCGGGCATCGGCTCGCCGAGGGCGTGATGGACGATCCGGTCCACGGCGCGGACCAGGGCGTCGAGGGGCAGGTCGTTGGGCTCGGTGCCGAACGGCTCCTCGAGTTCGTCCCCGAGGGCGTCGAGGCCGAAGAACGTGTAGGCCACGAGCGCCACCACGACCGGGGTCGCCCAGCCCAGAGAGCCCGTGAGACCCACCGGCAGGAGCAGGCAATAGAGCCATGCGGTCCGGTACACCAGGAGGGTGTAGGCGAAGGGGAGCGGCGTGTTGGCGAGCCGCTCGCAGGCGGTGTGCACGCCCGACAGCGCGTCGATCCGGGCTTCGAGGATGCCGAACTGGATGTCGCTGAGCTGGCCTCCGCGCGTCAGAAAGGCGAGGTCGCGGGTGATGGCGGCCAGGACCGAGTCGGTGGGATTTGGGCCCGACAGGTCCGATCCGGGGCTCATCCGATCCACCGCGGCAGCCTCGTCGAGGTTACGCAGGCGGGCATGGAGCCCGTGCGCGAAGGCCGACAGGCGCCGGAGCTGGACCGCTGCCTCACGCTCCGGCAGCAGGGCCGGGAGGGCGCGGGCGAGGTTGCGCACCTCGCCGATCAGGTTGCCCCAGTGCTTCCGGGCCTCCCACCAACGCTCGTAGCAGGCATTGTTGCGGAAGCTCAGGAAGATCGAGAGAGCGAGGCCGACCACCGTGAACGGCGTGACCCCCGCGGTGATCGGGAACAGCTCGGGCCAGCGCGACTCCGCCCACACCACCGCGCAGGAGACCGCGACGATCCCCGCGAGCTTGGGCGCCACCCGCGGCAGGATCGAGCCGCGCAGGGTGAACAGCAGGGTTAGCAGGTTGGGCCGGGTGCGGACGATCATCGGGTTTTCGGGGCTACGGCGCTGCCGTCCTGCCCTGCCCTCTTCGGGCCCGCAAGCGACGTCTCTGTGAGCGGCGCTGCCCGATCGGCTTCAGACGGCCTCCGCCTCCCACAGCCACGCCGCCCCGCGCACGCCCGATGCGTCGCCGTGCAGGCTCGCCCGCACCGGCGTGTCGAACGTGTCGGAGAAGACATGGGGGGCGATCGCGGCCGGCAGGCCGTCGATCAGTTCCGGGATCCGCGACAGGCCACCGCCGATCACGATCACATCCGGGTCGAGCAGGTTCACCACCTGGGCGGCCGCGCGCCCGAGCCTCTCGATGTGAATGGCGAGCGTCTCCTGCGCCTCCCGGCCGCCGGCCCGCGCTTCGACGACGACCGCCTCGGCGGTGGGGCTGCCGCCGTGCCGCCGCGCGTGATCCGCCGCGAGCCCCGGACCGGACAGCCAAGTCTCGACGCAGCCCCGGCGGCCGCAATAGCAGGCGGGACCCGGCCGCTCGTCGTCGCGGGGCGCCGGCAGGGGACCGTGGCCCCATTCGCCCGCGATGCGGTTGCGGCCTGTCAGCACCCGCCCGTCGAGGGCGATGCCGGAGCCGACGCCGGTGCCCAGGATCACCGCCCAGACCACGTGGGCCCCGGCGGCGGCCCCGTCGATCGCCTCGGACACCGCCAGGCAATTGGCGTCGTTCTCGATCCGGAGGGGACGTTCAAGCCGCTCCTCGAGATCGGCCGCGAAGGGATGGCCGTTGAGCCAGTGGGAGTTGGCGTTACGGACGAGCCCCGTGGCCGGCGACAGGCTCCCCGGCATGCCGATGCCGACGCTGCAGGGCGCGTCGGCCCCGGCTTCGAGACGGAGGACCAGATCGGCGACGGCCTCGACGGTCGCCCGGTAGGCGCCGCGTGGGGCGGGTATCCGGGCCTGGGCCAGGGTCGAACCGTCGCGGCCGAGCACGATCCCGGCGATCTTGGTGCCGCCGAGATCGATGCCGAGGCGCGGGCGATTGTCGGTTCCTGCCACGGCTGACCCGCTCACTCGGCAGCGGCGACCTTGCTATCGGTGCCCATCGGCTGCGGCGACTCGTCGGCGATTTGGGTGCCGATGGCGACCGGGTGGGCCATCACCTCGTTGAGCTTGGCGACGTCGAGCTCGCCCTCCCAGCGGCTGACCACCACGCAGGCGACACCGTTGCCCACGAGGTTGGTGAGCGCGCGGCACTCGGACATGAACTTGTCGATGCCGAGCACCAGGGTCATGGCGGCGACCGGGACCGGGCTGTTGGGGATCGCCGACAGCGTCGCCGCCAGGGTGATGAAGCCCGCGCCGGTGACCCCCGAGGCGCCCTTCGAGGTCAGCATCGCCACCAGGATGATGGTCGCGTATTGGGTGAAGTTGAGGTCGACGCCCACCGCCTGCGCCAGGAACAGCGTCGCCAGCGTCATGTAGATGTTGGTGCCGTCGAGGTTGAACGAGTAGCCCGTGGGCACCACGAGGCCGACCACCGAATCCGAGGCGCCGAGGCGGCGCATCTTGGTCATGAGCTGCGGCAGCACCGTCTCGGAGGACGACGTGCCGACCACGATCAGCAATTCGTCCTTGATGTAGGCGAGGAAGCGCAGGATCGAGAAGCCTGCCACCCGGGCGATCGTTCCGAGTACCACCAGCACGAACAGGATCGCCGTGATGTAGAAGGTGCCGACCAGCCACGCGAGGTCATAGACCTTCTGGATGCCGTACTCGCCGATCGTGAAGGCCATGGCGCCGAAGGCGCCGACGGGGGCGAGCTTCACGATGATGCCGATGATCCGGAAGAAGATCTGGCCGGCGGTGTCGATCGCGTGGTTCACCGAGGCCGCGCGATCGCCGAGATTCGTCACCACGACGCCGGTGAGGATCGAGATCAGCAGCACCTGCAGCAGGTCGCCGGTGGCGAAGGGGTCGAGGAAGCTCTTCGGGATGATCGCCAGGATGTGGGCGACGGTGGAATCGGCGGCCGCCTTGCTGGCATAGGTCGCGACTTTGCTGGCGTCGAGCTTCGACGGGTCGGCGTTGAAGCCGGCACCCGGCTTGATCACCTCGCCGACGATAACGCCGATCAGGAGTGCGATGGTGGAGACCACCTCGAAATAGACCAAGGCCTTGAGGCCGACGCGGCCGACCTTCTTCAGGTCGCCGATCGACGCGATGCCGTGGACGATGGTGCAGAAGATGATCGGTGCGATCATCATCTTGATCAGGCCGATGAAGGCGTCGCCGAGCCACTTCATCGACTTGCCGGTGGCCGGATCGTACCAGCCGAGCAGCACGCCCAGGGCGATGGCGATCAGGACCTGGATGTAGAGCACCTTGTACCAGGGCTCGCGGGGCGCTGCGGCGGGAGCCGTCGCGTGGATTGCCTGTGCCATGTCCATCCCGTGCGACTGCCGCGCACCCTCCCGATTTGCGGGCACGCTAGCGACAATCATCCCGCGCCTCAACGGCCGCACGCTTATCTGCCGCGGACCATCCATGACAAAAACCTGTCAGTCCCGACCGGCAAGACTTCTTTAGTCTGACAAACACGGACACACGCGTTTTCCGCAATCTCCTTCTGTCGCGGCGCGGCGTGAGTGATCGGCGCCTCGAAGCCCATCCGTTTCGGATCCCAGACGCAGACGGGCCGCAGCGCGATCTGCGCTGCGGCCCGAAAGAATCTCGCCTCGTGTTGCGACGGCTTAGGTTTGCTGCTGGGTCCGGCGGGGGCGAACGGTCCACCGCTCGAACATCGAGGCGGGATCCTCGCTCTTCCCATCCTTGGTCTCGGCGGCGGGCTCCGGCTGCTGGTGGATCGCCGCGCCGAGCGCCTGGGACAGGCTCTCGATCACGTCGTCGATCCGGGCATCCCCGTGCAGGTTGTCGCTGGTGCCGGCATGCGCAGCGGGCGTCTCGACGGCGGGCGCGGCGGCCTCCGGTGCGGGTGCGGCTTCCGGCTGAGGCTCCGGCTCGGGGTGATGCTCGAGGGCCGGCTCGGGTGGACGCGGGGTGGCCGCGGCGGCTTCCGGAGCCGGCGGCAGCGGCGGCGCGACCGGCGCGGCGGGCGGGGCGGCCGGAGTCACGATCCGGCGCATGGCGCCCGAAGCACCCTCGTCGGACTCGGAGGTCCGGCTGCCGCCGCCGTAGCGGCCGAAGCCGAACCGGGGCTCGATCAGGTCCAGGACGGCGTCCAGCGCGGCGTTGCTCAACGCCACTTCCTCGGCAGCCGGCACCCCCTGAATGGCGAGGGCCTGCCGCTCAAAGGCGGGCTCGTTGCTGACCTCCCGGCCGAACCAGCTCGGGACCTGGAAGGCGGTGGCATCGCCGTCGCTGTCGAAGACGATGCTGATCAGGTCCAGGCTGCCGGGCGTGACGTAGCGGTCGATGGCGATCTCGCGACCGCCGACATTCACGGTGGTGCGGTCGTAGGCGGCTTTGCCGGGGCAGACGTCGAGCAACGCGTCGCCATGGGCCCGCGGAACGTCGGTGCGCTCCTCGACCGGGATGCCGTCCGGCCCCTTGTTCACCAGGACCAACTGACAGACCTGCCCGTCGACGCGCACGTAGGAGGCGCGGCCGCCCTGCGGGGCGAAGTGACCCTCGGTAATCCGGGCGCCTCCCCGTTCCTTGCGGATCAGACGGACCAGGGATGGTGCGACCAGAAATCGGCGAACGGTGCTCATGAACTCAAAACCCCTCCCGCTTGGTCGGCGGCGCGCCGATCCGGCGGACAGCCCTCAGCGCCGCCGGGCCGCACGGAAGGGCACAAGTGGAGCCGACCCGCACGGCGTATAAGCTGAACCGCCACGCCGTATTCGCCAGAGCCTGACCGCTTCCGTCGCCAATCACCGGACAGCGACAATCTGAGACTATAAAGCGCTAAGCAAAAACGCGACGAAATCAAGACCGCATCGGGCTGAGGATCCGGCCAAGGCGTCCTCTGTCCCCGATATCCCGGCTTTCGCCCCGGGTTTCCGAACCCAGGTTAGCGGACCCCGCGCGTCACTCTGCCGGCTCGAAATTCATCGCCAAGCCGTTCATGCAATAGCGCAGGCCGGTCGGAGCCGGGCCGTCGTCGAAGACGTGGCCGAGATGGCCCTTGCAGCGGGCGCAGTGCACCTCGGTGCGGACCATCCAGTGGCTGCGGTCCACCGTTGTCTCGACGGCGCCGTCGAGGGGTTCGAAGAAGCTCGGCCAGCCCGTCCCGGACTCGAACTTGGTGCCCTGCTCGAACAGCGGCTGCCCGCAGCCGGCGCAGGTGAAGGTCCCGGCCCGCTTCTCGGCGAGCAGGCAGCTCGTGCCGGCCCGCTCGGTGCCGTGCTCGCGCAGGACCCGGTACTGCTCCGGCGTCAGGGCCGAGCGCCATTCGGCGTCGCTGCGGGTCTCCGGGCTGGTGGTCGGCGTATCGGCCATGACGATCTCCCTTTTCGCCACGCTATATAGGGATCGTGTACGGTCTCCGGCAGTCCCGGAGCGGGTTGCCGAACCATGGCCGAGGCCGGAGACGCGCCGTTCAGGCGGCTGCGCCGACGGTGTCGGCCATCCGCGCCTTGCGCGCGCCCATCGGCAGCGGCGCGCCCGTGGTGGTGTCGCGGGCGGTCTGGTGCTCCAGCTCGGCGTTGATCTCGCCCCCGAGCAGCACGATCGTCGAGGAGATCCAGATCCAGGTCATGAAGCCGATCACAGCCCCCAGGGAGCCGTACGTCTCGTTGTAGGTGCCGAAATTGGCGACGTACCAAGAGAACAGGAGCGAGGCGGCTAGCCAGAGCAGGCCTGCGACGACGCTGCCGACACCGACCCAGCGCCAGCGCGCGTGCTCCCGGCTCGGTCCGAAGCGATAGAGCACCGACAGGCCGCCGAGCAGGACAATCAGGATCGCCGGCCAGCGCAGGGCCGCGAGCAGCCACGCGGTCGAGCCGAGGCCCAGGAAGTTCAGCACCACCGGCACGACCACGATCACGTTGAGGGCGATGATGATGAACAGCAGGGCGCCCACCGTGAAGGTGAGCGACCGAAGGTTGAGCCAGAAGAAATTGCGCTTCTCCTCCTCCTCGTAGACGACGTTCAGAGCGTCGAACATCGCCTTCATGGCCGCGTTGGCGCTCCAGAGCGACAGGAGCAGGCTGGAGAAGAACGTGATGCTCAGGGAGCCGCTGCCCTTGGCGGCGATGCGCTTGACCTGATCGCCGATGAGTTCGACGGCCCCGGAGGGCAGGACCGCGTGCAGTTGGGCGAGGTGGTCGTTGATGACGGCCACGTCGGCAAACAGGCCGTAGCAGGAGACCAGCGCGGCGATGGCAGGAAACAGCGACAGCAGAGTGTAGAAGGTCACGCCGGCGGCGACTGCCAGCACCCGGTCCTTGTTGAATTCCAGGTAGACCCGGACGGCGATGTCCTTCCAGCCGGACCGCGTCATCTCGGCGGGGCTGTCGGCGGCCCGGCCCCGCTCGGGTTGGGTCGCAGCTGTGAGCTGCGCGGCGCGCCCCGAGATCGAGCGCGCCCCTGCGGCCACGCCCTTCTGCAGGCCCCGATCGTCGGAGGGCGGTTCACGGTCGCGCGGCGGTTCGTTCGCGGGGCGCGCCGCCGACACGCCGCGCCGCGCCGGTGCTGCCGCCAGGGCGACCAAAGCCGAACCGAGCATCAGGATCCACAGGATCGAGCCGGTCTCGGGTTGTCCGGTCGAACGCGACGGTGACGGGGGCATGTGTCGGGGCCAGTGCGCGGAACTGCCGCGCTCGGGACTCCCAACGTCGTCGTGCCGCGGCCGTTCCGCTTGTTTCGCGGGGACGCCGCGGCCCTCCATGCGTTGTGCTCGTTATGCGCGATCAGCCCCGCCTCGGTTTCTGCTGCAAGTTCGTCCTGGACGAGCCACCCGGCACTCACGCCACCCTCAAGGCGGAGCGGGAGGCCACGCTGCACATGAACCTCACCAGCGTGACGATGGCCTATCTCACCAAGCTGGAGCCCGCCGCGCGGCGGGCGAAGCTCGTCGGCCTCGTCGCCCACAACTTGGAGGCCCTCGCCCGCCAGATCGCCTGGGTCGGGGCGCGGCCGCCGCTCGAACGCCTCCTGCGCATGGCCAGCAACGTGCTGCCGGGTTACACCCACCCGATCGCGCAGGCGATCTACGCCGAGCCCGAGATGGTGGCGCTGGTGGAGCGCGGCCTTGCCGAGGCCGGGGCGCTGGCCCGCCGGCTCGGGGTGCGCCTGAGCTTCCACCCGGGGCCGTTCTGCCTGCTGGCGAGCCGCAACCCGGCGGCAATCGCCAACGGCCTGTCGGAACTCGACTACCACGCCGAGATCTTCGAGCGGATGGGCTACGGCGGCGGCTGGCACCCGCACGGCGCACACATCAATATCCATGTCGGCGCGGGCGACCCCGGCGTCGCGGGCTTCCGCGAGACCCTGCCCCGGGCGAGCCAGGTTGCGCGCGACCTCGTCACCGTGGAGAACGACGAGAACGTGTTCGGCCTCGACGCGGTGCTGCACCTCGCCGACATCGTGCCGGTGGTGCTCGACCTGCACCACCACTGGGTCCAGAGCGGCGGAGAGTACCTGGAGCCGGACGAGCCCCGGATCGCCCGGGTGAAGGAATCCTGGCGCGGCGTCCGGCCCGTAGCCCATATCAGCGTGTCGCGCGAGGCGGTCTCGTCCGGATGCGATCCGGACGCCCTGCCCGACTTCCCGGCCCTGCGCGAGTCCGGCCACGCGATCCGGGATCTCGCGGCCCATTCCGACATGATGTGGAACCGGGCGGTGAACGACCTCGTCGCCCGCCACCTCGTTTGGGCGGATTTCGAGATCGAGGCCAAGGCGAAGAACCATGCCTCCATGCAGATCGCCGAGCACATCCGGGTCCTGGAGCGGGCGAGCCCGATCGCTGCCGAGTGACCGATCGGTCTCGACGCGTCCGCCGGTCCGCTCTAGGCAGTGCGACATGAAGACCGCCGATTGCGACATCCTCATCGTCCCGGGACTCGGGGGCTCCGAGGAGGACCATTGGCAGGCCCGCTGGGCGGGCCGCCTCGCCACCGCGCGCGTGGTCGAGCAGGACCAATGGCATGCACCGACCCCGGAGGCGTGGTGCGGGCGCATCGCCGAGGCGGTCGCGGCGGCGACGCGGCCGGTCATCCTGATCGCCCACAGCCTCGGCGTGGTGGCCTGCGTTGAGGCGGTGCCGCGCTTCCCCGCGGGCGTGGTGCGCGGCTCCCTCCTGGTGGCGCTCCCGGACGTCGAGGAGGCGCCGGGCCTGCCCGACTCGGTTCGGGCCTTCGCGCCGGTGCCGCGCGATCCCCTGCCCTTCCCGTCGCTGCTGGTCGCCAGCCGCACCGACCCGTATTGCCGCTACGAGCGGGCCGACGACTTCGCCCATGCCTGGGGGGCGCTCACGGTCGACGCGGGCGAATCGGGTCACCTCAACGTGGCGAGCGGGCACGGACCCTGGCCCGAGGGGCTGATGCGGCTCGCCGGGTTCCTGAAGGGCCTCTGAGCCTTCAAGCGCGGCTGCGCGAGGATCGTCGGTGTTCCCGCGAGCCGACTGGATGGGGCGGGGGCGCATTAACGCGCTGTTTACCACCGCCCCGTTCAGTGGCGGCACGGGCGGTCCTTCGTCCCGAAGCCGCCCCTGGAGAGCACCGTGACGCGCAAAGAGCTTCTGGAACGACTCGAAGCGGTGCAGACCGCCCTCGGCCCCCGGGCCCAGAGCAACTTCAACAGCTCGCTGTTCAACGACGTGACGCTGCTCAAGCGGATCGAGGCCTTCGAGGCCAAGCTCGGCGAGCCCGAGAAGCCGAAGACCGCCGACTACACCGGCAACATGTTCTCGCGCATCGCCAACCGCCGCGCCGCCGCGGGCGCCAAGTAGCTTGCCCTATTTCGGCTCGGCCTCGGCCGAGCGCAGCAGCTCGCCGGCGACGTCGGCGAGCCGCGGCGGGGCCTCCCGCACGAACGGCAGCGGCCGGCAGACGTTGAGCGCCGCGAGCCCGAACCGGGCGGTCATCAGACCGTTGAGCACGCCCTCCCCCAGCTTGGCGGAGACCCGGGCGGCGATCCCGAGACCCAGCACCTGCTGCATCACGCTCTCGCCCACCGCCATCCCGCCGGTGACGGTGAGATGCGCGAGCGCCGCGCGCCCCAGCCGCAGGAAGCCCAGGAAGCCCGGCCGGCCGCCGTAGATGGCGGCGATCCGGCGCAGCAGCCGCACCGCCGCGAACACCACGAAGGCCACGTCCACGATCGCCCGCGGGCTCAGCGCCGTCACTGCCGAGACCTGCTTGGCCGTCGTCGCGATGGCATTGCGCGCCTGCCGGTCGAGACCGGCCAGAAGTTCGTGCTCGGCCAGACCGATCCGGTCGTCGACGTCGAGGATCGCGTCGGCGGCGGCGTCGATCCGGGCCCGGCCCGCCGACAGGACGTCGCGGTCGGCGTAGAAGGTCGAGAGCGCCTGCACCACCGCCTGCGCGCCGGTGTGGTCGCGGGTCGCGAGGGCGTCCAGCGCCGACTGGCGCAGGCGCTCGATCTTGCGCTCCCGCCGCAGGCCGGCGAGTTCCCGCACCACGATCGCCAGCAGCGCAAGCGCCGCGAGGCCCAGCAGCGCGAGGGCCACCCAGCCGAGCCAGGGGGCGGCCTGGAACAGGTCGGCGATCATCCGCTCGACCGACAGCCCGACGCCCAGGGAGACGAGGCCGCCCACCGCCGAGAGGAACAGGGCGCCCCAGGGCGAGCGCCGCCGCGGCGCCACCGGCACGGCGACTCCGTCGGCGGCGTCGACGATCTCGAAGGGCTCCTCCACGATCCGGGCCTGCGTCGGCCGGGCGGCGAGCGGCGTCGTGGTCACGCTCGGCTCGGCGGCCGGCTCGGGATTGATCCGGAAGGCGCGGGGTTTCTGGCCGGAGGTCATGGTCGCGGGCTCCGCATCGCACACATCGTCACGCCAGCCGGTCGCCGATCAGGAACTGCATCGCCCGGTCGAGCCGGATCTGCGGCAGGTGCCCGGCGCGGCCGAGCCCGTCGGGCCGTACCAGCGGCGGCCGGAAGCGCGGGAAGCGCAGCGAGCCCGGCTCGACCGCGCCCTCCAGCACCGCCTCGGCGCGGGCCGGCAGCTCGCCCGGGAAGATCGCGGCCTCGCTGTTGCCGTCGAAGACCTCGTTGCCCACCACCTCGCCGGCCTCCGGGGTGCCGGCCACCGCCCGCAGCGTCTCCGACCCGTCGTGGACGGTGGTCTCGCGGGTGGCGCGCACGGAGGCCAGCGCCACGGTGCCCACCCGGGCGCCCGCGGCCTCGGTCCGCCGCATGGCCCGCGACACGAGCAGCCGCAGCAGCGCGTCGAGCCGGTCGTGGCTCGTCTGGTGGAGGTGATCGGCCTTGGTGGCGGCGAACAGGACCCGGTCGGCCCGGGGCGCGAACAGCCGCGACAGCACCGTGTTGCGGCCGATGTTGAGGCTGAGCAGCACCGCGTCCAGCGCCTCCTCCAGCTCCGCCAGGGCGGTCGGGCCGGCATCGACCGCCGACAGGACGTCCACCAGCACGATCTGCCGGTCGACCCGCTGAAAATGGTCGCGGAAGAACGGCGTCACGACCTTGGCCTTGTAGGCCTCGAAGCGCCGCTCCATCAGCCCGGCGAGGCTGTCGGGGGCGATCCCCTCGGTGAGCCGGTCGAGGGGTGCGAAGGTCAGCGCCGGGGAGCCCGCCAGGTCGCCCGGCATCAGGAACCGGCCTGGGGGCGTCGTCGCCACGGCTTCGGGCCCGGCTCGCAGCCCTGCGAGATAGGTCTTGAAAGCGTCGCTCGCCCGCTCAGCCGCGACCTCGTCGAGGGGCCCGTTCGGATCGAAGCCTTTCAACGCCTCCAGCCAGGGCGCAGCGACGGCGGCGCGGCCGGGTCGGCGGGTGCCGCCAATCGTCGCCCGGGACCACGCCGTGTAGCTGGTCTCGATCAGGGCAAGGTCGAGGAGCCACTCGCCGGGGTAATCGACCACATCGAGCATCAGGGTCGCGGGGCCGGTGCGCCAGCCAGCGGCGCGCTCGTAGGCGATCTCCAGGCGGAACTGGCTGATCCGGTCAGTGGAGCGCGGCCAGCGGCGGGCCTCGGTGAGGGTCGCGAAATGCTCCTCGAAGGGGAAGCGCGGCACGTCGTCGTCGGGTTGCGGCACCAGCTTGGCGCGGCGCAGGCGCCCCTCCTGCGCGGGCGCGAAGGCCGGCAGCGCGTGCGTCTCCACGAGGTGGTGGATCAGCGCCGTGGTGAAGACGGTCTTGCCCGAGCGCGCGAGCCCGGTCACGCCCAGCCGCAGGGTCGGCTGGACCAGCAGGTCGTGCGAGGCTTCGGCGAAGGCTTTGACGGCCGAGCCGGCGCGCGCGGCAAGGTCGATCAGGGGCACGGGCGGGCTCGTGGTGAGGGGAACAGGCCGGGCAGAGGTGGAGCGGCGGCGACCGAACCGCAAGGCTTGTTGCTCGGGAAGGCCTGCTGCTCGAAAAGGCTCGGCTCTAGGGTTGCGGGCCAATGGCGGCCGACGTCAGCGGCCTCAGCCGCGCGATGGCACCGGCGACGAGGTCCGGGCCGGCCCGCAGCGTGCCGAGTTCCACCGCCGACATCGCCAGCATCACCGGCGCCAGGTTGGCGCGCGGCACGCCGTCCGGCCCGAACAGGTCGAGGTCATCGCCGGGCTTCAAGCCGACGCTGGCGCTGATCCGGCCGGCATAGGCCTGGATCCGGACCTCGTCGCCGGTGCAGAGCGGGGCCGGCAGGCGCAGGTCGAGGACCGGAAGTCCGGTGGCGATCGCGGGCAGCAGCGCAGATTCAGCCAGCATCCGGTCGGGGCTCGGGACCCGGCTCTCCGCCTTCCGGTCGAGGAGTGCCGCCGGGTCCGCGGCGCCTCGGGACGGCCGGCCGGCGGATCGCCGCGCCGGCTCGGACGACGACGGAGCGATCCCCGCCGCGATGTCGGGCACCGGCTGGAGCATCGCCACCCGCGGCACGGCGGCCGGGCGGCGGGTGGGGCGACCCGCCATCCGGGCTAACGGCGACCAGGGCTGCACCCGCAGGGCCGCCCGGCCCCGGGATGCGCCACCGGGGCGATGCGTGGCGAGATAGCGGGCCCGAAGTGTCCGCCCGAGGCCCCGGGGCGCCAGTGCCGCCGAAACGGCGGGCGTCGCGATCGAGCGGCCCGGCCGTGCGGGGGCGGCCGTGACGCGGCACTCCGCTGGCGCCCAGCGGCGCACGATGGCGAGCGCCGTCCGCCGGTTGTAATCGCGGTAGTAGCGCCGCAGCAGGCTCGCGGCGGCGTCGGCGCCGTCATCGAGGGTGGCGAAGGCGGTGTGGCCCTCCGCGTCGGCCCCGATCTCGCCGGGCCAGCGTGCAGACTTAATGCACCAGCCGTTATTGAGCCGCACGCAGCGGGCGACGTAGGGCGGGTCCTCGGCGAGCGAGGCAGTGACTGCCAGCGCCCGGGGCGTCAGCTGCGCGCCGGTCTGCGCGTGCCAGTTGGACACGGAGCGCGTCGCGGGGTCGAAGCGCGGGGGCTGGTTGTCTGCCCGCGCGTAGGTCGCAGTCAGCGGTGGAAGGGCGCGCAGCCAAGCATCGGCGCCCGCCTCCGCGTGGGGTAACAGGGTTGTGACCAGGATCAGGGCGTTCAGCAGCACGCGGTCATGCCTTGGCGATGAGTGCGGGCATGCCGGACACCATGGCGCATCATGGATTCAGCACCTTGAGCGCCGCTGCGTGCAGCCGCGGGTCGCCCGCCGCGATCACACGTCCGCCGCCGGCGGCGGAGCCGCCGTCCCAGGCGGTGACCCGCCCCCCTGCCCCCTCGATGATCGGGATCAGCGCGACGATGTCGTAGGGCTTCAGCCCGGCCTCGACGACGAGGTCGATCTGGCCGGCCGCGAGCATGCAATAGGCGTAGCAATCGGCGCCGTAGCGGGACATCCGCGCCTGGCCTTCCAGCGACCGGAAGCGCTCGGCTTCCTCGCCCGCGGCGAACAGCCTGGGATCGGTGGTCGCCAGGATCGCCTGGCCAAGATCCGCGCAGCGGCGCGTGCGCAGGGTCCGCTCGCCTGAGGGCGCGCGCAGGCGCGCGCTGCGCCCGTCCCCGGTGAACCGTTCCGCGAGATAGGGCTGGTGCATCATCCCGCGCACCGGCACGCCATTGCGGGTCAGCCCGATCAGGGTGCCCCAGGTCGGCAGGCCGGCGATGAAGGCGCGGGTGCCGTCGATCGGGTCGAGGACCCAGACGCATTCGGCATCGGTGCGCTCCGAGCCGAATTCCTCGCCGAGTATCCCGTGACTGGGGAAGGTCTGGCCGATCATCGCCCGGAGGACGACCTCGGCGGCCCGGTCGGCCTCGGTGACCGGATCGAAGGGCGCGCCGCCGCGGGCCTTGTCGTCGAGACCGAACTGGGCGCGGAAGAACGGCAGGATCGCCTTCCCGGACGCGTCCGCCAAGTCGTCCATGAACCGGCCGAGTTCGACGACGCTCATCCGTTCCGTCCCCTGTTCCGCCCGAAAGCCGTTCGGCCAAGAGGCCGGCCCTGACGAAACCGGCGGGCGCCCCCGCCCGTCAAGCCCCCCGGGCTCATGCTCCGGCCGGCACCGACAGACGCGGCGCTCCGTCTTGGGTGTCCGGCGCGGTGTCTGTCCCGGCTTCGCCAGTCGCCTCCTTCTGCGCGGCCGCCAGCACAGCCTCGACGGCCTCGCGGAGCGATCCCACCTGCTCATCGGCCACGGCGGCGCGTCCCGGTCCGCCGGCAAGCCGGATCGCCCCGGCATCCTGGGCAAGCCACAGGCCGAGCAGGATCGGAACGTCGGGCATCCGGCCCTTCAGCCGCCAGATCAGCCGGCGCAGATGTGTCGGCTCGCCGTCGAGCGCCAGGGAGATCACGCAGGCCATGCGCGCCGGACCCGGCTCGAACCGCCCGATCCGCACGGAGGCCGTATCGGCGAAGGGCACCGCGCGGGCGCCGATGCCGCGCTTCCCCAGGATCTGCGCCAGAATCGCGGCCGCGGCCTCGTCGAGGAAGCCGCGCCCCGCGACACACAGAACCGCACCTTCGCGGGTCCACGCTGAGTCCAGCGCCCCCGGGGGCGGCCCCATCGGCAGCGCGCTGCAGGCCCCCTCCTCGCCGTCCGCGCCTCCGACGGCGTCGCTCCGGTCGGAGAGGTCGGCGATCAACTCGGCGAGGGCGGCGCGCATCGCGCCCTTCTGCTGCGCCGTCAGCACTCCACGGGCGGCATCCTGGGCGGCGAGTTCCAGCGCCTTGAGCACCACCTCGTCGTAATAGGACGAGAGTGAGCATTGCTGCAGGATCAGCTCGGCATGGCCCAGCACCTCCTCGGAATCGCCCGCGAGGATCCGCTGATAGAAGTTCTGGACGGGCGTCAGAGCCGGACGGTCGCCGAACAGCACGTCCAGGAATTCCAAGTGTTCGACATAGCGGCCGAGCACCACGAGGCAGGCCGTAAGCGGCGTCGACAGGATCAGGCCAACCGGACCCCACAGCCAGGTCCAGAACAGGGCGGAGACCAGGACCGCGAAGGGCGACAGCCCGGTGGATTGCCCGTAGAAGATCGGCTCGAAGACTTGGCCGGTCAGCGGCTCCAGGACGATGAACAGGATCGCCACGGCGATCATCATGTTCCAGCCGGGATCGACTGCGGCGGCCAGCGCCATCGGCAGGATCGCCGACAGGACGGCGCCGAGATAGGGCACGAAGCGCATCAGGGCCGAGAAGATCGCCCAAATCACCGGATTCGGCACGCCGATCAGGTAGAGGCCGATGCCGATCACGACCCCGAAGGCGGCGTTCAGGGCGAGCTGCACCACGAAGTAGCGGCTGAGGCGCTTGGCGGCGTCATCGATCGCCACGGTGGTGCGATGCAGGTCGCTCGATCCCGCAAGTCGGATCATGCGGTCGCGCAGGTCCTCCCGCTGCATCAGCACGAACAGCAGCACCACGAAGACGATGCCGACCGTGGCCAAGGGATGCATCACCGGCGTGAGCACGGTCGAGAGCATCTCCAGGGAGCCCGGCGGGCTCGTGGCGACCTCGACCAGGACGGGCTTCGGCGCGGCCGGGGCCTGTTCGGGACCTGGCGATGGTGGCGATTGCGGCGCGGCTGGCTGCGCCTCCGGGCTGCCGGCCTCCTTGGCGCCGCCATGAAGCGCTCGCCCGATATTGGCGACATACTCGGTGACACGCCCGACGGGCGAGTCGCGCAGCCCGTTAATCTTGCGCTCGATGGTAGCCCGGTAGCGCGGGACGTCACCCGCGAGATCGGCCGCCTGAATGCCGATCAGGGTCGCGAGCGCCGCCACGATGCCGACGGTCAGGAGCACGCTGACGCTCACCGCTACCAGACGCGGCAGCCGCAATCGCCGCAGGCTGTTCACCAGCGGCGTGAGCACGAACGACATCAGCAGCGCGATCGCGATCGGGATGAAGATCTCGCGGCCGAAATACAGGGCCGCGATGATGGTGGCGCCGACCACGACCGGCGACGCTGTCGCGGCCCGCGGCGTTTCGGCCGCGGCAACTCGGGTCGGCCGCGGCGGGATCAGCGGCATCCCGGGTCGCGCTGCCGATTCAACCCCGACCGGGGTAGTGGTACCCATACAGTGACTCGCGTTCCGAACGCCACGCGCGGGCAACCGCCGGGGGCAACGGAAGCCTCGCGGACGGGGAACGGCACAGGGCCTGAAAACGATCCCGGCAGCCGTCGCGTATCGGTCAGGACCCCGCGACGCCCGCCCGCGCCACCTCGCCCGCATCCTTGAGTTCGGGCAGCGACCAGCAGAGCTGCATCACCCGCTTGGCCTGCGCGTCCGGCAGCACGCCCGCCGCGAGGTCGGCGAACTTCGACTCCAGCTGTGCGTCGGACATCGGCTTCTCGACGCTGCCGATGGCGTGCTCGATATGCCGGTGGAAGGTCCGCCCGTCGTTCAGCGTCACGGTCATGTCGACCTGCGCGGGATCGACGCCGGGGGTGATCACCGGGACCACCTTCTGGCGCAGGGTCACCACCCGCGGATCGTTCACCGCCCGGTCGCTGAACTGCTTCTCGCCGCCCGCACCTTCGACGAAGGCTACCGCGGCCGCGTGGTAGATGCTGAACTTGCCCTCAAGGCCGGTCTTCGGCGCGGTCTTGCCGGTCAGTTCCAGCACGAGCGGGTGGACCTTCAGGTCGACGCGCTGGATGTCCTCGGGCCTGACATGGTCCGCGTCGCGGATCTGGATCGCCGCGTCGATCGTCGGGTGCATGACGATCCCGCAGGCGAAGGGCTTGTAGGTGTTCAGCTGCGCCTCGTAGCGGGTGCCGAGGCCGTCGGTGATCTCGGACCAGTCCTGCTTGGTGGAGATCGTGTTGGCCCAGCCGCGCTTGGCCTCGATCATCCCGTCCGACGAGGTGAAGCCCTTCGCCGCCAGGATCGCCGCGAACAGGCCGTTCGAGGCCGCGCGGCCCGGGTTGAAGCTCTTGTTCATCGAGCCGAAGGACTCGCGCAGTCCCACCGGCTGCGAGGCGGCGAGCCCCAGGGCGTAGACCATCTGCTGCTCGGTTAGGCCCATCAGCTTGCCGGCCGCAGCCGCGGCGCCGAACGGCCCGCAGGTCCCGGTGATGTGCCAGCCGGCGTCGTAGTGGTTCGGGTAGACCGCGTTGCCGATCCGGCACTCGGCCTCGATCCCGACCACCAGGGCGTCGAGGAATTCCTTCCCCGAGACCGGCTTCATCGCCGCGTAGGCCAGGATCGCCGAGGCGACCGGGCCGGCCGGGTGGATGATCGTCTTCAGGTGGGTGTCGTCGAAGTCGAAGATGTGGCTCGCCACGCCGTTGAGGAAGGCGGCGTTCATGATGTCGAACCGCTCGGTCCGGCCGAACAGCCCGGCCTGGGGCGGCCCCGAGAAGGGCTGCAGGGCCGAGACCGCCACGTTCACGGTCTCGTGGTGCGAGCCGCCGATCGCCACGCCCACCCAGTTGAGGAAGCTGCGCACGCCCTCGCGGCGGACGGGATCGGGCATCGTGTCGTAGGAGGAAATGAGGATCCACTGGGCGAGGATCTTCGTGACGTGCGGCGGGGGCGCCTTCGCGGCCGGCTTCGTCGCCTCGGCCGCCTGCGCGCCCTGCAGGGTGGGCGCCGTCAGCGCGAGGCCCGCGGCTCCGATGAGCGAGCGGCGATTCATCGACATGGCGTTCTCCCGGACAGGGCCGCCCGAGGCGGCCCCGATTGCCGGACATGATAATGAATTCAGTCGCCGGCCGTCAGCCTCCGTGTTTCACCGCGCCGGGTCTGACACCCCTTCACACCAGAACCGGCAGCGCCTCCTGCTCGCCCACGGCGAAGACCCGCCGGTAGCGGGCGACCTCGTCGGCCGGACCCTGCGCCTTGGTGGGGTTGTCGGAGAGCTTCACGGTCGGCCGGCCGTCGGCCTCCGTGACCTTGCAGACGATCGAGACCGGGTCGAGCTTGCCGTCCGGCAGGAGCCCGCGGAAATCGTTGGTGAGCAGCGTGCCCCAGCCGTAGCCGATGCGCATGCGGCCGTGGAACCGGGCGTGGATGCGCTCGATCTCGTCGATGTCGAGCCCATCCGAGAAGATCGCGAGCTTGTCGCGCGGGTCGTGCCCGCGCCCCTGCCAGAAGCGGATCACCTCCTCGCCGCCCTCGATCGGGTCCTTCGAGTCGATGCGGATGCCGGTCCAGTCGCTCACCCAGTCCGGGGCGTTCGCCAGGAATCCCGTCGTGCCGTAGGTGTCGGGCAGGATCACCAGCAGGTTGCCGCCGTAATCCTCCTGCCAGTCGGCCAGCACCGCGTAGGGGGCTGCGGCGAGCGCGGCGTCGTCCTCCGCGAGCGCCGCGTAGACCATCGGCAATTCGTGGGCGTTCGTGCCGACCGGCTCGACCTCCTGCCGAGCCGCGATCAGGCAGTTGGAGGTGCCGAGGAACGCGCCGCCCAGGCCCTCGGCCATCGCCTGCACGCACCAGTCCTGCCACAGGAAGCCGTGGCGCCGCCGCGTGCCGAAATCCGCCACCGACAGGTCGGGCAGCTTCTGCAGCCGCTCGATCTTCTCCCAGACCCGCGTCATGGCGCGGGCGTAGAGCACCTGCAGGTCGAGCTTGCCGAGGCCCCGCAGCACGGCCCGCGCCCGCAACTCGTTGAGGATCGCCAGCGCCGGGACCTCCCACATCGTGGTCTCGACCCAGGGACCGTGGAAGGTCAGCTCGTACTGGCCGTCATGGACGGCGAGTTCGTATTCCGGGAGCTGGAAGTCCTCGAACCAGCTCACGAATTCGGGCCCGAGGATGCGCCCCTGGCCGCGGAAGACGTTGCCGCGCAGCCACGTGACTTCGCCCTTGCTGAGGCGGAGGGTGCGGGCGTGGTCCAGCTGCTCGCGCAGGAGCCCGGCATCGACCTCGTCGGCGATGCGGATGCGCCGCGTGCGGTTGGTGATGCCGAAGGTCGTCCGGATGTCGGGATGCCGGCGCAGGATCGTCTGCGCCATCAGGAGCTTGTAGAAATCCGTATCGAGCAGCGACCGCACGATCGGGTCGATGCGGAAGCTGTGATCGTAGACTCGCTTGGCCAGATCGAGCATTCGTGACGCACTCTGCCGCACTTCGCTCGCGCAGAGCGCATGCCGAGCACGCGCCCGTCAAGGCAACGGGCGGCCTCCTCCTGGAGACCGCCCGCGGAAACGCTGCGTCCTGAAGCCGGAGGCTCAGGCGAGATCGACCTTCTTGGTCTCGGTCTTCGGGCTCTCGCCGGTGAGCGAGGCCTTCACGTAGCCGTAGAGGTGCAGCATCGTGCTGTTCGGGCTGTCCCAGTACTCGCCCTTCTCCGGGTGGACCCGGATCAGCGCCACCTCGGGGTCGTCCTTGCCGTTGGGGAACCAAGTCTTCAGGCTCTCATTCCACTTCGCGTCGATGATCGACTGGTCGCGGACGATCTCGGCCTTGCCGGCCACCGAGACGTAGTTCTGGCTCGACGGGTCGGAATAGGCGAGATTGATCTGGTTGTCCTTGCTGATCTCGGCGGTCTTGGGCGAGTGCAGCTTGGTGAAGAACCACAGGTCGCCGTTCTCGTCGGCGTCGTTGTTCCACATCGGGCGGCTGTTGAGCGTCCCGTCGGAATCGACGGTCGTCATCATGGCGATCTTCACGTCCTTGATGAGCTCGAACAGCTTCTTCGCGCCCTCGTGGTCGCGGTGGTTGCCCTGATGCATGAAAGTGGTCTCCTACGCGTCGTGTCAGTCCCGGCGGGGCTCCGGAGGGGGGCCCGCCTGAAGGCTGCCCCGACAACGGATCAGTCTCCCGTTGGTTCAGCTTGTTCGTGCGGTGAGGAGGTTCGGATGCGGCGTGTTCGGGTGATCGGTCGCGCGGCGCTGGTGCTCGGCGCGCTCAGCCTCTGCGCGCTGCCGGCCGCCGCCGAGGTGCGCTTCGGCCCGGGCGTGCGCATCGGCGGCCACGACTTCTCGAACCGGCGCTACGGGAGCGTCCATATCGAGCGCGTGAAGCGCCTGCGCGGCCCGCTCGGGTGCCGTCGCCTGCGCCACGGCGTCTACAGGCGCGGCGACGGCACGGTGGTGCGCGGCCCCATGGAGGAATGCAACCTCATCGCCCGCCCGCACTGACGCGGACGCCGTCCGGGCTGCCGGCCCGCGACGGGCAGAGGGACGCAGGCGATCGGGCCGGCGGCCGATTGCGGGCGCGGGGTCTGGTGTTCTGGGCTCGCTCGGTTACATGCACTGGCATACCTGCTTGCCCCGTGGAGAACGATTTTGGCGATCACCCGTGACGACGTGCTGAAGGCGCTCGCCGACGTCACCGTCGACGCCGCCGGAACCACCCTGCCCGGCTCGGGGCGGCTCTCCCAGGTCGTGGTCGATGCGAACAGCCGCGTGATGTTCTCGATCCTGGTCGATCCCAGCGAGGCCGAGCGGTTCGAGCCGGTGCGGCGGCAGGCCGAGGGCCGGGTCCTGAAGATGCCGGGCGTCTCGGGCGTGTTCGCGAGCCTCACCTCCGAGCGCAACCAGAGCCACCCGGCCCAGAGCGGCGCCGCGCCGCGTCCCGTGACACCCCCGCCGGTCGCGCCGCCGCGGCCCGGCGCACCGCCGAACCAGGGCCCGCAGATCGCCGGCGTGCGCCACATCGTGGCGGTCGCCTCCGGCAAGGGCGGCGTCGGCAAGTCCACCACCGCCTGCAACCTCGCCCTGGCGCTCCAGGCCCGGGGGCTGAAGGTCGGCCTCCTCGACGCCGACATCTACGGCCCGTCCGTGCCGAAGCTGTTCGGTCTCTCGGGCAAACCCAATGTGGTCGACAACAAGGCCATGGAGCCGATGGTCGGCTACGGCCTCAAGGTCATGTCGATCGGCTTCCTGATTGAGCCCGAGACGGCGATGATCTGGCGCGGCCCGATGGTCCAGTCGGCCATCACCCAGATGCTGCGCGACGTGGTCTGGGGCGAGCTCGACGTGCTCCTGGTCGACATGCCGCCCGGCACCGGCGACGCGCAGCTCACCATGGCGCAGGCGACGCCGCTGTCCGGCGCCGTGATCGTCTCGACGCCCCAGGACCTCGCGCTGATCGACGCGCGGCGCGGCGTGACCATGTTCAAGAAGGTCGCGGTGCCGATCCTCGGCGTCATCGAGAACATGGCCACCTTCGTCTGCCCGAATTGCGGCCACGCCTCGCACATCTTCGGGCATGGCGGGGCGCGGAACGAGGCGCAGCGGCTCGGCGTGCCGTTCCTCGGCGAGGTGCCGCTGGACATGACCATCCGTGAGACTTCGGATTCCGGCCGGCCTGTGGTCGCGACCGACCCGGAGGGGCCGCACGCCAAGGTCTACCGGGACATCGCGGCCCAGCTCTGGGCGAACCTGTCCGGCGCGCCGGCCGGTCGGGCGGCGCCGAAGATCGTTTTCGAGTGAGGCCGTGGCGCCGCCGGTTCTGGGCCTGATCCTGGCCGGCGGGCGGGCGCGCCGGATGGGCGGCGGCGACAAGCCGCTGCTGCGCCTCGGCGGGCGGACCCTGCTGGAGCGGGTGGTCGAGCGGCTGGGGCCGCAATGCGGGGCCGGGCTGGCGCTGAGCGCCAATGGCGACCCGGCGCGGTTCGCCGGGTTTCCCGGGCCAATCCTGCCGGATCCGCTGCCGGATCAGCCGGGCCCGCTCGCCGGTATCCTGGCGGGGCTGGAGTACGCGGCGGCGCACGGGATCGGGTGCGTGGTGAGCGTGTCGGGCGACGCACCATTCCTGCCGGACGATCTGGTGGCGAGGCTCTACGCTGTCGCGCCGGATACCGGCATCGCCCTCTCGGCCTCTGGGGAGCGGCAGCACTACACGATCGCGCTATGGCCGGCGGCCCTGCACGATGCGCTTCGGGATTATCTTGAGCGAGGAGAGCGGCGCGTCGGCGCCTTCATCGCCTCTCACGGGGCGGCGGTGGCGTCCTGGCCGGTGGTGCCGATGGACCCGTTCCTGAACGTCAACACGCCGGAGGATCTGGCGGCGGCGGAAGCGTTCAACCGGAGCGATGTCGCTCGGTCAGAGTCTTCGGGTTTCGTGGTTCGGCCGTCATCACGAGCGCAGCGAGGTGACCCAGGGCAGCGCGACGCCTGAAGACGTCGCCCCCCTGGATTGCTTCGCTCCGCTCGCAAGGATGGTGGCGCCGAGACCATCACGCGGGGGACGATCTCGGACCTGCGAAAATGCGCTTCAGCCTCAGGCTTCCGCGACGGTCGCCTTCACGATCTTGTCCGGCGAGCGCGGCGGCTCGCCCTTGTTGATCGTGTCGACCACGTCCATGCCTTCCACGACCTTGCCCCACACCGTGTACTGCTTGTCGAGGAAGCGGGCGTCGTCGAAGCAGATGAAGAACTGCGAGTTCGCCGAGTGCGGGAAATTCGTCCGCGCCATCGAGCAGGTGCCGCGCACGTGCGGCTCGGCGTTGAACTCGGCCTTCAGGTCCGGCAGGTCGGAGCCGCCCGAGCCGGTGCCGGTCGGATCGCCCGTCTGGGCCATGAACCCGTCGATCACCCGGTGGAACGGCACGCCGTCGTAGAAGCCCTGGGCGGCGAGCGTCTTGATCCGCTCGACATGGCCCGGGGCGAGGTCGGGGCGCAGCGCGATCACGACGCGGCCCTTGGTGGTCTCCAGCACGATGGTCTCGTTGTCGGCCATGGTCTTTCCTTCCGGTTGGGGGAACTGTATCGGCGCCTGCCGGATCCGGCCAGCGCCCGTGTCGGGTTCGTCGGCGCTCAGGCCGGCGGGCGGTAGACGAAGCGGAGCGCCACCGGCCGGCCCGCGATCGCCCGGCCCAGGCCCGGCGTGATGTGGGCCGGGGTGCAGCGCGCGAGGGCGTCGAGGGTCCCGCGCACCAGGGCGGCCCGCCGATCGCCCGCGACCCCCGCCGCGTAGGTGACGCGGGGCGGCCCGATCAGGCTGCCGTCGCGCCGCAGCGCCAGCCGCAGGGTGATCTCGATGTCGTCGGCGCCGCTCGGGCGGCCGAGGCCACCCGGCGCCTGCCAGCAGGCGGCGAGCGCCGGGTAGAGCTCGGCCAGGGTGTCGGCGGGCCTGGTCGACATCCGGGCGACCGGCACCGGGACCGTGGCGCGCAGGGTCTGGGGCAGGCTCAGCGGGTAGCCGCCTCCCGGCCCGTCGGCGTAGCCGTAGAAGGGCGCGCCGTCATAGGCCGAGGCGGCCGCCGGGATCAGACTCAGCAGGACGATCGAGGCGGCGCGCCGGCCCGGCATGCGGCCGCTACTTGGCCTTCTCGGCGAGCGTCATGCTGACGATCTTGTCGGGGTCCTGCACGGCACCGCCGGGCGCGCCGGGGGCGGCCTTCTTGATCTTGTCGAGGACGTCGAGCCCGTCCGTGACGTTGCCGACGATCGTGTACTGGCCGTTCAGGAACGGCGCGTCGCCGAGGCAGATGAAAAACTGGGAATTTGCCGAGTTCGGATCCTGCGAGCGCGCCATGCCGACCGTGCCGCGGCGGAACTGGGCGGCCTGCGTGAACTCGGCCGGGATATTCGGCAGGCTGGAGCCGCCGGTGCCGTTGCCCTTCGGGTCGCCGGTCTGGGCCATGAAGCCGTCGATGACGCGGTGGAACTTGAGGCCGTTGTAGAAGCCCTGCGAGACCAGCGTCTTGATCTGCTTGACGTGCTTGGGCGCGAGGTCCGGCCGCAGCTCGATGGTGATCCGCCCGTCCTTGGTCTGGAGATAGACCGTGTTGGCGTCGGCGGCCCGGGCGGCCTGAGGAGTGCCGAGCGTGAGGGCGAGCGCGAGGAGGGCGTGGCGTCGGTTCATCGAAGTCCTTCCAGGTCGGGCCGGTCTCAGGAGTGTGCGGCGAAGCGCTGCCGGAGGCGCGCGGCCACGGCCGCGGGCACGAAGGGCGAGACGTCGCCCCCCATGCCGGCGATCTGGCGCACCAGAGTGGCGGTGATCGGGCGGGCCTGCGTCGAGGCGGGCAGGAACACGGTCTGCACCTCGGGCGCCATGGCGCCGTTCATGCCGGCCAGCTGCATCTCGTAATCGAGATCCGTGCCGTCGCGGAGGCCGCGGATGAAGATAGCGGCGCCGCAGCGCCGGGCGGCCGCGACGGCGAGGTCGTTGAAGGTGACGATCTCCAGCGCCGCGCCCTCGTCCTGCGCGACGGGGCCGCAGGTCTCGGTGAGGAGGGCCGCCCGCTCCTCGGCGGAGAACAGCGGCGCCTTGCCGGGATGGACGCCGATGGCGATCACGAGGCGGTCCACCAGCCGGCAGGCTTGGCGGACCACGTCGAGATGGCCGTTCGTGACCGGATCGAACGAGCCGGCATAGAGGGCAGTGCGGGTCATTGAGGCCCGACCTAGAGCATTTTCGCGTCGGACGGAACCTGCGGACAGGGGCGCAGCGCGTCAGGCTTCGTCGCCGCCCTCCGCAGCACCCTCCGCGCCGCCCTCGGCGGTCCCTTCATCTTCACCTTCGATGTGCTCCACCGAGACGACCTTCTCGTCCTTGGCGGTGTTGAACACCGTCACGCCCTGCGAGGCGCGGCCGACGATGCGGATGTCGTCCACCGGCACGCGGATCAGCTGGCCGCCGTCGGTGACCAGCATGATCTGGTCCGAGGCCTCCACAGGGAACGACGCCACGAGGCTGCCGTTGCGGGCATTGACCCGCATCGCCGTGATGCCCTTTCCGCCGCGTCCCGAGGTCCGGTACTCGAACGACGAGGAGCGCTTGCCGAAGCCCCGTTCGGACAGGGTCAGCACGTACTGCTCGGCCGCGCCCATCTCGTTGTAGCGGTCCAGCGAGATCGCCGCCGCCTCGGCGCCGTCCTCGGCCTCCGCGTCGCCGTTCTCCTCGGCCTCGCCGGTCACGGCGCGGCGCATCTTCAGGTAGCCGGCTCGCTCCTCCGCGGTGGCGTCGAAGGCGTTCAGGATGGTCATCGAGATGACCCGGTCGTCCTTGGCGAGCTGGATGCCGCGGACGCCCGTCGAGTCGCGGCCCTTGAACACGCGCACGTCCTCCACGGGGAAGCGGATGCACTGCCCGAGCGCGGTGGTCAGCAAGACGTTCTGGTCCGGACGGCAGATCTCGACATGGACGATGTGGTCGCCCGGATCGAGCTTCATGGCGATCTTGCCGTTGCGATTCACCGTGGTGAAGTCCGACAGCTTGTTGCGCCGGACGTTGCCGCTCGCGGTCGCGAACATCACGTCGAGGGTCTCCCAGGAGGCCTCGTCCTCGGGCAGCGGCATGATCGTGGTGATGCGCTCCGAGGTGTCCTGCAGTTGCAGGATGTTCACCAGCGCCTTGCCGCGGGCGTTCGGGGCCGCCATCGGCAGGCGCCAGACCTTCTCCTTGTAGGCTTGGCCCTGGCTGGAGAAGAACAGCACAGGCGTGTGGGTGTTGGCCACGAACAGGCGGGTGACGAAATCCTCGTCGCGGGTCGCCATTCCGGAGCGGCCCTTGCCCCCGCGGCGCTGGGACCGGTAGGTCGAGAGCGGAACGCGCTTAACGTAGCCGGCATGCGACACGGTGACCACCATGTCCTCGCGGGCGATGAGGTCCTCGTCCTCGACGCTGCCGTCGAAATCGACGATCTCGGTCCGGCGCGGTGTGGCGAATTGCTCGCGGACCTCCACCAGTTCCTGCTTCACGATTGTCTGGATGCGCACCCGCGAGCGCAGGATGTCGAGATAATCGGCGATCTCGTCGGCGAGCGTCTTCAGCTCGTCGCCGACTTCGTCGCGGCCAAGGGCCGTGAGGCGCTGCAGGCGCAGGTCGAGGATCGCGCGGGCTTGCGTCTCGGACAGGCGATAAGTCCCGTCCTCGGCGACCCGGTGGCGCGGATCATCGACCAGGGCGATCAGTGGCGCGATATCGTGGGCCGGCCAGTCGCGGCTCATCAGGGCCTCGCGGGCCGTGTTCGGATCGGGCGAGGTCCGGATCAGGCGGATCACCTCGTCGATATTGGCGACCGCGATGGCCAGCCCGCACAAGACGTGCGCGCGCTCGCGTGCCTTGCCGAGGAGGAACTTGGTCCGCCGGGAGACGACTTCCTCGCGGAAATCCACGAAGGCCTGGAGCAGGTCCTTCAGGTTCATCAGCTCGGGGCGGCCGCCGTTCAGCGCCACCATGTTGCAGCCGAAGGAAGATTGCAGGGGCGTGAACCGGTAGAGCTGGTTCAGCACCACGTCGGCCATGGCGTCGCGCTTGATCTCGACGACGATGCGCATGCCCGTCCGGTCGGATTCATCGCGCAGGTCCGAGATGCCCTCGACGCGCTTCTCCTTCACCAGCTCGGCGATCTTCTCGACGAGCGTCGCCTTGTTCACCTGATACGGGATCTCGGTGAAGATCAGCGCCTCGCGCTCCTTGCGCAGCTCCTCGACATGCGACTTGGCGCGCATGATCACCGAGCCGCGGCCGGTGGCGTAGGCCTGCCGGGTGCCGGCCCGGCCGAGGATCATGCCGCCGGTGGGGAAGTCCGGGCCGGGGACGATCTCGGTGAGCTGCTCGATGGTCAGGCCCGGATCGTCGATCAGCGCCACGCAGGCATCGATCAGCTCGCCGAGATTGTGCGGCGGGATGTTGGTGGCCATGCCGACCGCGATGCCGCCGGCGCCGTTGACCAGGAGATTGGGGAAGCGGGCGGGAAGGACACTCGGCTCCTCGCGCGACTCGTCGTAGTTCGGTCCGAAATCGACGGTGTTCTTGTCGATGTCGGAGAGCAGCGCCGTGGCAGGTTTGGCCAGCCGCGATTCGGTGTAGCGCATGGCCGCCGGCGGATCGCCGTCCACCGAGCCGAAATTGCCCTGCCCGTCAATGAGCATGAGGCGCATGGAGAAATCCTGCGCCATCCGCACGAGGGCGTCGTAGATCGATTGGTCGCCGTGCGGGTGATAGAGACCGATCACGTCGCCGACGATGCGCGCCGACTTGACGTATTTCCGCTCGGGCAGGTGCCCGGATTCAAAGGCGGAGTAGAGGATGCGCCGGTGCACCGGCTTGAGACCGTCGCGGGCGTCGGGAAGCGCCCGGCTCACGATCACGCTCATCGCGTAATCGAGGTAGGAGCGGCGCATCTCGTCGGTGATGGAGACGGGGCGGATGTCGCTGGCGGGCGGGGCGGCGCCAGTCGGATCGTTCTCGGCCAAGTCGATTTCCGTTCTGAAGCCCGGACGGGCGGTGCTCGCGACCGTTCCGGGGTGGCGCGCGGTGCGCCGGAACGGCCTCTCGGAAGAGCAGTGATATCAGACGGTTAAATAAGGTTTTCCGAGGCCGCCCGCAAGGTCGCGGCGCGGTCGCCGACAGGGGCGTCGGGAGGGCCGCGTCCCGGCCGGATCGGGCCGGGACGCGGGTCGGTCCGCTTAGTAGAATGTGAGGTGGCGGTGGCCCACGGCGCGACCGCGGAACGCGTGGTGTCGGTAACCGTGATAGCGATGCCCGTAATGGCGGCGGTATCCGTGATGGCGATGCCAGTGGTGCCGGCGCCAGTGGTGACGGCGGTGCCAGTGGTGACGGTGATGCCAGTGGTGCCGGCGGTGCCAATGGCGGCGGTAATGCCAGCGGGCCTGCTGCACCGCGGGGGCGGGCGCCGCAGCCTCGGCGCTCGCCGGGACCGGAAGGGGTGCCGCGCGCGCGGGCGCGCTCGCCAGCCCGCCGAGCAGCGCGGCGAGGAGGACCAGGATTGGCCAGGGTCGCATCGTTTCTCTCCCGTGTGAGCACCCGTCCGAGTCAAGCGGATCCGGGCCGGCACGTGGCGCGCGCCGTAGCCTGAAACGGCCAAGGTCGGCAAACGGTTCGATCCGTTCTGACTGCGCAGACGCACGCCCTTGCGTGCGGCCGGAAAGCGCCCAGTTTCCGAACAGGCGCACCCGGGCCGTC
This sequence comes from Methylobacterium sp. UNC378MF, assembly GCF_900103195.1. Taxonomy (GTDB): domain Bacteria; phylum Pseudomonadota; class Alphaproteobacteria; order Rhizobiales; family Beijerinckiaceae; genus Methylobacterium. Next base: position 32,195 of record NZ_FMWU01000014.1, on the reverse strand, counting down.
CCCCGCCCGGTTTCCTGACGAGCGGCGTAAGACCCCCATGGCGTTCGCGTTCCCCGACTCCTTCCGCGCCCTCCTCCCACGCCGCTTCCGGGACCGCCGCCCGCGGGTCGCCGTGGTCCGGCTCTCGGGCACGATCGGGGCAGTCTCGCCGATCCGGCCGGGCCTCTCGATCGGCGGCGTGGCGGGCAGCCTGGAGCGCGCCTTCGGGATGCCGGGGATCAAGGCGGTGGCTCTGGTGATCAACTCGCCCGGCGGCTCGCCGGCGCAATCGCACTTGATCCACCGCCGAATCCGGGCGCTGGCCGAGGAGAAGGGCGTGCCGGTGATCGCCTTCGTGGAGGATGTCGCGGCCTCCGGCGGCTACATGATCGCCTGCGCGGCCGACGAGATCGTCGCCGATCCGACCTCGATCGTCGGCTCGATCGGCGTGGTCTCGGCCGGGTTCGGCTTCCACGGCCTCCTGGAGAAGCTCGGCGTCGAGCGCCGGGTGCATACGCAAGGTGAGGCGAAGTCGATGCTCGACCCGTTCCGCCCGGAGGACCCCGCCGACGTGGAGCGCCTGAAGCGCATCCAGTCCGATGTGCAGGACCTGTTCACGGGCCTCGTCACGGCCCGGCGGCCGACCCTGTCGAAATCCGAGAACCTGTTTACCGGCGCAGTCTGGACCGGGCGGCAGGCATTGCCTCTGGGCCTCGTCGATGCGCTCGGCGACGTACGCACCGCGATGCGCGCCCGCTTCGGCGAGAAGGTCGATCTGCGCCTCGTCGCCGAGGCGCGGGGCGGCCTCCTGTCCCGCCTGCTGCGCCGGGGCGGGGCCCCCGGCGGGATCGGGCTCGCCGAGGGCGCCCTCGCGGCCTTCGAGGAGCGCGCGGCCTTCGCCCGCTTCGGACTGTGAAACGGGGCTCCGAAGAGCAGCCCTGATCACCCCCTTGAGGCTTAGCTCTCTGGAAAGCCGCTACCGTCCGGCGCGACGCGCCGAGACGCGCGCCAGGGCGGCAAGGTCCTTGTCGCCGTCGCCGTGGCTGATCGCCTCGATGAGGCCGTCGCGCAGCACGCTCGCGAACGGCATCGGCACCCCGGCCCCCTCGGCGGCCTGGAGGGCCAGCCGCACGTCCTTGGCCCCGAGCTTGAGGATGAAGCCCGGCGGCTCGTAGCGGTTCTGCGCGATCGAGGCGCCGTAGCCCTTGTAGACGGGCGAGGCGAACAGCGTGTTGGTCATCAGGTCGAGGAAGTCGGCGCCGGGGACATCGTGGCCTTCCGTGAGGGCGCAGGCCTCCGCCATGGCCTCGATGGCCGAGATCAGCATGAAGTTGCCAGCGAGCTTGACGGCATTCGCGCGGGTCGGGTCTTCGCCGAAGCGCCAGGTCTTGGTGCCCATGGCGTCGAGGAGCGGGCCCGCGCGGTCGATCTGGGCCGCCGCGCCGGCGGCCACGATGTTGAGCTTGCCGGCCTCCGCCACGTCCGGCCGGCCGAAGACCGGGGCCGAGATGTAGGGGACGCCGGCCCGCTCGTGCACGGCGGCGAGCTGCCGGGCGAGGGCCACGGAGATCGTGCTCATCCCGATATGCAGGCCCGGGCGCTCCGGCTGGTCGAGGAGGCCGCCGGCCACGATCACGGCTTCGAGGGCGGCGTCGTCCGCCAGCATGGTGACCACGGCCTCGCCGGCGAAGGCTTCGGCAGCGCTCGCCACAGGGGTGACGCCCTCGATCCCGCGCGCGGCCTCCGGCGAGCGGTTCCAGGCGCGGACCGTGTGACCGGCTCGCGCAAGGTTGGCGGCCATGGCGCGGCCCATCCGCCCCAATCCGATGAATCCGACGTCCATGGCGTGCTCCTTGATCCGGTTTGCCGCCTCACCAACCAGAGAACCCGGTCGGGCGGTCCGCGGCGCCCGCGGGCATTTGCGTCGATCGCCCGGCGTGGCAAGCTCCGCCGATGCTGCAGAATTGCATCACGGATATTCCCGGCCTGCGGGTCGGCCACGCGAGCGATCTGCGGATCGCCAGCGGCGTCACCGCGATCCTGTTCGACGCCCCGGTGGTCGCCTCCGTGGACGTGCGGGGCGGCGGGCCCGGCACCCGCGAGACCGACCTTCTCGACCCCGAGCGCACCGTCGAGCGGATCGACGCCCTGGTGCTGTCGGGGGGCTCGGCGTTCGGGCTTGACGCGGCGGCGGGCGTGACGGCGTGGCTCGCCGAAGCCGGGCGGGGCTTCCCGGTCGGCGGGATGCGGGTGCCGATCGTGCCCGGGGCGATCCTGTTCGACCTGCTCAATGGCGGCGACAAGGATTGGGGCCGCTACCCGCCCTATCGCGAACTCGGTTTTTCCGCCGCCGCGGCGGCGGCCGAGGATTTCAATCTGGGCTCCGTGGGGGCCGGGACCGGCGCGCGCACCGGGCGCCTGAAGGGCGGGATCGGCTCGGCCTCGGCGCTCGTGGCAGGCACCGGTTTCCGGGTCGGGGCACTCGTGGCGGTGAACGCCTTCGGCAACGCGACGATTGGTGACGGGCCGCATTTCTGGGCCGCGCCCTTCGAGGAGGGCAACGAGTTCGGCGGCCTGGGATCCCCGGGGCGGATGCCGGCCGACGCCCTCGCCTTCCCGGCCCGGGCGCTGCCGGGCGCGGCCACGACGCTCGCCGTGGTGGCGACCGACGCGGCGCTGACCAAGGCGCAGTGCCGGCGCCTCGCGGTGGCAGCCCAGGACGGCCTCGCCCGCGCCCTCGTCCCGGCGCATACGCCCCTCGACGGCGATCTGGTGTTTGCCGCGGCCACCGGCGCCGTGCCGCTGGCCGATCCGGTGGTTGCGATGGCGCGTCTGGGCGATGCCGCCGCGCGGGTGCTGGCGCGGGCGGTGGCGCGGGGGGTCTTTTCCGCCACGCGTCTGCCGGGGCACGCGGTGGCGCCGCCGCTATCGTGGACGGGGTTGCCGCCGGCTTGGGGCGACGTTTTCTCGACAGCTTAGAGCCGGGGCTCGACGTCGCCCGCCCCGTCATCACGCACGCAGCGAAGTGCCCATGGCGGCGCGACCTCGGAGAACGTGGCGCTACACTGGGTTGCTTCGCTCCGCTCGCAAGGACGGCGGCTTACACCTCCCCGCGCGCATCCTCGATCAGCTGCGCCAGCCCGGCATCGACCTCGTCGGCCAGCATCTTCCGCTCGGCGTCGGTCAGATCCTTGGCCCAGGAGCCGCTGCCGAATCCGTCGGTGCAGCGCGCCCGCTCCGAGGCGATGTAGGCCTCGGTCTCGGCCGGCCGCGTCTTCATGGCGTGGACGAGGCCGAACCACGCTGCCCGCTCCACCACCGCGAGCCGCGCCCGCAGGCGGATGGCCACAGCCTTCTCCGGATCGATCCCGTCTTCGCTCATCGTGATCCCCCTACATCGTTCTCGGCAAGTCGCTCGATCAATCCCTGTAGCCGTCCCGGTACCGGCTCGTCCGCAGCGCGCGCATACAGGACACGGAGCTGCCGGCCGATCTCCGCCAGGCTCATGGAGCCCTTGGCGATCACCCGGTCGGCCTGCCGGTTCAGGCTCTCCTTCTCGGCCTCGGTGATCTCCTTGGCGGTGAGCACCACTACGGGTACGTCGCCGTCGGGTTGCGCCCGCAGCGCACGCAGGAAGCCGAACCCGTCCATCTCGGGCATCATCAGATCGAGCAAGATCAGGCTCGGCCGCGCCTGGCTGACGCGCTCCAGGCCGATCCGGCCGTTCTCCGCCTCGTCGACGGTCCATCCCTCCCGGCCGAGGGAGCGGCGCAGGCGCTCTCGAGCATCCGCGTCGTCGTCGACGACGAGGACCCGCGCCTCGTTCGGCGCCTCCGGCCGGTAGCGCTCCATCAGGCCCTTGAGCCGATCCCAGTCGATCGGCTTGACGAAATAGTCGGTGGCGCCAAGCGCCTGGCCGAGCCCCTGCTCGGCCACTACCGAGGTCATGATCACCGGCGTCCCGGCGAGATCCGGATCGTTGCGGACCGCGTGGAGCACCGCCCAGCCGTCCATGCGCGGCATCTCGACGTCGAGCAGGATCGCCCGCGGCTTCAGGGCCCGGGCCAGCGTCAGGCCGGCGCGGCCGTCATTGGCGCTGCGGACATGGAAGCCCTCGCGCTCCAAGAAGCGCTGGAGCAGCTCGCGGGCCGCCGGGTCGTCGTCGACCAGCAGCACCGTCTCGTGCTGCTCGTGCGGTTCCACCGGCGTGTGCGCTTCGGCCTCGGCCGGCGGCGCATCCTCGGGCCGCAGGGTCGCGGGCAGGCGGACCGTGAAGGTCGCACCGGCACCTGGGGTACTGGTGACGCCGATGTCGCCGCCCATCGTCCGGCAGAAGGCGCGGGTGATGGCGAGCCCGAGACCCGTGCCGCCGAACTGCCGGGTGGTCGAGTCGTCGGCCTGGACGAAGCGCTCGAACAGGCGACCGATCTGCGCCTCGGTCAGGCCGATGCCGGTATCGGCGACCGCGAAGGACAGCCAGTCGGCGCCCGCCTCCTGGTGGCGTCGCACCGTCAGGGTGATCGTGCCGCCTTCGGTGAACTTCGCCGCGTTGCCGATCAGGTTCAGCAGGCATTGGCGGATCTTGGTCTGGTCCTGGTGCATGGAGCCCAGACCGGCCTCGCCCGCCGCGCCGGCGTCGAGGACGAAGCGGTTGCCCTTCTTCTCGACCAGGGAACCGGTGGCGTCGCGTACGTCCCGAAGCAGGTCTGCCACCGAGAAGGTCTCGGCCGAGGCGGTCATGCGGCCGGCCTCGATCTTCGAGATGTCGAGTACGTCGTTGATCAGCGACAGGAGGTGGCGGGCCGCCGCCTCGATCTTGCGCAGGTCCGGCAGCAGGGCGGCCTGGCCGATATCCTCCAGCTCCTCGCCGAGCATCTCGGAATAGCCGATCACCGCCGAGAGCGGTGTGCGCAGCTCGTGGCTCATATTGGCGATGAACTGGCTCTTCGCCCGATTGGCCGCCTCGGCAGCCTGTCGGGCGCGCTCCACCGCCTCCTCGGCCTCCTTCCGCTCGGTGACGTCGACGCAGGTGCCGACCCATTCCCGCAAGGAGCCGTCCTCGGCGAGAACCGGCACGCCGCGCACCTCCATGGCGCGCCAGGCCCCGTCATACCGGCGCAGCCTGTACTCGACCTCGTAGGTCCCGCGCGCCTCCACGCAGGCCGCCCAGGCATCAGCCGCGTGGCCCCGGTCGTCGGGATGGACGGCATCCAGCCAGCCCCAGCCCTGGTAGGCTTCCTCGGTCTGGCCGGTATAGGTGCTCCACCGGACCTGCGGCGGCGTCAGCTCGCCGGCCGCGTTGGTGTTCCAGATGACCGCCGCCGAGGCGTCCACCAATGCGCGGAAGCGCTGCTCGGAATGGCGTAGCCGCTCCTCGACCGTGCGGCGGCCGGTGATGTCGGTGTTGGTCCCGTACCAGCGCAGGATCCGCCCGGACTCGTCTCGGTGCGGCAATGCCTTAGACAGGAACCAGCGATAGCTCCCGTCCTGCCCGCGCAGCGGGAACGTATCCTCCCAGGACCGGCCGAGCGTGATCGCGGCGCGGTAGCGCTCGGTCACCGCATCGACATGCTCCGGGTGATGGACCGTCCGCCAGCCCCACCCCAGCATCTCCTCGAGGGATGTGCCGGTGTAGTCGTACCAGCGCTGATTGTACCAGATGATGGTGCCGTCGGCCTCGGCGATCCAGGCGAGCTGCGGCAGCGTCTCGGCGAGGTTGCGGTAATCCGTATCCGTGACGGTCCCTGGGCCGCTCTCAGTCTCGCTCATCGGCCCGACGCAGTCCCGACACCCGCCCCACGGCGGCTTCCCCGTATTCCTTATACACGCATCGTGTCCGGATCCGACCGCGGAGACATGGGCGCCGGCGGCCGTCGAAATCGTAGGGCGTCGATCGTGTAGAGTGCGAGCGCAACCCAGATCAGCCCGAGCATCAGCGCCCTGTGAGGCTCGACGCGCTCGCCGTAGACGAGGACGCTCAGGATGAGCAGGCAGGTCGGCGCCACGTATTGCAGCAGGCCGAGGGTGGTGAGCCGCAGCCGCACTGCGGCGGCGGCGAACCAGATCAGCGGCAACGCGGTGGTCAGGCCGGTGAGCATCAGCAAGGCGCGATCCGCCGGTGCGGATGGCAGGAACGGCTCGGGCGAGAGGACGAGCCAGACGATCGCGGCCGGCAGGAGCAGGAGAGTCTCGGCCAGGAAGCCGACCAGCGCATCGACGCCGACGATCTTCCGGGCGAGCCCGTAGAGCGCGAAGCTCACCGCCAGCGACAGCGACATCAGGGGCAGTTCCCCGGCCCAGACCACCGCGACGGCGACGCCCGCCGCCGCGATGCCGATCGCGACGGCCTGGCCCAACCGCAGCCGCTCGCCGAGCACCACGCGCCCGAAGGCGACGCTCACCAGGGGGTTGATGTAGTAGCCGAGACTCGCGTCGAGAAGGTGCCCGCTGCTGACCGCGTAGAGGTAGAGCAGCCAGTTCACGCCGATCATCGCCGCCGAGAGCAGCAGAAGCGCGTGGCGTTTGCGCAGCGGAAGCGGCAGGTTCAGGCGGTGGCGCGCCGCGAGGATCAGCGCCAGCGCACCGGCGAACAGACTCGACCAGACGATCCGCTCGGCCAGGATGTGGTACGGGGTGTAGGCCCCGAGCATCCGGAAATGGACCGGAACCAGGAGGCCCCAGCTCAGATAGGCGGCGAGCGCGTAGACGAGGCCCACGGCGTCCTCCCGTTCGACCCGGATGGGCGGCCGGGTCCGCGGGCTTTATCGCGATGGGGCGAATCCTGTCAGGGGGAACGGCGCAGGGCTGCCATCCCCGAGCCGTCCCATCGCTCGTCAAGCCGCCCAAAGCGTGGCGAGAATGCTCCTGAGCTCGCCGCCGAGTTCCTCGGATTGGCGTGCCAGGGCGGCAGCGGCGGCCCGAACCTCCCGGGCGGCCGATCCGGCCTCCACGGCCGCTGCCGCCATGCCGGCCATGTTGGCCGTCGCCTTACGGCCGCGTCATTGAGACCTACGTGTCTCTGATCGTCGACTGGCTGCCCGACTCGGGGGAGATGCTGATGCCCGACCCGAACGGCGGATACAAATGCTCAGGTCCGCAGGCGTGCTGCCCCATCAAGGGGCGACCCAGCCGCCGACCCAGAGGTCCCCCGTCCAATGCCAGACCGCCCGGCGATGGCCGCGTCGGTCGAGGTAGAGGAGATCCAGGCGTTCCGCATGCACAACCACGGCGGCGAAATGCGGCCGGCCCAGAATTGCCGCCGCGGTCTCGTCCGGCAGGCTGTAGGCGCCCCCGGTCGGCAGAGCAGTGCCGGGACCGGGCTCGGCCCCGTAGCAGACCCGGCTCATCGCCCGAGACCCCGCCCATGCTGCGTCGGCCACGGCGTCGTCGGTGTGCAGCCTGGCGTAGCCCTCGACGCGGATCTGGACCTTCGCGCCCGCGTCGTAGGCGGCAAGGGCGCAGGCAGGATGGGCCAGGAGCTCGGCGGCCTTGTCGGAGCGTCGGTCGCAGTGGAACCGGAGGGTTCTCCCCGCCCGGTCGGCGGCGCGCAGGACGACGGTGCGCAGCCGCGGCCCACCAGCGGCGGCCAGCGTCGCGAGGGTCGGCAGATGAAACCCGCCCGGGCCCTGAGCGGCGCCGTCCGTCAGCAGCCGCCACAATTCGGCGAAGGTAGCGTCCAAGTCGTCGTAGAAGGCCGGCAGCGGCGTGCGACTCACGCGGCACCCCGCTTCCGCCGTCGCTCGCGGAAGATCAGCGCAAGGTTGCGCAGGTAAATCCCGGTCGAGAGGCCCTGGCCGATGATGATCACTGGCTCGCGGCGCACGAACCCGTAGACCAGCGTCATGATCCCGCCAAGAATCGACAGAAACCAGAACGACAGCGGCATCACGCTCCGCCCCGCCCGCTCGCTGGCGATCCATTGCAGGATGAAGCGCGAGCCGAAGACCAGCTGGGCAACGATGCCGAACACCAGCCAGAAGTCGAGCCGAGTGACGAACACGTCATAGAAATAGGCTGGCAGATCGTGGGCGAGCTGGATCAGCATCCGACGTCCTGGTCTGCTCGCCGGCCGGCCGGTGGGCTGGCGGGATCGGCGATCTCCTTTGGTCGCGGATCCGCGCGCTTGCGTCGGATCAGCCACCAGACGCCGGCAAGATCGAGGAGCCCGACCCAGAGCCGGTCGAAAAGGCCGTAATTGGATATCCCCGTCAGCCGCGGCCGGTCGACCACGTCGCGGTGGACCACGGAGAAACCCTCTCGGGCCACCAGGGCTGGCATGAAGCGGTGAAGGGCATCGAAATACGGCAGCTTGAGGTACACGGCGCGTCGGAAGACCTTCAGGCCGCAGCCGGTGTCGCGGGTGGCGTCGTTAAGGATCCGCCCGCGCACGCCGTTGGCGATCCGGGACTGAAGCATCTTGAACGGGCCGTCCTTGCGGCCGCGCCGCTGGCCCTGGGCCAGACCGGCGTCGGGCCCGGCCGCTTCCAGGGCATCCAGCAGGGTGGGGATGAAGGCCGGGTCGTTCTGGCCGTCGCCGTCGAGGGTCGCGATGATTGCGCCCCGTGCGGCAAGGACGCCGCTGCGCACCGCCGCCGACTGGCCGCCGCTCCGGGCGTGGCGCAGCACCCGCAGCCAGGGCCGCCCCGCCCGGGCCGTTGCCAGGGCTGCCGCGGTGCCGTCGGTGGATCCGTCATCCACGTAGATCAGCTCGAAGGCGCGGCCCGCGCAGGCGGCCTCGATCTCGGCCACCAGGGGCCCGATATTGCCGGCCTCGTTCTTCACCGGCACGACGATGCTGAGATGCGGCGCGGCGCTCACGGGGCCACCGCGTAGGCCGTCACGAAGACCCGGCGGCCGGTGTTGAGGTTGAAGCCTTCGACCTCCGCCAGGGGCGCGGGGGCTCCGCGGCCCACCGGCCAGGCCGCATTGAAATCGTCACGGTCCCGGGCTTCGACGTAGAGCAGGCGGCAGCCGCCGGCCTCGAGAAAGGATCGGGCCGCGGCGCCGTCCGGCGGCAGGGCGAGATCAGTGCCGATCAGGAACACGAGACTCGGTTCGCGGTAGCCCAAGCTTGCCACCTCCGGGTTCGGGCAGGGCATCCGGTCGCGCAACGCCGCGAGCCGCGGCGAGACCTTCAGGGCCGGCAGCGAAAGCTGCGCCACGCCCAGCACGGCCGGACCGAGCAGGCCGGAAGCCAGGATCCCCAGGACGAGGGCGCGCTCCGCGGATCCCTGCGCGAAGGCGAGCCAAGCCAGGATCGCGACCGCGCAGGCGGCAGTGAGCAGGGGCAGAGCCGGCCACGGGATCGAGTGGGCGTCGAGGCGCCAACCCGCAAGGCAGAGGCCGAGCGTCAGGGCCACGGGGATGGCTGGCACCAGCAGGGCCGTGAGGCGCGCCCCCCGCAGGCTCGGGTTCAGGGCCCCCCGGGACAGCGCCAGGCTGGTCAGGATCGCGAGCCACGGCATCAGCGGCAGCACGTAATGGGGCAGCTTGGTGGGCGCTGCCTCGAAGATCACCCACGCCGGCAAAACCGCGGCGATGAGGAAGGTCAGGGCGGGCTCCCGCCGCGCCCGCCACGCGAAGGGCAGGCTCATGGCGGTGAAGGCCGCCGCCGGCCAGAAGGTCGCGAAGAATACGAGAGCGTAGGCCCCGGGCGGTCCCCAGTGCCGCTCCGCCGCTCCGCCGACCTTGCCGAGCATGTCGTGCCCGACCGCCTCGGCGTAGAAGGCGCCACCGCTCTTCCAGGCGATCGCCACGAACCAGGGCGCCACCAGCAGTAACGTGAGGGCGAGGCCTCTCCACGGCCGGAGGGGCAGCAGCCAGCGGGCAGACCGCCCTACGAGCGACAGGCCGAAAGCCGGCAGGGCGACGAAGAGCGGCACCATCGGCCCTTTCACCAAGATCCCGAGCGCCATCCCGAGCCAGAAGGCCGCGAAGGTCGTGCCGGGGGCAGGTCTGCCGTCCCGCGGGGCCAGCCAAGTGCGGGCGAGCGCGGCGAGGCTCGCGGTGGTGCAGGCGGCGAGCAGTGCATCGGTCTTGGCGAGGTGTGCCTCGGCCGTGAGCATCAGGCAGGCGCCGTAAAGGGCAGCGGCCAGCAGCGCGGACCGGCGGGGCAGGAAGGCGAGCGCCGCCCAGTAGGCGAGCAGCACCGAGGCGATGGCACCGATAAGCGACGGGATGCGGTACAGGGCGATCTGGGTACGCGCCTCGGGCACGCCCAGCGCCTCGCCGGCCGCCACCGCGGTGGCCTGCGCCCAGTAGATCCCCACCGGCTTCTTGTGCCGCGCCTCGCCCTGGAAGCGGATATCCACGAGATCGCCACTCTCCAGCATCTGCTTTGAGGCCTGGGCGAAGCGCGGCTCGTCCCGATCCATCGGCTGCAGCGAGATCTGGCCCGGCAGGAACAGGATCAGACCGAGGGCCAGCAGGGCGGCGACGGTCCGGGCATGGGTGAGGCTCAGCGCGTCGAGCCCGCGGCCGATCCGGTCGACTGTGGCGAGGCGCTGGGCACCGCCGGCGGAGAGGCTCGTGGTCATGCCGGGCCGGTCAATCAGGAACGCGGCGGAAGGTCAAATGCAGGCGGCGCGCCGGTGCCGAATTCGCGGGACTGCGTGCTGGTCCCGTCAGCGAGCCTCGTGCTTACCCTTGTGGCCCGGCTGCATGTCACGACACCAGCCTGCTCGGGCCTCCGAAGCCCAGCGCCTTGGATCAGGCGGCGCCGGGTTGGACCTCACCCAGCGGCTCGCAGGCGCGCGAAGCCGGCATCGAGGTCGGCCTTGAGGTCGGCCGTGTCTTCGAGCCCGATGTGGAAGCGCAAGGCCGGTCCGCCGGGCGCCCATTGGGTCGCCGTCCGGTAGCCGGCGCAGTCAAACGGGATCACGAGGCTCTCGAACCCACCCCAGGAGAAGCCCATCCCGAAGAGCTGCAGCCCGTCCAGCATGGCGGCCACCGCCGCCTCGGGCGCCGGTTTGAGGATCACGCCGAACAGGCCGGAAGCGCCGGCGAAGTCGCGCTTCCAGATCGCGTGGCCAGGATCTTCGGGCAGGCCGGGATGGAGGACTCGCCGCACCTCGGGCCGTGCCTGGAACCATCGAGCCATCTCCAACCCGGCGCGACCGTGCTCGCGCAGCCGCAGGTTCATGGTGCGCAGGCCACGGAGCGCCAGGAAGATGTCCTCGGCGCCCGCACACATGGCGAAATGATCGAAGGTGCGGCGCACCGCCGGGTAATACCGGGCGTTGGCGGAGGTCAGACCGATCAGCAGGTCCGAGCCGCCGCTCAGGTACTTGGTGCCGGCCTCCACCGCGATGTCGACCCCGCGCTCGTGCGGCGGAAAAAGCAGCGGCGTCGCCCAAGTGTTGTCCATGATCACGCAGGCGTCGTTCGCATGCGCGACCTCGGCGATGGCCGGAATGTCCTGCATCTCGAAGCTCTGCGAGCCGGGAGCCTCCACCAGCACGGCCCGGGTGTTCGGGCGTATCAGCTCCGCGATACCAGCCCCGATGATCGGGTCGTAATAGGTGACCTCGACGCCGTAGCGCGCCAGCACGCCGTCGCAGAACTGGCGGGTTGGCCGGTAGGCGGAATCGGTGACGAGGAGGTGGTCGCCTGCCGAGACCGCGGCCATCAGCGCAACGGTGAGCGCCGCGAGGCCGGAGGGCGTCACGACAGTGCCGGCAGCGCCGGCGAGTTCCGTCCACGCCTCCGTCAGCGCATCCATAGTGGGCGTCGCCGAGGTGCCGTAATTGTAGCGGCCGCGCCGGTTCTTGATCGCGTCGTAGGTCGGGTAGAGGACCGTGGAGCCGCGGTAGATCGGCGTGTTCACGAAGCCGTGCTGCTCGCCCGGATCGCGGCCTGCATGGACGAGGCGCGTCGAAAGCGCGAATGTCTGCTTGGCGTCGGGCGAAGGCTTCAGGGACATCGAGACTCGGTGATCGTGTTGCGTTGCACCGCACGAAGCGCGCCGCGCCCGGCCAGGTCAAGCCGGACGCGAAGTTCCGCAGCCTTCGAACAATGTGTTGTGCGCGTTCTACGGCTTCTCGGGCGGATCTGAGACGACCGCCTCTTCATAGGCCTCCATCCAGGCGGCGCGCTCCTTGGAGCCCTCCGGGTAGGGGCATTCGCTCACCGGTTTCCCGTAGAGCCGAGCGTTGCGCCCCTGAATGAACGGGCTGTCGCTCGCGGTGGCCTGAACGTTGGTCAATATCGCCTCCCGAAGACTTGAGGGTGGGGCTTCGTTAACGGCCGCGCCGTAAATCTGTTGCCGTCTCAAGTCGCGTCCCGGGTCGTTGCGTGCGTATCCTGCGTTCACTCCTCGGCGCCGTCCTCGTCCTCGTTTCGACGGCGACCGTCGCCCTCGTCAGCGCCGACCGGCTCGCGCATCTCGCGCCGGCTCCGGTGGTCCGCGCCGCCCAGGCCGAGCCGTCCGCGACGGGATCGATCCCTGCACCGGTCAAGTCCGCGCCCGCGCCAAAGACGGCCGCGCCCAGCATTCCGAATGGGTTCGATACCGAGCGGCTCCACGCGCTGATGCGCGGCGACCCGATCCTGCCGGGCCGCTGAGCGCTGGCGGGACCGCAGCTACCTCAACCTCATCCTGTGCGCCGGAGCGCGGCGGACGTCTCTGCGGCGTGTGCGGAAAAAGGCGCCGTTGCTGAGGCCTCCATCGAGGCTCGCTGCGCCCGCACCTCAGGATGCGGCTACGGGCAGGTCGAAACCAACCTCCCGTACCCGGTCCTACCGTGCTGTCCGGAACACTTGCAGATCGAGGTCGCGCACCTTCTTGCGCAGGGTGTTGCGATTGACCCCGAGCAGCTCCGCCGCGCGGATCTGGTTGCCACGGGTGGCTGCCAGCGCCGCACCAATCAGCGGACCTTCGATTTCGCGCAGGATCCGGTGATAGAGGCCGGGGGGCGGCAGCGTGTCCCGGTAGCCCGAGAAATAGTCCGAGAGGTGCCGTTCCACCGCGCTCGACAGGCTCTCCGATTCTCCGCCGGCCTTGCGAGCCGCGCCGTTGGAGTTCGGTGTGACGGGAGCGGCCAGCGGCAGCGTGTCCAGTTCGGCCTCAATCACCGGGCCGGTGATCGTCTCCTGCGGGTAGAGGGCGGCGAGCCGCCGGACGAGGTTCTCGAGCTCGCGAACGTTGCCGGGCCAGCGGTAGCGCTTCAGCCGCTCCATGGCGTCGCCGTCGAGGGTCTTCCGGGTCAGACCCTCGCGCTCGACGAGCACGAAGAAGTGGCGGACGAGGTCCGGCACGTCCTCGGAGCGCTCGCGCAGGGCCGGTAGCCGCAGCGGCACGACGTTGAGGCGGAAGAACAGATCCTCGCGGAAGATGCCCTGCTGAATCGAGACCCGCAGGTCCTTGTTGGTCGCCGCGATGATCCGGACGTTGGTGCGGATCGGGACGCGGCCGCCCACCGTCGTGTACTCGCCCTGCTGGAGCACGCGCAGCAGCCGGGTCTGCGCTTCCATGGGCATGTCGCCGATCTCGTCGAGGAACAGCGTGCCGCCCTCGGCCTGCTCGAACCGGCCGGCGGAGCGCTGGAGCGCGCCCGTGAAGGCGCCCTTCTCGTGGCCGAACAGCTCGGACTCGATCAGGTCGCGCGGGATCGCCGCCATGTTGACCGGCACGAACGGGCCGGTGCGGCGCCGGCCGTAATCGTGCAGCGCCCGGGCGACCAACTCCTTGCCGGTGCCCGACTCGCCGGTGATCATCACGGTGAGGTCGGTCGGCATCAGCCGGGCGAGGGCCCGGTAGATCTCCTGCATGGCGGGCGAGCGCCCGACCAGCGGGATGTCCTCGTTCTCTGGCGGCGCCCCGGCGGGAGCGGCCCCCCGGGGACGGGAAAGGGCCCGGCCCACGATGGCGATCAGCTCCTTCAGGTCGAAGGGCTTGGGCAGGTACTCATAGGCACCCCGCTCCGAGGCGCGGATCGCCGTCATGAAGGTGTTCTGCGCGCTCATGACGATGATCGGCAGCTCAGGCCGCACCCGCTTGATGCGCGGCAGCAGGTCGAACACGTTCTCGTCGGGCATGACCACGTCAGTGATGACGAGGTCGCCCTCCCCCTGCGCGACCCAGCGCCAGAGGGTAGCGCAATTGCCCGTCGAGCGGACCTCGTAGCCCGCCCGTGACAGCGCTTGGTTCAGCACGGTGCGGATTGCTGCGTCGTCGTCGGCGACGATGATGTGGCCGTTCGGCATGACTCTCTACTCAGACCTCCGACGGGGGGCCGGATTTGGGGATCGACATCACGGATCGACCGCCGATTCGCGCCCATCCCGGGCGCTGGACATCGGCAGAAGGATGCGGAACGCCGTGCGGCGCGGGGCGGGATCGCATTCGACGATGCCGCCGTGGTCGCCGACGATCTTGGCCACCAATGCAAGACCGAGGCCGGAACCCTGCGCCTTGGTGGTGACGAACGGGTCGAACAGGTCGGGCAGCAGCTCGGCCGAGATACCCGGGCCGTTGTCGCGCACCGCCACCTCGATCGGCAGGCTGACCCGCTCGCGCGAGCCCGGAACCTGCAGGCGCAGGCCCGTGCGAAAGGCGGTCGACAGGGTGATCTCGCCCTCGACCGCGTCCGGGCCGATCGCCTCGGCGGCGTTCTTCACGAGGTTCAGGATCACTTGGATCAGCTGGTCGCGGTTGCCGAGGACCGGAGGCAGTGACGGGTCGTAGGTCTCGATGAAGCGGATATGCCGGGCGAAGCCCGACTGCGCCGAGCGCTTCACCTGATCGAGCACGCCGTGGACATTGACGGCACCGCGATCCGAGGGACGCTCGTCGCCGAACAGCTCCATGCGCTCGACGATACGGACGATGCGGTCCGACTCGTCGCAGATCAGACGGGTGAGCAGCCGGTCCTCCTCGGCGCCGGTGCTCTCAAGGAGCTGCGCGGCGCCGCGGATGCCGGCCAGCGGATTCTTGATCTCGTGGGCCAGCATGGCGCCCAAGGCCACCATGGAGCGCGCGGCGCCGCGGTGGGTGAGTTGGCGGTTCATCTTGTCGGCGATGGTGCGCTCTTGGAGCATCATCACCACGGCGTCGCCGTCGTCGCCGAGCGGTGTCGCGAACACGTCGACGCTGCGCTCCAGCCCGAGCCGGGGTTGGGTCAGCTCCACCCGGTACTCGCTGACGCTGGCGCGGCGGCGGCGCACCTCGGCCACCAGGGCGATGATCGGCGAGGCGAACGGGATGATGTCGCGCAGGCGGCGGCGCTGCATGAGGCGCGCGGAATAGTCGAAGAACGCCTCGGCCGCGTGGTTGCAGTGGAGGATCTGCTCGTCGCCGCCGATGGTGAGGACGGGCAGCGGCAGGGCGTTGAGCACGGCCTCGGCGGCCGTGTCGCGCCGGCCGCTGGATTCCTGGGGGATGGTTTCGTCGCTCACGCGGCCTCCTGGACCGGCTCTGCCGAGCCCGCGAAGGCTCGCGCCAGCAGGGATTGTGCGGTCTCCGGATCGGTGGTGGTCAGGAGCACCGACCGTTCGGCCGCATCCAGCGCTCCGCCGGTCTCGGCATAGGCGGCGAGGTGCTTGCGGGCGTGGCGAACGCCCATGTCGCGGCCGTAGAGCGACAGCAGCCCCGCGTAATGCTCTGCGGCCAGGGCGGCCTGCTCGGCCCGGGACGGCTCCGCGGCCGGCCGGCCCGCGAGCGCGGCGGCGACCTGCCCGACCAGCCAGGGGCGGCCGGTCGCGGCCCGGCCGATCATGACGCCCGCGGCGCCCGAGGCGTCCAGGCAGGCGCGGGCGCTGGCGAGATCGGTCACGTCGCCGTTGGCGAGCACCGGGATCGACACTGCCGCGACGACGTCGCGGATCGCCGCCCAGTCGGCGCGGCCCTTGTAGAATTGCTGCCGGGTCCGACCGTGGACCGTCACGGCGTTCAGGCCCAGCCGCTCGGCGCGGGCGGCGAGATCCGCTGCGTTGCGGTTCGCATCATCCCAGCCCAGACGCATCTTGACGGTGACCGGAATGGATACCGCATCCCGCACGGCCGCGAGCAGGCGCTCGGCATGGTCGAGATCGCGCATCAGCGCCGAGCCCGAGGCGATTCCCGTCACGATCTTGGCCGGGCAACCCATGTTGATGTCGATCACGTGGGCGCCCCCGGCCTCCGCCAGCCTAGCCGCCTCCGCCATCGGGCCGGTCTCGCAGCCGGCGAGCTGGACCACGTGCAGATCGACGCCGGTACCCTCGGCGCGCAGCGCGGCCTCGCCGGATCCGCGGGTGAGTTCCCGCGCCGCCACCATCTCGGAGATCACCGCATCGGCGCCGCAGCGGCGGGCGATGCGGCGCATGTGCAGGTCGGTGACACCCGAAAGCGGGGCGAGCAGGCAGAGCCGCGCCGGCCCTGCCGCTCCGTCCGTCGCACCGTCGCGGCGCAGCGCGCTCAAATAATGATCAGTCGTCATTCTGCACAACAATGAGGCAAAGGCGGTCCGCTGGCAAGCGGGACCGCGCGTTGATTTCGGCCCCTCCCCCGCTTAAACGACGGGCACCCTCCGCGGCAGGGTTCCGGCGGCACCGCTGGCCCGCGCGCCCGCCGCCGCTCCGCTCCTCAGGTCATCACGAGATTCGTCGCCCATGCCCGCCACCGGCACGCCAGCCATCGGACCCGCCAGCGCGGGATCCGGCGTCGCCGCGGTGGTGGTGGCGGCCGGCCGCGGCATCCGCATCGGCGGCGGCACACCCAAACAATACCGCCGGGTCGGCGGCCAGGCGGTCCTGACCCGCACCCTGGCGGCCCTCGCCGCCGACGACGCGATCGCGCGGATCCAGCCGGTGATCGCCGCCGACGCGGCGGAGTTCTTCCGGAGCTGCCTGGAGGAACTGGCCCCCGCGATCCGCGCCAAGATCACCGCGCCGGTGGAGGGCGGGGCGACGCGCCAGCTCTCCGTGCGCGCCGGGCTCGAGGCCCTGGCAGCCGACGCAGCGCCCGAGATCGTGCTGGTCCACGATGCGGCGCGGCCCTACGTGGATGCCGCGCTGATCGCCCGGGCGATCGCCGCGGGACGCGACCACGGTGCGGCTGTCCCGGGCGTGCCGGTGACCGACACGGTCAAGCGCGTCGTCGACATCGCGCCCGGCATCGGCCGGGTTGACGAGACCCCGCCCCGCGAGCATCTGCGCGCGGTGCAGACGCCCCAGGCCTTCGTGTTCGGCCCGCTGCTCGGCGCCCACCGGGACGCCGCCGCGCAGGGCCTCGACGGCTTCACCGATGACGGCGCGCTGGCCGAATGGGCGGGGCTGCCGGTGGTGGTGTTCGCGGGCGACATCGCCAATCGCAAGATCACCCAGCCCGCCGACCTGATCGAGGCGGACCGCGCCTTCGCGTCGGAGAGTTCAGAAACGCCAGCGCCGGGAGCCCGCGCCATGACCACCTACGTCACCCGCCTCGGCACCGGCTTCGACGTGCACGCCTTCACCACCGGCGACCATGTCTGGCTGGGCGGGGTGAAGATCCCCGCCGACCGGGGCGTGCTCGCCCATTCGGACGGCGACGTGGCGCTGCACGCCCTGACCGATGCTCTGCTGGGCGCCATCGCGGACGGCGATATCGGCACCCACTTCCCGCCCTCCGACGAACGCTGGCGCGGGGCGTCCTCCGACCAGTTCCTGGCCCATGCCTGCGGGCTGGTCCGTGCCCGCGGCGGCCGCATCGACCACCTCGACATCACCGTGCTGGCCGAGGCGCCGCGCATCGGGAAGCATCGCGAGGAGATCCGGGCGCGGATCGCCGCCATCGCGGGCGTGCCGCTCTCGGCGGTCTCCATCAAGGCGACGACCACCGAGAAGCTCGGCTTCGTCGGCCGGGCCGAAGGGCTCGCCGCCCAGGCGGCCGCGACGGTGCGGCTGCCCGAGGAGGATGGCCCCGCCCTCGACGCGCAGGCCGAGACCGCGATGCGGCAGGGCTGAGCGGTTTCGGGGCGAGCGCGGGCGGAACAGGACGCGACTGGCCCTCTCCCGTTGCAGGCTTGCTGATCAGCGCGGTTTCAGGACCGGGCGCGGGTCCCTTCTCCCGCACGGGTGAGGGGCGCGTCGCGCTCCACCTCAGGCCACCCGCACCAGCAGCGCGATCGCCGCGACCGCCAGGGCCGCCATCGTCAGCAGGATGCCGCCGCCCCGGCAGGCGAACTGGCGCGGCGAGTTCGGGGCGGCGAACATCCCGATCGGGTGCAGGATCCGGGCGACCAGCAGGGCGATCAGCAGCGCCTGAACCAGCCCGTGGCTGCCGCCGCTCGCCTCCAGCAGGCCGATCACGATCAGCGCCAGCGGCACGTATTCCGAGAAATTGGCGTGCGAGCGGACGCGCTTGAGCATCGCCGCGTCACCCCCGTCCCCGAACAGCACGTTGCCGGAGACGCGGCCCGCCATGACCCATCCCGAGAGGCCGAGATACAGCAGGGCGAGCAGCCCGGCATAGAAAGCCGTGGTCGCGGGGAAGATCATGGAAAGGGTATCTCCGATCGGCGGCCGCCGGTCCTTGAGCCGGGCTCGACCTTGGGTCACAACATGAGATAGGGCGCCGCCGCCCGAGGAGAGCCCGTCCCCGATGGTCGACGACGCAGAGCTTCTCGCGCGCGCCGAGGCGCTGGTGGCGGCCTACACGGCGGCCGGGCGCACCATCGCCACGGCCGAATCCTGCACCGGGGGCCTCGTGGCCGGCCTGCTCACCGCGGTGCCGGGCTCCTCCGCGGTGGTGGAGCGCGGCTTCGTCACCTACTCGAACGCGGCCAAGGCCGAGGCGATCGGCGTGCCGATGGACCTGATCCGCCAGCACGGTGCCGTCAGCGAGCCGGTGGCGCGGGCGATGGCTGCCGGAGCGCTGACCGCGTCGCGAGCCACCGTCGCGGTGGCGATCACCGGGATCGCCGGCCCGGGCGGTGGCAGCGCCGAGAAGCCGGTCGGGCTGGTGCATTTCGGGCTCGCCCGGCGGGACGGCGGCGCACGCCATCTGGAGAGGCGCTACGGCGATCTCGGGCGCGCGGGCATCCGCCGCGCCGCCGTCGCCGACGCGCTCGGCCTGCTGGAGGAAGCCCTCGGCGACTGATCACGGCACGGGGAGGACGGTCCATGGATACGGTGACGACCCGCCTCTGCATCGTCGGCGGCGGACCCGCCGGGATGATGGCGGGCCTGCTCTTCGCCCGCGCCGGGATCGACGTGACCGTGCTGGAGAAGCACGCCGATTTCCTGCGCGACTTCCGCGGGGACACGATCCATCCCTCGACCCTCGACCTGATGGACGAGCTGGGCTTCACCGAGCGGTTCCGCGCCCTCCCCCAGCGGCGCGTCGAGAATTTTTCGGGCGTCGTCAACGGACGCAGCTACCGGGTCGCCGATTTCAGCCGGCTGCCGACCCGCAACCGCTTCCTGTCCTTCATGCCGCAATGGGACTTTTTGGACTTCCTCGCCGGCGAGGCCGGGCGCTACCCGGCTTTCCGCCTGATCCGCCGGACCGAGGCGCAGGACCTGATCGAGACGGAGGGCCGCATCGCGGGCGTGCGCGCGGCGGGGCCGGGCGGCTCGGTGGAGATCCGGTCCGATCTGGTTCTCTGCGCGGATGGCCGTCACTCGCGGATGCGGGAGCGCGCCGGCTTCGCGCCCCGGGCCTTCGGTGCGCCGATCGACGTGCTGTGGTTCCGCCTGCCGCGCCGGGACGGGGATCCCGAGGCGGCCGCCGGGCGGTTCGGACCGGGACGGATCCTGATCACCCTCGACCGGGGCGATGAATGGCAATGCGCCTACGTGGTGCCGAAGGGCGGCGACGCCGCGCTTCGCGCGCAGGGATTGCCCGCCTTCCGGACGCTGGTCGCGGAGATCGCGCCGTTCCTGGCCGACCGCACCGGGGCCATCGCCGATTGGGACGACGTCAAGCTCCTGACCGTCACGGTCGACCGGCTCGAGCGCTGGCACCGCCCGGGCCTGCTCTGCATCGGGGATGCCGCGCACGCGATGTCGCCGGTGGGCGGCGTCGGGATCAACCTCGCGATCCAGGACGCGGTGGCGGCCGCCAATCTGCTGACCGGGCCCCTGCGGGACGGCCGCCTCGTCGAGGCCGATCTCGCCCGGGTCCAGGCCCGGCGAATGTTTCCGGTGCGGGTGACGCAGGCGCTGCAGCGGATGATCCAGTCCCGCGTGATCGCCGCATCGCTTGCGGCCGACGCGCCGTTCCGGGCGCCGCTGGCCCTGCGTCTCCTCGATGCCCTGCCGCGGCTTCAGGTCCTGCCGGCGCGGATGATCGGGATGGGCGTGCGGCCCGAGCATGTGCGCGCGCCCCTGCGCGCCTGACAGCGTCCTTGCGAGCGGAGCAAAGCGATCCAGGAGGTCCCGATCGCGGTGCGACGCAGGACACGACGGAACGCCGCGCCCCGGCGATCCGACCAACGCCCCTCATCCCGAGGTGCGCGCGGCTTCCGCTGCGCTGCGGCACCGCAGGATGAGGGCGCGTGTTGGACTGCCCTCTTCTTCGCAGGGCCCGGCATCGTCAGCGGGCCGCGTCCCCGGGTCGCCTCGCTGCGCCGGCGATGACGGCGGCGCTACGCACCCACCCCGTACATCCGGTCCGCGCGCCCCTCGAAGGCGTCGGTGAACTTGCGGAAGGCGCGGTCGAACATCGTGCCCATGAGGAGTCCGAGCGTCCGGCTCTTGAACTCGTAGGTGATGAAGAAGTCGACGGTGCAGCCGCCGTTCGGCGCTTCCTTGAACAGCCAGCGATTCTCGAGGTGCCGGAACGGGCCGTCGATGTATTCGGCGACGATCTTGAGGTTCGCGGGATCGAGGCTGACCCGGGTGGTGAAGCGCTCGCGGATCGCCTTGTAGCCCACGCCCATCTCGGCGATCAGCACCTGCCCGCCCTCGGGCGTATCCTGCCGGCGGATCACGCGCAGGGATTCGCAGAGCGGCAGGAACTCGGGGTAGCGCTCCACGTCGGCGACGAGGTCGTACATCTGCTGCGGCGAATGCTTCACCGCGCGGGTGACCCGGAAGGACGGCATGGTGTTCGGATATCCTCAGGCCGAGAGCGCGGGCGACAGTTTTGCCAGACGTGCCGCCTGCAAACGCGCGAAATCCTCGCCCGCATGGTGCGACGAACGCGTCAGGGGCGTGGCCGAGACCAGCAGGAAGCCCTTGGCGTAGGCGGTGGTCTCGTAGGCCTTGAACTCGTCGGGGGGGACGAAGCGCACCACCTCGTGGTGCTTCTTCGAGGGTTGCAGGTACTGGCCGACGGTCAGGAAGTCGACGTCGGCCGAGCGCAGGTCGTCCATGAGCTGGAGCACCTCGTTCCGCTCCTCGCCGAGGCCGACCATGATGCCGGACTTGGTGAAGATCCCCGGGTCCAGCTCCTTGACCCGCTGGAGCAGGCGCACAGAGTGGAAGTAGCGGGCGCCCGGCCGCACCGTGAGGTACTTGGCCGGCACGGTCTCGAGGTTGTGGTTGAACACGTCGGGCTTGGCGGCGACCACGACCTCCAGGGCGCCGTCCTTGCGCAGGAAGTCCGGCGTCAGGATCTCGACCGTGGTGCCGGGGCTCGCCCGCCGGATCGCCGCGATGGTGCGGGCGAAATGCTCGGCGCCGCCATCCTTCAGGTCGTCCCGGTCCACCGAGGTGATGACCACGTGGTGCAGGCCGAGCTTGGCCACCGAATCGCCGATCTTCTCGGGCTCCGCCGCGTCGAGGGCCTCCGGCAGGCCGGTGCGCACGTTGCAGAAGGCGCAGGCCCGCGTGCAGGTGTCGCCCATGATCATGAAGGTGGCGTGCCGCTTCTCCCAGCACTCGCCGATATTGGGGCAGCCGGCCTCCTCGCAGACCGTGACCAGCCCGTGCTCGCGCACGATCTTCTGGGTCTCGGTCCAGGCCTTCGAGCCGGGCGCCTTCACGCGGATCCAGTCCGGCTTCTTGGCCTGGACCGGCTGATCGGGCCGGTGCGCCTTCTCGGGGTGACGCAGGCGCGCGGCGCGCGGATCGTTCTTCAGGATGTCGAGGACGACGGCCATGGGTCGAGGGCTGCCACACCGCGGGGAAGCGCCTGGGGCGCGTCGGGATCGCCCTGACTTAAGGCCCAAGCCCGCGCGCCGCAAACCACCGCGACGCCGGGCCGCCCCGCGGCGGTTGAGGGTGTGGGCGTTCCGTCAGATCCCCAAAGCCCGGACGAACAGCCCGGCCAGCACCGCCCCGACCAGGGGCGCGGCGACCGGGATCAGCGCGTAGCCCCAGTCGGAGGAGCCCTTGCCGGCGATCGGCAGCACCGCGTGGGCGATGCGCGGCCCGAGGTCGCGGGCCGGGTTGATGGCGTAGCCCGTGGTGCCGCCGAGCGACAGTCCGATGCCCCAGACCAGCATGCCGACCATGTAGGGCGCCACGCCCCGCGGGATCGCGCCGGTGGAGCCCAGCGTGGTGGTCACGAGGGCGGAGATGGTCAGGATTAGGAAGAAGGTCGCGATGATCTCGGAGATCCAGTTCGCTTTCGCGTCGCGGATCGCCGGGCCAGTGCAGAAGCAGGCGAGCTTGAGGCCAGTATCCTGGGTCGCGCCCCAATGCGGCAGGTAATGGAGCCAGACGAGGACGGCGCCCACGAAGGCGCCGAGCATCTGGGCCGGGATGTAGGTGGCGAGCTTGCTGAAATCGCCGGAGCTGACGGCGCCCGCCACGGTGACCGCGGGGTTGATATGGGCGTCGGCGCTGCCGGTGGCGTTGGCGACGAAGACGCCGGCGAGGACCGCGAAGGCCCAACCCGCCGTGATGGCGATCCAGCCGGCATTCTCGCCCTTGGAATGCTTGAGCAGGGCGCCCGCGACGACGCCGTCGCCGAGCACGATCAAGGTCATCGTGCCCAGGAATTCGCCCAGGAAGGGTGATGTCATCGTCCTGTCTCCCCCGTTCGCTGCTTTTTGTGAGAGTCCAAAGCTTGTGCGAGCGTGTGATCGCCGAAGGCGGTCACCGTTATCTGCGCAGATCCTCTTCGCCGCCCTCATCCTGAGGTGCCGAAGCGCGGCGGAGGCCGCGAAGGACAGCTCCAGGGATCGCGCGGCTGGCTGGATCCCTCCGTCGAGGCGGCTTCGCCGCACCTCGGGATGAGGTCGCGGGCGGGATGGAGGCGGTCACGAGGCCGTCGGGCCGCACGCCGTGCACACGGGCCCGAGGGCGGTGCGGTCAATCCTCGTCGGTCTTCCAGTCGAACGAGCGCTGCACCGCCCGGCTCCAGGCGGCGGCGATCGTCTCGCGCCGGCCGGCATCCATCTTCGGCGTCCAGCGCTTGTCGACGCCCCAGTTGCGCTTGAGGTCGTCGAGCCCCTTCCAGTAGCCGACCGCGAGGCCGGCCGCGTAGGCGGCGCCGAGCGCCGTGGTCTCGGCCACCTTCGGGCGCACCACCGGAACGTCGAGCATGTCGGCCTGGAACTGCATCAGCGTGTTGTTGGCGACCATGCCGCCGTCGGCGCGCAGTTCCTTGACCGGGATGCCGGAATCCTTCGCCATCGCGTCCAGCACCTCGTGGGTCTGGAAGGCGGTCGCCTCCAGCACCGAGCGGGCGATGTGGCCGCGGTTGACGTAGCGGGTCAGGCCGATGATCAGGCCGCGGGCGCCCTCGTTCCAGTGCGGCGCGTAGAGGCCCGAGAAGGCCGGCACGAAATAGACGCCGCCATTGTCCTCGACGGTGGTGGCGAGCGTCTCGACCTCGGCGGAATCCTTGATCATGTGCAGGTTGTCGCGCAGCCACTGCACAAGGGCGCCCGTGATGGCGATCGAGCCCTCCAGCGCGTAGGCCGGCTTCTGGCCGTCGAGCCGGTAGGCCAGCGTGGTGACGAGGCCGGCCTTCGACGGAACCGGCTCCTCGCCGGTGTTCATCAGCGCGAAGCAGCCGGTGCCGTAGGTGTTCTTGGCCTCGCCCGGCGCGAAGCAGGTCTGGCCGAACAGGGCCGCCTGCTGGTCGCCCAGGATGCCGGCGATCGGCACGCCGGCGAACGGCGCCTTGGTCTCCCCGTAGACCTCGCTCGACGAGACGATCTTCGGCAGCATCGCCTTCGGGATGCCGAAGGTCTTCAGCATGCCCTCGTCCCATTCGAGGGTCTTGAGCGACATGAGCTGCGTCCGGCTCGCGTTGGTCACGTCGGTGACGTGCAGGCCGCCTTCGGTGCCGCCGGTCAGGTTCCAGACGAGCCACGTGTCGATGTTGCCGAACAGCACGTCGCCGGCCTCGGCCTTCTCGCGGGCGCCGGGCACGTGATCGAGGAGCCAGCGGAGCTTGAGGCCGGAGAAGTAGCTCGCCAGGGGCAGGCCGGTGAGGTCGCGGAACCGGTCGCGGCCGCCGTCGCGGGCGAATTCGGCGACCAGCCGGTCGTTGCGGGTGTCCTGCCAGACCAGGGCGTTGTGGAGCGGCTGGCCGGTCGTCCGGTCCCAGATCAGCGTCGTCTCGCGCTGGTTGGTGATGCCGATGGCCGCGAGATCGGAGGGCTGGAGCCCGCCCTTCTCCAGCGCCTCGCGCATCACGCCCTGGGTCTTGGTCCAGATCTCGCCGGCATCGTGCTCGACATGGCCGGGGGCCGGGTAGATCTGCGCGTGCTCGGCCTGGGCCAGCGCGATGACGCTGCCCTCCCGGTCGAACACGATGAAGCGGCTGCTGGTGGTGCCCTGGTCGATGGCCCCGACGTAACGGCTCATCGTTCCCTCCCCTGTTGTGCCCGACCGGTCTGCCGCCGGATCGAGGCCGAAATGATCAGGCGGCCTCGGCCTTGCGGTCGAGGTAGGCGGCGAGGCGCGCCGCGCTCTCGGCGCCGGTGCGCAGGCCGAGCTTGGAGCGGCGCCACAGGATGTCGTCGGCGGTGACCGCCCATTCCTCGGTGCGCAGGTAATCGACCTCGGACGCCGTCAGCCCGCCGTCGAAGGCCTCGCCGAGATCCGCCATGGAGCGGGCCGTCCCGACGATGTCGCGCGCCCGGGTGCCGTAGGCGCGGGCGAGGCGCCGGGCGGTCTCGTCGGGCAGGAACGGCTTCTCGGCCTTCAGCTTGGCGAGGAACTGGTCGAAATCGGCGTCCTTCATGGCGCCGCCGGGCAGGACCGCGTCGCCGGTCCAGGCCTTCTTGAGCGCCGGGAAATACGGCTTCAGCTTCTCCAGCGCGTGCTCGGCGAGCCGCCGGTAGGTGGTGATCTTGCCGCCGAAGACCGACAGCACCGCCGCCTTCCCGCCCCGGTCCTCGACGTCGAGGACGTAGTCGCGGGTCACGGCGGACGCGTTCTCGGCCGCGTCGTCGTAGAGCGGGCGCACGCCCGAATAGCTCCAGACCACGTCGGCCGGGGTGATCCGGGTGTCGAACGAGCGGTTGATGCAGCCGCAGAGATAGTCGGTCTCGTCCTGCGAGATCGAGACCGGGCCCGGCTCGCCGTCATAGGGCACGTCCGTGGTCCCGATCAGCGTGAAATCGCGTTCGTAGGGGATGGCGAAGATGATGCGCTTGTCGGGCTGCTGCAGGATGTAGGCCTGGTCGCCCGCGAACAGGCGCTTGACCACGATGTGGCTGCCCTTGATCAGGCGCACCGCCGCGCGGCTGTTGATGCCGAGCGTCCCGCCGAGCGTCTCGCTGACCCAGGGGCCGGCGGCGTTGACCACGGCCTTGGCGCGGATCGTCCGCTCGGCGCCGCCGCGCTCGTCGCGCAGGGTTGCGACCCAATGTTCGTCGTCCCCCGCGCCCGCACGCCGGGCCGAGACCACGCCGGTGCGGGTCAGCACCGTCGCGCCGCGCTCGCGGGCATCCATGGCGTTGAGCACGACGAGGCGGCTGTCCTCGACCCAGCAATCGGAATAGACGAAGCCGCGCGTCAGGCGCTTCTGCAGCGGTTCTCCGTAGGCCGAACTGCGCAGGTCGACGCCGTGCGAGCCCGGCAGCGTCCGCAGCCGCGCGAGATGGTCGTAGAGGAACAGGCCGAGCCGCAGCATCCAGGCCGGGCGCAGGCCCTCGTCGTGGGGCAGGACGAAGCGCAGCGGCCAGATCACGTGCGGTGCGAGCCGCAGCAGACGCTCACGCTCCGCAAGCGCCTCCCGCACGAGCCGGAACTCGTAATATTCGAGGTAGCGCAGGCCGCCGTGGATGAGCTTCGTCGAGGACGAGGAGGTGAAGCCGGCCAGATCCCCGCGCTCGGCCAGCAGGACCGACAGACCCCGGCCGGCCGCATCCCGGGCGATCCCCGTGCCGTTGATGCCGCCGCCGATGATCAGGAGATCGTAGGCGTCGGACGGCTCGCGCTGGCGCGTTGCTGCCGCCATGGTTCCTCCTCTCCCGCCCTCGCGGCGGGTTGGAGATATATTGAGCCTCCCGGAAATTTTCGCAAGCGAAAAAGAGAATGTTCGTTACGGTTCGTCCGCGTTGTCGGCGACCGCAAGGGTGACGCCCTGGCGCTCCATCAGCGCGACGATCTCCGACGGCGGCATCCGATCCGTGAAGAACGTGTCGACCTGCTCCAGGCGCCCGACCTGGACCATCGGGCGGCGGGTGAACTTGGTGTGATCGGCCACCAGGAAGGTCTTCCGGGCATGGGCCAGGATGGTCTGCGTCGCCCGCACCTCCTCGTAATCGTAGTCGAGGAGCGCCCCGTCGGCGTCGATGCCGCTGATGCCGATCACCGCCATGTCGACGCGGAACTGGCTGAGCGTGTCGCAGGTGAGCTGGCCCAGCACCGCGCCGTCGCGGTTGCGCACGGTGCCGCCGGCCACGACGATGCGGAACTCGGTGGTCTCGGCCAGCGACAGGGCGACGTTGAGATTGTTGGTGATGATGCTGAGATCGTCGTGGTGGGTGAGTTCCCGGGCGACGGCCTCGGGCGTGGTGCCGATATTGATGAAGACCGAGCAATGCGACGGGATGCGGCTCGCCGCGAGGCGGCCGATCCGGGTCTTCTCCGGCAGCAGGGTCACCCGGCGATCGGCATAGTCGATGTTCTCGACGCTGGACGGCAGGCCGCCGCCGCCGCGGTAGCGCTCGAGCCGGCCCTCGGCGCTCAATTCGTTGAGATCCCGCCGGATCGTCTGCACGGTGACGCCGAACTGCGCCGCCAGAGCCTCGATCGTGACGAAGCCGCGCTGGCGCACGCAGGCCACGATGGCGCTGCGCCGCCCCTCGACACCGGTCGCCTCGACCCTGTCCTCGGATCTCCGGTCGAGCGGTCGTGACATCGATAGGCCCTCGCATGTCCTCAGGCCGCCGCGCCGCTGGATGCGAACCGGCCGATATTCGTTTTCGAACATTCTTCGGCGGCGGCAGCGTTCGCGCAAGCTTGAACTGCGGCTCGCCGGTCCGCAACGGCCGATCGTCATGCATTATGCTTCCGGTCGGCGGGGCGGGCGGTTTCCTGTGAGCAGGCACAAAAAAGGCCTGCCGCGGATGCGACAGGCCGAGCCTCCCGGGCAATGCCGCCTGCGGCGCGCCCCGGTGCTCTCCGCTCACATGTGGTGGCGCATCCGGCGGTGATGCTTCATGCGCTTGTGCTTCATGCGCTTGCGCATCATCGGGCGCGCGGCCGGCGCAGCACCCTGCTCCATCGCGGCCGCCTCGTTGGCGCGCTCCAGGCCGCCGCGGGGACCACCGGCCTGCGAGCCAGAGGCGTTGTAGGGCGAGTTGCCCTGGGCGTAGGCGGAGCCCGCGAGGAGCGTCAGCGACGCGGCGGCCAACAGAAGTTTCCTCATCGTCAATCCCTGGCATAAACCGGCGCAGGCAAAGCGTCGCGCGTCGTCAGGCGCGTTGCCGCTGCGTCGGAAAATAAGCGGCTCAGACGAGACTTGGTTCCGCATCATCGCGCGTTTGCGGCGCACAATTGCCGGCAGCGTTAACTCGGCCTATGTCGCCACCGTCCCGGCCCGGCCGCGACCGAGCAACAGGGGAGCAGGTGGCGGTGGCCAGCAGCGGTTCGGCCTATCTCCTGCTCGATGTCGCCGGCACGACCTGCGCCCTGCCCCGTGGCGCGGTCGCCGAGATCCTGCCGCTCCCGGATCTCCACACGCCGCCCGCGGCCGGCGGCTGGCTCACCGGCTTCCTCAATCTCGGCGGCGCACCGGTCCCGGTGATCGACCTGGCGGCCCTGCTCGGCCTGCACCCGGCGGTTCCGGCGCCCGGCGTCTACGCCCACCTCGTGCTGATGCAGGGCGAGGCCGTCGCCTACCTCGTCGACCGCGTAGCCGACCTCATGACCGTCCCGGAGAGCGCGATCCGGCCGACCGAGGAGGGCGGTACGCTCAACGGCTGCGTCGCCGCGGAACTGGTCCTCGACGAGCGCCTGGTCCACGCATTGGCGCCGGAGCGCCTCCTGACCGCGCAGGAACGGAGCCGCGTCGACGCCCTGGCGCGGGCCGCCGCCGAACGCCTCGCCGCGCTGCCGCACTCCGCCTGACCGCGCGATGGCCCGTCCGGGTATTCCCCGTCCCGATCTGGGTGCCGATCCCGCCTACGCGCCCCTCAAGGCGCGGATCATCGCGCGCACCGGCCACCATTACTACATCGACAAGGACGAGTTGCTGATCGAGCGGCTGCACCGCCGCATCCGGGCCGCTGCGGTGGCCGATTGTGCCGCCTACGCGACCCTGCTGTCGAGCGGGGCGGAGGGCGAGGCGGAATGGGCCCGGCTCGAGGCCGAGATCACCGTCGGCGAGACTTTCTTCTTCCGTTATGCCGAGCAGTTCAAGGCGCTGCGTGAGGCCATCCTGCCGGCGCTGATCGCGGCCCGGGCGGCCGAGCGCGTCCTGCGGATCTGGAGCGCCGGCTGCTCCACCGGGGCCGAGCCCTATTCCCTGGCGATCCTGGTGCGCGAACTGCTGGGCGACGCCCTGCCCGACTGGCGGGTCACGATCCTCGGCACCGATATCAGCGTCGAGGCGCTGGCCACCGCCCGCGCCGCCGAGTACGGCCGCTGGGCCCTGCGCACGATGCCGCCGGAGGAAAGGCTGCGGTACTTCACCCGGCTGCCGGCCACCCCGGGTATCCGGCGCGAGGGCGGCTACGCCCTGCGGCCGGAATTTCGCGGACCGGTCCGGTTCGAGCGCGGCAACCTGCTGACCCTGGCCGAACCGGGGACGCCGCAGGGCGAGCCGTTCGATCTGATCCTCTGCCGGAACGTGCTGATCTATTTCGATGCCCGGACGGTCGCCGCCGTGGTGCGGGGTCTCGGCCGCAGGCTGCGGCCGGACGGCTGGCTGCTGCTCGGCCACGCCGAGCCGAGTCCCGCCTTCGCGAGCTTCCTCGACGCCGTCAGCCTGCCCGGCACCGTGGCCTATCGCCCCCGCTCCGAGGCGCCGCCGGTCGCCCTGGGCACCGCGCCGGCGCCGGATCCCGCCCATCCGGCACGACCGGAGGTGGAGCCCTGTGCGCAGGAGCCCGGCCGGGTTCCGGCCGGGTCCGGCACCGGCGCAGGGGCCGGACAGCCCGACGCCGCGACCGATCCTGTCCCGAACCGGGGCGCCGCCTCCGCGGCCGCGACGGGTCCCGCCGAGCCTGAGGGACCGGAGGCCGCGGATCCAGCCGCGGACGAGGCGGGCGGGCTCGACCGGATCCGCGCCCTCGCCGATTCCGGGGAGACCGGCGCGGCCTGGCGGGCGTTGCGGGTCGCCCTCGACCGGGACCCGACCGACACGGCCCTGCGCTTCTACGAGGGTCTGCTGGCCCGCACCCTCGGCCGCGATGCCGAGGCCGAGCGGGCGCTCCGGGCCGCGCTCTACCTCGACCGCGGTTTCGTGATGGCCCATTACCATCTCGGCCTGCTGCTGATCGCGCTGCAACGCCCGCACGAGGCGGTCCGCGCCCTCGACAACGCCGTCGCCTTCAGCCAAGCCCTCGGGCCGGATACGGCGCTGCCCGAGGGCGACGGCGCCTCCGCCGGCGAGATTGCGGCCAGCGCGGCCGCGGCCCGTGCCGCGCTCGGCGGAACCGGCAGCAGGAGGTCCTGATGGGGGCACGCCCGATTGCACAGGAGGGCCCTCCCCGGACGCGGACGGAGCGGGATCTGCGCGCCGAGCGCGCGGCCGCCCTCGCCCGGCGCGGCGCCGTTGCGCTGGCCGCCGATTCGGGGATCGATCACCTCGTCTGCGCCTGCGGCAGTGAGCGCTACGGCATCCCCCTGGCGGCCGTCGCGCAGGTCCTGCCGTCGCGCCCCTGCACGCCGATGCCCGGCGCAGTGCCGGCGCTGGACGGCCTCATCGCCCTGTCGGGCCGGATCGTCGGCGTGCTCAGCCTTGCCCGGGCCCTCGGCCGGCCTGACCCCGGACCGGACGGGGAGACGGCTTCGGGTCATCTGATCGTCCTGCGCGGCACGCAGACGCAACCGCTTGCCCTGTCGGTGGAACGGGTGCTGGGCATCGCCCGGGCGGCCGCGTCCGGCGCGGCCGCGTCGGATGTGGCGGATCCCGATGGGTTGGGCAACGCGGCCGCCTCGGTCTATGCCCCGGCCTCCGAGGCCGGTTCGGCCGGCGAGGGTCGCCCCGATTTCGTCGTCATCGACCTCCCCCGCCTCCTGCGCCGCGCCCTGCCCTGATCGGGCCGCCTGCCCCAACCGGAGCCCTCCCCGCCCGTGTCGCTCTCGATCGGAAGACGCATTCTTCTCGGCTTCTTCGCCATCACGGCAGTGGTGGTGGCGCTCGGCCTCTACGCCCTCGAGCAGATCGGCGCGGTGCGCGACACGACCGATGCGATCGTCCGGCGGGACATGACGATCCTGCGCCAGCTCGACGATCTCGGGAACGAGGCGCGCGATCTCGGGCTCCTGCGCCGCAGCGCCGTGATCGCGATGCTGCTGCAGGCGCAGGGACGCCCGGCCGGGACCGAGGATCTTCTGGCGACCTGGCGCCAGACGGCGGCACAGGTGGAGAACCGGCTCGCCACCACGGTCCAGCTCGCGACCGAGTACCGGACCCGGTCGGCCTCCCTCGAGCGCGCGGCGTCCTGGGACCGCATCGCGGCGGCGGCGAACGCGGTCCAGGGGGCCTTCCGCGAGGTCAAGTCCCTGGGCGAGGCGCAATTCGCGGCCGTCGCCCGGCAGGACGTCGCGTCGGTCGAGGCCCGCAACGTGGAGATCACCCGCCTGCAGGCGCCCTTCCTCGACGGGATCAAGAACCTCCGGTCTCAGCTCGACGGCGGCATGGCTCTGGGCCAGCGCGCCGCGCAGGAGGTCTACGAGCGTTCGCGCCTCTCGATCTACCTGACCCTGGCCGCCTCGGTGCTGCTGGCGATCCTGATCACGTGGCTGATCAGCCGCGCCGTGGTGCGGCCCCTCGAGACGGTCATGGCCTTCGTGGCCCGCGTCGGCGCGGGCGACCTGTCCGGCCAGCTGGCGGCGGGCGGACGCGACGAGATCGGCCGTCTGGGTGGGACGCTGAACGCGATGGTGGCGGGTCTGTCGGATCTGGCGCGGACCAACCGTGCGGCGACCGCGGACCTGAACGCGGCGGCGGCCGAGATCCGCGCCTCGGCGCAGGAGCAGGCGGCCTCGGTCGAGCAGCAATTCGCGGCCGTGCAGGAGACCGCCGCCACGGTCGACGAGATCACCCATTCGGGCGCGCAGATCTCGAAGCGCGCCACCGAGGTGATCGCCACCGCCCAGGCCACGGCCCAGACCTCGCGGCAGGGGCTGCGCGCGGTCTCCGACACCGCCAAGGCCATGGACGCGATCCGCGAGCAGGCGGAGGCGGTGGCGGGCAACATCGTCAGCCTGTCGGAGAAGACCCAGACGATCGGCGACATCATCGAGACGGTCAACGACATCTCGGAGCGCACGCATCTCCTGGCGCTCAACGCCGCCATCGAGGCGGCCGCGGCCGGCGAGAGCGGGCGCAGCTTCGCGGTGGTGGCCTCGGAGATGAAGCTCCTGGCCGACCAGGCCAAGGCGGCCACCGGTCAGGTGCGCGGCATCCTGGGCGAGATCCAGCGGGGCATCAACACGTCGGTGATGCTGACCGAGGAGGCGGTCAAGCGCGCGGCCGCGGGCAAGACCCGCTCGGACACGACGCAGCGGACCATCGAGGAGATCACCGCGCGGGTGGAGGAGAACGTGCAGACCTTCCAGCAGATCGTGGCCTCGACCAACCAGCAGCAGCTCGGCATCGAGCAGGTGATGGGCGCGCTGCAGAACATCCGGCAGGCCAGCCAGCAGACCGCGGCCGGCACACGCCAGGTCGAGGCCGCCTCCGCCAACCTCACCGAACTCGCCCAGGCCCTCATGGCGCTGGCCGAACGCTACCG
>NZ_FMWU01000033.1 GCF_900103195.1 Methylobacterium sp. UNC378MF | reverse complement strand
CGGGCGGACGCGTCTTGTCGCGCAGCAGACCCTCGACGCCCGCCTCGGCGTAGCGCCGCTGCCAGCGCCACACGGCCGGACGGCTGACGCCCGCTCGCCGGGCGACGTCCTGGACACTCAGGCGCTCGGCCGAGAGCAAGACGATGCGGGCGCGCTGGATATGTTTGAGCGGGCGAGAGCGGTCGCTGGCGATCGCAGCCAGCCGTGCCGCGTCGCTCGCATCGAGAAGAACGCATACCGTCTGAGCCATGGCCCAGACTCGCACGCCTCACCGCCTGCGTGAATCCTCCGTCCGCGTCACTGCACTAGCCTGCTCGAGGTCGGAGCCGTAGCGCTGCTCCAATTGCGGCCGAGTGTCCTCGATCAGGCGTGCGGCGTACCGGTTGCGGCAATGGGCGCACCAGTACGACCCGCAAGCAAACGCTCCGTAGGCGCCGCACCTGTCGATCCGGTCCGCGACTGACGCAAGATGGGAGAGATGAAAATCGATCTCTAGGCCGATGCTCTCGGCGTAGGCCCTTTGGGCGGCCTCGACCTTGTGTTGATTCGAAGCCGCAGTGGTCAGGATCTCATCGTAGCGGCGGCGCGTCTCCGCGACAGCTTCCTTAGCCCCCTGGTAACGGGCATCTTCATCAATGAAGCGCCGCAATGCTGTGACGACGCGCGTCTTGCGGCCTCTGCCCCGGTGGCGGGGTGCGGCCTTCGCGTCCTCCTCGCTAATGCCTCCGGCTTCTCGGACGCTGCGGGCTGCTTCAGCAAGCGCACGTAGGCCACTCGTCACCCGGATCGGCGGGAGGACTGTCGGCTCGGTAGGGGCGGTCGCGCGCGGAGGCGTCGGCTCATTGAGGGCTTCTCTGAAAAACGCCTCAATGTCCTCATCCGTCCATGGCTCCTCGGCATCCTCGCGCCCCGGTACCGATTGGGAAGCCCACGACCGGAGATCTTTCGCCGACGCTTCTGGACCCCTGTCTAGGGAAGGGTCGATCGCCTCCGCCGGATGTGTTGGGGAAGCAGTGTCGGTCGATGACGTGAAACCGAAGGCGTCCATGAGGAGCGCCTCCCAATCCGCATCCGCCAGGGGCTGATCAGACCTTTTGGCGGGCTCGGTCACGACACCGCTGTCGGGTAGGTGCCGGCCGTCCAGTGCCGCCTCATGAGCGACCAGTGGCACGTAGGACGAACGGGGGGCAGAATGACTTCGATCGCCTCGACCTTGGGCGGCGTGCGCGACCGCGATCGTGTCGGCGGGGTGTGCGCTGGTGGCGCTCACCGCAGCACTATTAGGATCTACCGCCGCCTCGATGTCGTCAGAGGTGGTCGAGGTTCCGCTCAGTTGCAAAGCCTCGTACCACTCTTCTTCGGTGTAGGCCCTCGTGGGGCTGATAGATTGCTTGGCCATTATCGAAGCTGCTGCTATTGAGAAAGTGTTCAGTCCGATCGATGATTTGCCGACATTGATTTTTGTAAGCACAACTAGAGTGAAAGCGCCGGTCTAGTAATCGGCGTAGTTCGCTGAGACTTTTCGGTTTGGCAGCCGCTGCAGTTGGTACATTTGTGCGGTCAAATGCGGCTCGTCTCTCGTCGGGCGATATGTCGTACCAAATTCAAATCAGCGCTTCAATAGAAGGCGTTTGGTGTCAATAGTTTATAGAACATGTACTAACAATAGGGACTAGTTTGTGCGGCGCAGTATGGATCGTGCATCGGTGCTGCAGCATCACTTGGTATTGATTATGTGGTGACGCTTAAGTGAATCCGAAGCTGTCTCGAGAGGTTGGACGGCGGGGACACCGCCATCCTACCCATCAGAGCTTTGCGCGGGTCCTTTTGCGTTTCGGCTTGGAAAGCGGTGTCTCAGGTGCATCCCCTTCCGGTGCTGCCTCTGCCGTAGGTTCTTCCGCGGCGAGCTCGACTGCCGTTGACGCCTCTTCCTGGACCACGGTCATGTCCATGGGCTGACTGCTCTGACCCTGAGGCGCCTCGGTTGCATCCGGATTCGGTGCGGGAGGAGTGTCTACCGGCACCACAACCTCCGCTCGCTCCCGTGCGATGAGCCGGTCGAACGCCTCCGCCTCGTCGATCGAGCCGCCGATGATCGCTGCCGAAACTCGCCGCAGCGAGACACAGAGCGCCTGCATCCGCTCAGCCCGCTCGCCTAAAGCATCGGCTGCCGCGATGATCTCCTCGCCGTTTCCATCGCCCACCATCTCGATCACCGCACGGATCCCGTCGATCTCCATTCCGAGCCCGCGACCGAAGCGGACGAAGCGCAGGCGTGCGACGTCGACGGTCCCGTAGCGCCTCAGTCCAGTTACCGTCCGTACCGGTTCAGGCAGCAGGCCTTGTCGTTCGTAGTATCTGATCGTGGGGACCTTCACCCCTGATCGTTCCGAGAGCTCCTTAATTGTGATGCTCATCTCTATCCTCCGCGTTTTGTGGCGCGGCGGACCCTCCCCCATCCTACCAAGAGCTCAACGGGCCGATTTCGTAAAACTGTCTCCGGAAAACAGCTCACATCCTAAGCTTGGCATTGTCGAAATGAGCATCATCGTGCAAACCCTCGTTTTTCGGACATGCGATAGCGTAGGCTCGATTGTTCACGGCCAAAGATAACGTCGGTGGGCGCCCCGACAGGCGAACCACCAGAGATTTTCTTCGTCGAAACCAGCTAATGCCGGGTGATAATCTGGTCCCGGTGCATCTTCTATGCTGCCGGAACTCCCAGGGGTGATGCCGTCGAGGCGGATCACTTCGGAACGCCCACGCTGGCAATCGACGAGCTGCGAGGTGACGATCACCTCGTTCGGCTGGTCGCCCGTCGTCGATTCGCTGATGACGGTTTGCGCGACGATCTTCCATCGCCCTTCACCCGCAGCAGTCTTGTCAATCGCGCTGGAGGTGGCGACGAACTGCCCCGGTCCGGTGGGCGCCCCCGAGACGCTGTAGGGCTTCAGGACCTCGGTGTCCTCGCGCAGGAATCGGGAGGACGCCCAGCCCAAGAGGCTGCCGATCCGGACTTTGCACCACAGCGGGCCGCCGGCCGGCGCGGTGTCTGCCGTCTCTCGACCTGTCTTCCCGTTCACGCATCCGAGGTTCTGCAGCCCACGGGTCTGCGGCGGCAGCCCGGTGATCTTTCGCGCGCTCGCGTTCGGCTGCGCGCGCAGCGCCAACGTATCATTCGGCCTTACGTCTCGAACGGCGAACCGATCAGGACCGTCCGACGTGGCAAGAGCGGAGCCGGCGGCGAGCGCGGAGGATACCACGAGCGGAAGGATGATGATTCCGGCCTGCCTACGCTTGGATTCTTGCACGTCGTCATCCTCCCTCGCGATCGATGCCGACGCCCGTTCTAGCGCCGAGACAGCAACTGCGTCCCACCGGCGGCGATCTGTTCCGGCGTCACTGTCGCCATCCCGGCTGGGCCGGCGTTGACCGTTACGTTGAACACCGGCGCCACCGTGTTTGCTGGGGCAAAATGCCTGGAGCTGCCGCCACCGCCCTCGCTGTTGGCCACGCGAACCATGTCGCCGAGCCGGAAGAGGTCAATCAGCTGGCCGACCCCGCACAAGCCGAGCGTGAAGAACCATAGCAGCCCCGTCCAGAATCGCCCGACGTAGAAACGATGCAGGCCGCTCAGCAGGAACAGCCCGCAGCCCCACAGGATGAACGCCAGGAACCCGCTCTTCCGTCCCATCGCGCTTTTCCCCGTCCAAACCGCGCTGACCCGCTACTGAGGAGCTACTCAGCAGCAAGCTTGACCGATTTCAGAAAAACCAGTGTTTTCGGAGACAGGCGTCCACGAGGATCTTGTCGAGGGCAACGCCAGTTCCGTTGGCTCTCGAAACCGTCTCCGAGAAAAGGGCAGCGGGTGCGGGGATACCGAGGGCGGGACACATATTCAAGAAAGAATAGAATATGCTTTCCACGAAAGAGAGTGGCTTACATAAGCGTAATGCTTTATAGACACCTAGTTGTTCGTAAAGCCAGACCTAACGGCCGAATGTTTCACTAATAGATGTTGTTTTTTTGATTTTATTCGCCATAAGGCTTGAGCTGGAATCTAGTTATGAAATATTTTTGCGTAAATCGTCGATGTTTTCGCCAGGGAATATGCTTCTAAGATGCATTTGGCATAGAATAATTCACTTTACAAAAATCATTGATTCTGGCAATGTCAATTACTATTCGAGAGGCTCTTATGGCCAAGCTCGCCTATGCAGATCGTTGAGTTCTGTCAGGTTTCAACAAAGTGGATATGTCCGGTTCCAGAAGTCTAATACCGCCGTTTATCCGAATACAAATTTGGAGAACGTGTGTGATTTGACTGCGCCCGGACAAAAGGAACGAAAATGTATGGAGGCGATCGATGAGCAAGCTGCTTTTTGTCGGATGCACGTTAATTTGTAATCTGCCTCTTCTTTCGCAAGCTTGCGAACAAGGTGATGTTCGCTGTCGCGCGGGTTCGCGTCAGGAGTGCCGATGCTACAACGTTGGCCGCAACGACAATTGCTCATGGTACACTGTCCCAGGCGGCTGTGGGAATACCGGCATACAAAATCTGACACCAAGAGAGCATGTTGCGCGATTGATGTACGAGAAACGCAGCGAAAGGAGGGTGGCTAAAGAGTAAATAAAGTGAATACCGGGGACTTTCCGCAAGACAAGGAATTAGCTGTTAAGTAGGCGCCGCGTATATTCGGAAAACGTAAAATGATCTCTGAATTTCGGCTTGCTCACTTAAGCAAGCGGAGTGGATTGAATTAGATCATTCGGGAGAGATCAATCGCATGGGATCGCGTCAGCATCAGGAGAATAACTACTCGCGCTCGATTGGATTGCGGCACGATCTTCGGTAGAGTGCATTTGAAGGCGAGCCTAACCCGTTTATCCCCGATGTGTCGCCGATCGCGGCTCTTCGTAGGTCTCTGACTCGCTACATTTTCAATTGCATTTTCGGAATGCATATCCCTTTGTTCCGACCGGATTGAACTACTTTACAGGCGCCTATTTCGACAGGAGCAACCGGTCTAACAGGCACAAACGGTGATGGATGGGGAGGTCAGAGCTGCCCTGAATGACTCTAATAATACCAGAGAAAGGATTGCGCGTCACAGAATTGAAATTCAGCACTGATCTTTAAAGCGGGCGCGGTGTCGGCGGAGAAGAGTCATGACGGGAATTTCGCGCATATTTGTTGCGATTAGATCGACGGTTGCGGTGATTATCTTGGTCGTGGTGGTTGAGCCTTGCGCTGCCGGGCCTTTGGATAATCTTGAAGGCGGCTGGGCATCTGCTCAGCAGAGTTGCGCAGAAGACCACCCGTCCGGAAAGGACGCGATAGTTGTTCGCACGCTTGGAAGTAAATTTACTATAACTCACAATCGAAAAAGATATAGTGCGACCTTTGTTGTTAATCGGGTTTCAGGTAACACTGTCATTGCGGAGTGCGTCAATTCTGGTTCTGCTCCGGTCGACCAGTCGGGCTGGATATATGAATTTGTTGTTTTGTCGGATCGATTCAGCATGAAGCATCTTGATCCTTTGTTGCCCAATACTGGCACAATTATCTTTTCACGATGCCAGTAATATCTAGTTCAGGAATTTTGGCGCTAGCCTCCCGAAGCTACCCAGGCCTTTGCGTCGGTGGGTTTCGCTAATTTCTTTAGAATACATCGGCCGAGCAAGCGGTTCTCAGGTCGTCGTTGCCGCGGTTTGGCGACGGCGCTGAGGCGACAACGGCGATTGCGATAAGGCTTACGGTGTGGCTGGTACTGGAGATGGGTTGGTTAGAGCGGATAGCCCGCTTCCACCACGCCTTCCTTGCGTCACGAGACGATCCGCGCGTTCATTGAGTGGATCTCCGGCGTGGCCCTGAACCCACGTCCACTTCACGTCACGCTGGCTAGCAAGTTCGTCCAAACGCTGCATCAAGTCGAGATTCATCACCGGGCCCTTCGATTTGCGCCAGCCCTTGGCC
Organism: Methylobacterium sp. UNC378MF; assembly: GCF_900103195.1. Taxonomy (GTDB): domain Bacteria; phylum Pseudomonadota; class Alphaproteobacteria; order Rhizobiales; family Beijerinckiaceae; genus Methylobacterium. Next base: position 57,520 of record NZ_FMWU01000033.1, on the reverse strand, counting down.
TTCCAGCCGCTCATCCACTCGGTGACGGATTTGACCACGTACTGGCTGTCGCAGCGCATCTCGATCTGCGCTGCCTCGGGGAAATGCTCCAGCGCTCGGACGGCCGCGGTCAACTCCATGCGGTTGTTCGTAGTGTTAGCCTCACCCCCGCATAGATCCACGGGCCCATCCGGGCCCGAGATGACAACACCCCAGCCCCCTGGGCCAGGATTGGGCGAGCAGCCTCCATCAGCATAGACAACGATTCGCATAAGGGTGTGATCCTTCGGGTGTTGAGGGGTACCCACGGTCTGAACCGCAGCGGAAGCAACCTCGTCCCGGCTTGTAATACTCTCCCCTACGGATCTCTACAGACGGAAAGTCAGTGTAAAACAACTAGTAAGCAACCTCGTGCACCCAATTGGACCCAGATTCTATCACTCGATGCTGAATGGCTTGGAGTAAAACCGAATGCACGGCAATAAATATCATCACAATATCGTGATCATCAAGCACGTGGGGGAAGCAGGGCTGGCGGGTCCTCGTCGATCCGCGTGGACCAGGCCCGTCTGAAAGCCGAGCAAGCAACAGACGCCAGCTAGTGCACAAGAATGGCGCGCAGCGCTGTCCTCAACTCGCGCTGCCTCTTCCGCTGACTGCCTAGCACGATAAGCTGGGGGCATGCGCGACGAAATGGGAAGGCCTCTGCCGGTCGAGATCGCGAGCCGCGAGAGCAAATACGCTGCGGCTCCTGAACTACTTTAGCCAGGGGATTGGGTGTGCTTGAATGTTGACACTTCTTGTCCATGGCCGGTGCATCCTCAATCTGCCGACTTTGGAGGGCACCGCATTTGGGTGATCCCGCTGACGCTTGAGGAGCATCCAGGAGTAGCTGTGCGGTGCTCGCTAAGCCTCAATCGAGATGAGGCAGCAAGGCTGCTGTACCGCTTCTTAAGTGTGCTGGCCTGGCGGGAGCAGCATGGAATTGCTGTCGCTCACCAATCGGGTGGCGGGCGACCTCACATGGTTGGGCTAAACCGAAAATACGGCTTCTCAATTTGTGAAAGCTTCGATTTCACTGAGCTTATTTGTCCTGAGGATGAAGATACACGCATTGCCCTTGCGCTGATGCGAGAAGCGAGGAGTCTCAACCATTACGGTTATGCGTTTTTGTCTTTTTGGCGAGTGCTTGAGCTGGCATTTCCAGTGCCAAGGCGGCGAGTGACGTGGATGGAGAAGGCTTTGCCTCGGCTAACGGGTCACGGCGTGGCCGAGGCGCTCGACAGCATCAGAGTGGATGGGGAGCAGGACGTAAGCCGCCATCTTTTTGAATCTGGTCGTTGCGCGGTGGCGCACGCGGGTAAAAAGCCGATCGTGAATCCCGACGGTCCAAGCGACGCGCGACGACTGTATCGAGAGTTGCCGCTAGTGCGAGAAATGGCAGTGCTCGCCATTGAAGAGCGTTTCGGTATCTCAACCCCTCAAACTGAGTACCGCAAGCATCTTTACGAGCTTCGTGGGTGGAAGGGACTTCTCGGCGCTGATTTGATCCAACGCTTAGTAAGTGGCGAGGGCGTTCGGTCAGCTGAAGAAGTCGACCTGCCTGAAATTCATGTGCGCCTGCGCAAATCCCCTCCTTAAGGGGCGTTTGAAGGCATGTCGCCTTCGAACGCCACAGTACAAGATAGAAAAGTTCATCTTGTCTACCGGTCTAAAAGCGGTTTAATTTTTATCAAGTTTATTCTCGATTTTGGTGATGAGAGGATAATATTCGATATTGAAGATGGGCTTTTTTTAGACGATGATGGCTCGGTTACTGCTGCAGAGCACAATGCAGATTGTCAGCGGTTCATTCGAGACTACGGACTAAACGGCGAATTGCAAATATGGAATGCGTCCGACGGAGGACTTCTTTCGCGCAAGGATGCCTTCATACCATTGAACTGCTTCATTGATCTGGAGGCTTGCAACGCTATCATTGCGGCAGCGCAGGCAGAGGTCGAGCGCCGACGCGTCGGTTCATCCAAAAGCGGCTGTGAAGCACACCCGGGATGAGCCATGTGGTCGATAAGGCGCTGCTACCGTGCCCAGCGGCCCAGGCGGCGCTTCCACCGTTCGCCAGGCGCGATAGCGGCGTTAGATTTTGCGGTGCGTTTGGTGAGCGTCGGCGCGATTCTCGGCTGGGACCCGGCCACCGGCTCAGCAGTCGCGGCAGCGGGCGCTGGTGGCGCGGAGACCGGCTCGACGGCGGCGGTCGCGACCATCGCGGCAGAGGCCTTGCGCGGCCGCCCGCGGCGCTGCTGCGGGCGATCCTCTGCGGCGGGCTCCGGCTCGAACTGGAGCAGTTCAGGCGCGATTAGGCTCGGCAGTATACGACTGGGTGCGGAGGGTGGCGCTGTTGGCTCGGCGAATTGATCGCGGAACAGGCGTGGCGCCTTGGCGGCGGGAGGCGCGACGCGACTCGGGATGACGATGGCCTGACCGCGGCCGGCTGATTTGATCTCAACGGAGAACGACCGTCGCGTGCGACTGAGCATGGGTTGGACGCTTTCGAGCCGCAGATTGACGGCTAATGTAGGAATGATGAAGGCGCTGGGTTGTATCGATGAGTACGCTAATGGACGGGCACAAGCGGTCAACTCCAAGGTTTAGTTCGGCTGATCGGCGAAGTTGAACCCGGTGCGGCTCTTGGCCTCGACCAGCACCAGGCGGGTCTGATCGAAGCCCCAAGAGAAGTCGGGATCGTCCGGCACACGCGGGCCGAGGAGCGCCCTGGCCCGCTCAATGTCGTCGAGGATCGGATCGACATCCTTGATTCGCCACGCAGCAAAATCGGCTATGCGGCGCGTTCGCATCGAGCTGCCGTTGCCCATCACCATCGAACTGATGACGGCTTGGCCACCGATCGCGACCGCCGTGTTCACTCCTCGCAGGCCCATCCGGGTCCGCTGGAGCGACGTGAAGTTCGACTCCCCCTTGATCCCGTTCAGCACCATGTGGCCCGCATCGGCGCGCGCTTGAACGACGGCGCTCTCAAGCGTCCCATCGTGAAAGCTCTTGTGCGTGCCGACCATGATGAACGCCGCGTGCTCCCGACCAAAGGTCGCGAACAGCAGCGCGTCTTCCTTGTCCTGCTGACGGACCTTGCGCGGCCCGGCCGGGTCGACGGGATCGAAGTGCAGGTGATGCACGTCGTAGGCGGCGAGTCCGAAGTCGCCGTCATGCTGCGCGTCGTGCGGATGCTTGCCAGGCCGATGCGCTCGGCCCGACAGGTACGGCGTCAGGTCAGCACCTTCCCCGACTAGCCGTGCCAATGCGAACACCTTGTCGAGGTGGCGGGTCACGAGGCCACCATCCCAGAACCGGCGGACGAAGAAGACGTGACGCTTGGCGGTTGGAATCAGCCGGCGGGCGCGTACGAGGTAGCGATAGATCAGGTCGCCGAGACTTTGGCGCTGCGGATCGATATCGCCACCGAGTTCGGCCACAAGTGCGTGGCGCAGTCGAACAACGCGGGGGCCCTCAGCGTCCGGAACCGGCACGGCCCGCCTCCACGCCTCTGCGGCGACCCACCCTCGGCCCGTTGGCCGGCAGCGGATGCGTGAGTGGTGTTCTCGCGCCGTCAAGCGCTGCATTACTAAGGACGTAGGCTGCGCATCGGGCTTGGCGACAAAACTTGCAGGAGGCCCACGGTGTCCGGGCAACCGGCGGGACAGAGTCTGCCCACTGGCGGACCGATTCATGACGATGATCGCCTCCATGCTCAAAGGTAGAGCGCAACGCTTACCGGAACGCAAACGTCCAAGCGCGCAGGCGAGCGAGGGAAGCGCCTTGCCGTGAATCGTCACGAAAGTGAGGCGATGCGGACTGCTGCTATGACGGCTGTTCGCCATAACATACAACTGAACCGTTTGGAGGGACGCTTATGGATAGAGAGCGCATTCAAGCTCTGGCGAGAGCCCAGGGACAGACCGGAACCCGCGGCACAGTTCAGATAGACATCGAAAAAGATTTGGGACCAGAATGCCGCTTTGTCGATTTTCTGCTGGCCTCGTCGCTAAGAACGGGGAGATGCGCGAAATTGCTTCGGAATTTTATGGTCATCTACGCTGCAAAAGTTCCACAACTTGCACAAGGCGAAAATCACCTGTTCGACCCAGAATGCCTTTGTCAAACAATCAAAGTATTAGAAGGCCATGAGATTAAAGACATAACGCGCGGCCCTTTTCAATTCAGAAAGGGACCGCTTAAAGGTCTCTATAAGAAGCATTTTTTTCAAGCCAGCTTCCTGATAGAAAATATTATTATTGAAATAGAAAAACATGGCTCCGGCATCATCTCCCGGAAACTTGCAGAATATTACGGCAAGGGAAATTATATAGGCAAACCGGTTGAAGAAACCGACGTCAATCTGATAGCGGAAGCCTTCTCTAGAGATGTCATCGAACGTCGCGCAGCAAGTCGCGAAAAAGCATGGCGTGGCGGTTTAACCGGCGAGCACCTCATCTATGCTGCCCGTCCAGACGGTAACATCTATCTCCACGCCTCGTTTCACGGCGAAGATCCCGACCGCATCGCCGAGTCCGTTCGGGTTGCACTGTCGGATTTTCCAGAGCTCAGAGGTGCCGCCCCTGTTTTCGACTAACATTCAATGCCAGCCCATTTTACTCACTGGGACCAGTGCTTGACGGGAGCATGTACAGCGGGCACCGGCGGCACGCACGATGGCTGCTCCGCCCTGCCAAATTCCACTCTAAATCGGCCCATCTGTGTCCGCGAGGCGGTGCCGGCTCGCAATCAACTCGCAAGCGACCTCGTGCAACCACCTGATTCTGTTTGACCCTGCTTAATCCGAGGCAGACCTAACTAAAACCGGAAAGACTCGAAATGAAATCTTCAAAATATTGTGTGCAGAAATTCCATTTCGGGGCTATCCTGTTGTTATCGTGGAGATCGTCGGAACTTCCGCTGCGCAGACGACAGGCCGGCCCAACCCAGCCGGTCGCGCGGTGTGGTCGATCCAGCCCTGCTTTATCTAGGGGCGCGCCGTGCGGCCGGTAGGGCGGGCCGGAACGACCGGAGCCCGCGGCAGATCAGGTCTTGGAACGCGCGGAGGATGTCGCTGTTGCCTCAGTCGCGACAGGGACGCGGGTGTCCAGCCGCCGCTGCGCCCGGCAGCGTCGACCCGAGACGGGATAGGGAGAGCAGGCCAATGGTCGATACGGACAGGATCACGGGCGCCGCCCGGGCGCTGGGTGGAGAGGTGCAGGGCGTAGTCGGCGGCCTCGCCGGCTCGGATCGCGATTCGGTCGCGGGCCGCCTTCGCGAGGCCCAGGGCAACGCCGAGAACCTCTATGGCCAGGCCAAGGACGCTGTCCGGCACGCGGCCGACGAGGTCTCGGACCACGCGGCGGATGCCTACGACCGGGGCCGCCGCTACGCCTGGGAGGGCCATCAGAAATCCACCGAATGGCCCCACGCCTCCCTGGTCGTGGCCGGTCTGGTCGGTTTCGGTCTGGGCCTTCTCGTCAGCAAGCTCTGATCCGCATCGCCGCGCGCCGTCTTGTCGGCGTCGCGTCGACGCGGTGGTGAGCGGCGATCGCATCCGGGATGGCGTGAATCCGCCCGGCGCGCGGCACGATTCCGCGCAGGCTGCGATCGTCCTGCGGCTCCGGCGGCTATGCGCACTCCTCTCCGCGAGGAAGCCGGGAAAAGGTTCATTCTGAGAGCACCTCGGTGCCTTCTGAGCGTGACGATCCGGCTGCCCGGCCAGGAGAGACATGGCGGATCGCAAGCGCCGCAGGTGGTGCATCCCGCCGCAACGTGGCGTCCGGAAATGACCGGCCTGTCTCCGCGGGGCTGCTCCATTTCGAAACAAGATTATTGGCGCTATTATCGCAGTAGGCACCGTCTAGAGGTGTCTAATGCATCAGTTTATTGGTCTCATTGCGATTTTCGCCACTCTTGCCGGGGTCCTTCACACTTGGCGGGCGCCCCGGTGGATCATCGTTGGTCTGTGCGTGACCGGCCTCGTCGGTGTGTCCGCCGCCGTCATCGGCTTCCAGCCTCGGGTGATCCCATCGCCGGTCTCGCAAGCGCAGACGCTCAACGCCGCGCTGCAGCCGGTCTTCGAAGGCGTCTGGGATCCCCTGAAGCCCAGTCAGCTCCTGGCACCGTCGCGGTAAGCCCGACCCCTTGATCGCCCTTGGGGCACCTCGGAGAGCCCCGGCCGAGGATCGTCGGGACGCACAGGATCGGAGTGTCCCAGGCACGGGCCAATCGCGCGTCGGCGAAGCCCTAGAAGGTCGAGCGGGCCTCGACGCTGGAATAATAGCCGGAGCCCTGGATCCGGTCGCGGACGTAGCCGGCGGCGACGGACATCTGCACGGGCCCGAAGCGGACGCCGGTCAGATGCGCGCCGATGCGGTATTGCCGGAAGAAGTCGTCGCCCAGGAACAGCGCCTCCGGCCCGATATAGACGCCGTCGGCGACCATGTAGCCGACCCGCAGGCGGGAATAATAGGCGTTGAACTTGGTCGAGTACGAGCCGTAGGCGGAGACCATGGTCCGGTCGGTCGGCGTCGCATAGAAGTTGCCAGCGACCTTCAGCCCGACGCCGGTGCCCACCACCGGGTTGCCCGGATCGGGGATGGACAGCTGGTTGCTGCGGACATTGAAACCGATATAGCCGGCGAGAGCCGCGTCCTTCCAGATCCACTCGTAACCCGCCTGGAGGGCGCCTTCCTCCTGATAGCCGGTGACCCGCGTGGCGACGGAGCGCCCGGGATACGAGTAGGTTCCGCCGATGGCGTCGACGCGGACCCGCAGGCCATCCCGCGAGGGCGATCCATTGGGCGCGGCGGTCACCGTGACCGAGCCGAAGGCCGAGCTGTTCGAGGTGATGCTCGTCGAGCCGTCGACGGCCACGGCCCAACTGTCATCGACCGCCTGCTGCGAGGCGCCGGTGTACCAGTCGGCGCCCGCACCCCGCGCCGCGAGGTCGGCTGCTGCCGCGGTGGACACGGTGCCGAAGGCGGCGCAGGCACACGACATGACGAGCCCCGTCGTGACGGGTGCGCGCAGCAATCGGGCAGTCGCTCCTGCGGTCCCGCCCATATGCACCGGCTCCATTAAGATGCGATTTACGCTTTAACCAACACTCGCCGACAATGGTTAAGATTGGATTTTGGAAAGACTGGTCTACAGCCGTGCATCTGCAGCCAAGATCGAGTGCGCGGCCGTCCTCGCCTGTTGGCGCGGGACGGTCCGACCGGATGACGATCAGGCGGCGCGGGCGCGATTGACCGCCACATCGAGGACGACCTGCAGGTCCTCGTTGCGGAAGGGCTTGTCGATGCGCAGGAACGCGTCGGCGGAGGATGGCAGCTGGCCGTGCGGGCTGGCGAGGATGATCCGGATGTCCGGATACCGCTCGACGACCGTGGCGGCGAGCTGAAGGCCGGCCATCACCGGCATCGACTGATCGACGATCATCGCGTCGAAGCCGGCGTCGCGGGCGAGCACCTCGAGGGCATGCGCCCCGGAGGCCGCCTGCACGACCCCGTGGCCGAGATCGGCCAGCACCTCGGCGACGCTCGCCCGCACGAGGCCGTCGCTCTCCACGAGCAGGATGTTCAGGGATGCGGACCGAGCCGGGGGGAGCTTGGCCGCGGCCGCGCGCGCCGCCGGCAGCCAGAACTCGGCCAGGAAGGGCTCTCCGCCGAGGCCGTCGCGGATGAGGCGCCATAGACCGCCGCTCTCGGTGACCAGTGCGGCGGCAGAGGCCAGGGTCTGCCCCGTGTGGACCGGCGGCAAGGCGGCCTCCGGACGGCGGCCGCTGCTGACGAGGACCCGCACATAGGCCGAGGAAGCCGGAGCGGCGTTTGTTTCGTCCGGAACGCCCTCGACCGCCGCGATGGCGAAGCCGGCGAGGCCGGCGTCGCGGATGTGGAACGCCAGGTTGAGGAGCAGCAACTCCAGCACGCGCTCGCTGCACAGGACAGGCGGCAATCCGCCGGGGATGCGGTTGAGGACCGGCCTGTCGCCGAGGGCGTTCGCGGCCAGGAACGGCAGATAGGCCTCGAAGGTGGTGGCGAGATCGGTCTCGGCGAGGGTGATGCCGGTCTCGTCGCCGCGCACGAGGTGCAGCATCCGCCGGGTGAGCGCCGCGCCCCGGCGTGCACCGACCATCGCGCGCCCGACCAGCCTTTCCTGCTCGTCGCCGAGCGCGTGACGGCGCGTCAGCAGAGCCAGATTTGCCAGAACGACGGTGAGGACGTCGTTGAACTCGTGGACGATTCCGTCGGTCACGCGGCGCAGGACGAGGTTGCGGCGCGGCTCGACTGGCTGCGGCAGGCTCGCCCCCTCGCTGCCCGGCAGCTTCCGCATGAGGGCGAAGAGCCGGCGGTCCTCTCCGGCCTCGGACAGGCAGAGCATCCTCACCTGAACCGACTGGTCCGGCCATTCGTGCAGGCGCAGGACCACGTCGTGCGGGCCGTCGGCGGCGAGCGCGGCGATGCGCGTCCTCTCGAGGCAGGGCCGGTCGGCGGCGGCGAAGCAGGCGGCGAACGGGGCTCCCGCGCCGCCCCCCTCGTTCCCGGCATGCAGCAGGGTTCGGCCGGTGTCGGGGTCGAGCTCGCAGCAGGCCCAGCCCGAGATCGCCTCGAACGTATGCAGCCGCGCCTTCAGCCGAGCCACTTCCGATCCGGCTCTCGCCATCTGCAGACCGGTGCTGCGGCGGTGACCGTCCATGACCTCCGCGAGCGCTGCGAACTCGCCGATCCATGTCTCGGAGCCGGCGGATTCGCCTGCGGTTCCGACCGCCTCCTCACCCTTCAGAAGCTGCCGCAGCGGCCGCGTCAGGCGCTTGCCCGCGACGAAGCCGAGGGCCGCCGCGCAGGCCACGAGCGCGAGGCCGAATCCGAGCATCCGCCAGTTCGGCGATCCAGTCAGGGGCTCCCCGGAGGGGGCGGCCTGCGCGGTGACCAGCCAGCCGGGCGAGCCGATCTCGGCCGCCGCGCGCATCGGCGTCGTGGCGGAGACACTGGTCGTCCGGAAGGGGCTCGGGGTCCCGGCGAGCACCCGGCTGTCCGCGGTGGCGACGAGGAAGCCGAGGGTGTCAGGCAGGGTGAGGGTGCGGCGGACGTCCTCCTCGATCCGGGAGAAGTAGCGCGGTCCGGCGTCGAGGCGCAGGAGGCCGCCCTCCGCGCGCTCGCCCAGCGCGACGGCAGCCGCGAACGGCGCCTCGGCATCCGCCCCCTCGGTCACCAAGCTGACGCCGGCTGCACGGCCGCGCAGGAACCAGGACTGCCTGGCGACGCTGCCGCCCACCAGCCCCTCATCCCCCGCCATCAGCACGGTGCCGTCGGGTGCGACGAGCAGGGCATCCCGATAGACCGGATTCAGGGCGAGCCAGGCGCGCAGCCGTGCGACACGCTGATCGGCCGAGAGCAGGCCCTCCTCGTCGCGCAGCGCCAGGGCGGCGTTGCGAGCCTCGTCGACGGTCTGCCGCAGCCGCGCCGTGATGGCGGCGACGTAGGCGCGCGAGGCCAGACCCACCGTCTCCTGCGTGGACTGCGAAGCCCCGGGTTGCGCGGCAGGAACGACGATCAGGACGGCGGCCGCGAACCCCGCCGCGGCGGCGATCGCCACCTGCAGCGCGTTGAGGAGTCCAAGGGAGATCTGGAGCGGCTTTGCGGTCATCCGTTCGCCCGGCGGAGCTGTACGGAGCGAGGCTCGATTTTCGTTAAGGGTCGATTAAGCCCGACGGTGGAGGCATGGGGCGGCGATGGCCCCAGAGCCGGCGGGTCCGGGGCGGTGACCGAACGGTTCGGAACAACAGCCTCCACCGGTCGCCGCTCTCGGCAGTTAACGCAAAGCTTCCAATGGGGCGGACAGGGTTTTCAACAGGTTGCCAGGCCTCGATCGCGCATTTCAAGCGCGCTCGACTGTGTCGTGATGCCTGTCTGCTTGGTGTCGCGTATTCCTAAATTAACCGCAATTTACGATCTGGTAAATCGGGCCGGATATTATGATGGCGTTTGTCCATTGACCATCGTCGCTGTAGAAACCCGGCCATAGAGCTGTTGCACCTCGATCCGAGGGATTGTTGGCCCGGGAGGCTGTAGCGTGAGGCAGGCGTTGCGTTGGCTGGCCTGGGTTGGGGCGACGATCGCCAGCCTCGCCCTGCTCAGCCAGCCGGTCGGGACGCAGGCCCAGCTCGCCATGAGCCTTGCCGCCATGGCGGCGATGATCGTGCTGTGGGCCGTTTTCGACGGGCCGCGGACGCGGTTCGTCTTCATGGCGCTCGGCAGCCTCGTGGTCCTCCGCTACATCCTGTGGCGGCTCACCAACACCCTGCCCGCGCCGGGCGATCCGATCAGCTTCAGCTTCGGCCTGATCCTGCTGGTGGCGGAGCTGTACTGCGTCTTCATCCTGTTCGTCAGCCTGATCATCAACGCGGATCCGCTGCAGCGCGACCCGCCGCCCAAGGCCGCGGCCGCCGACCTGCCCTCGGTCGACGTGTTCGTGCCGAGCTACAACGAGGATGCCGCGATCCTCGCCATGACCCTGGCGGCGGCGCGGCAACTGAACTACCCGCCCGACAAGCTGACCGTGTGGCTGCTCGACGACGGCGGCACCGACCAGAAGTGCGGCGACGCCGACCCGGCCAAGGCTGCGGCAGCGCGGGCGCGCCGGGGCGAGCTCCAGGCGCTCTGCGACGAGCTCGGCGCCCGCTATCTCACGCGCGCGCGCAACGAGCACGCCAAGGCGGGCAATCTCAACAACGGCCTCGCCCACGCGCGGGGGGAACTGGTGGCGGTGCTCGATGCCGACCACGTCCCGTTCCGCTCGTTCCTCACCGAGACGGTGGGCTATTTCGCGCAGGACCCGCGCCTCTTCTTGGTGCAGACGCCGCACGCCTTTCTCAATCCGGACCCGATCGAGCGCAATCTGCGGACCTTCGAGCGCATGCCCGCGGAGAACGAGATGTTCTACGCGGTGACGCAGCGCGGCCTCGACAAGTGGAACGGCTCGTTCTTCTGCGGCTCGGCGGCCCTGCTGCGCCGCACCGCCCTCGACGAAGCCGGCGGGTTCTCGGGCATCACCATCACGGAGGATTGTGAGACCGCCTTCGAACTGCATTCCCGCAACTGGACCAGCGCCTATGTCGACAGGCCGCTGATCGCCGGCCTGCAGCCGGACACGCTGACGGACTTCATCGGCCAGCGTTCCCGCTGGTGTCAGGGGATGTTTCAGATCCTGCTCTTGAAGAACCCGGTCTTCCAGAGGGGCCTCAAGCCCATCCAGAAGATCGCCTACCTCTCCAGCATGACCTTCTGGTTCTTTCCGATCCCGCGGCTGATCTTCATGTTCGCGCCGCTGCTGCACATCTTCTTCGATCTGAAGATCTTCGTGGCCAGCGTGGACGAGTCGATCGCCTACACGCTGACCTACATCATCATCAACCTGATGATCCAGAACTACGTCTACGGCAAATTCCGCTGGCCGTTCGTGTCGGAACTCTACGAGTACATCCAGGGCGTCTACCTCGCCAAGGCGATCGTTTCGGTCATCGCTTCGCCGCGCAAGCCGACCTTCAACGTCACCAACAAGGGCGCGACGCTCGACCACGACCATATCTCGTCGTTGGCGCTGCCATTCTTCCTGATCTACCTGCTCTTGATGCTCGGCTGCGCCGTCGCGGCATGGCGCTACCTGTTCGAACCCGGCGTGACCAATCTGATGCTGGTGGTCGGGCTGTGGAACTTCTTCAACCTGATCACCGCGGGCGCCTCGCTCGGCGTCTGCGCCGAGCGGCGCCAACTCGAACGCACGCCGTCGCTGGCGATCGATCGGAGCGGCGTCCTCACCCTGTCGGGGCGCAGCACCGACGTGTCGATCGAGCGCGTCTCCGCCGAGAGCTGCACCGTGCGCTTCCTCAGTGGCGCGTTCGATCAAGGGCTCACCCGCGCGGCTTTGCGCGGGGCGCTGAGCGTCGAGCCGGCGGCGGGAGCCAGGCGGACCGCGCCCCTGCCGGTGCATGTCGAAGACGCGACGCGCGACGGGCGGGACCTCGTGCTGCGCTTGAGCTTCGGCGCGCTGGCCATCCGCGACTACCCGGCGCTCGCCGGACTGATGTACGGCGACGCCGAGGCGATGCGCCGCTTCCAGCTCCGACGGCGGCGGCACAAGGACATCCCCACCGGCACGCTGCAATTCGTGTGGTGGGGCTTGGTCGAGCCGTTCCGCGCGCTGCGCTACCTCCTCGCCAGCCGACGCCCCCGGCCTGTCGAGATCGGTGAGGCGCCGGTCTACGATGCACCGCCCGAGACCGCCCCCGTGCCCGCCGTCCCGGCCGTACCGGCTTCGGCGGCGGTGAGCCCGGCGGCATCTCTCCCCACCGCCGCTAAAGGCGTCGATTCCGAGAGCGGGGACGATTGGGTCCGCCTGATGATGGATTACGAGAACGAGCGTACCCTCGCCGAGCTTCGCGGCCGGCGCACGAGCGCGGCGTGACGGCGATGGGCATCCGGCTGGGCCTCCCCGCGCTGGGGCTGCTGCTCGCCCTCGCGAGCGGTCCCGCTGCGGCCCAGAGCTTTCTCGGCCGGGGCCCGGCCGAGCGGCTGACGGTGCCGCCGAGCGGCAACGCCCTGCGGGTTCCGCCCGAGGACGGGACGGGTCCGGCGCGGCGCCCGGATGCGGCGGCGGCGGAACAGCGACCGGCGGTGCAGCGCGCCGCCGAGCCGCAGCGGGCAGCGGCCCCGCAGGCGGCGCCGCGCGCGGTGATCCAATCGACCATCGCGCCGGCGCGCCGTCTGCCGTCCGGCCCACGGGGCTTCCGCCTGAGCGGGGAGGAGGATTCCCTGCGCTATCCGGTCTACCTCACCGAGGCGCAGACGCGGGGACAGGCGCGGCTGCGCCTCTCGTACCTGTCCGCGATCTCGGTGGCGCCGGAGAGTTCCGAACTCGCCGCCTTCGTGAACGGCACCAAGGTCGGCTGGACCCGCATCCAGGCGCCCGGCGCGGTGAAGGTTGTGGAATTCGCCATCGGCGACGGCGTGCTCAAGCCCGGCTACAACGCCGTGACCTTCACGGCGAGCCAGCGCCACCGCGTCGATTGCTCGACGGCGGCCACCTACGAATTGTGGACGCAGATCGACCCGTCGCGGTCCGGCCTCGTGGTCGGAACCGCCACCGACATGGATGTCCGCTCCCTCGCCGCCGCGGAACCCGACGAGAGCGGCGCCCTGCCGATCCAGGTGATCCTCAACGAGCGCCCGAACCTGGCCCGGCTGGAGCGGATGATCGAGGCCGTGCAGGCGCTCGCGCTCGTGGGGCGGGTCGCCCGTCCGACCGTGACCTTCGGGCCGCCCCTCCAGGGCCGCAACGGCATCAACCTGGTGGTCGGCACCGCATCCGAGATCGGCGGGATCGAAGGGGTCTCCGACCTCGGTCCGATCACCGGGCCCCGCCTCGCCCTGCTGCCGACGCGGCCGAACGCACCGCCGACCCTGGTGGTCACCGGGTCACGCGACGAAGAGGTCCGGCAGGCGATCGCCAGTCTCGCCGTTCCCGCCGAGACCGGGACGCCGAACGGGCTCAAGGCCGTGCAGCTCTTCCGCGGCTACATGGTCTATGGCGGCGAGAACCTGACCCTCGACCGCCTCGGCGCGACGTCGCGCGAGTTCTCCGGACGCCTGCTGCGTGTCGGCTTCGACCTGCGCTTCCCCGGGGATTTCGTCCCGGCCGATTACGGCAAGGTCATGCTGCACCTCGCCGGCGCCTACGTGGCCGGGCTGTCCTCCGAGGCCCGCATCGTCATCGACATCAACGGACGCAACGCGGCCAGCATTCCGCTCCCGGACGCACGCGGCGAGGTGTTCGACGACAGCGCCATCCCCCTTCCCTTCAGCCTGTGGCGCCCGGGGGTGAACCACGTCGAGATCTCGGCGCAGCTGCCCAACGCCGCCGACCAGACCTGCGACACCCTCAGCCCGGCGGCCAAGCAGGCGCGCTTCCTGTTCCTCGACCGGTCGCGGATCGAGATCCCGCATTTCGCCCGGGCGGCACGCAGCCCCGACCTCGCAGCGATCAAGGGCGGCGCCGTGCCCTTCGTCGGCCCGGGTCAGCGCCCGCGCCTCGTGCTGCCGACACCGGACCGCGACAGCGCTGACGCCGCCGCGACCCTGGCCGCGCGGCTGGCGATGGCCTCCGAGCGGGTCATCGACTTCGAGACGGTCACCCAGCAGCAGGTGGCATCCGATGCCAGCCAGCTCGTGGTCGCGCCCGCCCGCGCCCTCGACCCGACGCTGCTCGAAGCGGTCGGCTTCGATCCGCAGCAGGTCCAGCGGGTCTGGGAGGGCCGCGCCGACATGATGGCCACGCCCGGCCAGTTCGGCCCCGAGGGCGTGCTCACCCTCGACCGCCTGCGCCGCAACCTGCCCATGCGCTGCGCCCTTCCCACCCTGATCCCGCAGGTGCGTCAGGCGCAGATTCCGCCCGCTCAGACCCAGCCGACCCAGGCCGATGCGGCCGGTCCGGCCCAGACCTCGGCGCTCGCCTCCGACCGCGAACTCATCGACCGCTGGGAAGCCACGACGCGCGGCTCGCGCCAGATCTGGGCGGCCCTGGACGCTGTCTGGAACGAGATCGTCGGGACGATGCGATCCCTGCGCCAGACGGTGACGGCGCAGATGCGAACGGACGACGCCATCGAGGTCCCGGCCACGGCCTCGCTGCTGATCGCCGAGGGGCCGCCGGTCCAGTCGAGCAACACCGTCATCGTCACGGCGCCGAACGCGTCACTGCTGAAAGCCTCGGTCTCCTGCCTCGTCGATCCCGTGGTGTGGGCCCGGCTGGGCGGCAGCGCCGCCTTCCTCGACGCCTCGACCGGCACGCTCGTGACGTCCCGCGCCGAGCGGATCGAGATCGTCGAGACGCAGCCCCGCTCCCTGGCGAACCTGCGCCTCGTCTCTGCGGCGTGGCTGTCGATCAACACGGAATATTACGTCGGCATGACCCTCGCCATGGCCCTGTGCCTCGGCCTTGCCACCACGAGCCTCGTGCGCAACGTCGGCCGGAAGAACTCATGAGCCGCCGCGCCCGCGCCCCCCTCGCCGCGGCCATCCTCGCCGCGGCGATCCTGCCCGCCTTGGCCCAGGAGCAGCCGATGGTACCGCCGAGCACGGCGCAACCGGGCACGCAGCCCGCTCCGGCCACGCGCCCAGTAAGCCCGGCGCTCGTCGGCAAGCTCGGCAACGATGCCGCGTGGCGCGCCTACCGCAGCCGGTTCATCACCGACCAGGGCCGGGTGGTCGACACCGCCAACGGCCAGATCAGCCACAGCGAAGGCCAGGGCTACGGCATGCTGCTCGCCGTGGCGGCGGGCGACCGGGTGACCTTCGAGCGGATCTGGGGCTGGACCCGGGCGAACCTGATGGTCCGCGGCGACGAATTGCTGGCGTGGCGCTGGTCGCCGGACAAGAGGCCGGCGGTGAGCGACATGAACAACGCCACCGACGGCGACATCCTCGTCGCCTGGGCGCTGACCGAGGCGGCCGAGGCCTGGAACGAGCCGAGCTACCGCACAGCCGCCCGGCGGATCGCCATCGAGTTCGGGCGCAAGACCATCCTGTTCAAGGATCCGCACGGGGCGCTGCTGCTGCCGGCGGTCTCCGGCTTCTCCGCAAGGGAGCGGCCGGACGGGCCGCTGGTCAACCTGTCCTACTGGATCTTTCCCGCCTTCCCGCGCCTCGCCCTCGTGGCGCCGGAATACGATTGGGCAGCCCTGACGCGCAGCGGCCTCGCCCTGCTCCGCCAGTCCCGCTTCGGCCCGAGCAGCCTGCCCACCGAGTGGATCTCCGCCAAGGACGCGCCGCATCCGGCCACCGGCTTCCCGCCTCTGTTCTCCTACAACGCCATCCGCATCCCGCTCTACCTCGCCTGGGCCGGGCTGGTGCGGCCCGACGACCTTGCTCCGTTCCAGGCCCTGTGGTCGGGAGCCGACCGGGAGCGGCTGCCGATCGTCGATACCGGCGACGGGCGCAAGGTCGAATGGCTCACCGAGGCCGGCTATTTGGGGATCCCGGCGCTGGTGGCCTGCGCCCTCGACGGCACGCCCTTCCCCGAGGATGCACAGGGCGATATCGGCAATCAGAACTACTATCCAGCGACCCTGAGCCTTCTCGCCCTCACCGCGGCCCGCATGCGCTACCCGTCATGCCTGAAGTCCTGACCGGCCGTTTGCCGGCCCGCATTCGGCAGGCTGCGCCCTGTCTTCTGCTGCTGGCGCTCGCGACCGCCCCCGCCGCGGCGCAGGGCGACCCCCGGCCCGGGCCGGCCGCCCAGAACGCGGCGCCTGCGGCCAGGACCGAGCCCCGCATCGTCTATGGCGACGGGCCGCGCGCGCCCGCGATCCTGGCCGACCCCGCCACGTCCCGCACCACCGACATGGTCGACGAGAGCGCCCTGCGCTACTACGCCGCCCAGAAGCAGACGGCGCGGATGAAGGCCGAGATCGCCCGTCTCAAGCGGCTCTATCCGGGCTGGACCGAGCCCCCGGATCTCAACGCCCTGCAGCCGAGCCCGCCCGAGGAGGCGCCCCTCTGGGATCTGTTCACCGCCGGGCGCTTCGACGACCTGCGCGCGGCGATCGCGGCCCGCCGCTCGATCGATCCCGCCTGGCAGCCCTCCGAGGAGCTGGCACGCAAGCTCCGCCGGGCCGAGTTCCGGTCCCGGATGACGGCGCTCACCGGCAAGGACGCCAACGCGATCATCGACCTCTACCGGGCCGATCCCGGCGCCCTCGATCCCCTCGACGTCCAGAGCATCTGGACGGTCGCCGACACCCTCGGCGATTCCGGCTCGGGGGACGAGGCGTTCGAACTCTACAAGTCGATCCTCGACGGAAATGCCGATTCCGGCGTCCGCCTCGCCACCATCCAGAAGGCGATGGCGCATCTGCGCATGGCGCAGGCGGAGCGCCTGATCGAGATGGGACACCGCGGCGCGAACGGGGCCTCCGAGTTCGACGCGATACGCCTCGACATCACCCGCGCGCGCATCGCCGCCTTCCTGCACGAGGAGAGCGCGGAGACCCCCAGCCCGGCCGATCTCGCGGCCTTCCAGACCGTCGCCCGCAAGAGCGGCGATCCCAGCCAGACCAGCCTGCTCGGCTGGTATGCCTACAAGCGGCGCCAGTTCCGGGAGGCGCTCGAATGGTTCAAACAGGCGATCGCCCGGGGCGGCGACGCCATGGTCGCCCACGGGCTCGCCCTCACCCTGCGCCAGCTCGACATGCAGCGCGAGGCGGAGGAGGTGGCCTATGCGTGGCGCGACCGGTTCGTCGGCAACGAGCTGCTCTACATCGACATCCTGGAGCAGAAGCTGACCCTGCCGCGCCCGCCCGCGATCGAACCCGCGCGCATCGCCCGCTACGCCCAGGTCGTCACGGCGACCACCTCCGGCGAAGGTGCCCAGGGGCTCGCCTGGTACGCCTACAATTCCTGCCAGTTCGACACGGCCCTGGAGTGGTTTCAGCGGGCCGTCGCGTGGATGCCGAGCGAGGGCACGGTCTTCGGCTACGCCCTGACGCTGCAGCGGCTGAAGCGGCAGCGCCCCTATCTCGAGACGGTGAATCGCTACGACGGCCTCTTCCCCAAGGTGGTCGACCTGCTGTTCCGGGACGCGACCGCCGGCACGCCGCTGCCCTGCGACCCCGCGCCGGCCGCCGCCCCCGTGGCGTCCGGGCGCCACGCGGCCGTTCCGAGCAGAACCGAGGCGCCGCCCCTCACCCGGGTGCCGCGGCCGGATCTCCCGGCCGCCGCGGCCGATGCAAAGCCCCTCGCGGTTCAGCGCAACGAGTTCCCCCTGGCGGTTTCGATGGAGAACGGCCTGCGCTACCCGCCGCCGGGGCTCGCGCGGATCCTGGCCGAGCCCGTTCCCGCCGGAACCTACGCGAGAGAGCCCACGGCCCCGGCGCCGCCCCTGGTGGCACGGCGCGTGCCCGGTGCGGGGCCGATGCCCTATGAGCGCTTCGGCTACGCCCTGCTGCCGGATTATCGCGGGGTCGATAAGCCGGAACTCCTCGCGCCTCCTGCCCAGGGAACGTTGTGGCAAGACCAGCAGGCCGAGCGGGGACGCCCCGAGAATTCCGAGGCGAAGCGGTTCCAGCTGCCCGCGCGCTCGGCCTACGACACGACCGGCACGACCGAGCGGACCGCCCCGTGAGGCGCGCCGCAAGCCTCGCTGCTCGGCTCGGCCCCGTCATGTGGCTCCTCGCCTGCGGCGCGGCCACCGCGCAGCCGGCTCCCGTCCTGCTGCTGCCCGGGGCCGGGGCCGTCACCGCGGTGATCGACACGCGCGAACGCGACGGGTTCGATCAGCGGCTGCGCTACGCCGGCGGCGACGGCCGCAACCATGCCGAGATTGCCCTGCGCCGGGAGACCGCCGATCTGCTCCTCGCCTTCCCGCCGCGGCTGGCCAAGCCCAGCGAGTTCGGGATCGCCGGGGAAATCGCCGTCCGGTTTCCGGGGCAGGCGATGACGGTGCGGCCGCCGCTGCGGAATGCCTACGGTCCGATCGGGATCGCCCTCGGCGCCGATTGTCTCTACGCGTGGCAATGGATCGAGGGCGGCCGCAGCGACAGCGCCTCCGGCGGGCAGCCGCCCGCGCTGTTCCAGGCCGAGCCGATCGCACGGCGCCGGGCGATCTCCCTGAGGATCCGGCTGTGCCGCACCGCCGAGGCGAGCCTCGGCGACCTCGTCCGCGCGGTGGAGGGTCTTCGGATCGCCCTGCCGGGAACGCGCCTCCCGTCGGCGGCCGCGCGCATCCGGCCCCGGAGGCCCGCGCCCAAGGCGGTCGCCCGCCGCCCCGGCAAGCCGGTCGCCGCCGAGGCGGAGACGCCCGAGACTCCGTCGCCGCGGAAGCAACCACCGGCTCCGCCGCCGTCCCCGCCGCAGACGCCTGTCGCGCCGCCGCCCGCTCCTCCGCCAATCGCTTCGCCCGATCAGAAGCGCTACATCGTGCCGCCGACCCCGCAGTCTCCCGCCCCCGTCCTGCCGGAGGCCGGAAACCAGCGCTACATCACGGACGGCGGCGGTACCGGGATCGCACCCAAGCCGGCACCGGGCCAGGCGCCCGGCGAGACCTTCTTCCGCGACCTTCCGCCTGAAGCCTATCGGCCGCCGTCGGCCCGATAGAGCCGATTCTCGTCAGGCCTGAAGCCATCCGGTGCGCCCGGCGAAGGGCCGCAGGACCGGCGACCATCGGGACGCCATCAAGGTTTTGCGGCCGCGTCTTCAACCGCGCTCGCGCGCCAGGCCGCGAGCAGGGTGGCGAGGGCCTCGGGATCCAATCCATAGCTGTCCGGCAGACCGCTGCCGCGGCCGGTGAGGCGGCGGTTCATCGCGACGAGGCGGGTGTCCCATGCGCTCGCGTCGTCGAACACGACCAGCCGCTGGCCCGAGCCCGGCAGGGTCGCCACCGCAAACCCGCTCACGGCCTGCCAGCCGATGCGCCGCGACCGACCGACCTGCACGATCGCGAGGCCTGTCCCATCGAGGTGCAGCGCCGAGCCCCGGATCGCCACGAGGATCAGGAAGGGCGCACCGCCGAGGAAGAGCACGACGCCCGGCCACAGCAGAACCTGCATCGCCATCGGCGGCGCCTCATGCAGCAGCATCCAGAGCGTGACCCCACCGAAACCGGCGGACAGGGCGGCGAGGAACAGGAGCTTCTTCACCGAGGCCCGCAGGACGATCGGACCCGGATACTGCGCGAGCACGCTCTCGGCCGAGCGGGTTTCCGATTCGAGCAGGTCGGGCCGCAACCGCCAGATGGAGACCGCTGCGCACACCCCGAAGAACGCGGTCGTCGCCACCCCGCCCTCCGCACCGGCGGCGATCATCCCGATGCCGGCGATGACGAGGACGAGGTTGGCACCGAGCAGCAGGAAATGTGCGATCCGGGTCCCGCTCGTTCGCTTCGCCACGGACAACATGACCTCCCCCGCCCTGCGGACGGCTGATTGCGACTGGCCGCGCCCCCTTAGGGCACGACCGCGCAGCCAGCCAGATGGCCGCCGCGGGCCGGGCGCGGAAGGCCTGCTTCGGAGAGGGGGCGCCGGACCGGAACCGGGCGGGACCCCGGCACCTTCGGGGGCCGTCGATGCCCCGCGCCCGGTTCGGGTCATTGTGGCGGATATCGCTGCCGGGGATCCGGCGCGAGGAGGCGTGCCCTGCGTCAGTGCACGGATCGCGGTTGCTTCCACGATCCTCAGGGACCGCCCATCGGCGGGCGGCTCCAGCATAGGCGCTCGAGGGTCACTCGGCCCGCTCCCGGCCGCGCGCAGCTCAAGATCTCGGACAGCCGCCGGCCCGGGCCTCGAGGCTGCGCGCCCCAAGAGCGGTCGAAGCAAGCCGGCCGGTCCGCATCTGCGCGCGTCTGCCGTGCCCGGTCGTTCCCGGCCGGACCTCCTGATCCGGCGATGACGCGGCGCGTCGCCCGAAAGAGGTGAGTGCCTTACCCAGCAAGATGTAGCCGCGGTACGACGGTGCGGGTGTACGCGGAGCGAAGGATCAGATCGGTTCTGGTCGGCGGAGCCGGTGATGATGGTGCAGGGTCTCGAGCGCAGCCGGCATGATGCACAGCTGATCGGCCTCGATGCGGCGCGATTCCTTGCCGCGATGCTGGTCATGATCTTCCATCTCGGGGCCTATGCGTGGCAGGCGCCGCTCTCGACGGCCGGGCGCGCCCTCGGAGGTGCCGCGGCCTATCCGGGTCTGTTCGCCTGGACCTGGTTCGGATGGATCGGGGTCGAATTGTTCTTCGTGATCTCGGGCTTCGTGATCGCCTACTCGGCCGAGCACGCGACCGCGCGCGCATTCCTGCGAAGCCGCCTCCTGCGTCTCGTGCCCGCGGTCTGGATCTGCGCCACGCTGACCGTCCTCGTCTCGCTCGCCATCGGCCGCATGGGATCGAGCCGGCATTTGCTGCGTGCCTATCTCGACAGCGCGCTCTTCGTCCCGGTCGAGCCGTGGATCGACGGCGTCTACTGGACCCTGGGCGTGGAGATCGCCTTCTACGGCCTCGTCTTCATGCTGCTGCTGTGCGGGCGGTACCGGAGCGTCGGTTCGGTCTGCGCCGCGCTGGGCGGCGCCAGCGCCCTGTTCTGGATCGCGACCCTCGCGATCCCGGGCCTCACCGCTGTGGCTGCAACGCGCCTCGCCGAACTGACGCTCCTGCGCCATGGCTGCTTCTTCGCGCTCGGCGTCTTCCTGTGGCTGTCGCTGATCAAGGGTGCGACGGCCGGCCGCCTGTGCGTGATCGCCCTCTGTGCGGTGGGCGCGCTGATCGAGGTCGGCGACACGTCCCAGTCGTTTCTGGCCCAGATGGGCCGGAGCGAGTCCCCTCTGGTTCCACGCCTCGTCTTCGCGGGCTGCGTCCTGATGATCGCGGCCAGCGTGCGCGGCAATGCGTGGCTCCGCGACCGGCTGGGCGCGCGGGGGTGCCTGCTGGCCCGCCGGCTGGGGCTGATGACCTACCCGCTCTATCTCCTGCACAACGTCAACGGCGCCGCCCTGATTCACCGCCTCGTCACGGCCGGCCTGCCGCCCTACCCCGTCCTTCTGGTCGCATGCGGAGCCATGCTGACGCTGAGCTTCGCCGTCATGCGCTGGGCCGAGCCGTTCGTCCGGTCGCGGCTGTCGGCCCTGCTCGACAGGGTCGGCCTCGACCGGCCGCTGGTGCCGGCACGCCGTCCGATCCCGGGCGTCTGAGCGGGGCCGGCCCCAACGCTCTCGGCCGCGCCGCGCGCTGAGGGTCTCGCGCAGGCCGCTTCGGCGGCTTCGATCGTTGCGCCGCGCGCTCCGAGGGACCAGAACGGGCCGATCCCGCACCCGGAGTGAGCCGAATGCGCACCGAGACGCCGCCGCTGATCCGCCTCGAGGAATACCGGCCCAGCGACTACCTGATCGATCGCGTCGCCCTCGACATCCGCCTCGACCCGCACGCGACCCGGATCGACGCGACGTTGACGCTGCGGCCGAACCCGGCGGGCGTGACGGGGGCGCTTCTCACCCTCGATGGCGACGACCTGCGGCTCGTCTCCGCCGACCTCGACGGCGCGCCGCTCGCGCCCGAGGCCTACACGGCATCCCCTTCGGGGTTCGTGCTCCGCGATCCGCCGCGGCAACCCTTCTCGCTGCGGCTCGTCACCGAGGTGGATCCGACCGCCAACACAAAGCTGATGGGCCTCTATCGGTCGAACGGGGTCTACTGCACCCAGTGCGAGGCCGACGGCTTCCGCCGGATCACCTACTTCCTCGATCGGCCCGACGTGCTGTCGGTCTACACCACGCGCATCGAGGCCGACCGGGCCGAGGCGCCGGTCCTGCTCGGCAACGGCAATTGCGTCGGGACCGGCGATGCCGGCCCCGGCCGCCACTTCGCCACCTGGCACGATCCGCACCCGAAGCCGGCCTACCTGTTCGCCCTGGTGGGCGGCCGGCTCGGAAAGGTCGAGACCGCCTTCACCACGATGGAGGGCCGTCCCGTCACCTGCGCGGTCTATGTCGAGCCGGGCAAGGAGGACCGCGCGGGCTATGCCCTCGACGCCGTCATCCGCTCGATGGCCTGGGACGAGACCGCCTTCGGCCGCGCCTACGATCTCGACGTGTTCAACGTCGTCGCGGTGTCCGACTTCAACATGGGCGCCATGGAGAACAAGGGCCTCAACATCTTCAACGACAAATACGTGCTGGCCAGCCCGGAGACGGCGACGGACGGCGATTACGCCGCGATCGAGGCGATCATCGCCCACGAGTACTTCCACAACTGGTCCGGCAACCGGGTCACCTGCCGGGACTGGTTCCAGCTCTGCCTGAAGGAGGGCCTCACGGTCTTCCGGGACCAGGAATTCTCCTCCGACATGCGCTCCCGGCCGGTGCACCGCATCGCCGAGGTGCGGTCCCTCCGGGCGCGCCAGTTTCCCGAGGATGCCGGGCCGCTGCGGCATCCGGTGCGGCCGCGGGCCTATGCCGAGATCAACAACTTCTACACGGCAACCGTCTACGACAAGGGCGCCGAGATCGTCCGGATGCTGCGGACCCTGATCGGCCCCGAGGCCTTCCGGGCCGGCATGGACCGCTACTTCGCCGACAATGACGGGTGCGCCGCCACCGTGGAGGATTTCCTCGCGGCCTTCGCGGCGGTGACGGGACGGAACCTCGACGCCTTCGCCCGCTGGTACGAGCGCCCCGGCACACCCCGCCTCGCGGTCACGGCCGCCTACGATCGGGCGGCCGCGCGCTACAGCCTCCGGTTCGCCCAGAGCCTGCCCGGCACCGCGGAATCCGACGGGCCGGCTCTGGTGATCCCCGTGGCCCTCGGCCTCGTCGGGGCGTCCGGGCCGCTCACCGGCGCGACCTGTCCGGACATGCGCGACGGCGTCTACGTGCTCGACCGGCCCGAAAGCACGATCGTGTTCGAGTCCGTCGCCGAGGAGCCGGTGCCCTCTCTCCTGCGCGACTTCTCCGCGCCGGTGAAGCTCGACCTCACCCTGAGCGACGCACAGCGGATGCGGCTCCTCGCGCAGGACAGCGACCCGTTCAACCGCTGGCAGGCGGCGCAGGATGTGGCGCTGCGGCTGATCCTCGATCCCGACGCCGACCGGACGGAGGCCTTCGCGGCGGCGCTCGGCCGCTTCCTCGACGGTGAGGCCCTGGCCGATCCGGCCTTCGCGGCGCTGGTCCTGGCCCTGCCCAGCGAGGGCGAGGCCGCCGACGCCGTGCCGGCCGACGTCGACCCCGACGCGATCCACCGGGCGCGGTTCGCCCTGCGCGCGCGGCTCGGCCAGGCTCTGCGGCCGCGGCTCGAGGCGATCGACGCGGCGCTCGCGCCGGAAGCCGGCGCGCCCTACAGCCCCGACGCCGCCTCGGCGGGGCGCCGGTCGCTCCGCAATGCCGCCCTCGACCTGATCGCCGCCGGGGATCCCCAGGCCGGCGCCGCCCGCGCCGCCGAGCGCCTGGCCGAGGCCACCAACATGACCGACCGGCTCGCCGCCCTCGGCACCCTGGCGCTGATTCCGGGCGAGACCCGCGAGGCCGCGCTCGCGGAATTCGCAGCGCGCTACGCCGACGAACCCCTCGTCCTCGACAAGTGGTTCGCCATCCAGGCGCAGATCCCGGAACCGGGCACGCTCGACCGGATCGCCCGCCTCCAGCAGCACCCGGCCTTCACCATGACCAACCCGAATCGCGTCCGGGCGCTGATCGGAAGCTTCGCGTTCGGCAATCCGACCCAGTTCGCGCGGCGGGACGGGGCGGGTTTCGCCCGCGTGGCCGACACGGTCGCGGCGCTGGATTCGACCAACCCGCAGGTTGCCGCGCGGCTGCTCACGGCCTTCGGATCATGGCGTCGGCTGGAAAAATCGCGCGGCGCCAAAGCGGTCGAAATGCTGAATGGGATCAAGGCGATCCCGGGCCTTTCCCGGGACTCGGCCGACATCCTCGCGCGGACTCTCGGAGGCGGCTAAACGCTTGAACCATCGGTAGAAATCGATTCTCGGGCGGCCGCGCCACACCGGGCTTCCGTCAAGCCCTTATGGTAAAAAATCCGTGGACAAATGCCCCCCCAAGGTGGTTGTATTCACTGAGATTCGGGGGGGCCTTCGGGGGCCCGGTGCCCCCAACCGGATCACAGTTTCCCACGGGTGAGGTTCGGCCATGCCGGAGGCGGCTTCCGCTTCCATCTCCGCGCGTGCGGATTCGAGTCTCACGATCTCCTGGCCGATGCGGGCTCGGGATCCGCGGCTCGGACAGGCCGAGCGCTGGCTGCGCTACGCCGTGCCGGGAACGCTTGCGATGTTTCTCGCCTGCCTCGTCGGGCTCGCGGCCCTCCACATTCAGGGCCAGCGGGCCGAGATCCTGGCGGGCGCCCGGGGCGAGGTCGAAGGCTTTGCGCGGCTCGCGGCGCGGGCGGTCGATCCGAGCGGTGCCGCGGCGGAGGACCTGCGCGCGCTGATGCCGGAGAGCGACCGGCATCCGGGCCGCCGCCTGCTGGTGGTCCGGTCCGACACCCGGATCCTGGCCGCCCATCCGCCGCTGCCTGCCGACCGGACGACGCTGGCCGCCGTGCTCGGCGACAGCGAGCCGCTCTCCGGTCTCGGCGAGCGCGCCGGCGCCATGGCCCTCGAACTCCCCGGGGGCGAGAGCGTGCTGGCCGCCATGCACAGCCTGCCGGGCGGCGCGGGACAGGTGGCGGTGCTTCAGCCCATCGAGCCGCTGCTGCGCGGCTGGAGTGCGCGGACCCGCGACCAGATCGTCCTGATCGCGGCCGCGGCCCTCGTCATCGTCGGCGTCGGCTTCGCGTACGGGCTGCAGACCCGTCAGGCGGCACGGGCCGACCGCGCCCGCGAGCAGATCCGCGGCCGCCTGGAGACCGCCCTGCGCCGGGGCGCCTGCGGCCTGTGGGACTGGGACATCGCCCGGGGCCGGATCTACTGGTCCGATTCGATGTACACGCTGCTCGGCTACCGGCGGCAGCACGAGTACCTCTCGTTCGGGGACGTCAACGGCCTGGTCCATCCCGACGATGGCGACCTGTACAGCCTCGCCCGAGGGCTTGCGGCCAACCAGACGCAGATCGACCACGCCTTCCGGATGCGCGGCGCCGACGGGGCCTATGTCTGGCTGCGGGCCCGCGCCGAGGTCGTGGCCGATGCCGCCGATGGCGGGCGCCACTTGGTCGGCATCGCCACCGACATCAGCGAGCAGCGGGCTCTGGAGGAGACCAACGCGGCGGCCGACATGCGCCTGCGCGACGCCGTCGAGGCGATCTCGGAGGCCTTCGTGCTCTGGGATACCGGCAACCGCCTGGTCCTGTGCAATTCGAAATTCCGCCACCTCCACGCCCTCAGCCCGGAGGACGCCCAATCCGGCCGGAGCTACACGGACGTGATGGGCCGAGGCGTGCTGCCCCAGGTCCGGCGGGAATCGCCCGATGCCGGGATGGCGCTGACCGGCATGGCGGCCCGCACCTTCGAGGCCGAACTCACGGATGGCCGCTGGCTTCAGATCAGCGAGCGGCGCACCAAGGACGGCGGCTACGTCTCGGTCGGAACCGACATCACCAGCCTGAAGCGCAATCAGGAGCAGCTCCTCGCCTCCGAGCGTGAACTGATCGAGACCGTGAAGGACCTCAAGCGGTCGCGCCGCACCCTCGAACTTCAGACCCAGCAGCTCGCCGACCTCGCCGAGCGCTACCTCGACCAGAAGGCGGCCGCCGAGGCAGCCAACCAGGCCAAGGCCGAGTTCCTCGCCAATATGAGCCACGAGCTGCGCACGCCGCTCAACGCCATCATCGGCTTCGCCGACGTGATGGAGAACGCCGTGCTCGGCCCGCTCGGCACTCCGCGCTACACCGAATATTGCCGCGACATCCGCGAGAGCGGCTCGAACCTGCTGTCCATGATCGACGACATCCTCGACATGGCCCGCCTCGAGGCGCGCCGGGTGCAGCTCAGCCCCAAGGTGATTTCCGCGGAGACCGCGATCACGGCCGCTCTCGCCCCTGTCGATGCGGCCGCCCGCGAGAAGGCGATCACCGTCAGCGTCGATGTGGCCCCGGGGCTCGACCTCCTCGCCGATCCCCATGCGATCCGGCAGATCCTCGCCAACCTCCTGCAGAACGCCGTGAAGTTCACGCCGGCAGGCGGACGCGTCGCCGTGCGAGCGCGCCGCGCCGGTGCCTGCACGCACCTCTACATCGAGGATAACGGCATCGGGATTCCGCGCTCCGACCTCGCTCGGCTCGGACGGCCCTTCACCCAGGTCGAGCGGCAGATGACCCGCTGCCACAAGGGTTCGGGCCTGGGCCTCGCCATCACGCGCTCGATGGTCGAGCTGCATGGCGGCGCGCTCCGGATCCGCTCAGAGGAGTCGGTGGGGACCATCGTGCTCGTGCGCCTGCCGGCCACACCAGCCGATCGCGCGGATCCGGTCGTGGCGGCCGTCTCCGCCAAGGGGCTGCGCGAGCCGCCGCGGGCGGGCCGGAGCGCGACCGGCCGATCCGCCGCCGCCTGACCGGAACCGCTCACGGACGCGGATCGAGGCCGCCGAGACGGGCGAGGCGCCCCTGCTCCGCGTGCCAGCGCGCCTCCGCCACGGCCTGCCCCAGGCGCCGGATCCGCCAGCGTCGATAGAGGGATAGGACTGGGTTGCCGCCGAGACCGGCCTGATGCCGGCTCAGGCGCCGCAGCAGGTCCGGTAGCTGCGCCGAGGCGGCGTCGCCGTTTGCGATCGCCATGGCTCGCAATTCGGCCTCGAATCCCGCCTTCCAGTCGTCCATGACGCCCGCCTCCGCGATCATCGTTTGCCGCCCGGGCAGCCGCTGGTCCGAGCGGCCCGGCTGCCCTTCCTCCCGCGGCATGTGTACACGCCCGGAAAACCCTCCGTCCCGGACCCGTGTTTGCTCTCGAGATGGTCCGCGCGGCGGACCGGACGTGGAGAATACGACCGATGCCATCCAGAACAACGGGCCGCTGCGCCCTCGCGCTCGTGCTGGGGCTCGTCGCCGGGCCGGCCCTTGCCCAGAGCACGGGATACGTCACAGGCTTCCCCGGCAAGGATCCCGCCGGTGACGAGGAGATCGGCTGGGGGCCAGCCTATCGGCCGGAGACGAGTTTCGCCCAGCCGGGCACGCCGCCGACGCCCGGTGCGATCGCCGGCCGCGCCTATCGGGCCCGGACCGGGCACGGCGTCTACGATCAGGTGCAGGGCGACGGTCCGTATCGGAGCCGCTGACCGGCCGATCCGGCGACGCCGTCCCGATGCGCCGCCGGCGAGCCCGGACCCGGAGGGGCACGCCTGAGGCGGGCGATCCAGACCCATCCTTGCACCAGGGCGTGACGCCTCGGCGGGTCTGGCTCTCGGGCTCCGCGATACGGCCCCGCAAGGACAGGGTGCGGCAGCGGCCCTGCAGCCTGAGCCCGCACGCGAGCGGGCGCGCGTCGTCCGGACCGCAGCGCCGGCCCCATCGTGCGACAGGTCGCGGACACGGGACCGGAATCCCGTCTAGCGCCGCCGGAGGGCCCGCTTGGCGGCGGCGCGGGCCTCCCGCTCGAACCGGGCGAGCCGGAGGCGCCGTTCCAGGGAAATGACCTGCCGACCGGGCGGGACGGCGATGATCTCGGCGACCGGATGGCGGTCGCGGTAGAGGCCTTCCAGGACCGATCCTTCGAGCGTGGCCGAATCGAGCCGGTCGGCGAAGCCGGTTTCGTGGCAGGCCCGCACGATCTCGTCCTCCAGCAGGAGGCCCGGGGCATGGCTGCGCAGATCCTCGTCGTAGGCGGTCTTCAGCAGGGTTGCGGTGCCGCCGGTGACCAGAGCGAGGCTGACGGCGACCGGCCGCCCGTCGAGGGTCAGCGCGTCGGCCCGGATCCCGACCGGGCCGGCGGCCGCGGTGAACAGGACGCGGGCGAGCGCGGCGCTCTCGGGCCGGCAGGCCATGGCGGTGCCGGCCTGCCCCTTCCAGCCGGCGCGCTCCAGATCGAGGAACGCCGTGACGAGGCGGTCGAGGTCCGCGCCGCCCGTCGCGCTCACATGTGCGACGGCTCCGATCTCCGCCAGACGGCGCGCCCGGCGGCGCAGATCCTTGAAGCGGGCCCGGTTGGGATGATCGGCGAGGAACGCCGCATGATCGGCGCGCCGGTCCATGACCGGGCGCTCGAACGCCGCCACCGTGCCGACCGCCCAGCCGCGCCCGCGCATCGCCGCCAGCATCTCCGGCACGCCACCCGCCCCGGTCGCCAGCAGCGGCCAGCGCCAGGCGCGGCCGGCGGAGGCGGCTTCGAGGCCGGCCACCAGGGCCTGCGCGTCGGCGGCTCGGTCCGGGCCGCCGGCGATCAGGGGTGCGGTGGCGGTCACGAAGGGCGAGAGGAACGGCCGCAGGATCTTGCCGCCGAGACCGGACAGGTCGCGGGCCGGCACGAAAGGCAGGAGCGCGACGAGCCGATCCCCCCGGCGAACTGTGACGTAGCGCAGTCCGGCCGGCAGCAGACCCGCCGTCCGATGGGCGTCGATGACGTGCCGCGAGAAATGCGGGTGCGCGGCGGCGCTCGCCGCGACCAGCGCATCCCAGGCGACGGGATCCGGTGCGTCAGTCAGCGCTACGCCGGCGTCGGACGGCGCGCGGACGATGCTGGCCACCTTCATCGGGCCATCCCGGCGGCCCAGACCGGCGTCGGCAACCCGTGGATCCGCCCGGCGGCCCGGGCCAGAAGCCCGGCCCGACCCACGGTTGCGAGGGCCACCGCCACGGCGGCGCCGAGCGTCCCGAAGGCCGGGACCAGGGCGAGGCAGAGGCCGGCGGCGGCCACGAGGCTCCCGACGGTGATGCCGGCGCAGAGCCGCTCGCCGCCCAGCATGGTCAGGAGATCCTCGCCCGGCCCGAACAGGCTCGCCCCGACGCTGCCGGCGATGAGGACGCACAGGATCGGCACGCTGTCGCCGAGCCCCGGGCCGAACATGGCGAGCAGCAGGGGGCTGACGGCCAGGATCGCGCCGCCGACCACGAGCGTCGCGGCCGCCGTCATGCGGCCCTGGCGGCGGACCAGCTCGGCGAGCAGGAAGCGGTTGGCCTGCGCCCGGGCGGCGCTGTAGCGCTGGAGCGTCGCCGCGCTGACGGCGTAGTGCACGAACACGACGAATTGCTGGATCCGCGTCGCCGCGAAGTAGATCCCGACCTCCGCGGGGCTCACCAGGGCGCCGAGCACGATGACGTCGACGAAGGTGAAGCCGGCATTGGCGAGGTCGATGGCGGCGATCGGCAGGCTCGTGCCGAGCCAGGTGCGCCACCGGTAGCGATGGGGTCCGGCCGGCATCGCCCGCCGGAGCCGCGCGGCGAGCAGGGCGGCCTGCAGGGCGGTCGCGAGGGCGGCGGCGATCAGCATGCAGCCCATCGCCACCTCGGCGCGGGGGGGCGCCCCGAGCAGTATCGCGGCGACCATGCAGGCCATCATCAGCGTCTGGCGCAGGAGGTAGGGCGGCGCGATGGCCAGCCCGACCCAGTTCTGGCTGCGCGCCACGCCCTCAAGGTAATCCTGCAGCGCGAAGAGCGGCATCACGCAGAGCGCGACCGCGATCGGTGCCCGGTAGGCCGGGGCGAACAGGTCCGGCTCGAGCATCAGCAGGGCCGCGCCGAGTCCCGCGATGGCGAGGGCCGCACCGCCGGTCACGAGGGCACCGGCCCGGATGTAGCCGCGCGCGAGGTCGAGATCGCCCTGGGCCTGATCGCCCGGCACGAACCGGCAGGCGCCCTGCGACAGGCCGAGGGTCAGGGTGTGGCCGAGCATCGCGGTCCAGACCCAGACCGAGGCGAAGATCCCGTAGGCGTCCCAGCCCATAAGCCGCGCCGCGAGGACCTGGGCGCCGTAGGCGAAGCCGGCGGAGCCCACGCGGATCGCGAAGACCATGAGGGCCGCCCGCTGGGGGCCGCTGCGCAAGGCCCGGAGGCGCCGGAAGGCGAGGACGGGGAGAGCCGTGGCAGACACTACGCGCTCCGCGCCGGTCCTGAACTCGGCGGGAGGCCGATCTCTGGCCGTCCGGTCTAGCCCGGGGCGCGTTGCGGCTCGGTTAAGGGCGGCTGCGCGGGGGCCGCCTTGGGCTCCTGCGGCGCCTCCGTCCGCATCAGCGAGGTGGCGATCGTCAGGGCCACGTGCTCGGCCATGCAGCGCAGCCCGAGATCGTTCAGCCGGAATTGGCGGCCGAGCATGTGCCCCTCGCCCTTGTCGGTGCGGCTCGAGAGGTAGTGCAGTGCCTCGTAGCGCCGGACCAGCGGCACGCCCTGCTGGGTCGCCACGGTCCGCACGGCCTCGACGATCCGGTTGTAGTCGACATCGGCCGCCATGCTGGCGGTGTAGATCGGGTCGACCAGCACCACGTCGATCCCGTGCGAGCGCATCCAGCCGACCGCCTCGGTCAGCGCGCTCGCGAAGGCATCGACATCGACGCGGGCGATGGCATCGTGGGTGCCGACCTGCCACACGACGAGGTCGGGCTCGGCCTCGGCCACCATGGTGCGCAGGCGCTCGGCGGCCCCGGAGGCGATCTCGCCCGGCAGGCCGCGGTGGTCGATCGTCACGTCGACCTTCGGCAGGGCGTGTTCCAGGGCGGCTTCGAGCTTGGCCGGATAGGAGGCCGACGCGCCGGGGGCCGCGCTGCCGCCGATCGCCAGGATCTTGAGCGGGCGGTTCTCCGCCAGCGCCGCCTTGACGGCACCGAGCTGGGCCACGGTGTAGAGCTGCGCCCCCGGGACCCGGCATTCCAGCGACAGGGCGGCCTCGCCCGCCAAGGGATTGGCGGGCTGCTCGGCCGCGGCGCTCCCGCCCGCGAGGATCGCCAGCGCCGCCAGCGCCGGGGCGAGCCGTGTCAGGAAGGCCCGGGTCGGGCAGGCGGAAGGCTGCACCGGCCTCATGTGCGCGGTCGTGACGATCTGCTGCGGCTGCGCCATTCGACGAACCATGCCGTAAACCCCAGCCCGACGAGGCCCGAGCCGGCGACCAGCATGTCGATCAGCAGGCCGCCGCCTGTCTGGAAACGCACGAGCTGCCCGACGAGACTCAGGATCGAGCCCATCGAGAAGACAGCCAGCGAGTTCCGGCCCATCTGAGTCAGATAACCGACGACGCGGCCGATTCGGGGTGCCAACACTGCGTAAAGGGGCGCAAATGCTAACAATACCCCCAGAAAATGAACCAGTCGCGCCGGTGTCAGGTAGGTCTTCTCGAATGTGAAGAGCAGGCGCGGCTCCGGAACCAGCATCGGATCCGGGCGGATCTCGGCGACGGCGAGCACGATTCCCAGGAGAACGATGGCGACGCCCGCCGGGAACAGGCGCCGCGACCAGCGGCGCAGGAGATCGGTGCGCAGGTTCCAGCCCTGGAGCACGAAGCCGAGCACCAGCAGGAGCTGCCAGCAGAACGGATCGAAGAACCAGTCCCCCTCCCCCGGCCAGGACGGCAGGTTCCAGCCGAACACGAGGCTCGCGAGGTAGACGCCCACGGACAAAGCCAGGGCCGCGACCAGGCTGACGCGGCCGACCAGTACGAAGACGGGCGCGATTCCGATCAGCAGCACGTAGAGCGGCAGGATGTTGAAGTAGCCGAGCTGGTAGGTCAGCAGCGCCATGCCGCAGACCGACTGGATCGGGTCCGCGAAGAAGCCGCCGGCATTGTGCCATTCGAGGATCAGCGGATTGTCGAGCAGCAGCGCCGCGCCCGCGATCAGCGCCAGCGCCAGCAGCATCACGGTGAGCTGCGCCCGGTAGACCTCGACGGTGCGGGCCAGCAACCGCACCACGCTCCGGCCGGGCGGCTCCGGATTGCCGTCGCGTCCCCGCGTGGCGATGCCGATCGACCAGCCCGCCAGGAACACGAACAGCTCGGCCGCGTCCGAGATGCCGTATTGCGAGAAGGTGTAGCGCTCGAAGGTGTTGCCGGGGATGTGATTGATGAAGATCGTGATCAGGGCGAAGCCGCGCCAGAAGTCGATCGCGTTGGGGTCCCGCATCGTCGCGGCGGCTCCGAGTTTCGACGCTTCAGAATGTCGGCGGCGGGAACGCGGCTCCTGATACGGCGCCGCATCGGTTCTGCAAAGGCGAACAAAGGTGGGGATCGGCCCGTCCCGTCGAACCGGATGGTCACAGCCGCGTTATGGCCCGGCACGGAGTTCCGCACCCATGACCCGCCCACTCACCACCCTCAGCCTCGCGCTGCTCCTGCCGGTCCTGGCGACCGGCGCCGCGCTGGCGCAGGCCCAGACCGGCACCGGCGGCGGCCCCGCCTCGACGGCGACGGCGCCCAACACCTCGTCGGTCGGCCGCGTCATGCCGCCGAGCCGCGGCGCCGGCGCCGAGACGCCGGACGATCGCCGCGAGCGTACGCCGCGCGAGGCGGACAACGACAAGCTCATGCGCGGGATCTGCATCGGCTGCGCGCCCAAATAGCGCGGGCGGCCCCGGCCGATGGCGAAGCGGCCTATTTCCCTCGGCGCAGGCGCAGGTCGTCCTCGGTCTCGCGGGCGAGGCGCAGCAGGTTCTGCCCGTAGGCGGTCTTGGCGAACATCTCGCCGCGGGCCACGAGCTGGTCGCGGGTGATGAACTTCTGCAGGTAGGCGATCTCCTCCAGGCAGGCCACCTGCAGGCCCTGCCGGTTCTGCAGGGTGCGGACAAACTCGCTCGCCTCCAGCAGGCTGTCGTGGGTCCCGGTGTCGAGCCACGCATAGCCGCGGGACATGCGCTCCACGTGCAGCTGCCCGCGCTGGAGATAGGCCTCGTTGACGCTGGTGATCTCCAGCTCGCCCCGGGCCGAGGGCTTCACGTCGGCGGCGATGTCGAGCACCTGATTGTCGTAGAAGTACAGGCCGGTCACCGCCCAGGTGGATTCCGGGGTCTGCGGCTTCTCGACGATCTTGGTCGGGCGGCCGGTCTTGTCGAGATTGACCACGCCGTAGGCCTGCGGGTTGTCGACATGGTAGGCGAAGACCGTCGCGCCCTGCTTGCGGCCGGATGCGCGCTCCAGGAGCTCGCCCATGCCGGCGCCGAAGAACAGGTTGTCGCCAAGGATCAGCGCCACGTCGTCGTCGCCCACGAAGTCGCGCCCGATCACGAAGGCCTGGGCGAGGCCCTCGGGCCGCGGCTGGAGCGCGTAGGAGAACCTCACGCCGAACTGCTCACCGGTGCCGAACAGGCGCTTGTAATTGTCGAGGTGCTCCGGCGACGAGATGATCAGGATCTCGCGGATGCCGGCCAGCATCAGCACCGAGACCGGATAGTAGATCATCGGCTTGTCGTAGACCGGCAGGAGCTGCTTGTTGATCGACAGCGTGGCCGGGTGCAGGCGCGTGCCGGATCCGCCGGCCAGAACGATGCCCTTCATGGCTTGGATACTCCCTCTGAAACCGGCCCGACGAGCCGGTCCAGGATGTCGTCGAGCGCCGCCTGCCACGGCCGCGGCGCGATGCCGTAGGCGGCCGTGAGGCTGTCGGTGGACAGGCGCGAATTGGCCGGCCGCCGGGCCGGTGTCGGATAGGCGGAGGTCGGGATGCCCTTGACCGGCACGGTGCGGCCACCGCGCCGGGCCGAGCCCGCCACGATCGCCTCGGCGAAGCCGCACCAGGTGGTGTCGCCGGCATTCACGCAGTGGAACGTGCCGGACGGCGCGTCTGGATCCGCGGCCATGCGCTGCGAGATCGTCGCGAGCGCGGCGGCTAGGTCGGCGGCGGAGGTCGGGCAGCCGTGCTGGTCGTTCACCACGGTGAGGGCGTCGCGCTCGGCCGCGAGCCGCAGCATCGTCTTGACGAAGTTGCCCCGGTGCGGGCTCACCACCCAGGCGGTCCGCACGATGGCGTGGCGCGGGTTGCCGGTGCGCACCGCCAGCTCGCCGGCGGCCTTGCTGGCGCCGTAGACGCTCTGCGGGTCGATCGGCGCGTCGGGCGCATAGGCCCCGTCCGGCTTCGTCCCCGCGAAGACGTAGTCGGTCGAGACGTGCACCAGCGGGATCTTCCGCGCGGCCGTGGCGGCCGTCAGGATCGCCGGGGCGAGCGCGTTGAGGCGCCAGGCCGCGACCACGTCGGACTCGGCCTTGTCGACGGCCGTGTAGGCGGCTGTGTTGATCACCGCCCGGTAGTCGCGGGCGGCGAGCGCCGCCGCGACGGAGTCCGCATCTGTGATGTCGAGCGCCGCGCGGTCCGGTGCGTGGACGGTGACGCCGTTCGGCCAGGACAGGGCCTGCAGTTCGGTGCCGACCTGACCGGCGCCGCCGAGGACGAGGACGTCCATCAGCCGTTGAGTCCCAGGCGCTCGCCCTTGTAGCGGCCCTCGCGGATCGGGCGCCACCAGGCCTCGTTGGCGAGGTACCACGCCACGGTCTCCTCGAGCGCCTGCTCGAAGGTCTTCTGCGGGCGCCAGCCGAGTTCGGCCTCGGCCTTGCTGCAATCGATGGCGTAGCGCCGGTCATGGCCCGGACGGTCGGCCACGAAGCTGATCAGCTGCTCGTGCGGGGCGTTCTGCGGGCGCAGCCGGTCGAAGGCCGCGCACAAGGCCTTCACCACCGCGAGGTTGTTGCGCACCGCGCGGCCGCCGAGCAGGTAGGTCTCGCCGATCCGGCCGCGCTCCAGCACGGCCACGAGGCCCTTGGCGTGGTCCTCGACATGGATCCAGTCGCGCTCGTTCAGGCCGTCGCCGTAGACGGGCAGCTTCTTGCCCTCGAGGGCGTTGAGGATCATCAGCGGGATCAGCTTCTCGGGGAAGTGACGCGGCCCGTAATTGTTGGAGCAGTTGGTCACCAGCACCGGCAGGCCGTAGGTCTCGTGCCAGGCGCGGGCGAGGTGGTCGGAGGCGGCCTTCGAGGCCGAGTAGGGCGAGCGCGGATCGTAGCGGCTGTCCTCGGTGAAGAACGCGCCCGGCGGCAGCGAGCCGTAGACCTCGTCGGTCGAGACGTGGAGGAACCGGAAGGTCTTCCTCTCGGCCTCCGACAGGCCCTCGTAATGGCCCCGGGCGCCGTCCAGCATGGTCTGCGTGCCGATGACATTGGTGCGTATGAAGGCGCCCGGATCGGTGATCGAGCGGTCGACGTGGCTCTCGGCGGCCAGATGCATCACCGCCTCGGGCTTGAACTCCGCATAGGCCTGCTGCACGGCGGCGCGGTCGCAGATGTCAGCCTCGACCAGGCGATGGCGCGGGTTGTCGGCCAGCGGCGCCAGCGAGACGGGGTTGGCCGCATAGGTCATCGCGTCGAGGGTGCAGACGTCGTGGCCGAGATCGTTGACGAGGTGCAGCACCAGCGCCGAGCCGATGAAGCCGCAGCCTCCGGTCACCAGGATGCGCATGGCGGAGTACCTCTTCGGATAGGTCCAAAACTGAAAAGCCGGGCAGCGTAAGACTGGCCGGCGTGACGAAATTGCGGCCGGGACGCGCGGATCAGAACACCGGACCGAGATCGGCCAGCCGCGGCGCGCGTCGGTCCTTGTCGGACAGGATCGCCGCCTCGCCCGAGACCGGCCACGGGATCCCGACCTCGGGATCGTTCCAGGCGAGCGCGCGGTCGTGCTCGGGGCTGTAATAATCGTCGACCTTGTAGGCGACCATGACGTCGGGGGTCAGGGTGCAGAAACCGTGGGCGAAGCCGTGCGGGATGTAGAGCTGCTCGCCCTTCTCGGCGTCCAGTGTCACGGCCACGTATCGGCCGAAGGTCGGCGAGCCGCTGCGGATGTCGACGGCAACGTCGAGAATCGCGCCCTGGAGCACGCGGATCAGCTTGGCCTGGGCGCGGGGGGCGATCTGGAAGTGCAGGCCGCGGATCGTGCCCTTCGGCGCCGAGAAGGACTGGTTGTCCTGCACGAACGGCGTGGTGATGCCGGCCCGCGCCAGGGTGTCGACCCGGAAGGTCTCGGAAAACCAGCCCCGCGCATCGCCGAAGCGCTTCAGGACGATGCGCTTCACGTCCGGGATCTCGGTCTCGATGACGTCCATGCCAGCGCCCTTCTTGCGGATCCCGTCGCGAGGTCCCGCGGACGTCTCCGCGTCGGTCGTTCCGGGTCGCGCGCCCGCCCTGCCGACCGCAACCTCGGTGATGCATCGCGACTTCCGGTCATTCGCCGCCCGTGTCAAGGCGTGCCGGCCGCGGTGGCGTGCATGCGAGGAGCCGATGACGGCCGGACCGGGAACCGCGGTGGACGCTCTGCTGCGCGCCCAACTGGCCGATCCGGCCTGCGCCTGGAGCCTGGGCAGCTACGGGGCCGGCGCGGTCTTCGCGCGCGATTCCGACGAGCCGGCCCGGCTGCTCGCGGATGAGCGGATCGGCCTCCTCACGGCCCGCGGCGGCCTCGCCTTCACGGTGCCGCCGGATCTCAGGCCAGTCGCCTACGAGACCGGCTTCACCGACGGCTGGAGCCAGTCGGTCGCGCTCTGCCTTCCCGAAGCGGCCTGCGCGATGGGCCGGCGCACCGTGCTGACCGAACTGGGGCCCGACGCGGCGGCGATCCGGCCGCAGGACCGCGTGGCGGCGCTGTTCGACCTCGGCCTCGGCCTGCGCGCTGTGGATGCCTGCCTGCGCGTCGCCGATCCCGAGCGGATCGGCAGGCTCCGGGCCCTGGCGGGCCGGCCGCTCCTGGCTTCCGGCGACACCGAAATCCTGCGCGCGTTCGCCTCGCGCCTGGACCGGATCTTCCTCACCCGTTTCGCGAGGATCGAGGTCTTCGCTGCGGAAACCGATCCGGCCGCCGCAGGGATCGGTCCGCAGAGCCATATCCTGCCGTCATGGCTGCGGCTCGGTCGGACCCATGCGGCCACCGCGCCGATCCCGCAGGGCTGGGTACCCTGCGGCGCGCTGCATCCGGCCCATCCCGCCCGGGACCAATCCGGCCGGCCGATCCCGTTCGATGCCGGACGCCATGATGCGTTCGGGCGCGTGCTCGACGTCTGGGGCGATCCCGCGCTGGTCGCCTTACGCCGCGCGATCCTGGCCGGGCAGGATCCTGATACGGTGCGCGCCGGCGGACGGTTCGCCCGCTTGGCGATCCGAGCGGCGCGCGCCCAGCGGAGGGCCATGGTCGGCTGACCGGGACGTCAGAAGTCGGGCGGCGCCGGCGTGAAGAGCGGCGCCAGGTCGGGATGGCCGCTCGCCTGCATCCACGCGCCCCCGAGCGGATGGATCGGCGTGTCCGCCCTCAGGCTGCCGGATCGGGCCATCCCGGCCAGAGCGGACAGCGGATACGGCCCCTGCACCGCGTCGCGGTAGAGGTAGAAGCGCATCGCCGTCGCCTCCGTCAGGGCCGACAGGGCCGGTGCTGCCGGGTCGACCAAGCGCAGCAGGGCGTCGGTCGCGAAGGCCGCTGTATCGACCGCCCGTTTGTCGACGGCCCGGAAGACCGGCGGGTCGGCCGTGTCGCGGTTGGCCTCCTCGGGCGGCAGGTCACCGAGGCTCCCGGGAACCGGCTTCGTCCAGTCCTCGATCCGAGCCAGCAATGCGTCGTGGAGCCGGTCGGCCTCTCCCGGCAGCGGGCCGGCTTCGATGGCCGCCTGACGCCAGCGGCTCGCCAGCGCCTGCGCCACGCCGTGGCCGACACCGCCCACCCGCGCCTCGGCGTCGAAATGCACGGTCTCGCGCCGCGGGGCGTAGGCGCGCTTGGCGGTCCAGGCAAACAGCGCGGCCAGCGCCAGTGTCTGGACCGGCGACAGCGCCGCCTCGGCCCGCGCGAGCTGCGCCGTGATCGCGCCGTGCTGAACCCGGTCGAACAGCTTGCGGCGCAGGGTTCGCTCGGAACCGACGCTGCGCCAATCGCCGGGCTCGAATTCGAAGCGCCACAGGCCGGTTTCGGGCGTGCGCCGCAGCAGCCCGAGGCACACCGCGCGGAGAAACAGCGCCAAGGTCTCGCGCAGGGCCTCCGTCTCCTCGGCCGTGGGCGCCACCGGGTCCGGAAAGCGGAGATAATCCTTGTGGTTGTGGAGCGGGATCGCGTCGAGGCGGTCGAGTTCCTGCGCATAGGCGCGGCGCCAGTCGCGCCGCAGGGGGCCGAGCACGTCGAGGGGGATACCCGACAGCTCGCAATAGCAGACGATCCGCCCGCGCTGACCGGATTCGATGAAGCCGATCTCGCCGGCTCCGAGGACCGCCGGAAGGCTTGCACGCAGGATCGCGCCGAATTCCGCCTGGAAGGCGCGCGCACCCTCCACAGCCAGGATCGTCTTGAACCGGTCGCCGCTCGGGCTGAAGGCGTCGAACCGCGCGTCGATCCACGGCATGCAGCGCAGCAGCATCAGCGCCAGCGTCTCGCGCTGCCGGGCGGAGGGCAATTCGCGCAGGGCGTCCAGCGCCGCGGGGATGCGAGTTCGATGCGGTGCGAGGCGCCGCCGCGCCATGGCGCGGACGGCGTCGAGCAGTTCCGCCCGGCTGTCCTCCTCCCGCAGCAGTGCGAAAACGGCCCGGGACCCGCCATAGGCCCGGAACGCCTCCCGGGCCCAGGCCAGACGCTCGGCCGGCGCCACCGCGATCTCCGGCAGGTCTCCGGAGGGTAGCACCAGGAACGTGCCGCCGGAGGGCCGCTCGATGGCGTTGCGGATCTCGGCGATGTCGAGCCGCAGCGCGCCCATGAGCCGGACCACGTCGTCGTGGCCCTGGTTCATGGCGCCGAGCAGGCCGTCATGGCGCGGAAGGCCGGTCTCGGGATCGCGCCCGACATGGGTTCCGAGGCGCGCCGCGACCCGGCGCAGCAGCTCCGCGGCCTCGCGGGCGGCCAGCGACCGGATGCGCAGCATGCAGGCGCCGCGCAGATCCGCGCGGGCCTGCTCCAGGTAGCGCTCGGCATCGCGCCGATGCGAGACGATCAGGCCCGGCCGGACCTGCTCGAGCCGGCTGAGCGAGGCGGAGAAATGCTCCGCCATCATCGCGTCGGCGAGACGGCCGTAGGTGTCGGCCGCCGTCTGGAGGCGGGCGAGCGCCCCGCCCTCGGCCTCGATCAGGTCCTTCACCCCCTCGATCAGGGCGCGGGTGTAGTCGAGGCCACCCCGCTCCTGATCGTCGAGGAGGCGATAGAGCGCGGCGGCCAGCGTGCCGTCCGGATCCGCGAGCCACGCGGCTTCGAGCCGCGCGCGCACTTCCAGCACCTCCGCGCCGCGTGGGCCGTAGACGGTGCCGGCTCCCGCGCGGCCGAGGATGTCGTCACGCAGGCGCTCGGCGGCCTGGCGCAGGTTCGGCGCCCAGTCGCGCGGGTTGGCGATCTCCTCGCGGACCGCGTCGACCGCCACGTCCGCGGCGAGCACGACCGATTCCTGGATCGACGAGCCGTCGGCCCGCTGGAGGAGCAGGCCGACGAGGTCGTATTCCGGGAGGCCCGGTGGCGCCGGACGGAGAACCTTCGGAAAGGCCTCGAAGGCCGAGAAGCGCAGGCCGAGCCGGTCGGCGGCGAACCGGTCGCGCGCCTCGACGGTCGGGACGTGGCGCTCGGCCTCGCCCCGGGCGACACCGAAGAAGGCCGCGACCATGCCGAGTCCAGCGCGGGCGGCGGCCTCCTCGAATTCCAGGCTCCCGCGGGTGGCGAGCACGGCTTGCCCGAGCGCCGAGTAGTTCAGGGAGAACAGCGCCGTCCGGGCCGCGCGGTCCGGGCCGGGCGGCGCCCATTTGCGCATCTTGTGCTGAGTCTGGTTCACGCCGGTCGAGCGCTTGCGGCCGGAGAATTCGGAATTGCCGAAATCCTCGAACAGCACATCGGCGATCATGTCGTAGAGGTCGCTCACTGCGGCGGTGCGCTGGCCGGCGAGGTTCTGGGTGTCGAACAGGTAGACATCGGTGAAGGGCCGCTCGACCCCGGGCGCCACCGGCTCGTGGTCGCCCCAGCTTTCGACATAGGGCGGCTCGGGTTTGCCGCGCATCGCGTATTCGAGCTCGGACAGGGTCGCCATGCCGTTGGCGAAGACCCGGTCCTTGTTGGCCCCGGCATAGCCCGAGGGCAGGACCAGGAAGAGATCGACGGCGTCCGGCCGCTTCGGCGTGTCGAGCGACGAGATTGCGTAGCCGGCATCGATCACGGCGCCCGAGCCGGTGCCGCCGGCCACCGAGGCCACGACCACGACGCGCAGGTCGGTGGCGGTATCGAGGCCGAGCGCGCGCAGCTGCGCCTCGTTCGACATGTTGGCGAGCACCGCGGCCGCCTTCGCGGTCAGCCGGCCCAGGAACGGGCGCACCGCGTCGAAGAACAGCAGGCGGGCGATCGCGCGGATCTGGCCGGCACCCTTGGATGCATCGATCCGCGACAGGTCGCGGTCCGGCAGCCACTCGTCGATATGCGGATAGCTGCGTCGCTCTGCCTGATAGCGCGCGAGATGAACCGCCTTCTGCAGGGTCTCCCCGTCCCGGAAGGCGACCTTGGTCGAGAGCGGGTCGGTGGCGGCGGCGCGCCCGGCCTCGCGGGCCTCCAGCGTATCGGTGTCGAAGTACAGGAAGGCGGCTGCCGGGAACTGGTCGATGGCGCTGATCCGGGTCCCATTCCAATCCGCCTGCAGGATGCGCCGGCGCAGGCGCAGCAACACCTCCATGCCGGTGCCACCCAGCGCGACGAACACGGTCGGACGGACCTTCAGAAGCGTCTCCGAGCCTGCGGGGCGCGCGTCGTCCGTCATGTCAGCGTCTCCGGTCCGGCGCGCGCAGGATCAGCGCCAGGGCGGCGGCGAACAGGATTGCGCAGAGGGCGAAGGCCACGGTGAGTCCGGCCCAGGCCTGCCAGAAACGGCCGACCGTGGCGCCGATCAGAACCGTGGCCGTGACCATCAGGGCCGCGAACAGGGTCCAACTCGCCCCGGCGGCGGCGTCGAGCGTCGCGCGTCGATTGACCAGGCTGACGCGGACGCCCTGGCGGACGAACAGGAAGATGACGGCCAGGACCATCAGTGCGACGCTGCCGAGGGTGATCTCTGTCATGGTCGGCGCGCGGTCGAGGCCGGCGAACGGGCTCGCTGCATCGACCGCGCGCCCGGTTTTGAGCGGCTGCTCCGCCTGTGGGCCGAGGACCTGCGGAGGCGGGATCCGGAAATCCGCTCCGCTAGGCGCCTGAATCGGGAGCGGCCCCCGTGGCCGCATTCCTCTGTCGAACGAACCGATCATGCGCCGGATTCGACCTCCACAAGGCGATGCGCCCGCGCCGGTCCCCAGAGGGTGGCGCGCACCCGCCAATGGCTGCCATCCGGGGCCCGCAGGATCGTGGTGCGAAAGGGCCGTAGGATCGCCCGCTTCGGGAAGGCGCCGAGCATCACCGTGCAGGTCCGAGGGCGCCCGGTCGCGGCTGCGCCGAGGAAGCCGATGCCGAGGAGCGCAAGCGCGCCGGTCGAGGCCGCGATGAGCGGCCAGGGCGAGAACCTAGCCTCGATCCGGACCGGAAGTGTGACCACGGCCTCCGACACGCTGCGATAATCACGGAACAGGCTGGGCAGGCGATCCTCTAACGTGCCGTTTTGCGCGACGACTTCTCCGGTCATCTGGTCGCCGATCAGGAGGCTGCTGCCGAAGATCAGCCGTACACGCTCCAAGAACGCAGGATCGAGGTCGAGGCGCAGCTCCGTGAGCTGCAGGGTCAGTGCGCCGTCGACCTCGCGCCGGCCGGAGAGCAGACCGCCGAGGCCCGCCGGCCGCGGGACCGGCGGTAGAGTCAGGGACACAGCGAGCGCCTCGCTCTCGCCCTGCGGTGGCAGGTTGGCGACCCGGTCTGGCAAGATGCCCGCCCGCGCGGAAGCCGCTTCCGGGCCGGACGCGCTCCAGCGCAGGATGAGCCGCGCGGCGACGATCCGTTGCGGATAGAGCCCATTGTCGAGGTGCCCGGTCAACCGCAGAACGGTCCCCGCCGCGGCGTCCGCCCCGCGGACGACCAGCACGCCGTTCTCCAGGCCGGCCTGAAGACCGCCGCTGTCCAGTTTGTCGAACCGCAGGGTGACGCCGCCGGCGAGAACCGGCTTTAGGTTGACCGGCGGATGTCTGAACAACGCCGCCAGACCTCCCGACGACAGGGCCGCGTCGAGGGCACGCTGGCCGCCCGCGCCGTATCCAATGCCGTAAACCACAAATCCGGACGCTTCGAAGTTGCGGCCCTTCAGGGGCATCCGCACCGGGTAGGCAGCGATCCGGGTGATCGCGGGAGAATCGCGAAGCGCCGCGTAGAAGGCCGCGGTGTTGCGCTCGACTGCGGGGCTGTTGCCCGGGGCGTTCTTGTTGTTCGTCACCATCCAGATGACGCCGTCCCGCCCGAGCAGCCCGCGCCGGATGCCGCCGAGTAGGGCGCCGTTGAAATCGGCATCGGCATAGGCCTGTCCGCCGGCCTTGCGCGGCAGGTCGATCGCCGCCACCGCGGATTGGATGGGCGCTGCCGCGTAGGGGCCCGCGTACAGGATGCGCGGTGACATCCGTCCCGGCACCTGACCCTCTTGATCGAAGGTCGCGATCGCGATCGTGCCGTCCGGCACGCGGATGGCCGCCGCCAGAGCCTCGATGAACGGCCGAAATTGCGAGCCCTCGGCGCTCAGGAACGGCTCCATCCAGCCGGAATCCTGAACGAGGATGAGCTGCCGGGGCGCTATGTCCGCCTTAGCCGGTGTGGCCCCGGTGATGAGCAGCGCGAGGATCGCGCGGGTCAGCAGCGGGCTCATGCCGTTCGCAGCCGTAGAGCGTGGCACCTGCGCCCGGACCGCGTCCAGAGATGCAGCGTGCCGTCGTGCAGAAGGGCGCCGGCATCGCGGAGGGCGGAAACCTCCAAGGTGATCGGAAGCCGGTGAAGGCCTGCCCCGTGGGCATGGTGCAGAACGTGTCCGGTCGCAGGCCCTGGAAGGGGCGCACCCTTCAGGAATGCGGCACGCGGACCGTCGATGGCGAGGGCGAGCAGCACGGTATCCCGCTGCAATGCCAGCAATGGGAGCAACAGAGCGCCCGCATGCGCTCCGAGCGTGAGCGTCTCGGCCGGTGCCTGCCAGGGCAGGTCGAAACGGTCGGCGCCCCAGTAGGCGGCCGATCCGGCGGCGAGTCGCGGCCCGTCAAGGCGGTTGAACGTCGGGTCCGAGGTCACGGCTGCGAGATGGTAGAGGCCGTCCAGCGTGCCGAGCTGGTGATGCTGGTCGGCCCGGTCGCGCCATGGTGCCTGGGCGGTGATCGGCACGAAGCCGCCCGGCCAAGCGACGAGGTTCCCGTCTGGGCCGCCCGCACGGCACGCGACGAACCCGTTGGATCCGGTCCAGAACATGTCGCCCAGACGGTTCATCCAGGGGCCGCAGAATGGCGTCCCGGACGAGGATCCGCCAAGGTCCCGCAGGTCGAGCGCATCCACGCCGACTGAGCCCTGGCACAGGACGAGGCGTCCGTCCCGTTCCGCCAGAGCGAGGAGTTCGGTCCCACGCCAGCCCGGCGCCGAGAGGAAGCGCAGGCGTGGCAGGCCGCCTTCGCCGAAGGCGAGGCGCGGGCCGAGTTGCGGAAGGGCCACCGAGACCAGCGCGTCGGCAGTGGTGTAGGAAATCCCCT
The DNA here is from genome assembly GCF_900103195.1 of Methylobacterium sp. UNC378MF. Lineage (GTDB taxonomy): Bacteria > Pseudomonadota > Alphaproteobacteria > Rhizobiales > Beijerinckiaceae > Methylobacterium. Next base: position 13,494 of record NZ_FMWU01000033.1, on the reverse strand, counting down.
CGGGAGTCGCCGTCAGCGTGGTTCCCGGTGCCGCGGCGGGCAGCCGTCCGAGGGACCGGAACGCCCGGCCATCCCAGATTTCCAAGGCGCCGAGGTTCTCCTGAAACAGGTAGAGCCCGGCAGGGCGCCCGGCCCGGACCAGCACCGGCACGCCGCTCGGCAGTGGAATCTCGAAGACGCTGTCACGGTCGATGTCGAGCGTGGCCGGCTCCTCGGCCGCAATCGGACTGCGCAGAGGCTCTCCGGTCGCCGGAGCGTGTGTGAAGATCGCCGGGTAGGGATGGGCACGGGCGTCCCGCCGGATGCCCAGCAGGGCGATCCGTGCATCGCCGGCGTCCATCCGGACGCCGTTGACGTCGATCCCCACCGGCATGCCCGCCCGGAAATGCCAGAGCTGGCGGCCGGACAGCTTCGTCAGGTTCGGGTCGGGATCGACCGGCCAGATGCCGTCGCATTCGTGCTCCGGCGCATTCCGTGACGGAGCAGAGATATTCCACGGCTGTGGGAAGGATCCATCGGCGCTCACCGGCCCTGTTCCGCGACTGAAGCACGGCCGTGATCGTTTCCGATTCTTCGCGCGATGGGAAGAGGACTTCTGAGAGGCGTCCCCCGTCTTGCGCTGATCTTCTCAGGGAATGCCGATGATCTTGTGGGTCTGCAACGATAGCCGCCAGCGGGCATCCCGGCGGCAATAGGCAATCGCCGCCTCGGTACTGGCGGCCCGATCCGGCCCGTCCATCGGCTGGAGGAAGCGGTGCTGGAAGGCGAGGCCGACGAAATCCGCGGGATCGGCATCCGCCTGCGGGTACACGAGTTTCAGCTCGTGGCCGGTGGTCTGGGCCAGGGCGTTGTTCCCCTTGGGGCTGACGCAGATCCAGTCGATCCCGGCGGGCGCGGGCAGCGTGCCGTTGGTCTCGATCGCGATCTCGAACCCGGCCGCGTGGACAGCCGCGATCAGGGATGTGTCGAGCTGGAGCAGCGGCTCGCCGCCAGTGAAGACGACGTAGCGGTTCTCGGCGCCCCCCGCCCAGGTGGCGGCGATCGCGGCGGCGAGCGAGGCCGCATCGGCGAAACGTCCGCCGCCCTCCCCGTCCATCCCGACGAAGTCGGTGTCGCAGAACCGACACGCCGCCGCGGCGCGGTCGGCCTCACGTCCCGACCAGAGGTTGCATCCGGCGAAGCGACAGAACACGGCCGCACGCCCGGCCTGTGCGCCCTCCCCCTGAAGCGTGTGGAAAATCTCCTTGACCGCGTAAGCCACAATCGTCCCAGTCAGATGCGCGCGCGATCCGCCCCCCGCGCTCGGCCTGCACATAGGCCTTGCGGCGGCCGTGGGCCACTGACAACCGCGCCGTGCAGACCCGCTGTGCGATCTCGCCTTGCTCTTGCCATGGTGGACTCGTTCATGCCGAGATGCAGTCCGGCGACCGCCTTCGGCCGTCCGGGTTGCGCCGCTCTCCGGCTGGCTGGCCGGAAAACCGACGCCCCGTTGCGTCGACCCAGGCGATCCTCTGACGAGTCGGGCTCGAATGTCCTCTTCTCTCTACCGACGCCTCACCGTCGGGCTTGCGGCGCTGACGGGTCTGCTCGGTGCAGGCTTGGTCGGGATCGGCGCAGCGAACGCCGTGACGGTGCCGATCCTCGTGGCCGACGTGGATTCCGGCAAGGTCATCTACGCGCAGGCGCCGACCGACCCCTGGTACCCGGCCTCGATCACCAAGCTGATGACCACCTACGTCGCCCTGGATCTCGTGCGGCAGGGCAGGGTCTCGCTCGACTCGATGATCACCATCTCGGCCGCCGCCGCCGCCGAGCCGCCCTCGAAGATGGGCTTCAAGCCGGGGACGCAGCTCACCCTCGACAACGCCCTGAAGATCATCATGGTCAAGTCGGCGAACGACGTCGCCTACGCGATCGGCGAGTCCCTCGGCGGTTCCATCGACAATTTCGCCGCGCTGATGAATGAGACCGCGCAGCGGATCGGCATGCGTGACAGCCGCTGGTACAATCCCAACGGTCTGCCGGACCCGCGACAGTGGACCTCCGCCCGCGACATGGCGGTTCTCGCCCGGGCTCTGATCCGCGACTTTCCGGATTCCCATGACCTGTTCTCGATCTCGGCGATCCAGTTCGGTCGCGCCGTGATGGCGAACCACAACGGCCTGCTCGGCCGCTATCCCGGCACGGACGGGATGAAGACGGGCTTCATCTGCTCGGGCGGGTTCAATGTGGTGGCGACCGCCACGCGCAATGGCCGGCGGATCGTCACCATCGTGATGGGACAGCCGACCCCGCGCGAGCGTGACGTGAAGACCGCCGACCTGTTCGATTACGCCTTCAGCCAGAGCGCCGGCTGGACGAGTCCGACTCTCGATGCGTTGCCGCCGTCGGCGAGCCCCGCGCCCCCGGACATGCGCCCCTTCGTGTGCGGCGGCAAGAAGCCCCCGGCCATCGAGGACGGTGCCGGCGCGCTGAGCGCCCCCGGTTCGGCGGCGCAGCTGATCGGCGGCTCGGCGGCGAACTCGCCCGCCCTGGCGCTGGCCGCCTTCTCCAACCCGGCTCTGCGGGCGCGGTCCCTGCCGCCGCGGGCGCCGCTCCAGCCGGTCGCCGTCTGGATCGGCCGCAATCCGGCCGAGGGCCAGCAGATCCTCGAGGCCCAGGAGGCCGAGCAGAAGGCCGCAGCCGCCAACACCCGTGCCGCCAAGCTCGAGGCTGCCAAGGCCAAGCGCATGGCGATCCTGGAGGCGGCCAAGCAGGCGCGTGCAGCGCGGATGGAGCGGGCCGAGGCCGCGAAGGCCGCGGCCAAATCGGCTCCGAAGGTCGCCGCGAAGCCGGGTCATGGCGTGCCGCGGAACGCCAGCGCCTACACCGCCGATGAAACGACCGGGATGCCCGAGGCCAAGCCCGGCAAGGGGCTGACGAAGCCCGCACCCAAGGCAGCCGCCCACAAGCCGGTGCCGGCCAAGGCCGAGAGCAAGTCCGACAAGGCCGCCGCCAAGGCTCCGGCTAAGAAGTCGGCTGCCAAGAAAGCGGCTGCCGACGAGTAGGGTTGGCGGGGTTCCCGGCGCACGGCCGCGTTGCCGCGGACGCCGACGCACCCCACTTCGCCGCCTATGTCAGAGACCCTCGCACCCGCTCCGGATCCACGACGCCCGGAGCCGATCCCGCTGACCGTGCTCACCGGCTTCCTGGGGGCCGGGAAGACCACCCTTCTGAATCGGCTGCTGCGCGATCCGGCGCTCGCCGACACGGTGGTGATCGTCAACGAATTCGGGGAGATCGGCCTCGATCACCTGCTCATCGAGACCGTCGATGAGGACATGATCCTGCTCGGCGCCGGCTGCCTGTGCTGCACGGTGCGGGGCGACCTGATCGCGACCCTCGAGGATCTGCTGCGCAAGCGCGACAACGGCCGGATTCGGCCGTTCCGGCGCGTCGTCATCGAGACGACGGGCCTCGCCGATCCGGCGCCCATCCTGCACGCGCTGATCTACCATCCCTATCTCGTGCTGCGGTACCGCCTTCAGGCCGTCGTCACGGTGGTGGATGCGCTCACCGGTACCGAGACGCTCGACGCCCATCCGGAAGCCCTGCGGCAAGTCGCGGTCGCCGATCGGATCGTGCTGACCAAGGCCGATCTCGCGGGCGACCTGTCGGGGATCCAAGGGCGCTTGGCGGCGCTCAATCCGGCTGCTCCGATCGTTGCGCCGGACGCGCCGGCGGAGCTGCTGCTCGGCGGCCTGTTCGGCCTCGACGGCAAGGCGGCCGACGTGCGTGCCTGGCTCGGCGACGCGGCGCTGGAGCAGGATCACCACCATGGCGACGTGAACCGCCACGACGCGTCGATCCAGGCGATCTGCCTGACCAGCGCGGCGCCCGTACCGCGCGCGGCCTTCGAGATGTTCATGGATCTCCTGCGCTCCGGCCACGGGCCGAAGCTGCTGCGGCTCAAGGGGATCGTCGCCCTCGCGGACGATCCCGAGCGTCCCCTCGTCGTCCACGGTGTCCAGCACGTGTTCCACGCGCCGATCACCCTGCCGGCCTGGCCCGATCCCGACCACACCTCGCGGCTCGTTCTGATCCTGCGCGACCTCGACCCGGCCTTCGTGCGCCAGCTCTGGGACGCCTTTCTGGGCCGCCCGCGGATCGACGCGCCCGATGCCGCCGCACTTACCGACAACCCGCTTGCCATCCCGGGTCCCTGACGTCCGGCGGCACCGTCCTTGAAGCCATCGACCCGAACGGCGCCGCGGAGGCGCCGGACCGTCCCGGATCGGGACGGATCGTCGAGAGGCAGGACACGCGGATGGTGCGACGCTTCACCGTGATACAGGGCGGCCGGTCCGAGTGGCCGGACCGCGCGGCGGCACCGGATTCGGAGGCCGCCCCGCACTCCGAGACGTGGCGGGTCGATCTCCATCGGCCCGGCACCGTGGATGCAGGGGCCGTGAGCGCGTGGCGGGCCCTGCTGGTGCGCAACGCCGTCGACGACCCGCTGCGGGACCCCGACCATCTGCTGCCGCTGGCCCAGCACCGCCCGGGCGGCCGCCCGGTCGCCGTCGCCCTCGCCTGGAGCCAGGATAGGGGCACGGGCCGCGATACGCTGCGTGGCGTCGTCCCGCTGGCGATGCCGTGCTCGATTTTGGGCGGCCGTACACGGCGCTGGCAGCCTGGTGGAACCGAGGCCGCTGGGCTGGTGGAGCGGGCGGCCGCTGAGGCCGTCGACCGAGCGCTGCGGGCGCGGCTCGGAGCGCTCCGCCGCCCGATCCGCCTGGTCGGTGAAGCCGCACCCGTGTCAGAGGCGAAGCTGCGCCGTCCGCCCCTGACGGCGCGCCGCTCGGCACCGCCGCGGTCGGTTCCGGCCGGGAACCTGATCGGCATCCGCCCTGAGGGGTGGGAGGCCGCGGAGTCCGAGATCCTCGCCGTGACCGATCCGGCCGCCGTCCGTGACGCGGTCGAGACCTTCCTCGCCCTTGACGCCCGGACGAGCGCGCGGCCGATCATCGCCGATCCGGCGGAGGCCTCGCTGGTCCGGGTGGTCACCCGCCTGTTCGCCCGCCGCGGTGCGTTGCGCGTCGAGGTCCTGCGCAGGGCCGGCGCGGTCGTGGCCGGTACGCTCCATCTGTGCGCCGGCTCCGCCTCGGTGGCTTGGCGGCGCGCCCAGGCCTGAGCGGTCAATCCGCCGCGCGCGCGGAGCCTGTCGAGGGCGGGCGCCGGACCCTAGCTGGCGCCGATGACCCGCGACATCGCCCACGGCGTTCGATCCGCTCCGAGCCGCACGGCGGTCGCGGGGACGGCGTCCGGACCGCACGCGAGCGGTGACGCCGACACGGTGGCCGCGGTGCTCGGGCGTCTCGCGGAGAGGGACCCGGACCCGAAGGCCGGGTTCGACCGCATCGATCCGTTCCGCATGCTCGTGACCGTGCTGCTCTCGGCTCAATCCACCGGCCCGACCGTCTCCCGCATCGCCGACGCGCTGTTCGCCGAGATCCAGGATCCCGCCGGTATGGTCGCGCTCGGGGAGGCCCGGATCACGGAGATCATCCGGCCGGTCGGGCTCGGACCCTCGAAGGCGCGCAACATCGTCAAGCTGTCGGCGGCCCTGCTCGCGGAGTACGGCGGCGCCGTCCCGCGCACGGCCTCGGAGATGCGCCGCCTCCCGGGGATCGGCCGCAAGAGCGCCGAGGTGACGGCGAACTTCGCCTTCCACGAACCGGTGATCGCTGTCGACACCCACGTGTTCCGGGTCTCGAACCGGATCCCGCTGGCGCCGGGACCCACAGTCGACGCGGTGGCGGACGGCCTCGCCCGCCTCGCCCCCGACAGTCTCAAAGACAACGCCCATGTCTGGCTGTTCCGGCATGGGCGCGATACCTGCACGGCTCGGAAACCCGCCTGCCCGCGATGCCCCGTCTCAGACCTGTGCAAGTGGCCGGGCAAGTCGGACCCCGCGGCGGCCTGAGCCGCGCTACTCGTCCTCGCCGAAGCGGTTGGCCAGCAGGGCCTTGATCGCGTCGAGGCAGCTCTCCGCGTCCGGGCCGACGGCGATGACTGCGATGGACGTGCCCATGGCGGCGCCGAGCGTCAGCAGGCCCATGATCGAGCGCCCGCCGACCGTCTCGCCGGCTCGGGTGACCGTCACGGCGGCGTCGAAGCGCTCCACGGTCTGCACGAATTTCGCGGATGCGCGGGCATGGAGGCCCCGCTTGTTGATGATCGGGAGCCTGCGGAGAAGGCCGCCCTCCGGAACCGGCGGATCGTCATCGGTCTCGAAAAGCTCGTCCATCGCCCGTGGTGTTTCCCGCCCGATCGGCGGCCCTGGCGGCCGCCCGTGCCGAACCTAAACCATTGACCGGGCATGTCGATCCCGCAGCATTGCAGGTGTGGTCGAACGAGCGGATGTGTGACGTCGCCGGCTACCACTCGTACTCGGCGCCGACGCCGAGGCTGGTGCGGCCGTCGCTCCCGGCCTCGCCCTTCAGCTTGATCCGGCGGGTGACGTCGAAGTCGACCCCGACGGCGGTGTCGGCGGGCTTCGCGCCGGCCTTCACGCCGACGCTGACCCGATCCGAGATGTAGCGCGAGGCGCCGATCGCCGGCCCGCCGCTCGCGCCGGTGGAGACGTCGAGACTGTCGAGGCCGAGGCTCTTGCGCGCCTGCTCGAACATGTCCGGCCCGGCGGCGCCCCCGGAGAGCTGGGCGACCGCCTGGGCGAGCTGCAGCGCCTGGAACGGCGACAGGCCGGCCGACGCCTTCTTGAACAGGATCCGCGACAGGATCTCGTCCTGCGGCAGGACCGGGTCCGAGGTCAGGGAGAATTGCGGCGCGTCCGCGAAGCCCGAGACGGCGATGCGGGCGGTCACGTCGGTGGCCTTGGTCTCGGCGACGAAGTCGAGCTCCGGCGTGGTCAGGCTGCCGGCGAAGGTCAGCCGGCCGCGGCTGAAATCCAGGCGCTGGCCGACGAGCTCGAACTGGCCGCGGCGCAGCGAGAAGGCACCGTTGGCGTTGGGCGACGCGGAGGTGCCGGTGACGCGCAGCGCGCCGCCGAGTTCGGCGTCGATGCCGCGCCCGCGCACGAAGATGCGGCTCGGCGCGTCGATCGTCACGTCGAGGGTGGCGTCGAAGGGGACGGCCGGCTTCCCGCCCCGCCGCCCGGGACGAGTCGCGGCCTTCTGCTCCGCCCGCTGCGCCAGGCGCGCTCTCACGGCCGGCGGCGTGTTGACGTGCCGGACCCCCGGCAGCGGTCGGATCGTGGCCGGCAGCCGGTCCGGAACCGCGACGTCGATCGACACCACGTTCACCCGGCCGGCGATCCGCGGCGTCCGCGCCAGCGGCCCCGCCAGCGTGACGTCGAGGCTCGACACGGCCGTCATCAGCGGGCTCGACACGAGCTCGGCCCTGTCGGCGATGACGTGGAAGTTGCCCGGGAAGTCGGGCGCGAGGGAGACGCGGCCGGTGACGGAGACCTGGCCGCCGTTGCGGGCGGTCGCGGTCAGTCGCTCGACCACGACGCTGTCGCCGCGGCCGGTGACCCGACCTTCGATCCCGGTGAAGCGGAGCCCGTTCAGCGGATCGGTGAAGCTCCCGCCGCTCAGCACCGCCGCGCCTTGGGCCCGCGGCGCCGCCAGGGTGCCGGTGACGCCGCCGTCGATGGCGACCTTGCCGGTGACGCTCTGGCCGCCGACGCTCAGCAGGGAATTGGCGAGGGCGGCGTCGAGTGTGCCGCGGGCGCGCAGGTCCAGCGGCCCCCCGACCTCCACGGGCAGCGACCCGGAGACCGTCAGGGCAACGCCGCGCCCGGCCGTCACCCGGCCGTCCAGGCTCGCCTGCCCGTCCGACAGCGTGCCCTTGGCGGTGGCATCGATCGCCGGCAAGCCGGCCTGCCGCGTCTGCGGAGCGACCAGCTTGGCGACGCTGACCGCGTAGCGCCCCTCCGGACGGGTCGCGGGGCCGCGGAGGTCCGCCTCGCCGTCCAGGGTCCCCGAGAGGGTGAGGCTCGGCGCGGCGATCCGGGCGAGCGACAGCGGCAGCGACCGGATCGCCACCTTGAGGTCGAGATCCTGCCCCGCGCGGCCCGCGACCGTGATGCGTCCCGACCCCGCCGCGATCGACAGGCCGTCGATCACGGCGCCGCCGTCCCGGAGCGTGATCGCCGCCGGCCCGGTGAGAGCGAAGCGGTCGTTGCCGCGGGCCGCCGACAGGCGCTGGATCTCGATCCGCGTGTCCGCGGCCGGGACGACCCGCGCGGCACCGTCGAGGGTGAACCCGCGCGCCCGGGCGGTGAGGCTGACGTCGCTGAACGCGGGGGTGCCGTTCGCGACGAGCCGGATCGTGTCGACCTGCTGACCGGCGGCCACGAGCCGATCGGCCTCGACGCGCCCGTCGAGGACCGGGTGGGCGCGCAGGTCGCGGCCCGCGAGGTCCGCGTCGAGCCGTGCGAGCGCGGTCTCGCCGTAGCGGAGCGCGGCCCCGCTGGCGCGGAGGGTCACGTCCTGGCGCCCGCCGTCGCGGGCGAGGGTCAGCGCGGCGTCGAGGCGGCCCGAGACCGGTTCCGGGACCAGGGGCGCGATGTCCGTGAGGTCGCCGGCCCGCACGGTGAGCGCGCCGGCCGACAGCCACGTGTCGGCCGCGACCGTCGCTTGGCCGGCGACCGAGACCGAGCCGAGATCGAGGCCGAGCCGGTCGAGGACCCAGTCCCCGCCGACGCGCGCGAGGTGCGCGCCGCCGGTCAGCGGCTTTCCGCCGACGTCGCCGCCGAGCCGGACCGTGCCGTCCGGCGCGAGGAGCGCGTCCCGCAGGACCGCCTCGACGCGCAGGTCCCGGATCGGCTTGCCGGCCGCCGTGGCGGCGGGCGCCGTCAGGGTCGCGCTCACGTCCGGACGCTCCAGGGATCCGGTCAGGCGCGCGTCGATTCCGGCCTTGCCGGTGAGGCGCCCGTCGAGGTCGGCGAGGCTCTTGAGGTCGATCCGTCCGGTGACGTCCGCGCGGGCCGCCGTCGCCTCGCCCTGCAGGGTCGCGGTGACGCCGGAGCCGTCCAGGCGCAGATGGTCGAAACCGTACCCGTCGAAGGTCTGGGAGACGCGCCCCTGAAGGGTCGGCGCGCGGCCGAGGGTGCGGTCGGCCGCCCGGATCCCGGTGACGAGGCCGCTCGTCGTCACGGCAAGGTCGGCGGCGACGGCCTTGCGCGCCGGGTCGCCGCTGAGCCGGGCCTTGGCGTCGAGGCTGCCCGCGAGGCCCTGACCGGCGAGGCCCGAGAAGACGGAGAGGTCCGGCAGCGCCGCGTCGACGGTGCCCGCCAGCGTGTTCTGGCCGACCAGGCCGGCATAGGTTGCCCGCGCCGTGTCGGAGTCGAGCCTGAGCGCCGCGATGTCGACCACGCCGTCTGCGCCGGCCGAGGCCCGGAGCGTCACCGTGGCCCGGCTGCCGATGGCCCGGCGCAGGGCCGGGTCGGAGAGCTTCAGCCCGTCGACCCGGCCGTCCGCCGTGATGGCGAAGCGCTGCGCCGACGGCTCGCCCTGCGGGTCGATGCCGAGGCTCGCCTCGATCCGGTCCAGGCTGGAATCGCGGCTGCGCAGGGCGGCCGCGTCGAGGCGGCCCCGGACGGTGGGCGCCGCCAGCGGTCCCTTGAGGCTGCCGTCGAAGACGAGCTTGCCGATCTCGGCCTCGCCGGCCCGGGTGACATCGCCCTCCGTCGGCAGGGCGCGCGCCTGCAGCGTCAGCTCGGCGACCCGGTCGCGGGTGAGGCTGCCGCCGGCCGCCAGGCGCGCCGTGCGGGAGGTCAGCTCCAGCCGGTCGATCCGGAAGGCGCCGCTATCCGCGAAGGCCAGGCCGCCGTCGAGCTTGGTGGTGCCGGCGAAGATCGCCGCCGCCGGGCCCGGCATCAGCCCCTCGATCCGCGCCGCGAGGTCGAGGGCGAGCCGGCGCTCGGCCCCGATCCGGGAGATCTTCGCCCCGCCCTTGGCGCCGATCTCGGGGCCGGCCGTGAAGTCGAGCTTGGCCGCCCAGGCGTCCAGCGTGCCCGTCCCGTCGAGTTCGAAATCGATCGGCGGCGTGCCGGGCAGGTTGGCAGCCTTCGAGAGCAGGCCGCCCGCCGGCTCGACCAGGTTCGCCTTCAACTCCAGCCGCTCGCCGTTCGGCACGAACAGCAGCGACAGTAGGAAACGGCCCGGCGCGTCGAGGCGCTGCGCCCGGGCCTGCAGGTCGAGCCCCTCGCTGGCGGCGCCGAGCTTCGCCCGCCCCTCGGCCGACAGCCGCGCCGGCTGCCCGGCCACCGCTTCGCCCAGCGTCAGCTCGGCCAGCTTGAAGCCCTTGATCTCGACCTTGACCGGCAGGTCCGGGAGGAGTCGCCCGTCGGGCTTGGCTTCGGGCGGGGGCGGACCGGGGATCGGCCGGCGCAGCACGTCGAGATGCCCGATCTCGAGGCTGTCGACCTCCAGCCGTCCCGACAGGAGGGCGAGCCGCCGCCAGATGATGCGGGCCCGGTCGAGCTTCAGCCAGACGCCGTCGCGGTCGCTGATCGCCACGTCCCGGATGGTCGCGTCGGAGGACAGCGCGCCGTCGACGGCACCGATCGCCACCCGCGAGGAGGGCGTCGACAGGGCGCGGGACAGGAGGCCGCCCAGCACGGACTTGTCGCCCTCGTCAGCGCGCGTCGCCGCGAGAGTGCAGGGCAGCAGCAGGGCGAGGCAGACCAGGACGAGCGCCAGCTTCCACCGGCCGTGGCGGGCGGGCTTGTGCGCGGCGCGCTGCGTCAGGGCGGTTCGGAACATCATTCAGAACGCCTGCCCCAGGCTGAGATACAGGACGGCGGGACGCACGTGTCCGCCCTTGTAGGGGTCGAGCGGGAAGGCGACGTCCGCGCGGATCGGGCCGATGCCGGTGTAGTAGCGCAGGCCGATGCCCACGGATTTGCGGATCTTCTCGTCGAAATCCGGCACCGCCGAGGCGAAAGCGGTGCCCGCGTCGAAGAACGGCACCACGCCGATCGTGTCGGTGACCTTGATGCGCGCCTCGATCGAGGCCTCCAGCAGGCTGCGGCCGCCGATCGGCAGGTTGAAGGGGCCGATCGGCCCCAGGGTCCGGTACGGGTAGCCCCGCACCGAGCCGCCGCCGCCCGCGAAGAACCTGAAATTGTCGGGGATCTCCCCCAGCGGCGCGCCCGAGACCGAGCCGAAGCCGATGCGGCCGGCCAGGATCATGCGGGCCTCGTCGTCGAGGGCGTAGTAGGTGGAGCCCTGCGCCTTGGCCACGACGATGCCGGGCGACGAGATCGCGCCGGGATAGACCGCCAGCGACGCGATCGCCCGGACGCCCCGCGTCGGGTCGAGGAGGCTGTCGGTGGAATCGTACGTGACCGACGCCGGTACGCCGATCAGCCGGTAATTGACCGTGCCGAGGGCGTCCTTCGACCGACCTGCCTGCGCGTCGAGCCCGATCTGCGCCGAGAACGTGTCCGAGAACCGGTGGCGGATCGCCCCCGAGACGCCACCGCCATCCACGAGGTAGCTCTGCTGCACCTCTCGGGTGATGAAGGCGTTGGCGAGAAAGTCGTTGCGCGTCCCCCACAGGGCCGGCTGGACGTAGGTCGCCGAGAGGCGTCCGCCGAGGCCGTTCGTGCCGATCCCCGCGAGCTTGCGCTGGTTGGCAAACGGGTCGTTGCCGAGACCCAGATAGTAGATGTCGGCGTCCACCCGGAAGGATTCGCCGCCACCGAACAGGTTGCGGTTGGCGTAGTAGGCCCGCACGCCCGGCCCATCGACGGTGGAGTAGCGCGCCGAGACGCCCACGAGGTTGCGCTCGCGCTCGGTGACCTCGACGAACAGCGGGAGGTTCCCGTCGCCGTCGAGGGTCGTCCCCTCGCGAACCCGCACGCCGCCGATCCCCTCGATCCGCGCCACCGACCGGCGGATCGCGGCCACCGCCTGAGGCGAATACGGGTCGCCCGGCTCGGCGTAGATGAAGGACCGGATGGTCGCCGGGTCGATGCCCGGCGCACCGCTGACGGCGACGGGGCCTATTCCGGCCACCGGGCCCGGCGCCACCGTGAAGGTCACATCCATCACGTGGGCGGAATCGTCCACCACGGGATCGCGCGCGACCACCTTGGCGAAGGGATGGCCCTGGGCGCGGAAGTGGTCGACGATCTGCGCTTCCCGCGCCAGCACCGTGGCGGAGCGGGCGGGCACATCCTCGTCGATGCGGGTGACCCGCGCAGGCAGCTCGGACTCCGGGAACGGGTTGCCCGCCGGATCGCGCACGGTGATCCGGCGCAGATGGTAGAGGGGCCCGAGATCGACCGCGATCCGCACCGGGACGAGGCCGCGGTTGCGCCACGCCTCGGCAGCGCCGACTGCGGCCGTCGCTTGGCCCGGCACGGGCGCGCCGTCGATCCGGATCGTCACCGTTCCCTGATAGTAGCCGTAGCCCGACAGGACGTCGGCAAGCTTGGCGAGGTCGGTCCCGGCCCGGCGCAGCAGCCCCTCGCCGTCGGGCGGGGGATCCTGCCTCAGGCGATAGAGGGTCGAGGTGTCCTGCAGGGCCCGCAGCACGTCGGAATCGTCCGTGCCGGTGATCCGCAGCGTGTACGGCAGCGCGGTCGCGCTCGGCGGCGGCGGTTCCGGCTCGCTGCCGAACAGGCCGAACAGGTCGAAGGCGCGCGCGGGTTGAGGCCCGGCGGCAACCAGCAGGGCGATGGCCAGGGCGGCCAGCCTCTGCGGCGATGCGCGACGCGTCACCGGGTGGGCCGGACGATGAAAGGGAGCGGAGACGCGCAAACCGCGCTCTTCAGCTCCGATCGAGGTCGGCCGTGCCGCCCGCCTGTGAGATCATTGCCGCTCCCCCCTTACGCCGTATCACGGCGTACCCCACCGCATCTTAAGGCCAGGTGCCTGCGAGGCCAACACCGCCAAGGTCGCGGCCCGGACACCGTGCCCAGGAACCCGGATCGAGTGATTTCGGTGAGCTTGGCCGACGGTGTGTTCTGAGACGGCGTGACCGACTGGGCACAGGCGTCGGCGACCATCGGCCGACGCTCGACCCCCCTCCCCTGCCGGAGCGGCGGCGACTGTCGCAGCACGCTTCGGCGCGGGGACCGCGTCGATTCGACAGGGTGCGACAAACGCAAAACCCGCCGCGCTTGTGAGCGCGGCGGGTTTTTTGGGTCGGGATTTGGTTGCGGGGACAGGATTTGAACCTGTGACCTTCAGGTTATGAGCCTGACGAGCTACCGGGCTGCTCCACCCCGCGCCAAGTGTGTGCGGCTGGTCCGGGGCGCCGGCTCCGTGTGAGCGTGGGCGGTGTATCCGGGGCCGGATCGGTGTTTTGTGTCGAGGGGATGCGTGTCTTGCGATGGGCGGGTCTGGCAGCGACCGACTCTCCCGTGTCTTGAGACACAGTACCATAGGCGCTGGCGTGTTTAACGGCCGAGTTCGAGATGGGATCGGGTTCTGGGCACGCCGCTCAGGCCACCAGACCGGCGCATCGCAAGTGGTTTCG